>NZ_JAATVY010000037.1 GCF_011947195.1 Planosporangium thailandense | reverse complement strand
TACCCCGACCGGGCCGGCCACCCCGACCGCGTCCCCGACCGCGCCGCCGCCACCGCCACCGGGCGGCGGGGCACTGCCCGCGCACGAGCTGACCGGGTACTGGCAGAACTTCACCAACGGCGCCACCGCCCAGCGCCTGCGGGACGTGTCCGGCGACTACGACCTGATCGCGGTGGCGTTCGCCGACGCCGACCCGAGCGGGCCGGGCAAGGTGACATTCGCGGTCGACTCCGGACTGTCCTCGGCGCTCGGCGGGTACACCGACGCCGACCTCACCGCCGACATCGCGACGCTGCACACGCGCGGCAGAAAGGTCGTCGTCTCCGTCGGCGGCCAGAACGGCACGATCTCGGTGGGCGACGCGACCGCTGCCGGCAACTTCGCTGACAGCGTGTACGGGCTCATGCGCCGGTACGGCTTCGACGGCGTCGACATCGATCTGGAGAACGGCATCAATCCCGACGCCATGAGTGCCGCTCTGCACACCCTGCGCGACAAGGCCGGGGCCGGATTGATCATCACGATGGCGCCGGAGACGGTTTTCATGCAGTCGCCGTCGTCGACGTACCTGTCGCTGGCGCTCAAGATCAGGGGCATCCTGACCGTCGTGCACACCCAGTACTACAACTCCGGCTCGATGAACGGCTGCGACGGGAACGTCTACGCGTCCGGCACGGTCGACTTCATCACGGCGCAGGCCTGCATCGCGATTCAGGCCGGGCTGCGCCCCGACCAGGTGGCGATCGGACTGCCGGCGTCGCCGCGGGCGGCGGGGAGCGGGTACGTCGACCCGTCCGTCGTCAACAGCGCGCTGGACTGCCTGGCCCGCGGCGCGAACTGCGGCCGGTTCCGGCCGAGCACGCCGTGGCCGGGTATCCGGGGCGCGATGACCTGGTCGATCAACTGGGACGCGGCGGCCGGGGGAGCATGGTCGCGAAGCGTGAAGGCGCACCTGGCCACGCTGCCGTAGGCATCAATGGATCTTGGACACCTGGCGGTGCCATAGGCCCGCCAGGTGTCCAAGATCCGCGCCAGGGGCATCAGACTCTGCGGTACCGGGACTGGAAGAGGCAGAAGGCGCCGAAGGCCAGGAAGCCGAGCGCGACCACCGACAGCAGCCACGGACCGAACGGCTGGGCGGCGAGCGCCCGCAGGGCGGCGTCGAGCCCGCGCGAACGGCTCGGGTCGTGGTGGACGGCGGCGAGAATCAGCAGCACGCCCACGATCGCGAACGCCACCCCCTTGGCGGCGTAGCCGACCGCGCCGAGCGTGTGCACCGCGCGTTCGGCCGAGGGGCCCATGCGGGACCGGTCGAGCTTGCGTTCGAACTTGCCGAGCAGCCCGTACACCGCCATCCCGACGCCGAACCCGATCACCGCCAGCCCGACCGCGCCGACCAGCCAGCGGCCGCCGGTCGACGAGATCAGCGTCGCCGTCGCGGACTCCTGCTTCTGCGCGCTCGACGTGCCGGACCCGGCGACGATGCGGAAGGCGGTCCAGGCCAGGGCCGCGTACACGACCGTACGTCCGGCCGACATGAACCGTTCGGCGGCGCGGCGGCGACCCTCCTCATCGGTGTGGCCCACCGCGGCCGCGACCGCCTGCCAGACGGCCAAGGCGGCGAGGCCGACGGCGACGGCGAACAGGAGCACCCGACCCAGCGGGTGGGCGGCGAGGGTACTGAAGGCGCCCGACTGTGAGTCTTCCCGGCCGGACCCACCCCAGGCGATCTGCAGGGCGAGCCAGCCGACGAGGGCGTGCATCACCGCGTACGCGATGAACCCGAATCTGGTGAGGGCCCGCATCGGGCGGCTGCGGACGGCCTGGCGGGCGGTGCCGCCGGCCTGACGGGCGGTGGTGGCGCCCAGATGGCTCGCGGTCATGGTCTTAACATGCGCCGCCGGCACGATTCCCAAACGTATCTATGTCGATCAGTCGACGCTTTCGGTGACCTCACCGTACGGCCCGTTCCACCAGCGCACCCACACGCGTGAGGTCTTGCGGGCACCGAAGAACGACACCATGACCGAGTCGGCGGCGTAGTGGGTCACGTACACCGTGTAGCCCGGCTGGGGCGTGTTTGATATCACCTGCACGGCGTCTTTGGCGGTGAAGAAGCTGACATCCCCGCCGACGGTGTGGAACGTGCGGCGGTAACCGTCGTTGGTGGCCAGCCACGCGCCGATCGACTCGGAGGCCGGGTTGGGGGGAGCCGACCGCGACCCGGCGCCCGTCGTCGGCGGGCCGACCGGCGCACCGGACGCGCCGGACTGCGTCAGCGGCGCGGCCCGTCGCAACTGGGTGGTCGACAGGGAGATGCGGGTCGGCGCGGCCGCGGCCAGCACTGACCGAATGCCTAGCCAGGCAACACTGACGGTAATCGTCGCTGCTACCGACCATGCGAGCAGATACGCAAGCCGACGGTGCACGCATCCATCTTGCCCTACCCGCTACGGTGCTCACCATGGCGACGGTCCTATTGGTCGAGGACGACCACATCATCCGCGCGGCTCTCCTGCGTTCGCTCACCGACCGTGGTCACACGGTGCACGCGGTGGGTACGGCGTTGGATGCCCTGCGGAGAGTGGCGGCCGACACACCCGACCTGATCGTGCTGGATCTGGGCCTTCCCGACCTGGACGGCGCCGACGCGCTGCGCATGCTGCGCGGCATCGCCGACGTGCCGATCATCATCGCGACCGCACGCGACGACGAAGCGGAGATCGTGCGGCTGCTCAAAGCCGGAGCGGACGACTACATGGTCAAGCCGTTCACGAGCGCCCACCTGGACGCCCGGCTCACCTCGGTGTTGCGGCGGGTCGGGCGCGCCAGCCGCGAGGAACCAGCCGTGATCGACGCCGGCGCACTGCGGGTCGACCTCGGGCAGCGACAGGCGTACCTTGACGAGCAGCCGTTGACGTTGACCCGCAAGGAGTTCGACCTGTTGGCGTACCTGGCCGCCCGGCCGGGCCGGGTCGTATCACGGCGAGAGCTGCTGGAGGAAGTATGGCGGCAACCGTCGGTGGGCGAGGACCAGACGATCGACGTCCACCTGTACTGGTTACGCCGCAAGCTGGGAGAGAGCGCGGCGAAGCCGAAGTTCCTGCACACCGTGCGGGGGGTCGGCTTCAAGTTCGTGGTACCGGACTGAGGCGGGCGCTCGCGTACGTCTGCGTGGCCGTCACGTCCATGGTGGCGCTGGCGTTCCTCATCCCGCTCGCTCTGGTCGTGCAACAGCTGGCGCGCGAACGGGCCCTGGCCGACGCCGAGCGGCAGACCACGGTCGTGGTGGCGGTCCTGATGACCACCACCGATCCGGTGGCGGTCGACCGGGCGCTGAGCACCATCGCCGGCGGGCCCACCGCGTCCCGGATCGCCGTGCACGGGCTCGACGGCGGCAGCGTCGGCCAGCGGCACGCCCGTGCCGAGGACATCGCCAACGCCGCGAACCAGTCCAGCGCCACCACGACGGAGGTGCCGGGCGGGCTGTCGTACCTGTTACCGGTCGACATCGGGCAGGGCCGCAACGCGGTGATCGAGGTGTTCATCCCGAACAGTGAGCTGACCCGGCGGGTGCACGTCGCCTGGTACGCCCTTACCGCCGTCGCGCTCGGCCTCGTCGTCGCGTCGGTGTGGGTCGGTGACCGGCTGGCCGCGAAAGTGGTCGGGTCGGCGCGCGGGTTCGCCGCCGCCGCGAGCGCGCTGGGCGACGGCCAGCTTGATGTCCGGGTGGAGCCCAGCGGACCCCGCGAGCTCGCCGAGGCGGCGCTCGCCTTCAACGCCATGGCCGAACGGGTCAAGGGGCTGCTGGCCAACGAGCGGGAACTGGTGGCCGACCTGTCGCACCGGCTGCGCACCCCGCTCACGGCGCTGCGCCTGGACGCCGAGACCCTCGACGACGACCACGCCGCGCAGCGCATCCGGCATGCGATCAGCAACCTCGAGCTCGAGGTCGACGAGATCATCCGGACTGCCCGTAAGCCGAGCCTCGCCGCGACGGAGCCGGGGGAGCAGACCGGCTGCGACGCCAGCGAGGTCGTGCGCGAGCGGATGCGGTTCTGGGCGGCCGTCGCCGGTGACCAGGGGCGTCGCTGCGAGGCGATCGGGGTCGACACCCCGGCGCCGGTACCCGTGCCGCGCGCGGAGCTCGCCGCCGCGCTCGACGCCCTGCTGGGCAACGTCTTCCGCTACACGCCCCAGGGCGTGCCGTTGGAGGTCGCCGTGTCGAGGCGCGACGGGTACGTGGCGATCCGTGTCGAGGACGGCGGCCCGGGCATCGCCGACCCCGACCGGGCACTGCGCCGGGGCGAGACCAACCACGGCTCAACGGGGCTGGGGCTGGACATCGTCAAGCGGGTCGCCTACAACGCCAACGGGGCGGTCAACATCGCCCGCGGCCGGTTGGGCGGGGCCAGCATCGTGGTCCTGCTCGCGGACGCCGAGCGGCCGGCGCAGTCGTCGAGCCGCTTCGGATTCGTCGGGCGGCTGTCGCGGGATCCGGCCGAGCGGCGCCGGCGACGGGCCCAGCGAGGGGCCGACCGCTCCGAAGTTGAAAGGTCGGCAAATCTTTCTTAGGTCTCATTTAATTGGGCGCCGAAGCCATTGTGGGGGCCGGAGAACCCGATAGCGTCTGCGTCGTTCCCACGTGGAAGCGCCGGCCAAACCCCCGCCCCAGTTCCCACACCGGTGGCCGGCGCACCCAGCGGGCGGTGGAGTCGGCCAGGCCCGGCTCGGCTCCGCCGCCCGCACAGCGATCCCGCTCGGGTCTCGCTCGGCTCCGCATGGATCCCCCGCTCCCGCCCGGCTCCGCTTGGATCCCCCGCTCCCGCTCGGCTCCGCCGCCGGTCGTGGTCGGCTCACGACTGCCGGGCCAGTTCGGCGGCGCGGACCATGTCCGCCTCGCTCACCACGCCGACGAGGAGCCCGTCCTGGACGACCAGCACCAGACCGCCCCGCGCCACCGCCGGCGCGATCTCGGCCGCGGGGCGGGAGGCCGGAACCACCGCCGCCAGTTCCGGCCGCGTGGCGAGCTCGGACAGCGGGGTGCTGTCCCGGGCGTCGGCGGGCACCCGCGTGACGTCCACCAGCCGCACCACCCCGGCCGGGCGGCCCTGCCAGTCCCGCAGTGGAAACGCCCGGTGGTGCGCCCGGGAGACGACCGTACGGGTGAAGTCGCCGACGCTCTGGTCCGGGTTGCCGGACACCGGGTACGGGTTCATGATCTGCCGTACCGGCACGTCGCCGAGCAGCGACCGGTACCGGGCGGCGGCCTCCTCCGCGGTCGCGGCCGTCACGAGGAACCAGCCGACGAAGGCGAGCCACAGTCCGCGCAGCTGCCCGCTGACGAGCACCTGGGCCAGCCCCAACGCGACCAGGACGAGGCCGATACCGCGCCCGGTGCGGGCCGCCGCCTGGCTGGCCCGGTCCCGGTCGCCGCGTACCTGCCAGAGGATGGCCCGCAGCACCCGGCCGCCGTCCAACGGCGCACCGGGCAGCAGGTTGAACAGCGCGAGCACCCCATTGATCAATGTCAACCAGACCAGCGCCGCCGTCAGGACCGGCGGCGCGCCGGCGACCGAAGCGACGAGCGCCCCGACGCCCGACAGCGCACCGGCGACGATGCTGGCCAGCGGTCCCGCCCCGGCCACGAGCAGGTCGGCCCGCGCGTGCGGTGCTTCGTCTGCCAGCTCGGCGACGCCGCCGAGCAGCCACAGCGTCACCCGCTGCACCCGGATGCCGAAGTACCGCCCGACCAGCGCGTGGGCGAGTTCGTGGGCCAGCAGCGACAGCAGGAACAGCACCGAGGCACCGGCGGCGACGACCCAGTAGGTCCACAACGCCTGCCCGGGGGCGCTGGACGGCAGCACCACGGTGGCGAGGCCCTGTACGAGCAGGACCATGACGACGAGCACCGACCAGTGCACGCCGACCGGGATGCCGGCCACCCGCCCCAGCCGCAGGGTCTGTGTCATCGTGCGCCTCCAGCTTCGACGGTCCTCCCTCCGAGTGATCCATTCCAGTGCCGATCGTCCCGCCCTATCGTGTGGGCATGAAACTCGCCGATGCCGTCGAGCCGACCGCAGTCTTCGACCCAGCCGAGACCATGTCGGTGGACGAGCGCACCGCGCTGCAGACCCGGCGGCTATGCGAGCTCGTCGATCGCCTGCTCGTGCGGGATGGCCTGCTGGGGCGGCGGCTGCGCGCCGCGGGAGTGGACTCGGGCGCCGGGCTCACCCTCGCGGATCTCCCACGGCTTCCCCTGACGACCAAGGCGGACCTGTGGGAGCACTACCCGCTCGGGCTGCTCGCGGTGCCACCGGAGGAGGTGGCCTGCGTACACGGCTCCTCGGGTACCGGCGGCCGGCCGACGCTGGTGGCGTACACAGCGGGCGACATCGCGCTGTGGGCCCACGTCATGGCCCGCTCGCTGGCCGGGGCCGGGGCGACCCGCGCGTCGGTGATCCACAACGCGTACGGGTACGGGCTGTTCACCGGCGGGCTCGGGGTCCACCACGGGGCCGGTGCCCTCGGCGCGACCGTGGTGCCCGCGTCCGCCGGCATGACCCAGCGCCAGCTGCGGCTCATCCAGGACCTGCGCCCCGACGTGCTCACCTGTACGCCGTCGTACGCCGTCTATCTCGGCGAGGCGTTCGCGGCGGCCGGCGTCGCCCCGGACGAGATCGGCCTACGGGTCGGGGTGCACGGCGCGGAGCCTTGGACGGACGCCATGCGCGCGCAGATCGAGCGGCTGCTGGGCATCCGGGCGCTCGACATCTACGGCCTGTCCGAGATCATCGGCCCGGGGGTGGCGTGCGAGACGCTCGACTCGAACGGGTGGCTGCACGTCCAGGAGGATCATTTCTATGTCGAGACGATCGACCCGCTCACCGGCGAGCCGGTGCCCGACGGCCAGCTGGGGGAGCTGACCTTCACCACGTTCACCAAGGAGGCGCTGCCGCTGCTGCGCTACCGCACCGGCGACCTGGCCCGCCTCGACCGCACCCGCGGCCCCGGCAGGCGCACGACCGTACGCATGAGCAAGCTGACCGGGCGTGCCGACGACATGCTGGTGATCCGCGGTGTGAACGTGTACCCGAGTGAGGTCGAGCAGGTCGTGCTCGCCGACCGGGCGGTCGCCGCGCAGTACCTGCTGGTGGTGGACGCCCGGACCGCGCAGCCGCGGCTGGTGGTCTGCGCCGAGGCCCTCGCGGCGGATGCCGCCGGCTCCGACGCCGTGACCGCTCGGCTGGGCGCGGCGCTGCGGGAGCGGCTCGGGCTGTCCTGCGAGGTCCTGCTCATGCCGCCGGGCCAGCTACCGCGCACCGAGGTCGGCAAGGCGCGCCGCCTGGTTCGCTGGGAGAGCGGTGAGCCGCCGGTGGCGGGATTGCGGTAGTCGTCGGCGGGTAAACACCGCGTCATGAGTGAAAATGAGGTTCCTTCGCTGCAGGTGCCGGAGGCCGGCGACATCCCCGCCGAGGACGCCACGTCACCTCAGGTCGAACATGCGCAGGACAGGGATCAGGCGGAGGGCGACGTGAACCAGGAGGAGGAGCAGCAGGAGCGCAAGCCCTGACCCGTCGCCCGTCCGCGCCGGTCAGCGCTTGTCACCGATGGCTTCGCTGACGTCGTTGGGGGAGTTGAACCGGTCCCGGGGCAGCTCTTCCAAGGTGCGGATGACGTTGTCGTCCGCACCGTTGCTCCGAGCCGTTTGCAGCAGGGTGTTCTTGTCGGCGGGGTAGTCGATGCCCTTCAGGAACTTCTGCAGCTGGATCGGATTCACTGTCATGCCGGCTAGGTACCCACGCGCGCGCCACGCATACCTGCCCACGGTACGGGGTATCAGAACACCTGTTCGACGGATCGGAAGGTGGAGGAATGAGCGACGCGCGCGAGACCCCGCAGTCGGCTATCAAGGACCCGGACGACTGGAAGACCGGCGACGAGCCGATGACCGGAGCGCAGGAGTCCTACCTGGGCACGCTTGCACAGGAAGCCGGCGAGGACGTCCCCGACGATCTGACGAAGGCCGAGGCGTCGAAGAAGATCGACGAGCTACAGGAGAAGACCGGGCGCGGCGCCTGAGACGCCAGAGCGCCGAACCGACCGAGATCCACGTGATCTCATCGTGCCAAGACCTTCGGGATGCCGCGTGTCCAAGGTGTGCGTTTGGCGTGGTAACCAGGAAGACGGCCACCGCGTAACCATCAATGGTCGTGGACCTGATACTCCAGCCGCAGATCGTTATGCGCCCGGGCTTTGGGGCCGGCTACCGGTGGCGGAATCATAGATGGCCTCAGCGCGCTGTCTGGGTAGAGTTGGGCGGTGCCCGAGCTAGAGCAGCTGCATGCTGGCCATGCCCCGGCAGTCCTGGACTTCGAGCTGATGAACCGCGCGTACTTCGCTGCTTCGGTCTCCGACCGCGGCGACGAGTTCTTCGACCAGTTCCCCGACCGGCACAGCGCCTTGTTGGCTGAGCAAGAGGCGGGCATCTGTGCCTTCTACGTGCTCGTCGCTGATGACGGCTCGGTTCTGGGCCGGTTCAACCTGTACGACTTCGATGACGGCACTGCCAAACTCGGCTATCGGGTCGCGCAGCAGGTCGCCGGCCGCGGCGTGGCGACCGCGACCGTCCGGGAGCTGTGCCGGATTGCGGCAGCGCGGCACGGGCTGCGCACACTGCGGGCGGCCACCTCCCATGACAACGCCGCGTCCCAGAAGGTGCTGGCCAAGGCCGGGTTCGTCCCGGTTGGCCCGGCCACCCCGGCCGATCTCGGCGGTAAGTCGGGCACCTGGTACCAGCGCGACCTCCAGCCATAGACCTTGATCTTGCTGGTGGGCCGGGCTGTGGGAAGGCTGCGGCCACCAAGGCTCGGCGGCTGAGCTGACGTCATAGATCACGATGTGCGTCCGCCGTACTCCGTCGCACGCCGCAGCAAGATTTGTCCGGAAATCCTCAGTCCAGGCTCGCCGTAGCCGACCTGCACGGCGGAATCAACTACGGAGAGTGCAGACATCTGTACTGAGGGGAGTGGGCACGTGGCTGGAGCCATGGACGAGCGACGCCTGCCCGTCGTGCCTCACCCCTTGGGCGGCTTCCCGGGCCTTGTCAACTGGATGCACGAGCTCACGGTCAAGGGCCGCAACTGGGAGGCGCTGCGCGCCACCGACATCGTCGAGGCGCTGGCCCGCGCCGTGGACGACTCCCGGGCCCTGGTCTTCGTGACCCAGACCCGGATGTACGCCATGATCGGGCTGGCCCGCCTGCAGGAGGCGCTGGCGGCCGGCGAGTCCCTGCTGCGCCTGCACCGGGCCGCTGGCGCCACCGTCGAGGAGGCGAAGACCCTCTCGGACGTCGCCGAGATCCTTATCCGGATGGGCCGGCTCGACGAGGGGCTCCAACTGGTCGCGCGCGCGACCAGCATTCTGGACGAGACCCCGCGCAGCCACCGGCGGCACCTGTCGGCGATCTCCTCGCTGACCGACGCCGCGCGCGCCGCGGAGCTGTACGAGCTGGCTGACTCGTCGTCGCGGATCCTGATGGAGGGCCAGGAGCCGGGCAGCATCGACCGCGAGGCCAGTGAGCTGCAGCGCGCGGAGCTGCTGCTGGAGTGGGCCATGCGGCTGGAGCACCTCGGCCAGCTCGAGGTGGCGGCCGCCCGGTACCTGCAAAGCGTCCGGCTGATCCAGCCCTGGGTCGACGCGTACCGTCGCTCGGGGCCGACCGCCGACGCGCCGCTCGCCACCGCGGTGCTCGCCACCGTGCTCGCCAAGCTGGGCCGCGTCGACGAAGCCGCCGAGCTGGTCGAGCCCATGGTCGGGTCGATGCGCGACCGCAGCCAGCACCACGAGGCCAGGCTGGTGCACTTCGCGTACGGCCTCGTGCTGCGCGCCCGGGGTGACTACCCGGGTGCCCGGCGGGAGTTCATCGCCGCCGTGGAGCTGTCGACGCACACGGGACAGACGACGCAGCGGCTCATCTTCCAGCACGAGCTGGCCCTGCTCGCGATCGCGCAGTTCCCCGAGACGCGGCACGTGCTGGCGGCGCTTCAGGCGCAGGCCCAGCAGCTGTGGAACCTGCGGCTGGAGCGGCTAGCGATGCTGCGCCAGGCCCGTCGCCGGGTGCAGTTGGAGGCCGAGCGGACCCGCGCGGACGCCGCGGCCCTGCAGGACCCGCTCACCGGTCTGGGCAACCGTCGCTGTTTCGACCAGCAGATGGCCCTCCTCGACCGGGAGGGGCGCCCGGACCAGCTCACGCTGCTCCTCCTTGACGCCGACAACTTCAAACACATCAACGACACGTACTCGCACGCGGCCGGCGACCAGGTGCTGATCCAGATCGCCCGGGCGCTGAAGCAGCACTGCCGGAGCATGGATGTACCGGTCCGCTTCGGCGGCGACGAGTTCGCCGTGTTCATCCGGGGCGATCTGACCACCGCCGCCCGGATCGGCGAACGGATCCGCCACTGGATCGCCACCCAGCCCTGGAACGAGATCGCCCTCGGCATGCGCGTCACGGTGAGCCTGGGTGCCGCCACCTTGCGCGACGGGATGGCAGCCGACCATCTCTTCCACATCGCCGACAAGCAGCTGTACGCGGCGAAGAGCCGCGGCCGCGACCAGTTGGCCGCCTGAGCGCCTCCGCTACCGCAGCACCAGATTGGCGAGCACGGTCAGTACGACCGAGGCGATGACCGAGAAAAGGATCATCAGCAGGCAGCCGAGCCCACCGCCGAGCGGGCGGATCTCCACGTTCCCGAAGCGCACGGACTGTTCGTACCCCGTGCGGCCGGTGCCGACACGCTAGGCGGGCGGGGTCAGCCCAAGGTGGCCGGGCAGGTCGAGCCGGCGGACCTTGCCGGTGGTCGTGCGGGGCAGATCGGCCACCACGTAGTAGTCCTTGGGGCGCCGGGCCGCGGTGAGCCGCTCCCGGGCGTACCGGTCCAGGGACTCGACGGTCGCCGAACCCACCACGGCGGCGGCCAGCCGCTGGCCCCACCGCTCGTCCGGGACGCCGAACACGGCGACCTCCTCGACCCCCGGGCACTCGACGAGCACGAGCTCCACCTCGCGCGGGTACACGTTGACCCCGCCGGTGATGACCAGGTCGTCGCGGCGGCCGTCGAGGTACAGGTACCCGTCGGGGTCCAGCCGCCCGACGTCGCCGACGGTGAACTCGTCGCCGCGCCACGCGGTGGCCGTCTTGGCCGGGTCGTCCCAGTAGCTGAACCGGGCGTACGCCGGCACCCGGCACCAGATGACCCCGTCGCCGTCGACCCGTAGCACCCGGCCCGGCCGGGCCCGCCCGACGCTGCCGGGACGGGCCGCCCATTCGGCGGCCGAGCAGGTGGTGAACTGGCCCTCGGTGGAGCCGTAGAACTCGAACACCGAGGCGGGCGGGAACGCGTCCACGGTACGGCGCTTCAGCGGGTACGGGCAGGGCTCGCCGGCATGCGCCAGCAGCCGGAAGCTGGTGAGCGGCGGCAGCCCCGGCCCGGCGTCCGCCGCGGCGAACAGCCGGCGCAGCTGGGTGGGTACGCAGAACGCGGTGGTCGGCCGGTGCCGCGCGATCACGTCCAGCATGGCCGTGGGCTCGAACCGGCCCGGCAGGATCACCGTCCCGCCGCGCAGGAGGGTGCACATGGCGAATCGCAGCGGCGCCGAGTGGTGCAGCGGGGAGAAGACGAGGTGCCGGTCGTCGGCGTCGAACCCCCACAGCTCGACCTCCTCGTCGAGCAGCGCCCGGGCGGCGTCGGGGTCGAGCACTCCCGACCAGACGCCCTTGCGCCGGCCGGTGGTGCCCGAGGTGTAGTGCATCGGCCGGCCCAGCGGCGCCGGGGCCAGGTCGGCCGGCGGCCCGGCCAGCAGCCGGTCGAGCCCGGCCGGACCCTCGACGGTGAGGGCCGGGCGGCAGTCGGCCAGCAGGGCCGCCCGTTCGGCCGCCGGCAACGCTGGATCGAGCACGACCGGGATGACGCCGCGCCGGAGCGCGCCGAGGACGACCGCGATCAGCCCCGGCGACGGCCCCAGCAGCAGGGCCACCCGGTCACCCGCGCGGAGGCCGGTCGCGGCGAGCGCGCCGGCCACCCGCCGCTGCGCCGCTTCGCTCTCCGCCGCCGTCACGATCGCAACCATCGTCGCACGGTACCCGGCCCCGACACGGGGAACAGAACCGATGGAGCGGGCGTTGACGCCGACACGCACGGAGAGGGGATCGGCGTGGTGGATCTTTATGCGGAGTACGAGCGGGCCGTCCGGTCCTTCGATGCGGGCGACCCGCTCGGCGCGGTGCGGGCGCTCGCCCCGGTCGTGGCGGCCGAGCCGGACAACAGTTCGGTCCGGCTGCTGCTGGCGCGGGCCTACTACCACTCGGCGCAGCTACGGCGCGCTGAGGAGCAGTTGCGCTGGCTGATCGACCGGGACCCGGCCGATCACTACGCGCACTTCGTCCTCGGGCGCACCCTGGAACGGCTCGGCCGGCCGGGCCAGGCGCTGCCACATCTGCGGATGGCGGTCGCGATGCGGCCGCTGGTCGACTACACGGACGCGTTGCGGCGGGTGGAGGCCCGGGCGGTCGGTTCGCGCGGTCCGCGCCGCTGAGAGCGGTCCGCGCCGCTGAGAGTGGTACGGCGGTTTTGCGGGTATCTCAACACGTCCGGTAAGCGTCATGCACCCCACCGGAGGTTGTCATGCGGGTACCAGTCGTGGCGGCCGTCGTGGCCGTCGTGAGCGTGTCCTCAGCCGCTCCCGCCGTGGCAGCGCCGGCGGCCAGTCCGGCGCCCAACGGCGCGGGGTCGGCCACCGGACTCAGTGCGCAGGACCGGGACTTCCTGACGGCGGCCGGACACGGCGCCGCGTTCGAGGTCGCGGGCGGCCGGCTCGCCGCTGACCGGGCCGCCGACCCGCGGATCCGGGTGTTCGGCAACCGGATGGTCCGCGACCACGGTAAGGAACTGCAGCAGTTGCAGGCGCTCGACCGCACGCTCGGGGTCACCGCGCCGAGCGCGCCGGGCCCCGACCAGCAGGCGGTGACGGCCATCTGGTCGAGCCTGCGGGGCGGGCCGTTCGACTGCTCGTACGCGCCGACCATGCAGGCCGACCACGAGGCCGATCTGGCCGCGTACACCATCGCGGCGCAGCACACCACGAACGCGCAGGTGCGCGCGTTCGCCAAGGCTCAGATTCCGATGCTGCACCAGCATCTCCAGTTGGCCACCAGGAACCTCACCGGGCTGCACTGCGCGGCCCCGCCGCGGGCGCCGGGCGCGTCGTCGTGAGCTGACGGCGGTACGGAGGCACCGAACGCGCCGTCAGACCGTCATCGTGACGATGCCGACGAGACCCAACAGCGCGACCAGGCAGACGGCGATCAGGCTGACGTGGTCGGTGCCGATCGTGCCGGACCGGGTGCTGTTGTCGATGTCCATCGTGGTCATGGTGCCCTCCCGGGGGGTGCCGTGCCGGTGTCTCGTGCTGGCGGGCGCCGCCGCACCGGGCGGCGTGCGTCCCGACCGGCGTTTACCCACGGCCGGCGAGGGCGACACGACAACCGCGTGAAATCGCGGTGGGACGCAGGCCACAGCCGTCCGGGGTTTCCGGGCGCGAACAGTGGGGACCGCAGTGCCCACCTAACGTTGGCGCGGGAGGTGGACCTCCTCGGCCGGGCCGTCGGCCGCGAGCTCCCGCAGCCCCGCGGCGGCCAGCGTCTCGGCCGCGACGTCACCGGCCCGACGCGCCGCCTCCGCGGCCCGCGTCAGCAGCGCCTCGGCATCGTCGGCGGCGAGCTGCCGGGCGGCCTCGCTGCCCGCGAGCAGCCAACCTCTGGCCGCGCGCGACCAGTCGCCGACGGCCGCGGCGTGCGCCGCCATCGCCTCGGGGCGGTGGCTGAGCAGATCGGCGGCGCGCGCGTGGTACACGGCCCGGACGGCGGCCGGGGTGGTCGAGCAGAGAAGCTCGCGCGCCAGGTCGTGGGTGAACTCGTACCCGTCGTCCACGGCTGCGAGCAGCCCCGCCGACAGGGCGACCTCGCAGTGCCCGGCGGTCTGCGGCAGCGGCAGGTCCACCAGCCTCGCCAGGGTCGCGGGGTCGACGGTCGTGCCGAGTACCGCCGCCGCGCGCAGGATCTGCCCGGTGTCCTCGCCCACCCGGCGCAGCCGGTCCAGCACGGCGGCCTCCAGCGAATCGGGAACCCGGGTCGCGCCGGTGGCGAGGGCGCGTACCGTCTCGACGACGAACAGCGGGTGGCCGCGGGTACGGTCGCGGATGTCGTCGGCCCGCTCGGCCCAGCCGGCAGCGGTCACCATCCGGGTTACCGCCGTCGGGGCCAGCGGACCCAGATCCAGCCGGGTGGCGACGTCGGAGAGCGCGTCCAGCACGGGATCGCCTGTCGGCGTGCGTACGGTCGCGACGACGAGCAGGCGGCCACCGGCGCCACGGGCGACCTCCCGCAGCAGCCCGACGGTCGCCGAGCCCGCGTGGTGCAGGTCGTCGACCAGCAGCAGCACGGGCTCCCGGTCGGCGAGCGCGCGCAGGAACGCGGTGACCGCCTCCTCGGCGAGGTGTCGGGGCACGGCACGACTGGCGGCGGTGGTGAGCCGCGGGCCCAGCGCCGAGGCGAGCCCCGGTACGAGCGCCGCGAGCGCGGCGGCCCGCTGGCCGGCAAGCCGGCGCAGGACCTCGGGCGGGAGCGTCGCGGCGTGCCGGCCGACGGCCTCCACCACCGGCTGGAGCACCAGCGAGCGTTCCGCTTCGTGGCAGCGCGCCGCGAGGACGGCGCCGCCGGTGTCGCGGGCCAGCCGCGCCACCTCGGCGGCGACGCGGGTCTTGCCGATGCCGGCCGCGCCGGTGATCACGAACAGTCCGGGCCGGCCGCGCGCGCTCGCGCCCCAGGCCGAGCCGAGCCGGAACACCTCCGATTCGCGACCGACGAAGGGAACGAGGGTGGCTGTCGGTGGGGTCGTCACGTCACGGCCCGCCGCCCGGTCGTCACCATGCGCTCCAGCCTAGGGTCGACCGGGCCGGCGGGCCGCCGGACGACGACAGCGGGCGGGGCGAGAGCCACCGTGCGCCGATCCTGGTGGCCCCCGCCCCGCGTCCCGCTCAGGACAGGCTCGGCGCCGTCCAGGCGGGCTGCGGAAGCCGCGGGCCGTGCGTCGTCAGCGGCGCCGCCGCGACGGACGGCGGTACGGACGGCTCGACGCCCGGGCAGTGGGTGCCGCGCCGGGGCGGCTGGCCCGTGACGAGGTAGGCGTCGGTCGCGTCGGTGACGCAGGTGCTGCCCTTGAAGTAGGCACCGTGCCCCCATCCGTCGTACGTGAGCAGCACCGCACCCGTCTGGTGGGCCGCGGCGGTGGCCCACTGGTACGGCGTGGCCGGGTCGTACCGGCTGTTGAGCATCAGGATCGGCGGGGCGTGGTGCACCGTGAGACGGTGCTGCGGGTTGCTGACGCGGGCCGGCCAGCCGAGGCACGACAGGGCCGCCCGCCACCCCAGCGGGGACAGCTTCATGTCCGGCGCCACGAGGGTAAGCGCCTTCCGGTACGCCGAAAGCTCGGCGACGCTGTGGACCGGCAACCGCCAGTCCTGGCAGAAGACCGCGCTGAACGCGTCGGGGACCGGCTGGCCGTGGGCGGCGCGCTCGTTGCGGCTGGGCTGTACGCGCTGCCCGGTGGTGAGCTCGAGCAGGAAGTCGGCCAGGTACTGCCAGCCTGGCTCGTAGAAGTGCTGGTGGGTGATCTGCAGCAGCTCGAACGGGTCGACTTTGAGGTCGGTGCCGGGGAAGGTGAGCGTCCCCCGGTCGGCCCGTGCGTACAGGTCCGCGAAGGCCGCGCGGACGTCCCGGCCGTGCAGCGCGCACGTGCTGGCCCGGGCGCACCACGCCACGAACTGGTCGAAGCTCTCCTGCGCGGCGGTCGCCTCGGTCCGCAGGAACTGCCAGGTGGTCGACGCGCTGTGGTCCATGTCGCTGTCGATGACCATGGTGCGGATGTGCCGCGGGAACAGTTCGGCGTACTGCTGGCCCATCAGCGTGCCGTACGAGACGCCGTAGTAGTTGAGCCGGCGTTCGCCGAGCGCGGCGCGGATGGCGTCCATGTCGCGGGCGACGCTCGCGGTGTCGACGAAGTCGAACAGCGGCCCGGTGAGCTTCCGGCAGCTGTCACCCAGGGCCTTGTTGTGGGCGATGAGCTGCGCGAACTCGGCGTCATCGCGCGGCACCACCGGCACCGTCTGCGCCTCGATGTCCGAGTCGCACAACACCGGGTGGCTGCCGCCCACTCCGCGCGGGTCGAAGCCGACGACGTCGAACCGCCTGTGGATCTCGGCCGAGAGGACCGGGCCGCCCTTGACCCAGTCGACTCCGGAACCGCCGGGGCCGCCCGGGTCGACCAGGATGGAGCCGATCCGGGCGGCCGGGTCGGTGGCCTTCTGCCTGGCCAGGGCGAGGTCGATCGTCGCGCCGTCCGGCCTGGACCAGTCGATGGGCACCCTGACGCTGCCGCAGTCGACGTTGGGCGCGTCTGGGCACGGCTTCCACTCCACTCGCGCGGCCGCTGCGCCGGTCGGCGCGGCGGGCGGCGGCGCGGCGTACGCCGGAGTGGTCACGGCCGTACCGAGCGCCACCATCGCCGTCAGGGCACCGAGCGCGGTGCCGATCCGGGTACTCCCCTGCATACCTGCCTCCCCACCGGACCAGAGAGTGAGAGGTCCGTCGATGGGGGAGGTTGGCAGAAATGTCGGTGCCGCCACAGGCTGGCGGTGGCCGTACCGGCAACGGGTTTTTCCGGTCCCGGCCCGGAGCCGGCCGCCGCCCGTGTCACCGCGTCGACAGGTCCGGACCGGGAGAGACTGTCGGATTTCTGTCTGTCGCGCGTCCTCGCCTTGCGTTCGGCGCACGGCGGCGACAAACCCCAGCTTTCGCGATCTTGGACACTTGGGCCGGCTATAACTGGCGCAAGTGTCCAAGATCGCGGATGGTGGGCCGGCCCGTTCGTCACTCAGTGACAGGTGTGGAGCGGCAGGGTCATCGGCTTGATCGGGGTCGCTGCGAAGTTCAGGTCACCTTCGATGCTCTGCACCTGTGACTCCCGTGCGCTCAGCCCGGGTGTCGTCCGCCCCAGAAACTGCGCTTCCGCGTACTTGAGGACGCTGGTGAAGTCGTAGAACCGGTGGCTGACCTTGTGTTCGGCATAGGGCGAGATGATGAGGAACGGCACCCGGAACCCGAGACCGACACCGTCCAGCTTCATCGGCGGGACGTGATCGTAGAGGCCCCCGTAGTCGTCCCACGTCACGACGATCACGCTGCTGTTCCAGACCGTCGGGTTGTTCATGACCGCGTTGATCCGTTCGGTCACCCAGTTCTCACCCTGGCACGAGGTCGATTGTCCGGGATGCTCGTTCTGGTCATGCGGCGCGGACAGCCAGGAGAACTGAGGCAGGTGATTGTTCCTGACATCGTCGGTGAAGCCGGTCGGGTGCATGTCGATCCCGTTGGGGTGGGCCGTGGTGGACTCCACGTTCACGTCCCGGAACGAGGCCAGCGAGTCGTTGGACTCTCGCATGTTGGGCACGTAGTACTTCCAGGTGCTGCCGGCGTGGGCATTCATCTCGGACGCCAACGTGGCCACCTGGCTGTTGCTCCAGCAGGGCGGAGGCTTGATCGCCCGTCCTGGGAACGAGGGCGGCAGGGACGACGCGGCGGTGAGGGTCTGCACGGTGGCGTTCGGATTCGCGTCGCACCCCCAGATACGCGGCTCACTCCCGTTGAGGACCGGATTGTCGATCACGCTGCTATCTCTGGGATTGGTGCTGACGAACTCCGGGCCTGATCTCGCGGCAACGGTGTAGAGGTGGTTGGGGAAGCTGGGCCCCATGACCGACGAGTACGCGTTGTCGCCCAGAACGAAGCGCTGCGCCAGGGCCCAGTAGTTCGGGATGTCGCTCTTCGTCGCCCGGACGTAGCAGGCGTATGCGGGAGCGCCACACCCGCTCGCCTGGTTGAACTTGTCCATCGCGCCCAGGTCGTAGGCCCGGTGCGCCGAACTCCAGGAGTGGGCGAAGTTGGGCAGCATGTGGGTCGACGTGTCGACGAGGTCGTGAAGCGGCACCGTGCCCTGGGCGCCCGTAGGGCACGGCGTCATCGCCGACGTGCAGGTCCTGCCGGTCGCGGCCCCGTTCGCTCCGGGGAAGGCGCCGAAGTAGGAGTCGAAGGAGCGGTTCTCCTGCACGATGAAGATGATGTGCTGGATCGGTGAGGGACCGCCCGGTGGCGGCTTCGGGTGTGCGGAGCCGGCGCGGGCGTCACCGGTGACGATGGCCATCAGCAGGACGCTGAGGAACGCGCCACCGCGAAACAGGATTCCGGTGAACGATGACCGTTTCACTGCTTCGGCCGTCCTTTCATCTGACCTCCAGGTCGTAGTGGGCGTGCGTGGGCGAGCAGCGGTCGTCCCCACGACCGGCCGCAGTCTGCGGGACGGAGCTGTTACGGCGGGCCCTGCGACGTGGTGTCGGTGTTCCGTCTGCGCCTGAGCCGCCGGAACTGCATGACGATGAGCACGATGACGAGGACGACCATGAGGCAGCAGCAGCCGGCCAGCAGCCCCGACGGGGATTGGCGGGATCGCCGGGCCAGTTCGTCGCCGACCAGGCGGGTGCCCGGGCCGGCCTGCGCCCAGGCTGCCGCGGGCATCAGCCAGCTGGTGACGATCGTGCCGGCGGCCGCTGCGAGCCACCGCCACCATCGCTTGACCGGTTCCATGCCACGATCCCTCCGCCGGCTCGGCAGCGCTGCGAGCGTGCGGGTACGGCGCTACCCTCCGCCGGTCGTCGCTAACCGGGGCGTGCGGAGCCGACGGCTCAGCGGGCGCGTGACAGCGAGACGGCGAACAGCCCGTCGGGGTCGGTCCACCACCGGTACGGCGCGAACCCGGCCGCGTCGAGCTCCCGTTCGAGCCCGTGCCTGCGGAACTTCGCGGACACCTCGGTACGCACCTGCTCGCCGGCGGCGAACTCGACGACGAGGTCCAGGTCCTTGATCGATACCCGCATCGCGTCGCGGGCCCGCAGCCGCATCTCGATCCATTCGTTGGCGGCGTCCCACCGCGCCACGTGGTCGAAGGCCTCCGCGTCGAAGCCGGCGTGCAGCTCCCGGTTGATCACGCGCAGCACGTTGCGATTGAACTCGGCGGTGACACCGGCCGCGTCGTCGTAGGCGGGCAGCAGGAGGCGCTCGTCCTTGACCAGATCGGCGCCGAGCAGCAGCCACTCACCGGGCTCGACGGCGGCGCGCAGGCCGGCGAGGAAGTCGTGGCGCTCGTCCGGCAGCAGGTTGCCGAGGGTTCCGCCCAGGAAGGCGACCAGCCGGGCGCCGCCGTGGGGCGGCAGTCGAAGATGCCGGGTGAAGTCGTCGACGATGCCGTGCACGGCCAGCCCCGGGTACTCCGACCGCAGCGCCGAGACCGCCTCGCCCAGCGCGGTCACGGACACGTCCAGCGGTATGAACGCGCCCAGGGTGCCGTGGCGGCAGAGCGCGTCGAGCAGCAGCCGGGTCTTCTCCGACGACCCGGAGCCCAGCTCCACCAGCGTCTTCGCCTCGGTGAGCAAGGCGATCTCCGGCGCGCGTGCCCGCAGGATCGCCCGCTCGGCCCTGGTGGGGTAGTACTCCGGAAGCCGGGTGATCTCCTCGAACAGCGCGCTGCCACGCGCGTCGTAGAACCACTTGGGTGGCAGCCACTTCGGTGTCGCGGTGAGCCCGGCGCGTACGTCGGATCGCAGGGACCGCGCCAGGTCCCGGTCGGTGAGGTAGATCTCCAGGTCGGGTACGTTCACGGGCTGCCCCATTCGGCGATGTCGACGGTTGCGGTGGTGGCGACGACGAGACGCCCCGGTGGCACCGGCTCCCAGGACGGGTCGTCGTCGAGCGGTTCCGAGCTGACCAGTACGAGCCCGTCGGCGCGGCGCACCGACAGGGCGTGGCCGGCGGTGGTGGCGACGATCTGCGTCCCGTCGGTGAGCAGCAGGTTCAGCCGCGAACCCGGCGCCGCGTCGGCGACCTCGGTGACGGTTTCGGCGACGGCGCGCGCCGGGGTCGCGCCGGCCCGCAGCCGGGCGCGCACCAGGGCCCACAGCAGGGCGGCGTCGGTGGGTGCATCGAGGGTGAGCAGGTCGACGGTGGGCAGCTGGGACGCGACCTTGGCCACCGAGTCCGGCCAGCCTGCGATCGCGCCGTTGTGGCTGAACAGCCAGGGCCCGTCGGTGAAGGGCGCGACCGCGGTCTCCACGATGGGCATCCCGACCGTCGCGCTGCGGACCGCCGCCAGGACGCCGCGCGACATCACCGCGGCGGCCAGCGCCGGCAGGCCGGCGTCTGCCCACATCGGACGGTCGCACCGGTACCGCAGCGCGGTCCGGCCGTCGCCGGGGTACCAGCCGACCCCGTACCCGTCGGCGTTGATCGTGCCGCCGCCGCGCATGTCGGCCGGCGCCCATGACTGGTGCAGCAGCGAGTGTGGCGGCTCGGTCAGCAGCCGGGCCAGCGGGACCGGTGGCCCCAGGTAGGCCAGGTGACGGCACATCAGCCGGGCTCCGCGGGGGTCGCGTCGCGGGCGCAGCGGAAACCGGCGAAGATCTGCCGGCGGATCGGGAAGTCCCAGTTGCGGAAGGTGCCGCGACAGGCCGTCGCGTCGGTGCCGAACGAGCCACCGCGCAGCACCTTGTAGCGCGGCCCGAAGAACACCTGCGAGTACTCGCGGTACGGGAACGCCGCGAAGCCGGGGTAGCCGGTGAAGTCGGACGCGGTCCACTCCCACACGTCCCCGATGAGCTGGTACACGCCGGCCGGCGAGGCGCCGAGAGGGTACGCGCCCGCGGGCGCCGGTGCGAGGTGGCGCTGGCCGAGGTTGGCGTGGTGCGGCAGCGGTGACCCGTCGCCCCAGGGGTAGCGTCGTGTTCGCCCGGTCGCCGGGTCGTACCGGGCGGCCTTCTCCCACTCCGCCTCGGTGGGCAGGCGCTTACCGGCCCACGCGGCGTACGCCTGCGCCTCGTGGAAGCACACGTGCACGACCGGCTCGCCCGGGTCGACCGGCTCGGTACGGCCGAAGCGGGTGTAGGCCCACCCGTCGCCGTCGCGCCGCCAGTGCATGGGCGCCACCAGGCCGGCTTCGACCCGGTGCCGCCAGCCGGCTTCGCTCCACCACCGCGGCTGGTCGTACCCGCCGTCGGCGATGAACGCCGCGTACTCGCCGTTGGTCACGCACCCGGCGTCGATGAAGAACGCCGGCACGTCGACGGCGTGCGCCGGCCGCTCGTTGTCCAGCGCCCAGGGCTCCGTGGACGTGCCCATGGTGAACGGGCCGGCCGGGATCAGCACCTCACCGGACACGCCGACGGTGGCGCGCGGCGGGGGAAGCGCGTGCAGGACGGCCGGCCCGAGTCGAAGCTGGTGTGTCGCCAGCATCGTCTCGTCGTGCTGCTGCTCGTGCTGGACGATCATGCCGAACGCGAAGCCGTCCGCGGTCAGCCGGCGACCGGAGAACGGCACCCCGTCCAGCAGGTCCAGCACCTTGTCGCGGACCGTCCGCACGTACCCGCGCGCCTCCGCGGGTGACAGCAGCGGCAGTTGCGGCCGGTCGCGGCGGGGATGCTTGAACGCGTCGTACAGCTCGTCGATGTCGCGCCGTACCGGCTCGCGCCCGCCGACGTCGCGTACCAGCCACAGCTCCTCCTGGTTGCCGACGTGCGCGAGGTCCCACACCAGTGGCGACATCAGCGGGGAGTGCTGGCGCACCAGGTCGGCGTCGTCCACGGCGTCGGTGAGCAGCGCGGTACGCGCCCGGGTGCGCTCCAGTTCGGCCGCGAGGTGCGCGCGCAGCCGCCCGGTCATCTGATCGATCACGGTCCCGCCTTTCCGTTGAGACGTCGTTCGACCACGCCGATCACCGCGTCCCGCTCGGCTGACGGCAGCCCCGTCCGTCCGAGCGCCCGCGCCGCGACCTCGAGCAGCCCCGTCGCGGCGCGCGCGAGTGCGGGGTCGGTCAGGCCCAGCCGGGCCGCGTCCCGCCAGCGGCCCTCCATCGGCTCGCAGACGGCCCGCGCGGCGTCGAGATCGGTGTCGTCGCCGAGCAGCGCGGTCACGACCGCGACCGGCGCGAACCATTCGCCGCCGGGCTGGGCGTCCAGGAACCGCAGCTCCAGGTATCCGCGCGGGCGTACCGGCGGAAACAGGGTGCTCAGGTGGTAGGCGAGATCGTCGGTGGTCGGGGGCGGGGTGAGCGCGCCCGCGATCCAGTCGGCGAAGGTGACCCCCGGCGGAGCATCCCAGCAACCGCCGGGGCGGCGCACGCACAGCAGGGGAGCGGTGAGGGCGTACCGGGCCCAGGCGAGCCCCGGGTCGCCCGCGGTCCCGACCGGGCCTGTGCGGCGGTGATCCATGCCCAGCCAGGCCGCCATCCGGGCCGACGCCCAACCGCTGTCGCGGCCGGCGTGCCGGCGGGCGGTCGCGAACGTCGCGAGCAGGACCGGGCCGAGTGCGTGGATGGCGGCCCACCGGTCGGCGATCCGGTGCGGCTCGCCCGCGTCCACACAGATCTGCAGGCCGGCCGTACTGCACATCATGGTGTGGCCGTGCGGTCCGTGGGCGTCGAAGGCCCGCTGCATCGCCGCGTACCGGGGGGTGTCGATCAGGCGGCACGGGCGTCGGTGCGGGTCGATGCCGGAATCGCCAAGGTGCAGGTCAACGGCTGCCAGGAGCCGGGCGAGCCGGTCTCTGTCGCCGTCGACGGCGTGGCGCAGCGCGGTGAGCGCGGCCGCGGGCGCCGACGAGATCTCTACCTGGCCACCCGGCTCCAGCGTGACGAGCCCGCCACCGGGCAGCGGCTGGTGCGGACCGTCGGGGGCCAGGGTGGGCGGCGCGTGGGGGCCGAGCGCCCGGCGCAGCAGGGCCGGGTCGAGCGGAGCGCCCGGCGCGTGCCTGTCATGGACTGTCCATTCGAGTTCGACGCCGACGAGCGCGGGAGGTCCGGTCTTGAAGCAGATCGAGGCGATGTAGCCCTCGGCCTCGCACACCTCGTGCAGGATGCCGGCCTCGGTATCGCGCCGCTTCGCAAGGTCCGCCATAGGCTCCCCGGCCGCCGTGGATCGTTCTTTGTGCGACGCTACCCACGGCGCGCCGACAAGCACAGCGGATCTGGCCCGAATCCGGGTGGTTCGGCTGCCCGTATGTGCAAGGGGTGCAGTCATGACACTTCAGTCATGTTCCTGGTCACCTCGGGCCAGTACCAGCCACAATGACCGGATGAGCAGGGCGATGAGGTACACCGTGGGGGTGCTGACGGCGCTGGCCGCGATGCTGGTCGTCGCCGCACCCGCTGGCGCCCACGCTCCGGCTCAGCAACAGCCGGACGCACCCTACTACCGGACCGAGATCACCGGCGGGGTCACGCCGGCGGTCGCCGGGGTGACGGCGAGCGTCGATCCGGGCGGGGAGTGGATCGAGCTGTCGAACGCGGGCCCCGCCACGGTCGTGGTGCTCGGCTACGGCGGCGAGCCTTACCTGCGGTTGACGCCCACCAGCGCGGAAGAGAACGAGCTGTCGCAGACCACGTACGTCAACCAGACGCTGTTCTCCGCGAGCGTGCCGACCGCGCAGGCCCAGCCCGACAGCAGTGTCGCGCCGGCGTGGAAGCGGATCGGCGCCACCGGCAAGGTCCGTTGGCACGACCACCGCATCCACTGGATGGGCGCGACGCGGCCACCCGCGGTCGCGGCCGACCCCACGCACCCGCACCTGGTCGGCAACTGGACGGTGCACGCCATCGCGGACGGGACCCCGTTCGAGATCAACGGATCGCTGAAGTGGATCGGCAAGACCGCGACCGCGACCGGGAAGTCGTCGCCGGTGCAGGCCTGGCTGCTGACCCTGCTCGTCGGCGCCGTGGTCGTCGTCGGCATGCTCATCATCGCGCTGGTCCGTACCCGCCGCCGGCTGGCGCACGGCGCGGGCGCCCCGGCCGCCGGTGCCGGGTCGGACGCTGCGGAGATGGCCACGGCGGGGCGGTCCTCGGGTACCGGCCTCGGGTAGCTGAGCCGGCTCGTGGCTCCGGGTCGTCGGGCCCGGGGACCTACTACTGCACCACGACCGTGGCCGACGAGGTCGGGTTTGCCGTGGCGGGCGGGCCGGCGGGCGCCGACGGGCTGCTGCCGCCGGCCGGGACCGACAGCGTGACGGTGGTGCCCCGGCCGAGCTCGGTGTCGACGCGGACCTCGCCGCCGAGCGCCTGTACGACCGAGCGGACGATCGCCAGACCCAGTCCGGTGCCGGTGGCGGTGCGTCCCCGGGGAGTCCAGGTGTCCAGCGCGGCCGCCGTTTCGGGTGTCATGCCAGCGCCGGTGTCGATCACCTGGATCTGCCATCCCGCCGCGTCCGCGCGGCCGATCAGCTCGATCCGGTCGCCGGGTGCGGTGAACTTGACCGCGTTCTCGACCAGGCAGTCCAGGGCGGCCTCCAGCCGCTCGGAGTTCACCACGCCGGTGCCGATGTCGGAGCGCACGTACCAGATCCGGTTCGCGGTGGGCTCCCAGCGCCGGGCGATCCGGAGCAGCTCCAGGTCCAGGTCGCACGCGCGCAGCGGATAGGGCTCCTCCATCTGCATGAGGGTGACCAGTCGCTGCGTGATCCGGGCCAGCTTGTCCAGCTCGTCGAGGACCACGTCGGTGTCCTCGAGGACGTCCGCGTCGTTGTGGGCGGCGCGCACCAGTTCGGTGTAGCCACGGGCGACGGTGATCGGGGTGCGCAGCTCGTGCGAGGCGAGCCGGACGAACAGCTGCTGCACCTCCAGGCGCCGCCGCTCCGCCTCCGCCAGCCGCTTCACCTCGGCGACGGCGACGTTGCGCCGGTTGACGTGCCACACCATGACCCCGAAGATGCTCGCCATCAGCGGCACCTCGGCGGTCTCCTCCCAGCCGATCTGGCGATCCGCCGCGTGGTGGCACAGGATGTAGCCGGTGACCGCCGTGACCGCGACCAGCGCGGTGATCATGCCGCTCGCCTTCCAGCGGGTGAAGCCGTAGACGAGCGCCAGGCCGATCCAGATGAAGTGGAACGGGATCGTCTCCTGCCCGGGCAGCAGGTACATGAGCGCCGACCACCCGGCCGCGGCGGCCACCCAGCCGCCGACCAGCAGCCGGTTAGTCGACGGTGAAGCGGTAGCCCACATTGCGTACGGTCTCGATCCGGTCCGGCCGGTCCAGCTTCTGGCGTAGCCGGCGCACACAGACGTCGACGACGTTGCTTCCCGGGTCGAAGGTGAGGCCCCACACGTCGGAGAGCAGCTCGCCGCGGCTGCAGGCCTGGCCGGCGCGCCGCATGACGTGCTGCAGGAGCAGGAACTCGCGGAATGTCAGTTCGACGTGCCTGCCGTCCACTTCGGCCCGGCGCAGTCTCAGGTCGAGCAGGACCGGTCCGGCGCGCAGCCACCGGGTGGCCGCGCCCGGTGCGGGTACCCGCAGCCGCGCCCGTACCCGTGCGAGCAGTTCGGCGACGGCGAACGGCTTGCCGAGGAAGTCGGCCGCGCCCGATTCCAGCACGGCGACCCGGGTGCCGATCTCGGGGACCGCCGACAGGACGAGCACCCGCTGCTCGGGTCGAACCTCGACCAGGCGCTCGAGCACCTGGGTGCCCGCCATGTCGGGGAGCATGAGGTCGAGCACGACGAGGTCGAAATCTCCGGCGAGGGCCTCGTTGAGCCCGTCTCCGCCGCGCGCGGCCCGTTCCACACCGTGCCCGTCGTCCTGGAGCGCGCGGGAGACAAGCCGGGCGATCCGGTCGTCGTCCTCGATGACAAGCACCCGGCTCAAGCCTCTGCCTCCCCAAGCGATTCCGCGGGCCGCACATGACAGGCCCGGCGCGTACCGGTGTCGATGCCCTATTGGATCCGGAGCGTGGGATCGACCGCCAGGGTCGATGGCCGCCGCTGTACGTAGGGTGTGGTTTGCCCGAAACATCCAACGACAAGGGTGAGTCTTCGATCACCGGTCAGCCGACCCGCATCCCGCGAACGGATGGGCCGGGTCCCCCGGGGGCCCGACACCATAGCTCATGCGGATGAGCCGATGGATGACATCGACAATGACAGCCGCATGACAAGTCCGTCATGAATCTCAGCAACCTCCCAGCCAACCCAAAGGATGCCTTCCTGATGCCTGCCCACCCGGGCCGGCTAGTGGAGACCCGAGGGGGTTTACCGGATGTTGCGTCGCCTCTCCCGGCGATGGTTGACCGTTGCGCTATCCGGCCTGGTACCGCTGGCCGGCTTCGCCGTGGTGACTGCGCTGCCCCAAGCGGCCACCGCCGCGGCTACCGGCCCGGGCAGCATCACGCTGCGGGTGGAAAGCGCGCGGGACGTCGGACCGAAGGATGGAATTCACAAAGGCGACAAGGTCGCCACGTACAAGTGGTTGATCACCTCTGACGACGTGGGCAACCCCCATGACTCGGCGCAGAACTGTCTGCCGTCCAGCGCCGGAGTGAACAGCCCCGCGAACTTCGCGGACAAGTGCCAGTGGCCGTCCGTACGGGCCACGTCCGGGGCCGTGCCGATCGTGGCCCAGGGCGATGAGAAGAAGCTCAACGAGACGGTCAAGCTGGACGGCCTGTCGGCCGGCCGGTACCTCATCTCGGTGACCGCCGACGGGTACAAGATCGACGGGTCGCACTTCACGGTCGCCAGCGGGCAGACCAGTCGGGTCACCGTCGGCATGCAGCCGTACCCGCTGCCGCTGGGCACCATCCGGCTGCGGGTGTTCAACGACACCAACCCGGTCGACGGCACGTACGAGGTGGGCGCGGAGAAGGGGCTGGCGGGCTTCCGCGGCTACCTGACCGACGTGCTCGGCCAGGTCAGCGTCGACTACTACGGCAACCCGCTGTGCACCGAGTACGTCCACAAGGACCCGAAGGACCCGAAGTCCCCGATCGTCTTCACCGACGGCAAGCCGGTGATCGCCGCCAGTTCGGTCGGCAAGTGCGTCAGCGACGCCAACGGCGACATCGTCATCCCCAACCTCGGACCCGACCGGTACGCCGCCTCGGTGGTGGCCCCGACCGGTCAGGTGTGGGCGCAGACGACGACGCTCGAGGGCAGCTACGACTGGGACATCTGGGTCCAGGAGGGCGACACCGGTTACGACACCGAGCAGACGCTGGGCGCCGAGAAGGTGCCCTACGTGGACTTCGGCTTCGTCCAGCCCAAGACCCTGCCGGTCAACTCCAGGATCAAGGGTGAGATCACCGGTACGGCCGTCGTCGGTCGCCCGTACATCGGCGGCCAGGGCGGCGCGACGGTGCCCGAGACCGGCATGGCCGGCGCCAAGATCGACGGCCCCATCAAGGAACCGTGGATCGCGCTGAGCGCGCTCGGCAACGGCGACCAGATGATCTACATGGGCCGGGGCGGCGCCGACGGCACCTTCGACATCAAGAACGTGCCGGACGGCGACTACCAGTTGACGATCTGGGACCAGCCGCAGGAGCTGATCCTGTGGAGCTTCAACGTGACCGTGCGCAACGGGCAGAAGGTCGACGTCGGCCCCAAGATGCTCGTGGGCTGGTTCACCAACGTCCGCGGCTACGTCTTCATCGACGCCAACGGCAACGGCAAGCGCGACCCGGGCGAGGTCGGCGTGCCGCGCTTCCCGCTGTCGGTCAAGGAGCGCGACAACTCGTTGATGGACCAGTACACCAACTCGGTCACGACCGACAACAACGGGTACTACGACATCAAAGAGGCGTATCCGCTGAGCAAGTGGCTGGTGCTGGAGGCGTTCAACACCCGCTACCAGACGACCGGCATCACGTACCAGGCCGACAACGAGCCGACCCCCACGACGCTGATGGGGGCCGCCGTCGACCTCAACTTCCTGCCGATCATCGGTCTGGGTGGACGGGTCGACTGGGGCGTCAAGCCCTACGCCGGCGACGAGAACGGCGGCATCGCCGGCACCGTCACCTACGACACCACCCGTAACGAGCTCGACGCCGCCAACGCCGTCACCGAGGCGTACCAGCCGGGTATCCCCGACGTGAAGGTGCACCTGTACGCGGTGAAGCGGGACGCCAACGGCGACCCGGTGAAGGACCCGAACACGGGCGAACTGGTGCGGGACCCCGCGCTCGAGCTCAACGAGGCGTACCCGGCCGAGAAGTGGGAGGCCGGCCGCGGCTGCACCGCCCGGATGTGGAACGGCGCCCCGCTGACCGACCAGCAGGCGCTGCCCGCGTTCGGGACCGCCGCCGACCAGGCCTGCGTCGAGGCGCCGATGATGGGCGTGCAGTTCGCGCCCAGCGAGAACGACCCGAAGAATTTCGGGCAGACCGTGAACGGCAACTACGCGTTCACCGACTCGACGCTCAACCTGTACCCGCCGGGCGACCCGAAGAACCCGGGTGACCCGAAGGGCCCGGCCGGCAACCACGACCTGCCGCTGTACGCGCCGCTGCCCGACGGGCAGACGCAGCAGCTGGTACCGGACGACTACATCGTCTCGGTCGAGATCCCGGACAACCCGGTCGGTGGCGGCAAGATGTACGAGGTCACCAAGGAGGAGGACGTCAACGTCTTCGACGGTGACGGGTACCTGCCGCAGGAGAACTTCCCGCCGACGCCCGACCAGGCCGCCGACCAGCCGGACCCGCCGGCGCCGACCCCGGACCCCGGGACCAACCCGTCGGGTGGCACCGGCATCACCTCCGAGTGCGCCGGCGCCGAGCACACCGTGCACGTCACCGACCCGGCGTTCCTCGCCGCTGGTGGCAGCCCGTACGAGGGCCAGAAGAAGCCGCTGTGCGACGCCAAGGTGGTGACCGTCCGGGCCGGTCAGACGGCCGCGCCCAACTTCAACCTGTTCACCGAGGTCCCGCTGCCCACGCACTTCTGGGGCCTGACCATCAACGACCTGGGCATCTCGCACGACAAGCGCAGCATCGAGTACGGCGAGGCCGAGGGGCTGCCGAACGTTCCGATGGGCATCTACGACTACAGCGGCCGGCTCGTGGACACCGTGGACACCGACCCCAACGGTTTCTACGAGGCGATCGAGCCCTCGACGAGCACGTACAACTGCCCGGTGCCCGCAGGGCCGTGTCCGAACATGTACCGGTTCGTCGGTAACGATCCGGGCCAACCCGGTCATCTGAACAAGAACTACAACCAGCGGTACCGCACCATCGGCACCAACTTCCAGGCGTGGCCGGGTCTGTTCACCGTGACCGACACGGCGCCGACCCAGGTGGCGATGACGTCGCTGGCTCCGGGCAGCACGCAGATCGGACCGGTCGACTGTGACCTGGCGCGTGACGTCCCGCAGCTGTTCTCGGTGTCCAAGCCGTACCTGTGGGCCAGTGACGCCAACCGCGACATCACCATCAAGGGCACCGGCTTCGGTCTCAGCCGCGGCACGGTCAAGGTGGCCGGTCCACAGGGGAACCTTCCCGGGGTCACCATCAAGAGCTGGACCGACCGGCAGATCGTCGTGACGCTGCCCAAACCGGCGCAGCCGACCGTGGCGACGCTGTCGATCACCACGGCGGCCGGCAAGCAGACGGTGAACGGCCTGTCGTTCCAGTTCCTCGACAAGGGCACCGGCACGACGGCCGACCCGAAGCTCCTGCAGGTGAACGCGCCGACAACGGCGCTGCGGCCGAAGGAGAAGAACTACACCACGGTGCAGTCGGCGCTCGACGCGGCGGCGGCTTCGAACGGCGGTAGGGACACCGTCGTCGTGGCGGTGTGGCCGAACAACGCGAACGCCAACAACCCGTTCGGCGCGTACCTGGAGAACGTGGTCATCCACTCCTCCGTGCGCCTGCAGGGTGTCGGCCCCGGTGGCCAGTACGGCAGCACGCTGGTGCCGGGCTCGATCCTGGACGGTCGCGACTTCGCCATCGACAACGACAACGGCGCGGCGTGGATGTCCCTGGTGGCCTCGCTGCAGTACGCCGGGCCGACGGAGGTGCCGGACGGCGCGGTGGTGACGGTGCTCGCACGTAACGGCCAGTTCACCGCGGCCAACGCGCCGACGATCAACGGATTCAAGATCACGGGTGGTAACCAGTCCGACTTCCCGAACAACATCAACGAGGTCACCGGCGGCATCAAGACGCCGTACGGGGCCGACGGGGCGGTCGTGACGCAGGGCGGTGGCGTGTACCTGCACGCCTCGGCCAGCTACACCCAGGTCACCGACAACGTGATCGCCGGCAACAGCGGCTCGTACGGCGGCGCGATCCGTGTCGGCACCCCGTACACCAACGCCCGCAACGACCACGTGAAGATCTCGCGCAACCAGATCCGCGACAACGGCGGCACCAACCTCGCCGGCGGTATCGGGCTCTTCACCGGTAGCAACGGCTACTCGGTCGACCACAACTCCCTGTGCGGCAACTTCTCGGCCGAGTACGGCGGTGCCATCTCGCACTACGGCCTGTCGCCGGACGGCAGGATCACCAACAACCGGGTGTACCTCAACCAGTCCTACGACGAGGCCGGCGGCATCATGATCGCCGGTGAGCTGCCGCCGGACCCGAACCGGCTCTCGCCGGGCTCCGGGGCGGTGACGATCGACGCCAACTACGTCCAGGCGAACCTGTCCAACGACGACGGTGGCGGCATCCGGCTGCTGCAGGTGAACAACTTCCCGATCAAGATCACCAACAACATCATCGCGGGCAACATCTCCACCCACGAGGGTGGCGGGCTGGCCCTCGACGACGCCACCAACGTCCAGATCATCAACAACACGGTGATGGACAACATCACCACCGCGACCGCGACCACGAGCAACGGCCAGCCGGCGCCGGCCGGTCTGTCCGTCGCCGAGAACAGCGTCCAGTTGCAGGCGACCCTGCCGGCTAACGCGCCCAACTTCAGCAACCCCACGTTGTTCAACAACATCTTCTGGAACAACCGAGCGGGTAGCTGGAACGGGCTCTACATCAGCGGCATCGGAGCCAAGGACGCGCCGGCCGGGGACCCGATCAGGTACTGGGACATGGGCTCCTTCGACGGCGTCGGGCCGCTTGCGCCGACCTACTCGGTGCTGCAGACGACCACCGGCACCAAGTCGGACCCGAGCAACAAGGTCGGGGTCGACCCGAAGGTGGTCAAGCAGTTCCTCACCAGCGTCACGGTCGACCCCTCCCGGTCGTACCCGGCGTTCCGGCAGGCCGTGATCGTGATCCAGCAGGTGGCGGGCACCCAGATGGGCGACTACCACCTGCAGGCCACCAGCCCGGCCAACAACATCGGCACCGGTTCGGTCACGGTCGGCTCGACGAAGGTGAGCGCACCCGGCTTCGACATCGACGGTGACGGCCGCAACGCCACGAAACCCGACATCGGGGCTGACGAGAGATAGGTGACGCGTCGCGGGCGGCCGCGGACCTCAGGTCCCGCCGCCGCCCGCGACGTCGCCGCAGCACCACCCGTACCCCTCGCTTTTCCCGCCGGCGATCTTGTTCGCGGGTCCCGGCGACCGATACAAGGAGGACACATTGTCCGACCGTGCAACCCCACGCGGTCTGAGCCGCCGGGCCATCCTGGCCGGCCTTGCCGGTGCGGCCGGCTGGGCGATGCTGCCCGCCGGCAGCTCCGTCGGTTCGCCCGCGCGGCCCCGAGGACTGGCGGTGCCCGCCGCCGCGCCACCACCCGCCAGGACCGCGGTCCACCTCGCGGGCACCGACGGCTGGGCGTCGATGCCGAAGGCCGCGCCGCCGGTCCCGACCTTCTGGCCCGACCCGCTCGCGCCGGCGAACACCAACCTGTACATCTTCGGGTTCCGGGACGTGACCGGCATGACACCGGCCCAGATCACCGCCCAGCGCGGCCAGGCGCAGATCTCCGCGCCGATGCTGTACTTCGACCAGGACACCGACGTCAGGGTCACGCTGACGAACCTGGGGCTGTCGCAGCGGCCCGACCTCACCGACGGCCACACGATCCACTGGCACGGCTTCCAGAACGCGATCCCGCTGTTCGACGGCGTGCCGGAGCTGTCCATGTCGGTGCCGATCGGGCGGGACTTCACCTACTTCTACCGGCCCCACGACCCGGGCACGTACATGTACCACTGTCACTACGAGGACGTCGAGCACGTGCAGATGGGCATGACCGGCATGCTGTTCGTGCGTCCGAAGCAGAACGGCACCCCGATAGCCTTCAACGGCAAGACCTTCACGAGGTTCGCCTACAACTGCGGTGACGGGTCGACCGGCTATGACCGCGAGTTCGCGTTCATGATGACCGAGATCTGGGCCGAGGGGCACTACCGCGACGCGCACATCCAGACCAGCGACTGGACCGACTACGACCCGTCGTTCTACGCGCTCAACGGCCGCGCGTACCCGGACACCCTCGAGCCGAACGGCGACCCGATGGTCCCGGCGGCCAACCCGTGGCTGCAGCACCAGCCGATCTCGTCGCTGGTCGTCTGCAAGAGCGGCGAGACGGTCCTGCTGCGGCTGGCCAACCTGGGCTACCGCAACCACGCGGTCACCGTCGACGGGATCGACCTCACGGTGGTCGCCAAGGACGCCGGCCTGCTGCGTCAGGGCAGCGTCAGCAACTACCAGGTCACGAACACGGTGGAGGTCGGCCCGGGCGAGAGCCGCGACGTCATCTTCACCGCACCGGACGTCACGGCGCAGAGCCAGCAGACCCCCTACACCAGCTTCCTGCTCTACGACCGTGACTACGTCTCGCTCAACAACAACAGCGGCCGTGGCAGCGGCGGGCAGATGACCGAGATCCGGGTGTACCCGGCGGATTACCCCCTGAAGCCGCAGGACGTTCCGAACGGATGGGGACTGTGACGATGCCATCTCTCAACCGCAAGCGGCTGCGGCTCGTGGCCCCGGTCGCGCTCATCGCGGCGACCGTCGGGGTGATGGTCGTGCCGGGGCCGCAGAGCTCGGCGGCCGGGCCGGTCGACGGCATGGAGTGCGAGACCTCGTCGAGCAACAGCTTCTCGCTCACGGCGAGCGGCGGCTATGCCTCCACTCCGGACGGCAACGCGATCTACATGTGGAGCTACGGCGACACCGGCGGGTCGTTCCAGCTTCCCGGGCCGACGCTGTGCGTCGAGTCCGGTGCGCACGTGACGGTGGCGCTGCGCAACGCGCTGCCCGAGCCGACCTCGATCATGTTCCCCGGGCAGAACAACGTGTACGCCAACGGCAAGCCGGCCCAGCCGGAGACCGACGCCAACGGCACCCTCACGTCGATGACCACGTCGGCCGGCGCGAACAGCGGCACGGTGACCTACACCTTCACCGCCGGGAACCCGGGCACGTACCTGTACCAGTCCGGTACGGACGTGCAGAAGCAGCAGCAGATGGGGCTGTACGGCGCGCTGGTGGTACGGCCGAAGGGCCACGCGGACTGGGACAACAACAACTCCTCGTCGGCGTTCAGCCCGGAGCACGAGTACCTGTTCCTGCTGAGCGAGGTCGACCCGGACGCCCACCTGGCGGTGGAGCGTAAGCGGGCCTTCAACTGGAACAACTACACGCCGCGGTACTTCATGATCAACGGCCGCAGCATGCCGGACACCATCGCGCCCAACCACGCGGCGTGGCTGCCGAGCCAGCCGTACGGCGCGCTGATCCACATCCAGCCGTACGACGCCGCCAAGAACCCCAAGCCGGCGCTCATCCGGTACCTCAACGCCGGTACGACGAGCTACCCGTTCCACCCGCACGGTAGCGACGAGCAGCTCATCGCGCGTGACGGGCACCCGGCGCAGGGGCCGGGCGGCGAGGACCTGTCGTACTCGAACTTCCTCATCGACCCGGCGCCCGGGCAGACCATCGACACGCTGATGACCTGGAAGCAGGAGTACGACCCCAAGACCAACCCGATTCCGAGCGACATCAAGCTGCCACAGCTGCAGGACCAGATCGTCGGTCCCGGCACCGAGACGTGGTTCAGCGAGGACCCGTACCTGGGTCAGACCAACAGCCAGCTACCCGCGGGCGTGGTCCAGAACAACCAGTGCGGTGAGTACTACCACGTGGCGCACAGCCACGCGCTGCAGCAGTCGACCAACTTCGGCGCGAGCTTCGGCGGAATGATGACGCTCATCCGCATCGATCCGCTCAACGGCTGCCCGACCCAGTGACGCCGAAGGGAACCATGACGATGAAACTAGTTCCAGCAGCGTTGCGCGGTACGGCATGCACGGCCGTCGCGACGCTCGCGCTCGCCACGCCGGCGGCGGTCGCCTACGCGGCCGCCCCCGCGGTGGCGCCACCCGCGGCCGTGCCGGCCGCTGTCCCAGCGGCCGCCGCGCCGGATCTGGTCATCCACGCGGGGGCGCCGGTGACCGACGTCGCGCCCGCGGCGGTACGGCCGGAGCTCCCCGCGGCGAACACGGCCGGGCCACTGACGTCGAACGCCTGCGTGAACGCGGTCTGTGACCTGTGGGCCAGGGCGGGCACCACCACCGTTTCGAGCGCCTCGGTGAAGGTCTGGGGCTTCTCGACCGTGGCGGATCCGACCGCGCCGGTGAGCACGCCCGGGCCGGTGCTCGTCGTCAACGAAGGCGACGACGTCACCGTCAACGTCCACAACCAACTGTCCGGCCAGAACCTGTCGCTGGCGGTCCCGGAGATGACCGGGCTCGCCCCCGACACCAAGGGCGCGGCGCCGGGCGGCACGGCGACCTACCACTTCAAGGCCAGCCGCCCGGGCACCTACCTGTACGAGGCCGGGCACACCGGCGACGGTGGCCGCCAGGCCGCGATGGGTCTCGTCGGCGCCCTGGTGGTCAAGGCCGCGGCCGGCGCAGCCGGTAGCCGGCCGGTCGCGTACGGCGCCGGCACCGCCTACGACGACGAGGCGGTGATGGTGCTGACCGAGATCGACCCGGCGCTGAACGGCAGCCCCGATCCGCTCACCTTCGACATGCGCAAATACCTGCCGAAGTACCGGCTGATCAACGGGAAGGCGTTCCCGGAGACCGACCCGGTCCCGACCGACGCCGGCCGCACGGTGCTGCTGCGCTACGTCAACGCCGGTCTGCTGGCACACCCCATGACGACGCTCGGCCTCGACCAGTCGATCGTCGGCCAGGACTCGCGGCCCACCGCGTTCCCGGAGGCGGCGGTGACCGTGCCGCTGGCACCGGGCCGGACCGTGGACGCGCTGGTCAACATGCCGAAGGACCAGGACGGGCGCAAGTTCCTGGTGTACGAGTCCGGCGGCCAGCTCAACAACAACGGCGCCCGGGCCGGGACGAGCCAGCTACAGGCGTTCGGCGGGATGCTGACCTACCTCGCGACCAACCCGACGGTGGTCACCCCCGACCCCACCGGCCCGGCCGTGAGCCGTGTCGTCGCATCGCCCAACCCCGCCTCGGTGCTCGCGCCGGTCACGGTGACCGCCGACTTCACCGACGCGCAGGCCGGCGCCGTCATCGACAAGGCCGAGGTCGTCATCGACGACCTCAGCATCGCGGTGGGAACGAGCCCGATCCAGTTCGACCCCGCCGGGTTCGGTGGCGCGACCGTCACCGGCGCGACCGCCACGATCCCCACGACCCAGCTGAAGGGGCTGACGCAGGGCACCCACACGCTGTGGGTTCGCGCCCACGACATGCCCGGCGACAGGTGGGGCGTGGTGAGCTCGACGACGATCAACCTCGCGGTCACCGGCGCGGCGACCACCGGCCTGGCGGTCACCCCCAACCCGACGGCCGGCCTGAGCGATCTGGCCATCAGCGCGAGCGGTGACGACTCCGCCGTCGGCGGCCAGGTCACCGGGGCGGAGTACTTCATCGACGCCAACACCAGCGATCCCGTCGCGCGCCCGACCGACGGCAGCGGCCAGAAGCTGAACCTCAACCGGAGCGGGGCGACGGTTGCCGCGGAGACCGGCACCATTCCGGCCACCGTGGTCGCCGGGCTCGGCGAGGGCAAGCACAAGGTCTCGGTGCACACCCAGGACTCCGTGGGACTGTGGGGTCCGTACGCCGAGGTCGACGTGGTCGTCGACCGCACCGGGCCGACCCTGAAGTCGGGCGCGATCGTGCCCGGCCTGGTCACGGCCACCACCACCGGTGCGCCGTCTGAGGCGGGGTACCTGCGGATCGACGCGACGTTCACCGACCCGGTGAGCCCGCCAACCGCCGGGGTCAACAGCTCCATCACCGCGGTCGAGGGCTTCCTCGACACGGCCGGGGTCAACGGCACCGGGAACGCGTTCCAGCCGCTGGACGGCTCGTTCAACTCGGCCACCGAGGGCGCGTACGGGCTGATTCCGCTCACCCAGTTCACGCAACTGGCCGACGGCACGCACCAGATCCAGGTGCACGCCCGGGACGCGGCCGGTAACTGGGGTCCGCTGACGGCCCTCACGTTCACCCTGGACCGCAACGGACCGGCCGTGTCGGCGCTGTCCGGCATCGTCACCGGCACCAGCGCGGCGTTGACCGCGAACGCCACCGACGGCGCCAGCGCGGTCGTCGCGGCGGAGTGGTTCGAGAAGACCGACCCCGGGTTGGGCCGGGCGAACAAGATGACGGTGAAATCGACCGGCGCCACCACGGCGACGCTGTCGGGGACGGTGTCCAAGCTGGCCACCGGCGACCACGTCATCTTCGTCCGGGCCAAGGACGCCAACGGCACGTGGGGCAAGGCGGTGTCCACCGTGGTGACCGTCAACTCGAAGCTGGCGATCTTCTCCAACACCTTCGACACCGGCAACGCCAACGGCTGGTCGCAGCGCGTCGGCACGGTCCAGGTGGCTCCCTCGACCGCGTTCGGCAGCTCGCCGGCGCTGACGGTCACCGGGCGCAACGCCACGTACGTCGTGGACAACACCCCGGCGGCGGAGCGCAGCCTGCACGCCCAGTTCGGGTTCGCGGCGGGCACCTACACCACCAAGGGAACGGTGGTGGACGTGTTCCAGGCGCGTAACTCCAGCGGCGCCAGGGTGCTGGTCGTCCAGTACCAGTCGACCGCGACCGGCATCCCGCAGCTGCGCGTGAGCGTCCTGACCAGCACCGGCTGGAAGTACTCGGCGTGGTCGACCATTCCGCGGACGGCCGTGACGGTCAAGGTCAACTGGACGTCGGCCAGTTCCGGCACGGCGACCCTCGCGGTCGAGGGCGCCACCGTCGGCACGGTCACCGGGAACACGTCGGCCTACCGGGTCGAGTCCGACGCCCTCGGCGTGGTCGCGACCAGCGGGTCCAACGCGCCGACCGGATCCGCCGCCGTCGACAACTACACCTCCAACCGCTGATCCGTACCACCTGACGGCGTGGGGGCCGAGGCGCTCGGCCCCCACGCCGACCCGAAGAGGAGATCCGATGACCCACGTGACCCACTGGTCCACGGTGATCCGGCGACAGGCTGGCCGGATCATGATCGTGTTGCTCGCCCTCGGCTTCATCGCCGCGGTCGGGTGGCGCTTCGCCGGCAGCGCCGACGCCAAGAGCAACTACGCGGTGCCGCAGGACGGCAAGATCGAGAGCAAGCTGGGGGTGCGCATCACCCAGGCGGCCCTCGTCGGCGACGGCGGCCTCGTCGAGATCCGCTACACCGTGCTCGACAACCAGCGCGCGTCGGCGTTCCAGAGCGACGTCCAGCACCCGCCGTTGCTCAAGAACGAGAAGAGCGGCAAGACCGCCTGGCGGACCGCGCTGATGCGGCAGGGCCATGAGCTGCGCCCGGGCCAGACGTACTTCATCCTGTACGAGAACAACCACAACGCGATCAAGCGTGGCGACAAGATCGAGATTTCGACCGGGTCGGGCAAGCTGGCGCACGTGCCGGTGCGGTGACCATGCGACGGCTTCTCTACGGCTGGCTCGTGGCCGTCATCGCCGGTGCGCTTCTGCCACTGACGATGGCGCCCACGGCGGCCAGCGCACACGCGTACCTGGCCCGCAGCACACCCGGTGACGGGGCGATGCTCGACCGCGCGCCGGAGTCGCTCACGCTCAGCTTCACCGAGCACGTCGAACTGTCGGCGACCCGCGTCGACATCGTCGACGGCGACGGCCGGCACTACACGCCGACCTCCATCACGCTCGCCAAGGCGGCGACCGACGGCGCGGCCGTGGCCAGCGGCACCGAGACGCCCGCGGACGTCGTCGTCGGCCTGCCGAAGCTGCCGGCCAACGTGTACCACATCCTGTGGAGCACGCTGTCCAGCGACGACCTGCACACCACCAGCGGAAACCTGGTCATCGGCGTGCAGCGGTCGGTGCCGGCGGCCGCGCGGGCACCCCGGCCCGCCGGGCCCGCGCCGCTCGAGACCACCCTGCGCGACCTCGGCCTGCTGGGCCTGTCCGTGCTGTTCGGCGGGGCGGCCCTGGCGCTACTGCTGGCCCGCCGCCTGCCCGACGTGCGCCGGCGGCTGCTCGACGTGGCGGCGAGCGGCGGTGCGCTGGCCCTGGTCAGCACACCGGTCCAGTTGGTGGCCCAGGTGTACGCCGGCACCGGCGGCGCCGGCAGCCTGCTGCTGCGCGAGGCGTTCAGCGGCCGGTGGCTCGCTCGTGAGGTCGGCCTGCTCGCGTTGACGGCGGTGGTGCTGCGGGCCCGTGCCGCGCTGCGGTCCGCGGAGCCCGAAGCGGCCGGGTCGACCGGGATGCTGGTGGTCGGGGGAGCGGGGGCGCTGGCCGCGGCCGTCGGCACCGCGATGCTGGGCCACCGGACCACCGGGGTGATGCTCGCCGCGACGGCGGTGCACGTGCTCGCCGCCGGAGCGTGGGCGGGCAGCGTTGTCGCGGCGGCGCTCGCGCTGGTGCCGGTGCTCAGATCCGGTGACTCGCGGTCAGCGCAGGTCGCGGCGCTGCTGCGGGCGTTCGCGGCGCTCGCCGTCGGCGCGGTGGTGTCGCTGACCATCACCGGGCTGCTGCTGACCGGCACCCAGGTGGCGACGGTGGACGCGCTGCTCACCACGCCGTACGGGTGGATGCTGATCGCCAAAACCGTCGCGCTGGCGGTGGCCGGGCTGCTGGGTCTGCGTACGGCGCGCCGGCTGCGCGGTGACGGCGGCGCCGTGCCGGTACGCGGTCTGCTCACCGAGGCGACCGCGCTGGTCGTCGCGCTCGGGCTGGCAGGCGGGCTCGCGTCGGCCGGACCGGCCCGCGGCCCACGCTTCGAGTCGACCGCCGCGGTGAAGATCGCGCCGCAGGTGAGCGGCCAGTCGGCCGACCTGGTCGACACCGTCGAGGTCCGCCCGAACCTGCCCGGACGCAACGTCATCAGGATCACGGTCGCGGACACCCGCCGGCCGGCGCTCGCGCCGATCAGCGGCGTCTCGGTGTTCCTGCGGTCGCCCGACGGCGTCCAGACGGTCCACCCGGTCACCCGGGCCGCGGACGGGTCGTGGACCGTGACCACCGACGACATCCGCTCGCCGGGTGGGTGGAAGGTTACGGTGACGGTGCTGCGCAACGGGCTGGCCCCGGTCACCGACGTCCACGACTGGGGCGTGGCGGGCGCGGGTACCGGTTCGAAGGCGGTCGTGTCCTCGGCGCCCGTCAAGCCGGCGGCGACGGTCCTCGCCGGCGTCGCGGCGGTCGCGGGGCTGATCGTCTTGGCCGTGTGGTACGCGCGCCGGCGGCGTCCGGCGGAGTCCACCGGGGACGACGGGCCGGGCGGTCCGGACGGGCCCGAGGGGCCCGACGAGCCGGACGGGAGCGACGGCGTCGGGATGCTGGCCGAGAGCAAGGACGCCCCGGCACTGGTCCCCTGAAGCGTGGGGAGTTCGACACCGCGTGTGTGTCGGACTCCCCACGATCGGGTCAGTAGCCGGGTGGCGGCGGTCCGAACTCGACCGTGACGGCGGCGCCCCCGCTCGGCGACCGGCCCAGCGTGAGCGCGCCGCCGGAGTTGGCGGCCACCCGGCGCGCGATGTCCAGCCCGAGCCCGGTGGATCCGTTGCCGCTGTGCCCCCGGCGCAGCGCCGCCGGGCCGGGCAGGCCGGGGCCGTCGTCGCAGACGACGAGCACACCGCCGCCCGCGGGCCGGCGGGTCAGCCGTACCGACAGCCCGCAGCCTTCCGGGGTGTGGGCGAACACGTTGCCCAGCAGCGCGTCCAGGCACGCCGCGAGGTCGTCGGCGGCCACCCGTACCGGCACCGGCTCGGCCGGGAGCGACACGTCGACGCGGCGGCCCTCGTCGGCGGCGAGGGCCGACCAGAACTCCACCCGCTCGGCGACCACCTCGTTGGCGACGCACGTCGCGACAACGTCGTGGCGTACCGGTCGGCGGGCCTCCCGGATGATCGCGTCGACCATCCGCTCGACGGCGTCGAGATCGGCGCCGATCCGCGCCCGCTCGTCGGGATCCCGCAGGGACTCGACGTCGACGCGCAGGGCGGTCAGTGGCGTCCGAAGCCGGTGCGACAGGTCGGCGACCGCCTCGCGCTCGCCCGCCAGGAGCTCGCCGATGCGGCCGGCGAGCAGGTTGAGGCCGGCGCTGACCTGGCGTACCTCCGGCGGCCCCGACACGTCGGCCCGCGCGGACAGATCGCCGCGGGCGAGCCGGTGCGACGCCTGGGCGGCGGCGGTCAGCGGCCGGGTGAGATTGCGCGCGAGCTGATGGGTGACCAGGATGCTCACGATCAGCAGCCCGAGCCCGAGCAGCCCCAGGACCAGCCAGGCCCGCGCCACCCCGCGCCGCAGTTCCGAGTCGGGCACGAACGCGCGGATCACGGCGGTGCCCTGGCTGAGTCCGCCGACCGCGACGAGCACCTCGCGGCCGCCCGGCGCCCCGGCGTTGAAGCTGCGCCCCGTCGCGGCCAGGGTGACCGCGGCCGAGCGGGGCGCGGACGCGCCCACGACCCTGCCGTCGGGCAGGAACACGGTGACCCGGTGGCGGTTGGTCGCGTTGGCCCGGGCGACCGTCAGCTCCAGGGTCTGCGTGTCGACGGTGGACACCAGCGGGGCGAGCGCCTGCATGTGGACGAACGCGTCGCTGACGGCCCGGTCGGCGGCGGTGGCGCGGACCAGCAGCGCGAGCGGCACGAGGAACGCGACCAGCACCATCGAGGTGGTGGCGGTCACGAGCAGGATGAGCCGGGCTCTCATGCCGGGGGAGCCGGCGCGACGAGCTTGACCCCGACACCGCGGATCGTGTGCAGATAGCGCGGCTCGATGGCGGTCTCCCCGAGCTTGCGGCGAAGCCACGACAGGTGGACGTCGACGGTCTTGTCGGCGCCACCGAACGGCAGGCGCCACACCTGGGCCAGCAGTTCCCGCTTGGACACCACGGCGCCCGGCCGGGCGGACAGGTAGCAGAGGAGGTCGAACTCGCGGGGTGTGAGCTCGAGCGGGACGCCGGACAGGGTGGCTTCCCGGCTCGCCGGGTCCACCCGGAGGTCGCCGACGACGAGCACCTGCGCCGCCGGCTCGGCGCCCTCGCCGCCCGCGCGGCGCAGCACGGCGCGGATGCGGGCGTCGAGCTGGGCCGGTCCGAACGGCTTGACGAGGTAGTCGTCGGCGCCGCGGTCCAGCACGTCCACCATCATCCGCTCGTCGTCGCGGGCCGTCGCCACGATGACCGGCACCTGGCTCACCGAACGCAGCATGCGAAGCGCCTCGCGCCCGTCGACGTCGGGCAGGCCGAGATCGAGGACGACGATGTCGACCGGGCCGTCGAGCGCCGACTGGAGCCCCGCCATCGCCGTCGCGGCGCTCGACACGACGTGTCCGCGGTCGGTCAGCGCGCGGATCAGCGCACGGCGGATCTCCGCGTCGTCCTCGACCAGCAGGATCTGGGCCACGCGGGCACGGTACGTCCTACCGGGACGGCTGCCGGCCGGGCGAACGGCCATTTTGTACGGGCCTTAACGTGCCGTTATCCGGGGACGGACAATCATCGTGGCCGTGACTGGACGTGTTCGGCGCCTCGTGGCGAGCGCGCTCGCCTGGATCGTGGGGGCCGTGGCGGCCGTCGCGGTCGGCGTGCTCGCGCTGTCGATGATCGGTGACGACCTGACCTCCCGGACGGCCCAGCCGCTCAGCCCGGACACAGTGGCCCGGGAGGCCTCCGCCGCACCCGCCGCCTCGGCGCCCCCGGTGTCGGCGCCGTCGGGGTCCGCGCGGCTCGTCCCGGCGCCCGCCACCTCCGCCCCGTCGGGCGCCGGCGCTCCCGCCACCGCCGCCGCGCAGCCGACGCGCGGAACCACCGACGTCGACCGGCTCGTCTCCTCGCCCGGCGGCAGCGCCGTCGCCCGGTGCGCTGGCGGGCGGGCGTACCTCCTGTCGTGGAGCCCGGAGCAGGGCTACCGGACCGACGACGTGGCCCGGGGACCCGCAGCGGTGGCGCGCGTGCGGTTCGAGTCCCACACCGACAAGGTGGTGCTGTCGGTGCGCTGCGGCGACGACGGGCCGCAGGCCACCGTGACCCGGCGGGCCGACGACCACGGCGACGGCTGACGCGACCGTCGGGCCTACAGCGCGGGCAGCCCCGCCGACCGGAAGCACCGCCGGTCCTCGGTGACGACCGCCGACTCGTACCCGTCCAGCCCCGCGAGCCACTCCAGCGCCGCCTCACCCATGGCCACCGCCGCGGTGGCGTACGCGTCGGCGAGCCCGAGATCGGGGCCGACCACCGTCACCGAGCGCAGGTGCTGCGCCGGCACCCCGCGGTGCGGGTCGATGACGTGCGCGCCCCGCTCGTACGTCCCCGAGGTGGCCACCGCCAGATCGGTACCCGTGAGCACGAAACAGACCGCGAGCGGTTCCCACGGGTGGCGCACCCCGATGCGCCAGGCCGTCGCGTCGGCCGGGCAGCCGCGTACCCGGACGTCGCCGCCGGCATTGATGCAGTGGTTGACGGCGCCCGCCTCGACCAGCGCGTCCGAGGCGACCTGCACCGCCCAGCCCTTGACGTACCCGGATGGGTCGAGGCCCCCGGCGGCGTACACGTCGAAGTACCCGTCGGTGTCGCGCCAGAGCTCCGCGCACCGCTCCACGACATCGCGCACGTGCGGCGAGCAGTCGTCCAGCCGCAGGTCACCACGGCGCAGCCGGCTCACCTCGCTGCCCGGCTTGTACGTGCTGAACAGCTCGTCGACCAGGCGCAGCCAGGCGAACGCGCCGTCGGCGTGCGCGGCGAGCGTCGCGTACGGCAGGTCGTCGGCGAGCTGCACGCTCACCGGAATGCCCATGACCTGTTCGACCTGGTGTAACCCGTGCAACCGGTCAAGCACGTTTCGCCGCATCGAGGGCTGCCTGCAGCGAGCTGCGGTACCCCTGACTGGTGTAGGTCGCGCCGGACACGGTGTTGATCGCTGCGTTCTGCGCACTGAGCGCCTCCTGTCGCAGGACGGGTGCCGCGCGGCCACTGAGCTGGACCGACCGGGACTAGCTGTTGGGCAACTGGACCGCGGTGACGTCGGTCATCCGCCCGCCGGACATGACGATGCGCACCTGTACCGGGCCGTACGGGGTCTGCGCGACCGAGCCGGTGAAGGTCCCGGTGGCGCCGGTGGGAGGCTTCGGCGAGGTGGTCGGGCGGGGCGCCGGCGCGGCGGCACGGGAGGCCGACAGGGTCGGCGCCGGAGCGCCCGGAGTCCGCGACGCCGCCGGGGGAGCGGCCGGCGCCGACGGCGCTGATCCGGCCGGCGGCGCGCCGGGCGGGGGAGAGGTCGGCTGGACCGGCGCCGCGGACACCGGCGTCGGCTTCCCGACGGGCGCGCCGGTCTTCAGCCCGATGAGCAGCGTCGTGCCGGCAGCGGTGCCGAAGAGTGCGGCGATCACGCGGCGCACGGTGGGCCTCCTGGTCGACGGCGAGGGGTCAGAACTCGAACGGGTCGAGGTGGATCTGGCGGCGCGGGACGTTGAGCCGGCGCAGGGTGCGCTGCGACTGCTCGATCAGGCCCGACGGTCCGCACAGGTACACGTCCCGGGCCGTCACGTCCGGCACCAGCTCACGGACGCCGCGGGGGGACAGGAAGTGGCGGGTCCGGGGATCGTCGCGGGAGCCCACCAGGTACCACAGCGTCGCGCCGCGCGCCTCGGCCAGCTGCTCCAGCTCCCGGCGGAACAGCAGGTCCTGGTCGGTGCTGGCACGGTAGATCACCACCGTGCCGGCCGGCAGTTCCTCCAGCAGGGCGCGGATCGGGGCGATACCGCTGCCGCCGGCGATGAGCAGGGCGCCGGCCGCGGTCCGCCGGTCGGCGGTGAAGTCGCCGGACGGGCCTTCGACGTAGACCCGCGTGCCCGGTCGCAGCCGGCGCAGCGCGGTGGTGTGGTCGCCGACGGTCTTGACCGTGACCCGCAGCCACTGCCCGTTCGGCGCGGCCGACAGCGAGAACGGGTGGGCCTGCCACCAGTACCCGCGGGCAAGGAAACGCCACCGGAAGAACTGCCCGGCCTTGACGTCGAGCCGGCTGAGATCCCGGCCGATCATGTACACCGACACCATGTCCGGCGCCTCGTCGATCACCCGTACCACCCGCAGCCGGTGGCGCCGGTTGAGCAGTAGGGGGCCGAGCAGCCGGCCCCACAGCACCTCGGCGCCGACCAGCACGTACAGGGCGATCCAGAGGTGCCGTCCCAGCTTGCCGCCGACCATCTCCTGCCCGTTGGCGAACTCGTGGCCGTAGGCGAGAAACAGCACCAGGTACGAGGTGACGTGCAGGTAGTACCAGAGCTCGTAGCGCAGCGCCCGGCGCAGCGCCCGGATGCTGAGAAGGGCGATCCCGGCGAGCAGGGCGGCGGCCACGACGGCGGTGACCATGTCCTCGTATCCGGTGACGATCGTCCACGTCTCCTTGGTCACCGACGAGTGGTCGGTCGCCGCGTACCCGACGACGATGAACGCGATGTGGGCGGCGATCGCGACGACGAGGAATCCGCCCAGTTCCCGATGCCAGCTGACGAGGCTGCGGGCGCCGACCCAGCGCTCCAGCCAGCCGGACCGGCTCATCAGCAGCACCTGGACGAGCAGCAGGTACGCGCTGAGCAGCCCGGTGATCCGGCCGGCCGCGGTGAGGACCGCTCCGGTCCCGGCCAGGGAGCCGGACGGCGTGTCCAGCCACCAGGGTGCGATCACCGCGACGAGGCCCGCCCAGAACACCAGGCGTACCACCCATCGACCGGGCCTGGTGTCCTCGCGGGGGCGGGGCGGCCGGACGAACGCGGCCGGCGGCCGGGCCGACCAGCCGGTCCCCGCCGTCGGTCCCGGCGTGGCCGTTTCGGCCGGACCCGAAGCTGACGGCCGAGTCCCGTAGGTCGTCGTTGCGGCGTCCATCAGGTATGTGGTACCAGTCGGCGCAGCGCATCGGCCATGGCCGTAAGCCAGCCTTAAGGATTCTTGCGGCTTTCTTATCCTGCCGTTTAGGTGGCGCGGCACCAACCATCAGCGGCCCCGACGTTGGGCCGGCCCAGCGCCGGCGCGATGACGTTGTGCCGTTGCTCCCACCCGCCGGCTACCGGACTAGAGGGCTGGTGCATCGCCGCGGGTGGGTGAAAATGACGGCATGCCGAGCCGTCTTGCCGTCATCGCCATCGACGCCGTCCGACCACAACTGATCGCCGACTTCTGGTGCTCGGTTCTCGGCTGGCAGGTTGTCGACGAGGATGCTGAGGTGATCACCATCGCCGCCTCCGACCGTTCCTGGCCGATGATCGACGTGGTGGCGGTGCCAGCGGGAAAGGTCATTAAGAACAGGTTGCATTTCGACCTGCGTGCCGACGGCGTGTCCACCGCGGAGGAGCTTGACCGGTTGCTCACCCTCGGGGCACGGCGCGTCGACGTGGGACAGCCCTCCGACGTGAGCTGGGTCGTGCTTGCCGATCCGGAAGGCAACGAGTTCTGCCTGCTGTCACGTCCTGTCCAAGAGCTCTAGGACGGCCTCCAGCCAAGCGGGCTGGGGGCGGCATCCACGTCCCCGATCAAGGTCATCATGCCGCCGGTGACAACCACCCCACGAAGCGTTCGTGCAGATCGCCGGCCGGCGCTTCCCGGAGGTCGGCGGCGGCCTCGATCATGGCCGACCCGAGCATCAGGGCCAGCGACGCCGGAGCGTCGGCGTACTGGCCGAGCAGTTGACGCCGGCGGCTCGGGCACGGCCAGGGGTACCCGCACCCGACGCAGGACCAGTTCGGCCGTAGCGGCTGGTGAGCAGTCACCGGTCGAACCTCCCGATGTTGCCCTGCCGTGCCCGGTCGACGTTCAGCACACTGACCACCCCGGCCGTCCGGACGCGCTCCAGCCAGCTAACGAACACACGGAGCGCCGAGTTGTCGAACCGCTTGACCGTCCAGTCGATCATTCGCTCGTCGTACCGGCCCAGTTCCACACCCCGCAGGGCATCGCGCAGGGCTTCCTCCCGCTTCTCGGGGTCGGTGTACGCGCCGAGGGGCTCCGTCTCCAGCGGCGTGACGGGTGCGAAGTGACGCGCCTTCATGCTGGTCATGGGTCGGGGCTCCGTCCCGATCAAGAGAGCCGGTTGGCGTGCCATCGCCGGCCGGCTCTCGCCGTTGGTGACTGGTTGATGACGGTACGCCGGTAGTGCAGGGTAGTCTAGGGTGGTCCATGGTAGTCCCGGAAAGAACCGTGCAGTCCTGGGCCGTTTACGGTCCCTGCATGATCGATCTAGAGGGACCGGATCCCCTCTACCAGCAACTCGCCGCTATCCTCCGCGGGCGGATCGAGAGTGGGGAGCTTCAGCCCAACCGGCCGATTCCGTCTGTCGCCCAGCTTCAGCAGGAGTACGGACTGGCGCGCGGAACGGTGCTCCACGCGGTTGAGATGCTGAAGGAAGAGGGCCTGGTCAGGGTCGTGAAGGGGCGCGGGACGTTCGTAGTCTCGCAGTAGCCGAAGCGGCTGGTCGCACGCGCTCATCGGAGGTCGCCACCGGCCTGCGGGCCGACGCCCATGCCGGCATCGGCCCGCGCATCGCCGTTACGAGGCTGCGTTCACGAACTGACTGATATTCGCACCGTCTGACTGAGACCGCTCCCGCCGGCCGGGTGGGGATTGCGATGGTATGGGGCACCGCAATCCCCGCCCGGCCGGCGGGAGCCGAGGGCTCGGACGTCAGTCGGCCTCGCCGCGGACGTCGGCGTGGGCGGCGGGGATGCTGCCCAGCCGACCCTTCTGGTAGTCCTCGAAGGCCTGGACGAGCTCGGCCTTGGTGTTCATCACGAACGGGCCGTACGCGACGACCGGCTCGCGGATCGGCAGGCCGCCCAGGAACAAAACGTCGAGCTGGGGACTGCGGCTGTCCTGGCTCGACCCGGCGCCCACGCTGACGGTGTCGCCGGCGCCGAAGACGGCGAGCTGCCCGGCCTCGATCGGCCGCCGCTCCGCGCCGACGGTACCCCGGCCGGCCAGCACGTACGCGAGGGCGTTGAAGTCGGTGCGCCAGGGCAGCGTCAGCGTTGCGCCCGGGCTGACGGTCGCGTGCACCAGCGTGATCGGGGTGTGGGTCGCGCCCGGGCCGGCGTGGCCGGCGACCTCGCCGGCGATGACCCGGATCAGGGCCCCGCCGTCGGGCGACGAGAGCAGGGCGACGCTCGTGGCGCGGATGTCCTGGTAGCGCGGGGGCGCGAACTTCAGCGCCTTGGGCAGGTTGACCCACAGCTGGAAGCCGTGGAACAGGCCGCCGCTCATCACGAGGTGCTCGGGCGGGGTCTCGATGTGGAGGATCCCGGCACCGGCCGTCATCCACTGGGTGTCCCCGTTGGTGATCAGGCCACCGCCGCCGTTGGAGTCGGAGTGCGCCATCTCGCCGTCGATCATGTAGGTGACGGTCTCGAAGCCGCGGTGCGGGTGCCAGGGGGTTCCCTTCGGCTCACCCGGAGCGTATTCGACCTCGCCCATCTGGTCCATGTGGATGAACGGGTCGAGTTTCCGCAGGTCGACGCCGGCGAACGCGCGTCGTACGGGGAAGCCTTCGCCCTCGAAGCCACGCGGCGCGGTCGTCACGGACTCGACGGGGCGCGGGCGCGTGGTGGCCGGGTCGGCAGCGGGGACCCGGGGCAGGACGAGGAGGTCGTCGACGGTGACAGCAGGCATGAGGCCCTCCTGAAGGCTCGGCCGGCGCCGGTCGTCCCGGCAGCCACGCCTCACTGTACTTGCTTAAGCAACATTCCGCAAAGCAACAATGTTACCGGCCGCTCATATCGACGGCGCGAGTTGCCGGCGTACCCGCCGCGAGGTGGACTGGAGCACGTGGGTGAGATCAGGGTGGGCACCGCGTCGTGGACCGACAAGACCCTGCTGGCCTCCGGCTGGTATCCGGGCACGGCGAACACCGCCGAGAAGCGGCTGGCGTACTACGCCCGGCAGTTTCCGCTGGTCGAGGTGGACGCGACCTACTACGCGCCGCCGGCCGAGCAGACCGCGAGGCTGTGGGCCCAGCGCACGCCGGCCGACTTCACCTTCAACGTCAAGGCCTTCAGCTTGCTGACCGGTCACCCGTCGAAGCCGACCGCGCTCCCGGTCGACCTGCGCCCGGACACCGAGAAGAAGAACATCTACCCGAACGACCTGGCGCCGCAGGTGTACGAAGATCTCTGGAGCCGGTTCCTGTCGGCGCTCGACCCGCTGGCCGACGCCGGCAAGCTCGGGGTCATCCTGTTCCAGTTCCCGCCCTGGTTCACCATCCGCAAGTCCAACAAGCAGTACATCCTCGAGGTCGCCGCGCGGTGCAAGCCGATGCGGGTGGCGGTGGAGTTCCGGCACCGCTCCTGGTTCGACGGCGACAACGCCGCGGAGACCCTCGGCTTCCTGCGCGAACACGATCTGCCGTTCGTCGCGGTCGACATGCCGCAGGGGTACAAGTCGTCCGTGCCGCCAGTGGTGGCGGCCACCTCCGATCTGGCGGTGGTGCGCTTCCACGGCCACAGCGACAAGTGGACCAGCCACGACATCCAGGAGAAGTTCGGGTACCTGTACTCCGACACCGAGCTCGCCGACTGGGCGCCCCGGCTCCGCCAGCTGGCTGGCGAGGCCGACCAGACGCACGTGTTGTTCAACAACTGCGCCGGTGACAACGCGCAGCGCAACGCCGCCGACATGATGCGGCTGCTGGAGCAGGGCTGACGGGCCGGCCACGGTGCGCCTGGCGCGTGTGGAGATGTCCACTGTGTCTCCTTTCGCTCCGGGTCGGACCGCGGCGTACGGCGGCCGGACGCGGACCGGGGCGCGCTGCCCGCGGTGCGGGCGCATCGAACCTTTGTATAAGTGCGTGATATAACTATCCGTATGGCGGAGACCGGCATTGATTCCACTGATCCGGCGGATCCCGGTGAGGTCGCCGGTCTTGACGAACTGGACCGGCTCGACCGCACCCAACTGGCCATCAGCTTCGAGCGGGTGTTCACGCTGGTCCGTCGCCTCAACCCGCAGGGTGACATCAGCCTGACGGCGGCTTCCACGCTGCGCACCCTCGAGCGGCACGGCCCGTATCGGCTGTCCGAACTGGCGGCCACCGAGGGCGTCACCCAGCCGGCGATGACCCAACTGGTGTCCCGGCTGGAGAAGGCCGGGCTGGCGCAACGATGCGCCGACCCGGCCGACGGGCGGGTGGTGGTCGTACGTATCGCCGACGCGGGACGCGAACTGCTGTTGGCGCGGCGTGCGGCCCGTGCCGAGAAGCTCTACGAACTGCTCAGCGCACTTCCGCCGGCGGACCGGGCGGCGATCGTGGCCGCGCTGCCGGCACTGGATCGACTGGCCGACCTGCTTCCGTCGTAACACGCGCCGTGCACCGGCGCACGGCTCACCGGAGGGGCAGACGGCCGAACGAACGACCGCCGACCGTCGCGGCGGCGCATAACCGAAAAAGGAGACCAAGCCTCAATGGCACAGAGTACGGGGGCCGGTGGGCTGACCGCGGACCATCCGAAGTACAAATGGGTCGCGCTGTCCAACACGACGCTCGGTACGCTGATCGCCACGATCAACGGATCGATCGTGCTGATCTCGCTTCCGGCGATCTTCAACGGCATCAAGCTCGATGCGCTGGGCGCCGGCAACGTCAGCTACCTGCTGTGGATGCTGATGGGCTACATGCTCGTCACCGCGGTGCTCGTCGTGACCCTGGGCCGGCTCGGCGACATGTTCGGGCGGGTGCGCATCTACAACGCCGGCTTCGCGGTGTTCACCGTCGTGTCGATCGCCCTGTCGCTCGACCCGTTCAGCGGCGGTAAGGGCGCGCTCTGGCTCATCGGCTGGCGGGTGGTACAGGCCATCGGCGGCGCGATGCTCATGGCCAACTCGGCCGCCATCCTCACCGACGCGTTCCCGGCCGCCCAGCGCGGCATGGCGCTCGGCATCAACATCGTCGCCGCCCTCGCCGGGCAGTTCATCGGCCTGGTGCTCGGCGGTGTGCTCGCCGACTGGGACTGGCGCTCGGTCTTCTGGGTCAGCGTGCCGGTCGGCATCGTCGGCACCATCTGGGCGTACCGCTCACTGCACGAGACGGCGCAGCGGCGCAAGGCGCGCATCGACTGGTGGGGCAACCTGACCTTCGCCGTCGGACTGACCGCGCTGCTGGCCGGCATCACGTACGGCATCCAGCCCTACGGCGGCCACACCCAGGGCTGGACCAACCCGTGGGTGCTCGCCGCCCTGATCGGCGGCGTCGTCGTGCTGCTCGTCTTCTGCCTGATCGAGGCGAAGGTGGCCGAGCCGATGTTCCCGCTCGCGCTGTTCCGCATCCCGGCCTTCGCCAGCGGCAACGCCGCCAACCTGCTGAGCTCCATCGCCCGCGGTGGCCTGCAGTTCATGCTCATCATCTGGCTGCAGGGCATCTGGCTGCCGCTGCACGGGTACAACTACGAGCAGACGCCGCTGTGGGCCGGCATCTACCTGCTGCCGTTGACCATCGGCTTCCTCGCCGCCGGCCCGGTCGCCGGCCACCTGTCGGACAAGTTCGGCGCCCGGCTGTTCGCCGCCGGCGGCCTGCTCGTCATGGCGGCCTCGTTCGGCGGTCTGCTGCTGATCCCGAGCGACTTCAACTACGTCGTCTTCGCCCTGCTGGTCTTCGTCAACGGCCTCGGCGGCGGCCTGTTCTCCGCCCCGAACACCGCGCTGATCATGTCCAGCGTGCCGGCCCACCTGCGCGGCGCCGCCTCCGGTATGCGGGCGACGTTCCAGAACTCCGGCATGGTGCTGTCGATCGGCGTCTTCTTCTCGCTCATGGTCGCCGGGCTGTCGTCGTCGTTGCCGAACACCCTCGACAGCGGGCTCACCGCGCAGGGCGTGCCGGCGCAGGCCGCGCACACGATCGCGAGCCTGCCGCCGGTGGGTACGCTGTTCGCCGCATTCCTCGGCTACAACCCGATCGGAACGCTGCTCGGGCCGGTCCTCGGCCACCTGCCGGCCGCCAACGCGCACACGCTCACCGGCCGGCAGTTCTTCCCGCACCTGATCTCCGGACCGTTCCACGACGGCCTGGTGGTCGTGTTCTGGCTGGCGATCGCCATGGCGGTCGTCGGCGCGCTCGCCTCGCTGCTCACTCCGAAGTCGGCCGGGCGGGAGCAGGCTGCCGACCTGGTGGCCACCGAGGAGAGGTTGGAGGAGGAGGTCTACAGCGCCACCCCGCTGGTGCCGACGCCCGGATCCGGGCAGACCCTCGCCGACAGTGAGAGCCCGGCTGG
>NZ_JAATVY010000036.1 GCF_011947195.1 Planosporangium thailandense | reverse complement strand
TAGCAGGGCGGCCTGACTGACCACAGGTGCCGGGAGCAGGTTCACAACCGAGGCTCTCTTGTCCACCGTCAACCGGCTGGCCTGGGCCGGCGTCTGCGGGTCGCGGTGCGCGGTGAAACGCGGGTCAGCTGGCGCCGGACCGGCTCCGAACTGCTCAGCGGTGGCCGCCACGAGCGCGTCGACGAGCACCCGGTCGTCGGTCACCCGGGCGTTGAGCCTTTCGATGCGGCGTTCGGCGCGCCAGTGCAGGACGCGCTCCCAGGCGGAGGACACACCCAGGGAGCGGTCGGTGGTGACGGTGTAGTTGATGGTGGCGAGGGCGAGTCCGACAGCGCCTGCCCACCAGGGCCAGTAACCGTTCATGCGGGACCTGTGATCCAATCTGCGAGTCGGGTCCACCACGGACGCCGTGTGGGTGCGCCCGGCCGGGCCGATGGCGCTCCGGAGGGGTGCGGAATCCGAGCGGACGGCGCCGGGTGGAACTCCGGGACCGGCGCCGGCTCCGGTGGCGGCGCCGGCTCGAACCAGGGCGCGGACGCCCACGGGAGCCGCGGGTCGGGTTGCGGCGTCGGGACGCGCCCCGGTTGGGCTACGTCAGATCCGTCGGCTGCGGGAATGCCTCTCAGATGTAGCGCGTCGGCCCCGTTCGGCAGGAGCGTGATCGGTACCAACTGGCCGGTTGTCGATAACTGGTACCGAGCACAGTCCCGCCATCCGTACTCGCTGTCGCAGTAGTGCTCCCGCCAGCTGCGTACGCTCTCGTTGAGCAGTGGGAAGAGCGGACATTCTCCGGTGTGCGAACAGCCCACGTCGCTCCGATCTGATCGGCGCACCGCCCGGGGGATGGGCGACATAGCGCGATTTGACGGTGTCGATCTCCGCTAGTCAGCCTAGAGCATGCCAAAGGTGCGCTTTTCGTATGCCTGCGGACCGCAGGCCGACGCTGAAGGAGGTTCGCCTGGTTCGCACGCTCGTCGTCGATTGCCCGTGCAAGTGCGGTGCGGGTAGCTGCCGGGAGCCCCGGTAGCAGGCTGGCGGATCGGGTGAGGGGACCGACCCGGTCGGCGCCCGGCCTTGACGGTCGGGTGGGGGAACGCCTGAACAGCAGCCACCAGCGTGAAGCGAAGCCAGGTGACGCCGTTGCTCACCCACGCCGTTGCTCACCCACGCCGTTGCTCACCCACGCCGTTGCTCACCCACGCCGTTGCTCACCCACGCCGTTGCTCACCCACGCCGTTGCTCACCCACGCCGTTGCGAGCCCTTCGGACCGAGATGAGGCACGAATCGGGTGCCTCCTGGTTCGCCGCCGTGAGGTCCTCCCCGGCTCGCGGCGGCAGAACGTCCAGATCGTGGCTGCGGGAACTGGGCGATCCGCCCTTCCCGGCGCCTGCGCGACCACGCCAGCGTCTATCCCGCGAGAAACGGGGCGAGAGCACCGGGGACGACCGAGATGGCGCTGGCCAGGTCGGGTGGCGTGTGAGCCGGGCGCGGCGACGACCGCGACTTGGGACCTGCGTTCGGCCCACCTCGACCGCAGGGGACAACTCGTGCTCTTCGCGCGACCGGGGTCCGGTCGGCGGCTCGCAGACCATGGACATACCATGCTCACGGCCTTTATCGGATGAGTCCCGTGATGTCCGCTTATTTGCGTGCGGACTGTGGGAGTCACGGTACGGGGCTCAGCACTGTTCTGGAACAACTTGGGTGGGGAGAGGCGCGACGATGACCGGTTTCGCCACACGGACCTGGAACGGCATCACCATCCCGGCTCCTGGCACCTACCTTCTCGACCAGGCGCACAAACGGATCGGCTTCCTGGCCCGGCACATGATGGTCAGTCCCGTACGCGGCGAGTTCACCGCGGCGACCGCGCGAATCGAGGTGGCTGACGACCCGCTGAACTCCTCGGTGACCGCGACCATCCAGGCGGCCAGCGTCGACACCGGCAACCCCGAACGGGACGCCCACCTGTGCAGCCCCGACTTCCTTGATGTGGAGCAGTACCCCACGCTGGAGTACCGCAGCACCGGCGTCAAGTGGCAGGAAAACAACGATCCGATCTTCTTCTGGGCTCGGCTGAAGAGCCATCGACCAGGCTATAGAAGTGAAGTCAGCATCCCTCAGCAGCCCATCAGAACGGCCGAACGATTCGTGCTCGCCGGGGAGTTGACAGTCAAGGGGATCACCCGTCAGGTCGATCTCCAGGTGGAGTTCGGTGGCGCTCGGCGCGATCCCTACGGGCAGGACATCTTCGGGTTCAGCGCAACGGCGGAGATCGACCGTGAGAGCTACGGCCTGCTCTGGAACGTGGCCCTCGAAAGTGGCGGTGTCCTCGTGGGTAAGAAGGTGCGCATCGAAATCGCGGGCGAAGCGATTCGCCAATCCTGACCCGCCCGCCGACCCTGTCGGCTTCCAGAACTCTGCACCATTCGTGACGCGATCTTCTATGTGGCTCGTTCGTATCGGGGGACAAGGCCGCCGCGGGGTCACGTCGCAAGCGGGACGGTCGGATCGGGGTGGCAGTGAGGTCACCGACCGCATGCTCATCCTTGGCGAACGGCACCTACGCCGAGGACTCGGCGTATACGCCCGCCACCACAACGCGCGGCGGTCACATCGGGCGGTGCAGCTGCTGCCCCACGCTCCGACCGGTCCGTGGTTGACCTGACCCACGAACGGATCAGACGCAAGCCCGTACGGGACAGTAGCGGGACCAGCAACTGCGCTTCCGGGACGGCGGCCGGTTGCGGCCGATTCGAAGAGCCGGTATCGGCCACCGGTACGCCTCGGCCTACCGGCGTCGGTAACGCGGGTAGGCCGAGGCGTCGGAATTCCAGGGAGGTGTTGCCAGGCCGATGGAGGTACGCGGCCGGGGCAAAAGGGCCGGCGGGTGACCGTGGCCAAACCCACCCTCCCGCAGACTCCCGTTAACGGCGCCTCGCAGGTCCGGTCAGCCCAGCAATTAGCAGTGCCACGTGCCGGAGTTACTGGGAGACTCCTCGAAGTACCACGACATGCGAGAGCAGGTCTGCGGACCGTACACACCGTCCTGCGCGATGCCCAGGATCGCCTGGACCCGACGCACTGCGTTGGCAGTGTTGGACCCGTAGTCACCATCGACGACCAGGCCGGAGTTGTAGCGGATGTTCAGATTCTGCTGCAGGGCGACGACCGCCGAACCCTGGTTACCGATGCCGAGAACGCAGTTGTGGTTGGAGCTGCCGCTTCCCACCGTCGGAATGTTGTGGTGCCAGCCGAGCAGCGGATCGTAGACGTGGGTGGTGCTGTTGCACGATGTAGAACCAGCCGGCACGACACCGAACGACGACGGTTGGGCGCTTGCCGTTCCCGATATCGACAGAACCACCGCGGCTGTGCTCGCGAATGAAACAGCGATGGACGCAATCTTCCTTACCACTCCGCACCCCGTTTTGGTATATTGATTGATAGAAGTCGATCACCGCGGCGAACCGATTCTGCCCAAGTACAGCGTCAAGCGTCAATGTATTTTGATTCACCGTCCGAGGTGGACCTCGCGAGCATCGACTTGGCGAGCATCGGCTTGGCGAGCTAGTCGGCTATGCCGATCGGCCCTCATGACCAGGCACTAGGTCTCTCGATGGCGCATATCCGGGCGACCCGACACCGTCGCCGCATGTGGCGTAGCGTCCCCGCGACCGCGTGGCGAAGCGGTGGTTATATGGCGTCTTGTCGGAATTTTCGAGTAGTGCATCCGGTCGCCATCGCCCTCGGCTGCACCCGCGAACGAAGGCCCGTGGACCCATAGATAAAATCGCGTACGCTCAATATCAAAATGAGCGCCGACTAAGTGGCGGTAGGGAGAACTGCTTGATGGAAGGCAGTGGTGCCAGCAGGGGAGCCGCACTGGCCGCAAGTATCGTCGCCATTCCCTTGGCGATACTCGTCGGCATTTTGCTTGTCCTCATCGGTCAACGACACATCCAAGGAACGACGGGTACCAAGCCGCAAAGTCTTCCCACCACTCCGGTCACCATGGACGTGCGTTCGCTGGCCCCGGACGAATCGACCGCCTGTCGAAAGTTCATTTCCCGCTTGCCGCAGTCGATGCTCGACGCGAAACGACGCAGCGTGACGACAGGTCGGGAGGAGAACGCCGCTTACGGACAACCGGCAATAACCGTCAGATGCGGCGTGGCCGCACCGACGATTGCCCAGGACGAGACGGTGTGGAACCTGTCCGGCATTTGTTGGGTGGCGCGTCCCGCCCGAGGCAGTACTACGTGGACGACGGTAGACCGCGTCGTACCCGTCCAGGTGGTCGTGCCGGACAGCTATGCCGGACAGGGGCAGTACATTCAGGTGCTCACGGCGGACGTCGGTGGCACACTAACCGTCAGTCAGGACATTCCGACTGGCTGCACCGCCAACGGTTGACCAGAGCATGGTCAGGAGTGGGCGCCGTCGGTGCCGAAGAGCAGGTCGCGTCGGCGAAGTGGAGACGGTGTCTCACGTCACCGTCCTCGCTACCGGCCACGACCACCAGCTGGACGGCATCGCCGCACGGCTGGCCCGCTGGCCGCAGCAGCAAGCCGCCCGTTACCTGATGAGTCTCGAGTAGCTCGCCGCAGCCCCCGGTATGTCTGACCGTTACCGATCCCACAAGGTCTTCAAAAATGATCGGCAGCGTGGACCCGTGAGTCACTCGGGTGGTAGTCCGGCTCACTGAGCATGCCTGCACACCCTCGGACCGAGTCAGGTCTCGCGCGAGGCCGGCGGGTCTCGGTGGTGCGGATCGCCTCGTGACCTTGGGCAGGATGTTGCTCGTGGAACTCGGTTGTGTCCGCTCAGCTGGGATGGCGATGTCGTGGGCTTCCCCCCCGGAGGTGTGGACACCCCTGACGCTGGATCTTGAGTCCAGGGAAGGGGTGCGGCGGATCGGCTCGCCCGCCGATGACGTCCCAATTCCCGGTCGCGACGCACAGTCTAAAGATCAAGTTGGTGGCGCGCGGTGGTCGCCCGTGCGGCGTTGGCGGCGATGGCGTCGGCGACCTGCGGCCACACTTGTGTGGGAAGCTCGTGTCCCACGCCGGGCAGGACCATGAGCGTCGCACCCGGTACCGCGGCCGCCGTCTCCTCACCCGACTCGACCGGCACGACCGGGTCGTCGGCGCCGTGCAGGACCAGGACTGGCGCCCGTACCCCGGCCAGCGCTACGTGCCGATTGCCGGCGGTGGCCATCGCGGCCAGTTGCCGCCGCACCCCGCCGCGGTCGTGGTGGGGATCGCGGTCCCACTCCCGGGTGGCGCACCGCCGGGCCCGCACCGGGTCGAACGGGTGGCCGCTGCCGGCGAGCATGCGGCGAAGCTCCACCTCATGGTCGATGGTCGCGTCCCGACCACCCCGGTCGGCCAGCGCTTCGCCGATGGCGGCGAGTTGAGGGTCGCCCGGCGACGGCAACGGGCCGGGCGTCGACATGATCGAGGTCAGGCTCAGTACCCGGTCGGGGTGACGGATCGCGACCATTTGCGCGATCATGCCGCCCATCGAGGCGCCGACAATGTGCGCCTGCTCGATGCCCAGCGTGTCCAACAGCCCGACGACGTCGTCGGCCATGTCGTCGACCGTGTAGGCCCGCGAAGCCGCATCGCCCTTCATGATCGCTTCGAGGTCCGGTTCGACCCCGGTGAAGTGCGTTGTCCGGCCGACATCCCGGTTGTCGAACCGGACCACGAAGAAGCCTCGACCGGCGAGCAGTTGGCAGAATTCCTCGTCCCACCAGTCCATCGCGGCGGCGTACCCCATGATGAGGACAAGTGCGGGGTCGGCCTGGTCGCCGAAGCTGTCGTACTCGATCTGGATGCCGTTGCTACTGGCTTGGGGCACCGGGCTTCCTCCTCGTGGAATACAACTCGGGTCGTGCGGCGGGTTTGCCATGTTGGCGTGGCATCGAGCGACGCGAACAACTGATGGGGCCGACACGTTCACCGTTGTCGCTCCGTGCGCGGCGGTCACCCGTCCGTTGCCGCTGACCGGCCGCCAGGCGTCGATGCGGTCCGGCTCGCAGATGCCGGATGCGGCTCGTCGGGATCGGCCCCTTCAGTCCTGGTCCACGGCGGCGAAGTGTCGCGCCAGGTGTTCGTTGACGGCCGCTGGCTGTTCCAGCGCGACGGAGTGACCGGCGTGCGGCACGGTGACGCACCGACCGCCCGGGACCACGCCGGCGATGCGTTGCGACGACAGCGGCGGCGGGTAGGCGTGATCCTCCGCGCCGGCGACGGCCAGCACCGGTACGGTCGCGCCGCCGAGTTCGTCGACGATGCTCTTGCGGTGGATCACGCCGTACGCGGCGTCCCCGATCGCGGGTGGCAGGTTGAGCATGTACGCACGCCATTCCCGGCGCAGCTCCTCCTTCGCCGGGTCGCTCAAGCTGGCGTCACCGAGCATGATGTACATCAGCGTGTCGATGACGTCGGTGGTGCCGTGCCGCCGCAAGTGCTCGACCAGCGGGCCGAACTCGGCGAGCTTGTGTTCCTCTTCGGCCGAGGAGCCCAGGGCGACCGCCGAGCGCAGCAGTTCGGGCCGCCGGGCGGCCAGGCGCAGGGCGACGAACCCGCCCATCGAGTTGCCGAGGAAGTGACAGGGTCCCAGGTCGAGGTGTTCGATGAGCGCTGCCGCGTCGTCGGTGAGAGTGTCCATGTCCAGGGACTCCAGCGGCGCCGGCGCGCTGCCGCCCTGGCCGCGGTGGTCGTACCCGACCACCCGGTAGTCGGCTGCGAAGCGCTCCACCTGGTGCCGGAACATGCTGCGGTTGAAAAACAGCGAGTGGCTGAAGACCAGTGCGACGCCGTTGCGCGGGCCGGTGTCGTCGTAGCTCAGTGTCGTCCCGTTGACCGTTGCGGTGGGCATCCTTGCCTCCAGGCCGTCAAACGCTGAGACAGGCATCGATTTTGTCTCATCGCTGCTGGCCTGGCAAGGCCGGGATGGCGGATGGCGACAATGGGCAGGTGACCGTGGACGAAGCCGGAGCCGTCGATCGGGCGACGCGGGTCAGTTCGGTGCCGAGCGTGGACGACGTGATCGGTGCTGCCACCCGGCACTACCTGCGTGGTGAACCGATCGACATGTCGGAACTGGCCGTCGAGCTCGGTATGAGCAGGGCGACGCTGTACCGCCGGGTCGGCAACCATGAGCGACTGGTGGGACTGGTGCTGGCCGGGCGCACCGAGCGTACCTACCGCGAGGCGTCCGCAGGTGTCCGCGAGCGCGGCCCCGCGCGGGTGCTCGCGGTGCTCAACCGGTTCATGCACGCGGTGCTCGCCACCGAGCCGCTCAAGCGCTTCATCGCCCGGGACCCGGTGCTCTACATCCGGGTCGCCACCGCCCCGGGGCCGATCGAGCAGCGCTCCACCGAACTCATCGCCGCGATGCTCCGCGAGGAGATCGAAGCCGGGCACCTCCAGCTGCGCGTTCCCGCCGATGTCATGGCGCAGGCGATCGTGCGCGTCGCGGACTCGTTCATGTACGCGCATCTGCTCGGCCATGAGCAGACCCGAATCGACACCGCGTTGGAGGTCATCGCGTTGTTGGTGGACGCAGCTCCCGCCGGAGGATCTTTCCGGTGACGCACGTTCTCGACCTCCCGCGGCAGGTTAGCGGTCGAAGAACAGCCGCGCGATCAGCTCGGCCCGGTTGGTGATACCGAGCTTGCCGAACGCCTTCTTCAGGCGGTCGGAGACGGGTGTGCGGGGACGGCCACCGGGCCGTGGCGATCTACCGGTCGGTGCCCGGCGACGACGAGCCGGGCCACCGCCCGCTCGCGGTCGCTGAGCCCGTGGGCGTCGTCACCGATTACCCGCGGTTCGGCACCTACGACGTCGTCATCAAGGATCAGTGCGACCCGACCGCCGACCCGCTGTACGTGGCCCTGCACGCCGCCTGGAACCCGGACCACTTCGCCGTCGCGACCATCGAGCGGCCGACCGAGCGGATGAAGACCATTCTCCGGGCGCAGCCCGGCTCCCTGTCTGGCCGGCGAGTTCGATCGCCTGATCGTGGCGATTCCGTCACGGCACCGCTAGTCCACCGTACGTGTCACCGAGCCTCCCCGCATGTTGCCCCCTTCAATGGCTGCGCGGGGCAGTTCCGGCTCTGCCCGGAGTCGCTGCGGTGTCGACAAGCACTACAAGTTGTTGGTGCTTTCATGTATGTCACGTAGCAGAATTCTTTGTCGTGGCGCGTCCGGACGTCCGCGTTCTCGTGGCGCCGAGCGGTCGTCTGACGCTAAACCCGCAGTGCGGTCGTTCCGTGCTGGCCGATGAGACGTCGGGGCCGGCCCGCCAAAATTTTGCTACGCACGCCTTCCGTTACGTAATGAAAATGTGGCAAGTTGAGGGTGTGCACGTACGTCTGAGCGAGGAACGGTCATGACCGCGTCCAGCGCCTTGGTGCTCGGTGGAGCGGGCGGTATCGGTGCCGCGGTGAGCCGCCGGCTGGCCCGGACCCACGCGGTCGCCATCGGCTACCTGAACCACCCCGAGCGCGCCGAGTCCCTTGCTGTGGAGATCCTCGCGGACGGCGGAGTGGTCGCGCTGGTCAAGTCCGATGCCACCACCGAGGAGGGCGTCGTCGCCGCGTTCGACGCGGCCGAGGCGCTCGGCCCGCTGGGCGTGGTCGTCCACTGCGTCGGCGGCTGGGACTTCCCCCGGATCACCGAGATCACCCAGGAGACCATCGACGCGTCGCTGGCCCTGAACCTGCGATCCGCGCTGCTGGCGCTGCGCGAGGCCGCGCGTCGGGTGGCCGACGGGGGCCGCGTCGTCCTGCTCTCCAGCGTGGCCGCCGCGCTCGCCCCGACCAGGCACAGCACGTACGCCGCGGCCAAGGCGGGTCTGGAGGCCGCGGCCAGGGTGACGGCCAAGGAGGTGGCGGCACGGGGCATCACCGTCAATGTCGTACGCCCCGGGGCCACCGACACCGCGATGCTGCGCGAGACGACGTCTCCCCGGGCCATCGACGCCATGGCCGGCTCCAACGCCATGCGGCGGCTCGGGACCCCCGATGACGTCGCCGGGGCGGTGCTCATGCTCTGCGGCGAGGAGGCCGGGTGGGTCACGGGGGCCGTCGTCGACGCGACGGGAGGCCTGCGGTGACAGAGACTGCCGCACTGCCGGACCGTTGCGGGGTGGTCGGCGGCGGGCGCATGGGGGCCGGGATCGCCCACGCCCTGCTCCTCGCGGGCTGCGGAGTCACGCTGATGGAGCGCGACGGGGAGGCCGCGACCGCCGCTCGGGACCGGGTGGCCCGCGCGGTCGACGGCAGCGCCGAGCGGGGTGTGGTCGATGACGCGGACGCGGTGATGTCCCGCCTGACCCCGGTAACCGGCCACGCCGAGCTCGCCGGATGCGGCCTGGTGATCGAGGCCGTGCCCGAGGATCTCGACCTCAAGCTGGTCACGCTGCGCGCCGTCGAGGACGCGGTGGACGCGAGCGCCGTCATCGCCTCCAATACCAGCAGCATCTCGCTCGACACCCTCGCCGAAGCGCTGGCCCGGCCCGAGCGCTTCCTCGGACTGCACTTCTTCAACCCCGTACCCGCGAGCCGGCTCGTCGAGGTGGTCATCGCGGCCGCCACCGATCCGGCGCTGCGCGACCGCGCGGTCAGGTGGGTGGAGGCGATCGGCAAGGCCGCCGTGGTCGTCCGGAACGCTCCCGGTTTCGCCAGCAGCCGGCTCGGCGTCACCCTCGGGCTCGAGGCGATCCGCATGGTCGAGTCCGGTGTCGCCTCCGCCGAGGACATCGACGCCGCGATGACGCTCGGGTACGGCCACCCGACCGGGCCGCTGCGGCTGACCGACCTCGTCGGCCTCGACGTACGTCTGGGCATCGCGCGGTATCTCGAACGCGAGCTCGGCCCCCGGTTCGCCCCGCCGGAGCTGCTCGTACACCTCGTCGAGCAGGGCCATCTGGGCCGCAAGACCGGCAAGGGCTTCTACGACTGGAGCGAATCGTGAGCATCGAGACGTTGCCGAGCTACCTCGAGGGCACCTGGCGCAGTGGTGGCGGCGAGGCGACCCCGGTCGCCGACGCCGTGACGGGCGAGCTCGTCACCCGGGTCAGCAGCGAGGGGCTCGACCTCGCCGCGGCCGTGGCGCACGCGCGCCGGACCGGCCTGGCGGCGCTCGGCGAACTCACCTTCCCCCAGCGGGCCGCCGTGCTCAAGTCGGTCGCGATGGCGTTGCAGGAGCGCAAGGAGGAGCTGTACGACCTGTCGGCGCGGGCCGGCGCGACGCGGCGCGACGCAGCCGTCGATGTGGACGGAGGCATCGGCACCGCGCTGGTCTACGCCAGCCTCGGCCGCAAGGGCCTGCCCGACCACACGCTGATCGTCGAGGACGACCCGGTGCCGCTGGGCAAGGGCGGCACGTTCGCGGGCCGGCACATCCTGACCACCCCGCGCGGGATCTCGCTGCAGATCAACGCGTTCAACTTCCCGGTCTGGGGCATGCTGGAGAAGCTCGCCCCCGCGCTGCTCGCCGGGCTGCCGACCGTCGTCAAGCCGGCGACTCCGACGGCGTACATCGCCGCGCACGCCGTGCGGATCATCGAGGAGTCGGGTGCGCTTCCGCCGGGCGCGCTCCAACTCGTCAGCGGCGGCATCTCCGGCGTGTTCGACCTGCTCGGCGGCCAGGACCACATCGGGTTCACCGGATCGGCGGCCACGGCCGCCCGGCTGCGGACCGACCCGGCGATCACCGTCCGCTCCGCGCGCTTCAACGCCGAGGCCGACTCACTCAACTGCGCGATCCTCGGCCCCGACGCCGTACCGGGACAGCCGGAGTTCGAGCTGTTCGCCGACGCCCTCGTCACCGAGATGACGGTCAAGGCCGGGCAGAAGTGCACCGCGATCCGCCGCGCGTTCGTACCGGCGAATCTGATCGACGCCGTGTCGCAGGCCGTCGAGGCCCGGCTCGCGGCGGTGGTCGTCGGCGCGCCGGGGGCGCCCGGCGTGACCATGGGCGCGCTTGTCGGCCTCGCCCAGCGTGACGACGTGCGGGCCGCGGCCGCGCGGCTCGCCTCGGCCGGGTCCATCGTGTACGGAGACCCGGACAAGGTCGACGTGGTGGGCGCCGACGCCGAGCGCGGCGCGTTCCTCTCACCGCTGCTGGTGCGGGTGGACGACGTGGCCCGCCCGGAGCCCCACGAGGTGGAGGCGTTCGGGCCGGTGAGCACGCTCCTGCCGTACCACGGCGTCGGAGACCTGCTCGACCTGGTGGCTCGCGGCGAGGGATCCCTGGCCGGATCGGTCGTCTCCCACGACCGGGACTTCGTCCGCGAGGTCGTGCTCGGGGCGGCCGCCCATCACGGCCGCATCCTCGTACTCGACCGCGACAGCGCGGGGGAGTCCACCGGACACGGCACCCCGATGCCCCAGCTCGTCCACGGCGGGCCAGGCCGCGCCGGTGGCGGCGAAGAGGAGGGCGGCCTGCGGGCCGTCTACGCCCACCTTCAGCGCACCGCCGTACAGGGCGGCCCCGCTGTCCTTGAGGCGATCGCGGCGATCGGATGATATCCGACCCATTGGTGTACCAGCGTCAATTTATTGTAGAACTTTTCGTACCTCCAGAGACAGGAGAGCAACGATGAGCATCGACTCTCGTACCGGCGCCGCTCCCACCCCTACCGGGCCGCTCAGCCGGGTGGACTACAGCGAGCGCATCCCCAACAACGTCGACCTCGCCGGCGACCGGCGCCTGCAGCGCGCGCTCGAAGGGTGGCAGCCGAAGTTCCTCGACTGGTGGAAGCAGCTCGGGCCGGCCCTGCCGACCAAGGACGTCTACCTGCGCACGGCCATCGCCGTCGGCCGGGACGGCTGGGCACACTTCGACCACGTACCCATGGACGAGTACCGCTGGGGCATCTTCCTCGCCGAGCGCGACCCCGACCGCAAGGTCAACTTCGGCAAGCACAAGGGCGAGCCGGCCTGGCAGGAGGTCCCGGGCGAGCACCGGGCCGACCTGATGCGGCTGATCGTCGTGCAGGGCGACACCGAGCCCGCCTCGGTCGAGCAGCAGCGCATCCTCGGCCGTACCGCGCCGAGCATCTACGACCTGCGCAACCTCTTCCAGGTCAACGTGGAGGAGGGGCGCCACCTGTGGGCGATGGTCTACCTGCTGCACGCCTACTTCGGCCGGGAGGGCCGCGAGGAGGCCGAGCAGCTGCTCAAGCGCAACTCCGGCGACCTCGACGCGCCGCGCATCCTCGGCGCGTTCAACGAGGAGACCACCGACTGGCTGCAGTTCTTCATGTTCACGTACTTCACCGACCGCGACGGCAAGTACCAGCTCGGCACGCTCAAGGAGTCGGCCTTCGACCCGCTGGCGCGCACCTGCGAGTTCATGCTCAAGGAGGAGGCCCACCACATGTTCGTGGGCACCACCGGCGTGCAGCGGACCGTGGAGCGCACCGCCGAGCTCATGAAGATGCACGGCACCGCCGACATCTTCCCGCACGGCGGCATTCCGCTGGACGTGATCCAGAAGTACCTCAACTTCCAGTTCTCAGTTTCGATGGACCTGTTCGGGTCCGAGCAGTCGACCAACGCCGGCAACTACTACACCTCCGGGCTCAAGGGCCGCTGGATGGAGACCCGGCGCAAGGACGACCACGTGCTGCTCGACGCCACCCGCGATATGCGCTACGTCGAAGACGGCCAGATCAGGACCAAGACCGTGCCGATGCTGAGCGCGCTCAACCTCGACCTGCGCGACGAGTACGTCGCCGACTGCGCCAACGGCGTCCGCCGCTGGAACCAGGCGCTCGAGGACGCGGGCCTCGACGAGCGGCTGTACCTGCCGCACGAGGGCTTCAACCGCAAGGTCGGCGGCTACGCCGGGCACCGGGTCACCCCGCAGGGCGAGGTCGTCGACGAGGCCACCTGGCAGGCCCGGGTCGGCGAGTGGCTGCCCACACCGCAGGATCGCGAGAACGTGGCGGCTCTCATGGTCCCCGAGTACGAGTACGGCAAGTTCGCCGGTTGGATCGCCCCGCCGCAGACCGGCATCAACGACCAGCCGGTCGAGTTCGACTACGTCCACCTGGCCGAGGAAGGGCTCGTCTGACCCTGCCGCTGTGTCTCGCCCCCCTGTGCCGATGGTGGCGCCGGGGGGCGGTCGGTTCGCCCGCGGCGGGCGTGTTCGCCGGCTATGCCGCCCGCGACGGGTCAGTTCCGGGCGGCCGCGCTGTCGTCCATGCGGTTCCACTCGTCCTGGGCGCGCCGGTGCCACCGGTCGTGCAGGTTGTGGAAGGCGGCCGCCGCCCGCGGCCCCGGCCAGTCGTGGTCGAGCAGTTCGGCGGGGAGGTCAGGGTCGAGGAACGGGAAGCGTCGCCACTCCTGGATGAGTAGTACCTGGTTGACGAACGCCTCCCGGCCCGACGACACCGTCAGCCCCTCGAAGCGTTCGATGAAGCTCAGATACCGCTTCTCCACATCGTCGAGATCCCAGGCGTCCGTGATGAGCTTGGCGGCGTCGCCGATTCCGGCGGACGGGCCCGTCCAGGCGTACGCACGGTCGGAAAGATCCAGTTCGCGGATGATGTCACGGACCGCGGCCTCCTTCGACGCGTCGGGCACCACCCACAGACTGGGGGCGGGCGAGCCCAGACCGAGCCAGGTCAGTCGGGTGCGCAGGCGGTGGCGGAGCTGGCGCTGGGTCTCCGGTACGCCGACGGTGAGGACGAGCCAGCGGCCGTCCCACGCGTGCGGCCCGCGCATGAAGCCGTAGATGCGGTCGGTGCCTTCCCGCAGTAGCCGGTCACCGGCGGGTGTCAGGTTCCAGCGCACCTTCCGGCCGTGCCGAGTCGAGGTGAGCAGGCCCTCGGCGGCGGTGCGGGCAAGGGCCTGCCGCGCGGACTTCTCCTCGATATCCAGGGCGCCGAGCGCGTCGACCAGCGTGCCCGTCCAGACCTCGCCCCCACGCGGAAGCACGAACTCGCCGAGGATCGTCAGCAGGATCGAGCGTGCGCTGGCAGACACCTTCTCGCGTTGGCGTTCTGTCGTCTCGGCGGCCCGGCCGGTCGCCGTGCGCGGTGGGCGCGAGGCCACGTCTGCTCTCCTGTCGTTCGACATTTTCGTGACGCGCATTCTTCCAGGTTAGGTCGCACCTGTCGGTAAAGGGTGCGGACCGGTTCCGCATGAAAAGTGGGCCACCCATACATACTACAAAGTCTTGACGCATCACTGAGGATACGTCGAATATGAAGGGCGGAACCCTCAATCGATCCATCGCCCACGGAGTGCACATTGACTGTCACCGAGAGTCCTGAAACTTTGCGGAGCGCGGCGAGTGCGGAGGCGTCACCGGTGAGGCCTCCAGCGGTTCACTTCGTGACCTCGCCAGATCGCTACCGCCACTGGAAGCTCAAGGTGGACGGAGAGGTCGCCACCGTCACACTGCGCGTCGACGAGCAGGGTGGACTGGTCCCCGGCTACGAGCTCAAGATGAACTCCTACGACCTCGGGGTCGACATCGAGCTGTACGACATTGTCCAGCGGCTGCGGTTCGAGCACCCGGAGGTCAAGGCGGTCGTGATGACGGGCGGCCTGGACCGGATGTTCTGCGCCGGCGCCAACATCAGGATGCTGGCCCAGTCCTCCCATGCCTGGAAGGTGAACTTCTGCAAGTTCACCAACGAGACCCGCAACGGCATCGAGGACGCCACCGAGAACTCCGGCCAGACCTGGATCGCCGCGCTCAACGGCACCGCTGCCGGCGGCGGGTACGAGCTGGCGCTCGCCTGCGACCAGATCGTCCTCGTCGACGACGGTTCCTCGGCAGTGTCCCTGCCCGAGGTGCCGCTGCTCGGCGTGCTCCCCGGTACCGGTGGATTGACCCGCGTCGTGGACAAGCGCCACGTCCGCAAGGACCGTGCGGACCTGTTCGCCACCAAGGCCGAGGGCTACCGGGGCAGCACGGCCGTCGAGTGGGGTCTGGTGGACGCGACCGTGCCGCGCAACGCCTTCGACGCCGAGATCGCCCGCCGCGCCCGGGAGGCGGCGACGTCGTCGAAGCGCCCCTCCGGGGCCACCGGGGTGACGCTGACGCCGCTGGACCGCAGGGACTCCGGTGACACCATCACCTACCCCTACGTTTCGGCGACGGTGGATCGTTCGACCCACCGCGTCGAGATCACCGTCGAAGGTCCGAACGGGGCCCCGCCGGCCGACGCCGCAGCGGTGCTCGCCCAGGGCGTGGACTACTGGCCGCTCGCCGTGACCCGCGCGCTGGACGACCTCATCCTGCACCTGCGCACCAACGAACTGGAGCTCGGAATCTGGGTGCTGCGCGCGGTCGGCGACGCCGAGCGGGTGATGGCCTACGACGCCCAGCTGCGGGAGCTGGCGGACGACTGGTTCGTCAACGAGGTGCGGCACTACTACAAGCGCACCCTCAAGCGCCTCGACGTGACCAGCCGCAGCCTCATCGCCGTCATCGACCCGGGCACGGCGTTCGTCGGCCTGCTGCTCGAGCTGGCGCTGGCCGCCGACCGGCAGTACATGCTGGAGGGCGTCTACACCGACCGCGACTCCGACGCCGATCCGGCCACCATCCGGCTGAGCGAGTCGAACGACGGCGACCTCCCGATGGGCAACGGCCTGTCCCGGCTGCAGTCGCGCTTCTGGGGTGACGAGAGCGGACTCGCCGCAGTCCGCGCCAGGATCGGCGAGTCGCTCGACGCCGCCGCAGCGGTCGAGCTCGGCCTGGTCACCATGGCCCTCGACGACATCGACTTCGAAGACGAGCTGCGCATCGTGCTGGAGGAGCGCGCCTCGCTGTCCCCGGACGCGCTGACCGGCATGGAGGCCAACCACCGCTTCGTCGGCCCGGAGACGCTGGAGACAAAGATCTTCGGGCGCCTCACCGCCTGGCAGAACTGGATCTTCATCCGCCCGAACGCGTCCGGTCCTGACGGCGCCCTGCGCCGCTACGGCAGCGGCCGCAAGGGCGACTACGACCTCAAGCGGGTCTGACCATGAGTGAGCGAATCGACGAGCACCGCACGTTCGCGCGCATCCACGAGCACGGCGCGTTCGCGGATGCGGGCGACGAGCCGTTAGGCGAGGAGCTGCCATGAGGGATACAGAGTTCAACGCCGGTGCCTGGCTCGTCCACCGCCACGTGTGTGACGGCCGCGGTGACCGGGTGGCGGTCCGCAGGGGTGCGGTCACGCTCACCTATGCGGAGCTGGAGGACCTCGTCGGGACCGTCACCGCAGCCCTGCGCGCTCTGGGTCTGCGCCGCGACGACCGCGTCCTGTTCGTCGCCAACGACGACATTCCCCTCTTCGCTGGCATCCTCGCCGCCTTCTGCGGCGGGTTCGTGGCCGTGCCCGTGTCCACGATGCTGGGAGCCAACGAGCTCGGCCAGATCATCGCCGACTCCGGTGCCGCGGTGGTGGTGGCGAGCACCGAGTACGCGCCGCAGGTCCAGCAGGCGGTCGCCGCTGCGCCTGAACTGCGGCACCTGGTGTGCGACGGCGACACGGTGCTCGCGGCTCCCGCCGGCGTCACGTCCTGGACCTGGGCCGAGCTGGTAGCGGCGGGTAAGCGGGAACCGCAGCAATGGCGCGAGCCCGCCGTCACCGGAGAAGACGTCTGGGCACTGTGGCTCTACACCTCCGGCACCACCGGATCGCCGAAGGGGGCCATGCACCGCCACGCCAACATCCGATACGTCTGCGAAACCTACGGCCGGCAGGTCCTGGGCATCCGGCCGGATGACGTCTGCTTCTCCATCGCCAAGCTCTTCTTCGCCTACGGCATCGGCAACTCGATGTTCTTCCCGCTGTCCGTGGGAGCCTCGACAGTGCTCGAGCCGCGCCGACCGACGCCCGCCGTGACCGCGGAGCGGATGGCCGCCGACAAGCCGACCCTGTTCTTCGGCGTCCCCACCTTCTACGCGGCGTTGCTCGGCAGCGACCTGCCCGACGACACCTTCGTTTCCGTACGGCTGGGCACCTCTGCCGGGGAGCCGCTGCCCACGCCGCTGCAGCAGAACTTCACCCGGCGCTTCGGCGTCGAGATCATCGACGGCATCGGCTCCACCGAGGCGCTGCACATCTTCGTGTCCAACCGACCCGGCGAGGTCCGCCCCGGCACCACCGGCCGCCCGGTTCCCGGTTACGACATCGAGCTTCGCGACGGTACGGGCGCGCGCGTGGCCGACGGCGAGCCCGGCGCGCTGTACGTGCGTGGAGAATCGATCGCCCTCGGCTACTGGCGCCGGGCCGGCGCCAGCCGCACCGTGTTTGCGGGGGAGTGGCTCAACACCGGCGACACCTACGTGCGCTCGCCGGACGGCTTCTACACGTGCATGGGCCGCAGCAACGACCTGCTCAAGGCGGGCGGCATCTGGGTGTCGCCGGCCGAGGTCGAAAGCCGCCTGCTGGAACACCCAGCGGTCGCCGAGGTGGCCGTCGTTGGCGTCACGGACGCCTACGGTCTCGACAAACCGGTCGCGTGTGTCGTCGCCCGCGGTGAGGTCACCGCCGAGGAACTCGTCCAGTGGTGCCGCGACGGGCTTGCCGCGTTCAAGCGGCCCAGGCAGGTCGTTTTCGTCGACGTGCTGCCCAAGACCGCCACCGGCAAGCTCCAGCGCTTCCGGGTCCGCGAACTCGTGACGGACCTCGCGACAGATCAGCAGTCCACCGTCGTGCAAGGAGCGGGCGGATGAGTTCCCTCGACGTCGACGTGCTCATCGTCGGAGCCGGGCCGGTCGGCCTCTTCGGTGCCTACTACGCCGGCGTCCGGGGCCTCAGGACAGCGGTCGTCGACTCGCTGAGCCAGGTCGGTGGCCAGGTCAGCGCGATGTACCCGGAGAAGCAGATCTTCGACATCGCCGGGTTCCCCGCGGTCTCCGGACGGCGGCTCATCATCAACCTCGTGGAGCAGGCCGCGCCGTACGACCCCGTGTACCTGCTGGGCCAGGAGGCACAGCAGCTCGACCGCGTGCCCCGGGACGGGCGGCCTGACCTGCTCAAGGTCAAGACCAGCGCCGGCACCGAGATCACCGCCGGGGCGATCGTGGTCACCGGAGGCATCGGCACCTTCACACCGCGCCCGCTGCCGGCCGGTGAGGAGTTCCTCGGCCGGGGCCTGGAGTACTTCGTACCGGACAGCGCCGACTACGTCGCCAAGAACGTGGTGATCGTTGGCGGGGGCGACAGCGCGGTGGACTGGGCCCTCATGCTCGAGCCGATCGCCAAAAGCGTCACGCTGGTGCACCGTCGCGCCGCGTTCCGGGCCCACCACGGCTCGGTCGAGCAACTCAAGGCATCCTCTGTGGACATAATTACCAACGCCCAGGTCACCGCGGCCCATGGCGACGGCCGGCTCGAACGGGTAGAGATCAGCGTGACCGGCGAGGAGAGCCCGCGCATACTGCCGTGCGACAGGCTCGTCGCGGCCCTCGGCTTCACCGCCAACCTCGGACCGCTGCGTGAATGGGGCCTCGACCTGCACGACAACCGCCACCTCGTCGTCGACTCCGCGATGCGCACCAACGTGCCCGGCATCTTCGCCGCCGGCGACATCGCCGACTACGACGGCAAGGTCCGCCTGATCGCGGTCGGCTTCGGTGAGGTGGCCACCGCCGTCAACAACGCCGCGGTGCACCTCGACCCCGATGCCCAGCTGTTCCCAGGCCACTCGACCGACAGCCCGGCGTCGGCCCCGCTGCCCGTCCCGGCCTAGGTCACACATCGTCCATCAGGGAGATCCACATATGCCGTACGTCATCGCCGAACCATGCATCGACGTCATGGACAAGTCGTGCGTGGAGGAGTGCCCGGTCGACTGCATCTACGAGGGGGAGCGCAAGCTCTACATCAACCCCAAGGAGTGCATCGACTGCGGTGCCTGCGAGCCCGTCTGCCCCGTCGAGGCGATCAGCCAGGACCGGCGGGTCGCCCCGGAGCACGTCGACTTCGTCGAGGACAACCGCCGCTTCTTCATCGAGGTGCTGCCGGGCCGCGACGCGCCGATCAGCGCGCCCGGAGGCTCGCACAAGACCGGCCGTATCGGCGTGGACACCCCGATGGTCGCGGACCGGTAGGAGTACGACGACATGCTTGACGGCATCCCGCTCATCGATGCGCACGTCCACGTGCCAATGCTGGACACGCTGCGGCCCGCTTGGCTGCAGTGGGCCCGGGACTTCGGCGTGGAGGGCATCCTGGAGGATGTCTGGGACGGCGATGGCGCGCCGCGCCCGGAGCGCCTCGACGAACTGTTCGCCGCCGAGGGCGTCGACGTCGCGCTCCTGTTCTGCGAGTACAGCCCCAAGGCGACCGGAATGCAGACCTTCGAGGACCTGCTGCCGATCGTCGACCACAACCCCACCAGGTTCCGGCCCGTCGCCAACGTCAACCCGCACCTGCACTTCCCGATCGCCGTCGAGCTACGCCGGCAGCTCGACCTCGGAGCAGCCGCGCTGAAGCTGCATCCCGTGCACGGCGGCTTCCGCTGCGACGACGCGGCGCTGTACCCGGCGTACCAGGTGCTCGAGGAGCGGGGCGTCCCACTCGTCGTGCACTGCGGCACAAGCTCCTTCCCCGGTGCGGCGAACGAGAACGCCGACCCGCAGTTCATCATCCCGGTCGTACGGGACTTTCCCGGGCTGAACGTCGTGCTCGCGCACGGCGGGCGGGGCTGGTGGTACGACGCGGCCGCCTTCCTCGCGCTGTCGAACGACAACGTCTGGCTGGAGCTGTCCGGGCTACCGCCCAAACGGCTGCCCGAGTACTACGCGAAGTTCGACCTCGGCCGCCTGGCCCGAAAATGGATCTTCGGGACCGACTGGCCTGGCGTGCCCGGAACGGCGGCCAACGCCCGCGCCGTCGCCGGGCTGCTGGCCGACGCGGTCGCCGCAGCCGTACTCGGCGGGAACGCGCTGAAGGTATACGCCGGCCTATCGGTGGGAGAGTGAGGAATGGCCGTCTACGCGCTCGGTGACCTGGTGCCCCGCATCCATCCGGACGCCTATGTCCACCCGGACGCCGTCGTCATCGGCGACGTCACCATCGGCGCCGAGTCGTCGGTGTGGCCGACGGCGGTGCTGCGGGCCGACTTCGGGCGCGTCGAGATCGGCGAGCGTACGTCCATTCAGGACGGCACGATTCTGCACACCACCGAGCGGTGGCCGACCGTGGTCGGCAGCGACTGCGTGGTCGGACACAACGCTCATCTGGAGGGGTGCACGATCGAGGATCGCTGCCTCATCGGCTCGGGCTCAGTGGTCCTCAACCGCGCAGTCGTGCGCGCGGGATCGGTGATCGGCGCCCAGGCGCTCGTACCCGAGGACCTGGAGGTCCCTGCCGGCCACATGGCGCTCGGCGTACCCGCCCGGCCCCGGCCGATGGACACCGCCGTGCAGGCTGAGTGGATCGACTACGGAGTGCGCGAGTACGTCGGCAACGCCAAGCGCTACCGGTACGAGCTGCGCAGACTCGATCTGTGAGGCTCGACCCGGAGGAGAGGGACCGATGACTGACAACGACATCCAGGGCCGGCCGGCCTCAGAACTCAGTGACGAGGAGCTCGAGCAGCAGGGCACCCAGGCACACGCGACACGCAACTGGGTCTTCCTGCACGGCAGCGCCGAACAGTTCGCTCGCCACACCACTCGGATGCTGGAGCTCGAGCGCGAGTATCTGCGACGCTTCCCGAAGCGGACCTGGCAGGGCTCCGGTGGGGCCGTGGGGAATCGCGAGGCCACGGCCGAGGCCTGGCGCGAGACCGTGCTCGGCATCGTCGAGCAGCTCACCGCCCTGCTCAAGCTGCCCGACCCGAAGCCTGCCGGCCCCGTCGCTGATCCTGCCGAGACGTTCCTGCTGCGCGTGGCAGATGCGGACGGCCGGATGCACAAGCTGGAGGCGCACCAGGTAGCCCGTGAGGTCGGGCTGGAGCGCGCGGCGCTAGCCGGCCTCTACAAGGCCGACCCGCCGCTGCTCACCACCGAGGGCCACGATCGTGTGCTCACGGCCGCCGGTCGTGCCCGCCTCACCACGGGCGCGGCATGAGCGCGACCCGAACCGGACCGCGTATCGGGTCGGTGGTGACCGTACACCCAGCGGCAGGTAGGCCGCGCCCGCGCTCTGGTGCGCACCGATGACCTTGCTGCCCGCGTCGTCCGGGAGCTGACCGTCCGCTACGGCGGTGTGGGCTCGGAGACGACCGACGCCGTCGATTCGGCTGCGCCCAACCAGGCGGGCGAGGACAATCGCGATGTCGCCTGTATGGCCGCGCCGCTGGCTGGCCTGCCCGTGGGCGTTTCCGGGACGACCGTGACCCGGTTGTGCGGCTCCGGACTGGACGCGGTCGCGGACGCCGCCCGGCGCCATCGTCGCCGCGAGGCCGACTGGCGCTGACCGCCGCGATGACGATGGCCGACGACGGACATGCGGACATCGTCGCTTCGATGAGGCCTGTCGTCGTTGTCAGCGACGGCGCTCCAGGAACGCGGTCATGCGGTCGTATTTGTCCTCGGTCTCGAACAGCACGGCCTGCGCCACGTCGTCGAAGCGAGGGTGAGCGCCGGGCGGTGCGGCGAGGGCGAGCTTTGTCAGGCGCAGCGCCAGCGGTGCGTTCCGAGCGATCCGGGCGGCCAGCCGGTCTGCCGCCGCCAGCAGCTCGTCCTCGGGCACCAGCTCGTTGACCAGCCTGACGGCCAGCGCCTCCTCGGCGGACACCGTCTTCCCGGCGAGCAGAATCTCCTTCGCGAGGGGCTCGCCGACCAGCTCGCGCAGGCGCCAGCAGGCACCGGCGGCGGCCATGATGCCGAGCCCCGCCTCAGGATTGCCGAACCGGGCACGCGGGGTCGCGATACGGAAGTCGCAGGCGTAGGCCAGCTCCGCGCCGCCACCGAGGGCCGGGCCGTCGATCGCGGCGATCGTGGGCATCGGCAGCCGGGCGATCCGGTCGAACAGGCCGCTGTTGATGCCCGCGAGCGCATCCTCGCGGCGGCGCTCGCGCAGCTCGCGGATGTCCGCTCCGCCGGCGAAGATTCCATCGCTGCCGGTGATCACCAGGATTCGAGGTCGCCTTTCCAGTTCGGTGCACACCTCGTGCAGGTCCGCCACCATCGCCGCGTCGATCGCATTGCGGACATGCGGGCGGTCCAAACGGACCAGGATCCGGTCGGGCCCGTCCTCGACTTTCAATGTGCCGTTCAGTGGAAGCTCCTCTACTGGAATGCCCTACGTCTTTCTGAAGGTACACAAGTATGGCGTAGAGTAACGCCCTCTGCTGGGCGGCCAGGTTCGACGTCGCTGGCGTTCTCCGGCCAGACCGCAGGTCGGGCCGGGTGGCCGGCTCCGTTGCATTGAGCGTTGGCAAGATCGAGGCAGGCTTGACCGGTGAAGCCATCAACCCGTCCTCGCCCCTGGCTGCCGCCGCGGTCGGCGTTCGCCGGGTTCCGGTTTCCGCCTGAGGTGATCGTGGTCGCGGTCCGGTGGTACCTGCGCCCGCTGCGGGCGGGGGTTAGCGGATGAGCACGACGGCCGCGTGCTCCCCGTTTGCTCCCCACGCGTTGAGCCACGGTGCCGCAGGGACGAATGGGGGGAGTGGAACCCAGGCGCGTCCACAGCACTCTCTTGATGCGGATCGCAGTGGGTGGGGATCAGGTCGGTGGGGCGACACTTACCCGGCGCCTACGCCGTCCGGCTGATAGGTGAGTGGCCGGTAGGCACCGGAAGCTCACTCGGAGCGGGGGCAGCGATCAAGGGACGCGGCGGAATATGCGCCGGTGAGCGCGCGTGGCCGGGTCAGGCAGAGCGGTGGCCTCCTCGTTTGGCCGCACGAGGATGCCACCGCGATCGTGCGCGCCGGATCGGTTCGAGTGCCGTCAGGTCGCTTCGGGCGCGCCTGCCTTGCCCAGGTCCTCGCGGATGACGTGCTTGGTGAGCTTGCCCGACGGGTTGCGCGGCAACGCGGGCACAGTGATCGCCTCCCGGGGCAGCTTGTACCGGGCGATCTTGTCGCTCAGGTACTCGCGGATCTCCTCGACGGTGACCTCGGCTCCGTCGGCGCTGACGCAGACGGCGACGACGGTCTCGCCCCACTCCGGGTGCGGCCGGCCGACGACGGCGACGTCGGCGATCCGGGGGTGGCCGCGCAGGGCCTCCTCGACCTCCTGGGAGTGTACGTTCTCCCCGCCGACGATGATCACGTCCTTGAGCCGGTCCACGATGAACAGGTAACCGTCGGCGTCGACGCGGGCCACGTCACCGGTGCGGAACCACGGCCCGGCGAACGACTCCGCCGTCGCCTGCGGGTTGGCGTGGTACCCGACCATCCGGGTGTCCGCGCGCAGCCAGATCTCGCCGACGCCGCCGGGCCCGACGTCCGTTCCGTCGCCGGCGACCACCCGCAGGTCCACTCCGGGCATCCCGCCCCGGCCGATCGACCCGGCCTTGGTCAGCTGCTCCCCGGGGTACAGCGCCGTGCCGACCGGGCCCATCTCGCTCATCCCGTACACCTGGAAGAACCGGTCGGTGCCGTACGCCTCGACCAGCGACCTGGCCACCTGTTCACCCAGCGGCGCCCCACCGTACAGCCACTTGTCCACGCTGGACAGGTCGACGTCGGACAGCGACAGCTTCCCCGCCTTGGCGAGCTGCACCGGCGCGAGGTAGGCGATCGGCGCGCCGAAGAAGGCGGTCACCCGGTGCCGCTCGACGGCGCGGAGGAACCCGGCCGGGTCGTACTCGCGCTGCAGCACCGTGGTGGCGCCCAGAAACACCATGGTCAGCAGCCAGTCGTTGAGCGGCGCGGCGTGCCAGATCGGCATGGAGATGAGGAACCGCTCGTCGCGGGTGAAGCCGAGGGTACTGGTGATCAGCGGGGCGACGGCCGAGATGGTGCGGTGGGTGTGCACGCACCCCTTGGGTGAGCTGGTGGTACCCGAGGTGTAGAGGATCTCCGCGGGCGCCTCGTCGTCGTCGGTGACCGGGCCGGGCACCGGGGTGGCCGCGGCGGTCAGCGCGTCGAAGTCGGGTAGCCCGGCGCTGGCGCGTTCGGTGGTGAACCAGGTGGTGGCGGGGCTCGCCGCCGTGGCGGTGGCGGCTAGGTCGCCGGCGACCACGCCGACTCCTGCGCCGCTGTGCTCGAGCGCGTACCGCGTCTCGGGAACGGTCAGCTTGTGGTTGACCGGTACGAGGATGCCGCCGGCGAACCAGGTACCGAAGGCGGCGACGACGAACCCCGGGGTGTTGAAGGTCATCACGGCCACCCGGTCGCCGGGCCGCAGGCCGGCGTCGAGGAGTACCTGCGCGGCCCGGCGGGCCCGGTCGAGCAGGTCGGCGTACGTGATGCGCTCGTCGTCGGTGACCAGGGCGTCCTTGCCCGGCGCAAGCCGGGCGGCCCGCTCCAGCACGGCGGTCAGGTGCACGGATCAATCCTCCAGTTGGGACGGTGAGCGCGGAAGCAGCCGCTTACGCGAAGGTACGCGGCGACCGGTGGTGTTCCGGTCATCGAGGCCCTTCCATGACGTTCGGTCGAGGTCAGGCGCGGGCGGCGATGGCGGCCAGGTCGAGGGCGGGGTCGAGGGCGCCGTACTCCAGGCTGCGGTCATCGCCGATCCGGGCGGAGACGAAGCCGTCGGCGACGGCGGTCGGTGCCTCCCGGATCACGACGGCGCCCTGCAGGGCCAGTGCCAGCGCCTCGACGACGCGACGGGCCAGGGCCGGGGCGGCGGCCGGGTCGGCTGCGGCGCGGGCGAGGAGCGCACGGGTGGCGGCGACGTGCGCGTCGAAGGCGGCGTACGCGCCGAGCGCGGAAGTGATCTCGCGGTCGACGGCCTCCACCGACTGCGGCTCGCGCGCCATGGCGCGCAGGACGTCGAGAGCGATCACGTTGCCCGACCCTTCCCAGATCGCCATCACCGGCTGTTCGCGGTAGCGGCGGGCCAGTGGGAAGGCCTCGGTGTAGCCGTTGCCGCCCAGGCACTCGAGCGCCTCATAGGCGTGGTTGGGCCCGCGCTTGCATACCCAGTACTTGGCGACCGCGGTCGCCAGCCGGCGGAAAGCGATCGACTCGTCGTCGTCACTGTCGTAGGCGGCTGCCAGCCGCAGGGCCGTCCAGGTGGCGGCCTCGGCCTCCAGTTGCAGGTCCGCGATCACCGCGGTCATCGCGGGCTGGTCGATGAGCAGTGCGCCGAACGCGCTGCGGTGGCGGGTGTGCCACGCCGCCTCGGCGACGGCCTGCCGCATGCCGGCGGCGCTGCCCAGGACGCAGTCCAGCCGGGTCTGGCCGACCATCTCGATGATCGTGCGTACCCCGCGCCCCTCCTCTCCGACGAGCCAGCCGACGGTGCCGTCGAGTTCGATCTCGGACGAGGCGTTGGACCGGTTGCCCAGCTTGTCCTTCAGCCGCTGGATGCGGAACACGTTGCGCGTGCCTCCGGGCAGCACCCGCGGTACGAGGAAACAGGAGAGGCCGCCGGGGGCCTGGGCCAGCACGAGGAAAGCATCGGACTGAGGTGCCGAGCAGAACCATTTGTGCCCGGTGAGGCGGTAGGTGCCAGCGCCGGCGTCGACTGCGTGGGTGGTGTTCGCGCGCACGTCGGAGCCGCCCTGCTTCTCCGTCATCGCCATGCCGAAGATCGCCGACGGCTTGGTGGCCGGGTCGCGTAGCTCCGGGTCGTAAGCGCGGGAGTAGACCCGCGGGAGCCAGACGTCGGCCAGCTCGGGCTGTAACCGCAGCGAGGGGACGACGGCGTGGGTCATGCTCATCGGACAGGCGTGGCCCGGCTCGACCTGGGCGAAGAGCATGAAGGTCGCCGCCCGGGCGACATGCGCGCCGGGGCGGGGATCGGCCCAGCAGCTGGTGTGCGCGCCGTGCGCGACGGCCGCGCCGATGATGCGGTGGTAAGCGGGGTGGAAGTCCACGGCGTCGACCCGGTTACCCCAGCGGTCGTGGCTGGAGAAGACCGGCGGGTTGGTGTTGGCCAGCTCGGCGTCCCGCTGGAAGTCGGCCCGCCCGACCAGGGAGCCGACCTCGCTGAGGTGGTCGGCCGCCCACTGCGCGTCGTACCGCTTGACGGCCTCGGTCAACGCGGGGTTGATCAGATACTCGTTCAGGTCGACCCGCGGAGGTGCCTGGTTGATGACTTCGTGGGTGATGCTCACTGCGTCTCCTCAGCGCCGAGAGCCCGGAAGCAGAACGTCCGGATGCCCTCGACGACGTCGTCGTCTGACGTGGTGGGTTGATCTGCGTCGTCCGGACGGAGCCAGCCGACGAGCGCCTCGGAGATCGCCCCCATCACCGCGGAGGCGGCGAGCGCGACGTCCTGGGCGACGAACGTACAGTCCGCGATGCCGGCACGGATGATCTCCTCGCCCAGTTCCGTGTACGACCGGCGGTAGATCAACCGTTCGGCGTCCACCGCGGGGTCCACCGGCTCGAACAGCAGCGACCAGGCCAACCGGCGACCTTGCAGGGCTCGCCCGGCGAATGTACTGATCAGCGCGTTCAGCCGGTCGGTGGCCCGGCTGCCGGCGCCGGCGACCGCGGCGCGTACCGTCGCGAGTTCGTGGCCGGCGGCACTGCGGAACACTTCGGCCAACAGGTACTCGCGGCTGTCGAAGTAGGAGTAGACCGATCCGACGCTCGCCCCGCACTCGCCTGCGATCGCGGCGACGGTGGCGCCGCCGAAACCCCGCGCGGCGACCAGCGAGCGGGCCGCACGCAGGAAGGACGCGCGCTTGAGCTCCGCGTTGCGCCGGGTGACCTCGGTGGGCCGGTACGGCACGGGACCCTCCTCGCGCGAAGTTTTGAATCTGGGTTCAAACCATTGTTGAAGAAGTGAACCATGGTTCAACGTATCTGACAAGGGGGTGACCTGGGCTTTTATGCGGCGCGTTCGTACTCGGTGATCACCCCGCCGAGGACGGGTCTGCGCCGGATCCGCTCGTGAGTCGGGACGGCGGCGGGGACGGGCCGGTCGGATCGTGGCCGCCGCATGCCGATTACCCGAATGCAAAGACCCGCGGGACCCTCCGTTTCGTCGGTCTTCGCCCACGGGTGGACGTTCCCGCCGGCGAAGGGCGGTATCGGCGGTGACGTCCCGGTCCAGTGACGCGGAGGAGTTCTCAGGTTGAAGCAGCCACGTGAGCCTTATTGCGTCGGCAGGCCCACCAAGCCGCCGCCTTTCATCGATCTCGTCACTCCGGGGGCGTAGAACCAGAGGAAGCACCAGATACCGCGCTCGCCCAGGACCCCGTACTCGGTGCCGAGCGGTATCCCGAGCAGATCGACCCGGTTGTGCATGGCGCCGGCATCGCTCGTTCCGAGGAATGCCGCGTTCACCGGGCGACATGCCTTCGCGGCTACCGCCTCCGCGCCGGCTTCGGTCGCCGGGTAGGGGATGCCGTCGGGAATGGTCGCGATGCCGGTGAACTCCGCATCATGCTGGACCGTGCAGTCAGCGCGGGTGACGCCTTTGTGGACGTCATTCGTGATCGCTGTGCCGCCGGTGAGGTCAGCGACGTCGCCGCATCCGATCTCGTCCGGTCGACTTCCAGCCAGGCCGCCCCGCGCGCTGCCGGTAACGATATAGGGCGGGATCGGCCCGGGCGCGCCAGCGGTGATCAGATCGCAACGGTACCAGCGCGCGCCCGCCGCCCAGTGCGCCGGCTGGGGCGGGGTGACGACCAGTCGCAGCCGTCCGGTCCGCCAGTCATCACCGAGGAACTCCCGCGCGTGCGGCAGGCACTCCTCGTACGCACCGCGCAGCGCGGCACCCGCCGGCGGCGCGCCCGCAGCCGCCTCGGCGCCGGTGAACCTGCCGACGTGCACGGTCTCGACCATGTGTTCCTTGACGCAGTCGACCGGTTGGCGTGGAACGCCGATGGTGGTCGGATCGTAGACCGACGTCAGCCAGTAGCATGCGTGCTCGGCCGGCAGCGGTACCTCCGCCGCCGGAAACGCCGGCCAGTTGTTGGTGAGATCGCCGTCGACGCCGGCCGGCCGAGCACACGCGGTGAGCGCCAAGGCACCTATCAGTGCACCGACCAGCGGTAGGCTCCGCCGCACGTTTCCTCCCTGGTCCCGGATCTTCCGGGCAGAGGGTAGCCGCCCACGGGGCAACCGGCTGTACCTCGTCCGGCCAGCCTCGACGTGCCCTAACGGCCGTTTGCCCGCCGCGTAGCCGAGGACGCACGTAGAGCGTCGAGCAGGCTCCGGCTGCACTGACTGGACACAGAAATCACGACACTTGAGCTCGCGCCAACAAGGCCTCGAGTCAGGAATCATCCGGGCTGACAGTGCCGGCCCCTATTGTTCCCCAAGATCGTAAAGAGCAAGGCATCGAATACAGCACTATGCGCCGACATTTATGTCCTAGATGGACGGCCATGGGCGTATAAGGAAGTCAGCCGATCGGCAGCCACGGGACCACCTGAGTTCGTTATCGGGTGTCAGTTCGGATGGCATCGAATCTCGATCATCCATTAGCATCCGGCAATGCCCGTGCGTACCGGGTCGGCCCCATACAGTGAGGGTGCTCCACGGCCGGTCGCCCGGCAGCGGCGACGTCGTCAGTGACCCCGGAGGACCCATGGCACGACCTCGCCGCGCGGGAATCCTGTTCGTTACCATCACGCTCACCGTGGCACTGCTGTCCGGATATCCGATACGGCAAGCAGCCGCTGCGCCATCGGCCAAGGTAACAACCACCGACGCCCCCGCCCTTACGTCCACAGGCGCCGACAGCCTCGCCCTGTTCTGGCGCGACACTCGCAGCCACCGTCTGTCGCATGAGGACTTCCGTAACGCGGGATGGACCCAGCCGGGGTCGCTCGGCGGCGGGCTGCGAACTGGACCCGCAGCGGCCACGGACACGGCGACCGGCCAGACCTTGGTCGCGGCCGTCGGTGACGACGGCGAACTCATTGTTCGTGCGTTCACCGGCGGCAAGTGGCGTGGCTGGTCGTCGATGGACCGCCGTACCAGCTGGGCACCTGCAGTGGCGAACCTCGGAGGAGGCTCATTCGCCGTCGTGGTCCACGGCACCGACGACCGGGCCTACCTGCGGACCCTTCGTAACGGCCGGTGGAGTTCCTGGACCAAACTCGCCGGCCGCCCGGTACTGGGCGCTCCGGCCGCCGCCGGACGGCCCGACGGGTCGCTCGTCGTCGCCGTAGCCGGTACCGACCGGGCTATCCGAACTGCCACGGTATCTGTCAGCGGCAAGCAGTCGGCGTGGTCGGCGCCCGTCGGCGTCGTCGGGGCACAGAGCCGCGGCCTGAGCCTGGCAATCGAGCCGGACACCGGCACCTGGCACCTGGCGGTCCGTAACGACGACGAGACGGCGTCCGTGCGCGCCTACCAGCCCGCGACGGATAACTGGGGCGAGTGGCGCAATCTTGGTGGGAAGCTGGCTTCCGGGCCGGCGATCGCCGCCTCCGGCCGGGGACATCTCGACCTCGTCGCGTTCGGCGCCGACGGGAAACTCATCCAGGACAGCGCAGTCCAGGATCAGTGGACAGGCTTCGACCCGGTAGCGCCATTGACGGTGCCGAAGACCACCAAGGTACTTCCGGCTGGCGCGGTGGCCTCCGTCGCCGGGGAGCCCGGCGCCTCGCAGACGGTCACTCTTGCCAAGCAGACCCCGGTGCCGGCGGTTGGCGACGTCCTCGTCTCGGATGTCAGCACGGCTACCCCGTACGGTCTGCTGGTTAAGGTGGTCTCCGTGACGGTCGCCACCGACGGCACCAAGACGGTGAACACGCAGCCGGCGCAGCTGTCGGATGCGGTCACCAACGCCAGCATCAACGCACCGGTCACGTTGTCCGCCGCCGATGTCCTGCCCACGGGTGGCGCAGCCGCACCCCGATCGACGCAGCCGCACGCCGCGGCCGCAGCGTCACCGGTCATCCAGGCGATCAGCAAGAGCTTTGCCTGCTCGGGGTCGGTCGCCAGCATCTCCGGCTCGGTTTCGATCTCAGCGGACCTCCTCCTCTACGCCCGCTGGGGCCTGACCGGCGGTCTGCAGTTCGCCCAGTTCACCGGCGCCATCGGCGAAGACGCGCACCTCGGCGTATCGATCGGCGGTCAAGCGACGTGCGCGCTGTCGCCCATGCCGCTGCTTGCCAAACCGATCATGTTCAGACCAATCACGTTCACCGTGGGGATTGTGCCCGTGGTGATCGTGCCGCAGCTTCAGCTGTACCTGGACGCGTCCGGCACCGTGCGGGCCGCCGTCACGACCGACGCGCACCAGAGTCTGTCCGCCACCGCAGGGCTGGTCTACAGCAGTGGCTCCACCCGACCGGTCGCGCGGCTAGCGAACACGTTCGACTACACGCCGCCCACGTGGTCCGAGCGCGCTTCCGTGCAGGCCGACGTGTCCCCGAAGTTCTCGTTCCTGCTCTACGGCGTCACCGGCCCGACTCTGGACACCCGCGTCTACATCCGGTTCGACGCCGACTCGGCCGCTCGGCCCGCATGGACCCTGCGGGCCGGGTTCACCGCCGGCGCCCAACTGTCCCTGCCCGTGTACCACAACTTCGCCGTCGGCATCAGTGCCATCATCCAGTTCGAAAAAATCATCGCGCAGGGCACAACCGGCCCCGGGCCTGGCCCAGGTCCTGCTCCGACAGACTGGCCACAGAAGCAGTACGGGCCGGACCGGTCCGGAGTCAACCCTGCTGACACCACCATCAACGCGTCCAACGCCGCCGGCCTGCAGCAGGCATGGGCGTACTCGGCCCCGGATGTCGTGGCACCTCGAACACCCGTTGCCGCGGGCGGGAGCGTTTTCGAGCCCGTCCAGACGACCGGACTCGGCGGCCGGCTCGTCGCCCTGAGCCTCGCCACCGGAGCAGTGCTATGGCAGCAGACGCTGGACGGGATGCCCGGCAGTTCAGCCGCCGTCGCCGGCCACACCGTCGTCGTGCAGACCAGCCACACCCTTTACGGATTCGACACCGCCACCGGAGCTCCCCAGTGGACAACGTCGCTGGCCCTGCCAAGCTGTCAGCCACCTGCCCCGGCCGTCGTCGCGGACACCGTGTACGTGGCCACCGGATCCGGGGTGGCCGCCGTGTCGGCGACAACCGGTTCGACGCAGTGGCAGACCACCTTCCCCGGGGTGTGCGCGGGATCGCCGGCAATATCTGGCGGAAAGCTATTCGTCGTCAGCAGGCCATACCCGAACGGACAGGTCAACGCCCTGGACGCGGCAACCGGAGCCATCGTGTGGAGTCATGAGTTCACCGATCCACTCGACGGGGACGTTTCCGTCGGACATGGGATGGTGTACGTGACGACGCAGTACGCGCAGACGGCGATGACCGCTCTTGACCAGAGCAGTGGTGCTGTACGGTGGCAACAGCCGGTCACCGGATTCATGAAGACACCGACCATTACGGCGAATGCGATCCTCGTCGGCGGTGGCGAGGCCTCTGGGATTCAGTCTTCCTCCATCGCGGTCAACCCGACCACCGGCGCGACGATCTGGAACCAGCAGTACCCCAACATCCTCAGCACCGGGGACATCGCCGTCGCCAACGGCCTTGGTTTCGTCGGCACCGATGGTGGAACTCTCGGCATCTTCCGCGTGGACACCGGCACCCTTGTCGCTCAAATCAAGGTTGGGCCGGGAGCGACCAACTACTACAGCCCGATCATCAGTTCGGGTACGGTTCTCGTTCCCTTCCCCGGCATTGTGGGGAACTCGCCTCCGGTCCCTGCCCGTTTCGTTGCATACCGCTTACCCTGAACCAATCCTCAGACTGGAGTCGACCAGCCAGGTTGGTGTCCGGATGTGGCCTGCTCTAGGACAAGCTGCAACGCCCTGTTGCCTGGCTGGCGGGAAGTTTCTCGGCCGCCGAGACGGACGACGATAGAACCAGCCCCCGCGCGTCCACGTGCGAGGGCTGGTTCTATCGCACCTGCCGACGTCTGCTGCAGTGACGTGTGTGACTGATGTCGGCATTATCCCCCCGCGTGGACCCACGGAGGCGGACGATGCCATGAGTCGGGGCGATCCTGCCGATGCCCTCGATATGGGACGGTCACCCGGTTCGGTGGCAGCAACAATCGTCAGCGCGGCGCGTTTCCTGCAGGAGCTCATGGCGGAGGTCCGCACGTTCATCGCGCGAGTGCTCACCCCTGCGCCCTCGCCGCATTAGGCGGCGGCCGGAGCCGTGGGCATCAGAACCGACCCCGTGCCTGCCTTGGACAGCGTCACTCTGCCCTGACGTCCCCAATGTCCGACGTGGACCCGCAGCCGGACACGTCGTTGGGAAGGTCCATGTCAGCGGCGGCCGCCTGTGACTCCGGGCGCTCCAGGATCTGCCGGCCGATGGTCATCCAGTTCAGCGCGGGAGTGGTGCGTCCATGCGCCGCGAGGGTTCAGTGCCGAGGCGGCAGCAGCTCCAGCAGCAGTGAGGTCAGCTCGTCGGCGTCGAGGTCCGGCAGTCGGTCGAACGCGCCGGAGGCCCGGGCGGTGAGTACGCCGATGAACGCGGCGGTGAGTACCTCGGCCTTCTCCTGCGGCCGGTCCACCCCGTCAGCGGCCAGCCGGGCGACCAGCGGGCCGACGATCCGGCTGTGCAGCTCCGCCCGCGACGCGGCCTGCGCCTGCGGATCGCCGTGCGGCTGGACCGCGACCTGGTAGATCGGGCTGGGTCCGCGGCTGATGGCGCGGTCGACGAGGTGGCGCATCCGGATCGGGTCGAGGATGTCCACGGGCACGTCGTCGCCCATCTCCTCGTGCAGCACGGCGATGTACAGCTGCGCCTTGCCGCCGAAGTAGCGGGCGATCATGGCGGCGTCCACGCCGGCCCGCTCCCCGATGTCCCTGATGGTGGCGTGGTCGTAGCCCCGCTCGGCGAACAGTTCGGCCGCGGCCTTCAACAGCGCGGCCCGGGTCCGGTCCGCGTCCCGGCGCCGCCGCGTGGAGGCCGCGTCGCCGCGCGAGTCACTCATGCCGACCCCTCGCCGCGCCCGGATTCGTCATGAGGCCCCGGCGCGCTGAGCCCGTTGATTCGCTCGCTGCGATCGCGCATGGGGTCATCTTGGCAGCGCGGCGGTGCGGTCGGTGTTGTCTTCGTCGCCGGGGAGCGCGTCGGCGATGCTCTCGTCGGCGAGGAGCTGCTCGTCCACCACCGGACCCGCCGGTTGTCGGCGCTGGGGCGGGAGCAGTACGCCGGCGACCAGGCTCATCAGCCACAAGGTCGCCCCGAGGAGGGCGGCGACGGTGTACCCGGAGGCGGACGGGTAGCGGTGCCCGTCCGGGGTGTGCGCGGCGAGCATCGCGGCGCTCAGTGCGCTGCCGGTGGCGTAACCGACGTAGCGCAGCACCTGGTTGAAGCTCATCGCGCTGCCGGTCTCCTGAGCCGGTACGGCCCGAGTGATCATGCCGGGCATGACCGCGAACACAGTTCCCACCGCCAGTCCGACCACGGCCATCACGACCACCAGCTCCCCGATGTTGTGTCGGAGGAGTCCGAAGAGCACCATGCCCGCGATGGCGAGTGCGGACGCGGCCGGGATCAGTAGCAGGCCGCCGCCGCGGGATACCAGTACCGGCGTGATCCGACTCGCCGCGAAGCTGCCGGCGGAGAACGGCAGCAGCACGAGACCGGCGACGACGACTGAGCCGCCGAGCCCACCGGCCGTACCGGCAGGGGTCTGCACGTACTGCACCACCAAGGAGATCAGCAGGTACATGCCGAGCCCGGCGAGCACCGCGGTGACGTCCGCCGCCAGTACCCCGCGATGGCGCAGCAGCCGCAGGTCCACCAGCGGCCGCCGGTGGCGCACCTCGTACCCGGCCCAGGCCGCCGTCGCCACGACCGTGACGACGATCGCCACCACCGAGTGCGGCGAGAACCAGCCCCAGGCGTTGCCCTCGCTGATCCACAGGACCAGGGCCGCCAGTCCGGCGCCGAGGAGCACCGCACCGGGCACATCCAGCCCGGCCGTGGACAGGTGACGCGAGGACGGCACGACCCACCCCGCGGTGAGCAGCGCCACGAGACTGACCACCGCTCCGAACCAGTACGCCAGGTGCAGCCCGCCGTACTCGGCGATCATGGCGGTGACCGGATACCCGAGGCCCACCCCGGCGACCGTGGTGATGGACAGCATGGCCATGGTGGGTCGTGCCCGGTGCGGCGGCAGCGAGTCCCGGGCCGTCGCGATCGTCAGCGGTGTGAGGCCCAGCCCGGCGCCCTGCAACCCCCGGCCGATGAGCAGGGCGGCGAACCCAGTCGGCAGCGCGGCCAGCGCGCTACCCGCCGCGACCAGTACCAGCCCCGCGAGCATCACCCTGCGCCGTGCCGGGCCGTCACCCAGCCGACCCATGATCGGCGTCGCGACCGCGCCGACCAGCAGCGTGATCGTCAGAGACCACTGGGCATCCGTCAGCGAGACGCCGTAGGCCGCGGCGATCGTCGGGATCAGCGGCGCGCCGAGGCTGCTCACCACCGCGACCACGAGGCCCATGAAGATCAGTGTGGGTACCAGCCCGCGCGTCGAGCGCCCCTGCGACGTGGGCATCTCCTCCCGTAACGTCGTCATGCCGCCCGTGCTCCTCACTGTCCGGGCGCGGTCACCCGTACCCGGCCCACAAGTCATCGGATGATGTCATCACCTGATGACTACCGTAGGCGCCAACTGAGTACCGCGCGGTCGGCGGTGGTCAAGGTCACCTCCCGGAGACGCCGGGCAGTACCACGCATGGCTGTTCACCGCCGCGACCGCCGTCTGCCCAGACCGGGCCGCCCAGGCAGCCGACCCAGCCCGACGGTCGGATCCTGGCAGGCCCCCTGCGGCGGGAGCCGTCCCCTTGGCGCGGCGTGGGCCGGGTGGCAGTCGGGCTTGTTCCGTCCTGGTACTGACTGTTAACCGGTCGGTCAGCCTGGAAGTCGCCGCCAGGGCCGTCAATCGGCCGCACGTGGCAGGCCCGGTTCCATCGACTCCCACTCGTAGAGCATTGCGCCGGCTGCGGGATCGATATTCACCCGTAGGCCTGCCGTGCGTAGCCGATGGCAGGACAGGCACAGGTCTCCGTGGTGATTGCGGAGCGTCGCAACTCCACGATCGCCATGACCTGTGCCTGCTTTGCCGCCGGATTCCACCGCCGCGCCTATCTGCGCAGACTCTAAATGCGATGACGGGACCATGGCGCGGACATCTTTATCGTTGTTCGTCAGGTAAGCGTGCGTGGCGCGCCGCGGTCGGTGGCTGCACCTTGACCGGCGACAAGGTGCAAACTCATGTGGGGGGTATGTCAGGTGTGGCCCGATGCCCTCACTCATCCACGATCGCCGCCCGGCGTCACCGCCCGCCGAGATTATTCAACGGGCTCGAGACCTCGGCCCCAGCATGGGTTCAACACGTCCCCCCGTCCCACAACGCAACGGCGCCTCTGGCCATAGTGCGGGCCCAATCCTGGTCACAGGGCGGCTCGCGCCACGGCACCTCCTGCGTTGGTTGCGCGTAGGCCTGATAGGAAGTTGCAAGGTCACCGACTGTTCAGCCGAGCGACCCCGGGTGACCGGTGGATCCGTCCGAGATCCGGTTACCCGGTCTCGTCCGCCGGCCAGCGCCCTACGGTGACCACCTCGCCGTCCGCGGCCATCAACCGGGCGGACACCCCGAGGTCACGAAGCCAGTCCGGAGCGGCGTGACCGCGTGCCAGTGCGGCCATGCTGAGCGTCCTGGCGTAGGCGCACTGGAACGCGCCGACCAACACGGAGCGCCACACCGGTGCGGCCGACCGGCTGGTCGCCGGATAGAGGGTGTTGGTCAGCGTCCCGCCGCCCCCGCGCCACTGCCGGCTGACCACACTGGAGGTGGCCATCGCGGTGGAGGGCAGCCGGACCGGGACGCCCGGGCCAACTGGACCGGCCCGTACCAGGGTCCGCCAGCCGCCGGCCGGCGCGTCCCCGGCGGTGGCGATGTCACCACCGATACCGACCAGTACCCCGATCTCAAAACGTTTGTAGATCAACCACGCGCAGCGGTCGGCGGCGTGGGCCCGTGCTATGGCTTTCAGGTCCAGCAGCGCCCCGGCGGGCACGGTGATCTCTCGCCCGTTGCGCCGGATGCTTCGCCAGTCCGGCGCCGACGGCGTCCGCCCGACGATCCCACGGCCTCGCGGCGGCACTCCGAACAGTTCCCGATCCTGCCCCCGCAGCACGTCGTCGGAGGTCGGATCGACATCACCGTCGCTGCGCCGGGCCTCCCGCAGTGAAACCGCCACCAGCTCCGCCAGCAGCGGACTCACCTGTATCGGTTGGCCGTGTGCCCGTTGTAGCGCGCGCACCTCCGAATCGGAGCAGACCTGGTTGCACGCGCCCTCGATGGCAGCTACCTGGTCGATGACCAGGTCCTGCGCGTCGACGAGCCGCTCCGGCGAGGTGACGATCAGGTGAGCGACCGTGTCCCACACCGGCAACTCGGTGGTGCCGGACCTGTCCGGCAGAAACTCCCGAGACGGCACGGCGCTTGCGCCCCTCCAGATGGTGTACGGAGACCTCCGGTCGGCCGAGTCCGTAATGCACTTCGCCTGGCGCGCCTCATTCTGCGTATACATGAGCATTCTCCTTCATTTCCTTGGTGACTTTCTTGAATCCGATGTTCCCGGTGTCACACGTCCAACCTCGGGTTGGCGGTCCGTGTGTTGGCGCGGCGACATGGCCGGCCTTGGCATTGATGTGGATCATCGGCTCGCGCCCGTCGTCGACCTGCATACGCAGGTACGAGATGTACAGGTCGATGACGTTGGCCTGACCGCCGAAGTCGTAGTTGTAGACCCGCTCGAGAATCTGGGCGTTGCAGAGCGGACTTTTTGGGCTGCCTAGGCGGAAGCGCAGCAGCTCGTACCCGGTCGCGGTCAGCATGATCAGCTCGCCTGTACGGTTCTCAGGCGGCGAGGGCTGCGCGCAGGGCCGCTGTCGTCCGGAAGGAGAGCAGCACGTGCGCGGCCAGGGTGGGGCCGTCGCGTTTGTCGGCCATGAGCATCATTTCGTCGGCCATGTCAGCGCCGGCGGGGTCAGCCGCGAGGGCGATGCGGGTGCCGTCGAGGGCGTGTTCGTCACCGTGTTCGGCGACCCATGCGGTGGCGGCGTAGTTCTCCTCGATCGCCACCGGGTACCGGGCTGTTGGCGACAGGCTGTAGTCCACGACGACGATCGCGGCCTGTAGGTCAGTCGCGAGTTTGCTGGCCAGGCGGCGGGTGCGGGCGTTGCCGAACACCGCGCTGTGGCCGTGGATGTACATGACGACGGGTACTGGTGCGGTCGTGTCGCCCGGCCGGAAGATTCGCAGCCAGGTCTGGCCCACCGGGCCGCCGGGTACGGTGAGGTCCCGGACGTCGACAAGGGCTGCGAGGTCGATCGGCCGCACTTTGTCAGCGGTCTTGCGACGCAGGGCAGGACCGCGGTGCGGTAGGGACGCAGGCGTCGGGGCGGCCCCGGTGGCGGCGGGCTGCGGCGTGGGTCGGACCGTGGTCGTGGTCATGGTGGTCTCCTCTGAGAAAGAGCGCCGAGCGATCCGGATTGATCGTTTGCGGTCAGGTGGATGACACGCGAACGGGTTGGGGGTTTGGGGTACGACGCCGTCGATCTGTGTGACGGGTCGAGATTGGGGTCCTGGGCTGGCGCACGTACCCGGTCTGGTGTGGCGGGGACGTGCGCATGACGGAGCCGGCGGTCTGCCGTGGTTGCCGGTCGGGGCGTGCGTCGACAACAGCGTCAATGCGCGGGGCCGGCACTGGCCCGCTGCCGGCGCCCGTGCCGGTGTTGGCCGGCGGGGTGCGATCGGCGGACACCCCGAACTCTTCGAGCAGCCCGGCTATCTCCAGCACCTTGTGCACGTTGGGCTGCGGGTTGGTAACGGCGATCGCGCAATCCGTCTGCCGCGCCGCGATGGCGAATTTCAGCAGGGCAGTGATACCGGATGGGTCCAGGAACGTCACGTCGGCCAGATCGACGCCGATGTGAATCGGGCGATAGGTGTGCAGTATGTGGATGAGTGTGTCGCGCAGGCCGTCGGCCGTCAGGATGTCTATCTCGCCGGCGATGGCGAGGCGGATCGTCTGCTGGTCTTGAATCGTCGGCTCGGCGCCCAGCGCGGAAATCTCAAGAAGGGTGATGTCACCATTCGATCTGAAATACAAAGGGAATCGATCAGGCGTGTGCCCTGGTGCGGGTCGGGTCATGGTCGTGGACACGCGGGTCTCCTTACTGGAAGAGTTGCGAATGGGCGACCCGGTCACCGACGCCGAAATCCCGTAAGTCGGGACCTGTTGCTTCGACCGTGCCGGCGGCTCGAAACCGTTGGTCGGGGTTCTCGGATCAAATCTCGTGGTCACATGAAAATCATGCGAGGGCGAGGGGCGCCCAGGCATGTGTCATATGACCGCATTGAAGACGCGCACTCACCGTGCCGTATCCGCCACCTGACTACGGTTAGTGGCGGACTCATGGTCACCTGAAGATCTCTCAGGAATGACGTGCGCGCCGTTGCGTCGGCTTGGGAGCGCAGGAAGTCGGCCCAGGTGATGGAGGCGCGCTCTGGCGCTGGGTCGATCCCGGTTTCCTTCAAGATCTCCCATACGGTGGACGCAGCCACCCTTACCCCGAGGGCCAGCATTTCGCCGTGCAGGCACCCGTACCCTCAGCTGGGGTTTTCCGGGCTAGGCGCAGTACCAGGGGGCGGATGGAACGAACCGTCCGTGGCCGGCCCGGGCGCTTGGGTCGGGAGATGGCCTCGTGGCGGCGAGCGGTCAGATCGCGGTGCCAGCGCAACACCGTGTCGGGGCGCGCCAGTAGCCGCACTCGGCGCAGCACGTCGCGCGGCAGCCGGTGCGGCAGGGTTGCGAGGAACGCTCGGTCGGCCGAACCGTGGCTTCGCGGTGCCCAGTTGGCGTTGCCGCCTCGGTAGCCGGCGCAGTATCGCGAACGGGTTCGTCGCACCCAGGTATGCCAGTCGCCTCGCCCTGCGCCATCAGATCACCGTGCAGGCAGCCGGGCCGGCGCTGGTGTCAGGATTGGGGTATGAACCAGGAGCAACGGTCAAAGATCGCGTACGGCCGCGGTTTCCTTGCCGCCCTGGACCAAAGCGGCGGCAGCACCTCGAAGGCGCTGGCGCAGTACGGGGTTACCGAGTCGGGCTACGCGACCGAGGACGAGATGTTCGACCTCATGCACGAGTTCCGGTCGCGGATCATCACTTCGCCGGCATTCAACGGCGATCGCATCCTCGGCGCGATCCTGTTCGAGCAGACCATCGACCGGGACGTGGCCGGCACGGCCACCCCGCGGTACCTGTGGGAGCACAAGCAGGTCGTCCCGTTCGTCAAGGTGGACGAGGGGCTTGCCGACGAGAAGGATGGCGTGCGGCTGATGAAGCCGTTCACCAAGCTGGATGACCTGCTGGCGCGGGCCATGCGCCGGCGTGTGTTCGGCACGAAGATGCGCTCGTTCATCGCCCGGGCCGACCCGGCCGGTATCAACGCCGTGCTCGATCAACAGTTCGGCTACGCCGAGCGGATCCTCGACGCCGGCCTCATGCCGATCATCGAGCCTGAAGTTGACATCCACAGCGACGAGAAGCGGTCGGCCGAGCAGCTGCTGCGGCAGGGCATCCTCGAGCGCCTGTCGGCACTGCCGGATGGGCGGCAGGTGATGCTCAAGCTGTCCATCCCGACCGAGGACGACTTCTACGCTGAGCTGATCGAACATCCCAAGGTCCTGCGCGTGGTCGCCTTGTCCGGCGGCTATTCCCAGCACGATGCCGACGTCCGGCTCGTGCGCAACCACGGCCTGATCGCCAGCTTCTCTCGAGCGCTGACCCAGGATCTGCGGCGCCAGCAAACCGACGAAGAGTTCAACCAGACGCTCGACACCGCCATCGCAGGCATCTACCGCGCCTCGACCACGTGAGGGACTGGAATCAAACGGTGTAGCCGGCCGCCCTACCGATCGTCCGTGATCGGGTATGCGCTCATGCCGCCGACCGTGCGATGGCTGGGTTGTCCGGACGTGCTGATGACAGTGAGTTCGGTGCGCTCGGCGTGCCGGCGAGACGGGTCCGAAGTGTACGCAAAGCGTGGGTGCTTTGGCGGTCGTTATCGGGTCGTGCGTTCGGTGGCAGGCCGGCCTGGGCGTGTCCAGCGGCGACGTCGATGTCCGGGACGAACCAGTGCATGCCGCGCGGTGGCACCTGTCCTGATCGCGCGGGGACGTCACGGGTGTCGCCGATGGCGGGACATCAGACTGGCGCGATGGTATGTGTCGGGGCATGGCCGAACTCGGCGCCGAGCCTCGGTGCGGTCGACCGGCCGGCACAGCGCTTCGGGCACGCGGTCGACCAGCGGGCGCATCACCTCAAGCGCGGCGATGATCTCCCTGTACACCTGCTCGGCGGGGCGCATCGCGTTGACTGACATCAGGATGCCGCGCTGGGCATACCACGCGATGACCGGTTGCATCACCTGGTGGTAGAGCTCCAGCCGATGCCGGATGACCTTGTCGGTGTCATCGGAGCGGTGCTCGAGGCCGGTCCGGGCCAGCAGCCGCCGCATCAGTTCCTCGTCCTCGGCCTGCAGATGCAGCGCGACGTCCGCGGTCATCCCCAGCTCCAGAGCGATCTCGTGCGCCGCCCGTGCCTGGTCCATGGTGCGTGGCACTCCGTCGAGCACGTACCCGCCGCCAGCCGCCTTGGCGGCGACGAACGCCCGGCGGACCAGGTCCAGCACGATCTCGTCGGGCACCAGTTCCCCGCGGCCGAGGTGACCCTGAATGGCACGGCCGATTTCTGTGCGCCGGGCGACGTGATCGCGTAGCAGGTCACCCGTCGCGATGTGCGGGATGTCGAGTTGGGCGGCGACCAGCGCACTCTGCGTTCCCTTGCCCGCACCCGGCGGTCCGATCATCAGGATCCGCATCTTCAGGGCCAGGGGCTTGGCCGTGGCTGTGGTGCCAGGCGCCGGCGCGGGTCGGGTAACGGACATGGCTGTCATCAGAAACTCCCAGATCAGACACGGGGGACTCTTGTCGGGGGGATACGGCGCATTCGGATCGGCCGCGGCCCCCACAAGAAATCGTGGGACGGCGAGTAGCCCTCGGGCATGTGTCAGATGACCGCATTGGAAACGCGCGGCAGCCCGGGCCTCGCCGGTTCGGCAGGGGCGCGGACGACGATGGGGCAGGTGCCTGCAGATCGAGAATCGGCTACTCAGGGACACCATGTCCCCGCAGAACATGGAGGTCCTCGCGCGGTGACCGCTCCGAACTCTTCCTGGTCAATCCATCAGGGTCTTTCCGGCTAACGCGATCAGGTCGGTCTGCCGGTGGGATCACGGGCTGTAGTGGATCTGCTGGGACGCACAGACGAGCGCAGCCCGGCCGGCCCTGGGTGGCTGCTGCGCGGCGACCCGGGCGTGGGAAAGACCGCGTTGCTGGACGCGGCGGCGGTGTGGGCCGGATCGGCCGGTAGGCGGGTGCTGCGGGCATCTGGCGTGGAGTTCGAAGCCGAGATCAACTTCTCCGCGTTGCACCAGCCGCTCTACCAACTGCGCGACCGTACTGACCGGCTCGCTGCCCATCATCGCGACGTCCTCGGTCAGGTCTTCGGTCTGGCGCCGAGACGACGAGCGGCCGAGTCCGGTGATGATGACTGCCGACGACCACTAACCGTGTCGAGTCCTCACCTGAACCGCTGGACGCCATGCCCAACCCGCGCACGTCGAAGGCCGCCCATTTCACGCCAAGACGCCGTAGCGGCAACGGTTTCCCAGCCATGGCACATTGATCGAGGTTCACCTTCAAGCTCAAGGCAGGAGGTTGGCGGCGCAGCAGCCCAGTCAGGGCAACGGCCGGTCGCCCAGCGCCCGGCCGGTGGATAATCAACGCCGGGTGGCCCGCAGCGAATCGGCAGCTGTCAGGAGCGAGGCCCCTAGCAATACGGCGTCTTTCAACAGGAACTGCCCTGTGATAGAAGGGGTCCACATCTTCTGACCTTCCTGCCGAGCCTCCGGCGTCGTGGCCAGGAAACTGAGCGTGGTGAGGAACGTACCCACGGCCCCGAAACTACCGACCGCCGACGCTTTAGGCGCGAAGGGTTTCGCGGCGATCAGCGAGCCCAAGGTCATCTCCGTAACGCCGATGAGCCGCGCGAGCTTGTGCGCGCCCAACTTCTGGCGGAGCGTCGAGAAGAGCGGGCTCGAGGCGACCAGGGGCTCGATGTTGTCGACCTCGTACGGCTTGAATTTGAGCGCGCCGATCCACAGCAGGTTCATCACCAGCGCGGAGCGCAGGACCGAAAAGCCCACGGCAGCCAGTTCATCGGCCGGTTCGTGTCGTGCGCGCATGTTCCCCATCCCCTTTGGCGCCGCGTTGCCGGTTGACGAGCGTGGGACCCTCCGCCTACCCGTTGAGGTCGTTTACATGCGCCAGGACGCGACGGCACTCAAGACGACCGTGGAGTGTCGGAGCCTGGTCCTGCGCGTTACCAAAGCTCGCTGAGGTCGACTGGTCGGCGCAGGCTTCGGGAACGCGGTCGAGCGGGCGCATCACGTCTAATGATCGGTCGGCCGCTGGTGATGGCGAACAGAATGTCGGCGGTGTGCAACGCGTGTACCGCCGTGACGACGCGGTCGGTGAGGACCTTGTCGCGGGTCATCAGCGTCCCGTCGACGTCGGCGCGCATCAGGCGGATGGGTGCATCGCGATCACGTCGGCCGGCGCGATCCGTTCGTCCACCTGATATATGACCACCCGTTCCCAGGGCACGTCCGCCTCGGCGAGCCGGCGGAACATCGCCCACGGGGTGAGTCCGCCGCTGACGGCGAAGGTGAACCGGCCGTGCCGGGCCACGGCGGCCCCCACGCGCTCGGCCACGTACCCCGCCGCGCGTCTGGTCACCGTCTCCGGGCCCGGCAACACCTCGATGTCGAGGCGCACCCGTGTTCAGCCCTTCTTTTCCGCGTGGCCGCCGAACTCGCTGCGCATGGCGGAGAGCACCTTGTCGGTGGACTCGCCGAGCCCGCGCGACTCGAACCGCTCGATGAGCGCCGTGGTGATCACCGGGGCGGGCACGCTCTCGTCGATCGCGGCCTGCACGGTCCAGCGGCCCTCGCCCGAGTCCGACACCCGACCGGCGAAGTCCGCCAGATCGGGGGAGCGGGCCAGCGCGTCGGCGGTGAGGTCGACCAGCCATGACGCGACGACCGAGCCGCGTCGCCACACCTCGGCGACCTCGGCGACGTCGATGTCGTACCGGTAGGCCTGCGGGTCGCGCAGCGGCGCGGTCTCGGCGTCGATGGTCCGGGTGGTCTTGCCGGCGTTGGCGTGCCTGATGATCGACAGCCCTTCCGCGATGGCGCCCATCATCCCGTACTCGACGCCATTGTGGACCATCTTGACGAAGTGGCCGGCGCCGCTGGGGCCGCAGTGCAGGTACCCCTCGGCGGCGGTCCCGTCGCTGCGGGTCCGGCTCGGCGTGGGCTCCGCGCCGCTGGGACCGGGGGCGATGCTTTTGAAGATCGGGTCGAGCCGCCTGACGGGCTCGTCCTCGCCGCCGATCATCAGGCAGTAGCCGCGTTCCAGCCCCCACGTCCCGCCGGAGGTGCCGCAGTCCAGGTAGTGGATCCGGTGTGCGGCCAGCTGCCTGGCGCGGGCGATGTCGTCGCGGTAGTACGAGTTCCCGCCGTCGATCACCACGTCGTCCGCATCGAGCAGCGGCACGAGCTCCTCCAGCGTGGGCTGCACGGCGGCGGCGGGCACCATCAGCCACACCACGCGCGGCGCGTCGAGTTTCGCCACGAGATCGGCCAGCGAGGTCGCGCCGACCATGCCCTCATCCGCGAGTTGCCGCACGGTGGTCTCGGAGCGGTCGTACCCGACACATCGGTGACCGTCGCGCATGAGTCGGCGGACCAGGTTCGCGCCCATCCTGCCCAGCCCGACCATGCCGAGCTGCATGGGTTTCTCGGTTGTCATCGTTGTTCCCCCTCAAGCGGCACCAGGTAGGGCCGGCCGTGTTGTTCATCTGTTCGGGGACCTACCGGCTTCACCCCTTAGCCCTTTTCAGAGCGCGGTAGCGGCGGATCAGCGCGTTGGTGGACGGGTCATGGTCGAGTTCGGGTTCGGTCTCGCTGGTCAGCTCGGGAATAGCCTCAACGGCGATCGCCTTGTCGAGCTCGACACCCCATTGGTCGAAGGAGTCGATCCTCCACTTTGTCCCCTGGGTGAACACGCTGTGTTCGTGAAGTGCGACCAGAGCGCCGAGCAGCCGCGGCGTGATCTTCTCGGCCAGTAGCATGTTGGTGGGCCGGTTCAGCACGCAAGCCAACTTCAGGTGGTGATCATTTCCGGAGAGGTGGTCTCCAGCGGTACCGCGCTGGGCGGAACTAGGCCCAGTTGGGTGGTCGGGCGCGGTAGCGCCGCGTCCAGTACCCAGTCCACGGCGGTGCGGGTCCGGTTGCCAGACAGTGACAGCAGATGGTAACCGCGGGTCACCGCCTTGGCCGGTAGCCCGGACAGCGGCATGCCCAGCGGGTTCGCTGCGGCCTGCGTGCCGCCGAGGTCCACCACGAAGCCGAGGTCGTGGTGCTTGTACGGGCGCCTACGGCCCTGCCCGTACGAGGCGGCGATGTTGTGCGCCACGTGCTCGCCCTGGCGCTCGGCGTGCTGGGCGGTCATCGCGGTCAGCTCGCCCGGGCGGGTGAGGTCCGGCGCGGCGGCGGCGTCGCCGCAGGCGTACACCTCGGGATGGCCGGGCACGGTGAGGTACTCGTCGACGGCCAGCCGGCCTTTGACCGTCTCCAGACCGAAACTGTCGACCAGCGGGTCAGGGCGTACGCCGACACACCAGACCAGTGAACGGGTGGCCACGAAGTCGCCATCGGTGAGCCGTACCCCGTCGTGGGTCGCCTCCTTCACCGAGACGCCGGTCCGCACGTCCACGCCACGCCAGCGCAGTACCCGATCCGCGACCACCGACAGGCGCTCGTCCAATCCGGGCAGCACCCTCTTGGCCAGGTCCAGCAGCAGCCAACGGGGCCGCTGGTCAGCCAGCCGCGGGTGCTGGCTGTGCAGGAGGTCGGTGTAGAGCACGCCCTGCGCGGCGACCTCGGTACCGGTGTAGCCAGCGCCCACCACGACGAACGTCAAGCGGGACGCGCGTTCGGCCGGGTCGTCGGAGTCATCCGCCAACTCGAACTGCCGCATCATGTGATCGCGCAGATACAGCGCCTCCGGAATGCCCCGGAAGCCGTGTGCGTACTCGCACACCCCCGGGATCGGCAGCAACTTGTTGACGCTGCCCACGGCGATCACCAGCCGGTCGTAACCGGTCTGCCGGTGTCGGCCGTCGGGGTCGACCCACCGCACCTGCCGGTGGTCCAGATCGACGCCGTCGACCACACCAAGGACGAGCCGTACGTCGGGCAGGGTTCGAGGTATCGACACCGTCACCCGGCGCGGCTCGAGCAGGCCGGCGGTGACCTCGGGCAGCAGCGGAAGGTACAAGAAGTAGTCCGTCGGGTTGATCACCGTCAGATCGGCACGGCCTCGTCCAAGACGCGACAATGCGCGGGCGGCGTGGTAGCCGGCGAACCCGGCACCGATGATGACAATTCTCGGCGTGGTCACGTCACGTCCCCCTGCCTGTCTGCGTTCGGCGACCGTTCAACCGCTACCCGGCTGGGCCCTCGGCAACCGGCAAATGTGGCGCGCCGACCCGGTCGTTTCCCGTCGTCGCCGGCCGCTTCCCGATACGCGCCGGGTGCGCGCGGTGGATACACGGACATGCCGAGATGAGTGTGTCGCCGGGGAGTCCGGTAGCGCGCGGTGCGGCCGTGTCGCGTATCCGCTAACTGATCACGGCTGTGTGAGGCGGCTCATGCCCATGTGGCTACGGAGAGTGCAAGGACCCTCCATGGCGCACCGCTGGCCTGGTCGGCTCGGCGGAGGCACGGGTACGCTGTGTAGCAGGCTCCGGCAGAGAGAGAATCGGCTGCTCAGGGACCACGACGGCCGCAAAACATGGAGATCCTCCCGCGGTGACCAGTGCATGCTCTTCCTGGCCCATCGATCAGAGTCTTTCCGACGAAGACCACCAGCCCGGGCAACTGGAGACATCACGGCACGTAGTCGATCTCGTGGGGCGCACGGCCGAGCTGGAATTGATCGATTCGCTGCTCGGGGGGCACGGCCGGGTCGGCCCCGGCCTACTGCTGCGCGGCGATCCCGGAGTGGGTAAGACCGCGCTGCTGGACGCCGCCGCAGCGCGGGCCACAGCCGTCGGCATGCGGGTGCTACGCGCCTCCGGCGTGGAGTTCGAGGCCGAGATCAGCTTCTCGGCACTGCACCAGCTGCTCTACCCGCTACACGAACGTACCGATCGGCTGGCCGGCCACCATCGCGACGCCCTCAACCAGGTCTTCGACCTCGCACCGGGACCGTCACCGGACCCGCTGGTCATCACGGCCGTGCTGGCCCTGCTCCGCACGGTCGCCGCCGAACGTCCGCTGCTGCTGATCGTCGACGACGTGCCGTGGATCGACCGCGCCAGCGCCACCGTCCTGGCGTTCGCCGCCCGTCGCATCGGCGCTGACCCGATCGTGTTCCTGGCCGCCGCCCGCACCGGTGCCGGCGGCTTCTTCGACCAGGTCCGGCTGCCCGAACGGGAGATCAGCCCGCTCGGCGAGCAGCCGGCGGCCACCCTGCTGGACACCCGGCACCCAGACCTGGCACCCGCGGTACGACAGCGGCTGCTCGATGAGGCTACCGGCAACCCGCTCGCGCTGCGGGAACTGACCGCGGCGCTGACCGACCGGCAGCGCTCCGGCCAGGACCCGCTGCCCGAATTCCTGCCCCTGAACCGGCGGCTGGAGGTCGCCTTCGCCGCCGGGATGCACGCCCTGCCCGCAGCCACCCGACAGGTGTTGCTGCTGGCCGCGTTGGAGCCTGATGCGAGCCTGGCCACGATCCGGTCGGCGACGCAGGGCAGCGCGGACGTCGACGACCTTGCCCCCGCGCAACGGGCCAACCTCATTCGCACGGATGCACACGAGGGCCACCTGGCGTTCCGCCACCCGCTGATCCGCTCGGCGATCGTGCAGACATCGTTGCCCAGTGAACGCCGAGCGGCGCACCAGGCCCTGGCCGCCACCCTGGCCGGCGACCCGGGGCGCCAGGCGTGGCACCTGGCCGAAGCCGCGACCGGACCCGACGAGAAGGTAGCCCGGGCGCTGGAGGAGGCGGCGCTACCCGCCTCACGGCGCGGCGGCGCGTCCGCCGCGGTGACCGCGCTCGTGCGCGCCGGTGAACTCAGCCCGCACCCGGCCGACCGGTCCCGCCGGCTGGTCGAGGCTGCATTCATCGCCAGCAGGACCGGTCCGATGGGCCGGGCGACCCGGCTGTTGGCCGACGCCCAGCAGGAGCAGGCCGCTCCGGCCGAATCGATCATCGACGGCATCACGGCGGTCTACCTCGCGCACGGTGAGGGAGACATCAATGCCGCGTACCATCTCCTGGCCCGGGCGCTCGACGACAGCGCCGACACCGACCAGGCCAACAGCGACTGGGACACCGACGCCCTGTACGCGCTGGTGTTGGTTTGCATCTACGGCGACCGGCCGGAGTCGTGGAAACTCCTCGGGAGCGCGCTGGCACGGCTCGACCCGGAGGGGGTGACGCCCCTGCGGCTGTGCTACGACACGTTCACCGACCCGGCCTGCGCACCCAGCCCGGTCGGGGAGCGCCTCGCCCGCGCTTTCGGCGCCCTGCCCGCCGACGCGGCAGCCTGGCAGCTCGTCCCCCTGGCCTACGCGGCCCTGTGGGTGGACGCCCTGTCCGACTATCGCCACCTGGTCCGGCGCATGATCGAACGAGAACGCGACGGCGGTGCGATCGCCATGGTCGTTTCCGGGTTGCTGCTGCTCGGTGCCGACTCCTATCAACACGGGCAGTGGGACGAGGCCGAGAACCTGGCGCGGGAGGGGCTGGATCTGGCAGCCACCCATGGCTACCACCTTCTCCACGGGCAGCTTTGCTGCCTGTTGGCGTTCATCGCGGCCAGCCGCGGCGATGTGGACCTCGCCGTGACCCTGACCGACGAGGTCACCACCTGGGCGGCGCCCCGCGGTATCGTGCTGACGCAGGAGTTTGCCTGGTACGCGCGCACCATCGCGTCCCTGGCCCGCGGAGACTATGAGGACGCCTACGCCCAGGCGGCACGGATCACCCCGCCCGGCACACCCCCGTCCAGCGCTCCCGGCCGTTGGGTGGTCATGAACCTGGTCGCAGCGGCCGTCCACACCGGGCGGATAGCGGAGGCACGTGCCCACGTCGCCGCCGCCCAGCAGGCCGGCATCGACCGCATCTCCTCCCGCCGGGCCCTCATCACCGCCGCGGCCGCAGCCGGGGCCGCTCCCGACGACGAAGCCGGCCCGCTGTTCGAGGCCGCCCTGTCCGTACCCGAGGCCGACCGGTGGCCGTTCGAACAGGCCCGCACCCAGCTCGCCTACGGACGATGGCTGCGCCGCACCCGCGACACCACCCGCGCCCGCCTGCACCTACGCGCCGCCCTGGACACCCTCAACCGGCTCGGTGCCCGGCCATGGGCCGTACGGGCCCAGAACGAACTACGCGCCACCGGGATCGCCACCACCGCACGACCCGACACCCGCTCGGCCACACTGACCGCGCAGGAACGACAGATCGCCACGCTGGCCGCCACCGGCCTGACCAACAAACAGATCGGCCAGAAGCTGTTCCTGTCCCACCGCACGGTGGGTGCCCACCTGCACCGGATCTTCCCCAAGCTCGGCATCACCTCACGCGCCGCCCTCCGCGACGCGCTGGAGACGATCACACCCGACGAGAACGACCAGGCCCCACAGCCAGCGTCCCCCAACGAAGATCAAGACGACCGACGATCCCGGTCGGCAACGCACCGCTGAAACATCGCCGAATCGCATAACTCCAGGCTCAACGTGCTGAACACCCGCCCTGATTTGCCGCGATGAGCGCGTCTTCATGGTCGGGTCAGGCATGGGCAACTCGCCAGCGCCGATGAACGACCGACCACCCGTTTCGGGGGGTAGGCGTCGGGTGTATGGGCTTGCTGATACTCAGATGACACCATCCGGTTCGACAGGTTCGTGAGCGACCGGTCCGAAGGGAGGATCTAGCAATGGACGAACGCGGACGATCGTCTTTCCCTTGATCCGCTCGGTCGGGTTGAAGGCGGCGACGGCGTCGTCGAGGGCCGCGACTTTGCCGATGATTGTCCGCAGTCCTCCGTCCCGCACTCGCCGGACGACCTCGCTCAGTTGAGCGCGATCGGGCACGACGACGAAGTCGACCGCCAGGCCGTTGGCGGGCCACGCCTCCGGCGGCCCGGCGATGGTCACCAGCGTTCCTCCGGTTCGAACCAGACCCGCGGACCGGTTCCCGATGTCGCCGCCGATGACATCGAAAACCAGATCGACTTCGCCGACGTCTTCCAGGGCGTCGTTCTCGAGGTCGACGAACTCCTTCGCGCCGAAGTCGAGCGCCGTCTGACGGTCGGCAGGGCGTCCGGTGCCGATGACGTAGGCGCCGGCCTCGCGTGCGAGCTGTTTCACCATGGACCCGACTCCGCCGGCCGCACCGTGCACGAGGACGCTCTGCCCCGCCTGAAGGCGGCCGTGCCCGAACAGTCCCTGCCACGCGGTCAGGCCCGAGATCGGCAGGCTCGCGCCCACCGTGAAGTCGACGTCGCCCGGCAGCGGCGCGAGGTTGCGTGCCTCGACAGCCACATACTCCGCCAGGGTGCCGTCGCGATGCCAGTCCGTGAGGCCGAACACCCGCTGTCCCACCGACAGCCCCGTCGTGCCATAGCCGAGGGCGGTGACCACTCCGGCCAGCTCGTGCCCAGGGATCGACGGCGTCCGGTCACGGCCGAGGCGATCGGTCCAGGTCGAGGGCCACGTCAGCTCACCCGGAGTGAATCCCGACGCATGAACCTGAACGATGACGTCGTTCAGCGCCGGTTTCGGCTCGGGCCGCTCCACCAGCGTCATCCCCGCCGTTCCCGCAGCCTGGTCCGTCACCACGATCGCCTTCATCCGGCACCTCCTTGTATTCAGTCCTCGCCTGCACGGCATTCGGTTCACCAGTTTTGGCGGCACCAGACCTCGGCGTCCTAGAGTCCTTTCACCAGTCGGACGACCCGAACCTAGACTCGGCGTAACTGGTCGTTCAAGTCCAGTCTTGAGGTCGAGTGGATGCCAGATCTACGACGAGGAACACACACCGTCTTCCCACTCTGCCTCGACGACGGACGTGGCCACGCGCACCGCCGTTATCCTTGCACGTAAGGCGCGGCTGCTCGGCAGGGCCGCTGCTGCCTCCCGGCGGAACCGATCCGGGCGGCACCGCCGGTGGTGGAATGCCCTCGGTTCGTCCTCGGTCGGGATCCGAACTTTGGTTGGGACTGTATAGTCCATTTGTGCCGGGAATACAACCGGTCCGTGGAGTGTCTTCATGCTCGCAGGTCCAGGTGCGTTTCGCCTGGTTCCTCAGCTCAGGCCGAAAGGCCGGGAGGGGAGAGCTGTGCCCCAGCAGACCCGATACCACAAGAACCCGGAGGCCGTTTCGCGGCTCGACCCGCAGCAGTACCGCGTGACCCAGCAGGACGGCACCGAGCGCCCGTTCGCCAACCCCGCTGGGACAACCACGAGCCCGGCATCTACGTCGACGTCGTGTCCGGCGAGCCGCTGTTCGCATCAGTCGACAAGTACGACAGCAACTCCGGCTGGCCGAGCTTCACGAAGCCGATCGCCAAGACGAACGTCATCGAGCGCGAAGACTCCAGCCACGGGATGATCCGGACTGAGGCACGCTCGCTGCACGGGGACAGCCACCTCGGCCACGTCTTCAACGACGGTCCCCCCGACAGGGGTGGACTGCGCTACTGCATCAACTCCGCGTCGTTGCGGTTCATCCACCTCGACGATCTGGAGAACGCAGGGTACGGCGAATACCGCACCCTGTTCACGAGTGACACCAACACTGACACCGACGACAAGTAAGGAGACGACGTGACCACCGAAAGGGCGATCCTCGCCGGCGGCTGTTTCTGGGGCATGGAGGAACTGTTCCGTCACCAGCCCGGCGTCGTGTCCACGCGCGTCGGGTACAGCGGCGGCGACGTCCCGAACGCCACCTACCGCAACCACGGCACCCACGCGGAGTCCATCGAGGTCGTCTACGACCCAGAGAAGACCGACTTCCGCGCGCTGCTCGAGTTCTTCTTCCAGATCCACGACCCCTCGACGAAGAACCGCCAGGGCAACGACATCGGCACCAGCTACCGCTCGGCGATCTTCTACACCAGCGACGAGCAGAAGCGGGTCGCCGAGGACACGATCGCCGACGTCGACGCCTCGGGCCTGTGGCCCGGCAAGGTCGTCACCGAGGTCACCCCGGCAGGCGACTTCTGGGAGGCCGAGCCTGAGCACCAGAACTACCTGCAGACCTTCCCCAACGGTTACACCTGCCACTTCCCCCGCCCCGGGTGGAAGCTCCCGAAGCGGGCGACGGACTGACACGCCCGGCGCGCGGACCCCGAGTCCGCGCCCGGCCCGGGGCCGAGGTGGTCGGCCTGGACGAGGACTCGGCCGGATGGGGCGGGCTCTCTCCCCGTCGACGGCGGGCGCAACGCCGTCTGAGCCCGCCCGACACCACCGCGCGGTCCGCCCCACGGCCCTCCAGGCACGGAGCGGACCGCGCCTCAGCGGGTCCGAGACGGCACGACAAGGGCGGTGTACGCCATCAGACGCACGATTCCGGAGAGAGCGCATTCCATGGCGTCCGGCAGATACTCGGAACGGACTGTATGGCGATGGCGTGTCCAGACGCCGTTGCACGAGTTTTTGCGCGCCGAGACCGGGGGCGCCGCGGTGCTGCTCGCCGCGGCGCTGGCCGCACTCGCCTGGGCGAACATCGACTCGTCGTCGTATGAGGCGGCGTGGCGCACCCAGCTGTCGGTCCGTCTCGGCGGTTGGGGCGTGTCGCTAGATCTGCGCCAGTGGGTCAACAGCGGGTTGATGGCGTTGTTCTTCTTCACCGTGGGGCTGGAGGCGCGTCGCGAGTTCGACATGGGCGAACTGCGCGACCGGCGACGGCTCGCGTTGCCGCTGGCCGCCGGTATCGCCGGGATGCTGATCCCGGTCGGCATCTACCTGGCCCTGAACGCCGGCCGTGCCTCCGCCCTCGGCTGGGGCGCGGCGATGTCGACGGACACCGCGTTCGCGCTGGGAATCCTCGCGATGGTCGGGCCGCGCTGCCCGGACCGGCTGCGCGCCTTCATGCTGACGGTCACCGTCGTCGACGACCTCGTCGCACTCGGCGTAATCGCGGTCTTCTACACCGAGCAGGTCGCGATCGCGGCGTTGCTGGCGGGTCTTGCGATCCTTGGCGCGATACTGCTCGTACGCGCCCGCGGCGTCCGGTACGGGCTCGTCTACGCCACGCTCGCAGCGGCGGCCTGGGTCGCGGCGCTCGAATCCGGCGTCGACCCGGTCGTGGTCGGCCTGGCAGTGGGGCTGTTGATGTACGCCTACCCGGCCGCCCGTAGCGATCTCGAACGGGCGAGCGACCTCTTCCGCCTGTTCCGTGAGCAGCCCACGCCGCAGTTGGCGCGGTCGGCACGGCTGGGACTCGCGGCGGCGATCTCACCGAATGAACGGCTGCAACTGCTCTACCACCCGTGGGCCAGCTACGTGATCGTGCCGCTGTTCGCCCTGGCGAACGCGGGGATCACAATCAACGGCAGCCTCCTGACGCGCGCCGCCACCTCACCAATCACACTGGGCATCCTGGTCGGCTACGTTGTGGGCAAGCCGGTCGGGATCGTCGGCGGCACGTGGCTGGTCACCCGGCTGAGCCGGGGCCGGCTGCGCCCGCCGGTCGGATGGGCCGCCGTCACCGGCGCCGGCGCGGTCGCCGGCATCGGCTTCACCGTGTCCCTGCTGATCGCGACCCTCGCGTTCCACGGCGTCCAGCTCGCGGAGGCGAAGCTGGGCATTCTCGGCGCCGCGCTGTGCTCGTCGGTCCTCGGTTGGGGGATCTTCCGCGTCACCGCACTGCTGCCACCCCGGCTTCGTATCCCGGCGCTGGCCGGGCGGGCCGAGGCGATCGTCGACCTCGCCGCACCGGTCGATCCGCACCGCGACCATCTGCGCGGTCCCGTGGACGCGCCGGTGACCGTCGTCGAGTACGGCGACTTCGAGTGCCCCAACTGTGGGCAGGCGGAACCGGTCGTCCGTGAACTGCTCGCCGACTTCGGCGATGTCCGGTACGTCTGGCGTCACCTCCCGCTCACCGACGTCCACCCGCACGCGCAACTGGCCGCCGAGGCAGCCGAAGCCGCCGCCGAGCAGGGAGCGTTCTGGCAGATGCACGACCTGCTCCTCGACCATCAAGGTGATCTTGCGGTGTCCGACCTGATCCGCTACGCCCAAACCCTCGGCCTTGACGTCGAACGGTTCCGCGACCATCTTCAACGGCGGGCCGGCGCTGCCCGGATCGCAGAGGATGTCGACTCCGCGGACCTGAGTGGCGTTTCGGGCACGCCGACGTTCTTCGTCAACGGGCGGCGCCACCACGGTGCCTACGACATCGCGGCGCTGTCGGCCGCGGTCCGGGCGGCCCGTGCTCGCGCCACGATCACGGCATAGGAGACGACGGCGGCCGCCGCTGTCCCCGACCTACCGACGGCTCGCTATGAACCGCCTCTGCCACGTCGCGCCCGCTACGCGTGTACCGGCAGGTTGCGCCCGTTCCGCCGGGTGTTCACACACGTGAAGACAGGCTCGGCGATGAGGTTTCGGTGGGCGGTAGGCGCCTCGGCCAGGTGTCGCCCGTAGCTGGCGAACCACCCGCTACTTCGGTGTAGGCGGCCCTCTGTCGCGGGCCGGGGGAGCCCTGTTCTTTGCCGGACACGCTCCGCCTCCAGCTTCGGGAGGCGCTGGTCACCCCTGCCGAACAAGCCAAGAAGTCCAATCCTGATATGCCGCCACACGCCAGGTATCCGGTTCTGAAACGCCGCCTGTCCGGGCCACCCGAGTGGTCATTTATTCGGCCTGGTTGCCCCGTATCACCGCGGGTAGCGTGGTGTAAGTGCTCGGCCTGTCCGCAGGCGTGCGCGTATGCCTGTTCGACCTCGACGGCGTCCTCGCTCCGACGGCGGCGGTTCACGTCGCCGCGTGGAAGGAGGTGTTCGACGAGTTCCTACGGCGGCGCGCAGGACGCACCGGCGACGGGTTCAGACCGTTCGACGTGGCGGACTACGACGAGTACGTCGACGGCAGGCCCCGCGCGGGCGGTGCCCGGTCGTTCCTGGCGTCCCGCCACATCACGCTGCCCGAGGGCCGGCCGGACGACCCGCCCGACAAGGAGACGGTCCAGGGGCTGAGCGCGCGCAAGGACGAGGCGTTCGCGCGGCGGCCGCACCGCGACGGGGTCAAGCCGTTGGAGGGCTCGGTGCGCTACCTGCGGGCGGCGCGCGACGCCGGACTGCGGCGCGCGGTCGTGTCGTCGAGCCGGCACTGCGCGGAGATCCTGCCCGCGGCCGGCATCGCCGACCTCATCGAGCTGGTCCGACCCGATCCGGAGGCGAGATCGTGATCACGCACGAAGCCTTTCCCTGCCATCCCTGGGAGATCCGCGAAAGCGGGCTCGATCTCCGGGTGCTGGCCCAGTCGGAGTCGGTGTTCGCGCTGTCCAACGGGCACATCGGCCTGCGT
>NZ_JAATVY010000035.1 GCF_011947195.1 Planosporangium thailandense | reverse complement strand
ACGGCCCGCATCCGGGGCAACTCCCCTACGCTACGCGGTTCGACCTTCGGCGTCAAGCCGTTGTTTCGGCTTTCTGCTTGGATCTCCCGCACACGACAAGACGCACCAGTTGGTGATCTTAGTCAGGGATTCCGACGGACCGGCCGGCGTCGCCACTCTCGCGGCGCAACACCCGCCCGGCTCCCGCCGGCCTAGCTACTTTAGCCGAACCGTTTCGCAGCCGCAACTCGGCGAGGAGTGCGATCAACGGGCGGTTCAACATCCACTTCTGAACTCAGGAGTGGAGCTCGCGGATCCGGCCGATCTCCGTCCGGTGTCCCGCGGGTAGACAGAAAGTTACGTGTCCGACGGGCCCAACGTCAAATCAGCCCCGGAAGTTCCCGGAAACCTGAGCCGCCCGGCCCGCTGCCCGTCCTTCCGCCGCCCCCTGCGCACGCAGTTCAATGGGCGTATGAGCCCGGTGTACACCGGCACTGCCGCAGCAGTACATGGGTCGAACGTGGTCGGCGACGACCTGCTCGCTTCTGCCGCCCCGATCTGGCAGGTCGCGATCGGCGGCTGTGTGGTGGTGACCCTCATCGCGGCGTCGGTACGGCTTGCGCGCCGGGGACGCTCGCGGATGACCACGGCGCTCCTGATCACCGGCGCCGCCATCATCAGCCTCGCCGTCCTCGGCATACTGACCGGTGGGCGCTGAACAAGATCGTGGTTGGTTGCGAGAATCACAACGACCCGACCATCGGCGGTACTCCGCACGGCCCGCCCCGGGTTCCACCGGCCGACGCAGGCCTCCGCGTCGCGGGGGTCATAACAATCCAGCCGGCGGGATATTCCATGGCGTGCCGGACGAAGCGAGTGGTGGTTCAGCTACTCGTGAGGCGGCGGTTGGCGAGGCTCGGCAGCTCGGCACGAATGGTGCTGAGCCGGTCTAGATCCAGATCTGCGACCGTCACGCCGGCCACGTCAGGCGCCTGGGCCAGGACCGTCCCCCAGGGGTCCACGATCATGCTGCGCCCGTAACAGGTCCGCCCTGGATCGTGGTCACCGATCTGCCCGGCGGCGAGCACGTAGCACTGGTTCTCGATCGCCCGCGCCCGCAGGAGCACCTCCCAGTGGTCCCGACCGGTGTGCATCATGAAGGCCGCGGGGACGACCAGCACGTTGGCGCCGGCAACCGCCAGTCCCCGGTACAGCTCAGGGAAACGCAGGTCGTAACAGATGGTGAGGCCCAGCCGGAGATCGCCGACCGTAGCCACGACAAGCTCGCTACCGGGCGCAACCGTTCTCGACTCCTGGTACGACACCCGGCCGGGGATCTCCACGTCGTACAGATGGATCTTGCGGTACGTCGCCGCGAGCGAGCCGTCAGGCTGGAAGAGCAGCGACGTGTTGTACGTGTGCTCGGCGTCCGGTCCCGTCTCGTGGAACGAGCCGGCGTGGACCCAGATACCGAGCTCACGGGCGGCGTCGGCGAAGAACGCGCCGAACTCCCCGTCGACCGACTCCGGTTTCGGCGCTCCCGCCGCCGGGCCGAGGTAGTCCACGTATTCGGGAAGGACAGCAAGCTCGGCTCCCGAGGCTGCCGCCTGGTGGAGCAGGCCCCGAGCCACCCGCAGGTTCGCGGCGCGATCGTCGCGCGCGTTCAGCTGACACACCGCCACTCTCATGGGGTGCAGCCTATGCGGGTGGCGACGGGGCCTTCATCCCAGTCTGCGGGCTCAGGCCGACTTCTCTTCCCGCTGGTGCCTGCGGACGGCCTGGCGCGCCAGGTCGCGCGGAACGATGGTCGGGATGACCTTCTCCAGCACGACCTCGCGGGTGATCAGGACGCGGCCGATGTCGGGGTTGCTCGGAACCTCGTACATGACCGAGAGGAGAACCTCTTCCATGATCGCGCGAAGGCCACGGGCACCGGTCCCCCGCAGGATCGCCTGGTCCGCGATGGCCTCGAGGGCCTCCGGCGCGAACTCGAGCTCCACTCCGTCGAGCTCGAACAGCCGCTGGTACTGCCGGACGAGCGCGTTGCGCGGCTCGGTGAGGATCCGCACCAGTGCCTGCCGGTCGAGGCTGCGCACGCTGGTGATCACCGGCAGCCGCCCGATGAACTCGGGGATCATGCCGAACTTGAGCAGGTCTTCCGGCATGACCTCAGCGAAGATGTCGTCGAGGTTGCGCTCGGATACCGACCGGAGGTGCGCGCCGAAGCCCAGCCCCTTCTTGCCGACCCGCGACTCGATGATCCGGTCGAGACCGGCGAACGCCCCACCGACGATGAACAGCACGTTGGTGGTGTCGATCTGGATGAACTCCTGGTGCGGGTGCTTCCGGCCGCCCTGCGGGGGCACGTTGGCAACCGTGCCCTCAATGATCTTCAGAAGGGCCTGCTGCACGCCTTCACCGGAGACGTCACGGGTGATCGAGGGGTTTTCCGACTTCCGCGCGATCTTGTCGACCTCGTCGATGTAGACGATGCCGGTCTCGGCGCGGCGGATGTCGTAGTCGGCCGCCTGGATCAGCTTGAGCAGGATGTTCTCCACGTCCTCGCCGACGTAGCCCGCCTCGGTCAGGGCCGTGGCGTCCGCGATCGCGAAGGGGACGTTGAGCATCCGCGCGAGGGTCTGCGCGAGGTGGGTCTTGCCGCAGCCCGTCGGACCGATCAAGAGGATGTTGGACTTCGCCAGCTCGACGTTGTCGCTGCCTGACGCGCCCGCGGCATCCGCCTGGATCCGCTTGTAATGGTTGTAGACCGCTACCGCCAGCGCCTTCTTGGCCTGCTCCTGACCGACCACGTACTGGTCGAGGAAGGAGCAGATCTCCATGGGCTTGGGCAGCTCGTCCCACTTGACGTCGCCGGACTCAGCCAGCTCCTCTTCGATGATCTCGTTGCACAGGTCAATGCACTCGTCGCAGATGTAAACGCCCGGACCTGCGATCAGCTTCTTCACCTGTTTCTGCGACTTGCCGCAGAACGAGCACTTGAGTAGGTCGCCACCGTCGCCGATCCGTGCCACCTACGTATCTCCCTGCACTCACGGCCGGACCATCCGTCCGGTCTCGCCCCATCGCCGGTATCCCGGCGCTTCTCGGCCCTCGGTGCCAGCCGCTGCCTCGACGTTACCCGGTCCCGGGCACTTCTCCGACCCCTGCGAGTGTGGTGTCTTCACTCCCGCCGTTCGGCACCGGACCCGTCACGCGCGATCCTGTCCGAACGACCATAGGTGGCCTACCCACCAACCGACAACGCCTGTCCGGCGCAGTCGAGGCACCCGACATCTCCAACGCTGATGGTACCGGTCCAGACGGCTCCGACGAGAGGGTCAAGGACCCGATTTACCGTCCAATTCCGTCGGTAATGACCGGAAGGTGAGGGGCGGTTCGCCCATCGGCGCCCGCCCCTCACCAATGGATTGTCAGCGCGCCGGCGCCAGCGCGGACTTCTTCCGGCTGGCCAGCACCTGGTCGACCAGGCCGTAGTCCTTCGCCTCGTCGGCGGTCAGGATCTTGTCACGGTCAATGTCCTTGCGGACCTTGTCGGACGCCTGACCGGAGTGCCGCGCCAGCAGTTCCTCCAGCAAGCTGCGCATCCGCAGGATCTCGCGGGCCTGGATCTCGATGTCGGACCCCTGACCGTAACCGCCCTCGGTGGCCGGCTGGTGGATGATGATCCGCGAGTTGGGCAGGGCCATCCGCTTGCCCGGCGTACCAGCCGAGAGCAGGACCGCGGCAGCCGAGGCCGCCTGCCCGAGGCAGACGGTCTGGATGTCCGGCCGGACGAACTGCATCGTGTCGTAGATCGCCGTCATGGCGGTGAAGGAGCCGCCGGGCGAGTTGATGTACATCACGATGTCCCGGTCGGGATCCATCGACTCCAGCGTGAGCAGCTGGGCCATCACGTCGTTGGCCGAGGCGTCGTCGATCTGGACGCCGAGGAAGATGATGCGCTCCTCGAACATCTTGTTGTACGGGTTCATCTCCTTGATCCCGTACGACGTCCGCTCGACGAACGACGGCAGGATGTACCGGTTGTGAACCTCGCGCAGGCCCGAGTGCAGACTCAGGTCGGTCATCGTGTTTCTCCTCAGTCCCGGGTCCCGGCACCGGCTGGCACCTGGCGTGCCCCGGTCACGACGTGGTCGATGAAGCCGTAGTCCAGCGCCTCCTGCGAGGTGAACCAACGGTCGCGGTCGGAGTCGGTCTCAATCTGCTCCGGGGGCTGACCGGTGTGGAAGGCCACCCGCTCCTGGAACATGCGCTTGGTGTAGAGCATCTGCTCGGCCTGGATCGCTACGTCCGCAGCGGTGCCGCCGATGCCGCCGGACGGCTGGTGCATCATGATCCGCGCGTGCGGCAGCGCGAACCGCTTGCCCTTGGTGCCGGCGCACAGCAGCAGCTGCCCCATCGAGGCGGCCAGCCCCATGGCGACCGTCACCACGTCGTTTCCGACGAACTGCATGGTGTCGTAGATCGCCATGCCAGCGGTGACCGAGCCGCCGGGCGAGTTGATCCAGAGGTTGATGTCGCGCTCCGGGTCCTCCGCCGCGAGCAACAGCAGCTGCGCGCAGATCCGGTTGGCGACCTGGTCGTTGACCTCGCTGCCGAGCAGGATGATCCGCTCCTTGAGCAGCCGGTTGTAGACCGAGTCGTCGAGATTGCCGAGGCCGGCGTCGGCGCCTCGTGCGACCGGGGTCGCTGGAATGTGAAGGTCGGTCATGGCAGCCCTTCGGGAGAGTTCTTGATATGCCGACACTAGCCCCTGGGGCAGACGCGAGGTTCCGCGTAGGGACGTTGTTCGCTCTGAGCGCACCTGCCCGCAGGGCCTACCCATGAAACACGTAGCACCCGCCGAAGCGGGTGCTACGTGCGCAGATGTCAGTCCTCGTGGTCGTGGTCGTGATCGTGGTCGTGCTCCTCGCCCGCACCGTCCGCACCCCGGAGGTCATCGAGCGACAGCTCGTTGCCCGCAGCGTCGCGGATCTTGACCCGCTCCATGACCATGGCGAGCGCCTTGCCCCGCCGTACGTCACCGAAGACCGCGGCGGCCAGGCCCGACCGGATGAGCTGGTCGTAGTACTGCTGGGGCGAGACGCCGGCCCGCTGGGCCCGGTGGACGATCTCGTGGCCGAACTCGTCGTCGGAGACCTGGATGTCCTCGGCGTCAGCAAGGGTGTCGAGCACGAGCTGGATGCGGACGCCCTCGACGGCCGCCTCGGACAGCTCCGTGTCGATCTCCTCCTGCGACTTGCCCTCGGACTGGAGGTAGTCGTCCATCGACGCGCCGATGCGCTGGAGCTGGTCGTTCATCGCTTCCTTGCGCTGCTCGACCTCCTCGCGCACGATGCCCTCCGGCGCCGGCACGTCGGCGGCCTCGACCAGCGCCTTCAGCGCCTTGTCCCGGGCGTCGTAGAGCTGCTCGACGCGCTTGACGCGCTCAAGCCGGGTACGCAGGTCCGCGCGCAGCTCGTCGAGCGTGTCGAACTCGCTCGCCAGCTGGGCGAAGTCGTCGTCGAGCTCCGGCAGCTGCTTCTCCTTGACGGTCCGGACCGTGACCGCCACCTCGGCGTCGCGGCCGGCGTACTCGCCGCCGACGAGCTGGGTGGTGAAGGTGGTCGAGTCGTCGGCGGACATGCCGACGAGGACCTCGTCGAGGCCCGGCAGCAGCTGACCGCTGCCCACCTCGTGCGAGACGTTGGTCGCGGTGCCGCCCGGCACCTCCTCGCCGTCCACGGTCGCGGCCAGGTCGAGCTGGACGTAGTCGCCGTTGGCGGCGGCCCGCTCGACGGTCTTCAGCGTCGAGAACCGGTCCCGCAGCGCGGCGAGCTGCTCGTCGATCTCCTGGTCACCGATCTGGACCTCGTCGACGGTGACCTCGACCTCCTCGAGGTTCGGCAGCGTGATCTCGGGGCGGACGTCGATCTCGGCGGTGAACTTCAGCGGGGCGCCGTCGGCGAACTCGGTGATCTCCACCTCGGGACGGCCCAGGGTCTTTACCTCGTGCTCACGGACCGCGGCGAGGAACTGCGCCGGAATGGCCTCCTGCACAGCCTCGTTGAGCACGGCGCCCCGGCCCACCCGCTGGTCGATCACGGCGGCGGGCACCTTGCCGCGCCGGAAGCCGGGGATCGTGACCTGCGCGCCGATCTCGCGGTAGGCCTTCTTGAGGCTGGGTTCGAGCTCGGCGAACGGCACCTCGATGGCCAGCCGCACGCGGGTCGGGCTGAGAGTCTCGACGGTGCTCTTCACAGGTACTCCTCATGATGGACGGACTGGCGGCCGCGTCGGCCGGGAAAAGTCTAGGCGAGCCCACCCGACGCCTTCGCGGACGGGCTGCACCCGCCGACGTACGGCCGTCGGCGGTCTCGGTCGGGGTGGCGGGATTTGAACCCACGGCCCCTCGCTCCCAAAGCGAGTGCGCTACCAAGCTGCGCCACACCCCGGTGGCGACGTGAAGTGTATGCGTTCCCGTCACCTCCCGTCGCGCCGGCCACCCACGGAACGCAACCCCCGCGCACGGCGACCGGACTATTGGGTACCCTAGATGCCGCGCCGCATCCCACGCGGCCGCGCGGGCGTAGCTCAATGGCAGAGCTTCAGTCTTCCAAACTGACGGTGCGGGTTCGATTCCCGTCGCCCGCTCCAGCGACGAGGGCCCAGGCAGTCGGCGTGATCGCCGATCCTGGGCCTTCGTCATTTCCAAGATCCTTGGCCTTGCGTGCCAGCCGCGTGCCATTGGTCCACCCGTGTCAGTACCGGTGATCCGGCGGTCCACCCTGGCGGCGATCTCGCGGTCACTGGCGGTGTCCGCAGAGCTTCGCAGCCTGGTTGCACCTGCTCCTACCAGGGCAGGGTGCCTTCGGCGTCGAAGTAGCCTCCGGTGGGGCCCTCGGGGCCCACCTGCGCCATACGGACGATGATCTCGGCGCCCTGCTCGACAGCCTGAGTGCCGGTGTTCCCGTTAAGGTCGGTCCTGGTGAAGCCGGGCTCGACCGCATTGATCCGCATGTTCGGGAACGCCTTCGCGTACTGCACGGTGATCATGTTGACCGCGACCTTCGACGCCGGGTAGGCGACCCCCGGGTACGCGTACGTCGGGGTGCCCGGGTCGGTGACCCGGGCCAGCGAGGCCAGGCCGCTGCTGAGGTTGACGATGACCGGGGCGGCCGAACGCTGCAGCAGCGGCAGGAACGCGTGGGTGACACGCACCGTGCCGAAGACGTTCGTCTCGAACGTCTCCCGCATCATGTCGGCGGTCACGTCCGCGGCGCCGATCACGATGTTGCCGGCACCCCTTCCCTCGATGCCCGCGTTGTTGATCAGTACGTCCAGTCCGCCATCAGCCTCGATGGCCTTCGCCGCGGCCTCCACGGACGCGTCGTCGGTGACGTCGAGCTGGACGGCCCGCGCGCCGAGTTGCTCAGCGGCTCGGCGCCCGCGTTCGGCGTCTCGGCTGCCGACGTAGACGGTGTGGCCGGCTGCGATGAGGCGACGGGCGGTCTCGAACCCGAGCCCCTTGTTCGCTCCGGTGATCAGTGTTGTTGTCATGCCTCCAGGCTCCGGTCGGGCGGTGAGGTCAGCCAGTCGTCCCGTCTTCATGGGACTGCCGGTACCAGGCAAAACCGCCAGTGAGCGGTACACACTGGTGGCGTGACGGCGACGGAGTTCGGAACGGCGGTGCGCCGCTGGCGCGACCGGGTGTCACCCGAGACCGTCGGGCTGCCCGCCGGCGGGCACCGACGGGCGGCCGGACTGCGCCGTGAGGAGCTGGCTCTGCTGGCCGGGATCTCCGTTGACTACATCACCCGCCTGGAACAGGGCCGCGCGTCCAATCCGTCGGCACAGGTGGTCGAAGCCCTGGCCAGGGCGCTGCGGCTGGCGGGGACCGAGCGCGCCCACCTGTTCCGGCTGGCCGGGTTGGTGCCGCCCGGCCCGGAAACGGTACCCGCGCACGTCACCCCGAGCGTCCAGCGGCTGCTGGACAGGCTGACCGGGACACCGGTCGGGGTGTACGACGCGTCGTGGACGCTGCTACTGGCCAACCCGCCGTACGCGGCGTTGATGGGCGACCCGTCCGGGTGGCGTGGGAACGAGCGCAACGCGGTGTGGCGACATTTTCTCGGCCCGGGCACCCGGGCCCGGCACACCCCGGAGTCCCTGCGCGCGTTCGAGACGGTGCTGGTTGCCGACCTGCGCGCGGCCGCCGGCCGCTACCCGGCCGACCAGCGGCTACGGCGGCTGGTCGCGGAACTGCGGGCGAACAGCGACCGGTTCGCCGAGCTGTGGGATTCCAGCGCCGTCGGCCGCCACGAGGCCGCGCGTAAGACCATCGATCATCCGCACGTGGGCCCTCTGACGCTGGACTGCGACGTGCTCACGGTGGAGGGCAGCGACCTGCACATCATGATCTACACGGCCGAGCCCGGCACCGCGGACGCCGACCGCCTCGCCCTGCTCACCGTACTCGGCACCCAGACACTCGTCGGATAGCGGGTTCGATTCCCGTCGCCCGCTCCACGAACGAAGGCCCAGGCAGTCGGTGTGATCGCCGCCTGGGCCTTGATCGTCTCCCTGGTCAGGACGTGCCGGTCACCCATCGGTACACCTGCATCACCCACGGCGTCTGCTGCAGGTACGCGATACCGGCCACGATCAGGAACGCCCCGGTGATCGTGTGGGCGCCCCGGGCTCCACGCCGCACCCGGCCCAGCCGGTTGACCAGCACGACCCGGCCCAGCAACCGGACCACCGCGAACACACCGGCGGCGACCAGCAGTACGAGGCCGAACGCCATCAGCGGACCCGCCAGCCGCCCACGCGCACTCGCCGCCCAGATCCCCCAGCAGATGAACGCGAAGAACGCCCCGATGCCGGACAGCTCCCAGCCGCGTTTCCACGTCCCGGGCTCCTCCCGGGGCCGCTGCGGCCACGGTGCGGCCTCCTGCGCGGGCGCGAGGACCGACTGCGACGGGTCGACGCGCTTCGGCGGTGGGACGGCGGCCCGACCCTGGATGTGCGCGGAAGCCGGCGATGCCGCGGCCGCACCACCCGGCCCGGCCGGCGACCCGGCAGCGGACCCGGGCGACCCGGCAGCGGACCCCGGTGACATTGCCATGGCCGCGGGCGACACGGCTGTGGGCGCGGCGCCCGCGGGCGAAACCGGCGCCGCCGACACCGGCCGGTCCGGCGCTACCCGCCGCTGCTCGCCGGTCGGGCCCTCCAGCGCGCCCGACCTGCCGTCAGGGGCCAACCGGGTGGCACCCGCCCTGCCGTCAGACGCCAACCGGGTGGCGCCCGGACCGGGCGTGAAGCCGTTCGCCGCAGCCGTGGCCCGCCCGCGGATCTCGTCTCGGGCACGGAGCTCGTCGGGCGTACCGAGGGCGGCGCGCAGCTCGACCAGCTCACGCTCCAGCTTCTCGATCCGCTGGAAGGCCTCGGTCTCGGTGCCCGCGACCGGCGGCCTCGGCCTGGCCCGGCCGACGACCCGCGCCGTCTCCGGCTCGCCCCAGTCCACCCCGGCGTCCGGGATGCCGGCCTGGTGGACCAGCTCGGTGAGGCGTTCGACCCATGCCGGCAGCTCGTGGGTCGACGGCCGGTCGCCGGGCCGGTCGGCGAGGATCTCGTGCAGGTGGTCGCGCAGGGCGGGGCGCCGCTCGAGCGCCGGGTGGCGGCGCAGCACTGACCAGGCCGGCGGCGATTCCTCGCCGGCCGCGCGCTGCTGGCCCGACTCCCTGGGGTAGTCGCCGGTCACCAGGAAGTAGGCGACCGCTCCGAAGCCGTGCACGTCGTAGGCGGGCCCGACCTGCGAGGCGCCGCCGAACGCCTCCGGACCACCGGACTCCGGCGTGTACGCGATCTGGGTGATCTCCTCGGGTCGCCAGTACCGCGCGCCGGTGAAGTCGATCAGCTTCACCTCTCCGGTCGCCAGCACCATCACGTTGGACGGTTTGACGTCCATGTGCAGCACCGGGGTGGCCCCGGGCTCCGTCGGGTGGTGCAGCGCGCGCAGCACGCCCGCGAGCGTGGCGAGCGCGTCGACCGCGTTGAGCCGGCGCGCCCCCGGGGCGAGCCCCGCCCGGTCGCACACGTACTCGCGCAGATTGACCCCGTGCAGGTAGTCGTAGACCTGATAGGGCACGGCGTCGCCGACGTCGGGCGGCTCCCCCGGGCGGTGCGGCGGCGGGCCGTAGAAGCCGTCCGCGCGGCGGCAGATCGCCTGTACACCCCGGTTGTTCAGATCCATCAGCACCGCGTCGCCCTTGTCCCACGAACGCAGTTCGTCCACGACCGGTCGGCGCGGGTCGACCCGGAAGACCTTGACCGTCAACGGCGCCGACGACACTCCCCCGCACAGCCGCACCGCGCGGTACACGTCGGCCTGCCCCCCGGAGCCGAGGTGCGCGACGAGGCGGTAGCGCTGGTAGGTCTCCGGCAGTGGACCGGCCGGGCCACAGACCAGGTCCAGCAGCCCCGAACCGTTCACAGTCATCCAACCTCCCCCTCAAGGCGAATCTCAGGGTAACCGTCGGACAAATTCCTCGCCGTCAACCGCCACGCAGGGTAGACAGATGCGGTGACCACGGATGTTTACCGCCTGCACACCCTCAAGACTATCGACGATCTTCCACATATGACCGACGTCGTCGGGGCGGCCTTCGGCGAAGAGCTCACCGCGGAGCAGATCGAGAAGGAACGGCTGGTTTTCGAGCCGACCCGCGCGCACGTCGTCGACCACGACGAGGACGGGACCGTCGCCCACGCGGGCGCGTACACCCGGGACGTGACAGTGCCTGGCGCGACCGTGCCGGCGGCGCACGTCACGGGCGTCGGCGTACGACCCACGCACCGTCGCCGCGGCCTGCTGACCCGCCTCATGGTGCACCAGCTCCGCGAGGTCCGCGAGCGCGGCGAGCCGATCGCGCTGCTGTGGGCCAGCGAGGGCCGCATCTACCAGCGGTTCGGGTACGGGCTCGCCGCGCTGTGCCACTCGTTCACGGCCGACCGGCGCGAGATCCGGCTGGCCGGCCCCGACGGCGCGCCGGTCGGCCGGCTGCGCGACGCCACGCCAGAGCAGGTCCGCAAAGAGCTCCAGCAGGTGTACGAGCGGGTACGCGCGGAGCGTCCCGGGTGGTCCAGCCGGGACGACAGCTGGTGGAGCTGGCGGCTGCACGACGCGCCAGGGCGCCGGCACGGCTACACGGAGCGCCGGGCCGTGCTGTGCGACGGGCCGGACGGCGTCGACGGGTACGCGCTGTGGCGGCGCAAGGGCGAGTGGACCGACACCGGCCCGAAGGGCGAGGTCGAGGTGGTCGAACTGGTGGCCGCGACGCCGGCCGCGTACCGGGCGCTGTGGGACTTCCTGTTCGCGGTCGACCTCACCCGTACGGTGTCCTACCGCTTCGCCGCCGCCGACGAGCCGCTGCGTTACCTGGTCAACGAACCCCGCGCGCTGGGCGAGAAGGCCTCGGACTCACTGTGGGTGCGGGTGGTGGACGTGCCGGCGGCGCTGTCGGCCCGCCGCTACGCCGCACCGGTCGACCTGGCGCTCGAGGTGTCCGACAACCTGATCGCCGAGAACACCGGCCGGTGGCGGCTGACCGGTGACGCCGACGGCGCGGTGTGCGCCCCCACGACCGACGCCGCCGACCTGGCGTGCGACGTGGCCGACCTCGGGGCGCTGTACCTGGGTGGCACGGGGCTCGGCACGCTGGCCGCGGCGGGTCGCGTACGCGAGCTGCGCGCGGGTGCCGTCACCGCCGCGGCGGCGGCGTTCGGCTGGCGCCGGCAACCGTCGGCGCTCGACATCTTCTAGGGTCTGGCACATGGGTACGGAGCGGCGACGCCGCCGGATGCGGCGGTCCTCCCCGGCTGCCGAGACGACAGCCGGGCCAGCGGCCGGGCCGGAGACCGGCGCGGCCACGGAACGGGGGGCCGACACGGCCACGGAACAGGGGGGCGGCGCGGCCACGGAACGGGGGGCCGACGCGGCCCCAGCGCAGGCCGACACGGTCACCGGGCAGGAGGCCGTCGCGCCCCGCTCCCCCACCCCGCACGACCTCGCCGAGCGAGGTGGGACGTTCGCGATGACGACCGCGGTGGCGGACCCCGACGACGAGCCGGACGGGCCGGACGGGCCGGAGCCGGTCGCCGGTCCGGAGTGGACCGGCGACGACCCGGTCGGGCACGGACGCTCGGGCGACGACCCGTACGGCGAGCGCGGCCTGCGCGGCCTGGTCGGCGGCGGGTCGTCGCAGGTGACCGTCGGGGCGGCCATGCGGGCGCGGGACGCGGCGCGGCCGAGCGACGCGGACCTGGCGGCGGCCGAGGCGGAACTGGTGATCGTCCGCCGCGGCTGGGTGCCGCGCGAGGACCTGCCGCCGCGCGGTCCGCGCCGCTGACGGTCCGCGCCCGCATGGCCGCCGCCGCCCGCGATCTTGGACACGTGGCGGGCCTATGACACCGCCACGTGTCCAAGATCCAGAAGATCTACGGCAGCGGGGGCAGCTCGCGGTCCTTCTCGTACGCCGCGATCTGGGCGATGCGCCGTACGTGCCGCTCACCGCGCGAGAACGGGGTGGTCAGGAACGCCGTGACGACCTGGGTCGCCTCGTCGAGGGTGTGCATGCGGGCACCGACCGCCGCGATGTTGGCGTCGTTGTGCTCACGCGCGAGGCGGGCCGTGTCGAGGCTCCAGGTCAGCGCAGCGCGTACGCCGGGAACCTTGTTCGCCGCGATCTGCTCGCCGTTGCCGGAGCCGCCGATGACGATGCCGAGGGAGCCGGCGTCGGCGACGACCCGCGCACCCGTGTGCAGGCAGAAGGCCGGGTAGTCGTCTTCGGGGTCGTACGAGGCCGGCCCCACGTCGACCACCTCGTAGCCCTGTGTGGCGAGGTGGCTGGCGAGGTGCACCTTCAGTTCGTAGCCGGCATGGTCAGAGCCCAGGTAAACGCGCATGCGACAGAGTGTGTCACCACACGATCAGGCCCGCGCAGGCCCCAAGCATCAGCAGGGTTCCGAGCACGAGGCAGCCGGCGACGGTGGCCCACGGCGGCAGCGCGCTGACCATCCGTACCGCGATCGGCGCGCGACCGATCGAGCCCTCCGCCTCGCCGGCCGCCTGGGCGCGCCGGGCGGCGTGCCAGCCGGCCAGGACGTGGCGGCGGTCGAACAGCAACGCGGCCACCGCGTACAGCCCGAAGCCGAACACGAACACCACGAGCGCCACGAAGAAGCGCATGCCTCAAACCCCCAGGATCCACGTGACAGCGGCCCGGGTAGTTTACGGGTCAGCCCTCGGCTGTGATATCGGCCACGACCAATCCCGCGCGCGCCTTCGGCGTGAACCAGGTGCTCTTACGCGGCATCTTCAGCCTGGCCAGGTTGACCGCCACGAAGTCGTCGACGGTGACCGGCGCGATCAGCACCGCCAGCTCGGCTCGGCCCGCGTCCACCTCGCCCCGCAGCCACTCGGCCGGATAGTCGCCACCGACATACGTGATCCGCTTGTCGCCCGGGTCGAGGCCGAGAGCGTCGCCGAGCAGGTACCGCTCGACCAGCGCGTGGTCAAGGTTGTCCACCACGTTCGCCGCGCCGTCCGTGGGCAACGTCACCGCCCAGGAGCCCACCCTCGTGTACAGGTGGACCGTGCCGCCACGGGCCGGCACGTCGGGCGTACCGGCGAGCGGGGTGACGGTCGCGCCGGCCGCGGTCAGGCGGGCGACCAGCTGGTCCGGGCTGACCCCCAGCTCGGTGACCAGCCGGTTGTACGGCTGGATCGCCACCGACCCCGGCGTCGTCACCACGGCGAGGAAGCGCGGCAGGCCGGCAGTCTGCGCGGCCAGGCTGCGGTGGTTGCCGTCGGCGACCACCAGCTCCCCACCGGTCGCCAGCGCCAGCAGCCGGTCGCGGACGGCGCCGGCCCCGAGAGGCCAGATCTCGTGCACCCGCCCGGCCGGGTCGGTGTCGCTGGCCGCCGGCTCACCCGCGTCGGCGATCGCGGCGGCGAGAGCGGCGTGCAGTTCGTCGCCGTGGGCGGTCTGCAGCAGGAGTACGGGCGACAGCAGGTGACCGATGGCCTGGGCGAGGGCGACCCGCTCGCGGACCTTCTCGATGAACACGTCCTCGTTGCGGATCACCAGGCCGGGCTCGTCGGCGCTGGTGGAGATCTCCGCCGTGTCGACCATCGCCCACAGCCCGTACCCGCGCGCGCCGTCCGGCGACGTGATGCGGTACAGGACGGTCACATCGTCGTTTTCGACGTAGTGCCCCTGCTCCTTGGCCGCGGTGAGCCGCGCGACGGCGTCGGGCAGACAGTCGCCGAACGGGCGCCCCACGCTCTCCGGCGCCCGGTGGGGCATCTCGACGGCGAGGGCACTGAACGGATTGGCCGCGATGATCGAGGTGATCTCGGCGTCGTCGGCGAACTCGTCGTAGTTCTGCGCCGCGGTGGTCTGGCCGGCACGTCCACCGGCCGTCAGCCAAGCCCGGGCGATCGGGTGCGCGATCGTCATGGGCCGACGGTATCGGTTCGAGGTGCGGCGCTCACCACCCACCCGGCGTCGGGTGGGCGGCGGCGACCGGTGGCTAGGCCGCGGCGGGGCGCCGGCGGCGCAGCCTCCGCGGTGGAGCGGTGAACGCGGGCAGGGCCTCCTCCGGCGCCGCGTGCCGGGGTCGGTAGGCCACCGGCTCCGGCTCCTCGGCCGCTACCACGTCGCACGCACCGGCCGGCGCGAACGCCTCGGCGGAGACGATCACGGGAGGGGCGAGCAGCTCGACCACGTCTTCGGGAAGCTCGTTGCGCCAGCCACACTCGCGGACCGACCAGCACGCGCCGGGTCTGCTGCCCTCCACCTCGTCGTCGGCGACGACGATTTCACTGTGCGCCTGTTCCACGCTCGTCGACACCGGTCCTCCTCATGCAGCAGAGCGTTCGCCGAGAAGCAACGATGTGCGATGCGCGGTCGTGACGCGCGCCACCCAAAGAAGTGGACAATTCTGGCTATTCGAACGACGGCGCCACGTCGCGCGTGCGCTTGAGCTCGAAGAATCCGGGCGTACCGGCGACAAGCAGAGTGCCGTCCCACAGCCGGCCGGCCGCCTCGCCCTTGGGTGCCGGCGTCACCACCGGACCGAAGAACGCGATCTGCTGCCCGTCCGGACCAGGCACGTGGATGACCGGCGTACCCACATCCATCCCGACCGGGCGCATCCCCGCCTCGTGGCTGGCCCGCAGCGCTTCGTCGTACTCGGTGGAGTCGGCCGCGGCGGCCAGCTCGACCGGCAGGCCCGCGTCGGACAGCGCGGCCTCGTACAGTGCGCGGTTGCGCTCCTCCTTGCCGAGGTGGATACGCGTGCCCATCGCCGTGTACAGCGGGCGCAACGCCTCGTTGCCGAACTTGCGCTCGGCGGCGATCGCCACCCGCACCGACCCCCACGCGGTCTTCAGGAACTCGCGGTAGTCCTCGGGCAGGTCCTCCCTACCCTCGTTGAGCACGGCGAGGCTCATCACGTGGAACCGGATGTCGACCGGGCGCACCTTCTCCACCTCGAGCAGCCAGCGGGACGTGATCCACGCCCAGGGGCAGGCGGGGTCGAACCACATGTCGGCGGTGACGCGCTCGGTCACAACAGCTCCTCATATCGGGTGCACGAAATATCGGGTGAACGCACGAAGAAAGTCGACTCTCCTTCCCCGATCCTTACGCCGCCCTGTAGGCGCAGCGAGACTCCCGTATCGTGAGCTGCGCCACTTCGTAGCTACCGAGCGGTTGTGAAAGGATCGTTTCTTACCGCATGACTCGGTGGCGGGTACTGAACGGACCCCTCACCCACAATCGAGGCGGGTACAACGCGCCTCTCCCACACAGATGGAGAACGAAAACCGTGGCCGGAGTTCGCAACCTCAGGCAGGTGGAGGCCGCCGACCGGGCCCGCCTGCTCGACGTCTCGGCGTACGACATCAGCCTGGACCTCACCGACGGCAACGGTTATCCCGGTGAGGGCACATTCCGCTCCGTGACCGAGGTGCGGTTCAGCTGCCGTGAGCCCGGCGCCACCACCTTCATCGAGGTCGCCGCCGACTCGCTGCGCGGTGCCACCCTCAACGGCGAGCCGCTGGACATCTCCGGCTGGGCCGCCGACAAGGGCCTGGTCGTGCCGGGCCTCGCCGCGGACAACGTGCTGGTCGTCGACGCCGACTGCGCCTACTCCTCGACCGGCCAGGGCCTGCACCGTACGGTCGACCCGGTCGACAAGGAGGTCTACCTCTACAGCCAGTTCGAGACCGCCGACGCCCAGCGGGTGTTCGCCTGTTTCGACCAGCCCGACCTGAAGGCGCAGTTCACCTGGCACGTCACCGCGCCGCAGCACTGGCGCGTGGTGTCGAACATGCCGATCGAGCGCGAAGAGCCCGCCGCCGGGATGACCGGCGCCAAGACGGTGCACTTCGCCCGGTCGCCGCGGATGAGCACGTACATCACGGCGATCTGCGCCGGGCCGTACCACGAGGTGCGTGAGCAGCACGACGGCATCGACCTGGGCGTCTTCTGCCGGGCCTCGATGAGCCGCTACCTCGACGCCGACGACATCCTGCTGATCACCAAGCAGGGCTTCGACTTCTTCCACCGCGAGTTCGGCGTCCGCTACCCACTGCCGAAGTACGACCAGATCTACAGCCCGGACTTCAACGCCGGCGCGATGGAGAACTTCGGCTGCGTGGTCCACGCCGAGCAGCACTACATCTTCCGCAGCCAGGTCACCGACTTCGAGTACGAGCAGCGGGCCAACACGATCCTCCACGAGATGGCCCACATGTGGTTCGGTGACCTGGTCACCATGCGCTGGTGGGACGACCTGTGGCTCAACGAGTCGTTCGCCGAGTGGGCCAGCCACTGGGCCAACACCGCCGCCACCCGCTTCTCCGACGCCTGGACGACCTTCCTGTCGATCCGCAAGAACTGGGGTTATCGGCAGGACCAACTCTCGTCGACCCACCCGGTGTACTGCGAGATCCCCGACGTGGACGCCGTGGAGGTCAACTTCGACGGCATCACGTACGCCAAGGGCGCGAGCGTGATCAAGCAGCTGGTCGCGTACGTGGGGATCGAGCCGTTCCTCGCCGGCCTGCGCGCGTACTTCACCAAGCACGCCTGGGGCAACGCCACCTTCGACGACCTGCTGTCGGCCCTCGAGGCCGCGTCCGGCCGGGAGCTGCGCAAGTTCGCCGCCGAGTGGCTGGAGACGGCCCAGGTCAACACGCTGCGCCCGGAGATCACGCTGGCCGAGGACGGCACGTACGCGTCGGTGGCCGTGCTCCAGGAGGCCCCGGAGCGGTACCCGACGCTGCGCACCCACCGCATCGGCATCGGTCTGTACGACCTCAATGACGAAGGCGCCCTGGTCCGCCGCGAGCACCTCGAGGTCGAGATCGATGGCGGGCGTACCGAGATCCGGCAGCTGGCCGGGCTGCCCGCCGCCGATGTGCTGCTCCTCAACGACGAGGACCTGACGTACGCGAAGCTGCGGCTGGACGAACGGTCGATGGCGGCCGTGGTCGAGCACATCGCCGGTCTCGACAACCCGCTCGCGCGGGCGCTGTGCTGGGCGGCGGCCTGGGACATGGTGCGCGACGGCGAGCTGGCGGGCCGCGACTACATCCGGATGGTCATCCGCGGCCTGGCGATCGAGAAGGACATCAACCTGGTCACCGCGACGCTGGGCCAGGCCCGGTCGGTGCTGACCTTCTACACCGACCCGTCCTGGTCGCCGGAGGGCTGGGAGCAGCTCGCCCGCTTCGCCGCGGACGCGGTCGAGCGGGCCGAACCGGGCAGCGGGTTCCAGCTCGCGTGGGCCCGGGCGTACGCGTCGGCCGCCCGCTCCGACAACGACCTCGCCCGGCTCGCGGACTGGCTGCGTGGCGAGAACGTGCCGCAGGGGCTGCGGATCGAGTCGGATCTGCGGTGGAGCCTGCTGCAGTCGCTCGTCGCCAAGGGCTCGACCGGGCCGGACGCGATCGAGTCCGAGCTCGACTCCGACCGGACCGCGAGCGGCGAGCGGCAGGCCGCGCTCGCGCGGGCGCTGGAACCCACTCCGGAGTCGAAGGCCGAGACGTGGCGCCGGCTGGTCTCCGACCACCAGCTGCCCAACTGGCTGCTGCGGTCGCTGCTCCTCGGCTTCCAGCACTCGGCGCAGGTGGAGCTGACCGCAGCGTACGCCGCGAAGTACTTCGAGGTGGTCAACGACATCTGGGCCGCGCTCGACAGCGAACCGGCGCAGGACTTCGTGGCGCTGGCCTACCCCTCCTACCAGGTCAGCGAGGAGACGGTGGCCCTCACCGACGCCTGGCTCACCGGGGCCGGCAAGGGCAGCCCCGCCCCGCTGCGGCGCCTCGTCACGGAGGGGCGGGACGGCGTCGTACGCGCTCTGAAGGCCCGGGCGAAGGACGCGGCGGCGAGCGCCTGATCGCGAACGCGCACGCACGTATCAGCCCCGGTGGTCAGGTGACCACCGGGGCTGATACGTAAAAGGGATCGAGCCGCGGACGTGCCGGGCGTCAGGCGGCCGGCTTGCCGGCCTGGTCGGTGAGCTGAGCCAGTCCCGACACCAGACCACCGGCCAGGTCGCCGCCGCCGAACGACGCCGCCATGGACAGCGCGGCCAGCTTCGCGGCCCGGTCGGGAATGCGCCGGCGCGCCTCCGCACCGGTCACGATCTCGAGCAGCCGCTGGTTGGGCGACACCGCGATGAGGATCGAGTGGTCCGGGTCGGCCAGCTGACCGTGCAGCTTCTCGGCGTGGCCGCGCACCGGCTCGTCGAGCTCACCGACGTACACGCTGAAGGTCAGACCGGTCCCCCGGTCCGCCAGGCGCAGCGCCTCGTCCAGACGCAGCAGCTGTCGGGTGTTGAACGGGCCGTCGAGCACCTCAGGGCGCTCGGTCGGGCGTACGTCCTGCTCACCAACGGTCACTTGCGCCTCCAGTCGCGCGCTGCTCGGCCGGCGTACGGGCGGTCCGCTCCGCCGCGGCGTCCGATGCACCGGCGGGCAGCGCCTTGTGCTCGTGCGCGCCCGGCAGCGCCGTGTGCCCTTCGGCACCGGGGCCGGCCAGCATCTCCGGCGAGGACAGGAACCAGACCGGGCGGAACTCGTAGGGGCGGCCCGGCCGGTAGCGCTTACTGTGCCCGCGACGGTCGCTGGCGGCGAACACGAGGCCGAAGACGACCACGACCACCAGCACCGGAATGCCGACGTAGATGAGCACCGTCTCAATTATTGACAAGCCAACGCCCCCCGGCGTCGAAGGGACACCAATATGCCGGGTTCACGGTATCGGCCGGCGCATAGTACGCCGCGTCGGGGGTGCCGCAGAACCCTTGCGGGTACGAATTGTGCCAGCCCAGCAGGTCGATGACGACGCCGGGGCAGGCACCGCTAAGTTGCCCTTCGTGACGGATCTTCTGAGCAGGGCCGAGGAACTGGACGCCGGCGATCCCCTCGCGCCGTACCGGGACCGGTTCGTCATCGACGAGCCCGACCTCGTGTACTTCGACGGCAACTCGCTCGGCCGGCTGCCGGTGGCCACCCGGCAGCGCCTGGCCGACGTGATCGCGCGGGAGTGGGGCCAGGGTCTGATCCGCGGCTGGGACGCGTGGATCGAACTGGCCCGCCGGGCCGGCGACGTCCTCGCCACCGGGGTGCTCGGCGTCTCCCCCGGCGAGGTCGTGGTCTCCGACTCCACCAGCGTCAACCTGTACAAGCTGGCCGCGGCCGCGCTCGACGCCCGCCCCGGCCGGCGGGTCATCGTCACCGACGACGACAACTTCCCCACCGACCGGTACATCCTGGAGGGGCTGGCCGCCGCGCGCGGGCTCGAACTGCGGGTTCTCCGGGCCGACATCGACGACGGCCTGGACCCCGCCGACGTACGGGCGGCGCTCGACGAGGACGTGGCGCTGGTGTGCCTGTCGCACCTGGCCTACCGGTCCGGCGCGCTGGCCGACCTGGTGGCGATCACGGGCGCGGCCCACGAGGTCGGCGCGCTGACCCTGTGGGACCTGTGCCACTCGGTGGGGTCGGTGCCGGTGCCGCTACGCGAGGCGAACGTCGACCTGGCGGTGGGCTGCACGTACAAGTACCTCAACGCCGGCCCGGGCGCGCCGGCCTTCCTGTACGTGCGCGCCGACCTGCAGGAACAGCTGCGCCAGCCGATCTGGGGCTGGTTCGGGCAGCGCGACCAGTTCGCGATGGCAAGCGGCTACGACCCGGCCGCCTCGATCGACCGGTTCCTCGTCGGCACCACGCCGGTGCTCGGCGCGTACGCCGTGCTCGAGGGCGCGTCGATCACGGCCGAGGCCGGTATCGACCGCATCGCGGCCAAGGGCGCGGCGCTGACTGAGTACGCGATCGAACTGTTCGACGCACTCCTGGCCGGCGACGGGTTCACCCTGGCCACGCCGCGCGAGCCGGGGCGGAGGGGGGCGCACGTCACGCTGTACCACCCGAACGCGTGGCAGATCTGCCAGGCGCTCAAGGCGGCGAACGTCATCCCCGACTTCCGTACCCCGGACCGGCTGCGGATGGGGCTCGCCCCGCTGTACACCCGGTTCGTGGACGTCCACGAAGGGTTCGACCGGCTGCGCACGATCATGCGGTCGGGCGCTTGGAGGGACTTCCCGGCCGAGCGGGCGCGGGTGACCTGACGCTCAGGCGACCTCGGGCAGGTCGAGCCAGTCCGACCAGCGGGGATCGGGTGTGCGGTGGCCGAGGACGCGCCACGCGGTGCCCTTGGGCGCGGTCGGCGCGGCGTGCAGCCGCCAGCCCAGCTCCGCCGGCGTCCGGTCGCCCTTCGTGTGGTTGCACCTGGCGCACGCGGCCACGACGTTGTCCCAGGCGTGCGCGCCGCCGCGGCTGCGCGGCAGCACGTGGTCGATCGTCTCGGCGGGGCCCCGGCAGTAGGCGCACCGGCCGCCGTCACGAGCGAAGATCGCCCGCCGGGAAAGGCCGACGTGGGTGCGGTAGGGGACGCGGACGTACCGGGTGAGCCGCACCACGGACGGCACCGGTAACTGAGCGCGCATGCTGTGGAGCGCGCCGTCGCCGTCGCAGACGCACACCGCCTTCGCGGATAAGATCAGGATCGCGGCGCGTCTGACAGACACGACACACAGCGGCTCGTACGTGGCGTTGAGGACCAAGGTGCTGCCGATGGTGCGTCGTATGTCAGGCATCGCTGCCGCCCTCCTGGGTGATGCGGTCTCCCGTCGTCGCCTCTACGTCACTGGTCGCGCCCACTCCTCTTGGCGCCAATCGTCCCCGATAGATCGTCGAATTGCACGCGCTAATCAGGGTGGGACCTGGGGTGAAGCGCGCAGCGCCCGCGACACACCCGTCGCCGCGATCGAGCCGACGGGTGTGAGCCGCCCCGTACCGGTCGAATCACCGGTTGAATTACCGCCATAAGGCGGGATTCATCCCCTCGGTCGGACGGGGCCGCGCGACGGCGCGGCCGTCGATGAGGTACGAAACTATGCCGTGACCCCCCTTCACCAGTTCGCCGCATCGACCCCGCAGCCGACCCCCAGCTGTCCGCAGGCACGCGAGCTCTGCCACGTAATTCTGAAACAGACCGGGCAGCTCTGGCTCGCCGAAGGCAGCTACTGGTTTCTGGTGAAGCCGTTACGGATCGTGCTTATCATCGCGCTGGCGCTCCTCGCGCGGGCACTGATCCACCGCATGATCAGCCGGCTGGTGCGCAGCACCACCGACTCCTCCCCCACGCTGCTCAAGCCCCTGCGGGAGAAGATGCCCGGTGCACTGCTGCGCGACGCCGGCATGCAGCCCGAGCGGCGCCGGCAGCGGGCCGAGGCGCTCGGCTCGGTGCTGCGCAGCGTCGCCTCCGCGACCGTCTTCGTGATCGCGCTGATGCTCGTGCTCGGCGAGCTGAGCATCAACCTGGCTCCCCTGCTGGCGAGCGCCGGGATCGTCGGCCTCGCGATCGGCTTCGGTGCGCAGAACCTGGTCAAGGACTTCGTGACCGGCCTGTTCATGCTGCTCGAGGACCAGTACGGGGTGGGCGACGTGGTCGACGTCGGCCAGGCCAGCGGTACGGTCGAGGCGGTCGGGCTGCGGATCACCACCATCCGCGACTCCCAGGGCGTGGTCTGGTACATCCGCAACGGCGAGATCTCCCGGGTCGGCAACAAGAGCCAGGGCTGGGCCCAGGTGGTTGTCGACATCCCGGTCGGCTTCGCCGGCGTACAGGAGGCCGCGGCGATCCTGCGTACGGCCGCGGCCCGGCTGGCCGAGGATCCGGAGTGGAGCGACGAGATCCTCGAGGCGCCGGAGGTCCTCGGGGTGGAGCAGATCACCGCCGACGGCGCCGTACTGCGGACCACGGTCAAGACGACCTCGGAGTCGCAGTGGAAGATGGGCCGGGAACTGCGGCACCGCCTGACACATGCGCTGGACGAGGCCGGTATCGCCGAACGGATCGGCGCCGGGCGGGTGCTGCTGCAGCCCGGGACCGCGGGTCTGCCGGAATCGTCCGTGGCGGGCGCCGGCGCACCGCCAGCCGCACTGGACGGCTTTTCGCCATCCCCGCACCCGGCCGCCGCGCCGCACCCGGCCGCCGCGCCGCAGCCGCCGGCGACGGGCGCCGCCACCGAAACTGCGGCCCCGGCGGAGAACTGACGGGCCCGGACCCGACTACCGACCGTGGTCGCCTTCGCAAAAGCGTCACCCGATCATGGCTTTTAGCGCTTTTTGCGCATTACCAACAGGAACCTTTGTACGAGGTCTCGCGCATCGGCCGGACGGTCAGCTATCGTCCGATCGTCCAAACCCGACGTCGTACTCATCGCTCGCCGGTCCGCGCCCTGACCCAGGGCCCCGGCCGGGACGTCGGCCGCCGCCCCGCACCCGACTTGACACGAGTCGGATCGGAACTTGGAGGACTAGCCGGTGTCCGACCCGGACCACGCCGCCGGTCGACCAGCAACGTTCCGCGACGTGTTGGCGAGCGGGGAGTTCCGGGCAGTCTTCTACTCCAGCGGCCTGTCGGTCTTCGGTGACTCGATAGCGCGTGCGGCGGTCACCGCGCTCGTCTACCAGCACACGCGCTCGGCCCTGCTCAGCGCGGTCACGTTCGCCATCAGCTTCCTGCCCTGGCTGGGGGTGGGGCCGGTGCTCTCGGCGCTAGCCGAGCGGCACCCGTACCGGCGGACCATGGTCGTCTGCGACCTCGCCCGTATGGTGACGATCGGGCTGGTCGCGCTGCCGCGCATACCGGTCGCCGCGGTGCTGGCGCTCCTGTTCGTGACGGCGCTGTTCGAACCGCCGTTCAAGGCCGCCCGCTCGGCGCTGAATCCGCGCATCCTGGAGGGCGAGCGGTACGTCCTGAGCGTCTCCATGCTGGAGACGACCACTCAGATGGCGTTGATCCTCGGTTACTTCACCGGCGGCGCGATCGCCGCGTACGACCCGCGCATGGCGCTGCTGTTCGACGCGGCGACATTCGGCATCTCGGCGTGCATCGTCGGGCTGCGGGTGCATCACCGCGAGCCCGCGCTGACCCGGGACCGGCGAAGCAACCTTTTGCGGGAGACCGCGGAGGGCTTCGCGGTGGTGTTCGGCGGCAAGGTGCTGCGGTCGCTCGCGACCGTCGTGTTCGCGGCGCTGCTCTTCCCGGTCATACCCGAGGGGCTCGCGGCGGCGTGGGCCGGACACCTGGCGGCTGACCCGCACACCCGGGGCTGGGCGCAGGGCTTGATCATGTGCAGCATGCCGGCCGGCTTCGCGCTGGGCAGCGTCCTGATCAACCGACTGGTGCAGCCGTCGACCCGACAGCATCTCATCCGGCCCTTCGCCGTCATCGCGCCGCTCGTGCTGGTGGGTGCGCTGGCCGACCCCGCCGTCTACGGGGTGGCCGCGATCGGGGCGGTCAGCGGCTTCGCGACGGCGGCGATGATCCCCTCAGCCAACGGCCTGTTCGTGCAGGCGCTGCCCGACCGGTTCCGGGCCCGCGCCTTCGGGGTGATGGCGAGCGGTGTGCAACTGTGCCAGGGCGCGGCGGTCTTCGTCACGGGCGCGCTGGCCAGCCGCGCCGACCTGCCGCTCGTGGTCGGGCTGTGGGGCGTCGCCGGCACCGTCCTGATGTTGTTCATCAGCATCACCTGGCCCAGCGCCGAGGGCCTGGCGGAAGCGATCCGCCGCGCCCGGCAGGCCAACGAGGAGACCGGCGGCGCGAGCCCCGCCCAGGCGGCGGCAGCGACGCGGAACGGGGCGTCCGTGGGCCGTCACCGAGCGCGGGCGGACCAACCCGGGGCGTCCGTCGGCCGCAGGGCACCCGGCGGCCCCAGTGCGTCCGGCGGTCGCAGGGCACCCGGCGGACCCGGCGCGGACGCCGGCCCCAGTGCGCCCGGCGGCCCCGGCGCGGACGCCGTGGGCGTGCCCGACGGACCGGTCAACCCGGTCGCGCCGGCCGACGTGGCCGGGGGCACGGCCCTCGGCGAGCAGAACAGCCGTGACTCCGGTGAGGGCTGGTCCCGGCTGCCGAGCGCGTCACACTGACCGCGCCCGAGGCGTGACGGACCGGCGATCGTCCGAGCAGCTGGCAGAATCAAATGGTGACAACCGCAGCCCAGACCCCCTCGTTCTACGACCAGGTCGGCGGCGAGCCGACGTTCCGCAAGCTCGTCGACGAGTTCTATGCCGGCGTCGCCACCGACCCGCTGCTGCGGCCGCTCTACCCGGAGGCCGACCTCGGGCCCGCCGCGGACAGGCTGTGCCTGTTCCTGATGCAGTACTGGGGCGGCCCGAACACCTACTCCGCCACACGGGGCCACCCGCGGCTGCGGATGCGCCACGCCCCCTTCCGGGTCGGACCGGCCGAGCGGGACGCCTGGCTGCACCACATGCGCCGCGCCGTGGACTCCCTGAACCTGCCGTCCGAGCAGGAGACGGAGCTGTGGCACTACCTGGTACGCGCCGCGCACTTCCTGGTCAACACGGCCGACGAAAGCTGACGCTCATGATCGTGGAGAGTTCGAGGTGCCATAGGCCCACGAAACCTTCAGGATCATGAGCGTGTGAGTACCCCCACAACGCAGCAGGCCCCCTCCGAGGAGGGGGCCTGCTGCGTTACAGATGGGGTGACTGAAGGGACTTGAACCCTCGACACCCGGGACCACAACCCGGTGCTCTACCAGCTGAGCTACAGCCACCATGCCGACGCGAAGCGACGTTCGCGGCGCCGACCCATGATAGCCATACCCGCCCCACCCGCGTCGAGTGGGATCGGTGCGCGGCGTGTCAGGCTTCCTCGTCGGGGTTCAACAGCGACGCGGCCACCGCCTTGGCGGTGTCGACATCCGGCCCGGGCAACGGGACGAACACCGTCCGCCGGTAGTACTCCAACTCGCGCACGCTCTCGCGGATGTCCGCGAGCGCCCGGTGCGCCAGGCCCTTCGCCGGCTGGCCGAAGTACACGCGCGGGTACCACCGGCGGGTCAGCTCCTTGATCGACGACACGTCGATCATCCGGTAGTGCAGGTGCGCGTCCAGGCGGGGCATGTCCCGCGCCAGGAACCCCCGGTCGGTGGCGATCGAGTTGCCGCACAGCGGCGCCGTCTTCGGCTCGGGGACATGGCGGCGCACGTACTCGAGGATCATGTCCTCCGCCTGCGCCAGGCTCACCGTGGACTCGCGGACCGCGGTCGTCAAGCCGGATCGCTCATGCATCTGCTGCACCACGTCGGCCATGCCGTCCAGCACGGCGTCATCGGCGTGGATCACCACGTCGATCCCCTCGTCGAGCAGCTTCAGGTCCGGGTCTGTCACGACCGCGGCGACCTCGATGAGAGCATCGCGCGTCAGATCCAACCCGGTCATCTCACAGTCGATCCAGACCAAAAGATCACTCACGTAGACAGCGTAGTCCGCATCCAGGCATTTTCGTGGCGGGCCGCCCGGAAGCAGCGTTCCGCACCGGCGAGGCAACGGCACGGCAACCATGCGCGGCGACGCACGGTCAGCGCCGGCAGCGGAAGGACAGCGGACACCCGTCGGCGCGCCAGCATGGCACCTGCGATCAGGGCGTTCGGGCCGATAGAGTTGCCGGGATCCGGTTGGGACCGACCTGGGAGCGGCGATGCCCACCACACGCGCCGGCCGTGTGCGAATCGGCCCCCGCCGCGTCGTCGTCCTACTGGCGGTGTGGGCCGTCGCGGGCGGCGCCCACGTCTGGTACGGCAACCGTCACCACTTCTTCGACTTCGGCATCTACTACCGGGCGGTCCGCTGGTGGGCGGCCGGGCACGACCTCTACTCCTACAGCCAGCCCGACCCCGTACAGGGCACTCTCGGCTTCACCTACCCGCCCTGCGCCGCGCTGCTGCTGCGGCCGCTGGCCGCGCTCCCCCTCGGGGCCGCCCAGGCCGTGTTCACGGCGGTGTCCGTCGCGGCCGGGGTCGCCGCCCTCTGGTGCCTGATCGCCCCGGTGGCGGCCCGGTACGGGTACCCGGCGTGGTTCGCGGTGGCGCTCGCGATACCCGCGGCGAGCTGGCTGGAGCCGGTACGCGAGACGTTCAGCTTCGGTCAGATCAACTTCGTCCTGGCCGCCCTCGTCGTGATCGACCTGCTGGTGGCCGCGCCCCGGCGGTCCCGGCTCACCGGTGTCGGCATCGGTCTCGCCACCGCGATCAAGCTCACGCCGGGCATCTTCATCATCTATCTCCTGCTGACCCGGCGCTGGCGGGCGGCCGCGACCGCCATCGCCACCGCGCTCGCCGCGAATCTGGCCGGCGCCGCCGTCGGCTGGCACGACACCTGGTGGTTCTGGACCGAACTGCTGTGGAAGACCGAGCGGATCGGTCACCCGGACCGGCTGGAGAACCAGTCGCTCACCGGCTCGCTGGCCCGGCTCGGCGACGGAGTCGCCAACCGGCCCGTCTGGGCACTGCTGGCCGTCCTGGTCATGGCGTACGGGCTGTGGCGCGCCCGCCGGGCGGCAGCGGCCGGTGACGAGGCCAGCGGACTCACCCTGGCGGCGTTCGTCGGCTGCCTGGTGAGCCCGGTGACCTGGTCACACCATCTGCTGTGGTTCGTACCCGCGCTGGTGGTGCTGGTCGACGTCGCGCTGGAGCGGAGGCGGACCGGTCGACGGTGGTGGCCGCCGGCCGCGATGGCGGCTGTGCTCTATGTCACCACGACGTTCAGCATCATCAGTTGGTACGACTGGCACGTCGTCGCGCGCTCCGCCGGCCGGGGCGTGCCGGGCTTCCTGATCAACAACTGGTACGTGCTTCTCACGCTCGCGCTACTGGTCGCGCTGCCTTTCCGGCGGGCGCCGCAAGCCGAAGGGACGGCCGCCGCGCCGGTCGACGACCCCCGGACGCTGGCGGAGTGCGGTTCGTGGGGCGAGCCGGCATAGCACATTTTCACGGGAATAGACAGACCTTGTTGCCATGCTTTGCTCGCATTATCGTGTGGCTTGTCCGAAATGATCCCCACGGACAGCAAAGACGGCACATACGTACCGTTGCCGTCGACGACGGTCTGGTGCATCCCCCCGCGCCGGGTCGCCGACAACCCATAAAGTCACCATCCCCCCGGTGACATCAACAAAGTCACCATCCCCCCTGGTGACGAGTGTGGCCTCCGTCGCGGCGGAGGCCACAGTTGTTTCCGGCGGACGACACCCGCCACACCGGCTACGAGGTCGGCTTGACCAACGGGAACGGCAGGGTCTCGCGGATGCTGCGGCCGGTCAGCAGCATGACGAGCCGGTCGATGCCCATGCCCAGCCCGCCGGTCGGCGGCATGGCGTACTCCAGGGTGTGCAGGAAGTCCTCGTCGAGCTCCATGGCCTCCGGGTCGCCACCGGCGGCCAGCAACGACTGTGCCGTCAGCCGGCGGCGCTGCTCCACCGGGTCGATCAGCTCGGTGTACGCGGTGCCCAGCTCCATCCCGAACGCCACGAGGTCCCAGCGCTCGGCCAGCCGCGGGTCGTCGCGGTGGGCGCGGGTCAGCGGCGACACCTCGGTCGGGAAATCCGTGTAGAACGTGGGCGCCTCGGTGTTCGCCTCCACCAGCCGCTCGTACATCTCCAGCACCACGTGGCCGGGTCCCCAGCCCGGCTGCACCGGCACCCCGGCCCGCCCGGCCAGGTCACGCAGCCGCTCCAGCGACGTGTCCGGGTCGATCTTCTCCCCCAGCGCCAGCGAGATCGCCTCGTACACCGGCACGACCGGCCACTCGCCGCTCACGTCGATCTCCGCGTCACCGCGGCGTACGACCGGCGCGCCGTACGCGGCGGTCGCCGCGCCGATCACCAGGTCGCGGGCCAGCGCCCGCATGGAGACGTAGTCGCCGTACGCCTCGTACGCCTCCAGCATCGTGAACTCGGGGTTGTGGGTGGCGTCGGCGCCCTCGTTGCGGAAGTCCCGGCCCAGCTCGAAGACCTTCTCCACGCCGCCGACGGCGAGCCGCTTCAGGTAGAGCTCGGGCGCGATGCGCAGGTAGAGCCGCATGTCGTAGGCGTTGATGTGGGTGGTGAACGGGCGGGCGTTGGCGCCGCCGTGTACCCGCTGGAGGATCGGGGTCTCGACCTCGAGGTAGCCCCGGTCGATCAGGGCGGTGCGGACCGCGTGCAGGGCCGCGGAACGCACCCGCAGCATGTCCCGCGCGCCCGCGTTGACGATCAGGTCCAGGTGCCGCTGGCGTACCAGCGCCTCCGGGTCGGTCAGGCCACGATGCTTGTTCGGCAGCGGGTGCAGGCACTTGGCGGTCAGCGTCCACGACGCGGCCCGGACCGAGACCTCGCCCCGCCGCGTCGTGATCACCTCGCCGGTGACGCCCACGTGGTCACCGAGGTCGACCGCCCGCTTCCAGTCACCGATCACGTCCCGGTCGAGCATGACCTGCACGTCGCCGGACCAGTCCCGCAGCGTGGCGAACAGCAGCCCGCCGTGGTCGCGGACCAGCATCACCCGGCCGGCGACCGCGACCTGCTCACCGGTCGCCGTGTCCGGCGCGAGCCGCGCGTACGCCGCCCTGATCTCGCCACACCCGCGGGTACGGGCAAAGCCCGGCGGGTACGGCTCCACCCCGGCGACCCGCAGCGCCTCCACCTTCGCCAGCCGTACCCGGGTCTGCTCCGGCAGCGCCGGGACGGCGGCGGACGGGGCGTCGGTGACGACGGCGGGCTCCGGCTCGACCGAGACCTCCTCCGGCAGCGCCTCGGCCGGCCGGGCGGCGCCCCGGCGCAGCAGCGTGCGCAGGCTCGGCACGACCACGAAGCCCTCGGCGATGCCGGAGGCGAGCCCGACCTTCGCCAGGTCGCGGATGTCTTCGAAACAGACGTAACGCGGCACCCACTCCGGCCGGTACTTGACGTTGGAGCGGTACAGCGACTCCAGCTGGAACCACCGGGAGAAGAACAGCAGGAACCCGCGCCAGGCCCGCAGGATCGGCCCGGCGCCGATACGCGCGCCCTCCTCGAACACCGAGCGGAACACGGCGAAGTTCATCGAGATCCGCTCGACGGCCAGCTGCGGCGCGGCGGCCACCAGCTCGGCGACCATGAACTCCATGAGTCCGTTGTCGCTGGACCGGTCACGGCGCATCAGGTCCAGCGACAGGCCGGTCGTCCCCCACGGGGTGAACGACAGCAGCGCCACCTCACGCCCCTGCGCATCGAGGGCCTCGACCAGTACGCACCGGCCGTCGGCGGGGTCGCCGAGCCGGCCGAGGGCCATGGAGAAGCCGCGCTCGGTCTCGGTGTCGCGCCAGCGGGCGGCGAGGTCGATGATGCGGGCCATCTCGTCGGAGGAGATGTCGGCGTGGCGGCGGATGCGGGACGTGTAGCCGGCGCGGCGCACCCGGTTGACCGCCTGGCGCACCGGGCGCATGTCCCGGCCGTCGAGCGTGAAGTCCCGTACGTGGATGATCGCCTCGTCACCCAGCTGGAGCACGCGCAGCCCGGCCCGGGCGTACGCGGTCGCGCCGTCGGTGCTGGCGCCCATCACGGCCGGTGTCCACGCGTACGCCCGGCACAGCTCCAGCCACGCGGCGATGGCCGGCGGCCAGGCCTCCGGGTCGCCGATCGGGTCGCCGCTGGCCAGGCAGACGCCGGCGACGACGCGGTAGGTGACGGCGGCCTTGCCGGTCGACGAGAACACCACCGACTTGTCGCGGCGGGTGGCGAAGTACCCGAGGGAGTCGCGCTCGCCGGAGGCGGCCAGCAGCGCGCGTACCCGACGCTCGTCGTCGGGGGCGAGGGCCGCCGCGGCGCGCTGGGACCGGAACAGCACGTACAGCGAGGCGAACAGGCTGATCGCGCCGAACAGCCCGAGCACCAGGTTGACCCAGCCGGGCGCCCGGCCGGAGCGGGCGATGTCGAACACGAACGCGCCACCGCTGACCTTCTCGGCGGCGTACGTGAACTCGTGGGCGTTGGTCCGCAGCGAGCCGGGGAACGCCTCCACCAGCCCCCAGCCGACCACCGAGAAGAAGCCGAGCATGACGACGACGGTGGCCAGCGCCTTGGGCAGGCTCGCCCGCTGCACCCGCGCGTAGAACTGCCGGTGCGACACCGCCAGCACCGCGATGACGGCGACGGTGAGCACCAGGTTGCCGGCGGCGAGCCACGGTTCGAACGGTTTGAGGTCGTTCTCCCAGTAGTCCGACGGTGAGGTGCGGATGAGGTCGTACACCCCGAACAGCGCCAGGTCCGCGGCGGCCTGCAGACCGAAGCCGACCACCAGCATCCAGAACGCCACCCGTTTGCGGTGCGCCACCGCGACGGCCAGCACCCCCACGAACGCCGCGTAGCCGAGGTTCGCCGGCGCCGGCATCAGTAGTTCGTCCACGGCCACCCGGGCCCACTGGACCCGGTGGTGGAACGCCGCGCTGACCGCCGCGACCGCGCAGAGCAGCGCGAGCACCGTCAACACCCCGGCGACCACCGACGGAACCCGGTCCCGCCAGTCGCGCCGGGTGTCGCGCGACCGCCTGCCCGCTCCCCGTGCTGCTACCGCTTCGGACACCGCATCTCCCCGTGAAGCCACCGACGAGCCCAAAGATAGGCGCTCAAGGCGACCCAACGCCCGCCCGCCTGTCGGGATTTCACCGAGCGGCAGCTGATCAGCAGGTCAGGACACGGGTACCCGCGCGACCACGGTGGCGGCGTCGATGTCGGTGGTGCGCAGCGTGAACCGTAGCTCCCAGGTGCCGGCGGCGGGTAGCTGGGCCTGCGCGACGGCGTGGCTGTCGGTGATCGGCAGGGTCGGCAGCGCGACCGGTTCGATGCCCTTGGCGGGCAGCGCGGCGGTGGCCGTCCACTCCTTCACCGACACGGGACTGCCGTCCGGCGCGAAGGCGTACAGGTGGACGGTGTTGGCCCCGACGGTCGAGGGTTCGATCTGCACCTGGAGCGAGTACAGCTTCGTCGTCAGCGTCGCGCTGTAGGGCTGGTCCTGGCGGCTCGCGGTCTGCTCGAGGGCGGCTCGCGCGGGCGTGGTCTGCACCAGTGTCGAGGTCAGTCCGAGGATCAGGACGGCGCCGATCAGCTCGACCAGGACCGACCGGCGCAGGCGCTTGCGTACCCACGCCGCGTCCGCGGTGGCGGCGTCCGCGTCGCCGATCTCGTCACCGTCGCCGTCCCTGTCGCCGCCGACCTCATCGTCGTCGGTCTCGACGCCGTCGCCGTCCTCGTCATCGCCGCCGACCTCATCGCCGCCGACCTCATCGCCGTCGGTCTCGACGCCGTCGCCGCTGCCACCGGCCGGCGACAGGGCGACCAGCGCCGGGGAGCGCCCCGTCCGGGCCCCTGCCTCGGCCAGCCCGACAGCGGCCAGCACGGCCTCACCGCCCGGCTCAGCGGTACGAGACTCGTCGGACTCGCGCAACGGCCGGAGGGTCAGCCGGCGCGAGTACCAGGCGACGGCGAGCACCAGGGCCACCACCCCGACCTTGCCCAGCAGCAACCGGCCGTACGTGGTGCCGTACAGCCCGCGCGGCGACCCGAGTGAGACCAGCGCCTGCACGACGCCGGCGACCACGAGCACGGTGACGGCCGTCATCGCCCACCGCGACCACACCGGCAGGATCGCCGTCAGTTCACGGGCGTTGGCCCGGCGCAGCAGGAACCCGAAGAGGGTGATCAGGCCGCCGATCCAGACGGCCATCGCGCCGAGGTGGGCCGCGTCGGCGACCGTGGTGACCACGGGCACCGAGGTCGCCGCGGGGTGACCCGAGATCGGCCAGGTGGCGAACCCGACCACGGCGAGCAGCCCGACGAGCGTACGGTCGGTCCAGCCCGCGCTTCCACCCGCGCCGGCCGGGCGGTTGACGAAGACCGGCAGCAGCACCAGCAGCGCCGCGACGACGCCGATGCGGACCAGGTGCGCCGCGCCGTACTGGCTGTTGAACACGTCGCTCAGGTCGGTGGCGCTCGCCCCGAACAGACCCGTCCCCGCGTGGTAGGGCGCCTCCAGGTACTCCTCCGCCAGCGACGACAGGACGACCAGGCCGGCACCGATCTTGATCATCTGTAGCGGACGGCGCCGGGACAGCCGCCGGGGCCACAGCACGGTCAGGATGAGCGCGGGGCCGGTCACCAGGATCAACCCGGCGTAACCGATGTAGCGCGCGGCGCCGAGCAGCCACTCCACCAACGGATCGGTCCGGGTGCCGCCGGCGCCCACGGTCGGCGGGCTCTGCGACGGCGCGCCGATCGAGAACGGGATGGCGCCGAAGACCGGGTGGCTGTCCGCCGAGATGACCCGGTAGCTGATCAGATAGGTGCCGCGGGTGGTCGTCTGCTTCATCGGGATGTGCAGCCGCGGGCCCTCGGTCCTCGGGGCGCCGCCGTCGACCGTACGGCCGTCGGGGCCGATGATGTGGATCTTGTTGGGCACGATGCGTACCGGCTCACTGAACGTCAGCACGGCCTCGGCCGGCGCGGTCGGCAGCACCGCGCCGGACTGCGGGTCGGTCTGCAGCAGCGCGGCGTGCGCGCTCGCGGGGGCCGCTGGGCCGGCGAGCACGGCCAGCACGCCGAGGATCAGCCCGGCGAGCGCGACGAGGGGACGGCAGCGGGTCACGCGACCATCCTGACGGCTGCGCGTACCGTCGTCACGTGGGCATCGGTCAACCCTCACGTGGCGGGTAGTCGGCCGGGCCCTCGGGAAAGTTCCACCGTTCGCGACGACACCGCCGACATCAGGTACATTTTCCGTGAATCAAACAGTGATCTAGATCACCATTGGAACCGAAACCGGGTGAAAGCGCGACCAACCCTGGTGAGCAACACGTACCGCTGGGCCACAGCGCGCCCCTGGCTGGGCACGATCGCCCGGGTTGGGCTGGCCGCCGTGTGGCTGATCGCAGGCGGGGCCAAGGTCGGCGACCTCGCCGGATCCGGACGCGCCGTGGCCGCCTTCAAGCTGATGCCGGCGGATGCGGCCCGCTTCGTGGGCGCCGCCCTGCCATTCATCGAGATCGCTCTGGGCCTCCTGCTGCTGCTCGGCCTCGCGACCCGACTGGTCGCGGCGATTTCCGCTGTCCTTTTCGCGGTCTATATCGTGGGAATCGCGAGCGCGTGGGCTCGGGGACTCTCCATCGACTGCGGCTGCTTCGGCGGAGGCGGGCAGCTTGCGACGGGCCAGCACCCGAACTACGGGCCGGACATCATCCGGGACCTCGGGCTGCTGGTGCTCGCCGGGTTCCTGGTGGTCTGGCCGCGTACCCGCCTCGCGGTCGACAAGTGGCTCCTAGTGGAAGAGGCAGCATGAGTTCCCGGGTCAACAAGAAAGAGGCCGCCCGCGTCGTACGCGAGCAGATCGCCCGGGAGCGGGCCCGCGCCCGCCGGATGTGGGTGTCGATCGGGGTCGTGGCGGTGCTCGTGATCGCCGGCTTCATCGGCTTCGGGGTGTACCAGAGCCAGCGTTCGTCGAGCTACGCGACGCCGCCGCACGCCACCGCCAACGCGGACGGCCTGGTCGTCGGCTCCGGGCCGAAGACGGTCGAGGTGTACCTCGACTTCATGTGCCCGGTCTGCAACCGCTTCGAGCAGGAGTCCGGCACGGGCCTCAACCAGATGGTCTCCGACAAGAAGATCAAGCTGGTGTACCACCCGCTCGCGTTCCTCGACCGCAACTCCACGACCAACTACTCGACCAGGTCGGCGAACGCGTTCGCCTGCGCCGCCAGCTCCGACAAGCTGCAGCCGTACCTGCAGGCGCTGTACGCCAACCAGCCGCAGGAGGGCGGCGCGGGTCTCCCCGACGACAAGCTGATCCAGCTCGGTCACAGCGCGGGGGTCTCCGACTCGGCCTTCGACAAGTGCGTACGCGACGGCACGTACAAGTCCTGGGTGCAGCACGTCACCGACAAGGCGGTCAACCGCGGCGTGACCGGCACCCCGACGGTGTACGTCGACGGCAAGCAGATCGAGAACCCGACCCTGACCAACATTCAGCAGGCCGTCGGCGCCTGACCGGTAGGTTGACGTCATGACCCAGACTCGACTCGCCCCGGGCGACCCGGCCCCGGACTTCACGCTGCCGACCGCGGACGGCGGCCAGCTGTCCCTGTCCGACCTGCGCGGCCGCAAGGTCGTCCTGTACGCCTACCCGGCGGCCATGACGCCCGGCTGCACGACGCAGGCGTGCGACTTCCGCGACTCGCTCGCCTCGCTGCAGGGAGCCGGGTACGCGGTCGTGGGGATCTCGCCGGACAAGCCGGCGAAGCTGGCCAAGTTCGTCGAGCGGGACTCGCTGACCTTCCCGCTGGTCGCCGACGAGGACAAGTCGGTGCTGACCGCGTACGGGGCGTACGGCGAGAAGCAGAACTACGGCAAGACCGTGCTCGGCGTCATCCGGTCCACCTTCGTCATCGACGAGGACGGCCGCATCGAGCGGGCGCTCTACAACGTGAAGGCGACCGGCCACGTCGCGAAGCTGCGCCGCGAGTTGGGCATCTGACCCTTCCGCGATCTTGGACACTTGGCGGTGTTATCGGCCCGCTGGGTGTCCAAGATCGCGGAGATGGCCTCTAGACTCAGGGGCGCCGCGCGGGAGTGGCGGAATGGCAGACGCGCCAGACTTAGGATCTGGTGTCTTCGGACGTAGGGGTTCAAGTCCCCTCTCCCGCACCAGGAACGGGAACAACTCGCCAGTGCGTGCTGTTGTGCAGGGCGTCGGTGTGCTGAGTGTCCCCCGGGCTACAACCTTTGCCTTCGCGGAATACCGTCCGGCTGGAGCCGCGTCGCGCCACTCGCCGAGAGGCGACCTGCACACCGGCCCTACGTAACGCCCCCGTGGTCTGCACGACCGCGGGGGTTTTGCGTCTGCGCCCGGCGCTTCCCGGCCCGGCGCTGCCCGGCCCGGCGCTTCCCCGAAGGATTGAATAGTGGTTCAATTCTTGTATGGCCTACCGGAGCACCGACCGCGTGAAGGCCCGGCTCAGCGCCTCCCGGCAGCGGATCGTGACCGCCGCGCTGGAGATCATGGCCCAGCACGGGTACGCGGGCTGCTCGGTCGCCGCCGTCGCCGAGCGCGCCGGGATCGCGACCGGCAGCGTGTACAGCCACTTCCCGACCAAGGCCGACCTGTTCGCCGAGGTGTTCCGCATCGCCTCGCAGCGTGAGGTCGACGCGGTCTCCCGCGCCGCCGGCCTGGAGGGCACGATGGCGGCCCGGATCACCGCGGTGATCGAGACCTTCGCCGGCCGCGCCCTGCAGTCGCCCCGGCTGGCGTACGCCCTGCTCGCCGAGCCGGTGGACCCGGCCGTCGACGCCGAACGACTGGTCTTCCGCCGGGCGTACGCGCACATCATCGCCGGATACGTCGCCGACGGCATCGCCCGCGGCGAACTGCCGGCGCAGGATCCTGACCTGACCGCGACCGCGCTGGTCGGCGCGTTCGCCGAAGCCATGGTGGGCCCGCTCGCCGCCGGCGTGGCCGGCCCGGACACCATCCCCAACCTGATCGCCTTCGCACACCGCGCCCTTGGAGTGTCGCCATGACCACACACGAGGTCTTCAACCAGGTCCCACCGCTGGTCGACTACGACGCGGCGGACGACCCGGCCCTGCTCGACGCGCTGGAGCGGGAGGGCGCCTGCTGGGCCGCCGCCGAGGTACACGAGCTGGGCCGGCTGGGCGGCTCCGAGCAGGCGATCGAGTGGGGGCGGCTGGCCAACGAGCACCCGCCCGTCCTGCGTACCCACGACCGCTACGGCCACCGCATCGACGAGGTGGAGTTCCACCCCTCGTGGCACGACCTGATGCGCACCGCCGTCGCGTACGGGCTGCACGCCGCCCCATGGGCCGACGACCGCGTCGGCGCCCACGTCGCCCGGGCCGCGAAGTTCTACACCTGGCGTACCGACGCCGGCCACGGTTGCCCCATCTCAATGACGTACGCGTCGGTACCGGCGCTGCGGCACAACCCCGACCTGGCGGCGGCGTACGAACCGCTGCTGACCGCCGGGGTGTACGACTTCGGGCTGCGGGCGCCGCTGACCAAACGGGGGCTGCTCGCCGGCATGTCGATGACCGAGAAGCAGGGCGGCTCGGACGTGCGCGCCAACACGACCACCGCCCGTCCGCAGCCCGACGGCAGCTACCGGCTCGTCGGGCACAAGTGGTTCACCTCGGCGCCCATGTGCGACGTCTTCCTCACGCTCGCCCAGACGCCCGGCGGGCTCACCTGCTTCCTGGTGCCGCGGGTCCTGCCCGACGGCACGCTCAACCCGCTGCGGCTGATGCGGCTCAAGGACAAGCTGGGCAACCGGTCGAACGCGTCGAGCGAGATCGAGTACGAGGACGCGGTCGCCTGGCGCGTCGGCGACGAGGGCCGGGGCGTCCGCACGATCATCGACATGGTCAACCTGACCCGCCTCGACTGCGTCATCGGCGCGGCGGCCGGGATGCGCCAAGGCGTGATCACGGCCGTCCACCACGCCACCCACCGCAAGGCGTTCGGCCGGTACCTGATCGACCAGCCCCTCATGCGCAACGTGCTCGCCGACCTCGCGGTCGAGTCGGAGGCCGCGACCGTCCTGATGATGCGCCTGGCCGGGGCCACGGACCGGTCCGCGCGCGGCGACGCCGGCGAGACCGCGTTCAAGCGGCTGGCCCTCGCGGTCGGCAAGTACTGGATCTGCAAGCGCTGGCCCGGACACGCCGCCGAGGCCCTCGAATGCCTGGGCGGCAACGGCTACGTCGAGGAGTCGGGCATGCCGCGCCTGTTCCGCGAGTCGCCGCTGAACGGGATCTGGGAGGGCTCGGGCAACGTCGCCGCCCTGGACGTGCTGCGCGCCATGACCAGGGAGCCCCAGGTCATCGAGGCGTTCCGGGCCGAGGTGGCCGCGGCGGCCGGCACCGAGCCCCGACTGGACGCCGCGGTCCGCCAGGTCCAGGCGGACCTGTCCGACCCGGCCGACGCCGAACTGCGCGCCCGCCGCGTGGTGGAGCGGCTCGCCCTGGTCCTCCAGGGCGCGCTGCTGGTGCGGCACGGCCACCCCGCCGTCGCCGACGCCTTCTGCGCCTCGCGCCTGACCGGCGACCACGGCCAGGCGTACGGGACGCTGCCGGCCGGCGTCGACTTCGCCGCGATCATCGCCCGCGCCACCCCGAAGGTGAGCTGACCAGGACCCGGCCGGCAACGCGCGTCAGGCGCCGTGGAACTGCAGCCGCAGGTACCCGTCGAACAGCCGCGCGCCCAGCAACCGGCGGGTGTGCACCAGCAGCTTCGCCGCCGGCGTCACCACGTACCGGGTGCGCATCCGCCGCGCCCGGACCGCCCGCTCCACCGTGGCGGCCACCGCCTCGGCCGGCGCCGCCAGTAGCCGGGACCGGTACCCCGCGGCCATCTGGGCGTCGACCGCCGCGCGGAGGCTCGCGTACGGCCCGGTCCGGTCGGCGGCGCGCGCCAGCGTCCCGGCCGCCGTGTCGCCGAACCCGGTACGGATCAGTCCCGGCTCGATCACGCTCACCTGCACCCCGAACGGAGCCACCTCGAACCGGAGGGCGTCGCTCATCGCCTCCACCGCGTACTTGCTCGCGTGGTAGTACCCCCCACCGGGGAAGACCAGCCGGCCGCCCATCGAGCCGACGTTGACGATCCGCCCGCCGCCGCGCGCCCGCATGCCCGGCAGGACCAGCTGGCACAGGCGCGCCAGCCCGAACACGTTCGTCTCGAACTGCGTCCGTACCCGGTCCAGCGACACCTCCTCGATCATCCCGTACTCGCCGTACCCGGCATTGTTGACCAGCACATCGATCCCGCCGTGCGCCTTCTCGATGGCGGTCACGGCCGCCCGCATCGACGCCTCGTCGGTCACGTCGAGCGCCAGTGTCCGGCACCCCGCAGCGGCCAGCTCGTCGAGCGTCTCCGGCCGGCGGGCCGTGGCGTACACGGTCATCCCCCGCCGGGCCAGCCGCAGCGCGGTCGCCCGGCCGATCCCCGACGAGCAGCCGGTGATGAGTGCAACGGTCATGTCATCCTCTCCTCGCTCTCGTGTGCGGCACCGGCGACCAGCAGCGCCACTCCGGCGCGCAGCCGCCGCCGCGGGGCGGACGGGTCGGACAGGTCCGCCTCCAGGCCGCGGGTCAAGGCCAGCGCCAGCTCCGCCAGCTCCTGTGCGGTCAGACGGTCACCGGGGACTTCACCGGCCGCCATCGCCCCGGACACGGCCGCGCTGAGCAGGTCCCGCATCCGGGTGGTGAACGCGGCGTCCAGGTCGGCGCTGACCCGCGCGTTGGCGCCCAGCAGCTCGGCGGCGTGCGGGCTTTCACGCCACAGCCGCAGCGTGAGTTCGAGCTTGGCGTCGAGCGCCCTGGTCAGCCGCTCGGTGAGCGTTCCGCCGCCGGCGAGCGCCTCGGCGGCCTGCGCCGCGGCGCCGTCGAAGAGCCGTTGGGCGAGCCGGCGGAACGCGTCGTCCTTGTTGCGCACGTACTGGTACACCGCCGGCCGGGACATCCCGGCCGCGGCGGCGATGTCGTCCATGGTCGTGCGTCGGACGCCGTGGCGGGCGAAGCAGGCGTAGGCCGCGTCCAGGATCCGCTCCAGGCGATCGTCTGACATGCTGACAATAATTGCATGAAACGTCAGAACGTCAACGTCGCCTGTGCCACAGCCTCACGCGTCCCCGGCCACCGCCGGCGCGTCCACCTCCACGGGGTCCCCGACCGCGATCGTGCCGGTCCGGTCCGGGATCAGGTTGACGCCGAACAGCAGTCCCGCCGCGAAGCGCCGGCGCCGCCCGAGAACGCGCAGCGGCTGCCGGCCGCGCTCCGCGGTCTCCTGGTCGATCGTGGTCATCACGCAGCGACCGCAGGGCTTGGCCACCCGGAAGGCCACCTCGCCGACGCGGATCCGCCGGCCGAGCCACTCGTCCTCGGCCCAGGCCGGCGCGCCACCGACCACCACGTTCGGGCGGAAGCGGGTCATCGGCACCGGCTCCTCGCCCGCCTCGACGAGCCAGTCGTTGACCGCGTCGAGCGATGCCGAGTTGGCCAGCAGTAGCGGGTACCCGTCGGCGAAGCTGACCCGGTCACCGGGCCGAGCGTACTTCTGATCGGGCGAGCGCCGGGTCGGGTCGTCGAGGTAGACCAGGCGCACCTTGCGGTCGAGCAGCGTCGACAGCCAGTCGTCGGCGGCCGAGCCGGCCGGCGTCGCGTCCACGGTGCTGCGCCAGACGCGGACCGCCATGAGGTCGCCGCCGGCGGGTGCGGGCACGTCGAGGTCGGGCATTCCGGGGGTACGCAGGAGCAGGCCGCCCTCGCCGGTGTGGCTCGGCTGGACGAGGGCGAGCGCCGGCTCCGCGCGCTGCGTGATGAACGTGCCGTCGGGCTCGACGACGAGCCACCGCCGGTCACCGGCCAGCCCCCACGGCTCCACGACCGCGTCGTCGTGGTCGAGGCGGTGGCAGCTCTTGACCGGGTAGGTGTGGATGGACGCCAGACGCATCGCCCAAGCCTCCCATACGCGGGCACGGCGCCGGGGTCAGCTACACGCGTTGCCGTTGACCGTGCACGAGGTGGGCTCGAACTGGCGGGGCCTGGCCAGCGCCGGGTCCTTGCGAGCCTGGAACCCGACGACCACCGACCGTCCGGCGCTGACCGGGCCGTCGTGGAACGTGACCGCGCCGCCGTCGCTTTGGCGCGGGCCCGACGCGCTGTTGCTCCAGTAGTCGACCACCGTGACCCCGGCGGGCAGTTGAAGCCGCAGGTCGAAGTACTGCGGACCGGCCGCGCCGGTGGTGACCACGACCTGGGCGACGTAGCCGGTGTCCCAGGACGACGTCGTGGCGTAATGGGCCGCCAGCACGACGGGCGGCCTGGTCGTCGGGGGCGGCGGTGCCACGGTCGCGGCCGGCGGGCGGACCTGGATCGGAGCCGGGGCCGGCGCCGGGACCGAGGGCGAGGTCGGCGCGGACTCGCTCGGCGCAGACTCGCTCGGCAGCGGCGGGGCCGGAACGGCCGATTGCGGCGCCCCGCTCGACGGCATCGCCGACGGCAGGGGCCGGGCCTGCGTCCCGCCCCGCGGAAAGGCCTCCTCGCTCACGGTGGCCCGATCGGTCTGGCAGCCGGCCAGCCACCAGCTCAGCCCGAACATCAGACCGATCGCGATGCCGCCGGCGATGACGGTACGACCGAACATCCGGGTGCCGTCACCCACCCTCCGGACGGACGACGTCGCCGCCGGACGTTCCACGCTGGCCTCCCCTGGTCGCAACCGTGCCCCGCCAACAGATCCACTACCGCCGATAATGCGCCACCCGCGGCCCGAGCGTTACCCGCTGGGATGGAAACGACGCCGGGGTGATCGGCCGACCTGGTCACGGTGCGCCTGGACACGGTACGCACCGCAGGCGTCTCCCCCAGCCCTTCGGTGGCCGGGTGGCCATCTCGATGGTGGAGCCGTTCGTCGGGGAGCCGGTCCGCACATATTCCTGGCGGCCGCCCGGGCGCTGATCGGCCCAGATCACTCATGTGGCCCTTACCGCGCTCGGTTAGTCGCCCGCGCGCGCCAACTGCTCGCCGAGGATCTCCGCGAGGGCCCGCATCGCCTGGCCCCGGTGGCTGATCGCGTCCTTCTCCTCCGACGTGAGCTCGGCATTGGTCCGGCTGTTGCCCGTCGCCACGAAGATCGGGTCGTATCCGAACCCGTTCTCCCCGCGCGGCTCCCGGATCAGCCGGCCGGGCAGGTGGCCGTGGGTGATGTACTCCCGGCCGTCCGGGAACGCCAGCGCCGCCGCGCACACGAACGCGGCGCCCAGGTGCTCGTCGGGCACATCGGCGACCTGTCCCAGCACCAACCGCAGGTTGGCCTCGTCGTCACCGTGCCGGCCGGCCCAGCGGGCGCTGAACACGCCCGGCATGCCGTTCAGCACGTCGACGGTGATCCCGGAGTCGTCCGCGACCGTCGGCAGGCCGGTGGCCTCCACCCCGGCCCGGGCCTTGATCAGGGCGTTCTCCTCGAACGTGAGGCCGGTCTCGGGCGTCTCCGGGTAGGGCGGAACGTCGTCGAGCCCCACGAGCTCCACGTCGACCCCGGTCGCGTCCAGGATTCGCCGCAGCTCGCCCAGCTTCTTGGCGTTACGCGTGGCCAACAGCACCTTCACGACAGCGCCTCACGCTGGATGCGGGCCAGCTCGACGCAGCCGGCCGCGCCGAGGTCGACCAGGGTGTCCAGCTCGGCCCGGGTGAACACGCCCTGCTCCCCTGTGCCCTGGACCTCCACGAACTCACCGGTGCCGGTGCAGACGACGTTCATGTCGACGTCGGCCACGACATCCTCCTCGTAGCACAGATCCAGCCGCGGCTCGCCGCGGATGATCCCGACGCTCACGGCGCTGACCGACCGGTGCATCACCTTCTCCACCGAACTCTTCAGCGCGCCGTCCTTGGCCAGCCACGACACCGCGTCGTGGAGCGCCACGTACGCCCCGGTGATGGCGGCGGTGCGGGTGCCGCCGTCGGCCTGCAGCACGTCACAGTCGAGCACGATCGAGTTCTCGCCGAGGGCCTTCAGGTCGACGCAGGCCCGGAGGCTGCGCCCGATCAGCCGGGAGATCTCATGCGTACGGCCGCCGATGCGGCCCTTGACGCTCTCCCGGTCGCTGCGGGTGGTCGTCGCGCGCGGCAGCATCGCATACTCCGCGGTGACCCAGCCGAGGCCGGAGCCCTTGCGCCAGCGCGGCACCCCCTCGGTGACGCTGGCCGTGCACAGGACCTTGGTGTTGCCGAACTCGACGAGCACCGATCCTTCGGGGTGCATGCTCCAGTTGCGTTGCAGGGTCACCGGGCGCAGTTGATCCGGTGCGCGTCCATCTGGTCGGGCCATGCGATCACCCTAAGCGGCGCGTCCGACGCTTCTCACGTGAGGCCCTTGTTCTCTTTGGGCTCGGCGTTCGGGTCCACCTTTCGGTCGTCGCGCAGCGGCAGGTAGGGCTCCTGGTCCTCCGGCCGCAGGCCGCCCTGGATGGCCCGGGCACGCTCGAGCTCCGCGTCGAACTCGGCGCCCAGCAGGATCGCGATGTTGGAGATCCACAGCCAGACCAGCGCCGCGATCACCCCGCCAAGGGTGCCGTAGGTCTTGTTGTACGAGGAGAAGTTCGCCGCGTACAGCCCGAAGAGGCCGGAGGCGACCACCCAGATCACGACGGCGAGCAGGCCGCCCGGCGTGATCCAGCGGAAGCCGGTCTGCCTGGCGTTGGGCGCCAGGTAGTACAGCAGCGCGAACGCCAGGCTGACCAGCACCAGCAGCACCGGCCATTTCACGATCGACCAGACCGTGACGGCGGTCTGACCGACATGCAGCGCGTTGCCGACGACCGTGGCGAGCCTGCCGGTGAAGACGACGATCACCGCGCTGACGACCAGCAGTACGCCGATCATGATCGTCAGACCTACCCGCAGCGGCAACGTCTTCCAGAACGGCCGCCCCTCCGGCACGTCGTAGATGGCGTTGGAGGCGCGCATGAAGGCCCCGATGTAAGCGGAGGCCGACCAGAGGGCGCCGAGGATACCGACGACCGCCGCGATACTGGCCCCGCCGCTGTGCAGGTGCGCGATCGCCGGCCCGACGATCGGCTTCGCCGTCGCCGGGACGAAGCTCTCGAGGGTGCTGATCACCGTGTGGGTTGCGCTCTTGCCGAGGAAGCCCAGCGCCGACGTCAGCGCCAGCAGCCCGGGGAACAGCGACAGGATGGCGTAGTAGGTCAGCGCGGCCGCCCAGTCACCGAGGTTGTCGGACTGGAACTGCTTGAACGTGCGCTTCAGCACGCCCTTCCAGTCCGGCTTGCGCAGCTCGCTCGGGCCGTCGGGCCCGTGCTTCTGGTTTTCGGCCAGCTCCTGCTGTTGTCGTTCCCGCTGATCCGGCTGAGCCTGATCCGGCTGCCCCTGATCGTGCTGTCGGTCGCGCTGGCGGGGAACCTCCTGCTGCCGGTCACGCTGGTCGACCTGATCCCGCCGTGGGTCTCGCTGTTCCACCGTTGGCTCCTTCCGGGGTCCAACGCAGTGATTCCCCGAACGCCCACGGTGAATCGTCAATGGGACAGCATTAGCGCCCGTAGGACGACCGTCGCGGTCAGATCTCGTACCGGCAGCCGGGGCGGACGACCTCGACCGGGCCGGCGAACACGGCCGACGCCGACTCGACCGTCGACACCTCGCTGCCCCACGCGGTCACCAGGTGGGTCAGCAGCAGCTTGCCCACCCCGGCCTTCGCCGCGTGCTCGCCCGCCTCGCGGCCGGTGAGATGCAGGTCGGGCGGGTTGTCCTCGCCGTCGAGGTAGCTCGCCTCGCACAGGAACACGTCCGCACCCTGCGCCAGGCGCAGCAGCGACTCGCAGGCGGCGGTGTCGGCCGAGTACGCCAGCACGCGGCCGCGGTGCTCCACGCGTACGCCGTAGGTCTCGACGGGGTGGTTGACCCGGTCGACGGTGACCTGGAACGGGCCGATCGGGAACGAGCCCGGCTGGAGCGCGTAGAACGAGTAGACGTCGTCGAGCGGCCCCTCCTCGGGTCCGCCGTACGCGGTGGCCAGTCGCTCGGGGGCGCCCGGCGGCGCGTACACCGGGATGCGCGGCAGCGGGCCGGTCGGTGCGTAACGGCGCGCCACCACGTACGAGCAGGCGTCGAAGACGTGGTCGGCGTGCAGGTGCGACAGCAGAATCGCGTCGATCGTATACAGCCCGGAGAACCGCTGCAGCGCCGACAGCGCGCCGGTGCCGAAGTCGATCAGGAGCCGGAACCCGTCCGCTTCGAGCAGGTACGACGAGCAGGCCGACTCGGGGCCCGGAAAGCTGCCGGCACAACCAATGATCGTCAATCTCATGCGGCCACCTTTACCGGGGCGACGCCGGTCAGGCCGACCTCGGGGCCGATGAAGCGGCGGGCCAGGCGGGCGAACTTGTCCGGGTCGCTGGTGGCCAGGAACCGGTGCTCCGGCGGTGGCGCGTCGTCGGGGCGCAGCAGATCGCGCTCGGTCAGCATCCGGTAGACGTCCTTCGCTGTCTCGTCCGCGCTCGACACCAACGTGACCCCGTCGCCCATGACCAGCCCGAGCAGCCCGGCCAGCAACGGGTAGTGGGTGCAGCCGAGGACCAGCGTATCGACCTGGGCACGCTGGAGCGGCTCCAGGTATGCGCTCGCGAGCCCCAGCAGCACCCGGCCCGAGGTGACGCCGCGCTCGACGAAGTCGACGAACTGCGGGCAGGCGGCGCTGTGCACGGTGACCTGCGGCGCGGCGGCGAACGCGTCCTCGTACGCCCGGCTCTTGATCGTCGCCCTCGTGCCGATGATGCCGATGTGCCCGTTGCGGGTCGCCGCGGCGGCCCGGCGCACGGCCGGCCGGATCACCTCGACGACCGGTACCGGGTAGCGCTCACGCGCGTCGTGCAGGCACGCCGCGGAGGCGGTGTTGCAGGCGATCACCAACAGCTTGACGCCCTGCTCGACGAGGTGGTCGAGGCATTGGAGCGCGAAGCGGCGCACCTCGGCTATAGGCTTGGGGCCGTAGGGCACATTCGCGGTGTCTCCGACATACAGGACCTGTTCGTGCGGCAACTGGTCGAGGATGGCGCGAGCCACGGTCAGTCCGCCGACTCCTGAGTCGAAGATCCCGATGGGCGCGTCCGTCACGCAGCGCAGCCTACGCCGACAAACCCGACTGTCCCTCAACATCACGCACGACATGTCGCCAACGTGACATCCCCGTTCACGCCGGGTGAGAACCCGTGACGTGACGTGAATTTCACGTTGCGGACAGTGAATCGCACCCTTGCCACATTTCGTGAGATCAACTTCAAAAAGGAAGGGCTCCGAAGATGAACGGCAGGATCGCCACTCCGGTGGCGGTGAACAGCACCCCGGCGGTCCCCCGGACGAAATTCCGGCACCGGGCGAGGGTCCGACCCCGCTCGGCAAACGCCCTGCTCCGCTCGGCGACCACCCGCCTGTCGACGGTGCCGTGGGAGAACCTCGCCCGGCAGGCGTTGGCGGACCTGCGCATGCCCGGCACGTGGGACACGGAGGTACGGCTGCGTCGCCTCGTCGGCGTCAGCGCGTGGGCGCTGCTGCTCGGCCTTGTCGGACTGGTCCTCGGCGCGCGCGTCCTGTTCGGCATCTTCACCGCGATGCCGCTGTGGTACGTGACGCTGCTCTTCGCGCTGGGCATCCCCGGCGTCATCGCCACCGTGGGCGCCTTTCTCACCCTCCACAAAGGTCAGCTGACCTGGAAACTGATGGGCATCGCCTCGGCGGCAGAGGTGCTCACCGTCGCCGCGACGCTCCTGTCGTAACCGCGCCCATCGACAGCGAAGCCACGCCCCCCGGTCACGGAGGCGTGGCTTCACCGATGTCAGTCGCGGGCTTCAGGCCCAGAGCTGGCCCTCCAGCTTGTCCTCGGCCTCGCCCAGCGTGCCGGTGTAGGCGCCGGTCGACAGGTACTTCCACCCGGCGTCGGCGACGACGAACGCCACGTCGGCGCGCTTGCCGGCCTTGACCGCCTCGTGCGCGACCGCGAGGGCCGCGTGCAGCACCGCCCCGGTGGAGAAGCCGACGAACAGCCCCTCGACCTCGACGAGCTGCCGGGTGCGCAGGACGGCGTCCCGGGTGCCCACGGAGAACCGGCGGGTCAGGACGGTCGCGTCGTAGAGCTCGGGGACGTACCCCTCGTCGATGTTGCGCAGGCCGTACACCAGCTCGCCGTAGCGGGGCTCGGCCGCGACGATCTCGACGCCCTCGACCTTCTCCCGCAGGTACCGCCCGACGCCCATCAGCGTGCCGGTGGTGCCCAGGCCGCCCACGAAATGCGTGATCGTGGGCAGGTCCCGCAGCAGCTCCGGCCCGGTGCTCTCGTAGTGCGCCCGGGCGTTGGCCTCGTTGCCGTACTGGAACAGCATCACCCAGTCGGGGTGCTCGGCGGCGATCTCCTTGGCCATGGCGACGGCCCGGTTCGACCCGCCCGCCGCCGGCGAGAAGATGATCTCGGCACCGTACATGCGCAGCAGCGCCACCCGCTCGCTGGAGACGTTCTCCGGCATGACGCAGACCAGCCGGTACCCACGCAGCTTCGCCACCATCGCGAGCGCGATGCCGGTGTTGCCGCTCGTCGGCTCGAGGATGGTGTCCCCCGGACGCAGCCGGCCGGCCTCCTCGGCGGCCCGGACCATCCACAGGGCGGGCCGGTCCTTGATGCTGCCGGTCGGGTTGCGGTCCTCCAGCTTGGCCCACAGCCGTACGTCGGCGCTGGGCGACAGCCGGGGCAGTCCGACGAGCGGGGTGTTGCCGCAGGCGTCCAGAAGCGACTCGTAACGAGCCATCGGTCTAGGCCCAGGTCGCGAGCGCGCCACCGGCGACGGCGGGCAGGATCGTCACGTTGTCGCCGTCGCTGAGCTTGGCGTCCAGGCCGCCGATGAACCGGACGTCCTCGTCGTTGACGTAGATGTTGACGAACCGGTGCAGCGCACCCTCGTCGGTGATCAGTCGACCCCGCAGGCCGGCGTACTTGCCGTCCAGGTCGGTGAGGAGGTCGGCGAGCGTGTCGCCGGAGCCCTCGACGGCCTTGGCGCCGCCGGTGTACGAACGCAGGATCGTCGGAATGCGAACCTCGATGGCCATGATTTCTCGATGCTCCTCAAAACTCGGGCAGACGGGTGGACAGTGGTGACGGCTGGATCGGTCGCGCGGCGGCGTCAGCTGCCGGCGGGACACTCGTAGTCGACCGCTGCCGGGCTCTGCCCGAACATGTAGGACTGGACGGCGTGCTGGTCCACTCCCGCGTTGACGACGTGGACGGGCTCCTCGGTGACGACCCCGTCCACGATGCGGTAGGACCGGATCTCGGTGGTCTCCGACTCCCGCGTGGAGACGAGCAGGTAGTGCGCCTCCGGAATCTGGGCGATCCCGACGTCGGTGCGCGACGGGTAGGCCTCCGTGGCGGTGTGCGAGTGGTAGATGACCACCGGCTCCTCGTCGCGGTCGTCCATCTCCCGCCACACCCGCAACTGCTCCATCGAGTCGAAGCGGTAGAAGGTCGGGGAACGCTCGGCGTTTTCCATCGGAATATGGCGGGTCGGCCGATCCGACCCGATGGGTCCGGCCACGATCCCGCACGCCTCGTCGGGGTGGTCCCGGCGGGCGTGCGCGACGATCGCTTCGAGGATCGCGGCGTCGATGGTCAGCACGCGCCCAGATTACCGAACCCGCAGCGGCGCGTGGCAGGTGAGCGCCATCACGTGTGCATGGTCACCCCATGAGGGCGTCGACCAGGGACTCCTGCAGCTCGCTCAGGTAGGCGTACACGGACAGCTGCGCGGCCCGGACCGAGACCGGATCCCGCAGCACCGCCTCGTCCATCTCCTCGACCAGGTCGGTGTCGTCGCGCAGGCCCAGGTGCAGGCCGAGGGCGAGCCGGGCGTCCGTGAGGCCGCGCAGCCACACCTCGGCCTGCTCCTCGTCGAGGCGGACCTCGCCGCCGCCCGGCGGCAGCGCGGCCAGCATGGCGCCGGCCTGGTCGAGCTTGGCCGATTTGAGGTCGTCTTCCATGTACCGACGCAGCTCTGCAGAGGTGTCCGGATCGTCCGGGTACATGTCTGGAAAGAGCCTGGCGACCACGGGGTCGGCGCGGTCGAGCCGCTCCGACAGCAGCCCCACCACCTCGATCATCACCTGCTGGAGCACGGCCGCCCCGGACGGGTCGAAACGGCCGACGCACACGTCGCCTTCCCGTACGAACATCACGACTGGTCCACCGTCGCCCACAGCCCGTACGCGTGCAGCCGGGACGCGTCGTGTTCCATCCGCTCCCGGGCGCCGCTGGACACGATCGCCTTGCCCTTGTGGTGCACGTCCAGCATCAAACGCTCGGCCTTCTCCCGGCTGTAGCCGAACAGCTTCTGGAACACCCAGGTCACGTAGCTCATGAGGTTGACCGGATCGTTCCACACGATCGTCACCCAGGGTCGGTCGGTCGCCGGCACCTCTGTGGTGTCGGGGGTTTCGACCGGGGTCACCTGTGGGGCCGCCATAGCGCCATTCTTCCCCGTGTCATCCCGGATAGCGACAACCGCGCCGAATCGCCGTGAGGTGGTCGTCACTGTCCGGGCGGATCAGGTGAGCAGGACGCCGTGATCGACCGTGTCGGCGGCCACAACCGCGAGCGCTTCCCGCAGGTACGCGAAGCGCTCCGCGAGCTCTCGCCCCAGCTCGACCTCGAGCGCCTCGACCGTGTGGTCGAGCCAGTCGCGACAGCGGCCGCGGTCGGTGTTGCCCGGCTGCCCGCCGTAGCAGTTCGCGCTCAGGGCCGCGCCGATCGGCGGCAGCAGCTCGTCACCGGCCGGACGGGATCCGACAGCGGCGAAGCCGGCGACCGCGCCGTGTCCCGCCGTCACGGCGACGCCCCCGGTCGACGTGACCAGCAGGGCCCGGTCCCACTCGGGCGCACCGCCGTCGGCGGCCAGGATCGCGCGCCGGGTGGCCCGCCGGACGCGCTCCACGGCCGCCCCGTCGGGCGGCGCCACCAGGATCGTCCCGAACACCGTACGCATGATCGCCGTGGCGCTGTCGTCAACGGTCCGGGTCGCGCGCACGGACAGCGCGTGCAGTTCACGGTCGATGACGTACGGCAGCCGCGCGCAGCCGTCCGAGCGGTTGATCTCCCGGGCGCAGCGGAGGCGGATCGCGGCCAGGGCACCGGACAGCCACTCGCGCGCCTCGGCGGCGAACGCCCGGATCTCGCGGTCGAGCACCCGCGCCCACTGCGCGTCGGTTGCGCCGTCGGCGACGCGCGGCGCGCCCGCCCCGGACGGACTCGGCCCGACCGGGCCGTCGGGGCCCGCGGGCAGCTCTCCCGGCGCCGGCTCGGTGAGCGCCCGGCGCAGCGCGCCGATGCCGAGCCCGACGAGTCCGCGGGCCGCCTCCTCCACCGCCGCCGGCGATGCGCCGTCGCAGCTGCGGATCGTGCTCACCGCGTACCACCGGGAAGTGGCCAACCGGGGCGCGTGGTCGTGCACCAGCTTCTGGTTGGCCGACAGCACCGCCGGCCACTGCGGGTACGAGTCAATCTTGGTCAGCACGAACGTCACGGGCACACCGCGCTGCTCGACCTGGGCCAGGAAGTCGAGCTGCTCGGCCAGGAGCGCGGTCGAGGCCTCGGTCACGAACAGGAGCCCGGCGCCCGCGTCGAGCGCGTCGAGCACGATGTCGGTGTACACCCGGTCGAACCCGCCCACTCCCGGCGTGTCGACCAGGTTGACCTTGCGCAACAGGTCGGCGGAGTGCAGCACCTCGACGCGGCGGGGCGGGCGGCCGGGCCCGCCCCGTACGACCGCGCCCGCGTCGCCCACGCGCAGTTGGTCCACACTGAACGGTCGGGGGGTGCGGCGGCCCGGCACGTACGCGTACGCCCTCGGCTCCTCGCCGTGCCGGATGGACACGTAGGCGCAGGTCACCGGGGACCCTGGGACGATCCCGCCGCCGGCGGCGGCCGGCGGCGCCAGCAGGGGCGCGTCCAACAGCGCGTTCGCCACGGAGCTCTTTCCGCACCGAGGGGCGCCCGCGATCACGATCGTGGGTACGCCGCCGGCGTCCGCCGCTCCGGCCCGCGCCACCCTGCCCCTGGACATCGCGGCCGGTGGTCCGGAGACGGCCGTTCCGCGGGTCATCATCGGCGTATGCGGCACTGCCGACTTCATGCGCCGCCCTCCCGGACTCGGGTCGGAGCTGATCTCCGACGGAGCATCTGGGTCGGAGTGCCACCGACGGACCATCTGGGTCGGAGTGCCTCCGACAGCAGCCACCGGCCCCGTGCCGGTCGGCACCGGAACGTTACGTGAGCGGTCACTTACGAGGGCAGGAGAGACGGTACTCAAAGGACGGACGCACCACTACTCAAAGTTTCCGCGTCGCAAGGGTGCGCACAGTAACGGCAACATCTATATGCTGCGACCGTGCCTCCGTGGAGTTTCGTCGGGCGCGGTGATGAGCTGTCCCGGCTGACCGAGGCGGCCGCGGGCGCCACCGGCCGCGGCCTGATCGTGGGTGGCACCGCCGGGATCGGCAAGAGCCGGCTGCTCCGCGAAGGTGTCGCCCGCCTGGACACCGAGCGCCTGTCGGTCTGGTCGACCACGGCTAACGCGGCGACGGCCGGGCTCCCGCTGGGCGGTCTGTCCCAGATGCTGCCCGCCGACCAGCCGGCCCCCGCCTCCACCTCCGGCCTGCTGCGCTGGGCCGTCGACGCGCTGCGCCAGCAGGCCGGCGGACGCCCGATGGTGCTCGCGATCGACGACGCCCACCTGCTCGATCCCCTGTCCGCGACGCTGGTCTACTACCTCGCACGCAGCGAGCACGCGACCGTGCTCGCGACGATCCGCACCGGCGAGCGGGTGCCCGACCCGGTCCGCGCACTGTGGACGGACGATCTTGTCGAACGGGTCGAGCTGGGGCCGCTCACCCAGGCGGAGGTCGCCGACCTGCTCGCCCAGGTGCTCGGCGGGCCGGTCGACTCCGCGTCGATCGACCGGCTGTGGCAGCTGTCCCAGGGCAACGCGCTGCTGCTGCGTGAGCTGGTCCTCGCGGCGCGCTCCAGCGGGGATCTCGACGCCTCGTACGGCGTGTGGCGCTGGACCGGCCGGTTCGAGCTGGTGCCGACGCTGACCGAGGTGATCGACGCCCGCATCGGCCAGCTCACCCCTGAGGTACGCACGGTGCTGGAGCTCGTGGCGTTCGGCGAGCCGATCGGCCTGCCGCTGCTCGTACGGGCCACCGACGCCGCCGCCGTGGAGACCGCCGAGGAGCGCCAGCTCATCCGCGTCGTGCAGGACGACCGGCGGGCCAACGTCCGGCTGGCGCACCCGCTGTACGGGGAGGTCGTGCGCCAGCGCTGTCCGGTGACCCGGCTGCGGCGGCTGCTGGCCGACCTCGCCGGCCTGGTCGAGGCGGTCGGCGCCCGCCGCCGCGACGACCTGCTGCGGGTCGCGGTCTGGCGTCTCGACAGCGACACCGCCGCCGATCCGCGCCAACTGCTCGACGCCGCCCGGCTGGCGTTCGCCGGCTACGACATCCCGCTGGCGATCCGGCTGGCGCGCGCGGCGTGGAGCACCGGGGCGGGCGCCGACGCCGCCGAGACGCTCGCCACGCTGCTGATGCTGGCCGACCAGCCGGCCGACGCCCTGGCGGTCCTCGACGCCGCCACCGACCTGATCACCGCTGACGAGCAGCGCTGCACCTGGCTGTGCATCCGGGCGGTCATCTCGTACTGGGGCCTGGCCGAGGAGTGCGCGCGCGAGCAGCTGGCCAAGGAGGGCGCACTGCTGGCCGCGCCGTGCGCCCAGTCGTGGACCCGGGCCATCGAGTCCGTGATGCGCCTGCACCACGGCGAGCACGAGACCGCGCTCGAGCTCGCGCAGGGCGTGCTCGACGACGCCGAAAGCGCCGCGGGCGCGCGGGCGATCGCCGCCACCACGATTGCCCAGCTGCACGCCGCGCGTGGCGCATTTGTGCAGACGATGCGCGCCATGGCGGCGGTCGAGGCGGACGCTCCGCGGTGGCGGCCCCAGGCGCCCCACATCCAGCTCTCCGTCGAGCTGGCCCGCGGCACCGCGATGATCCGCGCCGGTGATCTGGGCGCGGTGCAGACGATGGTGGCCGCCGAGTTCGCCGGGCTCGCCGACGCCGGCGAGTTCCGCCTCGGCTCCGGGTACGTCACCCTGGTCCGCGCCCAGGCCGCCCGGCTGCGCGGCCGGCTACACGACGCCGCCCGGTACGCCGGCCAGGCCGCCGCCCTGCTCGCCACCAGCAAGCTGTACGCCCCGCTGTCCTTCGCCGAACGCGCGCACGTCGCGGCGCTGTCCGGCGACCTGACGCTCGCCGCGCAGGCGATGGCGCAGTGCGACGCCAGCCACCGGCCCACCGTGGACATCCACTATCCGTGGCTCGAGCAGGCCCGGGCCTGGGTCGCGATCGGCGCGGGCGACACCCGCACCGGCGTCGAGACGCTCACCGACCTGCTGGGCCGGCTGCGCGCCGACCGGTTCGCCGGCCACGAGCTGCACGTTCTCCACGACCTGGTCCGCCTCGGCCGGGCCGACGAGGTCGTCGAGCGCCTGGCGGAGCTGGCCACCCGGCTGGAGGGGCCGCTCGCACCGGTGATGGCCTGGCACGCCCGCGCGGCCGCCGACCGGGACGGACGTGGCCTGCTCGCGGCCGCCGAGGCGTTCGCCAACCTCGGCCTGTCGATGTACGCGGCGGAGGCCGCGGCGACCGCCATCCCGCTGCTGCGCGCGAGCCGGGCGCCCCAGACCACGGCGGCCGCGGAGCTGCTGACCGTCCTGCTGGCGCGCTGCGATGGGGTGAAGTCCCCCACGCTGGTGGTCACGCAGCCGGCGCTGACCACCCGGGAGCGCCAGATCGCCAGGCTCGCCGCGGCCGGCGTACCCAGCAAGGAGATCGCCGACCAGCTCTTCCTGTCGGCGCGCACGGTCGACAACCACCTGCTCCGGGTGTACGCGAAGCTGGGCGTGGCCGGCCGGTCGGAGCTGGCCGGCGCGCTGCGGGCGCTGCCGGCGGACGACTGACCGATCACGATTCCGAGCCGTAGCCGCGCCGCATTAGGCTGGTGACCCGTGAACTCAGATACGGCGCTGCTCACCGACCATTACGAGTTGACGATGCTGTCGGCCGCCCTGCGCGACGGCACCGCCGACCGTCAGTGCGTGTTCGAGGTGTTCGCCCGCCGGCTGCCGCTGGGCCGCCGGTACGGGGTGGTCGCCGGCACGGGCCGGGTCGTCGAGCGGCTGTCGGAGTTCACCTTCTCCCCCGAGATCGTCGACTGGCTGCTCGCCCGGCAGGTGGTCGACGAGCAGACCGCTGACTGGCTGCGGTCCTACCGGTTCCGGGGCGACATCGACGGGTACGCCGAGGGCGAACTGTACTTCCCGAACTCCCCCATCCTCACGGTCAGCGGGACGTTCGCCGAGTGCGTGGTGCTGGAGACGTTCGTGCTGTCGGTGCTCAACCACGACTGCGCCGTCGCGTCGGCGGCCGCCCGGATGGTCACCGCCGCCAGGGGCCGGCCGCTGATCGAGATGGGCTCCCGCCGTACCCACGAGGAGTCCGCCGTCGCCGCTGCCCGGGCCGCCTACCTCGCCGGCTTCGCCTCGACCTCCAACCTGGCGGCCGGCAGGCGGTACGGCATCCCGACCGCCGGTACCGCCGCGCACGCCTTCACGCTGCTGCACGACGACGAGAAGGCGGCGTTCGCCTCGCAGATCGACACGTTCAGCAAGGACACCACGCTGCTGGTCGACACGTACGACATCAGCCAGGGCATCCGGAACGCGATCGCGGTGGCCGGTCCCGATCTCGGCGCGATCCGCATCGACTCCGGTGACCTGTCCGTGCTCGCGCAGCAGTCCCGGGACCTGCTCGATGAGCTGGGCGCCACCGATACCAGGATCATCGTCTCGGGTGACCTCGACGAGTACGCGATCGCGTCGCTCGCCGCCGAGCCGGTCGACGCGTACGGCGCGGGTACGGCCGTCGTCGTCGGCTCCGGCGCGCCGACCGCCGGGATGGTCTACAAGCTCGTCGAGGTGGACGGCCAGCCGGTGGTCAAGCGTTCGGAGAACAAGGCCACGGTCGGCGGGCGCAAGACGGCGGTGCGCCGGCACAAGCCCACCGGCACGGCCACCCAGGAGATCATCGTGCCGCAGGGTACGGCGGAGCCGCAGCCGCACGACCGGGCGCTGCAGCGGCCGTACGTGCGCGGCGGCGAACCGGTGGCCGACCTGCCCACGCTGACCGAGTCGCGCGAACTGCTGCGCCGTAACCTGATCTCGATCCCCTGGGAGGGCCTGAAGCTGTCCCAGGGCGAGCCCGCGATCCCGGTGACCTGTGTGCCTGCGAAGGAGACGCCATGACCCGCGCTCTGATCATCGTTGACGTCCAGAACGACTTCTGCGAGGGCGGCTCCCTGGCCGTCGGCGGCGGCGCCGAGGTGGCGAGTGCGATCTCCAAGGCGCTGTCGGCTGACAGCGGCGGCTGGGACCACGTCGTGGCCACCCAGGACCACCACATCGACCCGGGCGCGCACTTCGCCGAGCACCCCGACTTCGTCGACTCGTGGCCGGCGCACTGCGTCGCGGGTACGGCCGGACAGGTGTTCCACGCCAATCTCGACACCGACCGCGTCGAGGCGGTGTTCACCAAGGGCGACCACGCCGCGGCGTACTCCGGGTTCGAGGGGCACGCCGGTGGGATCGGCCTGGCGGCGTGGCTGCGGATGCGCGACGTGGACGCGGTCGACGTCGTCGGAATCGCGACCGACCACTGCGTACGCGCGACCGCGCTCGACGCCGCCCGTGAGGGCTTCGACACCACCGTGCTGCTGAACCTGACGGCCGGGGTGGCCCGGGCGACCGTCGACAAGGCACTGTCGGAGCTGAGGTCGGCGGGCGTCACCCTGAAGGGGCAGCCGGTCGTCCGGTCCTGAGTAGTTCGTCCCGGACAATAAGTAATCTCCGGATTTACGGACCGTAGCGCAGTTGCGGTCGGGTCAGCTACGCTAACCGCACCTCAGAGGGCCACCGTATCGGTGGTCACACGCGGGAGGCGACGCAGTGAGCCTGTCGATCCAGACCCGCCGGCAGAGCGAACGGGAAGCCCTGATCACCCTGCACGGAGAGGTCGACTACGCCACGGCCCTCGAGCTTCGGGCCGTAATCTCCGCAATTCTCAGCACCGGTGACGTCGACAAGATCACCTTGGATCTGGCCGGCGTGACGCACCTGGACTCCACCGGAGTCGGCACCCTCGTGGCAGCCGCCCGAATCTGTGACGACGTGGCGGTCGAGTTCCAGATCTGTCAGCCCAACCCCTTCATCGCCACGCTGTTCACCGTCATGGGGGTCGCCGAGATGCTCGGCATCCCGGCGGCGCCCACCATCTCTCCGAGAACCCTGCGGGCACGGGTACCGTCCCCCGCATCCCGGGTCGCCTGATCACCGCGGCCGGCGCCGCGTCAACGGCCATCACGCACGGCAGCGCGGCCTGCAACGGTCATTCATGCGAAACGCCCGCCCCCTTCGCAGGGAGCGGGCGTTTCGCTTGTGGCTGGCGTGTCAGTGTTCGCCGGCGGTGTCCTCCTGGTAGCGGGCGCCACCGCGCTGCTCGGCGCTGCCGGGCAGCGCGCCACCCTCC
>NZ_JAATVY010000034.1 GCF_011947195.1 Planosporangium thailandense | reverse complement strand
CGGCGACGCGTTCACGCCGGGCGAGAAAGCCCGGGACTTCGCGTACTACGAGCCGCTGACCGTACGCGACTCGTCGCTGTCGGCGTGCGTCCAGTCGGTGATGGCCGCCGAGGTCGGCCAGCTCGACCTCGCATACGACTACCTGGGCGAAGCGGCGCGGATGGACCTCGACGACCTCGAACACAACACCGGCGACGGATTGCACATCGCCTCCCTGGCCGGCGCGTGGATCGCGCTGGTGGCCGCGTTCGGCGGCATGCGCGACAGCGGCGGATCGCTGACGTTCGCACCGCGGCTGCCCGAACCTTTGACCCGCCTCACGTTCAGCGTGCTGTGCCACGGACAGCGGCTGTGCGTCAACGTCACCCGCGCCGAGGCGACGTACAGCCTGAAGAGCGGCAAGACTCTCGAGCTGGCCCACCACGGTCGGGCCTTCACACTGGCCGCCGGCCAGCCGGCGACATTTCCGATCCCGCCGGTCGAGCCCGGTCCACGCCCGAGCCAACCGCCAGGCCGCGAACCGGTCCGGCATCGGCCCGGCTCCGCGTAGCATCCGCTCCCTCGCCGCATATGGACCGTACGGACGCCGCTGGCGGATGACAGGCATGAACACGCTGCTGACAACGCTCGGCCGGCTGCCGGCCGCCGCTGCACGGTCGCTGCCGACACCGGGTCGCCGGATGGCCCGGCGCAGCTGGGTGGGTAATGGCCGCGCCCACATCGAGGTGCGCGGCATCCACCGGCCCGGCAGCGAGTTCATCGCCAGACGCCTGGAGAATCGCCTCGAACGCATCGTCGGCGTCGACGCCGCGGAGGTCAATGCCGTTCTCGGACGGGTGGTGGTGGCCTTCGACAGCGGTCAGGTCGGCCTCGACGACCTGGTCGACGCGGTCGAGGACGTGGAGGAGGCGCACGACCTGCACGCTGAGGCCTTCCCGAGGGACCGCCCCGACCACCCCGCCGACGTCGAGCCGCTGCGCCAGCTTCTGGTCACCCTGGTCGGCGACACGGTCGCGCTGGCGCTGGCTGCGGTGCGGCCGGCACTCGGCCGCCGCACGTGGCCATCCGACCTGCTGTCCGTCCTCGCCCTGGTCGAGGCCACGCCCCGGTTGCGACACGAGCTGAGCCAACGGTTGGGCCGCGCCGCGACCGACCTCGTGCTCGCCGTGACCCACGCGCTCGCCCAGGGCCTGACGCCCGGATTACCGATCGGTCTGCTGACCGACGCCGCCGTCCACGCCATACTCGTCTCCGAGACCAGCGCCCGCCGGACCGCCTGGCAGCACCTGGAGCCCGAACTGTGCACCAACCGGACCGGCGAGTGCATGCAGCCGGTTCATGTGCCGCCACGGCCCGTACCACTGCCGCACGGTCCGGTCGAGCGCTACGCCGACCGGGCCTCCTTCCTGGCTCTGGCTGCGGCGACCGGCGTGGCCGCGCTCGTCAGAGACCGTCACCTGGCACGGACCGTCCTCGCCGTCGCCACCCCCAAGGCGGCGCGGCTGAGCCGGGAGGTGTTCGCCGCCCGGCTCGGACGCGCACTGTGCGCCCGCCGCGTCGTCCCGCTCGACGCCACGGTGCTGCGCCGGCTCGACCGCCTCGACACCGTCGTCATCGACTCCCGTGTCCTGACCACCGGCCGCTTCACTATCGGCCGAGTGGACGGGGTGGACTCCAACCTCCCGGCCGCGGAGAAAAGCAGCCTGCGGGCGCGCGTGGCAGGGCTGATGGATGCTTGTGACCCGGAGAAAGTCACCGCCCGCAACGGCTGGACGCTCGGCCCGCTGAGCAAGGTCGCGTCAAGCCGCCAGCCGGCGGTAAGAGCGGTGGCGGACCGACTGCGTACCGCCGGAGGCGTCACACTCGGCCTGACCCGGGGCCGGAACCTGGTCGCGGTCGGCGTCGCCGTACCCGAACTCGCACCGCACGCGGCGGACCTGGTGGCGTCGGCCCGTTCGGTCGGCGCCCTCGTCGTGGCCGGCGTTGGCAGTGGACTGGGTGAGAGTTTTTCCGCCGACATGGTGGTGCCGAACGGCACCCGCCTGGCCGGCGAGATCCGCACCATGCAGCAGCAGGGCCGGGTGGTCGCGCTGGTGGCCCGCGCCGGAAGCGCCGCCCTGACCGCAGCCGACGCCGGGATCGGCGTCCTGTACCAGACCGGTTCGGTGCCCTGGGCCGCCGACCTGCTGTGCGGTCCCGGCCTCCAACCCGCGTGTCGAGTACTGAACTCGGTGGAGATGGCCCGCGCCGTCTCCCGCCGTGGCGCCCTCATCGCGCTGTGTGGTTCGGTCGCCGCCGCGCTCCTCGCACTGCCCGGGCCCAGGACCGGAGCGTTCGTACGGGCCCGGATCGCGGTCAACGGCGCCGCCGTCGTGGGAATGGTGATGGGAGCGTTGTCGGCCAGATCGGTCGACAAGCGCCCGTATCCGATCCCGACCGACGAGGCACCGTGGCACGTGTGGAACGTTGATACGACACCACGCCCCCGGGCCCATGGCACGTCGCTGCCGGCCACCGTCCGGCACAGCGCGCCCGCCGCGGTGCCCACACCAATGAGATCGGGTCGGACGTAGTCCGTCGGCGATAACCGAGTCACGGTCAGCAGAGTGCTCAACTGTTGGCAGGGTCGTGATTCGCCGCTCGGCAAGGGCGGACCTGGTGCTCCCGGCGGACTCACAAAAGGTCGCGCAGGAGCTCGGTATCGGTGGTGACGGCGCCGCGCCGCACGACCGATACCTGGCCCCGTTGTTCGAACACCACGAATCGCACCGAGGAGAGCTCGTCAACGCCGTGCTGTCTCAGCAGGCCGTACAGGTCCTGGCGGGTCAGGCCGCTGCGGCGAAGCTCGCCGTCGAGGACCTTGCCCTCGGCGACCAGCAGTCGCGGCGGGTGGTCGATCAGTCGGGCGAACAGCGGCCGGAAGCGCAGCCGGGCGGTGAGCCGGTGGGCGAGGAGGACCGTCAGCAGGGTCGCCGCGCCGGCCAGGTAGCCAGCATCATGCGCATTAGGCACCCGACCGACGATGGCTCCGGCGGCTACGGCCGCGATGAAGTCGAACGCCGACATCTCGGCCAGGGTACGCCGTTCACCGACGCGGAAGCAGATCACGGCGGTGGCGTAAAGCAGCAGGGTCTTGACCACGACCCACCACAGGTCGTGCGGGGATCCGAACACAATTGACACGGCCCGCGCTACCCGATCCGAACGCACGACAAACGCCGCACGGCCGCCGGGCACCGCCCGTTCGACCCGCGCGGCCTGGCGACCGAAGCGCACGTCGATGCCGGACTGCTGGAACGACGCCGCTACCATCTCGCCGGCGAACGGCTCGACCCGGTTGAGCAGGCGGTCGCGGCGCACGAGCATCGTCGTCGCTGCAGCGCCGAGGGAGTGCAGTGCCTGGGACATCTCGCAGGCCACCGGCCCGGCGCCGATCACGACCAGCCGCTTGGGCACCTGCTGGACGCTGGTGGCCTCCCGGTTGCTCCACGGGCGCGCCTCCCGCAGTCCGGGCACGCCGGGGATCGCGGGGTCGCTGCCGGTGGCGACGACAACGGCGTGCCGGGCACGTAGCGTCCGGGTGCCGTCGTCCGGGGTGGTCACCTCGGCCCGCAGGGGGCCGGCCAGGTGAGATCGCCGTAGTCCTTCACCAGCGTCGGTGGGAACTGTACGGTCCACGCTTCGCGGTCCACGTGCGGCCCGTTCGGGTCGCGGACGAACCAGCCGGCGCCGCGGTACAGCCAGACGTCCAGTCCGACGACTCCAGCAGCGCGATCGCCGGGGTGACCACCGGGCTCGGGATGGTGTGCTGCTCGATCACGGACAGGCCGGGGTTGACGAAGGGCCGCCGTTTGAACGCGGCGATCGGGGTACCGAGTTGCAGCGGCTCGATCAGCATGGACATGCCGCGCGGCGGCCGGCCGCTGGTGATGGCGAACAGGATGTCGGCGGCGTGCAACGCGCGTACCGCCCCGACGGCGCGGTCGGTGAGGACCTTGTCGTGGGTCACCAGTGTCCCGTCGACGTCGGCGACCATCAGGCGGATGGGCGGTGTCATGGGCTTTCTGGCAGGTACCAATGGTGTGGTGAGATGAGTCGGTCGACGGAGTCCGGACCCCACGACCCGGGGGTGTACTGCTCCACCGGCGGCGGATCCTCCAGCAGCGGGGTGGAGACCTCCCAGAGCCGCTCGATACCGTCGGCGCGGGTGAACAGCGACTGGTCGCCCAACATCGCGTCGAGGATGAGCCGTTCGTAGCCTGCCAGCTGGTGCTGGACGCAGAACGAGTCGGCGTACCGGAACGTCATCGTCGCCTCGCCGAGACGCATGGCGGCACCGGGCTCCTTGGCCAGGAAGTGAGCCCTGATCCAGCCCGGATCGTCGAAGTCGATCACCAGCTTGTTGCTGGGCTGCACGGTCGGGTTATCCGGATCCAACGCGAACATCCGCAGGGACGGCTCTTTGAACCCGAGCGTGACCACCCGTCGCTTCTGCCCTAGCGATTTGCCGGAGCGCAGGTAGAACGGCACCCCCGACCAGCGCCAGTTGTCCACCTCGACGCGCGCGGCGATGAACGTCTCGGTCTGCGACTGAGGATCGACGCCGGGCTCGTCGCGGTACCCGTGGTACTGGCCGCGAACCACGCGGGTGGGGTCCAGCGACGGGATCGCCTCGAAGACCTTGGTCTTCTCGTCCCGCAAGTGTTTCGCCGCCAGGGAGGTGGGCGGCTCCATGGCCACGAAACCCAGCACCTGGAACAGATGCGTGACGATCATGTCCCGGAACGTGCCGGTCGGTTCGAAGAACGCGGCGCGGCCCTCGATCCCGATCGTCTCCGGAACGTCGATCTGTACGTGGCTGATGTGGTCCCGGTTCCAGATCGGCTCGAACAGTCCGTTCGCGAACCGGAGGGCGAGGATGTTGTCGACCGACTCCTTGCCGAGGAAATGGTCGATCCGGAACACCTGGGACTCGTCGAAGGCGGCATGGATGGTCTCGTTGAGCGCGCGGGCCGATGTGAGATCCGTGCCGAACGGCTTTTCGACGATGATGTGGGCGTCTCTGGCCAGACCGGTATCGGCGAGCATGTCGATCGTGGGCGTGAAGGCCGCTGGCGGTACAGCCAGGTGGTACAGCCGCCGTGGACGACCGCCGAGCGTCTTCTCGGCCGCGGCCACCGCGTCGACCAGTGGTCGCGGGTCTGTCGGCGTGACGGGGCTGTAGGACAGCGAGTTGGCGAACTCCTGCCATGCCTCGCCGGTCGGCTCCGCCAGCCCGAACTCGGCCACGGCTTCCTTTGCGTGCCGGCGGAACTCGTCGTCGGTCAGCACGGACAGGGACGCGCCGACGATCCGGTTCCTGGCCGGCAGCAGGCCCGCTCTTGCCAGATGGAACAGCCCGGGGAGCAACATCCGTTTGGCGAGATCCCCGGTCGCGCCGAACAGCACGATCACGTGGTCCTCGGCAGGTACTGTGCTCTCGCGCCGCTCCGGGCGCTGCAGCGTGGCGGCTGTCCCGGTCCCCGAGCTGCGTGCTTCCGGCCGTACGCTCATGATCTCTGATCACTCCAGCCGTCTGGGCACTACCCGAGTTCGTTACCCGGCGCTGCGGGTCGTACACCGATGGCGCACCGGTGGAGGGCCCCGCCTTGGTACCGGCTTCGACCGTGGCGTACCTGTTGCCGGCGCTAGCCCCGCTCCAGGCCGGCTGAATCAGTTCCAGCGCGACCACACGTCCAGCCCGGCCAGCCAGGCCGGATGGTCGTCAGTCTTGTTTCGGCAGTACCGTCGCTGGGCTAACGGTGATCGCTCCCGGCCGGAGCGGTCGCTCCAACGGCCGCGACCGACGCCACACACTCAGTCCTTCTGACGCAATCCGGATACGGGAACCGGCGAGCTGGTCCACCGCGTGCGTCAGAGCAGTTTTCCCTCTTACCCAACGGGAAGCCAGATACAAAAGGCCGACTGGTCCACCGTCGGTCGGCGCTTCGATGGCAGTCGCCCACCAATGTTTCGACTGACGGAACGTGCTATCCGGGAGCCCACGACCTCCTCGCGGTGGATGCAGGGCCGGAAGCGCCCGGTAGACACGCGCCTACGTCAAAGATCATTGTCCTCAGCAGGCGTGACTGCCGCCAGCGCCAGTCGGCTTCGCAGATGGGAGAGCACATGTGTCCGCCTGAAGACATGCGTCCGGATGCCCGGGCCGGGACTGAACCTGATCGCACTACTACGAACCCACGCGCAGTCGACGCGCGCCAGGCACCAGCTGCCGGTGCTGCCGAACCCTATGGCAGCAACCGGGGACAGGACGCCAAGGCGACGGTGGTCGCCGGCGCCGCGGCGGCGGACCCATTCGTCTACAACGCCCGCGGCCATGGGCTTACCGGTGATGGGATCACCAACGACCAGCCCGCCCTGCAGGCGCTGGTAGACGAGCTGGGAGCGGCCTACGCGCGTGACGGCCAGCCGCGAACCATCTACTGCCCGGCTGGGGTGTACTCGATCCGGGACGAGGGCACAGTGTGGCGGAGCGGCGTCTCGCTGATCGGGGCGGGCGCGGCCGCCACCCGGTTCGCCCTGTCCAACCCGGGAAATGAGACGTCCCCGACGCCGCTGGCTTTCTTCACAGCGCTGCAGCATGGCGCCGGCCGGGAAAACCACATTGCGGACTGCACCTTCGCGCACTTCGAGATCGACGGCTCCGGCGTCATCGTGCCCTCCTACGATGTGCTCGCCAAGGGGCTCGGGCTGCAGTACGTGCTGCGGGGCCGCTTCCACGACCTGTACATCCACGACACCCCGGCCACCGGCTTCGGCTGCGACTTCCTCCAGGACACGTTCGTGGACAACCTGCTGATCGTGCACTGCGGGCGGCTGGAGAACGGGGAGTGGATGGGCGGCGCCGGCATCGGTATCGGTGTCGGCGGCTGGGGAGCTGTCGAGCGGTGCACGGTCACCGCCTGCACCACGTACCGCAACGGCACCAACGGGATCTTCTTCGAGCTGCAGAAGCAGGACTGGACGCCGCCACGTGGCATCCGTGTCATCGGCTGCCACTCAGAGGCCAACCGGTTCGGCATCTCCGACTGGGGCACTGACGGGCTCGTCGTCGCCGGCTGCACCCTCATCGGCAACCACCAGGCCGGCTACGACGTCTCGTCGCTGGGCACCACGTCGGTCGCTGGGCGCGGGGGCATCCTGACCGGCTGCATCATCGAGGAGAACATCTGGGACGGGGTCGGCATCGGGAACACCCCGGGCCCCTACACCGTCTCCGGCAACCGGATCAGCCGCAACGGCCGCTTCGGGTACTGGCAGCACAACCTCGCCGGTGGCGACCAGGAGCCTGCCGCTGACATAATCATCGACGGCAACGAGTTCTGGGACAACGCAGTCTGCGGCATCTACATCGATTCCGCGCTGTCCGACCCCGTCGTAGCGGGAAACCGGGTGCGCAACAACGGCCGGCGGATGGAGCCCGGCTGTTCCGGCGGTGGGGCAACCGTCTCCTATACCGAACGGACCCTGATCGACACCGCCGCGGAGTGGGCACCGGATGGGCATCGCGGCAAGTGGATCACCGCCGGCGGGCAACAGGCCATCGTCATGGGAAACACGCCCAACGAACTCACTTTTGCGCCGCGCCGCCCCGGCGCGCTGACCGCCTGGTCCGAAGGCACCCCACCGCCGGGCGCGTCTTACCGGCTGCCCGACTCGCCAGCCGCCAGAGCCGGCATCACGCTGGCCGCTGCCACCCACCGTCCCACCATCCACGACAATCTGATCTGTGACAGTCAGCCACACCAGACCCAGACCCACGGCCTGCGGATCACCCAAACCGGCACCTGCCAGTCCGGACGGGTGCACGACAACGACCTGGAAGGCAACGCCGTCGCGGCCACCCACTTCGACACGGCGCCCTCCGGGGGTTGCTGGTACCACAACCTCGGCCTCGACAAATGCCCAGGCGAACAATCCTGATGTCGCACGGCTTCCCGGACGGCCACTCGGCGACGGCCGCGAACGGTGGGCGGCCGACCGGCCCGTTTCGGGCGGACAGCTTGGCGTGCTGGCGGCGGAGCGGGTCGCGATGCCAGCACAGGACGGTGCCAGCGCAGGACGATGCCAGCACAGGACGGTGTCGGGGGAGACGATCAGGTGCAGTTGCCGCAGCCGTGCCGGGGGAGTCGGTGGAGCAGGGCGGCGAGGAATGCCCGGTCGGGCGGGGTGAGACGGGGCTTGTCGGTCTGGCGCTGCACGAGGGCGAGCTGGTGACGCAGCATCAGAATCCCGACGTCCTTATCCGAATCGCGCAACGGCAGCAGCCAGATGAGCGCGAACGCGTTCGTGAGCGCCAGGTTGGGCAGTCGCAGCAGCACGATCGACCATCCTGGCGGACCCGGCTCGCAGTCTTCAGCCGTATCCGAGAACCGGCAGGTCATAGCTCCTGGACGTGGTTTTCGGCAAGTGCAACGATTCCGGGTGGCTGGGCCGGTGGCGTCGACGTGTGCGGCGGAGGCCGTGGGACGGCCCGGTGCTGTCGCTACGCGTTTGTCAAACCGTAGGTGGCGGCCCACGCCCGCTTCAGGTCTTCCTCATTCGCGTGCCCGAACGTGTAGGCAGGAGAATCCACCGGCAGTGCCCGGTCCACCCGGATCAGCACCGCCTCGTGACATGGAATGTCGGGGCCGTGGGTATCCAGCACCCACCGGCGGGACCACTCGTACACGGGGTCGCCAGCGCCGCGGATCGCGGCGGTTCCCTTGAAGCGGTAGCCGCGCCTGCGGACGAGATCGACCACATTCACCTCAAGCCGGGGGACGCGCCGCAGGTTCGCCACCGTCGTGGGTGAGGCCATGTTCATGAACACCAGGTGATCGTCGTCGTAGACGAGCAAGGACCCTTTCGGAGAGAGGTTCGGGGAACCGTCCTCGCAGACCGTCGCAACGAACGCCAGCTTGGCACTGGCGACGATCTCCCGCATGTCCTGAGTGATGATTCCCATTGCTTGCCAGCCTTTCCATGCCGTGTCTGCGTGCCCTCGGCCTCCTGAGCTGTGACGACGCAGCCTGTTTCGAATGCGCGGTATGACGAGCGGATGACAGGATCCGCTGAAGGCCTTGCCGCCTCTCTGCGCCGTTGGGCGGGCTTCTCGATCGTGTTGGATGACCCTCATCTGCTGGCACCGCGGTCGGTGATCGATCACATCCGTCCAGGTGGCCGGTTTCGGGAACGCGTTCCGGAAATCAAGCCCCGCCACCGGGTCGACACCCTCCCGCGCGGTTCTGCGTGCGGTGCCGCCGCGAATCAGCGCAATCACCTGTTGCGTCTCGCCGGACACGGACACGGGCACGGGCGCGTGGCCGTGCCCGTGTCCGTGTCCGGCGTGCCCCGTGATCCAGCATCAGGATCGGACGGTGCCCGGTCGCGGACGCGCTCAGGGGATGAGCACGATCTTCCTGCCGCCGGCCCGTCCGGCGGACACGCGGGTGAAAGCGGCCGGCCCCTCGCGCAGTGGCAGCGGTTCCGGCGCCAGCCGCAGCGTCCCTTCGCCGAGCTGTTCCGCCAGCCGGGCCAGCTGCGCGGCATCGGGCCGCACGTACAGGTCCGTGCTGGTGATGCCCCGCTCCTCCGGAGGCGCGTCCGAGGTCAGCGAGCACAGCTGGCCGCCGTCGCGCACCAGGGGCAGGGCCGCCACCGCCGTCCCGACGGCGGCGATCAGCGCACCGTCGAACCCTCCGCGTACCTGATTCGGCCAGTTCGGGTCGTGGTAGTCGACGACCTCCACCGCTCCCAGGCCGCGTACGCGGTCGGCGGCAGAAGCGGACGCGGTCGCGGTCACCTCGACGCCCACGGCCGCGGCGAGTTGAACGGCCAGGGAACCGGTCGCCCCGCCTCCGTTGGTGACCAGGAGCCGCTGCCCTGGACCAAGTCCCAGCATCTCCAGGGCCTGCCACGCGGTGAGGCCGTTGACCGGCAGTGCCGCCGCGTCCACAGGATCCAGCCCGGGCGGGCAAGCCGCCGCATGCGCCGCGGTGAGCAGGACACGTTCGGCCCAGAAGCCGCTCCCACCGGGCAGCGGGGCCTCGTGCGCGAGGACCCGGTCGCCGACAGCGAACTCATCGACATCGGCACCGACCGCCAGCACCCGGCCCGCGCCCTCCACACCGAGCGCCGCCGGGGGGCGCAGCCCCACGTCCCAGCCGGCGCCGTTGAGCAGCCGATCCCACGGTCCGACCCCGGCCGCCTCGACCGCCACCAGGATCTGACCGGGACCGGGAGACGGTGGGTCGGGCAGCTCCAGCAGGACGACGTCCCCACCCGCCCCGGACACTCCGCACGCTTTCACGATTACCCTTTCGCTCGGTCCGGCCGACCGGCAGGTGCAGGCCGGAATCCCTGACGCCGGGAGCACGCCGACAGGGCGTCGTTCGTGGTCTCAGCTTTCACACTGTCGAGCCTATGCAGGCAGTGGCCCGGACATGTGGTCCACTTGAAGAGTGACTCAGTGGGCCAATCACGGACTAGATCTGCACCTTGACCTCGGTTCGGGTGGAGGCGTACGGGCCGGTCTCGAACAGGCGCTGCGCCAGGCGGTACGGGACGGGCGGCTGGCACCGGGCACCCGGCTGCCGTCGTCGCGGGTGCTCGCGCAGGATCTGGGGGTCGCGCGGAACACGGTCGCCGACGCGTACGGGCAACTGGTCGCCGAAGGCTGGTTGACGGCGCGTCAGGGGTCGGGGACCCGGGTGGCGCGGGGGACGTTCGCCGAGCCGACGCCCCCCTTGGCCGCTCCCGTGGTCAGTGCACCGACGGGGCTCGTGGAGTCGGATTACGGCCAGAGCTACCCGTACGACCTGCGGCCCGGCTCGCCGGATCTGTCGTCGTTCCCGATCGACGCCTGGCTTGCCGCGAGCCGCCGGGCGCTGGCAGTCGCGCCCCGCGACGCCCTCGGCTACACCGATCCTCGCGGGCGGCCGGAGCTGCGCGAGGCGCTGGCCGAGTACCTGGCGCGGGTGCGCGGGGTGCGCACCGAACCGGGGCTGATCGTGGTGTGCTCGGGATTCGTCCAGGCCATCGGGCTGCTGGGGCGGGCACTGTACGGGATCGGGGGGCGGCGGATCGCGGTGGAAGCACTCGGTTTCCCCAACACCCGGACGATCCTGCGCAACGCCGGGCTGGAGACCGTACGACTGCCGCTCGACGCTGGCGGCGCCCGCGTCGACCGGCTGGCGGGTGAGGACGCGCTGCTGCTGACGCCATCGCACCAGTTCCCGACCGGTACGGCAATGCCGCCCGCGCGGCGCACGGCCGCCGTGATGTGGGCCCGCGAGCACGGCGCGGTGATCGTGGAGGACGACTACGACGGCGAGTTCCGCTACGACCGGCAGCCGGTGGGCGCGGTACAGGGCCTCGCTCCAAACCACGTGGTCTATGCGGGCACTGCGAGCAAGAGCCTGGCGCCGGGACTGCGGCTGGGCTGGCTGGTGCTGCCACCCCGCCTGCTGGAACCGGTCGTACGCGAGAAGCAGCTCGCCGATCGCCATTCACCCGTCCTCGACCAGTTGACCCTCGCCGAGCTGATCGTCTCGGGTGCGTACGACCGGCATGTGCGGCGGATGCGCGCCCGCTACCGGCGGCGCCGGGACCGGCTGGTCACGGCGGTGGCCCAGCGTGCCCCGCGCGTGCGGGTGTCCGGGATCGCCGCCGGGCTGCACGCGGTCCTGGAACTGCCCGCGGACGGGCCGGGCGAGGCCGAGCTGGTCGCCCGCGCGGAACGACAGGGGCTGGCGCTGTCCGGGATGGCGTTGTTCGGCAGCGGCACGGGTCCGGCGCTCGTCGTCGGTTACGGCACACCGCCCGAGCACGCCTTCGCAGGAGCGCTCGAGCGGTTGTGCGCGGTGCTCGACAGTGCGGACCGCCCCTGAGGCCGACGTCGCCGCCGTCTTCTCCGGCAACATGTACCTGTACGCCGGCAACGGTGCCGGTCAGCTCAGCCGTAGCGGTCTTATGTGGCCCTCCGGTGGGGGCGTGGTACGGCTTCCGGGCGATCACCGCCGGTGACTTCAAGGCCGACGGATCTTGGTTCGACTACTGTCTCACCTGGAGCCTCGCCCTCATCGATCTCAGGCCTGTTCGCACCCGCCGTGACCCGCCCGATCACAATGAAATGGGCTCGATTAGCGGGTCGGTTCGCCGGACGACTCCACGAGGAACGATTTGATGTGTTCCAGCGCCATGTCCAGAGCAACTTCCATGGGCGCGACGTTGTGCGCGGCGTTCGCCAGCAAGTAGCCGCCTTGCAAAGCTGCCATCAACCCCGTGGCCAACTTCTCCGGGTCGGCGTCCTTGCGCAGTGCACCGCTGTCCCGCATCCGGTGCAGACCATCACTGATCAGCTTTTCCCATGCCGCAAACGTCTCCGACAGCATCGATCGAGCCTGCTCATCGTGATCGGACAGCTCGACAGCCATCGACCCGAGGCCGCACCCGTATTTGCCGTTGTTCAGCGAGTTGGCCTGGACCAGCGCATTACGCCACCGGACCAGCCCTGAGAACGATCTCAGTCGTTCGAGCCCTCCGCGCTCGCGCTGAAGCACAAGCGCGCCTCGATATTTGACCAACGCGCGCACGAGCTCCTGCTTGTCGGCGAAGTGGTGGTAAAGCTGAGACTTGCTCGTCTGGCTTGCCTCGCGGACGTCGTCAAGGGTCGTCGCGGTCACTCCGCGCACGGACATCAGCCGGTTCGCCGCCTCGAGGATCCGCTCTCGCGTCGCGATGCCCCGTTGAGTGATCCTCCGCTGCTTCGACGGCGCAGCCACCTGCTCGTCGGCCATGGGTCAAGTGTATCCAGCGGTGCGCCAGATGATCCACGGAGGATGGGGCCTTGGAGTCCATCCGGCGTTATGTCGCATTCGCGTGGTGGTGCAGGACGAACGCATGCGCCGCCAGCTTGATTCAACGGGTGCTAGGTCCGCGAGATCAGCGATAGGCGAGTCTTTCCGGGACCATTTGGTCCTCGCTGTGGCAATCAGGGGTTGCTCGGCGATGCGTCGTGAGCTGCGCGCCGGAGGTCAACGTGTGTCAACGCTCGTTGTCATGCGTCTGCACGTCACACGTATCACCCGCAGTTGAACCCGGCTGCGGCCATCAAACAACAAGAGGGAATCCGCCGGGGCGTGGTGGCGTGGCCTGCTGGTGACCGCGATCGATGCCACCGTGCTGGACGTGCCCGACTGTCCGGGCACCGTGGCGCGCCTGGGTTGGGGCCGCAGCCAACACGGCCAGGCCGGATACCCGCAGATCCGGCTGGTGGCCCTGGTCGCCTGCGGTCCCGGGCGGTCATCGACGCGGTCTTCGGGCCGAAGAGCCGGGGTGAGACGATCCGGGCCCGCCGGCTGCTGCGCAGTCTGCACGCCGGGGTGATCGTGTTGCTTGATCGCGGCTTCGACAGCAACACGTTCCTCGCCGGCCTCGCAGGTACCGACGCGCACTTCCTGGTACGCCTGAGCAGCAACCGTAAGCCCCCGACATTTGCGGCGTTACCGGGACGGCTCGTACTGCCTGATCATCGCCGGAGCCGCGGTTCGCATCATCGATCCGTCGAGCTGCACCCTTCAGGATTCCGAGCCCATTTGCACGGCTGCGGAACAAAGGAGCAGTCGGACAAATGGGCTCGGCGCGAGCTGGTTATCTCTCGTCTCTCACGGACGAACGCGGATGACGGTCTTCCCGCTAATCGGTTCGGCCGGGTTGAGGGCAGCAACGGCATCGTTGAGGCTGGCGACCTGGCCGATGTGCGTCCGCAGCTGTCCGTGACGGACCCGTTGCGCGATCTCACCGAGCTGCGCGCGATCGGACACGACGACGAAATCGAGCGCTAGGCCGCCCTTTGGCTGTGCCTCGGGCGGGCCGGCGACCGATACCAGCTTTCCTCCTGCTCGGACGAGACCCGCGGACCGTCTTCCGATGTCGCCGCCGAAGACATCGAACACCAGATCGACGCCGCCGATGTCTTCCAGCGTGTCGTTCCCAAGATCGACGAACTCCTGCACACCGAAGTCGAGCGCGGTCTGACGGTGAGCGGCGCGTCCAGTACCGATGACGTAGGCGCCGGCCTCGCGGGCGAGCTGTGCCGCCATCGATCCGACTCCTCCGGCCGCACCGTGCACGAGGACGCTCTGTCCTGCGAGGAGGTGACCATGCTCGAACAGCCCCTGCCACGCCGTCAGGCCTGTCATCGCGACGCCTGCGCCGACCGTGAAGTCAACGTCTCCCGGCAACGGCGCGAGGTTGCGCGCCTCGACCACCGTGTACTCCGCCAGAGTGCCGTCGCGGGTCCAGTCCGTCAGGCCGAACACCCGCTGACCCACCGACAAGCCAGCGGCGCCATAGCTGAGCGCGGTGACCACACCGGCCACTTCGTGGCCGGGAATCGTCGGCGTTCGGTCACGCCCGAGGCGATCGACCCAGGTCGAAGGCCAGTCGAGCTCATCCCCGGTGAACCCCGATGCATGAACTTCAACGACGACATCGCCGTAGTTGGCGCCCTCAAGACTTGCGAGTCGCGCCGTGTCAGGGTCGGGCCGTTCCACCAACCTCATCCCGGCTGTCCCGGCAGCCCGGTCCGTCACCACGATCGCTTTCATCTGAATGCCTCTCTATAATAGTTCCTCTTTCAGGCCAGGTCGTGCTCGAAGGTGCCGATCTGATGCTCGTCGTGCTGGGCGACCGTCGAGTCGTGGTGGGGATACGCGCCGGAGCCTGGATGCACTTTGTCGATGAGATCGAGGTATTCCGGGTTGCGGGCGATGAACTCACCGATGACCGGGCAAATGATGGTGATGTTCTTCCCGGTTGCGCGGATCTCATCCAGTACGCGAGCGACGAGTTCTGTCGCTACCTGTTGCTTGCGGTAGGCGTGGTTGACCCAGGTCGAGAGCAGAACGACACGGCCTCCGACGAACCGATAGGTGAGTTCACCGATCGGTTCTGCGCCAAGAGCGGCGATCCATCGGCCGCGCTCCGCATCGTTGATGACATCGAACTCCCAGCTGGATGCCACCTCGCTGGCGATCTCCTTATTCAGAGCAGCGATGAGTTCGGCGTTGCTCTCTTCACGGTTGGCCGCTTCGGCCTCGACTGTCGTTGTCACTGTCGTACCTTCTGGTAGGGGAGCTGGAGGGTTGGTTCAGGCGCGGTGCGAACTCTTAGTCCTGCCGGGGTGCTCCGGGTCGATGAGATCGACGTACTCAGGGTTGCGTTCGATAAAGGTCCGGACAATCGGGCACATGGCGGTGACCGTCTTCCCTTGTGTGCGCACGTCATCGAGAACACGTCGGATCAGCTCGGTAGCGACGCCCTGCCCGCGGAACTCGGGGAGCACGGAAGTGGCCAGCAGCACGAGTCGATCAGCGCCGGCGACGTTGTAGGGCAAGCCGGCAATCCGGGTGTCGCCGACGATGGCCTCGTAGATGCCGGTCGCCTCATCGTTGACGACATAGAAGTCGAACGCTGGGGCATGGGGATCATCGATCACCTCGTCGATGAGGATGGCCTGGTCCTGACTGAGCGTGCCTGTCCCGTCCGGGTATCCGGCCTCGTCGGGGTACTCGAAGGCGTAGCGGGTCGGCTCGATGGGTTCTGTCATCAGGGTGAGTTCCTTCGCAAATTGTTCGTCAGGGCGTGTTCTTTGTCCTCACGGACGTACGCGGATGATCGTCTTCCCCTTGACCCGCTCAGTCGGGTTGAATGCGGCAACGGCGTCGTCGAGGTCCGCGACCTGGCCAATGTTCGTCCGTAGCCGACCATCCCGGACGCGCTGGACGATCTCACCCAGCTGCGTGCGATCGGCCTCGACCACGAAATCAACGGCGAGACCGTCCGTCGGCTGCGCCTCGGGCGGCCCGGCGATGGTCACCAGCATCCCTCCAGCTCGGACCAATGCCGCCGATCGCTTCCCGATGTCGCCGCCGATCGCGTCGAATACCAGGTCGACTCCGCCGGCGTCTTCCAGCGAGTCGTTGTCGAGGTCGACGAACTCGTGGGCGTCGAAGTCGAGCGCGTCCTGCCGGTCGGCGGCACGTCCGGTTCCGATGACGTGGGCGCCGGCCTCACGGGCGAGCTGCGTCACCATCGAGCCCACGCCACCAGCCGCGCCGTGCACGAGGACACTCTGCCCCGCCTGGAAGCGGCCGTGAACGAACAGCCCTTGCCACGCGGTCAGGCCCGAGATCGGCAGGCTCGCGCCCACCGTGAAGTCGATATCGCCCGGCAGAGGTGCGAGGTTACGCGCCTCCACGGCCACGTACTCCGCCAGCGTGCCGTCACGCGTCCAGTCCGCGAGACCGATCACCCGCTGGCCTACTGACAGCCCGCGCGTGCCATAGCCGAGAGCGCTGACCACACCCGCCACCTCGTGACCAGGGATCGACGGCGTACGGTCCCGCCCGGCGCGATCGGCCCAGGTCCCGGGCCACGTCAGCTCGCCGGGCGTGAATCCCGACGCATATACCTCAACGAGGACATCGTTACTAGCAGCCTCCGGCTGCGGACGCTCTACCAGCGTCATCCCGGTCGTTCCTGCAGCCTGATCCGTCACCACAATGGCCTTCATTGGGCATCTCCCTGTGTCCTGTGCTTGCCTGCGCGGCGTATACCGCCCAGCCAAATCTGGACGACCTAGCGGACCGCGTGATCTCGAAGAAGTCTTCGAGACGCTGATAGACTCTACCCGAGAACAGGACGCTACAGTCCAGTCATGCAAGTTCGGTTGCACTGGCGAAGCCTGCTGCGGGTGGTCGCGCACGCGAGTGAGTCAGGTCATCAGACCAACACTGACCTAGCATTTGTCCGATCGGATCGCAGCATCGGGCTGGTCGTGGCCAAGACGGCACGCTTGCTGAACGGTGACGCAGTATTCTAGGCTGGACTAAATCGTCCCATCTGGTCAAGGTTGAAGGATCGACCGAGCTCATGGGATTACCACGCCCGCGCCTCGCGGACGGAGCGCGCAGATGCCATCAGCCGCAGAGCGTCTGCGCGGATGCTGAACCCCCACGACAGAAGTTCAGCGCACCCCGCGAATTGCACGTGCGGCGCGACGAAGGAGGAAAATGAACGACACCAAGCAGTCCGCCGAAGATCTGGCGATCCTCAAGCAGCTCAACCTCGCCTACAACCAGGCGGACCAGGCCAGCGATGCCGAGCGGTTCCGCGAGCTGCTCGCTGAAGACTTCATCGTGCAGACTCCGGGTGTCACCCGCAATCGCGACGAGTACCTGGAGTACATCGCAAAGCCGCGCCCCTTCAAGGATCTGACCCTCCTCGACGTCAATATCCGGATCCTCGGCGACGTTGCGCTGATCCACGGTCGCGGCAGCTACACCATGATCGCCGATGGCTCGGTGCAGGAAGCCTTGTACACCGACGTGTACCAGAAGCGTGGGGGCATGTGGCTCTGCGTCGCAGCCTGTGCGATCGCTCCGGGCGCCTAACGCCCCCAGAACGCGGTCAGACACATGCGAGGGCCATGCGGTGTGCGGCTACGTGGACGCACGCCCCTCGAAACTTCCAGAGCCGCCGGCCTGGTTCAGAACAAGAGAAAGGCACGGCTTGATGCACACCGTGGCCCCAGCGCTCAATCAGGTTCGTCAGGGCAGACCGCTCCGGCTGGCATTCATATCCGGGGTGGTCTCCCTGATCGCCGTGTTCGCCGCGGCGGGCTCAACGATCCCGCTGTTCAACATCTACCGGGCCCAGGAAGGGTTCACCAACGCCGGCATCTCGCTGACCGTCGTCGCCTACTCCGCCGCTACTCTCGGCACACTGCTGGTGCTGGGGCGACTGTCCAATCACGTGGGTCGACGGCCTACCGCGATCGCCAGCCTCGGACTGCTCGTACTCGGTTGTCTGCTGCTCTTGAGCGTGCACGACATAGGCATCCTGATCGCTGGTCGACTTCTGATGGGCCTCGGCGCCGGGCTCGCCAGCAGTAGTCTCACCGCCTACATTGTCGACGCCGCGCCGTCCAGGCCGACCTGGCTGGCGTCGGTCGCTTCCAGCCAAACGGTCATGCTCGGTCTCGCTGTGGGCGCCATCGCGTCCGGTGCCTTGGTTCAGTTCGGCCCGTGGCCTCGTGACCTCATCTACCTGGTCGTCATTGGCCTGCTCCTGCTGTCCGCCGCACTCGTCGCCATCAGCCCGGAGACCGCGACCCCCTCGCCGGGCGGTTGGCGGTCATTGCGCCCTAGCGTTCGCGTGCCGGTCCGAGTCAGGCATCTGCTCCCCGTCGCAGCCGCGGTGTTGCTAGGCACCTGGGCGACCGGGGCCTTCTACCAGGCCTTCGTGCCCGCCCTGGTCGAAGATCAACTTCACACCAACAGCTCGCTCGTTCTTGGACTGGTGTTCGCCGCCTACATGGGCCCCAGCGCGCTGGGCGCCCCACTTGGCGGTCGGCTCTCGCCCGCGGCCGCGCAGCGTATCGGCATGATCGCCTTCCTGGTTGGATGGATCGGTATCATCGCTGCGATCGCCACCGGTACATTGCCGTTGTTCATCGTCGCAACTATCGTCGCGGGGGCCGCGCAGGGTATCGCCATCAGTGCCGCCACACGCGGCCTACTGTATGGCAGCTCCCTGGCCGACCGGGCACCTATCTTCGCCGTCGTCTATCTCCTCAGCTACAGCGGTGCCACCTTCCCCAGCCTCATCTCCGGTCAGCTTTCCCGCACCTTCTCGCTACCGCAGATCGCGCTCGGATACGGCGTACTTGCCCTGATCGCCACCCTGTTCACTGCCATCGCTGCGCGTAACCCGAACGCCGGCACGCTCAGCCAGGTCGAAGGGCGAGCATGACGAGCCTCGCCGCGATGACACCCTCGACGCTGAGCGGCGCGCCGCCCTCACTCGTCCGCACGTGTCCAGGGTGAACTGATCGGCCTCGGCTACCGGATCGCGGCGGGCACCGTGTGGAAGATCCTTCACGACGCCGGGGTCGACCCGGCTCCGAGGCGGTCCGGGCCGACCTGGAAACAGTTCATGACCGCCCAAGCGCGCACGATCCTGGCGTGCGACTTCTTCACCGTCGACACAGTGTTCCTCCAGCGGATCTACATCCTGTTCTTCGTCGAGATCGCCACCCGCGGGGGTCCATGTCGTCGGGGTGACGGCGCATCCGACCGGCGCCTGGATAGCCCAGCAGGTGCGGAATCTGCTGGTAGACCTCGACCAGCGGGTAGAGGACCTGCGATTCCTGCTCCGCGACCGGGACACGGAGTTCACGGCGGTCTTCGACGCGGTATTCACCGCCGACGCCGACCGGCAACTGACCGAGCTGGTCGCCGCCGCCGCCGGCAGCAGCCTGCAACAGCTGCACGGCATCGGCCCGTCCGGCGCCGCTCGGTGACATCGTCGACATCGCCCGCTTCGCCAGCCGCGGGCACTTCGCCTCGTGGAACGGCACCGCACCGCTGGACACCTCCTCTGGCGACCACACCCGGCACCGACTGTCGCGTGCCGGCAACCGGCGCATCAACCGGGTCCTGCACATCATGGCCGTCGTCCAACTCCGCCACGACACCGAAGGACGTCGCTACTACCGGCGCAAACTCGCCGCCGGCAAGACGTCGATGGAGGCCATGCGAGCCCTGAAACGGCGACTGTCCGACCTGGTCTACAGCAGATGGTTAAAGACGCAAAGGCGGTGAGGACGGGCCCGGGAGGACAACGGGGAGCGGCTCTGCAATCCAGCGCGGCTGACCCAATCCCCGAGGCCAGCTCTTCGGAACAGTCACTTCCCGGACCCGCCGACAGCCACCCTAGAACACCCTTCCTCGTCAGCGCTTGACGTAGAGAGGAGCCAAATTGGTGCGGATGTTCAGCGCGTTGAGCACGGCGTTATGCGATTCGGCGCTGTTTCGGCGGTGCATTGCAAATCGCGATCGTTGGCCGTCTTGATTTTCGTTGGGGGACGCTGACTGTGGGGCCTGGTCGTTCTCGTCGGGTGTGATTGTCTCCAGCGCGTCACGGAGGGCGGCGCGTGAGGTGATGCCGAGCTTGGGGAAGATCCGGTGCAGGTGGGCACCCACGGTGCGGTGGGACAGGAACAGCTGTTGGCCGATCTGTTTGTTGGTCAGGCCGGTGGCGGCCAGTGCGGCGATCTGTCGTTCCTGCGCGGTCAGTGTGGCCGAGCGGGTGTCGGGTCGGGCGGTGGTGGGGATGCCGGTAGCACGCAGCTCGTTGCCGGCCCGCTCCGCCCATGGCCGGGCGCCCAACCGGTCGAAGGTTTCGATGGCTGCGCGTAGGTGCAGGCGGGCGCGGGTGGTGTCGTGGGTGCGGCGCAGCCATTGTCCGTAGTAGAGGTGGATGCGGGCCTGTTCGAACGGCCACCGGTCGGTCTCGGGCAGTGAGAGTGCGGTCTCGAACAGCGGGCCGGCTTGGTCGTCGTCGGCGGCGAGTGCTGCGGCCCCGGCGATGAGGAGGGCGGTGCGCGGGGAGATCCGGGCGATGCCGGCCTGTTGGACGGCGGCGACGTGCGCGCGGGCCTCCTGCCTTCGCCCGGTGTGGACCGCCGCTGCGACCAGGTCCAGGATCATCCACCGGTCGGGGAAACCGGAACTGGGGGCGCCGGGCGGGGTGGCCCGTGCCGCCTGTACATAGGCTTCCTCGTAGTCGCCCTGGCCCAGGGCCGCGAGGGTGCGAGCCCGCAGGGCGTACGCCTGCGTCACCCCGATGCCGTGGGACGCTGCCCAGGTGGTGATCTCATCAGTCAGGGCCCGGGCGCGGTCCACGTTGCCGCGGGCGGCCGCGATGCATGCCAGGTGGGACCGAAGCTGCCCTTCAAGAAGCTGGTAGCCGCAGACTGCTGTCAGGTCCAGCCCCTCACGCGCCATGGTCTCGGCCTCGTCCCACTGCCCGTGGCTATAGGAGTCGATGCAGAGCATCCGCAATCCGGCGATGACCATGGTGATCGCACCGCCGTCGCGCTGCCGATCGATCACGCGCCGGACCAGGTAGCGGTAGTCGGACAGCGCGTCCACTCCGACGGCCGCCCAGGCCAACGGGATGACCTGCCAGGGTGCCGCATCGGCGGGCAGTGCCGCGAAGGCGTGGGCGATGCCCTCCCGCACCGTGTCGGCGGTGCGGACGGGGTCGACGTACGCGTCGTAGCACAGGCGAAACGGGGTTACCGCCTCCGGATCGAACCGGCCCAGCGCGGTGTTGAGAAGTTGCCACGGCTCCGGTCGGGCGGCAAAGATGCTGACAACCAGCAGCGCGTACAGGATCCCGTAGGAGTCCCAGTTGTTGGTGGTCTTGGCGGTGTCGGCGATGTCGTCGAGCGCCCGGGCCAGCAGCCGCTGGGCGGCGTCGATTTCGCCCTCAGCATGCGTGAGGAGGTAGGCGGTGGCGGCGAAGACCAGTCCGGTCGGGGTGTCCGGTCCATGTCCGGCGTCGGCCAACAGTCGGGGCACCTGGTCGAGTTGACCGGTGAGGTTGGCCAGGTAGGCGGCCTCGACCAGCCGGCGGGACCGGTCGGCCGGGTGCGGGCTGAGTTCGCCGGCCCGCACGAGCGCGGCCACCGCGGCGGACGCACCGCCACGCCGGCGGTCGGAGATGGTCGCCTCGTCCGCCGCCGGGGCCGCCGCGCCGGGCGGGTCGCCGCGGCGCCAGGCGGCAAGGGCCGCCTCGTCCAGCGCCCGGGCCACCGTCTCGTCGGGTCCGGTCGCGGCTTCGGCCAGATGCCACGCTCGCCGCTCCGGGTCGCCGGCCAGGGCGGCGGCCAGGGCCTGGTGTGCGGCCCGGCGCTCGGCCGGCGAGGATGTCTGCACGATCGCCGAGCGGATCAGCGGGTGGCGAAACACCATGGGGCCGGTGACCGCATCGATGCGGACGAGGTCCGCCTGCTGCGCGGGGGCCAGGTCGTCGACGTCCGCACGGCCGTGCGCCGCCGATCGGATCGTGGCCAGGCTCGCATCAGGCTCCAGCGCGGCCAGCAGCAGCGCCTGCTGGGTCGGTGCGGGTAGGGCCCGCACCCCGGCGGCGAAGATCGCCTCCAGCCGCCCATTGAGGGGTAGGAATGCGGGCAGTGTGTCCTGCCCGGAGCGCTGCCGCTCGGTCAACAACGCCGGTAGCTCGCGCAGGGCGAGCGGGTTGCCGGCGGCCTCGTCGAGCAGGCGCCGCCGTACGGGTGGTGGCAGGTTCGGATGCAGGATGTCCAGCAGGGTGGCCGCGGGTTGCTCGCCGAGCGGGCTGATCTCCCGTTCGGGCAGCCGGACCTGGTCGAAGAAGCTGTCCACCCCGGTACGGGCGGCGGCCAGGAAGGCGATGGGGTCGTTGCCGATGCGGCGAGTGACGAACCCCAGCACGGTGGCGCTGGCGTGGTCGATCCACGGCACGTCGTCGACCAGCACCAACAGCGGACGCTCGGCGGCGACCTGGCCCAGCAGGGCCAGCACCGCCGTCGAGACGACCAACGGATCCGGCGCCGGTCCCGGCGCCAGGCCGAACACCTGATGGAGGACGTCGCGATGGCGGGAGGCGAGCCGGTCGGCGCGTTCGCGCAGCGGGTAGAGCAGTTGGTGCAGCGCCGAGAAGCCGATGTCGGCCTCGAACTCCGCGCCGGATGCGCGCAGCACCCGCATCTCAGCCGCCTGCGCCCGCGCCGCTGCCGCGTCCAGCAGCGCGGTCTTTCCCACCCCCGGGTCGCCGCGTAGCAGCAGACCGGGCCCGATCGGGCGGTGGCCGGCGAGCAGCGAGTCGATCTGTTCCAGTTCGGCCGTGCGCCCCACGAGGTCGGCTACCGGCCGTGATCTCACCGGCTGTCCGGTCTGATGATGTCTGCCGGAAAGACTCTGATGGATAGGCTGGGAAGAAGTCAGCATCGGGCACCGTCCGAGGATCGGTCTCGTGTTCACGTGTTCACAACAAGAATCGTGCGACGGCGAGCAGCCTCCGGGCATGGGTCATATGACCGCATTGGGAGGACTGGCGCCGGCTCCGTTGCGTTGAGCATTGGCAAGATCGAGGCAGGCTTGACCGGTGAAGTCATCAACCCGTCCTCGCTCCTGGCTGCCGCCGAAGTCGGCGCTCTCCGGGTTCCGGTTCCCGCCCGAGGTGATCGTGGTCGCGGTCCGCTGGTACCTGCGTTACAACCTGTCGTATCGGGACGCGGAGGAGCGGTCGGTGGACGCGGCATCGAGGTCGACCACGTCACCGTCTACCGGTGGGTGCAGCGGTTCACAACGCTGCTGGCCGATGCCGCCCGATTCTGCCGCCGCGTACCAGGTGACAGGTGGTTCGTCGATGAGACCTACGTCAAGGCCAACGGTGTCTGGCACTACGACTACCGGGCGATAGACCAGTATGGACAGGGCATTGACGCGCTCGTCTCGGCCCGCCGGCACGCCGCTCGCGGCCTCACAGTTCGTAGTTAACTCGTTCCGGTTCCCATCATTGTGTACAGACATGGCCGTTTTTCATGACTAATTCAGACCTTCTCGAAGCCGGGGCCGTAACGGGTGTCGCGCGTCCGAAGACGTTCGGTAGGACGTGCGTCGGCTTCTACAAGTCGGCCCTGGCGTATCTGTGGACTCTCGACTCGCGCCCGCGGTCTATTTACATGCGTGGTACGAGACGTACAAGCTCGACGACGGTGGCCTGATCGCCGACGTCGTCATCGCAGATCCTGCGAGACTCCTGGCCTTGCCGCGCATCCCGGGTGGCTTGCCCATGAGGAGGCGCGGCAGGTCGTACGCGGTCGCGGTATGGATAGTCAGACTCGTCCGGCACGGCACTCACGCGGCGAGGGCCGCGCGTAGGACTGATGTCGCCCGGGGGGACAGCAGCACGTGTGCGGCCAGGTTGGGGCCGCCACGGTCGTCGGCCATCAGCATCAGTTCGTCGGCCAGGTCGCAGCCGGTGGAGTCCGCCGCGACGGCGATGCGGGCGCCGTCGAGGCCGTGTTCGTCGCCGTGCTCGGCGATCCACGCGGCGGCCGTGTAGGCCTCTTCGATTGCCACCGGGTAGCGGGCCGTCGGCGACAGGCTGTAATCCACGACGACCACCGCGGCGTGCAGGTCGGTCACGAGTTTGCTGGCCAGGCGGCGGGTGCGGGCGTTGCCGACCGCCGACCTGTCGCCGTGGACGTACAGGACAACGGCCAGCGGCTCGGCGGCATCGGCCGGCCGGAAGATGCGCAGCCAGGTCTGGCCCACCGGGCCGCCGGGGACCGTGAGATCCCGCACGTCGACAAGGGCTGCGATGTCGACCGCACGCACTCGGTCAGCGGACTTTCGGCGCGAGACGGAGGTGTCGCGTGGTAGCGACGCGGCCTTCGGGGCAGCCCCGGTTACGGCGGGCGCGCCCGGTTGCGGAATGGATCGGATCTTGGTCGTACGCATGGTGGTGGTCCTTTGCTGGAAGAGTTGGCCGACGATTCGTGTGTCGTTGTCGGTCCGGCGGATGACGCTCGCTCTGGTCGCGGGATCCGCGCACGACGCCGTCGATTCGTCCGGCGGGTCGGGCTTTGGCTCCCAGGCTGACGCCCCTGGCCGCTGTCATGCGGCGTCAAGCGGGTCAGTGACCGGGCCGGCGGTACGCCGTCGTGGCAGGTAACCGCGAATGTCGACGACAGCGCCAGCGCGGCGCATCGGCATTGACCGGCTGTCGGCGCTCGGGCCGGTGTTGACAGGGCGGGTGCGGTCGGTGCGCAACCCGAGCTCTTCGAGCAGCCCGGTCAACTGCAACACCTTGTACACATTGGGCTGCAGGTTGGTGATCGCAATGGCGCAATCGAGCTGGCGCGCCGCAATAGCGAACTTCAGCAGGGCGCTGACACCGGACGCGTCCATGAACGTCACGCCTGCCAGATCGACGCCGATGTGAGCCGGCCGGTACATGCGCAACACCTGGATGAGCGTGTCGCGCAGACTCCCCGCGGTCAGAATATCTATCTCGCCCGCGACGGCGAGGTCGACCGCCTGCTCGTGTTGGGTTGGCAACTCGGCGCCCAGCACCGAAATCTCAAGAAGGGTGACGTCACCATTCGATCTGAAATACAAAGGCACGCGGGCAGGAGCCCGGGTCGGCGCGGATCGCGGCATGGCGGTCGACATGATGAACTCCTCACTGGAAATCGCGGTTATCCGGATTGATTGCTCGCGGTCAGATTGGTGGCACACACAGGTTCGAGCCTCGGACACAACTCCGAAGATCTCGCTGACGGGTCGCAACCGCGGTGGTCGGCCGTCACAGCACCCACCTCATGTGGCACGGGTGCGATAACGACAGGACCGGTGGAACGCCGTCGCCCCAGATCCGCGTGTGCAGCCGCGGTCGAACGGTCGAGACTGCCTCACTCGGGGATGTGATCGCTGGTGATCCGTGCCACGACCGACGCCTTCCGCACCATTGCGAATTGATCAGAGCCCCGGTCGCCCAGGTGAATCCCCCGGATGCCGGGGTCAACCAATTCGACCATTCCAACGGGTTCGGGGCCGTTGGCCAACGGGTGTCTGACGATGTGAATGGAGCCGCGACGGTAGCGGACGCTGGCGGAGTGGACGCCGATCGCCGCCTGTCGAATCAGTACTTGATTGTCAATGGAATGGCTGATCGCTTCTTGCTCATAGCGCAATACCGCCGGCGTGCCCTGCTCGTCCATACGAACGACAGCTGTCATACCTTTTCTCCAGTTCAAGGGATTTCAGGATCCATTCCGCGCCGCTGCCACTCCCGGATCCGTGGGCGAACGTGCGGTGTGTCGACGCGTGGGCTGGACAACGCCCGTTACGAAAGCGGTCTTCGAAACCATTGGATTCCTCGATCAGAAGAAGGCTGCCAGAGAGAGGGAACAGGTACTTGGATCGGCCTCATGGCCATGCGAAAATCATGCGATGGTTCGTGCGCACCGTGCATGTGTCATATGACCAGGCGCCGACCATTCCGCATCCGCCATCTGACTGCGGCCAATAATGGAGCGCACGTTCCATTGGCCGGATCAAGGGCGGCGACCTCGCCAGCCATGCCATCCGCTGGCTCGTCGTCCCGATCAAGACCGACTCAAGACACCCGCGGTACCGCCCGGGCTCGCGTACCGTCTTCACCGTCGCACCGCACGGGGGGGCACCCACCTCCACCGGGTGTTCCCCGAACTCGCCAACACCTCACGGCGCGGCCCGCCCGCCGGTGGCCGCCGAGATCCGGGTCCTGGTGTTGCGGCAGGCGCGGGAGAACTCGACCTGGGATTACCGGCGGATCCGCGGCGAGCTGTGCCGGCTGGGCTACCGGGTCGGGGCCAGTACCGTCTGGGCCATCCTGAAGCGGTCCGGAGTCGATCCCGCACCGACGCGGTCGGTGGTGAGCTGGCGGCAGTTCCTGCGGGCCCAGGCGCAGGGCGTGCTGGCGGTGGATTTCTTCAGCGTCGACACGGTGGCGTGCGCCGACTGTATGTGTTGTTCGTGATCGAGATAGGTAGCCGGCGGGTCCATCTGCTCGGTGTCACCGCGCATCCGGTGGGGGAGTGGGTGACCCAGCAGGCCCGCAACCTGCTGAGGGACCTCGGGGAGCGAGCCAACCGGTTCCGATTCCTGATCCGGGATCGCGACACGAAGTTCACCGCCGCGTTCGACGCGGTCTTCGCCGCCGCGGGCATCGACGTCGCCCGCGCCGCTCGCTCGGAAAAAGACCACCGCTGGGGCCGGGGTCGCCGGCGGTGGCCGTAGCCGGTGGGCGGGTTGTGCGGCGAGATCGCCTCGGCGGTCTGATCGGCGAACACTCGCAGGCCGCGTAGGGTGACCACTTTCCGGCACCCACAGGGTTGCTGTGGGAGGCTTGCCACCGTGATTCAGCAACCCCTTAACGGGTGTCCGTGCTGTGGCTACCGAACCGGGTGCACGACCTGCCCGGTCTGTGTTCTAAACCGGTGCGGGCACAGGGATACGGACACTGGCGCGGTGACCGGTCGTCCTAATGGGGAGGTCAGTCTGCGCGATGCTCGCCGCAACTTCTCCATCTACCGGGCCAGTCACCGACGCTACCGGGACGTGGTACGGCCATCGCGCAGCGATGAGCTGCCGTAGCGGCCGTATCGTTGGCTTCTGGTTTCATCGGCATGACCGCGCCTATCACGGCATGACCGCGCCCATCACGGCTAGATGCGGGTGATCGCGTGATCATGGGGGCCGCGTAGAGACGGTACGGGCGCTCCGAGTCGATCGCACCGCGGTGCCCGGTCGCGGATCACGTTCCGGGCCTGATCACCCGAAACTCCGCGCGGCTATGCTGCCGCGTCGCCGTCATCGCGCTGCTAGCTCGTGTGGGGAACGATGACGGTCGACACGGGGGTGCCGAGTTCGACGGTACGAGAGACGGTGCAGAGCCGGTCGTGTGACATCTGCACCAAGCCCGGCAGCGCTTGCCGTGCCGCGTCGCCCGCCTCGCCATCCGGGAACGTAACGGTGAACTCGACCCTGAGGTTGTCCATTCGGTTCCCGCCGGTCTCGTCGCGGATCTTGTTGCCTGTCACCTTCACGACGAACTCGCTCGCCTCGGCGCGCCGACTGATGACCAAATCGACGTCGATCGCGGTGCAGCCCCCGATGGCCGCCAAGAGCAGTTCCGCCGGGGTGAAGCTGTCCCCCTCACCCGTACCCATCGTGATCGAGCCACCGCGGGCGTTTCGCACGACGTATCGCCCGACGCTAGTGCGCTCGATGTCCACAGAGCGGCCGGTGTCGTCAGTCATGGGCCGAAACTACCCAGGCCCTCCCATCGCCGAGCCACCGGGGTGTCTCGGCCCATCTCAGCGAACCGCCGAGACGGCGAGTCGCCGTTCCCACAGCAATTCGGCGACCATGACCGCGCTCATCGCGGCTTCTTATCTACTGGTGCCAGATGAGTGCGGGTGTTCAGCGTGTTGAGCACGGAATTAGGCGTTTCAGCGGTGTTCAGTGCGTTGCCGGCTAGGCTGGTGGGCCGTCCTGGTCGTCGGTGGGGGCGGTAACTGTGGGGCGTACTCATCGGCGTCGGATGTGATCATTTCCAGTGCGTCGCGGAGGGCGGCGCGTGAGGTGATGCCGAGCTTGGGGAAGATCCGGTGCAGGTGGGCACCCACCGTGCGGTGGGACAGGAACAGCTTCTGGCCGATCTGTTTGTTGGTCAGGCCGGTGGCGGCCAGCGTGGCGATCTGTCGTTCCTGCGCGGTCAGTGTGGCCGAGCGGGTGTCGGGTCGTGCGGTGGTGGCGATCCCGGTGGCGCGTAGTTCGTTCTGGGCCCGTACGGCCCATGGCCGGGCACCGAGCCGGTTGAGGGTGTCCAGGGCGGCGCGTAGGTGCAGGCGGGCGCGGGTGGTGTCGCGGGTGCGACGTAGCCATTCGCCGTAGGCGAGCTGGATGCGCGCGTGGTCGAACGGCCACCGGTCGACCTCGGGCAGTGAGAGTGCGGTCTCGAACAGCAGGCCGGCTTGGTCGTCGTCGGCGGCCAGGGCCGCGGCCCCGGCGATGAGGAGGGCGGCGCGCGGGGAGATCCGGGCGATGCCGGCCTGCTGGGCGGCGGCGACGTAGGCGCGGGCCTGGTCGGTGCGTCCGGTGCGGACCGCCGCCTCGACCAGGTCCAGGACCAACCACCGGCCCGGGATGCCAAGGCTGAGCGTGCCGAGCGGGTTGACCCGGGACGCCTGGACGTAGGAGTCTTCGTAGTCGCCCTGGCCCAGGGCCGCGATGGCGCGCGCGTGCCAGGCCAGTGCTTGCGTCAGCTCGACGCCGCGCGGCGCGGCCCAGGTGGCGATCTCGTCGGCCAGGGCCCGGGTGAGGTCCACGTTCCCGCGGGCGGCGGCGAAGAGTGCCAACCTGCACCGAAGCTGACCCTGCAGAAGGTGGTAGCCGTGGGCGACTGCCAGGTCCAGCCCCTCCCTCGCCAGGTTCTCGGCCTCGTCCCACTGCCCGTGGACATAGGAATCGACGCTGAGCATCAGCAACCCGACAACGGCCATGTAGATCGCACCGCCGTCGCGTTCTCGTTCGATCATGCGCCGGCACAGGTACCGATAGTCCGACAGTGTGTCCACCTGGAGGGCCGCGTAGGCCAGGGGTATGAGCTGCCAGGGTGCCGCGTCGGTGGGAAGGGCGTCGAATGCGGGGGCGAGGTCCTCCCGCACGGGGTGGGACGTTCGGGCGGGGTCGGCGTACGCGTCGTAGCACAGCCGCAGGGGGGATACCGCCTCTGGTTCGAGCCGGGCCAGCGCGGTCTTGAGGAGTTCCCACGGCTCTTGTCGGTTGCTGTAGACGCACACGAACAGCAGCGCGAGGATCCCGTAGCCGTCCCAGTCGTTGTTGGTCTTGGCGGTGTCGGCGACGTCGTTAAGCGCCCGAGCGTCGAGCGCCCGGGCCAGCACGTGGTGGGCGGCGTCGATATCGCCCTCACCATACGCGAGGAGTTGGGCCGTGGCGGCGAAGATCAGTCCGGTCGGTGTGTCCTGTGCCTGTCCGGCGTCGGCCAACAGCCGGGTCACCTGGTCGAGTTGACCGGATGTGTTGGCGAGGTAGGCGGCCTCGGCCAGCCGGCGGGACCGGTCGGCCGGGTGCGGGCTGAGTTCGCCGGCCCGCACGAGCGCGGCTACCGCGGCAGACGCGCGGCCGCGCCGCCAGGCGGCAAGGGCCGCCTCCTCCAGCACCCGGGCCACCGTCTCGTCGGGTCCGGTCGCGGCTTCGGCCAGATGCCACGCCCGGCGACCCGGGTCGCCGGCCAGGGTGGCAGCCAGGGCCTGGTGCGCCGCTCGGCGTTCACTCGGCAACGATGTCTGCACGATCGCCGAGCGGATCAGCGGGTGGCGAAACACCATGGGGCCGGTGACCGCATCGATGCGGACGAGGTTCGCCTGCTGCGCGGGGGCAAGGTCGTCGACGTCCGCACGGCCCCGCGCCGCCGGCCGGATCGTGGCCAGGCTCGCATCAGGCTCCAGCGCGGCCAGCAGCAGCGTCTGATGGGTCGGTGCGGGTAGGGCCCGCACCCCGGCGGCGAAGATCGCCTCCAGCCGCCCATTGAGGGATAGGAATGCGGGCAGCGGGTCCTGGCCGCAGCGCTGCCGCTCGGTCAACAAGCCAGGTAGTTCCCGTAGCGCGAGCGGGTTGCCCGCGGCCTCGTCGAGCAGGCGCCGCCGTACGGGTGGTGCCAGGTTCGGATGCAGGATGTCCAGCAGGGTGGCCGCGGGTTGCTCGCCGAGCGGGCTGATCTCCCGTTCGGGCAGGCGGACCTGGTCGAAGAAGCTGTCCACCCCGGTACGGGCGGCGGTCAGGAAGGCGATGGGGTCGTTGCCGATGCGGCGGGTGACGAACCCCAGCACGGTGGCGCTGGCGTGGTCGATCCATGGCACGTCGTCGATGGTCAGCAGTAACGGGCGTTCGGCGGCGACCTGGCCCAGCAGGGCCAGCGCCGCCGTCGAGACGACCAGCCGGTCCGGCGCCGGTCCCGGCGTGAGGTCGAAGACCTGGTGGAGGACGTCGCGATGGCAGGAGGCGAGCCGGTCGGCGCGTTCGCGCAGCGGGTCGAGCAGGTGGTGCAGCGCCGAGAAGCGGATGGCGGCCTCGAACTCCGCGCCGGGGGCGCGTAGCACCCGCATACCGGCCGCCTCGGCTCGGACCGCTGCCGCGTCCAGCAGCGCGGTCTTTCCCACCCCCGGGTCGCCGCGTAGCAGCAGACCGGGCCCGATCGGGCGGTGGCCGGCGAGCAGCGAGTCGATCTGTTCCAGTTCGGCCGTGCGCCCCACGAGGATTGGTCTCGTGTTCACGACAAGAATCGTGCGACGGCGAGCAGCCTCCGGGCATGGGTCATATGACTGCATTGGGAGGACTGACCGGGTCCTCTTCCCGGTCGCCTACTACACGGGGACACCTTCAAGGAAACGCTCCGTCCGGAGCCGGAGGAGGTCATCCACTGGGATCGGTGGTAGAACCCGTGCCGGGTGCGCTACCTCCCGGCTCCATGAACGGCCGCGGACAGGATCGCGCGTACGTCGTCGGCGGTGGGGAAGCGGGGCGTGTTGGCCATGACCTCGTCGGCGAGCGCGTCGGCCGCCAGCAGGTCGAAGTCGTCAGCGCCGACCCCGTGGTCGCCGAGCCCGCCCGTCAACCCCACCTCACCGGCAAGTGCGGCCACGGCGTCAATCGCCGCCTCCGCATTGCGTTCGACACTCCTGTCGGTCTCCCCGACGCCGAGCGCGAATGCGATGTCGGCGGTGCGCTCCAGCCGTACCGGCAGGTTGAAGCGGAGCACGTGCGGCAGCAGCATGGTCAGCGCGACCCCGTGCGCGAGGTCGAACCGGCCGCCGAGCGGGTGGCCGATGCCGTGGCAGATCCCGAGGCCGGTCGCGGCCATCCCGACGCCGGCCATGTGGGCCGCGAGCAGCATCTGCGCCCGGGCCTCCAGATCGCTGCCGTCCCGGTACGCGCGCGGCAGGTGCCGCGACACGATCCGGATCACCTGGAGTGCGATCCCGTCCGACCACGGGTTGGCGCGTACGGAGGAGTAGGACTCCAGCGCGTGGGTGAGCGCGTCCATCCCGGTCGCCGCGGTCTGTCCGGGCGGCAGCCCGACCGTCAACTCCGGGTCGAGCACCGCGGCCCGGGGCAGCGCGCTGGCGTGCCCGACGTAGAACTTGCGGTGCGACGCCACATCGGTCACGACGCCGAACGCGTTGGTCTCGGCGCCGGTGCCGGCGGTGGTGGGTACCGCGAGGAGCGGCAGCGCCGGGTTGGCGAAGCCGCTGCGGTAGTCGAGGTCGCGGCCGCGCTGCGGGTTGACCGCGGCGACGGCGATGCCCTTGGCGGCGTCGATGGCCGACCCGCCGCCGACGGCTACGACCACCTGCGCCCCGTGGTCGATGGCGACCTCGGCACCCAAAGCGATGTCGTCCGTGGTCGGGTTGGCGTGCACGCCGCTGAAAACAGCGGCAGGCAGATCTCCCAGGGCGTCGAGGACCGCGGAGAGGATCGGGGTCGCGGCGATGCCGGGGTCGGTGACGATCACCGCGCGGCGGGCGCCGGTGGACCGGGTCAGGTCGCCCAGGCCGGTGATCGCGCCGGCGGCGAGGTGCGCGGCGGGCATCGGGCTCAGCGTGAGGCCGTTGGTGGACAGCATGGTCACTCCTGGAGAACGGGTACGGGCAGGCGCAGGGGAGTGCCGGTGAGGTCCTCCCACAGACGTACCGGGCTCATCTCGCCGGCGAGGTCGCCGTACGCGGCGCGGGCCCGCCGGTACACCTGCTCGACGAGGGCGGACAGTTCGGCCGGCACCCCGACGGCGCCGGCGAGGTCGACCGCGAGCCCGAGATCCTTGCAGGCCAGCGCCATGGCGAACGAGTCGTCATAGTCGCCGTGGGCCAGCACCGACAGGACGTCGCGGTCGAGGAAGTTGCTGGCGGCGGGGCTGGCCAGCAGCGCGGCGCGCAGCACCGCGAGGTCGACGCCGGCCCGGGTGCCGATGGTGAGGACCTCGGTCGTGGCGACCAGGTGCGAAAACCACAGCAGGTTGATCATCAGCTTCACGGTGTACCCGGCACCGTGCCCGCCGACCCGCATGATGCGCTCGGGGTCGCCCAGGACCTCGAACACCGGCCGCACCCGCCGGTACGTCGCCTCGTCGCCGCCCACGAAGATCTGCAGGCTGCCGGTACGGGCGCCGTGTGCCATGCCGGAGACGGGAGCGTCGAGCACCTCCACGCCTCGATCCGCAGCCCGTGCCCGGACCCGGTCGGCCACCTCCGGTACCGACGTGGACATGTCCACCCACACCGACCCGGGGGCCAGTGCGTCGAGCAGCCCAGCGGGGCCGAGGAGCACCGTCTCGACGTGGCGCGGCGTGGGCAGCATCGTGATGACCGCGTCCCGGCCGTGCCCGGCGCCGGCCGGGGTCGCCGCCCAGACCGCGCCCCGCCGCTCGTGCTCGGCGGCCGCCTCCCGCCGTACGTCGTGCACGGCGACGTCGTATCCGGCGGCGAGCAGGTTGAGGCTCATGGGGCCGCCCATGTTGCCCAGGCCGATGAAACCGATCTTCACGACTGCTCCAGGTTGATCCACGTGGTCTTCAGCGCCGAGTAGGCGTCCAGCGCGTGCAGCGACTTGTCCCGGCCGGAGCCGGAGTCCTTGAACCCGCCGAACGGCGTGATCACGTCGCTGGCGTCGAAGGTGTTGACCCAGACCGTGCCCGCGCGCAGTGCCCGGGAGACCCGGTGCGCGGTGCCGAGGTCACGGGTCCAGACGCTGGCGGCCAGCCCATACCGGGTCTGGTTGGCCAGCCGCACCGCTTCCTGCTCGCCGGACACGGTGACGGAGGTCAGGACCGGACCGAAGATCTCCTCCTGGGCCACCCTCGCCTTGTTGTCTACTTCAGACAGTACGGTCGGCGCCACGAACGTGCCGCCGGAGTCCTCGCGGATCCGGCCGCCGCCGGTGAGCACCTCGGCACCCTCGTCGCGGCCGAGCTGGATGTAGCCGAGCACCCGGTCGAGCTGGCCCGAGTCGACCACCGGGCCCATCTGCGTGTCGGGGTCGAGCGGGTCGCCGACCTGGATCGACGTGGCCACCTTCACCACCTCGGTGAGCAGGTCGTCGGCGACGCGCCGGTCGACCAGCAACCGCGAACCGGCGTTGCAGGTCTGCCCGGCGTTGTAGAAGATGCCCCAGGCGACGGCGGAGGCGGCCGCGGTGAGGTCGGGGGCGTCGGCGAGCACCACCTGCGGCGACTTGCCGCCGAGTTCCAGCGCGATCTGCTTGCCGTTGGACCGGGCGGCGTAGTCCAGGAACGCCCGGCCGACCTCGACCGAGCCGGTGAAGGCGATCTTGTCGACGTCCGGGTGCAGGCCCAGCGCCGCGCCGGCGACGGGACCCAGCCCGGGCACCACGTTGAGCACCCCGTCGGGCAGCCCGGCCTCGCTTGCCAGTTCGGCCAGCAGTAGCGCGGACAGCGACGACTGCTCGGCGGGCTTGAGGACCACGGAATTGCCCATCGCCAGGGCCGGGCCGAGCTTCCACGACGTAATGATCAGCGGGTAGTTCCACGGTACGACCGCGCCGACCACGCCCAGCGGCTCGCAGGTGACCAGGGCGAGCGCGTCCGGACCGGTCGGAGCGATCTCGTCGTACCGCTTGTCGACGGCCTCGGCGTACCACTGGATGCAGTTCGCGGCGCCGGGCACGTCCACCCGCAGGGACTCGCCGATCGGGTGCCCGGCGTCGAGGGTCTCCAGCAGCGCCAGTTCCTCGTGGTGCTCGCGCATCAGGTCGGCCAGCCGCAGCAGGACCTTCTTGCGGTGGCGTGGGCTGGCACCGGCCCAGCGCCCGTCGTCGAACGCCGTCCGCGCGGCCCGTACCGCGCGGTCCACGTCAGCTTCGCCGGCGGCCGCGACCCACGCCAGGTCGGTGCCGTCGCGCGGGCTGGTCGTCACGAACGTCGCGCCGTCCGCCGCGTCGACGAACGACCCGTCGATGTAGAGGCCGGTACTGGGCGCGACCGTGGCCGCGCGCTGCAGCCACTGCTCGTAGCTGGACACAGTGGACGAACCTTTCAGGTCAGAGCGAATGTGCGAACGGAGTCGAGGTCGATGTCGGCGCCCAGGCCCGGAGTCCGGGGAACGTCGAGGTAGCCGTCGGCGTCCACCTGGACCGGTTCGGCCAGGAAGAAGTCGCGCCGCTGGGCGGTCCAGCCGGGCGGGTCGTACGGGTACTCGACGTAGGGACCACCGCCTACGCCGGCGACGACATGCAGGTTGGCCAGGATGCCGAGGCCGTTGCTCCAGGTGTGCGGCGTGAACCAGCGGTGCTTGGCCAGGGCCAGTTCGGCGATGGTGCGGGCGCGCAGCATCCCCACCGAGAGCACCACGTCCGGCTGGTACACGTCGAGCGCGTCGCCCTCGAGGAGGTGCAGCAGTTCCGGCATCGTGCGTACCATCTCGCCGCCGGCCACCCGGATGCCGGTGTGCGCCCGGATCATCCGCATGCCCGGGACGTCGTGCTGCGGCAGCGGCTCCTCCAGCCACAGCACGCCGAGCTCGGCGAGACTGTCGGCCAGTTTCCGTACCGACACGAGGTCGAGCGCCGCGTCGATGTCGCCGGCCATCCGCCACAGCTGGTTGAGGTCGACCATGATGTCGACGTCGTCGCCGACGGCCTCGCGGGTCGCCCGCACAGCCGCCAGCCCCTCGTCGAGCCGTTCCCGGGCGATGCGGATCTTCATCGCCCGGAACCCGGCCTCCCGGGCGGCCACCGCCGCCTCCGCCCGGGCCCGCGGTGGTTTCAGCTCGCCGAAGGACGCGTACGCGGGCAGCCGGGTGGTGGCGCCGCCGAACAGGGTCGCGACCGGCTGGCCGCAGACCTTGCCGATGATGTCCCACAGGGCCGCTTCGAGGGGCCAGTACCGGCCGGCGTGGAAGTTGACCGTCTCCAGGGTCTTGACGTGGTTGACGATCGCGAGCGGATCGCGGCCGAGGAACAGGTGCTCGTACGCCTCGAATCCGTCCATCGTGTCGCCCGACCCGTAACCGACCACACCCTCGTCGGTCCGCACGGTGACCAGCGTCGCGTCGAAGGAGGTGCGTGGCACCGGGTCCCAGGCGGCGTTGAACGCCGGGTCCAGCGGAAGGCGCATCCGGTCCAGGCCGATCCCGGTGATTTTCATGATCCCCCTGGCGCGGTGTAGAACGGGTTGGCGGGCTCCTCGGCGGCGGCCAGCGCCTCGTCCACCGTGGGCCTACCGTGGGCGCCGGCCTGCAACGCGCGGGCGGTGGCGAGGCGGTTGTTGCGGTAGACGGCGTCGGCGTCGTCCGGGCCGGCCTGCGGATCGACCCACACCGCGGCGATCACGACGAGGTCGTCGACCCGCTCGCGGTCGATCACGCCGGCGGTGACCGCGTCCATGACACCGGCGGCGATGCCGGCCTGCGCCGGACCCCAGGTCAGGTTGGCGTGTGCGGCTCCGGCGACGGTGGCCTTGTTGACGAACAGGGTCGGCGGCCGGGTCGGTACGCCGGGCTGGAGGACCGCGACGAACGGCGCGTGTCCGGCGGTGGGGGTGGCGAGGGCGGTTGCCCACGCCGCCCCCGCCGGGCCGGAGCGGTCGCCGAGCACGGTGTTGACGTGCGCCGCCGACGGCCCCGTACCGATGAAGCTCTCGCCGATCTGCATGGTCACTTGAGGAACCCCTGGGAGGTCAGCCAATCCTTGGCGACCTTGGACGGCTCCTGCCCGTCGGCGTCCACCTTCGCGTTGAGCTGCTGCATGACCTCGTTGGTCAGCTTCGCCGCGACCGGGTCGATGATTTTGCGGATGTCCTGGTACTTCTGGTCGGTGTCCTGGCGCAGGGTCAGTGCCGCGTTGTAGACCGGGAAGAACTTCTTGTCATCGTCGAGGACGGTCAGGCCGAGCGAGGCGATCCGCCCGTCGGTCGCGAAGACCTCCCCGAAGTTGCACGTCTGGCCCTTCTTGGTCTCGGTGTAGATGACGCCGGTGTCGAGCAGCTTGACGTTGTTCTTCGGTACGTCGATGCCGTAGGCCTTCTGCAGTCCGGGCCAGCCGTCGTCGCGGGTGGAGAACTCGCTCTCGATGCAGAACGTCGCCTGGTCAGGCTTGCTGCTCACCAACTGCTTCAGGTCGGAGAGGGTCTTGACCCCCAGTTCGGAGGCCTTCTCCTTGCGGATGGCGAAGGCGTACGTGTTGTTGAGCGGCGCCGGGGCGCCCCAGACCACCTTGTTGGCAGACAGGTCCTCCTTGGCCACCGCGTCGTACTGCTGCTTCGGGTCCGGGATCGGGGTGGTCTTCTTGAGATAGGTGATCCATCCGGTGCCGGTGTACTCCCAGTACATGTCGATGTCGCCGGACATCAGGGCGGTACGCGTGTTCGTGGAGCCCTTGATGTTGGTCTTGTCGATGACCGTCGCTCCGTGCCCGGACAGAAGCTGCATGGTGATCTGGCCGAGGATGATCGACTCGGAGAAGTCCTTGGAGCCGACGGTGAACTTGGCGCCCTTGAGCTCCTGCCCGAGGCTGCCCTGGTTGGCCTGCGTGCTGTCGTTGCCGCACGCGGCGAGGGCGGCGACGGCCGCGATGGTCGCGGCGCCGGACACCGCGGCTCGGGTGGCGCGTGACGCGGCTGATAAGCGCATCCGTATGTCCTTTCTGGATAGTGCGGTGAGGGTCAGACGCCGCGTGGCCGCAGGACGTCCTCGGCGAGGCTGCCGATCCAGTCGACGATGAAGGCGATGCAGGCGGTGAGCACGCTTCCCGTCACGAGGACGGGCGTGCGCTGGAGCTTGATTCCGTTGACGATGATGTCGCCGAGGCCGCCGGCGTTGACGAACGTCGCGAGCGTCGCGACCCCGACCGACAGCACCAGCGCGGTGCGCAGGCCGGCCAGGATGACCGGCACGGCGAGCTTGAGTTCGATCCGGCGCAGCACCTGCCAGCGGGTCATCCCCATACCGCGCGCGGCCTCGATCAGCGCCGGATCGACCTGCTGGATGCCGACGAGGGTGTTGCGCAGCACCGGCAGGACGGCGTACGCGACCAGGCCGATCATCGCGACCCGGAATCCGACGCCGAGCTTGATGGTCAGCAGCACCAGCAGCCCGATCGCGGGCGTGGCCTGCCCGAGGTTCGCCAGGCCCAGCACGGCCGGGCTGACCCACCGGGCCCGCGGCCGGGACAGCAGGATCCCGAGCGGGATGGCGATCACGACGACGAGCAGCGTCGCGAACCCGGTCAGCGTGAGGTGTTCGAGGGTACGGGAGCGCAGGTACTCCGCGTTGAGGGTGCGGCGTTCGATGCTGTCCAGCGTGCGGCTGGACACCCACAGGTACAGCAGGAGCAGCGTCACCGCCACGCCGAGTGGCAGCCCGACGTGGCGGAAGATCCGGGGCGCGCCGGCGCGCCGCCGGGCGACGGTGGGAAAGGCGCTGGTGAAGGTGTCGGTGGCCATCAGTGCCCCGCAGTGGTCTGCTGCCGGTCGACCGCGTCGGCGGCGCGCACGGCGGCCGACAACTGGGCGAACGTGACGACGGTGCCGTCGACCGAGATCCGGTCGCTGCCGCGGGCGACCATGACGTCGAGTGCTTCGCGTAGCGTCGCCGTCGGTGCCACGCCCGGGAGGTCCGCCGGTGCGCCGGGTTCGCCGTCGATTTCGCCGACGGTGTGCAGCGCGAGCCGCTTGAGCGTCGCGTCGCCGCCCACGAAGCTCGCCACGTACTCGTCCGCAGGCCGGGCGAGGATGTTGGCGGGGGTGTCGTACTGGGCGATGTGCGAGCGTTCCCGCAGCACCGCGATCCGGTCGCCGAGTTTGATCGCTTCCTCGAAGTCGTGCGTGACGAAGATGATCGTCTTGCGTAGCTCCCGCTGCAGGCGCAGGAACTCGTCCTGCAGGCGGAGCCGGGTGATCGGGTCGGTGGCGCCGAACGGCTCGTCCATCAGCATCACCGGCGGGTCGGCTGCGAGGGCCCGGGCGACGCCGATGCGCTGCTGCTGTCCACCGGACAGTTGGCGCGGGTACCGGCGGGCGTGCACGGTCGGGTCCAGCCCGACGAGGTGAAGCAGGTGGTCGACCCGCTCGGCGACCTTCTTCTTCGGCCACTTGAGCAGGTTCGGCACAATGCCGATGTTCTGGGCGATCGTCATGTGCGGAAACAGGCCGATCTGCTGGATGACGTACCCGATGTGCCGGCGTAGCTGGTCGGGCTGCATGGCCAGGACGTCGCGGCCGTCGATGCGGATGGAGCCGGAAGTGGGCTCGATCAACCGGTTGATCATCTTCATGGTGGTGGTCTTGCCGCAGCCGGACGGTCCGACGAAGACGACAAGCTCACCGGCTGCCACGTCCAGGTCCACGTTCTCCACGGCCGGCTCGGCCTGGCCCGGGTACCGCTTGGTGAGGCCGACGAGTTCGATGCGCTCGCCGGTGGTGCCGCTGCTGTCGGCGTGGTCGTCAGCGTTGTCGTCAGACACGGAGCCCCCTCGACGTGGTGAGGTGACGGATCACGAGATAGAAGAGGTCGAAGAGCAGCGCGAGGACGACCACGCCGAGGGTGCCGGCGAGAGCGGCGTTCAACGCGTTGACCGAACCGAGTCGCGCCAGCCCGTCGAAGATCTGGTTGCCCAGCCCGGGCCCGGCGACGTATGCGGCGATGGCCGCGATACCGATGATCATCTGGGTGGAGACCCGGATGCCGGTGAGGATCACCGGCCAGGCCAGCGGAAGCTGGATGCGCAGCATCACGCCGGCAGCGCTCATCCCGATGCCGCGCCCGGCCTCGACCATCGCGGCGTCCACGCCGCGCAGGCCCACCACGGTGTTCCGGACGATGGGCAACATCGAGTACCCGACCAGCGCGACCACCGTGGACGTCCACCCGAGACCCAGAATCGGGATGAACAGGCCCAGCAAAGCGAACGACGGGATCGTCAGGAACCCGCTGGACGCGCCGATGGCGATACCGGACAGGCGCGGCCGGTTGTACGTGAGCACCCCGACGCCGACGCCGATCACCGTGGCGATGCCGACCGACAGGGCGACGACCAGTACGTGGTTCATGGCCGCCTGTGACAGAAGGTCCCAGCGCGTCTGGATGTACTCGGTGAGCGACATCGTTGACCTCGCCTGTTGAAGGAATGACGGAACCGTAGGACGATGATCTGCATGGATGCAACACCTGTTGCGGCAGCTGCAACGACATCGCGATCTTCGGCCCCGTCGGCCGGCCTGCGCCGAGACATGGAGATCCTCGAATTGCTGGCGACCGCACAGGGCGCGCCGGGTCTCGGGGTCAGCCGGATCGCGGAGTCACTCGGCCGGGAGAAGAGCCAGATGTCGCGGGCACTGCGCGCGCTGGAGGCCGAAGGCATGGTCGAGCGGGATCCGGACACGCTCGAGTACCGGCTGGGCTGGCGCGTCTACGCCCTGGCCGCCCGTACGGTCGAGGCGCACCTGGTCCGGGCGGCTGTGCCCTACCTGCGCCGGCTGGTCGCCGTGCTCAACGAGACCACACACCTGTGCGTGCTGCGCGGCTCGGCCGTCCTGACCCTGCTGTCGGTGTCACCGTCGCACGCGTTCCGCGCCCTGGGCTGGGAAGGCGTCAGCGTCCCGGCGCCCCTGACCTCGGCCGGCCGGGTCCTCGTCTCGGACTGGCCGCCCGAGGCGCTCCGCAGCCTGCTCGCCGAACCGGCCGACCTGCACCCCGGCCCGCGTCCGCGGGTGCACACGGCCGACGACCTGCTCCGCGAGGTCGCCGGGATCCGCAAGCGCGGTTACGCGGCCGTCGACGAGGAGTTCGAGGACGGCGTCGTCGGGGTCTCCGCGCCGGTACGCGACTTCCGTGGTCAGATCGTCGCGGCGATCAACGTGTCCGCGCCGAAGGGCCGGCTCGGCAAGCGGCTGGACGAGGCGGGCCGGCTCACGTTGAGCGTCGCCCGGGAGTTGGCCGCCGAGTTCGGTCACGTCCGCCTGATGGCCTGACGATCCGCACCTCTCTCGCGTCAAGATCCGCCTCTCCCGCCTCACGATCCGGTTCGTCCGCAGCGTCCGCACCGAGTGCACCGAGTGCACCGAGTGCACCGAGTGCACCGACCGGATTCTGGTCTACAACGAGCGGCACGCCCAAGCGGTCCTTGACGAATACGCGGCCCACTTCAATGGACACCGTCCGCACCAGAGTCTCGCCCAACGCCCACCGAACGGTGAACCGGTCATCGTCGTCCCGACCGATGCCCCGGTACGGTGACGGCGGGTCCTCGGCGCGTGATCAACGAGTACCGCAGGGCGGCCTGACCTGATCCACGAGACTCGAGGTCAGGGCACAGCATCGATATTTGGTGCGGTACAGGCAGGGCGTTGGCCGGGTTCGACGGCACGCAACAGGCCGGCGCTGCACAATCAGGCAAGAAGCGGAGTCGGTCGCGCTGACGGCGACACCACATTATTGCCAGCTCCGCGGCATCACACGGTGGGGCCGGAGTTCATCAGACCGATCAGATATCTCCAGGTGGAGCGCGGCAACAACCGGGCTCTCAGGCGGTACGAGCAGGCGCGGGCTTCACCGGAATACGCGATCACCGTGATCGCGCCGTGAGGTGAGTCGCCGGCGTGAGTACGTTCATTCACTGCCCCGGATGACGTCTGGGTGTCCTGACAGCTCGATGGTGGCGCGGGGATTCGTTACCCTGCTGTCGGCGCATCGATTGGTATTGCCAGCGGTGTGGAGGGTGAGCGGTGAGGATCCGGCACCTACTACTTGCGGTCCCGTCGCATCGCGGTGATGAGCTGCGTCTGCGCTTCGTCCGGTCGGTATGACCGCCGCTGACCCTGGTGACCCCGCTAGGAGCGAGTCGTGACCGCAGTCTCCAAGCATCGTCGCACGCTGCGGCTCTGGGAAGCGCTTGCGCTCTCTCTGGGGCTGATGGGCCCGACGCTCGCCATGGCCGGCAACGGCCAGGGCGTGATCGACGCGGTCGGCAAGGCCGTTCCGCTGGTGTTCGTGCTCGGCTGCGTCGGCGTGGCCCTCGTTGCCTACGGGTTCGTCCGGCTCACCCGTTACTACAACCACTCGGGCAGCGCATACGCGCTTGTCGGTGCGACCGTCGGTCCGCGTGCCGGGTTCTTCGCCGGCTTCGCGTTGTTGGGTACGTACCTGTTCTTTTCCGTCTGCACACTCGCGGCCCTCGGCGCCTTCACCAACGCCCTGCTGGCCGCCGCCCAGCCGCATAGCGCGCAACCCTTCCAGCTCTCCTGGGGAGTGACTGTCGTCGTCGGTCTCGTGCTGTCGGGCGTTCTCAACACCCGCGACACGAAGATCGTCGCCCGTGTTCTGCTGGCGATCGAAGGCATCGGCGTCGTCTTCATGGTCGTGCTCGCCTTCGTCATCCTCGGCACCGGCGGCGCACCCTCCACGGGCATCGACTTCTCGGCGTTCACGGTGTCCGGTACGAGCTTGCAGGCCGTCATGGGTGCCGTGGTCGCGGCGTTCCTGTCCTGGGCAGGATTCGAGGCATGCGCGGTTCTCGGTGAGGAGACCGACGACCCACGCCGTAACATTCCGCGGGCGCTGGGCGGAGCGGTACTGCTGACGTCGGCGTTGTTCGTCGGCGTCATGTTCGTCCAGACCATCGGTTTCGGCACCGACGGCAACGGCCTAGAGGCGTTCAAGAACTCGGGCAACACCCTGGGCACGCTCGGCGGCCGGTACGTGGGTCTGTGGTTCGCGCTGGTGATCCTGTTCACCTCCGTGATGTCGGCGTTCGCGTCGCACCTGTCCGCCGCCGCGACCGCGAGCCGGATGATCTACGCCTTGGCCCGCGACGGGTTTGGGCCGAAGCGGTTGGCGGAGCTGGATCCACGGCACGACAGCCCGCGTAACGCCCTGTGGGCGGTGCTCGCTGTCACCGCCGTCGTCGACATCGTGTCGTGGGCGACCGGGCGGCCACGGATCGGAACCGGGAGCGCCGCTTTGGACTCGTACTTCTACTTCGCTGTCAGCGGCGCGGTCTGCCTGATGTTCGCTTATCTTCTGGTCCAGGTTGGCGTCATCCGCTTCATCGCGACCGGCCGGGTCACCATTCCGCGCTACGAGACCGTGGTGCCGCTGTTGGGCATCGGCGTCATCGTCGCTGTCTTCTACTACAACGTCAAAGGCCAGAACAGCCTGCTCGCCTCACCGTTCGTCGCGTTCGCCTGGTGTGCGGCGGGCCTGGTTATCGTGTTCGCCGCGCCCGGGCTTGCCCGGCGCATTGGCACGATGCTGACCGCGGAGCTCGGCATAGGTTCTCGCAATGATGCCGTCACCCCGGCGTCCACAGCACACCAGGAGGCCTGATGAGCATGGCCGACAGCCACTGCGGCCGGCCATCGCGCATCCCGGCCTCGCACCGTCCACCGTGGCCGATCCGTCCGCCGTCGTTCCCAGGAGGTGTTCCATGTACGACTACGTGATCATCGGTGCCGGTTCGGCCGGCTGCGTGCTCGCCGCCCGGCTCAGCGAGGACCCGGAGGTACGGGTGGCGCTGATCGAGGCGGGGCCGCCGGACTCCGCCGAGGAGATCCACATCCCGGCCGCGTTCGGCAAGCTGATGCAGACGTCGTGGGACTGGGCGTACCTGAGCGAGCCCGAGCCCGGCCTCGACGAGCGGCGCAAGTACCTGCCCCGGGGCCGGATGCTTGGTGGCTGCTCGTCGGTGAACGCCATGATCTACATTCGAGGTAATGCCGCCGACTACGAGGAGTGGCGTGCGCTCGGCGCGGTCGGCTGGGGTTGGGAGGACGTGCTGCCGTACTTCCTCCGTGCTGAGGACAACGAGCGCGGGGCGAACGCCTGGCACGCCACCGGCGGTCCACTGCGCGTCAGCGACGGCCGCTCGCAGCACCCGATCATGCAGGCCTGGGTCGCCGCGGCCGAACAGGCCGGCCACCCGCACACCGACGACTTCAACGGCCCCGCCCAGGACGGCGTCGGTTTCTACCAGCTCACCCAGCGCGACGGGCGGCGCTGGAGCACAGCGGACGCGTACCTGCGCCCGGCGCTGAGCCGACCCAACCTATGGGTCATCACCGACGCGGTGGCGACCCGGCTTCTGTTCGACGGCGACCGGGCGGTCGGCGTCGAGGTGGAGCGCGGCGGAGCGCGGTCGGAACTTCGGGCCGCCCGGGAAGTGCTGGTATCGGCCGGGGCCTACAACTCCCCGCAGCTTCTGATGCTGTCCGGCATCGGACCGGCCGACGAACTGCGCCGCCACGGCATCGCACCCCGTATCGACCTGCCGGTAGGGGAGAACCTGCAGGACCACGTCCACGTGCCGCTGGCCTACCGCACCGGCACGCCCACGCTACGGACGGCCGAGAGCGCCGAGAACCTGGAACTGTTCATCCGCGAGGGACGCGGGCCGCTCACCTCCAACATCGGCGAGGCCGGTGGCTTCTTCCGAAGCCAGGACGACCTGTCCGCACCCGACTTCCAGGTCCACGCCACGCCGGTGGCCTTCCTCGACGATGGGCTGGCAGCGGCCGACGAGGACGCCTTCATCGCCGGTGCCTGCCAACTGCGCCCCACCAGCCGCGGGCGAGTGTCGCTTCGCTCGGCGTTGCCGACAGCCAAGCCGCGCATCCTGCACAACTACCTGACCACCGCCGAGGACCTCGTGACGATGGTCCGCGCGGTACGGACGCTCCTGGACATCGCCGGGCAGCCGGCGCTGGCGCCGCATCGGGGCGAACCGCTGCGCGCCCCGGCATCGGACCGCGAGGATGACATCATTCACCACATCCGGCGTACCGCACACACCCTCTACCATCCGGCAGGCACCTGCGCCATCGGACCGGTCGTGGACGCCGAGCTTCGGGTGCACGGGGTGGCCGGCCTGCGGGTGGTGGACGCCTCGGTCATGCCGACGGTGGTGCGCGGCAACACCAACGCCCCGACGATCATGATCGCTGAAAAGGCCGCCGATCTGGTGCGCGGCCGGGCACCGGGGAGTACTCACACGATGAGCGTGATGTCGTGTGGGCTCGCCCAGCCCGCCGTGTTGGACCACCCGCATGAATATCCTAGGACGCTGTAGGGGTAGTCATCCGTGTCATAACTCCAGATCCGGTGGGTGCCGGTCAACCTGCGTCCACGGCCGATGGCTGGCCCCAAGGTTCTGGGGAGGGCTGGTGTTCGGGCCATGGTGCGACCGGATCGGTCCGATCTTGGTGGCCGCCGTACGGGATCATGGGGTCGTGGCCGAAGGTGATCAGAGGGCATCGCGTAGCTATCGACATCGACCCTGGCTGGCCTTCACGGTCGTGGTCAGTCCCGTCCTGCTGTCCTTCGTCGGGGTCGTGCTCGTCCATGCGGTGACGCACCCGAGCTACCGGTCACTGATGGCGGTACTGGTGGCGCTGGCGTTCTTCGGTGGCGCGCAGGCTTTCGTCGTGCTCAGCTGGCGGATGCGCACCGTGGTCGACGATGCCGGGGTGACGCAGTACTGGATCCTGCGCCAGTACCGCATGCAGTGGTCCGAGGTGACCGCGATGGAACTGGTTCGGTCTGTGAGGCGCTGGTACGTGCGTATCCACTGTGGGGAACGGACGTTCGAGACGATCCCATGCCTGCAACTGTACGGTTCCGTCTCGCCCTGGCAGGTACGCGCTCTGTTCGGGCTTCCCTCGGGCGCTCCGCGGGCCGCTGAGGCGGCCTACGAGGACATGCGGCGCCGCTGGAAGGCCCATCAACGCCACCGATGATCCGACCCTCGGGCGTGATGCCGGCCAATACCCGCGGGCCGTGTAGGGCGACCGATTATCTGCGGCCACCCAACCCGTACGAGGGGCAGGACGGCTCGCCGCATAGAGATATGCGGTAGGCCATCGAAGAACACCGTGGTGGCCGGACTGACTCGCTGGGCCGGTAGTGTCTGCGATGTGCCGGACCAGACCACCGATGTCCGAGGCGACGGGCGCCGCGGTTGGTTGATCCTGCTGGGAGTGCTCGGCGTCGGGTTGGCGCTGGTCTGTCTTGCCGGGGTTGCGCTCCTCGGGCCGTGGCTGCTCGCAGCCCGGCAGGAGCAGCAATGGCAGCGCAGGTGCGAGGCCGGTCTCGAGGGCTGAGCACCGGTCTCCTCACCGGGCGTCGGGGCGACGGCATCGACCGGGGCGACGGTCGGGTTCGGGCTGTTCGCACTGCTGACGCTGTACGTCTGCATCCGCGTAGCGGTGATGAGGGCGGTCGCCACCCCGGAGGGACTGATCTTGAATGGACTGTTGTGGACCGCGATCGTGCGATGGGAGCGGATCTCTAAGGTGGTCGGTGACGACACGGAGACCGACTTCGGCCTGATCCCGGTGCGTGCCCCGGTGCTGGTCCTCACCGACGGCCGGCGGTTCAAGGTCAGGCAGGCATCCTGCTACGACCTCAGCGCGCGCAGCAGCCGTCACCACACGAACACCTGGGTCGACCACGTCGCCGCCGAACTCGAGATCATCCGGCTGGCCTACAGTTCCCGACCGGAGACCGCGTGAGCTCATAGCGTCGATGCGTTTCAATGTTGGTATGGGCTATGTGTTGACGATTGTGCTGTTCGCTGCGCTGGTGATGCTGGGGGTGTCAACCTCGCGTTCCACGAAGCAAGCGGACATGTCCGCGCGTCTAGCGAAGATCGAACGCAAGCTGCAGGCGGTGATGGATCACCTCGGTGTTGTCGAGGCCGAGGCGAACATGCCCGAGGTGGAAAGTCGTCTCGATCGGGGGGAAAAGATCCAGGCCATCAAGGCCTACCGTGATCTGACCGGTGCCAGTCTCAAGGAAGCCAAGGACGCGGTCGAGGAGATGGCGAAGACTCGTGGCCTTTGAGAAGGCAAGCCACCCGCCGCAAACGGAAGTGATCACGTGGCTGGTCAGCCTGTGGCGCCAGCGGAGCGGCCATGCCGCCGCCGTTCACCCAGCCTCGACCCAGGAGGTCACCACATCGGCCAGCACGTCCAGCGGGAGCGCACCGTTGCCCAGTACCGTGTCGTGGAAGGCCCGGATGTCGAACCGGTCACCGAGCCGTGCCGTCGCCTCCGTCCGCAGCCGCTGGATCTCCAGCCGGCCCACCATGTACGCCGGAGCCTGCCCCGGGGCGGCGATGTACCGGTCGGTTTCCGACTCGATGTCGACCTCCGCCATCACCGTGTTCTCGCGTAGGTAGGCCGCCGCGCGCTCGCGGCTCCAGCCGTACGCGTGCAGCCCGGTGTCGACCACCAGCCGGGCCGCCCGCATCGAGTCCAGCGTCAGCATGCCCAGCCGGGACAGGTCGTCGGAGTACAGGCCCATCTCGTCGGCCAGCCGCTCGGTGTAGAGGCCCCAGCCCTCGCAGTACGCGGTCGACTGGTACATCCGGCGCAGCAGCGGCAGTCCGGTCAGCTCCTGGGCGATCGTCAGCTGGAAGTGGTGGCCGGGGACCGCCTCGTGGAACGCGGTCGCCTCGCTGACGTACCGGTGACGCTCGCCGACGCCGTAGGTGTTGGCGTAGTAGACGCCGGACCGGCTGCCGTCCAGCGCCGGGGGCATGTAGTACGCGCCGGCCGCGCCGGGAGCCTCGTCGTCCGGGACCGGCCGCACCTGACAGCCGCGGCTGGGCAGCCGGCCGAACCAGCCCGGTGCCGCCGCCTCGGCCCGGGCGATGGTGGACCGGGCGTGCGCCAGTAGCGCGTCGGCGTCCTTCCAGCGCAGCGCCGGGTCCTCGCGCAGCAGGCGACGCACCAGCGCCGGGTCGCGCTCGCCGAGGGCACGGGCGCCGATCTCGGCGTACTCCCGGTCCAGTCGGGCAATCAGGTCCAGCCCGGTGTGGTGCAGGTCGTCGGTGTTCCGGTCGGTGGTGGTGTGCCGCCGGCACAGCGCGGCGTAGAACTCCTCCCCGCCCGGCAGCCAGCACAGCCCCGGCCGGTCGTCGGGGCGCGACCGGGGCGCCACCTCACCGACCAGCGCCTCGCGGTACCGGGCGTACGCCGGGTGGACCCGTTCGGCCAGCAGCCGCTCCCGCTCGGCGTCGAACCCGGCGACGTCCACCCCCGACTCCGGGGTCGGTGCCGGTTGGCGCAGCGGATCGCGCTCGGGGTGGGCCAGGTACCGGTCGATGAACGCCACGGTGTCGTCGACCAGCGAGCGGACCGGAAGTCGGCCGGCGATGATGCCAGCCCGATGCCGCTGCGCGAGCGCCTCCAGCACGGCCGGGATCGCGGCCAGCCGGGCCAGGTAGCCCTCGACGACGGCGCGGTCGGTGAGGGCGATACGGGACATCCTGATCAGTAGCTGGGCGACCGGGGCGATGAAGGAGTCGACCACGGTGTACTCCACCGCCCGCACCTCGACGTCGGAACGCTCGTCCTGGATCGCACGCAGCAGCACCGCCCGGGTGATCCGCTCCTGCGGGTCCTGCCCGGCCGGGTCCAGCGCGGCCGCCCGGGCAGCAATCCCGCCCATCCGGGCGCGGCGCCGCTCGTCGCCGGCCTCGCTGTAGTCGGGCATCTCATGGTCATGCCCGCGGATCCCCATCAGCGTGGCCCAGATCGGGTGGGCCTCCCACTGCGCCTCGAGCAGGTCGTCACTGAGCGCGGTGAGTTCGGTCATCGGATCCCCTTCCCGTTGTCGCCGCCCGCTCTGTGGTTCCCCCACCCCGACCGGTGACGACCGCACTCCCGCTCCCGGAGCGGTTTCTGAGTATCGAACCTGTCAGGTCGTGTTTGTGACGGCGGTCAGCAAGCGTCTCAACTGAGCGATGAGCGCACCGTTGCCGTCGGTGGTCACCTCGCCTGCACCGCCCCGGTTGTACAGCGAACGCAGCATCGCCGCCGGCTTCCCCGAGATGCGCGCGGCAGCACCGCCGTCGACACCGTGACCCTCGATCCTCGTGACCTCGGCGCTATCCGGTCGCACCGTGATCCGCCAGGCCGCGTCGCCGGCCGACACCAGCGCCCAGCGATCCGCCCAGTCACTGAGGTCGGCCGCAAACTCTTCGGGGAACAGGCGGGTGAGCTCACCGAGAAAACCCGTCAGCATCTCGTCAACGCCGTCGATGGCTTGATCCGACGGTATGGGCGAGACCGCTTCAGTGAAGGCCAGTTCGGCATCCAACCGGTGGATGGCGGTCTCGTGCACCATTCGCCGCACCCAGTACCGCACCGTCTCGTGCGGTAGCTGACCTACGTGATCTTCGGGACGGCGGGCGGAGAACTCGTCCATCATCGCGGCGTAGCCGCGGTCAAACGCCGCCAGTGGATCTTCCTCCGCGAGATCCTGTTTCGGCGTGTCCGCTGGCATTCGTAGCCGCCGTACAACGACGTTCAGGTAGAGGTTCGCAACGTGGCGGACCAGGTCCTCGACCGTCCAGCCGGGGCAAGTCGGCACTGGCGAGGTCAGGCCTCGGGCCGCGGCGGTGCGGAGTCGGACAGCCTCAGCAGCCAAGCAGTCGAGTAGCCGCGACGTATCCACGCCAGTACATAAACATAGAAAGATCACGTCGCGCTACCCGGTACGGATCCGCGCCAGTCTGGCTCTCCGGAGCGCAGGGTGGTCCGCGTATACCCGTGCCCAGCACTCATGCCGCTCGACCCTCGGTTTTCCCATGAACCGACGCGTCCGTATACGAGGATGAGGGCGCACAGGACTGCAGTTCAGCGTGAGAACACTTGAGCTCGCAGGAACTCACGGACTTCGGGTCCTTGACGAACACGAGGACGTCTTCGTGCGCGATCAGGTGTATCGGGGTGCCGGCCGCGCGGGCCCGGCGCACCTGCTGTAGCTGGAAGAACGACGGCGGGCCACTCGATCGACCGGTTCGATCAGGGAGCGGCCGGTTCCCAGAGCAGGAGCTGGCGGTGGTGGCTGAAGCCGTTGCGCAGGTAGAAGTCGACCGCGCGGCGGCCGGAGTGGACGGTCACGTGCAACAGGTCCCGGGTACGGGCCTCGGCCAGGATCGCGGCCATCAGCGCGGCGCCGATGCCCTGGTTGCGGTACTCCTCGCGGACCATGACCGACTGGACGTCGCCGTACCGCCGGTCCAGCGACTCGTTGCCGGGCACCCGTTCCGCGACGAGCAGCCAGGCGGAGCCGACCACGTACCCGTCGACCTCGGCGACGAACGGCAGGTGCGTTCCCACATGGGCGGCCACCCAGTCGGCGTACGCCGCGAGCTTGTCCGGTTCGATGCCCCGCAGCTCCGCGAGCGCCGCCACATCCGCCGCGCCAGCAATCCGCACGATCATCCGGCGGAGTCTAGGCGAGTACGGGACCCGCCGCGGTCCTGCAGAGCGTCGGGCACGGTCAGCGTGCCACCACCGACAAGGTTCAGCTCAAGGCTCGGGAACGGGTCGCCCGGTGAAAGAAGTGTCATGCCCTGTTAGTGCCGACAACCTGCGCCGTCTTACCTCAGCTGAGGCAGACAGGCACTGTTGCACTGAGCGTTTGCAAGATCGCGGCAGGCTTGACCGGTGAAGCTGTCGACCCGGCCACGTCCCTGGCTGCCGCCGAAGTCGGCGTTCACCAGGTTCCGGTTCCCGGCCGAAGTGATCGTCGCCGCGGTCCGGTGGCACCTGCCCTACGGCCTGTTCTACCGAGACGTCGAGGAACTGCTGCTCGAACGCGGGATCGAGCCCGGACAGTTCCCGCGCCCGACGGCTGGACCGCGGCGGGCGCGTTGTCGGGGATGTCAGAGAGGCTCGTCGTCTGGGGAATCATGGCGGGGTCCGCAGCGTTGTCGATGCCGCGACGGCTGGGAGGCCAGACGTCGAACCGGAAAGAGGCAGTGATGAAGGTTCGCAGCTCGCTACGAGCGTTGAAGCGCAAGCCGGGTTCGGTGGTGGTGCGTCGCCGTGGCCGGATGCGTGTGGTCAACCGCGCCAACCCGCGCTGGAATAGCCGCCAAGGCTGACATCGCCGCGTGACAGCGGGAGGGCGCAGGCTTGAGGCTGCGGTGGCGTTGAACTCGGGTGGACTCAGTGTGCGTAGCGCGCAGTTCGGCGAGTTCCACGTACCCGCACGGGCAGCGCCGCGGCTTGCCAGGCCGGTCGATGTGTGCCTGGTGGCGGTCAAGGCGACGGCGGTCTCGCTGCTGGCCGGTGCCTACCCGGCGGGCTCCTGGTGCGCGGCCGTCGGCCTGCGCGCCTGCCCAACCTCCCGGGCCTACTACGACCGAAAACGCGCCCAAGGCAAGACCCACCGCCAGGCCGCCGCGGCCCTGTCCAGACGCCGCGTCGACGTGCTCTGGGCCTGCATCCGCGACAACCAGTCCTACCAGCCCAAACGGTCACGATCGGATTAGGCCACGGCGGCGTGAGTAAACCTAGGAACTCCGGCAGTTGAAGATCATTCGAGTGGTTGGGCGGGGGCTGGCGGATCTGCCGGAGAGCCATGCCGGCGGCTCGGCAGTGACGCTTCACCTGGGGGTCCGAGTGGGAGGGGCGACACGAACCATTACCCCACACTTGCTGTCCTGTCACGCGAGCTACCGGTCACGTAGCCGCTGCCACCGAGTAGGCGTGCCATGGAGCCACGGCCACCAGTACGGCCCCGGTTGCTGACCGGGTTCCGCCCGCAGATATTAAGGATCTATTACCGAGCTTTCTCGCCGGCGACGGACTGACCACACTTGTTTTGTGAAAACACGTCGGTACGGAGCCCTGGCCGGTCTGGCGGCGGCCGCCGTCGCGCTCGGAGTGGCCGAACCGCTCGCGGTCCTGACCGGGGCCCGCTCAGCGCCGCTGGTCGCCGTCGGTGGTGTGGTCGTCGACACCGTGCCTGCATCGGTCAAGGAGTTCGCGGTACGCGCCTTCTACACCCATGACAAGCTCGCGCTCCTGGTCGGCACCGGTCTGCTGGTCGCTGTGTTCGCCGCCGTCGTGGGGATCCTCGTGGTGCGGCGGCTGCGCTACGGGCTGGCCGGCGTGGCGCTGCTCGGCGTGGTCGGCGCCGTCGCGGCGGTGACCCGGCACGGTGCCTCCTGGGTCTACGCCCTGCCTTCGGTGATCGGCGCGCTGGCCGGCATGGGGGTGCTCACGGTGCTGCGCGGCCGGCTCGTTGCCGGTGCCGGGCGGGTCGGCGCCACGGCGGCCGACGACCCGGCGGGGCGGCGGAGATTTCTTCAGTTCGCCGGCGGCGCGCTCGGCGTCGGCCTGGTCGCCGGCGTCGGCGGTCGGTGGCTGGCCGCCCGCCGTAACCTCTCGGTGGCGCGGGCGGCGGTGACCCTGCCGGTCCCGGCGAGCCCCGCGGTGGCGCTGCCGGCCGCGGTCGATTTTCGGGTCAGGGACCTCGCCCCGTTCGTTACCGACGTGCGTGACTTCTACCGGATCGATACTGCTCTGAGCGCGCCGGAGGTCGACCCGGCTAGCTGGCGGTTGCGTATCCACGGCCGGGTGCGCAACCCGTTGACCCTCACGTACCAGCAGTTGCTCGCGCGACCGATGATCGAGCGGTACATCACGCTGGCCTGCGTCTCCAACGAGGTCGGCGGCAACCTGATCAGCAACGCGCGCTGGCTGGGCGTACCGATCAAGGATCTGCTCGACGAGGTGGAGCCGCTCGACGGGGCGGACCAGTTGGTCAGCCGCTCCGTGGACGGCTTCACCGCGGGCACGCCGACGGCGCTTCTGCGCGACGGCCGGGACGCCATGCTCGCGGTGGGTATGAACGGCCAGCCGCTACCGGTGGCGCACGGTTTCCCGGTCCGGATGGTGGTGCCCGGGCTCTACGGATACGTCTCGGCCACGAAGTGGCTGGCCGAGTGGGAACTGAGTAGCTTCAAGGACTTCGACGCGTACTGGGTGCGGCGTGGCTGGGCGCGGCAGGCACCCATCAAGACCGAGTCCCGCATCGACACCCCGCTGGACGGCGCGACCCGCAAGCCGGGGCCGGTGGTCGTCGCCGGGGTAGCGTGGGCGCAGCACCGTGGTGTCGGCAAGGTCGAGGTGCGGGTCGACGACGGCCCCTGGCGGGAGGCGTCCCTCGGTGCGGTGCCGTCGATCGACACCTGGCGGCAATGGAACTGGCAATGGGACGCCAAGCCCGGCAGGCACCGGCTGTGGGTACGCGCGACGGACAACGGGGGCCAGACCCAGCCTGAGGACGAAGCGTCGCCGGCGCCGGACGGTGCGACCGGCTGGCACAACGTCGAGGTCACTGTCGCCTGACTTGTACCGCACTAGAACTGTTCGCAGATGGTGTGAGCCGGCGTCCCGGAGGGCCGAGACAAGCATGTCGATGGGGACTGTCCGATCTTCGGTGTAACTAATCCGGCGCTCTCAATTGGTGGTACTCGGAACGATACGGCCTTCGAAGGTGATCGCGAAGGCGTTGAGGGCGGGCTTCCAGCGCACCGCCCACTTGGCCCGGCCCCGTCCGGTCGGGTCACTGCGACACGAGGTGACGGTGCTGCGGCGACAGGTGGCGCGGCCGCGAGCGGATTGGGCCGATCGGGCGATACTGGCGGGCCTGGCGCGGCTGCTGCCCGATCGGCTGCGGGGCGGGTTGTTCGTGCGGCCGGCCACGCTGCTGCGCTGGCATTGCGACCTGGTTCGCAGGCGGTGGACGTATCCGAGTCGACGCGGCCGGCCACCGGTGGCAGCCGAGATCCGCAGCCTGGTGTTGCGGCTGGCGCGGGAGAACTCGACCTGGGGTTACCGGAGGATCCACGGCGAACTGCGCCGGCTGGGCTACCGGGTCGGGGCCAGTACCGTCTGGGCCATCCTGAAGCGGTCCGGAGTCGACTCGGCGCCGACCCGGTCGGCGGTGACCTGGCGGCAGCTCCTGCGGGCCCAGGCACAGGGTGTCCTGGCGGTGGACTTCTTCAGCGTCGTTACCGTGGTGCTGCGCCGGCTGTATGTCCTGTTCATGATCGAGATGGGTAGCCGGCGGGTCCATCTGCTCGGCGTCACCCCACATTCAGTGGGGGAGTGGGTGACCCAGCAGGTCCGTAACCTGCTCATTGACCTTGGTGAGCAAGCTGAGCGGTTCCGGTTCGTGATCCGGGACCGTGACACGAAGTTCACCGCCGCGTTCGACGCGGTCTTCGCCGCCGCGGGGATCGACGTCCTCACCACACCGGTGCGGGCGCCACGCGCCAACGCGTACGCCGAGCGCTGGATCGGGACCGCACGTCGTGAGCTGCTCGACCGGATGCTCGTCGTCGGGCGTCGCCACCTGCAGTCGGTGCTGATCGAATACGTCGATCATTACAACTCGCACCGCCCACACCGTTTCGTTGGCACAGGCACCGCCGCTCGAACCAGCGTCACCACCGACGGCCGTAGCTGGCCGGCGGGTCGTGCGGCGCGATCGTCTCGGCGGTCTGATCGGCGAGTATTCGCAGGTCGCCTGATGTGACTGACTATCTGGCACCCACAGGGCTCGCGGCCGGCGAGCTGGCAGACTTGGTGTGGTACTCGGCCGAGCGCCGTCATCGGGCCGCTCCGAAGCCGATGCCGCTCGTGGTGGGGATCCTGGTCAGGGTGCGGCCGCCCGATGAGCGGACTGGAACAGTTCGATGAGGTTGCCGGCCGGGTCGGTCAGCAGGATTTGGCGTCCACCGGGGCCGGCGACCACGTCGCTGCGAAACGACAACCCGGCGCCGCGCAGCTGGCTGATCTCGGCGTCGAGGTCGTCGACGGTGAGGTGGATCCGGTTGCGGCCGGGGGTGGCGGCGTCGCTGGGGGTGGCGCGGGCGCCGGAGCTGGCTGGTCCGGACAGCAGTAGCCGTAGCGGGCCGCGTACGACGTCGGCGAAGGCGGGCGCGGCGCTCGTGTTCAGGGTGAAGCCGAGATGGATGGTGTAGAAGTCGATAGCCGCTTGGACGTCATCAACGAGGTAGCGAACACTGGCGTACTGGTCGGGCGCAGTCATGGCTGACTCTCTCCTTCAGGATCGGGTGGCGCTGAGAACGGGCAGCAGCTGCCTGATGCGGGCGTTGATGTCGGCTGCGACGTGCTGGAAGGCGGGATAGCTGGCCCGGTCGGTGTCGCCGGCCGCGGCGGGATCGGGGATGCTCCAGTGCACCCGCCGCGGCTGGTCCGGGAAGTCGGGGCAGACCTCGCGGGCCTTGTCGCACAGGCTGATCACGTAGTCGAACCGGCGACCGGTCATCGTGTCCCAGTGCCGGGGGCGCTGGGCGGTGATGTCGAGGCTGAACTCGTCGTTCAGCACCCGTATCGCATTGGGGTGCAGGTGGGGCTTGGGCCGGCTGCCGGCGCTTGCAACCTCGACCTGGCCGTTGGCGCGGTGACGAAGCAGGGCCTCGGCGATGGGTGAGCGGGCGCTGTTACCGGTACAGACGAACAGCACGCCGAGGCGGGGTGAGCGCCACAGGTCCACCGGGGGTACGGGCGGCGCAGCGGGTTCCCGGCGCAGCGCCGGGTGCAGCGCGGCGCCGGTTTCGGCCAGCGCGTCCGCGCAGCGATCCAGGTCCAGGTGGTAGTAGCTGTCGCGGCCGTCAAAGCTGCTGCGCACAGCGGTGACCAGCCCGCCGTCACGCAGCAGCCGCAGGTGATAGGAGACCAGGTTCTGCGGCTCACCCACCAGCGTCACCAGCTCCCGGACCCGGTAGTCGCCGACTGCGAGTTCGCTTAGCAGCCGCCACCGCAGCGGATGGGCGGCCAAGCGCACGAACGCCGGGGCGGCTTGACTCGACATCACCACACTCGGAAGATACATCAAACGGAGATGATGCATCAAGCTGATTTGATGGAATGGCTGAGTGGTGCGGAGGCGGGCAATTGAGTCCGAGCGGCAGCCCCGCGACATACCGGCCCCGGACCGGGCCGCATCGGCCGCCACGGGCCACCTGGCCCGGCGGTTGGGGCACCGCCGACGCGGTGCTGATCGGGCTGGGATCGATGATCGGAGCTGGCGTATTCGCCGCGTTCGGTCCGGCGGCTCGCACGGCCGGTAGCGGCCTGCTGATCGCGACGGTGATCGCCTACTGCAACGCGGTGGCCTCCGCGCAGCTGGCGGCGGTGTACCCGACCTCCGGCGGCACGTACATCTACGGGCGCGAGCGCCTCGGGCATTGGTGGCGCTTCACGGCCGGCTGGGGCTTCGTGGTGGGCAAGACCGCTTCGTGCGCGGCAATGGCGCTCACGTTCGCCTCCTATGCGGTACCCGGCCCATGGTGGGCGCAACGCGCCATGGCGGTGGCATGCGTGGTGGCCCTGGCCGCGCTCAACTACCGCGGCGTGACCAAGACCGTGCTGCTGACCCGCGTGCCGGTCGACGGTGGTCTGTAGCAGGTCGATCTCGGTGCGGCGGGCGCGGCCGCCGCCGGCGAGGGCGAGCAGCGCGCGGGCGTGGTCGAGTTCGGTGGCGGTGCACCCGCTGCGCTTTTCCGCCTCAGGAGCCGTGAGCAGCAGTTCGGTCAGTTCGACGCGGAAGTCGAGGCTGCGATCTTCCGCCGGCCGTTGGTAGCACGAGCAGACAACGGGTGAACGTGCTGCACGCTCGGCATCCTGCGCCATCTGCTGTCTATGTTGGCGTTCGGCTGATGACAGCCGTCAACGAAAGCTCGCCTGTTCGATATTTGTAGTCGGTTCTTATGCCCGGCACCGCTTCTGGCGGTGCCGGGCACGTTTGTTTCCAACCATTTCCGGCCGCGCACGGCCGGACCTTCGTCAAGGAGTCCCTTGTGTCTACCGCTCATTCCGATCAGCACCGCCGTCTGCCCCCGACCGGCGGCCCAGCGGCAGCCTCTCGACGCTTCCGCACTGGCCGCGCCGTCATCGACCGGGGAGGACGGCCAGTTGCTGTACACGCCGGCCGAGGCCGCCGCG
>NZ_JAATVY010000033.1 GCF_011947195.1 Planosporangium thailandense | reverse complement strand
TGCTGTACAACCCCCGCTTCGGCACCACCGAGGTCTACGCCAACACCCGCAGCGGCATCAGCTACCGCTACTACGCCAACAGCTGGTCCGGCTGGATCAACCTCGGCGGCACCGTAAGCGGCAACCCCGCGCCGCTGTACAACCCCCGCTCCGGCACCACCGAGGTCTACGCCAACACGGGTGGCGACGTCAGCTACCGCTACTACTACACCGGCTGGTCCGGCTGGATAGCGCCGCAGCCGCCACCACCGCCAGCGGTGCCGGCGCCGGCGTACCCCAGCTACGTCGCCCCGCGTGTCGGTGCGCCGCAGAAGGTCAGCTGCTCCACCTCGGGCGGGTTCACCACCGCCATCTACAAGATCGTCTTGTCCGGTGGCCGGTACTCGCTGTACGCGGGCGGTATGAGCCGCGCCGACATCGGGTGGAACGGTGGCCCGTCCACCTACACTCTCCAGTCGGAGACCTACTACCCGGCCGGTGGCACCGCCTCGATCGTGTTCTTCAGCCTGAGCCTCGCCAACCCGGGCAGCACGGACGGGCAGTACCAGGTCATTCCGTTCGAGCAGTTGCCGATCGACGCGAACTGCAACCGCAGCTGACCGCCACGGCCCATTGCGGCAGCCCTGAGCAGATGCTCGGGGCTGCCGCATGCGAACTGTCGGGGGGTGGATGCTTCGATGGGCCATGAGCGACACAGAGATGGTTGTTCTCGGGGCGACCCGTTACGGCAATTCCGTTACGCGGGCTGGTCGTCACCCAGAGCGTCGATCAGGAGTCGGCGGAGCCGATCGACGTTGCCCGCCAGGTAGGTCACGCCAAGTCTGTTGCCGTATCGAACGATGTCGAGTCCGATAACCGGTGCGAGAGTCCGGAAGAGCCGCTCCGGCAGCGGAGGAGCATGAAGGATGGCCGACAGCGCCGTCAACATTCGCAGGACGTCCTCGGCTTGATCGCGACTCAGCTCGATGCGCCTCGCCATGGAGCCCTCCTGCGATGTCGGGCTTCGATTGACGGACACGATAACGGAAATCCGAGACCCGGAACATGCGTGGAACGACCCGGCTTTGACGCAAAGGGTCTACAGAGCGTCCGGCACGCGCAGCGCCTCATGGCGTTCGCCCGGTCGCGCGAACCAGGCAGCGCCGCCGTCGCCGAGCGCGGTATCGATCCGTAGCCGCACGTACGGGTTGACCTCCGGCAACTCCTCCAGCGAAAACCATCCGACCGCCAACGACTCCTCGTCGTTGACGCCCGCGGTTCCGCCGACCGCACGGCAGCGGAACCACACGTTGAGGTACTGGCACTGATCACCGTTCGGGTAGGCGACCGGGTGCAGCGCCACGCCCGCGATGTGCTCGACGGCCACGTGCACACCGGTCTCCTCGTAGGTCTCGCGCACAACGGCGTCGGCCGGCTGTTCACCCGGATCGACGGCACCGCCCGGAAGCGACCAGCGCCCGTCGTCGGCCCTGCGCAGAAGGAGGATCTGCCCGTCCTCGTCGACGACCACGGCGCTGACCGAGGGCAGCAGCAACAGGTCGTGCCCGACGTGCTCGCGCAGATCGAGAATGTACGGAGAGATCGCCACCAGCGAAGCCTACGTATTCGCTCGGTGGACCGGCGGGCCCGACGCCCCGCGCGGTCGTCCGCTCGAGGGCGTCGGGGTCAGGACGCGACCGGGGTCGGGGTCAGGACGCGACCGGTACCGGTCAGGCGGGTACGGCCGGCCGCACGGCGGCCGCCAGCTCGCGCAGCTGGGCGGCCGGCACCTGTTCGCGCAGCTGCGGAAGCTCGAAGCGCTCCTCGTTACGGACATGCGACAGGACCGCGCCCCGCAGCTCGCTGAACCCGTCCTCGAAATCGTCGGAGTCGATGCCGGCGTCGACCAACCGCAGCAGCATCTGGTTGATCGTGCGCTCCTCGTCGACGAGGTCCCGCACCACGTCGAACCCGCCGACGACGGCATTGCGGGTGATCGGGTGCACCAGTTCGTCCTCCACTCCCTCGTGCGCCGCGAGCAGATCGACCAGCTCTTCCCACACGCCGCGCCGGCGCTCGCCGGTCGCGATCTCCATCTCGTAGAACAGCTCCTCGATCCGACGGTGCTGCTCCATCAGCGCGTCGATCATGTCGGGTGCGGGTGCGTTCTCCAGCCGCTCGCGCACCTCCCGGACCTCGGGCACCTCGCGGACCGCGCCGGAGCCGAGCGCCTCCGGCGCCAGGCGGCTGGCCAGCAGCTCGCGCAGGAACTCCCGGTTCCGGTCGAAGCTGAGCGGCTCGGGAAGGCCCTCGCCGACGATCTCCTCGGCCTCGCGGCCCTCGAAGCGGCGCAACAGGTCCCGGGCGATCTGCAGGCGCGCCAGCTCCATCTCCAGGAACAGCTCCCACACCGCCCGTACCCGGGGATCGGTCTCCTGCTGCAGGAACGAGTAGTACAGGTAGCACTCGTCGTACTCATGTATCACCAGCCGCTGCCACCAGCTCGCGCCCGGATCGACCAGCGCCCGGTGCCGGCTGACCTGCTCCTGCTCCACCTGGCCGATCTCGCGGTACGCCGGCCGGGTGAACGGGTCGACGCGGGCGGGGTCGGCGCTGCGGTAGAAGCCCTGCAGCAGCCGCTCGACCGACAGCAGCGTCAGCGCGTTGAGGTCCGACATCGGCGCCGACGTCGGCTCGCGGCCGGGCTCCTGCTCGTACCGCGCCCGGCCGGGGCCGGCCCGCTCCGGCAGCACGTCGGTCACCTCGTCGACGACCCGGTCGGCCCGGCGTCGCCGGAGCATCTCCAACACGTCGGCGTACCGGTACAGGTGCTCGAAGTCTTCCAGCGCGTCGCACTCGTAGACCTCCCGGCGCCGCGGGTCGGGCTCCGTACGGGCCAGCCACGAGTCCAGGTCCACGGCGGCGTGCTCGTACTCCAGCGCCCGTTCCAGGACGCTGCCGGCCTCCGGCAGCAGGCGGTCGGCGACCCGGTGCTGCCGCTCGGACAGGCTGCCGAGGAAGTCCATCTCGCGGCGGATGTCCGAGTCCGCGTGGTTGCGGGCGATCTGGTACTCGAACCTGATCGCGTCGTTCTCGATGCCGTTCACGGCGATGATCCGGCAGGTGGCGTACGGGTCGGCGCCCTCGGAGTCGATGGGGGCCACATCGAGCTCGCGCCAGTCGCGCGTCTGTCGTTCCAACGGGATGCCGTTGTACTCGAGGGGATTGAACACGGCCTCTCCTGGTACTGGGTCGCGGTGGGCGGCCACCGGCAGCGGGCCACCCCATGTCAGGGATCGGCCCGCTTCTCTACCCGGTGTCACCAACCGAAACCTCCCGGCGGCACTTATTCGGTGCCGGATCGCCGGCGCAACGCGACCGCCGGCAGGGTTGAACCGTGCGATCGCGGGTAGCGATTGCGGACATGAGCGCGCTGGCGGGTCCCGCCTGGCGGCCTGAGCAGTTGATCCATCAAATTGATCTATCGACTGAGATGCTCCGGGCGGGCGTTCACGCCGTGGACGGCCGGGAATGGGCCGACCCGACGACACGGCGGCGCACCTGGTGGACGCGTCGGCGTGGCATGGACGCGGGGATCCCACGCCAGCGGATCGCGGATGTGCGGTCGGGCGAGGTCGCGGCCTGGATGACGGGCGGGTACCGCCAACCGCAGTACCCGGCGGTCGTTGTCGGCTCCCCCCACGTGGGCGCCCTGCACCTCGCGGCCGCGCTCGGTGCGCCGTGGCTGCCGGCCGGGTTCCGGCTGTCGGTACGCTGCTCGCCCACCGACGCGAAGCGGCCGCAGCCGGCGCTCCAGCAGGGCCGCGCGATCGCCTCCCACCTGCTCAGCGAGGATCCGGACATCGCCGTCTACCAGCGCTGCGACCCGATGGGGCAGGCTGCCGGGGGCAGCACAACGCTGGACTTCTACGTGAAGTGGACCGCGGTGCCCGAGCAACTACGCCGGTTCCTGTCCGAGCGCCTCATCCCCGGCGGCACCGTGGTGCTCATCCGCGACTGCCGGGGATGGCCCGCCACCCAGCCCGACGACGGGTACCGGTTCCAGGTCGGCACGGTCGGCTCCGGGCTGTCCTGGCCCGACTACTGCCGGCAGCTGCGTCGTCACGGCGACGAGAGCGGCGACGACTGGAGCGACGAGGAGAGCTGGACGGTGCCCGCACCGGATGGCGGCGACGTCGACGCCGAGCAGGGCATCCACCCCGGCCTCCTCGGCGATCTGCGCCGGTGGAGCAGCGCGAGCGGGCGGCGGCTGCGCATCGTCGCGATCACCGATTCGGCCGCCCTGAGCGCGGCCGTCGGCGACGTGTACCGCTCCTGGCTACGCGCCGCGGGCAAGACCGGCAACCGCCTCGTGATCGGCTGCGGGACGCTGCTGGATCCGTGGCACGTCGTACGGGCCGGGCTGGTCCCGTACTGGTGTCCCGGCCCGCTGCACAGCGACATCGACGCGTTGGAGTACTGGCTGGCCGGCAGTGAGCCGTACCGCAGCATCGACCTGCTGGTGGAGCCGCCCGGACGGGTCTCGCCCAAGGTGGTGCCGCGGGACCGGCTGTCGGCGCTGGCCCGGTTCGCCACCGAGCGCGGCGTCCTCGACCCGACGTGCCGGCGCAACTACCCGCTCGGGGTGGTCGATCAGCGGCACGTCAACCGGGTCTTGAGCGAGCAGCCGTACGACGCGCCGCAGCCCACGCCGCTGTCGACGGCGGCCGCGATCGAAGGGCTCGACCGGCTCGCCCGGTACGGCCGACTGCTCGTCACGTGAGAGCCGCTCGCTACGCAAGAGCTGCTCGTCACGCAAGAGCCGCTCGTTACGTGACAATCACCTGGTGGATCTCCTCACCCGCTGGCGGGCGTTGGTACCCGACGCGGACGCGCTCGGCGCTGAGCTGATCGCGTGCTGGTCGCAGCCGCACCGCCACTACCACACCACCGACCATCTCGCGGCGGTCCTCGCGGTGGTCGACCGGTACGCCGACCTGGTGCCCGACCCAGACGCGGTGCGGCTGGCCGCGTGGTTCCACGACGCCGTGTACGACCCGCGCGCCGGCGACAACGAGGAACGCAGCGCCCGGCTGGCGGAGGCAAGCCTGCCCGGCGCCGGGGTGCCGGCAGAGCGAACAAAAGAGACAGCCCGCCTGGTACGGCTGACGGCCGGCCACGCGGTGGCCGGCGACGATCACGACGGTGCCCTGCTGGCCGACGCCGACCTCGCGATCCTCGCCGCCGACCCGGACGTCTACGACCGGTACGCGACGGCGGTGCGCCACGAGTACGCGCACGTGCCGGAGGCCGCCTTCCGCGCCGGCCGGGCGGACGTGCTGGGCGGCCTGCTGGCGTTGCCGGCGCTGTACCGGATCGTGCCGGTAGCGACGGAGTGGGAGGCCCGGGCGCGGGCCAACGTCGGCCGGGAGCTGGCCACCCTACGCCCGACCACCCCGCGCCGATGAACCAACTGGTACATGAGTGTGTACCATCTGGTTCATGAAGCCCGTGACCGTCGCCATCGACGTGCCGGATCCCGGCGAGGACGTCTACAACTTCCTCGCCGCGACCGCCGCGCACGAGTCGTTCACCGACCACATGCTCCAGGACTGGACGTGCAGCGGGCCGGACCGCGGCGTGGGCTCGAAGGCGCACGTCACCTCGGTGCTCGGCGGCCGTCGCGAGCCGATCGACATCGAGGTCGTCGAGGACCTGCCACCGCGCCGCATCGTCGAGCGCAACGTCAGCGCCGGCGGGCGACGGGTCGCGACCGGCACGTACGAACTGGCCCCGATTCCCGGCGGCACCCGGGTGACCTTCACCTACGCCTGGGCCGACGCGCCGCTGGGAGACCGGATGCTGGCCCCGGTCGTGCGCCGGCTGATGCGGCGCAACCTGCAGCTGGCGATGCGCCGGCTGGCCGCGGAGCTGGACCGCCGACGCACCGAACCGAGCGCGGCAGGCCACGCATGAGGCGGCCGGTGACACCGATGCGCATCTTCGTCGCGGGCGCCAGCGGCGTCCTCGGCAGCCACCTGGTGCCGCTGCTGGTCGCGGCCGGGCACTCCGTCGCCGGAATGACCCGCACCCCGTCCAAAGCCGACTCGTTGCGCGCCGTGGGCGCCGAGCCCGTCGTCTGCGACGTGTTCGACGCCGACGCGCTCACCGAAGCCGTGGTCTCCTTCCGCCCCGACACGGTGCTCCACGAGCTCACCGACCTGCCCGACGACCGGCAACTCCTGCCGCAGGCCGCCGAGGCCAACTCGCGGATCCGCCGGGAGGGTACGCGCAACCTGCTCGACGCCGCGCGGGCGGCGTCGGCGGGGCGGTTCCTGGCGCAGAGCGTCGCGTGGACACTGCCCGGCGACGGTGGCGCGGCCGTCGCCGACCTCGAGTCGGCCGTGCTCGCCGCCGGCGGGGTGGTGCTGCGATACGGCCAGTTCTACGGCGACGGCACCTTCTACCCGCACACCCCGCCGGCCCCGCCACGGGTACACGTGGCCGACGCCGCTCGGCGCACGGTGGCGGCCCTCCACGCACCGTCCGGAGTCATCACGATCGTGGACGAGACCGACCCGACGTGACCTCGCCTGACCCCGCCGGGACGCACCGGGACCCGCACCCACGCGACGAACTGCTCGCCGCCGCCGTCGAGTACGCGGCCGGCCAGGGCCTCACCGACATCAGCTTGCGGCAGCTCGCAGCGGAGCTCGGCACCAGCCACCGCATGTTGATCTACCACTTCGGGTCCAAGCAGGGCCTGCTGGCCGCGGTCGTGGCCGAGGTCGAGCGCGGCCAACGGGACGCCGTCGCCCAACTGCGACGCGAGCCGGGCATGACGCCCGTGGAGATCGCCAGACTGATGTGGCAGCGCTTCACCGACCCCGAGCTGTGGCCGTTGGAGCGGCTGTTCTTCGAGCTCTACGCCCAGGCGCTGCAGGGTCGCGAACACACCGGCGGGTTCCTGGACGCGGTCCTCGAGCCCTGGCTCGACCTGTTCACCCAGCTCCACGTCGCGCACGGCCTCCCGCCCGAGCGGGCGCGGGCGTGTGCGCGCCTCGGCGTCGCGGTGACGCGCGGACTGCTGCTCGACCTGCTCGCCACCGGCGACCGCGACGGCGTGGACCAGGCGGCGCAGCTGTTCGTCGAGTGGTACGAGAGCGCCCTCCGCAGTGCCCGCCGTTAGGTGGGCACGGTGCCCAGCGAGAACACGTCGGCGCGGCCCCACCACCCCGGTACGCCGGACAGCGCGACATGGCCGCAGCGCAGCGGCACGTGGGCGTCCATGCCCAGCCCGTCGCGTCTCGGCTCCAGCCCCATCATGCTGCGCAGCAGGAGCAGCGGCGTACCCGACGACCAGGCCTGTGGCGAGCAGGCCGAGGCGTACGCGACGGGCACCCCGGTCGCCCGGCGGTCGGTGCCGACCAGCGCCTCGGGCAGCCGGAACTGGAAGTACGGCGCGGCCTCCAGCATGGCCGCGGCGAGCCGGGCCGCCTCCGTGTACCGGCCGTAGCGCGTCAGCCCCATCGTGATGAGCGCGTTGTCGTGCGGCCACACCGTGCCGTTGTGGTACTCCATGGGGTTGTACGCCCGCTGCCCGGCAGCCACGGTCCGCACGCCCCAGCCGGAGAAGAGGTTGTCGCCGAGGAGGTGCTCGACGACCCGGTCGACGTTCTCGTCGGGCACGATCCCGCTCCACAACAGGTGGCCCATGTTCGACGCCAGCGTCGGTACGAGCTGACCTCCGCCGTCGCGCGCGAGGGCGTAGAAGCCCTCGTCGGGTAGCCAGAACGCCTCGTGGAACCGTTTGCGCAGCGCGTCGGCGTCGCGCTCGAGCCGGTCGGCCAGCGCCAGGTCGCCCCAGCACTCGCGGGCCAGCCGGGCCATCCGCCGGCGGGCGTCGTAGGCGTACCCCTGGATCTCACAGGTCGCGTGCGGCAGCGCCGCGATCGTGCCGTCCGGGTAGACGATCGAGTTCCAGGAGTCCTTCCAGCACTGCACGCGCAGGCCGGTCTCGGGGTTGCGGGTCAGGTACTCGATGAACCCGTCCCCGTCGAGGTCGCCGTACCGCTCCATCCACCCGAGCGCCGCGCGGGCCGCGCCTTCGAGCGCCTGTACGGTCTCGCGGTCGCCGGTCCACCGCTCGTACTCGTCGAGCACGATCAGGAACAGCGGGGTGGCGTCGGCCGTACCGTAGTACGGCGACTGGGGGCGCTCGCGGAAGTACGCCAGCTCGCCCTGGCGAAGCTCGTGCAGGATCTTGCCGGGCTCGGCGTCGCGGAAGTCGTCGATCTCGGTGGCCTGCTGCGCGGCGAGGGCCCGCAGGGTCGTACGGCACATCTCGGGGACGAACGGCAGCGCCTGGTAGCTGGTGATGAGACTGTCCCGGCCGAAGAGCGCCATGAACCAGGGCAGACCGGCGGCGGGCAGCGACGAGTCCGGGACCGACTCGGGGTAGAAGCGCAGCGCGGCGAGGTCGACCAGGCTGCGGTGATAGACCCGGCGCAGGTCGTCCCAGCCCGTGTCCAGCCGTGGCGCGGCGTCGAGCCACTCCTGCAGCCCGATCGGCATGTTCGGCTCGTGGGCCCGCTTGACCACCGGGCGTACGGCAGCCGTCGCGACCCCAACCTCGACCTCGGTGCGCCAGGTCTGCCGGGGTTGCAGCGTGATCCGGAAGGTGGCCGACTCGTCGGTGAAGAAAGCGCCGGCCGCCCGGACGATCGTTTCCCGCCGGAAGGCGCCCCGCTCGTACCCCAGGGTCACCTCGTCGGGGCCGACGCGCCGGTAGAACCGGCCGGTCTTCTGCAGGCGGTCCTTGATCTCGAAGATGTCGGCGAAGTCGGCGGCGAACAGGATCGACAGCTCCAGCGTCAGCGGCTCCATGCTGTGGCTGGTCAGCTCGAGCTCCTCCCGCATCCCGTCGCCGACGTGCCGGCGGCGCAGCAACGAGACGGTGGGGTTGCGGTAGATCGTTCCGGTCGGCTCGACGAGGAAGAACACCGCCTCGTCGTACTCGACGGCCTCACCGGAGAGCGCGTCCAACTGGTTGCCGTTGAGCCTCGCCTGCCAGCGCGAGAGGTGGCGCATGTCGCGGTAGAACAGGCCGGTGGGCTCGTCAGGATCCGGTTCGATGTCGCCATGCATATCACTGACGACGAATGTAATGCCTTCGAGGATGTTGACCTGCGGAAGCTTCACCAAATCTCCAAATTTCGTCCACTTTGTTCAAAGCTGACGATTCATCACCCAGAAATGGCCCGGGATGTTCGATTCGGCAGAGAAGGGGTAGTCGGCCGTCGGCTCAGGGTCTCTACCTCGCCTCGGGTGACGTACCCGGCGAGTGATGACACAACCGGAAGGGGCCAGATAGTGATTCCGACTGAGGGTGACCATAAAGACCCTACTTCCCCGCTCAGAATCGCAATGGTTGTTCCGCCGTGGTATGAGCTGCCCCCGAGCGGGTACGGAGGCATCGAACTGATCTGCTCCGCGCTTGTGGACGCCCTGTGCGCCCGAGGCCACGAGGTCACGATGTTCGGTGCGGGGCAACGGACCGGCACCAGGGCGCGCTTCGTGAGCACCGTCGCCGAGCCTCAGTACGAACACCTCGGCGAGGCGATGCCCGAAGTGCTCCATGCCGCCCGCGTCACCCAGTTACTGGCCGATACCCAGTTTGACGTCATCCACGACCACTCCCTGTCGGGCCCGCTGACCGCGGGTCACCGCAACGCGCCCACCGTGGTCACGGTGCACGGCCCGGCCGACGGCGAGCTCGGCGACTACTACGTCGCACTCGGCGACCACATCCACCCGGTGGCGATCTCGGACTCGCAGCGACGCCAGCGGCCGGAGCTGCGCTGGGCAGCCACGATCCACAACGCCATCGACGCCGACCAGTTCGTCGCGGCACACACCAGCGACGGGCCGGTACTCTGGCTCGCCCGCTTCTCCCCCGACAAGGGCCCTGACCTCGCGATCGAGGCGTGCCGGAAGGCGGGGCTGCCGCTGGTGCTCGCCGGCAAGTGCAACGAGCCCGGCGAGAAGCGGTACCTCGACGAGGTCATCCTCCCCATGCTCGGCGAAGACATCGAACTGGTCGTCAACGGCGACCGGTCGACCACCAACCGCCTGCTCACCGAGGCGCGCTGCCTGCTCATGCCGATCCGCTGGCACGAGCCCTTCGGCATGGTGATGATCGAGGCGATGGCGTCGGGCACGCCCGTCGTGGCGACGCGACGCGGGTCGGTACCGGAGATCGTCCGGCCCGGAACCACCGGCTTCATCTGCGACGACGCGTCCGACCTGCCCGAGGCCCTGGAACGGGTGGGCGAACTGGACCCCGACGACTGCGTGGCGCACGCCCGTACCGCATTCGGGGCCCAGCGGATGGCGCGCCGGTACGAGCGCGTCTACCGGCAGGCGATCGCGTTCGCCCGCCGCCCCCGCCGGGCGATCCGGCGGCAGACCTCGCTCGTACCGACGCGGGTCCTGTCGGCGATCGGCGAGGCGCGCGGAGCCGTCGGCTGAGCCGCTCCACCGCACCACCAGCCGTGCCCTACGGCCGGCGCTCCACCGGGGGCGCTTTCCGTCGACGCAGGCCGGCTGCGTAGAGCCGCTGAACGATCTCACGGCTCGGTACGACCGTCGCACCCAGCCAGACAGCCAACCGTGCCCGGTCGGCCGGGAGATCGTAATGGTCACGCTCGAACGCCCGCCGGGGCGCACCGAGGATCTCGGCGAACGCGTGCAGTTCAGCGAAGGAAACGTCGCTGACCAGGTGTGACCACAGCCGCCCACGAGCCGGCCAGCGCGGCGGGTCGATGTAGATCATCACTTCCCTTGGGGACGGGATCTTGGACACCTAGACCAGTCTGGCCCGCAGGCTCCGCCGGGCGGCCCAGACCAGTCGCCGCCGATAGCCGGTCCAGCTGTCCAAGATCGCAGAGAGGCCTCAGGCGGGCGCGTAGCCGCGCGGATCGGGCGCGCCCAGTCGGGCGGCATCCGCCGCGACGTCGTCGGGCATCCGCTGCGACTCCCGCTCGGCCGCGACCCGCGCCAGGTAGTGGTCGACCTCGCGCCGCCGCCTCGGCTCGTCCCAGCCGAGCACCTGGCCCATGATCAGCGCGGCGTCCTCGACGCTGTCCACACCGCGGTGCGTGGTCTCGATGGAGATCCGGGTACGGCGCGTGAGCACGTCCTCCAGGTGCAGCGCACCCTCGGCGAGAGCCGCGTACGCGATCTCCGCGGCGAGGTACTCGGGAGCACCGACGAGCGGTCGGGCCAGCGTCGGGTCCTCCGACACCAGCGTCAGCAGCTGGTTCGACAGCGTCCCGTACCGCTCCAGCAGGTGCTCGACCACGCCGACCGGCACCCCGTGCCGGCGCGCCACGTCGGCTCGGTTGGTCCACATGTGCTGGTACCCGTCGGCCCCCAGCAGCGGCAGGTCGTACGTGCGGGAGGCCGACACCCGACCGCCGTGCCGGCGCAGGCCACCCAGCCGGCGGGCGGCATGGTCGATGACGTCGGCGGCCATCACCCGGTACGTGGTGTACTTGCCGCCGGCCACCAGCATCAGACCGAGCATCGGCTCCACCACCGCGTGCTCGCGCGACAGCGACGAGGTCTGCTCGTCGCGGGTGTGCGGACCGACCCGGTGGCGGGCCTCGGCGGACAGCAGCGGACGCAGGCCCGCGTACACGCCCTCGATGTCCTCAGGTGTCAACGGGCGGTCGAGCACCTGATTGACCTGCTCCAACAGGTAGGAGATGTCGCTGGCGGACGCGGCCGGATGCGCCCGGTCGAGGTTCCAGTCGGTGTCGGTCGTGCCGATGATCCAGTGCCCGCCCCACGGGATGACGAACAGCACCGACGACGCGGTACGCAGGATCAGGCCGGAGTCACCGGTGATGGCCGAACGCGGCACGACGAGGTGTACGCCCTTGCTGGCGCGCACCCGCAGGCCGGTGTACTCGGCGGGCTGGTTGTCCCCGGCGAGCAGTTCGGAGATGTCGTCGCTCCACACTCCGGTGGCCGAGACGACGGTGCGGGCCCGCACCTCGATCTCCTCGCCGCTCTCCAGATCGGTGACCCGCACCCCGGTCACCTCCCGCGCCGAGCGCAGGATGCCGCCGACGCGCGCGCTGGTGACGACGGCGGCGCCGAGGCTGGCCGCGGTACGCGCCAGGGTGACCACGAAGCGCGCGTCATCGACCTGGCCGTCGTAGTACTCGATCGCGCCGGTCACCGCGTCCTCGCGCAGGCTGGGGAACAGCCGGCGGGCAGCGGTGCGCGACAGGTGCCGGTGCAGCGGCATGCCGCGGGTGGGCTGGCCGCGCAGGAGCCGGCCGGCGAGCCCCGACGCGCTGGCGAACGCGTCGTAGAGCGCGACGCCGGCGCCGTAGTACGCCCGGTGCCAGATCCGTTGCGGCACTCCGGTGGGGCCGGCCGGCGCGGTCAGCGGCACCAGGAACGGCACCGGCCGCACCAGGTGCGGCGCGAGCCGGGTGGTCAGCAGGCCGCGCTCCCGCAACGCCTCGTGGACCAGGCCGAACTCGAACTGCTCGAGGTAGCGCAGGCCACCGTGGATCAGCTTGGACGATCGGCTGGACGTGCCGGAGGCCAGATCCCGGGCCTCGATCAACGCCACCGTCAGGCCGCGGGAGGCGGCGTCGAGGGCCGCCCCGGCGCCGGTGACGCCGCCGCCGATGACCACCACGTCGAACTGCTCGGTCTTCAGCCTTGCCAGGTCGGTGGCGCGCCGGTCGGACGAGAGCTGTCCGGCCCCGAAACGGGACGCCTGAGGATCTCTGCGCACGTACTCCACCGTAACTCCCGGACCGGTGCGGTTACCCCGCGGTAGTGTGGAAACTCATGTTTGCTGTCGCTTAGACCTCGACGAATCGCTAAAGGCCTTTAGACGAAACGGCGAACGACGTTCATAGCAAATTCCGCGCGCAGCGGGACACGCCGATGTCGTCGTACCGGCCGAACAATCCCGCTCGACGTACCGGCTCGACGGCGAACGGCTCATTGTTTTGCAAATTCCGGGTGCAGGTGTTTGCCGGGCCCGACCACCGTCACCGGTACCGTCGCCGAACCCGGCAGACCGTACCGTTTGACTCATGTCCGTGCTGGAGCCGCCACCCGGCGACGGTGAGCGTTCACAGCCGCCGCCCGCGGACCGGCCGCCACAGCCGCCGCCCGCGGACCGGCCGCCGCAGCCGCCGCCCGCGGACCGGCCGCCACAGCCGCCGCCCGCGGACCGGCCGCCACAGCCGCCGCCCGCGGACCGGCCGCCACAGCCGCCAGCCGCCCGCCCGGCGGACGGCTGGCGGGCCCCGGTCACCGTGCTGCTCGCGGTACTCGTCGGCCTGTGGGTGCTTGCCACCGTCACCGGCGGCCAGGTGATCGCCTGGGGCGCCGAGCAGCTGTACGCGGTCCTCGCCGGGCGCGACCTGCCCCGCTGGGGGTGGCTGGCCAGCAGCCTGGGGTCCGGGCTGCTCGCGTTCGTACCCGCGGTGCTGCTGGCGGTCGTGCCACGGATGCCTGGCGCACGGGCGGCCGGGCGGCTGTGGGCACGTGCTGTCGTCGCGGGGACCGCGCTGGGCCTCGCCCGCGCCGCGGTCGGAGTCTCCCGGCATGAGCTGTACCTGCTGCTCCTCGCCGTGGTGGCGGCCGTGGCGGCGGGCGCGCTGCGGCTGCTCGACCGGCACCGGACCGCCGCGACGGACACCCGTCAACGCGGCGCCGACCTGCTCGGCCTCGCCGCCGGGCTCGCCGCGCTGCTGCCATGGCTGGCGGTCGGCGCGCTCGGCGGCGTGGTCGAGACGCTGCTGGCCGTCGTGGCCGCCATAGCAGTCGGGTTCCTCGCCGCCACGGTGGTGGACGGCCTGCTGACCCGGCACGGCTCGGCCTGGCTGCGGGTCGGCGTGGGCGGCCTCGTCGCGGGGGTCGCGCTGGCCGCGCTCGCCGCCGGCACCGGGGCATCCGGCATCGCCCTGGCCGAACTGCTCGTCGTCGCGCCGCTCGGCTTCCCCGCCGCGAGCCTGTACCGCCTCTCCGGCCCTCGGCCGGTCGGATGGCTGGTCTCGGCCGCGGCCGCCGGCCCGCTCGCCCTCGCCGACCCCCAGGAGACGACCCTCGTGCTCGGCCCGTCCGACGCGCCACGGTGGATCCTGACCGCCGCCGCCGGGTCGCTGGCCGTCGGGCTGCTCACCGGCCTCGGGTACGCGCTGAGCTGGGGCCGTGGCGCGGCACCCCGCCGGTGGCTCGCGGGCGTCGTCACCGGCGTCGTCGCGATCGCCGGGATGGCCGTCTACGCAGGCGTCGGTCGGCCCGGCAGCTACCCCGACCGGCTCTTCGTGGTGCTGCGGACCCAGGCCGACCTGTCCGGGCTCGACGCCATCGGCGACCGCGACGAGCGACTGCGGGCCACCTATCGCAGGCTGGTCGACACCGCGGACCGGTCCCAGGCGTCGCTGCGGGGCGACCTGCGCCGGCTGCACATCGGCTACACGCCGTACTACCTCGTCGACGCCCTGGAGGTGGACGGCGGCGAGGCGGTACGCGACTGGCTGCTCACCCGCCCGGACGTCAGCCGGGTCCTCGACAGCCCCCGGCTGCGCCCGATCCCGGAGCTTCCCCCGCCCATGCGTGGCAGCAGCCCGGCGCCGACCGGTCCGCATTGGAACCTGCGGCTGATCGGCGCCGACCGGGTGTGGCGGGAGTTCGGCGTCACCGGCGCCGGGGTCGTCGTGGGCACCTCCGACTCCGGCGTCGACGGCAGCCATCCGGCCCTGGCCGGCCGGTTCCGGGGCGGCGACGACTCGTGGTACGACCCCTGGGCCCACACCCGCACGCCCGTCGACCACGGCGGGCACGGCACGCACACGCTCGCCACCGCGGTCGGCGGGCACGACGTCGGGGTGGCGCCCGGCGCGCAGTGGGTGGCCTGCGTCAACCTGGAACGCAACCTGGGCAACCCCGCCCGGTACCTGGACTGCCTGCAGTTCATGCTCGCCCCGTTCCCGTACGGCGGCGACCCGCTGCGCGACGGTCGGCCCGAGCGGGCGCCCCAGATCCTCACCAACTCGTGGGGATGCACCCGGATGGAGGGGTGCGACCTCAGCGCCCTGCGGCCCGCCGTCGACGCCCTGACCGCGGCCGGCATCTTCGTGGTGGCCGCCGCCGGCAACTCAGGGCCGTCCTGCCGGTCGGTGACCGATCCCCCGGCGCCCTATCCGGGCACCGAGACCGTCGGGGCGGTCGACGCCGCCGGCCGGCTGGCCGACTTCTCCAGCCGGGGACCCACGCCCACCGGCGCCGCCAAGCCCGACCTCGTCGCACCGGGGGTCGACGTGCTGTCGGCGCTGCCCGGCGGCGGGTACGGCCGGGAGAGCGGTACCTCCATGGCCACCCCGCATGTGGCCGGAGTGGTGGCGTTGATGTGGTCGGCCAACCCGCGACTGGTCGGCGACATCCCGCGGACGCGGGAGATCCTGCGGGCCACGACGAAGCCGGCGACCGCCCCCGTCGGGTCCTGTGATGGCCGGTCCGACCTGATCGGCGCCGGCCTGGTCGACGCGTACCGGGCGGTCGAGCTGGCCCGGGCGCAGGGCTGACTCAGTCCGCCGCCGTGTCCGGCTCGTCGATCGTGGCGACCGACGGCCCGCGCTCCCGGCGGACCGCCGCGGCCACCGACTCGGTCTCCCGGAGTACGCGGAGGGCGTTGTGCCAGGCGAGCCTGGCCAGCTCCGCCTCCGACCAGCCCCGGTCGGCCAGTTCGGCCAGCAGCGCCGGGTAGGCCGACACGTCGGCCAGCCCGTCCGGCATGGTCTCGCAGCCGTCGAAGTCGCCGCCCAGCCCGACGTGGTCGACGCCGGCCACCTCGCGTACGTGCTCGACGTGGTCGGCGACGTCCGCGACGGTGCACGCCGGCCACGGGTTGGCCCGCAGCCACTTCGCGTGGGCCGCCTCCCAGTCCGGACCCTCGTCCGGGTACGTGTCCCGCAGCCGCTGCTCGGCGACCATCCAGTCGCGACACTCGGTGTTGACGAACCAGGGAACGAAGGTCACCATCACGACGCCGTCGCTGTCCCGGACCCGGGTCAGCACGTCGTCGGGGACGTTGCGGGGGTGGTCGCACACCGCCCGCGCCGACGAGTGCGAGAAGAAGGCCGGCGCGAGCGACGTGTCCAGCGCGGCGTGCATGGTGGCCGGCGCCACGTGCGAGAGGTCGACGAGCATCCCGAGGCGGTTCATCTCGCGTACCACCTCGTGGCCGAACGGCGACAGGCCGCCGACGCTCGCCTCGTCGGTGGCGCTGTCGGCCCACGGGGTGTTGCGTGTGTGGGTGAGCGTCAGGTACCGGACCTCCAGCTCGTACAGCATCCGCAGCGTGCCCAGCGAGCAGTTGATCGAGTGGCCGCCCTCGGCGCCGAGCAGCGACGCGATGCGCCCTTCGCTACGCGCGCGCTCGACCTCGTCGGCGGTCGTGGCCAGCGCGAGGTGCTCGGGGTGGCGCGCGACGAGCCGCCGGACGGCGTCGACCTGCTCGAGAGTCGCCGACACAGCGTCGTGGCCGGCGAGGTCGCACGGGACGAACACCGACCAGTACTGTGCGCCGACGCCACCGGCCCGCAGCCGGGGCAGGTCGGTGTGCAGGCCAGAGGCCGACTGGTCGGTCGCTATGTCGAGGGCGTCGAAGTCGTAGCGGACCCGCAGGCGCAGCTGCCAGGCCAGGTCGTTATGTCCGTCAAAGATCAGCTCGCTCACCTTCGGGTACGTTACCGGCCAGGCGGGTATGACACCCGCATGACTGAACCGCGTGATCCGAGCCGGCAACGGGCGACCGGCGAATCGGGTGTCGCCGGCAGTCGCCGGGACGCCGCTGTACCGAGCGGCTCCAGCGTGCCGGACGTCATCGACGTGGCCGACCGGTCGACCTACCGCGGCGGCGAGAAGAACCCGACGACGTCATCGCTGAGCGAGATGGTGACGGAGCCCGAGACACCTACCTCCCCCGACTCCCCATGATCCTGGAGGATTTTCCGTGCTCTGACACGGAAAATCCTCCAGGATCATGAACGGCGCAAGCAGAGGGGGCGGGCCGCTGCGCGACCCGCCCCCTCTGCTTGCTGAAGACTTCTCAGAAGTCCATGTCGCCGCCGCCGGGCGCACCCGCCGGGGCCTTCTCCTTCTCCGGCTTGTCCGCGACCACAGCCTCGGTGGTCAGGAACAGGGCCGCGATCGACGACGCGTTCTGCAGCGCCGAGCGGGTCACCTTGGCCGGGTCGATGATGCCGGCGGCCAGCATGTCGACGTACTCGCCGCTCGCCGCGTCGAGGCCGTGCCCAACCGGCAGGTTGCGCACCTTCTCGACCACGACGCCACCCTCGAGGCCGGCGTTGGCCGCGATCTGGCGCAGCGGAGCGTCCAGCGCGAGGCGGACGATCTGAGCGCCGGTCGCCTCGTCGGCGTTGAGCTCCAGCTTGTCGAACGCGGTCTTGCCGGCCTGGACCAGCGCGACGCCACCACCGGGAACGATGCCCTCCTCGACGGCCGCCTTCGCGTTGCGCACGGCGTCCTCGATGCGGTGCTTACGCTCCTTGAGCTCGACCTCGGTGGCCGCGCCGACCTTGATGACCGCGACGCCGCCGGCCAGCTTGGCCAGGCGCTCCTGCAGCTTCTCGCGGTCGTAGTCGGAGTCGCTCTTCTCGATCTCGGCACGGATCTGGTTGACCCGACCCTGGATCTGGTCGGCGTCACCGGCACCGTCGACGATCGTGGTCTCGTCCTTGGTGACGACGACCTTGCGGGCCCGGCCCAGCATGTCGAGCGTGGCGCTCTCCAGCTTCAGGCCGATCTCCTCGCTGATGACCTGGCCGCCGGTCAGCACGGCGATGTCGCCGAGCATGGCCTTGCGGCGGTCACCGAAGCCCGGGGCCTTCACGGCGACGGACTTGAAGGTGCCGCGCACCTTGTTGACGACCAGGGTGGCCAGGGCCTCGCCCTCGACGTCCTCGGCGATGATCGCCAGCGGCTTGCCCGACTGCATGACCTTCTCCAGCAGCGGGAGCAGGTCCTTCACCGACGAGATCTTGCCGTTGTAGACCAGGATGTAGGGGTCGTCGAGGACGGCCTCCATCCGCTCCGGGTCGGTCCAGAAGTACGGCGAGATGTAGCCCTTGTCGAAGCGCATGCCCTCGGTGAGCTCGAGCTCGAGGCCGAAGGTGTTGCTCTCCTCGACGGTGATGACGCCTTCCTTGCCGACCTTGTCCATCGCCTCGGCGATGATCTCACCAACGGTGGGGTCACCGGCGGAGATCGACGCGGTGGACGCGATCTGCTCCTTGGTCTCGACGTCCTTTGCGATCTTGGCCAGCTCTTCGGCCACGGCGGAGACGGCGGACTCGATGCCCCGCTTCAGGGCCATCGGGTTCGCGCCGGCCGCGACGTTGCGCAGGCCCTCGCGGACCAGCGCCTGGGCCAGGACGGTCGCCGTCGTCGTGCCGTCACCGGCCACGTCGTCGGTCTTCTTGGCGACCTCCTTGACCAGCTCAGCGCCGATCTTCTCGTACGGGTCCTCGAGTTCGATCTCCTTGGCGATGCTCACACCGTCGTTGGTGATCGTGGGAGCGCCCCACTTCTTCTCGAGGACGACATTGCGGCCCTTCGGGCCAAGCGTCACCTTCACGGCGTCGGCGAGGATGTTCATGCCCCGCTCAAGACCGCGGCGCGCCTCTTCCTCGAACGCAATAGTTTTGGCCATTCGGCGTTGTCCTCCTGGACACAGTCACGGCTCGCCCTGGCGTTGCCCAGTGGCGCTCCGCTGCGTACGCACCTTCGGCGGTCCATCCAGCGGTTGCTGGGTGGACCCACGTAGGCCGGACCGGATAGCCCGCGACGACCGGTCCCCTGCCGCCCCCGGCCCGTCCGGCATCTTGTTGCCCGCCGGACGGCCCGGCCACGGCCGGTGACCCCACCGACCCCGACCTTTGGCACTCACCACTTTCGAGTGCCAGTGACTTGTTTAGCACTCCCCACCCGAGAGTGCAAGCAAACGGTGCGTGACGAGGAGGGTGCTCCGGACCCCACCGCCGACAGCGCTCCCCGGCGCCGGCCGCCACCCGGAATCCCCGCCGGGCCGCCGCACGCAGAGATCATCCGGCGACCACGGCCGCCGAATTCCACCCACATAGGCCGCAACTTCCCAGAAGCTGCGGCGTTAGCTCCCATAGAAAGCACAACTTTCCGCCAGAACCTGCGTGATCAGATTTCTGACGGCGACGCACGATCGAGAAACGGATCACAAAGAGTGGCGGCCAAGAACCTTCTGCACGACCACCGACAATGGGGCGCGGTGACACAGAGGCTCGACGGCACGAAACAGAGGACACCGCTCCCCGACAGAGGAACGGTGTCCTAGAAGTGGTGCGAGTCTGGAGTTGTGGTCAGGAGGCGAGCCGGACGTTCTCCGCCTGAGGGCCCTTGTTGCCCTGGGCGATCTCGAACTCGACGCGCTGACCGTCCTCCAGCGTCTTGTAGCCGTCCATCTGGATCGCCGAGAAGTGGACGAAAACGTCCTGCCCCCCGTCGACGGCAATGAAGCCGTAGCCCTTCTCGCTGTTGAACCACTTGACGGTGCCCTGTGCCACGGTGCACTTCCTCACTTCGGTATTGCTTAGTCTTGCCAACCCCCGACGTCGCGGTCGCGATGCCGGAGTCGTCGGTGCCTCGATGTGCCCCCATTGGACACCGACGACGAACGACGACCGAACACGCACGCTACACGAGGTCGGCCGACGCCGTACAGCCCCAAATCGGACAGCTGAGCCAACCTTGAGATTCGCGATCATCTCAGCCGTTTTCAGTTAGAGAACGGAATTGGCGGGTAGTCTAAGCGTCACCGAGTGATAGACCTATGTCTATTAGTGATAGCGTAGCGGCCTCAGACATGCCGCCGCGACTGCACTACACGGAAACGACTGGCCACGTACGCCCCATCGGTAAGCGCGGCGTTCGCGGCGGCGTTGGCGCCGCTGCCATGGAAGTCCGAGAACGCGGCTGACTGGTTGACGAAAACACCGCCGGTCAGATTTGCCGAAACGTGCACCCCGACATCCAGCGCGGCCCACTCCGCCTCGTCGAGCACCTTGTCGTCACGGGAGTAGATCGAGGCGGTCAGCGCACCCCGGCGTCCGACGGTGCGCCGGAAGATATCGAGACTATGCGCGGTGGAGTCCGTGGCGATAACGAACGAGATAGGCCCGAACCACTCATTGCCATACACCTGCTCACGGTCCGCATCGAGCTTCAGGATCAGCGGCGTACGTACGACCGCGTCGGCGAATGCCGGATGGGTGACGGCCTGCGAGTCGAGCAGGATCTCGCCCAGGTCGCGAACGCGCTCCAGCCGCTCCAGCACGCCGTCGTTGACGATCGCGCCGGTCAGCTCCACCGCCCGCGCCGGGTCGCCGGTCAGCTTGCCGACCGCCGCCGCGATCCCGCTGGCGACCTCGTCGAAGCTCTTGTGACCGGCCTCGGTCGCAATGCCGTCGCGGGGCACCAGGATGTTCTGCGGGGCCGTACACATCTGTCCGCTGTAGAGAACCAGCGAGAACGCGATGTTTGCGCACATCCCGGCAAAATTGTCGGTGGAGTCGATGATGATCGTGTTGACGCCGGCCTTCTCCGTGTACACCGCGGCCTGCCGGGCGTTCGCCTCCAGCCAGTCGCCGTACTCAGTTGATCCGGTGAAGTCGACGATCCTGACCTCGGGCCGCAGCGCCAGGACGCTCGCCAGCCCCTCGCCCGGCTCCTCGGCCGCGAGCGTCACCAGGTTGGGGTCGAAGCCGGCCTCGGCCAGCACCTCGCGCGCGTACTTCACGGTGATCGCGAGCGGCAGGACCGCGCGCGGGTGCGGCTTGACCACCACGGCGTTGCCGGTGACCAGCGAGGCGAACAGGCCGGGGTACGAGTTCCAGGTGGGGAACGTGTTGCACCCGATGACCAGCGCGATCCCGCGCGGCACCACGTGCCAGGTTTTGTTCATTCGAAGCGGCTCGCCCTTGCCTGCCGGCTTCTCCCAGAGCGCCTCGGCGGGCGTGCGGGTCATCTCGGCGTACCCGTAGGCCAGCGCCTCGAGGGCCCGGTCGAGCGCGTGCGCGCCGCCGGCCTGGAACGCCATGACGAACGCCTGTCCGCTGGTGAACTGCACCGCGTTGGCCAACTCGAAGATGTTCTCCTGGAGCCGGGTGAGGATCTCCAGGCAGACCCCGACCCGGGTCTGCGGGCCGGCGTCCCGCCAGCCGGGCATGGCGGCGGCCGCGGCGACCAGCAGCGCGTCCACGTCGGCGTGCGGATACCGGACGTCGAGCCGTACCCCGAAGGGGCTCTGCTCGCCGCCCGCCCACCCGGTGGTGCCCGGCTGGTCGAGAGGGAACTCCGTACCGAGGTAGGACTCGAAGGCGGCCGTGCCGCGCGGCGCCGCCTCCTCGCCGTGCACGCGAGGGCTGGGTGACTCGTTGAACGCAGACCAGTAGCCACGCTCCCGGATCGCCGTGAGCGCCCGGTCGAGGGTGGCGACGTGCTTGTCGTACAGGGGATGAGGGTTGCCCATACCGTTACTCCCGCTCCGCTTTCGTGCCGTCGTGGGGCACATCCGCTCGCAAGCTCGCGAACTCACTCTCCGCGCTCGCTCACCCGTCATCTTGCACCATGATCTCGGGTTCTCCGCTCCCCGCTTCACACCTGACGGGGATCCGCTAGGGCGCGCCTCCGGCGTCGGCGGTCGCGGGCGCCGGCTCCTCGCCATCGGGACGGCCGGCGCCCGCGGCACGGCCAGCCGGAAGCTCGCGCATGGTGCGCAGCGGCGATCCGAAGACCGGCAGGAACGTCAACATCCCGCCGATCGCCGCCACCCACAGGGCCGGCCGGACCCCGAGGTAGCTCCCCAGCGCCCCGCCGACGAGGCCACCGATCGGCATGGTGCCCCAGACGAGGAAGCGCATGGTCGCGTTCATCCGGCCGAGCAGGCGCTCGGGCGTCAGCCCCTGCCGGAAGCTGACCTGGGTGACGTTGTAGACGACGGCCCCGAACCCGGACATCAGCATCCCGCAGGCGGCGGGCAGGAGCAGCCAGCCGCGCTGGGCCGTCGGGACCAGGAGCCCGAACAGTCCGCCGACCGCGACCGGCAGCCAGATCGCCGGCCCCTGGCCGATCCGGGTGGCGATGCGGGTGGCGGTCAGCGCGCCGACCAGGCCGCCGACCGCGCCGAACGAGAAGAACACGCCGATCGTGCCGGCGGACAGCCTCAGGTCGCGGGCCAGCAGTACCACGACCATCGACCAGGTGATCGTCGAGAAGAAGTTGAACGAGCCCGTACACATCGCGATCGCGCGCAGCAGCCGGTTGCCGAGCACGAACCGCAGCCCTTCGGCGATCTCCCGGCCGAGGTGGGCGTCCGGTCCACGGGCCGGGCGCGGCTCGCGCTTGCGGATCAGTCCGACGAACAGCGCCGAGCCCGCGAAGCTCACCGCGTCGACGGTCACCGCGACCGGGGCGGTCAGCCACTGGATGACGAGGCCGGCCACCGTCGGCCCGGCGATCTGGTTGACGCCGCGGACCGCTTCGAGCTTGGCGTTGCCCTCCACGAGATGGGCGCGGCCGACCAGGTGCGGCAGAAAGCTCTGGTACGCCACGTCGAAGAAGACGGTGAGCACGCCGTTGACCAGCGCGACGGCGTACAACTGCGGCAGGGTGAGCAGGCCGAGCCACCAGGCGACCGGCACGGAGCCCAGCACGACGGCTCGACCGAGATCACCGGTGATGAGCACGTTGCGCCGGCGCATCCGGTCCACCCAGGCACCGGCGGGCAGCCCCACCAGCAGGAACGCCGCCGACTCGCACGCGGTGAGCAGACCGACCTCGAACGCGTCGGCGCGCAGCGCGAGCACCGCGACCAGGGGCAGCGCGAGGATGCTGACCTGCGAACCGAGCTGGCTGATCGTGTCGGCCACGAACAGCTGCCGGAAGTCGTGCTCGCGGAGCAGGCCGAGCTTCATGGTGGCAGCCTCATTGACTGATTGGGAAAAGTCAACCAGTTACGCGTACGCTGCGACCGCATGGGGAACCGGCGACCGGCCACCGAGGCGGAGGCGAAGGCGCTGGCCTCCGCGGTGCGGCTACGCATCCTGCGGCTCTGCCTGGACCGGGCGCTGACCAACAAGGAGATCGCCGACCGGCTCGGCGCCAACCCCGCGACCACGCTCCACCATGTACGTACGCTCGTCGACACGGGGTTTCTCGACGCAGAGCCGGCCCGTCGAGGCACCCGGGGCTCCCGCGAGGTGCCGTACCTCGCGACCGGAAAGTCCTGGACCGTCGCCGTGCACGACGCCGCGGCACCGGGACGCGGCGAGGCGATGCTCGGCGCTTTCCTCGCCGAAGCCCGGCTGGTGGACCTCGATCAGGTCGACATGACCCGCCTGGGGCTGCGGCTCACCGAGGACGAGTTCCGCGAACTGCGCGAGCGGATCGGCGCGATCCTGGACGAGTACGCCGACCGGCCGCACAGCCCGGACGGCCGGGCGTACTCGGTCTTCCTCGCCTACTACGACGACGTCAGCCGCGACGCACCTCCTGCTGCCAGTTGACGAGCGCGTCCACCGGACGGAACCCGAGCGTCTCGTTGATCGAGATCATGTGGTCGTTGGCCGCGGCGTTCCACGTATCGATGAAGCGCAGGGCGGGCTCGTTCTCCAGCGCGTACCGGAGGTTGGCGATCTTCACGATCGTGCCGAGCCGGTGACCCCGGTGCGGCGGGTCGACCAGCGTGATGTTCTGCCAGGCGTGGTCGTGGACCGAGTACTCCGTGCCGAGCTGCGTCCAGGCGACGATCCGGCCGGTCGCGTCGTGGCGTACGCCGGTGTTGTAGGACCCGCGACCGTAGGCGATCCGGGTCTCGTCGATCGAGCGTCGCCGCTCGGCATCGATCTTCTGCGGCTCCACCGCAAGGTCGCCCATCGGAGCGTCGGACATCAGCCTGCTCTCGAGATAGGCGACGTCGGCCAGGTGCTCCTCCGGGGTACGCTCCCGCCACCGCACCAGCGAGTACCCGTCGGCGCGCCGCCACGCATCGGCCAGCAGCCGGTCGTACCCATCGGTGTCCACGCTGGACAGATCGAGCCGGCGGCGGATGTCGCGCAGTGCGTCCTGCGCGCCCATGGCCCGAGCGAAGCCGGTCCCGGAGCCCGGCCGTTCAGCCCCGCCCGGCAACGCCTCGACCGAATCGGCGATCAGCCGCCTGCGCCCGGCAGCCCGAACGTAGGTGACAACCTGCTCGTACAGGGCCCGGCCGGCGCCGCGACGCCGGTGGTCGGGGTGGACGAAGATCTCGCACTCCGCGTTGTCGAGGTTGTCAAGCTGGGGCAGCCTGACCGCGGCGACGCCGACCGGCCGGTCACCGTCGTGGATCAGCCACGCCGACTGGACCGAGTGCGGCAACGGCACCCGGAGCATGGCGTCGTGCGCGTGTCGACACAGCGGCGGGAGGTCGGGAACGTCGTGGGCCACCGCCGCGCGTCGAATCTCGTAGGACGCGTCGAGGACGGCGCGGTCAGCGGGATCGATCTCGACGACGCGGAAGGTGCGGGTACCGGCGGTCATGCCCGGCAGCGTGCACCCGGCCAGGACGCCAGCGCGACCGAATTTCCCCCACACATGGTCGAGAGGACGCTCGCACAACGCCTCCGGCGCTGGGCTCGCGGGCCGGCCGAACGGATCGGCGGCCTCGCGGCGATGCGTCCTCCCGCAGATGAATCGTGCAGGTTTCGTAGGGTGCAGTCAAGGGACCCAATGGCTGGACCTTCGACAGCGCGCAATGTTCTCAGCACTCTGCGCATTCGCCCCAGTCCACGCAAAACGCACCCCGTGAAGAGTGATATTGCGGGCAGGGCCGACTAAACGGACCAGAGAATCCCACTCAACCCATCGATACCAGTCACATCCTGGTACAGATAGCGGAAAATCACCCGCCCAGCAGGCCGGCCTCGCGGACCGCGCGCAGCGAGGGCTTCACGCGGTACGTCGGCCCCACCCGGTCGGCGACCGCGTCGAGCGTCTTCAACCCCTCGCCGGTGTTGTACACCACCGTCTCGGCCTCCGGGTCGAGCCGGCCCTCCGCGACGAGCTTGCGCAGCGCGGCCACCGTCGTGCCACCCGCCGTCTCGGCGAAGATACCCGTGGTACGGGCCAGCAGCCGGATCGCGTCGCGGATCTCCTCGTCGTCGGCGTACGCCATCCAGCCGCCCGTACGGCGGACCGCCTCGAGGGCGTACACGCCGGCGGCCGGGTCCCCGATGTTGAGCGACTTCGCGATGCCGGTCGGCTTCTGCGGGACGATGTCCTCGCGCCCCTCGTGCAGGGCCAGGGCGATCGGGTTGCAGCCGGCGGACTGCGCGCCGAACACCCGCCAGCCACCGGCCGGCGCCTCGGCCAGCCCCAGCTCGACCAGCTCGGTGAACGCCTTGTCGACCTTCGTCAGCAGCTCACCGCTGGCCATCGGGATCACGACCTGGGCCGGGATCCGCCAACCCAACTGCTCGGCGACCTCGTACCCCAGCGTGCGCGAACCCTCGGCGTAGAACGGCCGGACGTTGACGTTGACGAAGGCGGTCGTCTCGAACTCGTCGGTCTCGGTCAGCTCCGAGCACAGCCGGTTGACGTCGTCGTACGAGCCGTCGATCGCCACCACGTCGCCCCCGTACACGGCCGTGGTGACCACCTTGCCCGCTTCCAGGTCCGACGGGATGAAGACCATCGACGGCACCCCGGCGCGCGCGGCGTGCGCGGCGACCGAGTTGGCCAGGTTGCCCGTCGACGCGCAGGCGTACCGGTCGAAGCCGAGGGCGTGGGCGGCGGTCAGCGCGACCGACACCACACGGTCCTTGAAGGAGTGCGTCGGGTTCGCCGAGTCGTCCTTGACCCAGAGTGGAGCGCGCAGGCCGATCTCACGGGCGAGCGCCGCCGCCGGTACGAGCGGGGTGCAGCCCGGGTTGAGCGTGACCCGGGTCGACGGGTCCTGACCGGCCGGCAGCAGCGAGGCGTAACGCCAGATGTTGTTCGGGCCGCGCTCGATCTCCTCGCGGGTCACGCGCCTGAGCGCCGCCTGGTCGTAGGCGACCTCCAGCGGACCGAAACACTCGTAACACGCGTGCTGGGCGGCCAGCGGGTACTCCGCGCCGCAGCCACGACAGACGAGGGCGCGGGCGGGCGAGTTGACGAACGGGGATGCGTCGACGGTCGACGTCATGCGAGGCCTTCCTCTCATCTTTCCCGGTATCGCACCCGGGACGGAATTGGCACCTGCCACGCGCGGCCTCGTCATCGAGTCGTCAGTGGTGGTTGCCGGGGCTTCAACGGGCCGTTCCCTCAGCCCCTCTGGATGAGGTATTCAGTTGTGCTCCCGAGTGTAGAGATCAGCGCAGGTGACCGCCACGGCTTACGACCGGCGCGTGAGTGACGTCACCGAACGTCAGCTCACGCGCCCACCGCGTCAGCTCAGCTGACCACGTCCTTGCGCAGGAAGCGCCACCAGGCGAGACCGAAGAAGACCGCGCCGTAGGCCAGCCCGCTGATGCAGCCCCGGACCAGGTTGTCGGTCTGGATCGGCGTCGACAGCAGCCCCAGCCAGGCCTCCGCGAAGTGGCTCGGCAGGAAGCTGCGGATCGCGCCGAGCGCCGTGATCTGGTCGAGGATGCTCGACAGGATCTGCAGCAGCACCGCGCCGCCGACCGCGCCCAGCGGCGCGTCGGTCGTCACCGACAGCAGGAACGCCAGCCCCGCGACGACCAGCAGGCTCACCGCCAGGTACCCCATGATCCCCAGCAACCGCAGCAGGGCGTCACCGCTCGGGATGTCCCCCGCGATCGTGCTGCGCAGGGGGTGCCAGCCGTACCGGGCGGTGCCGGCCGCCAGCGCGGTCGCCAGCAGCAGCACCATCGCGAGCGCGGAGTACGCCAGCGACACGGCGAGCTTCACCCCCAGCAGCCGGCCCCGCGGCACCGGGATCGCCAGCAGGTACCGCAGACTCCCCCAGCTCGCCTCGCTGGCCACGGTGTCGCCGTGGAACAGCGCGACCACGACGATCAGCAGGAACGACGCCGACACGAAGACGGTGAACAGCGCGAAGTTCAGCCCGCCGGCGGTCGCCAGGTCGACCAGGCTGGAGAAGCTGCCGCGCCGGCCGCCGTTGCCCCGGTTGTCGCTGCTGGGCAGCTCGAACGCGATCAGAATGATCAACGGCAGGACCACCATGAACCCGAGCGCGAGCTGGGTGCGCCGCCGGCTGGCCTGCCGGCGGAACTCGGTGGCGAAGGTGAAGGTACGGGTGGGTCGGTAGCTTTCGATCACCGTCATCGTTCACCGCTCGCTTTCGTGTCGCCGCCGACCAGGGCCAGGAACGCGTCCTCCAGTCGCCGCCTGGGTACCACCCGGTCCACCCCGATGCCGGCGTTGACCAGGGCCGCGACCACCTCGGCGCGCGGTGTGCCGTCGAGGTCGACGACCAGCCCGTTGGCACCGGACGAGGCGACCGACCGGACGACGCCGAGCTTGCCGAGCACCTCGCCGGCCAGATCCACATCGGACACGTCCAGCTGTACGGTCGGCGAGTCGCCGACGATGTCGGCCACCGGCCCGGCCGCGACGATCTGCCCCTTGTGCATGACCACCACGTCGGTACAGGTCTGCTCGACCTCGGCGAGCAGATGGCTGGACACGAGCACGGCGCGCCCGTCCGTGGCGTACCGGCGCAGGACCCTGCGCATCTCGGCGATCTGCGGCGGGTCGAGACCGTCGGTCGGCTCGTCGAGCACCAGCAGTTCGGGCAGGCCCAGCATCGCCTGCGCGATCGCGAGCCGCTGCTTCATGCCGTGGCTGTACGTCTTGACCTTGCGGTAGACCGCGTCACCGAGGCCGGCGATGTCGAGGGCCTCGTCGAAGCGGGCCTCGTCGGCCGGGCGGCCGGTGGCCTTCCAGTACAGCTGGAGGTTGGCGTACCCGGACAGGTGCGGCAGGAAGCCCGGGCCCTCGACGAGCGCGCCGACCCGGCTGAGCACCGGCGCTCCGGGCTTGAGCGGTTGCCCGAAGACCAGCACGTCGCCGGCTGTCGGGTAAGTCAGCCCCATGAGGACCCGCAGCGTGGTCGTCTTGCCGGCGCCGTTGGGGCCGAGCAGGCCGACGACGGTGTTGCGCGCCACGACGAAGTCGACCTTGCTGACCGCCACGAAGCCGTCCGCGTACTCCTTGCGCAGGCCGCGCACGACCAGCGGCGTCTGCACATACCCTTCCTCGGTCTTCACCCGGCGGCGCAGCCGCCGGCGCCCGACGATGACCGCCGCACCGACCGCGATCACGAGGACCACGACGAGCCCGGCGAGGACGTAGCGCCAGATCACCGACGGGGTCTGGATCGGCGTGCCGGGCGCGGACGGCAGCGTGACCGGTCCGCGCACCGCGACCGTGTAGACCGTCGGCGTGGCCGGGGTGCTGTAGGCCTGGTCGGAGGTTGCCACCGTGATCCGCAGACGGTGCCCCTGCTCGAAGCGGCGCACGATGGCGGGCAGCGTCACGGTCACCGGGGTCGCCCCGTCGATGCTCGTGGGCAGGCCGGTCAGCCGTACCGGAGCGACGAGGCCGTTGGGCAGCGTGGCCTGGCCGTTCGCGTCGATGTCGTAGAGCTTGACGAAGAGCACGGCTTCGCCGGTCGGGGACGCCGCTTCGACCTGGATCGTCGGCGCGCCGGTGACGTCGGTGGCCCGACTCAACGGTTCGGAGTAGAAGTCGGCGTGCTGGCCGGGCACCTCGAGGGTCACGCCGCTGGCGGCGCCGAGCGCGCCGCCCACGCCGGCGAGCGAGGACACGGCCGCCGGGGTGCCGTTCGGTGGGTTGGCGATCTGCTGCGCCGGCCCGGCCACCGGCACCTGCGCCTGTCCGGCGCCGGTCGTCCCCGGGTAGTCGGCCACGTCGAAGCCGGCCGCGACCAGCCCGTCACCGCTCGCGTCGATCCCGGTGATCCGGGAGTACGTGAAGCTGGTGCCCGGCTTCGGGCCCTTGCGGGCGAGGTAGTAGTCGAGCCACTGAGCGGTCAGGAACCTGGTCCGGTCCTGGTCGGACTGCGGCCCCTGGCCGCCGTCGTGGCCGCCGGTGAACCAGGCGACCCGTACCGGCGTGCCGTTCGCGGCGATGCCCTTGGCGTTGGCGTCGGCCTCCGAGAGCGGGAAGAGCGAGTCGGCCTCGCCCTGGATGAGCAGGGTGGGCGCCTTGATCCGGTCGATGACGCTGGCGGGGCTGGAGCGGCGCAGCAGGTCGAGCGCCTGGGCGGTCGGGCGGCCGGTCGTGGCCATCGACAGGTACGCCTGGCAGACGTCGACCGCGAATCGGCCGCACTGGGCGCTGCCGCTCACGCCGGCGCCGGCGCCGGTACCGCCTCCCAGGGCGCCGCCCGCCGCCGCGCCGAGCGTGCCGCCCGAGCCGCCCGAGCCGCCCGAGCCGAAGAACAGCCCCGCCCACTGCTTCTTGAACACGCCGGTGGCGGGTCCGCCGCCGCCTGCGTCGGGGAGGAAGGACCGGGCCAGGTCGTTCCACGTGATCGACGGAACGATCGCGTCCACGCGCTGGTCGTAGGCGGCGAGCAGCAGCGACAGGCCGCCGCCGTACGAGCCGCCGACGACCGCGACCCGGGGGTCGGCGGGCCCGTCCTTGCTGACCTCCGGCCGTCGCGCGAGCCAGTCGACGAGATCCTTGGCGTCCTTGACCTCCCAGTCGGGACTGTCGAGGTGGATCTGCCCGGTTGAGCGCCCGAACCCTTCCGCGGTCCACGCCAGGACCTCGTACCCGCGGCTCGCCAGAGCCTCGGCGTCCGAAGCGGAGTCGAGCTTGGTGCCGCCGAAGCCGTGTGCCAGCAGCACCGCCGGTACCGGGTGGGCCGCGTCTGCGGCCTTGGGCACGTACAGCCGGGTGTCGAGCGTGACGCTCCGGTCGCCGGCCGGACCGGTCTTGACCTGGATCATCCGGTCCTCGACGCGGTAGGTGACCGGCGCCGGCCAGACCGCCCAGCCGACGAGCCCGACGAGGACGACCAGCACGACGGCGCCGGCGGTCACCCGGCGCCGGGTCACGCGTACGCGCGGCAGGGCCCGGCGTAGCCGCGTGGGAGAGGAGGACGGCATGGCAGCAACGGTACGGCGTGGATGCTGCGAGAAACCTGAAAGGTCACCGTGGCGGCGGTGGAACGCGAGTGCCCCCACACCCGGTGAGGTGTGGGGGCACTCGCTGACCGTGCGGTCTGTGGTCTTTCACCGGTGCGCGGCCTGGAGCGGGGCCGCCGGGAACCGTCCTAGTGGCCGCGGCGCTGCTCGCGGATCGACGGGCGCGGGTCGCCCGCGGGTACGAGTTCGAGGCCGTCGTCTCCGGCGGCGCCGGCCGGCGTGCGGTCCAGCACGGCCGTCTCAGCCGTGCCGTAGCCGGCGGTCGGCCGGAGCGACTGAAAGGTGTGCCGCGCGATCGCGGGCGTCGGCGCGTCCTCGCGCGTGCGCCGGCGGCGTCCGCGGGTCTGCTCGCGCTCCGCGCGCTGCGCGTTGAGAATAGAGTCGATCTTGGCGTTCTTCGTCCCGTGCGCGTACCCGATCAGGTACGCGATGCCGTTGGCGGCGCAGGCGATCAGGAACGCCGTGATGGGCAGCCATACGAGGGGCGAGTTCTGGAAGACCACAGACATGGAGGGGGCTCCTTTCGTGCTGTCCGCACTTTATGGAGCAATCCGACCGTTGTGGTACACCCATTTCGGATCTAGGCCCGTTTGGATCACGACATCATCCACCCGGTAACCGCTACCCATACTTTCAGTCACCGGCGGACCCTGATCAGATTAGCCGGAACAGGGGGCCACGGAACCCCTCCGAGCAGCCGATAATCCCGCAGCCGGTACGGATGATGATCCTCGCACGCCCGGCCCGATAAAGCTACTCCGGGGTAATGATTCGCGATATCGACAGCGGTGAACGAAATTACTTCGTAGCCGATGAATATCGACGTTTCCGCATTTCTTCGCCGGGCGTCGATCAGCCCCAATTCCCTTACGCCACAACGATGCGGTGCGGGCCGGGGAGGGCACGGCGACGATAGGCTCGTGATCGTGACCGAAGCGCCGCGATCCCTGACCCTGACCGCAAACCTGCGGCCCGCCGCGCTCGACGCCCGGCGCGGTGTCGTCCGCCTGCACCCCGAGGTCTTCACGGCCCTCGACCTGCGCCCGGGCGACCCGGTCACCCTCACCGGCCGGCGGACCACGGCCGGAATCGCCGCGCTCGCCGAGTCCGGCGCGAGCCGCGCACTGCTGTACGCCGACGATCTCGTCCTCGGCAACCTCGGCACCCGCGACGGCGGCCAGGTCACGGTCGCGCCGGCGCCGGCCAGGGCCGCGCGTACCGTCACCCTCACCGGGCCGGCGGAGATCCAGGCCGCCGTCAGCCCCGAGATGCTGCGGCTCGCCCTGCTGGGCAAGGTCGTCACCGTCGGCGACAACGTCTCGCTCATGCCGCAGGACGTCGCGCCGGCCAACAACGTCCGCGGCCTCCTGGAGGCGGCGCGCCGCAGCCTCTCCAACACCATCGGGTACGGATTCACCAGCGCCCTGGTCACCGTCACCGAGGCCGAGCCGGACGGTGCCGCGCTGGTCACCATGGACACCGTCGTCGCCTGGCAAGGCGGCCAGACCACCCATGAACCGGGCACGGTCGGGGCGCCCACGGCAGCACCGGTCAGCGCTCCGGCCGTCGACGACCTCCCCGGCCTGCGCAACCAGGCACACGACCTGGCCGAACTGCTCGATCTCGGCTTCCACCACGGCGAGGTGCTCGCCAAGCTCGGCACCACCGTCTCACTCGGCGTCCTCATCACCGGCCCCGCCGGCTCCGGCAAGTCGACCCTGGTCAAAGCGGTGGCCAGCGCCGTCGGTGCCGAGGTCACCGTACTGTGGGCCCCCGAACTCGCCGCGATGACCAACGACGACGCGGCCACCCGACTGCGGTCGGTCGCCGGAAAGATCCAGATACCCGGCGTACTGGTGATCGCCGACGTCGAGGCGCTCGCCCCGCGCACCTCCCCCGGACCGCTGGCGACCGTCTTCCGACAGGTGATCAGAGGGCTGCTCCGGGACGGCGTCGCCGTCGTCTGCACCACCAGCCACCCCGAGACGGTCGACCCTAACCTGCGGTCGCCGGGCCTGCTCGAGCACGAGATCGGCGTACCGCTGCCGGACGCCGCCATGCGCCGCGAACAGCTCGCCGTCCTCACCCGCGGCATGCCGCTGGCCGACGACGTACGGCTGGACGAGATCGCCGGGCGTACGCCCGGTTTCGTCGCCGCCGACCTGTCGGCGCTGATCCGCGAGGCGGGGGTACGCGCGGCGCTGCGCCAGAAGTCGACCCGGCACGATCCGCAGGTCACGATGGCCGACTTCGACGGCGCGCTGGAGGTCGTACGCCCGACCTCCATGGCGGAGAGCTCGCTGGAGCTCGGCGGTCTGACCCTCGACGACGTCGGCGACATGGTCGCGGTCAAGGAGGTCCTCACCGAGTCGGTGCTGTGGCCACTGTCCTATCCGGACGCTTTCGCCCGGCTGGGGGTGGAGCCGCCCCGCGGCGTGCTGCTCTACGGCCCGCCCGGCTGCGGCAAGACGTTCCTCGTCAAGGCCCTTGCCGGTACCGGCAAGGCCAACGTGCTGTCGGTCAAGGGCGCGGAGCTGCTGTCCAAGTGGGTCGGTGAGAGCGAGCGGGCGGTCCGCGAGCTGTTCCGCCGGGCCCGGGAGGCCGCGCCCACGCTGGTCTTCCTCGACGAGGTGGACGCGCTCGCACCGGTACGCGGACAGGCGACCGACGGGGGCACGACCGACCGGGTCGTGGCAGCCCTCCTCACCGAACTGGACGGTGTCGAGTCCCTGCGCAACGTCATCGTCATCGGCGCGACCAACCGTCCCGACCTCGTCGACCCCGCCATGCTGCGGCCGGGCCGGTTGGAACGCCTCATCTACGTGCCACCGCCGGACGCGGCGGCGCGGGCCGAGATCCTGCGGGCGGCGGCGAAGAACGTCCCGCTCGCCGCCGACGTCAACCTCGACCGGCTCGCCCGGAAGCTGGACGGCTTCTCCGCCGCGGACTGCGCCGCGCTGATACGGGAAGCCGCCCTCGCCGCGATGCGTGAGTCCCTCGAGGCGTCCACGGTGACGGCGGCGCACGTGTCCGCCGCCCGCGAACGGGTCCGCCCGTCGCTGGACCCCGACCAGGTGGCGTGGCTCGCGGCGTACGCGGAGCAGCAGGCGGCGCGCTAGGCGCCGCGCCCGGAGCGGCCGCCGGTCCGGATCCGGCGCAGGCGGTTGACCAGCACCGGGTCGTAGGCCAGCGCGGCCGGCCGGTCGAGCAGCGCGTTGAGCAGCTGGTAGTAGTTGGTCGGCGACAGGTCGAACCGGTCGCGGATCGCCTGCTCCTTGGCGCCCGGCTGGCGCCACCACTGGTTCTCGAAGTCGAGCAGCGCGCGCTCGCCGTCGGTCAGCCCGGCCGCCGTGGCGCCCTCTGTGGACTCCGGCTGGTCGACGGAGTCGGGCGCCGGGTCGGCCGGCTCGCCGTCGAACTCGGGCGGCGGGGTGCCCTCGTTCTCCGCAGGTGCCATCGTCGCCTCCCGGCTCGTATCGCGACCGGGTTCCAGCGTACTGACGGCGCCCGCTCAGGCGACGATGACGTGTACGCCCGCCTGCTCGAAGCCGCGGAGGATCTCCGGATCCGCGCCCGAGTCGGTGACCAGCGTGTCGATCCGGTCGATCGGGCAGATGCGGGCGAAGGCGTGCCCGCCGAGCTTCGAACTGTCCACGACCATGACCACACGCCGGGCCTGGCCGACCATGAGGCTGTTCATCGCCGCTTCGCCCTCGTGGTGCGCGGCGGCGCCGAGGGTCACGTCGAGGGCATCCGCGCCGAGCAGCGCCACGTCCAGGGTCACGTCGCGCAGCAGGTTGCCACCGAGCGGGCCGACCAGTTCGAACGACTGCGGGCGGACCACCCCGCCGGTCACCACGATCTTCATGCGGGAACGTACGAGCAGTTCGTTGGCGATGTTCAAGGCGTTGGTGACGACGGTGAACTGGGCTTCGTCGGCGTTGCCGGCGAGCTCGGGACGGACCGCGAGAGCGCGGGCCACCTCGGTCATCGTGGTGCCGCCGTTGAGTCCGACCACCATGCCGGGCTCCACGAGGGCGGCCGCCGCGGCGCCGATCCGCTGCTTCTCCGCGGAGTGCTTGGCCGTCTTGTAGCGCAGGGGCAGGTCGTAGGAGACCCCGCTGGCGACGGCGCCGCCGCGGGTACGAGTGATCATCTGCTGCTGGGCGAGCTGGTCGAAGTCCCGCCGGATGGTGGCCTGGGAGACGTTCAGCCGCTCGGCGGCCTCCTCCACACTGACCCGGCCGCTCTCGGTGAGTAGCTCGAGCAGCGCGTTCCAACGCGCGTACCGGTCCATACTCACCTCTCTGCGCAGGTGCTGCGAAGTTCTGTGCACACTAATGCGCGAAACGTCCGGAGACAAGCGCAGCGCCTGCGCGTTTCGCCGATACCATGGCCAATGATCAGTGATCTTGACCGCACGCTACACTGTTAACAAAGTTGCCTGCCGGTGGTGGAGACCGGTCGCCGGGCAGCACTGGGAACCCGGGGTGCACACTGTCACGGCGCGACGCAACGTGGCGGGCAGCGGCGCGAACGGGGGTACGAGATGGCCGACGACGTGGTCGTCGCCCTCGACGTCGGGGGCACCGGCATCAAATGCGCCCTGGTCGACGCCGCCGGACAGGTACGCCACAGCGAGCGCCGCGCCACCGGCCGCGAACGCGGATCCGAGGCGGTCGTCACGACGATCCTGGAGATCACCGAAGGGCTGGTCCGCACCGCCGAGCGCACCGGACTGCGCCCGGAAGGGATCGGCATCGTGGTGCCCGGAGTTGTCGACGAGGCGGCCGGGGTGGCGACCTGGTCGGCGAACGTGGGCTTCCGCGACGTTCCCCTCCGGCAACTGGTCACCGAGCGGATCGGGCTGCCCACGGCGCTCGGCCACGACGTACGCGTCGGCGGCCTCGCCGAAGCCCGGCTGGGCGCCGGCCGTGGCTACCGGCACGTCCTCTTCGTCGCGATCGGCACCGGGATCGCCGCCGCCCACGTCGTGGACGGCACCGCCTTCGCCGGAGCACACGGCGCGGCCGGCGAGCTCGGCCACGTCGTCATCCGCCCGGGCGGTCCGGCCTGCGGCTGCGGCCTGCGCGGCTGCCTGGAGGCGATCGCCTCCGCCGCCGCCGTGTCCCGCCGGTACGCCGAGCGCTCACCCGCCGGGACGCCGACCGGCGCCGACCGGGTGGCTGCCCTCGCCGCCGCCGGCGATCCCACCGCGGCGGGCGTCTGGGGCGAGGCGATCGACGCCCTCGCCGACGGCCTGCTCACCGGCCTCACGCTGTTCGACCCGGAGGCCGTGGTCGTCGGCGGCGGCCTAGCCGAAGCCGGTGACGCCCTGCTCAACCCCCTTGGCGCCGCCCTGCGGGAGCGGCTCAGATTCCAACGCGAGCCGGCCCTGATGCGCGCGGCGCTCGGCGACGAAGCCGGCTGCCTCGGCGCCGGACTCATCGCCCGCGACGCCCTCAACGGAGTACCCGCATGACCCTGCTCACCGGAGTACCCGCATGACCCTGCTCACCGGCCCGCGGATCGTCACCGCGCACGGAGTGATCGAGCACGGGCACGTCCGGATCTCCGGAAACACGATCGCGGAGGTGCGCCCCGACCGGCCGGACGGCGACGCGGAGGTCGTACCCGGCGCCTGGATCGTGCCCGGCTTCGTCGACATCCACACCCACGGCGGCGGCGGGCACGCCTTCACGACCGGAGACCCGCAACAGGTACGGGACGGGGCCGGCTTCCACCTGGCCCACGGCACCACGACCCTGCTGGCGAGCCTGGTCACCTCGCCGCCCGAGCCGATGCTCGCGGCGGTACGCGCGTACGCCCCGCTGGTCGCCGAGGGTGTGATCGCCGGCATCCACTTCGAGGGCCCCTACCTGTCGCGGCCGCGCTGCGGCGCCCAGAACCCGGCCCACCTGCGCCCCCCGTCGATCGACGAGCTGTCCCGGTTGCTGGACGCCGGCGGCGGCGCCGTGCGCATGGTGACCATCGCCCCGGAGCTGCCGGGCGCGCTGGAGGCCATCCGGTTCCTGGTCGCCCGCGGCGTCGTGGCCGCGATCGGGCACACCGACGCCACGTACGAGCAGACCCTCGCCGGGATCGCCGCCGGCGCCTCCGTGGGTACCCACGTGTTCAACGGGATGCGTCCGCCGCACCACCGCGAGCCCGGCCCGGTGTTCGCCCTGCTCGCCGCCGAGAGCGTCACCTGCGAGCTGGTCGCCGACGGCGTACACCTGCACGACGGCACCCTGTCCTTCGCCACGTCGGTCACCGGCCCGGCGCGGGCGGCGCTCATCACCGACGCGATGGCAGCCGCGGGCATGCCCGACGGTGCCTACGAGCTGGGTGGCCAGGACGTCACGGTCCGCGACGGGGTGGCCCGCCTGACCGACGGCGACTCGATCGCCGGCAGCACACTGACCATGGACCGGGCGCTCCGGCGAGCGGTCGGCGCCGGCGCGACGATCGTGGACGCGGCGCGGATGGCGGCCACCACGCCGGCCGCCGCGATCGGCCGGCACGACGTGGGCGCGGTGGAGGGCGGGCGGCGGGCCGACCTCGTCGTGCTCGACGACGACCTGCGGGTGCTACGCGTCATGCGCGCGGGCACCTGGCTGGCTCCTCCCTCGTGATCGCGGAACCTTTTCCGGGCCAGGGCACGAAGAAGTTTCCGCGATCATGGAAAACGCGGACGAGCAGCCGGTAGAGCAGCAGTCCGAGCATGAGCCCGGCGACCGAGTCGGTCACCCAGTGGAAGCTGAGGTAGATCGTGACGACGAGCAGGATGACCGGCGGCACCACCCGTACCGCACGCCGCCACCGGACGTCCAGCAGGCCGGCGAGGAGCAGGGCGAGAATCCCGTACCAGACGATCGCGACGACCATGTGCCCGGACGGGTACGACTGGCTGAGCGGGTCGCTGAACAGGCGCTCGGGGTGGGCCACGTGGTGCTGGTTGTTGGGTGGCGCCCGGTGCAGGCTGGTCTTGAGTACCAGCACGACGACGGCGGTGAGCACCTCGGCGGCGAGGACCGGCAGCACCGGCCGCACGGACCGCCGCCGCCAGCCCAGCAGTACCGCGAGCCCGAACACCACGACGGCGAGCGGCGTCCCCTGGCCGAGCAGGAAGCCACCGCGGGCCAGCCAGTACAGCGCCGCCGGCCGGTGCGCCCGGCACCAGTTGTCGACGCCGACGTCCACGCCCAGGAACGCGCCGCCCGACAGCGCGATGGTGAGGCCGATGAAGCCGGCAAGCAGGCCGCCGTCGACCCACCAGGACCGGGTCGGCGGTGGCGGTGGCGAGCCGTCGGCGGGCAGGCGTACCAGCCGGCACAGCGCCTCGAAGCCGGTGTCCGTGCCCGGCCAGTGCCGGCGCAGGGCCTGGGTGCCCGCCCGTCGGGCGACCGAACGCAGGGTGAGTGCGACGATGACGGCGTCGTCGGCGTACCCGACGATCGGCACGAAGTCGGGGACCAGGTCGAACGGCATCGCCAGGTAACCGCCGAGCAGCAACAGCCGTCCGCGTACCCCCGCGGGCAGGCTGCGATCGCGGGCGAGCCGGCCGACCAGCCTCAACAGGTCGGGAAGCAGCCGTAGCGCTTCCGGCAGCGCGCCCCCGCGGGGCCGTCCGAGCAGCAACGCCCCGACCAGGATGAACCAGCAGGTGAGCGCACCCGCGACGCCACCCACCACGATCTCCCACGCCCGCACGCCCGCCACGGTACCTGGCAGCGGCGACATGTCGTCGGAAGATCCGCCGGTACCGCCCGGCACACAGCGAGCCGGCGGGCTCACGGCCGTCGCCGCGAGCCCGCCGGCTCATGTGCTCAGACGCGGATCAGCGCGTTCCGGCCGACCGCAGCGCGATCGCCTTCAGGAAGATGTCGCCGATCTTGGCCGGGTCGGGAGCGAGGAACGTGCCGCCGCCGGTCGTGTTCGTGATGGTCTGCAACTCCTTCTCGCTCACCTGGTTGCCGATACCGATCGCGATGACCTGGATCGGCCGGTTCGGATCCATGATCTTTTTCAGCTCGGTCGTGAGCTGGTCGAGCGTCAGACCCTGCGGGTCGTCGTTCTGGCCGTCGGTGAAGAGCACGATCGAGTTGACCCGGCTCGGGTCCCAGTTGTTCTGCACGGCCTTGTACGCGGCGAGCATGGTGTTGTAGAGCGGCGTGCCGCCGTTGAGCTTCGGCTGGATGGTGCCGAGCCCGTTGGCGAGGTCCTGCCGACTGTTGGCCAGCAGGCCGATCGGCACGACCTCCTTGAAGTCGTTCGCGCCGTCGGCCTGGTTCGTGAAGTCCCACAGGCCGATCGCCCAGGAGTCGTCGCAGAGGGCGAGACCCTTGCGGGCGGCCTCGACGGTGACCTGTTCCTTCGAGGCGCCGCCGGCGGTGGGTACGGGCTCGGCCATCGACCCGGAGATGTCGATGACCGTGAGCATCCGTCCCGGCAGGGTGACGGCCGACCAGGTGGAGAGCACGCGGTCGAGGACCGCCGGGTCGACCGGCTTGGCGGCCGGCGACGGGGTCAGGGGCGTGCCCTTGGCCGCGGTGAACCCGCCGCCGGCGCTGCCGTCGGCGGCGCGGATGCCCGCCTTGGCCAGCTTGTCCCGGTAGGCGTCGCCGGCCAGCGTGACCATCAGCGCACGCGCCGCGCCGGCCTGGTCACCCGAGATGCCCGGCATGACGGCGAACGGGTAGTCCAGCGGCAGCGGCGCCGGGTCGACGAAGACCGGCGCCAGCGGCACGGGTGGCTGGGTGCGGTTGTAGGCGATGACGGCCTGCTCGGACAGCGGAGCGGCGCTCAGGCTGCTGGTCAGCGAGGCGGCGTCGGTGGCGCGCGGGAAGCGCGCGACCAGTTCGTCGCGCAGCGTGGCCTTCCCGGTGGCGAGCGCCCGGAGCGCGGCGACCGTGGCCGCCTGGCCGGTCGCGTCGCCGGCGGCGTTGGCGGCGGCCGCGAGGGCGAGCAGCCCGCTCGTGCCGGAGGCGTCGCGGCTGGGGTCGACGATGCCGGTGCGCAGCTTGGCGTCGGCGGTCACCTTCGACAGCAGGTCGGCCCAGGTCAGCTTCTTGTCCGGCCAGCCGAGGGTGGCCGCCACCGGCTGGGGCATCGCGACGACGACGGGGCTGCGGCCCACCGAGGGAGTATCAGCCGGCACCCAGTCCTGGCCCCCCGTGGCGCGCAGCCGCTGCAGCCACAGCGACGAGTCGGGGATCCAGACGTCGGGCACCTTCATCTTGCCGCTCGCCTGTCCGATGCCACCGAGGACCGAGTTGTGCTGGCCGGCGACGGCTGCGGCGACGTCACCGGAGTCCGCCGCGACCACGTCAACCGCGACGCACTTGCCGTTGAACCTCGGCTTGGTGTCGACCCACTGGCTGGCGGTGCTCTTGACGACGGGGGCGATCTCCTGCGTCGCCGCGACCGTCAGGCGCACCGTGCCCGAACACGAGGGAGCCGCGAAGAGGCGGTATCCGCCCCAGCTCGCGGCGATGACGGCCAGCACCGCGGCCGCGGCCGCGACCGTGCGCAGGCTTCCGGATGTACGTCCACCACCCGCGCCGGACGTGTATCTACCGGCGCGGCGATGGTTCCTATGGCGACCTCCCACGGCTACCCAATGTCCCCGAAGAAGCGTCGCGCGCACCACGTACGTTCAGTCAAAGTTACCGCCGAGAAACAGAGGGGTGGGCTGCCCAGTCTATCTACAGACATGCGCGTATAGACCAACAACAATCAGTAATTGAATCGATACGCTTACTGAGCGTAACGGAGTGACGTGGGCAACATTGCCCGCTCCGTCCCGTTTGTCATGCGATGCAAGCTACTTCGAACTGCCGACCGTGACGCGCGGGATCGCGCAGCATGAGCCGAACAGCGTTAAGTGAGCTTCGTCACTGATCCACCGTTCGGCCGGTTCGTCGGACCCACCCCCGGGGCCTCACAACCAGCCGCGGGTCATCGCCCGCGCCAGCAGCCAACCACCGAAGAGCAGTGCCACAACCGTGCCGACCCAGAAGAACACCACCCAGAAAAGGCCGGGCAGCGGAGTCAGCCGAGCCAACTGGTCGGCGTCCGAGTAGGGCACCCGACCCCGACGGCGCAGTCGCTGCAGTTCGACCACCGGCCGTACGCCGCCGGCCAGCAGCAGCCAGACCGAGAAGTACGCGAACGCGGCCTGGGTCTGGGCGGAGGCGAACCACGACACCGCGAAGACGATGCCGATCGTGGCGACGACCGACACCACCCCGAACATGTTGCGGATCATGACCAGCATCGCGGCGAGGACCACCAACGCCGCCCAGAGCATGACGGTGATCCGGCCTGCGGTCAGCAGCACCGCGCCGAGCAGTCCCAGCACTGACGGCGCGAGGTAACCGGCCATACCCGTCACGACCATGCCGGGCCCGGTGGGACGGCCGGCGGACACCGTCAGCCCCGAGGTGTCCGAGTGCAGCCGGATCCCCGCCAGCCGTCGGCCGGTGAGCAGCGCGGCCAGGGCATGGCCACCTTCGTGGGCGATCGTGACGACGTGGCGCGAGACCCGCCAGCACCGGTACGGACCGACGGCCACCAGCGCCAACACGGCGGTGCCGACCACGACGAGGCGAGGCGGCGCCGGTTGCGCCCCGGCCAGCCCGTTCCATACATCGGCTAGAGACGACACAGACACGCCGTAGCTAACCACGAGCCGATGTTCCCCGTGTCAGGCCCGCATGTACATGTACATACGGACGGTCGTGCCCTTGTGGTCGGTATGGACCCGGACCAGATCACACATGTGGTTGACCAGCAGCAGGCCCCGACCGTGTTCGCTGTGCGGGTCGGGCGGGATCCGGCCCGCCAGCGGATCGGTCAGCTGTCCCGGATCGCAGACCTCGCAGATCACACCGCCACGCTCGCGCCACACCCGGAGCGTGCCGGGCCCGCCGCCGTGGGTGACCGTGTTGGTGGCCACCTCGTTGACGGCCACCTCCAGGTCGGCGATCCGCCCGGTCGGCAGGCCCGCGCGGCCGGCGTGGCCGGCGACGAACCGGCGGACCGCCGGAAGGTCGTCGGCGTCGAAGATGAGCGTCGCGGGCGGCGTCGCCGGGTCTGTCAGCGGCCGGTTGAACTCCGCGACGACGGCCTGCGGCGCCGCGTACGCCGTGCTGGCCCGACGGCCCTCGCCGGTGGCGATGAGCGGGTGGGTCCGCTCCGCGTCGGCGAGCGCCTCCCCGGCGAGCCGCCGCGCGTCGTACGGACACAGGATCACCAGGTCGGCGTCCGCGAACGCCAGGTTGATCAGAGCCTCGTGCTGGACGCAGGCGGGGTACTCGGCCGCCGTCCGGCCCGCCCAGATCGGCTCGCCGACGATCCGCACCCGCTGCGGTGTGTGCTGGCTGACGAACGAGTGGAGGACGCCGGGAATGATCCGGCCCGGGTTGCGTCCCGCCTCGGTCATGTCGACGAACCGGACCCGGCCGGCCGAGTCGCCGAGCGCCGAGCGGATCGGCTCCATGCTGCCGGGCGGCACGGCCACCAGGACCGGCTCGTCCGCCTCCAGACCGCCCCGCACGAAAGGGACGGTGCCGGCGAGTAGTTCATCAGGCGATCGGTAGACGAGCGCCTCGTGTCGGAATGAACTTCGGGCCGAAGCACTCATGCCGTACCCATGTGGCGAAGCCGCCCGTCATGGCTCAACAAGGTCAGGACCCCCTCGCGGAGGACGATACGCTGACATCGGCGGAACCGACCAGATCACTGTCAAGTTGATGAACGTTCGTCCGCCCCGGGTACGAGCGTGATCTCGACATCTGCGATGACCTCCACGGCGCACAGGCTGGCACGTAGGTCGTACGTCTTCGCCATGAGCTCCTCCGCCGGCAGCCGGGCCACCTCCGCTACGGGCAGCAACCGCACCATCACCAGCACCCGCTGCGGTCCGATGTAGACGGCGGTCAGGCTCTCGATGGCGCCTACCCACGGTTCCGCCACGATCCGGCCGCGCAGTCGTTCGAGCACGTCCGGCGGTGGCGACTCGTCGATCAGCAGCCCCTTGGACCGGCGGGCGACCAGGAACGCGACCCCGACGAGGAGCAGACCGATGAGAATGCTGGCCCCGGCGTCCCAGCCGGTCCAACCGGTCGCCCAGTGCAGCACCAACGCGCCGAGCGCGAGCCCGATGCCGACGATGGCGGCGCTGTCCTCCAGCAGCACCGTCGTGGCGGTCGGGTCGGACGCGCTCCGGACGTGTTCGGCCAGTGAGCGCCGGCGGGCGCGGGCCTCCTCACGCAGCTGCGCATGGGCGGTGCGCCACGACAGCGCCTCCAGGGCCAGGGAGACAACCAGGACCCCCACCCCCACGGGCACATTCGTCAGCGGCTTCGGATGCCGGATCGCGTCGACGCCCTCGTCGATGGAGAGGACTCCGCCGACGACGAAGATGCCGATGGCGGCGAGGAACGCCCAGAACCAGCGCTCCTGCCCGTACCCGAACGGGTGGCGCTCGTCCGCCGGGCGCCCGGAGCGCCGCAGGCCGACGAACAGCAGCACCTCGTTGCCGGTGTCGGCGAGCGAGTGAGCGGTCTCGGCCCAGAGCGCCGCCGAGCCGGTCAGGGCCGCTGCGGCCCCCTTGGCGAACGCGATCGCGAGGTTGACGGCGACCGCGACGACGACAGTACGGGTACTGGCCTCACCCGAGGCCGACTCGGACATGAGCCGAGTCTGCCACTCGGCGGGCAGGCCGGTTGTCCGGCCGGCAACCGGCCGGTACGGCGGCATTCGGCTTACACGGCCGCGATCGGCTTATACCGCCGGCAACCGGTGGCTCAGCGCCGCGATCGTCGCCGCCGCCTCCGCGGTGAGCTGATCGACCACCTCCGCGGCCGGCAGCTCGCGGGACAGCGCGTGCGCCTGCCCGGCCCACAGGTTCAGCACCGACGGATCCCCGGCCTCGCGGCCGGCCGCCCGCAGCGGCGCGGTCACCTGGTGCACGTGCGGGTACGCGGCCGGCGCGGCCCCGTCGTGCGCCCGCATGAACTCGTTCACCACGCCCCGCGCGCGCCGGCCGGTGAAAGCCCGGGTCAGCCTGGTGTCGCCCGACCCCGCCACCGCGGCCCGGTGCACGGCCGAGGTACCGGCCTCCGGGCAGCGCAGGAATGCGGTGCCCAGGGCCGCGGCCGAGGCCCCGGCGGCGAGTACGGCCGCGAGCCCGGGACCGTCGGCGATCCCACCGGCCGCCACCATCGGCAGCCGGGTCGCCGCTGCCACCAACCGCAGCAGCGGCAGGAGCGCGTACTCGTCGGCGTCGTCGGCCCCGCCGCGATGCGCGCCGGCCTCCATCCCCTGTACGACGACCGCGTCGGCGCCGACCTCCTCGGTCTCGGCGGTGGCCGCCGGGTGCGAGACGGTCACCCACACCTCGCTGCCCCGGTCGTGCAGCGCGTCGACCACGGCTGCCGTGGGCACGCCGAAGGCGAACGACACGACGGGTACGGGGTCGGCCAGCAGCAGGTCCACCTTCTCGGCGTACGCGTCGTCGCCGCCAACGGGCTCGCCCAGCGCGACATCCCACTGGCGGGCGAGCGGGGCCAGCCGCTCGGCGTACGCGGTGATCGCCGCGGCGTCGGCCGGCGGCCGTACCGGTGCGAAGACGTTCACCCCGAACGGCCGGTCGGTCAGCCGGCGGGCCTGCGCGATGTCGTCGGCCAGCCGCTGCGGTGACAGGTAAGCGCCGGCGAGGAAGCCGAACCCGCCGGCGTCGGACACGGCCGCGGCGAGCGCCGGAGTGGACGGGCCGCCGCCCATCGGCGCGGCGATGATCGGACGGCGCAGGCCGTCGAGGATCGCGCTCACGCCGCGCGGTCGTGCCTGGGCAGGCCGATCGGGGTCTCGGCGGGCAGGGCCGCCCGGCACGTGGCCGCGATCGGGGTGAGCAGGTCCGACAGGCGCTCGACGTCGACGGACTCCCACGGCCCGGCCGCCGCCCGGTCGGTGGCCGCCTCGATGTCGCGGTGCGCGGCGAGCGCCGTGTCGGTGGGCCGACCTTCGGCGTCGAGCCAGCCGCGCTCGGTCAGCCGCCGCGCGGCGTCGTCCCATTCGGCGTCGGTCCAGCCCCGGATCGGCTGGAGCACCTCCCGCGACATGTCGTACGCCGACCGCCAGACGAGCACCTCGCACGGACCCACGCCGGCGGCGACGAGCGCGGCCACGTGCCCGTCGCCGCGGTGTTCGCGCAGCGTGGTGGCGGCCTGCCAGAGCCGGGTCAGGGGTTCGTCGGGTACGGGCAGCGCCGCGTTGGCGGCCCCCAGCACCCGCCCGGCGGGCTCGACCCGACGGGCGGCGTCGGCCAGGAGCTCGGCCGCCTCCGCGATGGCGCCCGCCGGCTGGTCGGCCAGTAGCCGGGCCAGCGCGGCGGTCGCGCCGTCGGCCCGTGCGCGCAGCACCGCCTCGGGGGTCGCGCGCTGCCAGACATCGGGTAGGGCGCGCTCGACCATGGCGGGCGCGAAGTTGTAGAACGACGCCACGACCGGGCCGGCGTCGACCGGGCCGAGCGGCGCCGCGCGCCCGGCGAAGTAGCCGCGCCAGAAGCCGCGCAGCCCGGCCGCCTGGAACGCCGCGAGGGGCTCGGGCGTGAAGTAGGTGATCGCGTGGACCGGTTCGTACAGGGTCCACATCCGGCGCGCCACGTTCATGCCCGCAGCATGGCACGGCAACGCTCCGGGGGCGGCGATGATCTGCGTCACGCCCCGCCCCTGCCGTCATGATCCTGAAGGATTTTCCGTGCTGGGGCACGGAAAATCCTTCAGGATCACGGGAAGGGCCGGGCTACGCGAGGAAGACGTAGTCCGCCTCGTACGGGACCGCGACGGTCGGCCGGGTCGCCGGGTCGCAGGCCCCGGTCGGCGCCACGCCACCGACGGTGTTCAACCGCTCGATCTCCACCACACCGGCGAGCAGGCCGCTGTCGGCGCCGATCCGGGTCGCGGCGAGGTCGAGCTCGGGGATGTTGCCCGCACCGTTGGGCGTCCGGGACAGCACCGTGCCGGTGACCGCGCTGCCGTCGCGGGCGACCCATCGTGGCGGGCCCGCGTCGTCGGTGACGAACGAGTGCGTGATGCCGCCCGCGAGCCGGGCCCGCACGTTGTGCTGGGTGTACGCGTACGAGCCGGACGCCTGCCGGGTGCAGGCGTAGATCTGCGCGCCTTTCAGCACCGGGGCGACGACGGTGGACGCCTGGTACGCGGCCGCGCCGGCGCCCGACCGGAAGAGCTGACCGCGCACCGCCCCGCCACCGAACTCCGCGGTGTGCAGGTTGACGTAGAAGCCCGTCGGATCCTTACCGATCTTCTTGGCGAGGTCGCGCCGGACGTCCTCGACGACGCCGGCCACGCCCGTGAGGGAGGCGGGCAACCCACCGGGGGCCGCGAACAGGTTCACCGCGACCGGCCCGTTGGCGCCGACCCCGCCCTGGTGCAGGTGGCCGTCGGTCGGCGGGGCGATGCCCGACCAGCTGAACGCGAACCGGACGTCGTCGTCGCCGGCGCGCACGAAGGCGACCGCGTGCCCGTCCGGGTCACCGGTGCGCTTACCCGGCGTCGGTACCTCCTGGCCGCCGTCGAGGATCGCGGCGAGCGGGCCGCCGCGCAGAACAGCGTTCAGGTCGACCGGGTGGGTCACCTTGTGCAGTTGACCGCGTACCGCGCCACCCGGGAAATCGGCGTCGTGCAGATTGGCGTAGAAGCGACCCGGATCGGTCCGCAGCGACTCGAGAAGCGACGGATCGGCCACGGTCACCGTGCCGACGGCCGCCGTGAGGGTGTCCGGCAGCTTCGCGCCGAACAGCGGTACCTCCACCGGCCCGTTGACGCCTGCCGCACCGAGGTGGATGTGCCCGGCGGTCGGTGCGCCGATCCCGCTCCACCTGACAGCGAAGGAGAGCTGGTCGCCCTTGATGCGCACCACCTCGACGGCCCGGCCGTCCCTGTCACCCACGGCCGGCGATCCGGCGGGCCCGGGCACCTCGTTGCGGCCGTTGAGGGCGGCGACGAGGTAGGTGGCGTCGTCCGTCGCCCCGGCCGGCGGTTCATTCCGGGCGGTGTCCGCCCACGCCGCCCCCGGCAGGGCGAGCCCGACCCCGGTTGCGGCGGCTACGGCCAGCGCGAGCCGGAAACGTGCTGTTCGAAGCATCCGAGAACCCCTCAGTGGACCGGCGCCCGGTGCGCCGGCGACTGATGCAGACACGGTTACCGCGAGGCAGCGGTTCAGGGCGCAGGGTGAGGCTCGGTCTGGCTGTCGGATACGCGACCGATCGGTGGTCAGGCGGTGTGCGAGTCGGCGTACACGCGCGAACCGACGGCGGCCGGCCGGCGGCCGAGCGCGCCGCGGCGGACGGCGGACCCGAGCACGCCCACGACGACCGTGACTCCCAGCGTCACGAGAAGGACCAGGTTGGGCGCGCCGAACAGCTTCAGCGCGCTGGCCAGCAGCACCACCACGAGAGCGGCCCGTACGACGCGCGCGGGGGCCCGCGACGACAGCCGGGCGCCGATCAGGACGCCGGGGATCGAACCGACGAGGATCCCCAGCGACAGGTCGAGATGGAAATCGCCGAACAGCACATGCCCCAGCGCCGCGGCGGCGACGAGCGGGACGGCCTGGACGAGGTCGGTGCCGACGAGGTCGTTGGCGCGCAGCATCGGGTACAGCGCCAGCAACACGACGATGATGAGTGAACCGGAGCCGACCGAGGTCAGCCCGACCACGAGTCCGCCCACGGCGCCGAGCAGCAGCGTGGGCAGCGGCCGTACCCGCAGCGGCGTCGCCGACGGCGCATCGTCGCGCCGGGAGGTCTCCCGGAGGCTTTTGACGATCAGTCCCATGACAGCGAGAAGGAGCGCAACGCCCAGCGCGAGTTGAACGGCGTGCTGGATGCCGCCGCCAGTGCCGATGGCGCGCATGAGCAGGACGCCGAGGAAGGCGCACGGGACGCTCCCCGCGCACAGCCACCCGACGAGGCGCCAGTTGACGGTGCCGCGGCGGATGTGCACGAAGCTGCCGAACGGCTTCATCACCGCGCTCGCCACCAGGTCGCTGGAGACGGCCGCGAGCGGCGGCACACCGAAGAAGAGCACCAGGACCGGGGTCATCAGCGCGCCGCCGCCCATACCGGTGAGGCCGACGACGATCCCGACTCCGAGGCCGGCGAGCGCGAGGACTGGATCCACCCGTCGAGTGTGGGCCAACCGCCGCAACTTGTCTACCTAACCAACCAGATTGGTGGGAAATCTTGGTCCGGGTCACACTGAGGCCACCCCTTGCCCGCCCCTCGCCGGGAGCGGATCACCGAGCGCCGCCCTTGACACCCGGATCATCCGCCAGATCCCATTGACGCTCGTCAAAATAAAGCCGTCCGCCGCACCAGCGGCGGGCCTGCCCCTGCTCAACCCGCGACAGCAGGAGAGAAGATCTATGGCTTTTCGCTTCATCCGCCGGGCGACGGTCGTGATCGGCGCCACCGCGCTCACCCTGTCGGCGCTCGGCAGCGCCGCCTCCGCCGCACCTGACGGCGGCGCTGCCCGTGACAGCCGATCCCCGCTGCCCGGCACGGTGCCGGCCTGGGCGCAGCCATCGCGCGCGTCAGCGACGCCGGCAGCCTCGGACACGGTGTCCTTCACCGTCGCGCTGTCGCTGCGCGACGGCGACGCGGCCGAGCGCCTCGCGATGGCGGTGTCCGACCCCACCAACAGGCAGTACGGCCACTACCTGACGCCCGCGCAGTTCAACGCGCGGTTCGCGCCGACGCCCGCCCAGGTGGCGCGGGTACGCGCGTTCCTGACCGGCCAGGGCATGGCGGTCGACCAGGTCGCCGAAGGCAACCGGTGGATCCGGGCCACCGGCACCGTCGCCCAGGTCAACCACGCCTTCGGGGCCGAACTCAAGACGTACACGTGGCGCGGCAGGAAGCTGCGCGCACCGTCGAAGTCCGCGTCCGTGCCGGCCTCGGTCCGGCCGGACGTGCTCGCGGTGACCGGCCTCGACGACTCGGCCAAGCTCCGGCACCCGCTCAACCGCCGGCTGCCGGAGCCCGGCGTGACCGCCGCCTCCGCCGCCCCCGGGGCCACCCCGCCGGCGCCCAGCCAGTGCTCGAACTTCTGGGCCCAGAACTACCAGACCCTGCCGCCGGCCTACGGCAAGACGACCTTCCCCACGTACATCTGCGGCTACAGCCCCGATCAGCTGCAGGGCGCGTACGACATCAAGTCGACGCTCGCCGGTGGCCGGAACGGGCACGGCGTCACCGTCGCCATCATCGACGCGTACGCCTCACCGACGATGGCGGCCGACGCCAACGCGTACGCCCGGAACTTCGGCCAGCCGGAGTTCACCGCGGGCCAGTACGCCGAGACGGTGTTCCGGCCGTTCGGCATGCAGGCCGAGTGCGGCGGCGAGTCTGCCTGGAACGGCGAGCAGACGCTCGACGTGGAGGCGGTCCACAGCCTGGCGCCGGGCGCCGCGGTGCGCTACATCGGCGCCCGCGACTGCGACCAGGGCATCGACGAGGCCATCAACTACGCGGTACAGCACCGGGTCGCCGACATCGTGAGCAACTCGTACGGCAACGCCGGCGAGGACATCCCGGCCGCCGAGATCGCCAAGCAGCACGCCATGTTCGTCCAGGCCGCGGCCGAGGGGATCGGCTTCTACTTCTCCTCGGGTGACTCCGGCGACGAGGTCACCCTGGGCAACACCCCGGCCGCGCAGCCCGACTACCCGGCGTCCGACCCGATGGTCACCGCGGTGGGCGGCACCAGCCTCGGGGTCGACGCCGCGAACGGGTACCAGTTCGAGACCGGGTGGGGCACGGACATCGCACCGGTCGACTACAGCAAATCGCCCGCGCGCTACACCGCCGCGCCGCCCGGCACGTTCCGCTTCGGCGCCGGCGGCGGTACGAGCACCGTGTTCGCGCAGCCCAAGTACCAGGCGGGCAAGGTGCCCGCGAGCCTGTCCCGCCAGTTCGGTGGCGCCCCGATGCGGGTCTCCCCCGACGTCGCGGCGATCGCCGACCCGTACACCGGCTTCGCGATCGGGCAGACCGTGGGCGGCGGGTTCGCGCTCAGCTCGATCGGCGGCACCAGCCTGGCCTGCCCGGTCTTCGCCGCGATCCAGGCGCTCGCGAGTACCGGCCGGCACACGCCCATCGGCTTCGCCAACCCGCTGCTGTACGGGTTGAAGTCGTCGGTCTACCACGACGTCGTCCCGCAGCGGGTGCCGACCGCGGTGGCCACCCCGTCCGGGACGGCCCTGGTCACCTTCGACCGCGACTCGACGCTCGCGACCTCGTTCGGCTACGACGACGTGACCGGCCTCGGCAGCCCGCGCGGTGGCGCGCTGCTCGCCGAGGAGCGCAAGGGCCGCTGAGCCCGGATCGGTCGGTCCAGCCCACGTCGGCGGCGACCCGGGCGATCGCCTGGGTCGCCGTCGACGCACCGTACCTCCGGCGGTGGCGTCAGTTGGCGGACGAGACGCGGGCGGAGTTCGTGCCGGCGCTCCGGTCGGGCGCGGCCACCAGGTCGGAGTACTCCGGATGGCGCTTGATGTAGGTGGAGATGAACGGGCAGCTGGCGACGGCCCGGTCACCGCCGGCACGCACGGCGTCGAGCGCGCCGGCCGCGAGCTTGCTGCCCAGGCCCTGGCCCTCGAACTCCGGGTAGACCTCGGTGTGGGTGAAGTCAACGGTCCTGGGGGCCCGCCGATACTGCGTGAAACCGGCCACCCGGCCGTCGATACGCACCTCGTAACGCGACAGTTCGGGGTTGTGGACGATGCTCATCTCAGACACGTTGCCGCCTTTCACGAAGGGCTCATTCGACTTCGGCACTGCTGCTGACCCGGAGCTTGCGTCGGGCGCGTTCGTAGAACGTGGTCTGGCCGAGGCGGACCACGTACGCCGCGCCCGGCACCGGTTTGACCAACAGGCTGTCGCCGGGCCTCACGTACCCCCGCACGGCGCCGTCAACCTCCACCGCCAGCTGCCCGCTCGTGGGTAGGACGTCGAGGACCAACCGCTCGTCGAGGGAGAGGAACAGCGGCCGGTTGAAGGTGGAGTGCGCTGCCGCCGCGCTGACGAGCAGACCCTCCACAGTGGGCGACACGATGGGCCCGCCGGCGGAGAAGCTGTACGCGGTGGACCCGGTCGGGGTGGCGACGATGACAGCATCGGCGGCGTACTGCACGAACTGGTGCCCCTCCACGGTGATGCCCACCGCCGCGATGTGATCGCCCGGGATCCGGGCCAGGTCGATGTCGTTGAACGCGGTCACCGTCTCCCCGTCGGGCAGCGCGGTGGACACGGCCAACCGCGGCTCGACGGTGTGCCGGTGTTCGTCGATCGCCGACAACGCACCCGGCAGGTCGGGCACGTCGACCTCGGCCAGGAAGCCCAGCCGCCCGAGGTTGACCCCGAGGATCGGGGTCTTGCGCCCCTCGGCCAACCTCATCGTCCGCAGCATGGTGCCGTCGCCGCCGAGGCTGACGAGTAGCTGCGAACGCTCGACCAGCTCCTGCGGGTCGACGGCCACGGCGCTGCAGGCGATCCGGTCGACCTCGTCGTGCAGGCCGAGCACGGTCGCGTTCCGCTGGTGTGCCCAGCGCAGGATCGTGTCGATCGCGGCCGCCGAGTCGCGGCGGGGATGCAGTACCAGGCCGACCGTCTGTACATGGCCCATTCCGTCACTTTACGGCGCGTGACGGTCAGGCGTGCGCGTACGAGGGCGCCCCGGCCACCTCGAAAGCGACATCGTCGACGAAGCACCACCACCAGTCCTCGCCCGGCTCGTACGACTGCACGATCGGGTGCCCGGTGGCGTGGGAGTGGAATCTCGCGTGCTGGTTCGGCGAGCTGTCACAGCAGCCGACGTGCCCGCAGGTCATGCACAACCGCAGGTGTACCCAGGGGCTGCCACTGGCCAGGCACTCCTGGCAGCCGTCGGTGGCGGGGGTGACATCCGGACGGGTTTCGCCGAGGTGGGTACAGGCCGGGATAGTCATGATCAGCTCCTTCCGGAGCACGGGCGCGGGAACCGGGTGACTACCCCGACGCCCCGAGATCATGAGCGGGCCGGGCGACGGGACGGGATCCCGTAGGGCAGGCTGTGGGGATGCGCCTCGCGACGTGGAACGTCAACTCGGTACGGGCCCGGCTGCCCCGACTGCTGGACTGGCTCTCCGCGACCAAGCCGGACGTGGTCTGCCTGCAGGAGATCAAGTGCTCCGCGGAGACGTTCCCGGCGGGTGAGGTGGGCGAGCTGGGTTACGCCACCGCCGCGTACGGCATCGGCCAGTGGAACGGGGTCGCCCTGCTGTCCCGGGTGGGCCTCGACGACGTCACCCGCGGCTTCGCCGGCGAACCCGGCTTTCCCGACCCGGAAGCGAGATCGATCTCCGCGACCTGCGACGGGGTACGGGTCTGGTCGGTCTATGTGCCCAACGGCCGTACGCCTGACTCCCCGCACTACACGTACAAGCTGGCCTGGCTCGCCGCGCTGCGTGCGGCGCTGGCGGCGGAACTCGCCGGCGGCGGCCCGCTCGCGGTGTGCGGCGACTTCAACGTCGCGCCGACCGATGCCGACGTGTGGGACCCGTCCGTGTTCGTGGGGTCGACGCACGTGACGCCGCCCGAGCGGGGGGCGCTGGCCGACCTGCGTGCGCTCGGCCTCACCGACGTGGTGCCCCGGCCGATGAAGGGCGACCACCCGTTCACCTACTGGGACTACCGGGCCGGCATGTTCCACCAGGACAAGGGCATGCGCATCGACCTGGTCTACGCCACCGGCGACCTGGCCGGCCAGGTGCGGTCGGCGTACATCGACCGGGAGGCCCGCAAGGGCAAGGGACCGTCCGACCACGCACCTATCGTGGTCGATTTCTAACGCTGCGCACCGACGCAGGGTCACCTGATCGACGACCACCCTTTCTTCTCCGCTCGGCACCCGTTAACCCGGGAAATTCGGGGCTCGACCCCTTCCGCACCGCCCTGCCCACCGACAAGATCGGGCAGTGACGCATGCCTATGACTGACCGCCGGCATGCCCGAGAGGGAGGGTCGTGTGAAGGCAACGACAACAGGTTCACGGGCGAGAAGGATCCTCGTCTTCAGCGCCGCCGCCGTGATGGCCGCCACGAGCGCCGGATCGGCGGCCTGGGCGGGCCCCGCGGTCGCGTCGTCGGGTACGGATGCGGCCGCGTCAGGCATCAGTTGGGGCAAGTGCGATAAAGCCGGCCTGATCAAGCGGAACGCGGAGTGCGGGCTCCTCTCCGTTCCCCTCGACTACAGCCACCCGAACGGCAAGAAGATCAAGCTGGCGGTGTCGCGGATCAAGCACAAGACGCCCGACGCGCAGTACCAGGGCATCATGCTGGTCAACCCGGGCGGCCCCGGCGGCTCCGGGCTCGGCCTGTCGGTTCTCGGCGAGTACGTGCCCAAGAACGCCGGCGACGCCTACGACTGGATCGGGTTCGACCCGCGCGGCGTCGGCGAGAGCCAGCCGGCCCTGTCGTGTGACCCGAACTACCAGGGCCCGAACCGCCCCGACTACATCCCCTGGAACGCGAGCCTGGAAAAGACGTGGCTGGACCGGTCCAAGGCGTACGCCGAGGCCTGCGGCAAGAACGGCGGTGACCTGCTCAACCACCTCACCACGATCGACTCGGCCAAGGACATGGACCGCATCCGGGCCGCGCTCGGCGCACACCAGATCAACTACTACGGCTTCTCGTACGGCACCTACCTCGGCCAGGTCTACTCGACGCTGTTCCCGGAGCGGGTGCGCCGGATGGTCCTCGACAGCAACGTCGACCCGCGCAAGGTCTGGTACCAGGCCAACCTCGACCAGGACGTGGCGTTCGAGAAGAACATCAAGATCTGGTTCGGCTGGCTCGCCAGGTACGACAGCGTCTACCACCTCGGCAACACCGAGCAGGCGGTGGAGGCGCGCTGGTACGCCGAGCAGTTCAAGCTGCGCGCCAAGCCGGCCGGCGGGGTCGTCGGTCCCGACGAGTGGACCGACATCTACCTGTGGGCCGGGTATTACCAGTCCACCTGGACCGATCTCGCCGACACCTTCGCCAACTGGGTGCGCACGGGCGACCCGGCGCCGCTGATCCAGGCGTACCGGAACGCCGACGGTCCGGGCGACGACAACGGGTTCGCCATGTACCTCGGCGTCCAGTGCGTCGACGTGCAGTGGCCGACCAGCTGGGACCAGTGGAAGCGCGACAACTGGCGGACCTTCCGGTCCGCGCCGTTCGAGACCTGGGGCAACGCCTGGTTCAACGCGCCGTGCATCTACTGGCCGGCCAAGGCCCACAAGCCCGTGAAGATCGACGGCAGCAAGGTCGCCAGCGCCCTGCTGGTCGACGAGACGCTGGACGCCGCGACGCCGTACGAGGGCAGCCTGGAGGTCCGCCGGCTGTTCCCGCACGCCAGCCTGATCGCCGAGCCGGGCGGCACCACGCACGCCGGCACGCTCAACGGCAACGCCTGCGTCGACAACCAGATCGCCGACTACCTGGCCAGCGGCAAGCTGCCGGCCCGCAAGAAGGGCAACGGCGCGGACACCACGTGTGACCCGCTTCCCGAGCCCGTACCCGCCGGGGCCGCGCCGGCCGCCGCGTCGACGATGCACGCGCAGGCCGTCCCCAGCCGACCCCGGTCGGTGACACACCCCTGACCGGAGCCAGCCATGATCGCGGAGGCTTTTCCGTGTTTCGCGACCCGGAAAAGTCTCCGCGATCAGGAGTTCGGCTCACTCTTGCGGTGCTGGCCGAACAGGCGGACATGAGCGTACGAACGTTCACACAACGGTTCCGGGCGGAGGCCGGGATCAGCCGGACGCGGTGACTGTCGCGGCGACGGACGGACCACGCGCGGCTGCCCCCGGAGACCGCCGATCCGCGCGTCGAACGGATCGCCCGACGGGCCGGCTTCGAAACCGCGACGTCGCCGTGCCAGCACCTACATCGGCGATCGGGCGGTCTCGGACCGCCTGCCAGCGGACGTTCGCCGGAGCCGGTACCGCGGTGACGCACCGTCCGGACGACGGCCGTCACCGGTCGTGATCGGCCGTATGTACAGGCGTAACAGGAGTCACGGTGGTTCCCCAGGAGTGGCGGACTACCGCTACCGTGTACCAGCACGTTTCGCTGAAGTGTCGGAGATGGGAGGGCGATGCCCGCCGGTTCGCATCCCCCGGGTCGTGGCCGCGCCGAGCGCCACTCCGGCCCCGTTTTCTCATCGGGAACGGTATTCACGTCAGGATCCGGGAACGGCAACACTCAGCCGCCAACCGCCCGACCGGCCGCGGTCGCGAGCGTGCCGACGGCCACCGGCCGGCCTCCGCTCGGCCCGAATCAGCCGGCGGGCGCCTGGGCGCCGCAGCCCGACCGGGCAGCCGCCGCGGCAAGGCCGCCGCGGGCGTCAGGTCCGCCGCCGCAGCAGCCACCGGCCGTCCGGAAGAAGCGGCACCGCGACCCGTGGTGGGCCAAGGTGCTCGTCATCGCGGGCGCGATGCTGATGCTGCTCAGCGGCACCGCCATCGCCGGCGGCACGGTGCTGCTCAACCGCTACACCGGCTCGGTCAACCAGCAGAGCCTGCTCGGCTCCGAGGCGATGGCCACCGGCACGTCGATCAACGGGCCGCTGACCATACTTCTCGTCGGCATCGACGAGCGGCCCGGCGAGGGCGTCGAGGGCTCCCGCTCCGATTCGATTGTCATTGCGCATATCGACGCCAGCCATAATGGGGCCTATCTGGTGTCCATCCCGCGCGACTCGCGGGTGCAGATCCCGCCGTTCCCGAAGAGCCACTACCCGGGCGGCATTGACAAGATCAACTCGGCGTTCTTCTTCGGCAGCCAGAACGGCGGCGGGCGAGCGGGCGGCTTCGAACTTCTCGCGCTCACCATCAAACGGCTGACGGGCATCACGTTCAACGCCGGCGCGATCGTCAACTTCCAGGGGTTCCAGGACGTCACCCGGGCCCTCGGCGGCGTGCACATGTGCGTCGACGAGACGGTGACCTCGATCCACATCGGCTGGGACGCCAATGGCAAGGAAACCGCCCCCTACCGGATGACGCCCGATCTCCAGCTGATCAAGATCCCCGGGGTGCGGCCACAGGTGTACAAGCCCGGCTGCCAGGACCTGTCCGCCTGGCAGGCGCTCGACTACGTGCGCCAGCGCGAGCTGATCAGTGACGGCGACTACGGCCGGCAGCGCCACCAGCAGCAGTTCATCAAGGCGCTCGCGAAGAAGACGCTGAGCGCCGGCGTGGTGACCAACCCGGCGAAGCTCGACTCCGTCCTCCGCGCCGCCGGCGAGGCCCTGACCGTCGACAACGGCAACTTCAAGCTCACCGACTGGCTGTTCACCCTCAAGGACATCAACCCGAGCAACGTCACCATGATCAAGACGAACGCCGGGACCTTCCACTCCGAGACCATCAACGGCCAGTCCTTCGAGACGCTCGACCCCACCAGCCTCCAGCTGCTGCAGTCGGTACGCGACGACAGGTTGAGCGACTTCGTCGCCCAACACCCCGACTGGGTCAACACCGACGGGGCGGCCATCGGGGGCTGACCCACCCGCGACCGACAGACCGCTGACCGAGCCGGCCGGCGACCACCAGAGCATGGTGGTCGCCGGCCGGCTCGGTTAGCGTGGCCATCATGCTCGGCCTGCCCGCGGGCATTCGCGCGTGCCTGTTCGACCTCGACGGTGTCCTGACCCCGACGGCGGCGGTCCACGCCGCGGCGTGGAAAGAGGTGTTCGACGAGTTCCTGCGGCAACACGCCGCGCGCACCGGCGCGGAGTTCCGGCCGTTCGACCAGGTGGCCGACTACGACGAGTACGTCGACGGCAGGCCCCGCGCCGACGGCACCCGGTCGTTCCTGGCGTCCCGCCACGTCACCCTGCCCGAGGGCCAGCCGGACGACCCGCCCGACAAGGAGACCGTCCAGGGGCTGAGCGCGCGCAAGGACGAGGCGTTCGCGCGGCGGCTGCACCATGACGGGGTCAAGCCGTACGAGGGCTCGGTGCGCTACCTGCGGGCGGCGCGCGACGCCGGGCTACGGCGCGCGGTCGTGTCGTCGAGCAGGCACTGCGCGGAGATCCTGGTCGCCGCCGGCATCGCCGACCTCATCGAGGCGCGGGTGGACGGCGTCGTCGCCCCGCGGGAGGGGCTGCGCGGCAAGCCGGCGCCCGACACGTTCCGGTACGCGGCCCGCCTGCTCGGGGTCGAACCGGCAGCGGCCGTGGTGTTCGAGGACGCGCTGGCCGGCGTCGCCGCCGGCCGGGCCGGCGGGTTCGGGTACATCGTCGGCGTCGACCGGGCGGGCCAGGCCGACGAACTGCGCACGCACGGCGCCGACACGGTGGTGAAGGATCTCGCCGAACTACTGGACCGACCGGATCCGGGGGTCAAATCGTGATCAGGCACTCGGCGTTCCCCTGCCATCCCTGGGAGGTCCGCGAAAGCGGGCTCGATCTCCGGGTGCTGGCGCAGTCGGAGTCGGTGTTCGCGCTGTCCAACGGGCACATCGGCCTGCGC
>NZ_JAATVY010000032.1 GCF_011947195.1 Planosporangium thailandense | reverse complement strand
GGCGGCCGCGACCGCGTGACCGTCAGCGCGAACGCCGCCTGACGTCAGTTCATCCGGCGTCCCCCGCGGCGAGATGCCGCTCCACGAACTCGACGTTGCCGGACCGCGTCCGCGACGATCTCGCCCTTCTCGTCGCAATGTTGCACGCATTGCGGGTTCAGAGCGGGCGGAGACAGCAGTATGTGCAACATCGCGGAGATCTTGAGCCGCGGGGTGCGGTCAATTAGTTACAGGGGATTGAAAGTTAGCTGTGAGTCATTAACTATCGAGATAGAAGGGCGTCAATAGGAGATCCGATTGGGGGACGATGATGATCCGACCATCGCGGCAGGTCCGTCGCCTGTTCACCCGGTGCCTCCCGGTCTGCGCGGCCATCGCCCTCACGCTCACGCAGTCACCGGCGACGGCCGCGATCGCCCCGCGAACCGCCGCCGGCTGCGTGGACTGGCCGACCGACAAGTTCCTGCAGACGCCACTGACAGCCAAGGCCAACGGCGGCCAAGGGTTTGCGATGCAGAACGGCAGCTACTTCGGCGAGGGATACCACGTCAACTGTGACGCTCCCAGCCGGATGAACCAGTTCTACGCGCTCGACATCGGCCTGGCCGAGGGTGACGAGGTGCTCCCGCCCGGCGGGCCGGGCACCGTCCGCTACGCGGGGTGGGCGCCGGCGGGCTGGGAGACCTGCGGTCAGTACATCGTCGTCGACCACGGCGGCGGCTGGTGGAGCTACGTGTGCCACCTCAGCAGGATCCTGGTCAGCGCGGGGCAGCAGATCACCGACGCCACGGTGATCGGCCTGGCGGGTGGTACCGGCGGGTTCGCGCCGCACCTGCATTTCGGCCTGCAGTTCAACGCGAAGCTCACCCCGGCCGGCGGGCTGTACGGCGGCCAGAGCGCCCAGCCGCGTCACATGTTCCACCTGAGCTGCGGCAGGGGCTTCTACGAGTACATCAGCAAGGGACAGAAGGTCTGTTACTGACGGCTCGTACGCCGGCCTGCCACACCCCGGGAGTACCCTGGCGGGCCGATAGTCGTACGGGGTAAGGAGATCCATGGGCCTGCGAGAGGACGCGAAGGAGCTACAGGGCGAACTGGTGGCGCTGCGGCGCGAACTGCACCAGATACCGGAGATCGGCCTGAGCCTGCCGCGCACGCAGGAAACGGTCCTCGCCGCCCTCGACGGGCTGCCGCTGGAGCTGAGCACCGGCTCGAGCCTCACCTCGGTCACCGCGGTGCTGCGCGGCGGCCAGCCCGGGCCGGCGGTGCTGCTGCGCGGCGACATGGACGCGCTGCCGATCGCCGAGCAGACCGGCGAGCCGTTCAGCTCCCGCCACGACGGCGTCATGCACGCCTGCGGCCATGACCTGCACACCGCCGGCCTCGTCGGGGCGGCGCGGCTGCTGTCCGCCCGTCGCGACGAGCTGGCCGGCGACGTGGTCTTCATGTTCCAGCCGGGCGAGGAGGGCTTGGACGGCGCGGGCCACATGATCGCCGAAGGGGTGCTGACGGCGGCGGGCCGGCCGGTCGCGGCGGCGTACGGGCTGCACGTGATGTCCTCCGAGATCGCCCGAGGTGTGTTCGCGTCCCGGCCGGGACCGCTGATGGCCGCCTCGGACGGGCTGTTCGTGCGCGTCGTCGGGGCCGGCGGCCACGGTTCGACGCCGCACACCGCGCTCGACCCCGTACCGGTGGCCTGCGAGATGGTCACCGCACTGCACACGATGGTGACCCGCCGGTTCAACGTGTTCGACCCGGTCGTGCTGACCGTCGGCTCGTTCCACGCCGGGACGAAGCGCAACATCATCCCGGACGATGCGACCTTCGAGGCGACGATCCGCAGCTTCACGCCGGAGGCCGGCGCGCGGGTGCGGGAGTACTGCGTGCAGCTGTGCCAGAGCATCGCCGCCGCGCACGGCCTGCAGGTCGAGATCCGCTACGACAACGAGTACCCGGCGACGATCAACCATGCGGCCGACCACGAGTTCGTAGCCGACACGGTGCGGGAGGTCTTCGGCGAGGAGCGGTTCGAGGAACTGGCCAACCCGATGACCGGCTCCGAGGACTTTTCGCGGGTACTGAACAACGTCCCGGGCGCGTATCTGTTTCTGGGCGCCTGCGTCACCGACGATCCCGGGTCGGCTCCGTCGAACCACTCGCCGCGCGCGGCCTTCGACGACAGCGTCCTGGCCGACGGCGCCGCCCTGCTCGCCGAACTCGCCATGCGCCGCCTGCACTGACGAGATCCTGGACGGTTGGCGGGCCGATAGCCCCGCCAACCGTCCAAGATCGTTAAGTGGTGGTGGTATGCGGCCGTCCGGCGGCGGGACAATCGGGACGTGCTCCGCATGCGAGCGACGGCCGTGCGAGTGCGGACCGGGCGAGCCGGGACCGGGGGAGCGCGCGACCTCCGGGCGGCCGTGGAGCGGGTGCCGCTGCGGCTGCGGGTGGCGTACTTCGTCGGCGTCGCGCTGCTGCTGGCCTTCCTCGCCAGTCGCGGCGCCGTCAACCGGGGCGGCGGCGCCGCCGACGAGCACGGCCGGACCTGTCCGGGCGGGGCGAACTTCGCCGGGCAGACGGTCGCCGGCGTCGACCTGAGCCAGCAGCAACTGCTCTGCCTCAACCTCGAACGGTCCACCTTGACCGGCAACGTTTCGGACTCCAACCTGGCCCGGGCCAACCTGTACGCCGCCCACCTGCGCAACCTGTGGCTCAACGACGTCGACCTGTCGGTGTCCGACCTCCGCCGGGCCGACGCCGCGGGGCTCAACATGACCGGCGGCCGGCTGGCGCACGCCGACCTGCGCGGCGCCGGACTGAAGGGCGCCCGCTTCGAGGACGTGGGCCTGCAACAGGCGCAGCTGTCCGGGGCCAACCTGCCTTCCGTCGGATTCACCCGGTCCGACCTGTCCGGCGTGGACGCGCGCGGCACCGACTTCACCGGCGCGTCCTTCTACGACTCCAACCTGCGCGGCGCCCGGCTCGCCGGCGCGAAGCTCGACCGTACGATCTGGTCGAACGCTGTCTGCCCGGACGGGACGAAGTCGTCGCGCAACGACCCGGAGTCCTGCGACGGGCACCTCACTGCGGCGCGCTGAGCGCCGTACGCGACCGGAATGTCCGTACCCTGTGCTGGCCGGCGAGCCCGTCGCCGACCGGCCCCTGTCGTGCACCGCCCGAGGAGTCCCACCCGTGCTCATCCTGCTACCGCCATCGGAAGGCAAGGCCGCGTCCGGATCGGGCGGTCCGGTCGACCTGGCGGCGCTGTCCCTGCCGACCCTGACCGCGGCGCGGCAGGAGGTGCTGGACGCGCTGGTGGCGCTGTGCCGGGGCGGTGACGCCGAGACCGCCCGTACCGTGCTGGGTCTGAGCCCCGGCCAGGCGGCCGAGGTGCGGCGCAACGCCGGGCTCGCGGACGCCCCGGCGGCGCCGGCGGGGCAGGTCTACACCGGGGTGCTGTACGAGGCGCTGGACCTGCCGACGCTGAGCGCCGGCGCACACCGACTGGTCGAGCGCTCGGTGCTGGTGTTCTCGGGGCTGTGGGGCGCGGTACGCCTCGACGACCGCATCCCGCCGTACCGCTGCCCGGTCGGGGTCCGGTTGCCTGACGTGGGGGCGCTCGGCACCTACTGGCGGCGCGTCATGGCGCCCGCGCTGACCGAAGCCGCGGGCGACGGGCTCGTGCTGGACCTGCGGTCGGGCGCGTACGCGTCGATGTGGACGCCCCGCGGTGCGACCGCCGGGCGTACGGCGGTGGTACGGGTGCTGCACGAGCGCGTGGTCGACGGCGCGGTCAAGCGCACCGTGGTGAGCCACTTCAACAAGGCCACGAAGGGCCGGCTGGTCCGCGACCTGGCGATGGCCGGGGCGGCGCCGGAGACGCCGGCGGACCTGGTCACGGCGCTGCGCGATCTCAAGTACACGGTGGAGGAGCGCGCCGGGGGTGGGGCCGGGCCGTGTCAACTGGACCTGGTCGTCACCGAGCTGTAGCCGGCGTGTCCCCCGGCCGCCGGAGGGAAAAGCGACCTGCCGGCGGACAAAGGATCCCCGCTTCCTAACCGAATGTGGTTTCAAGGCCACCGAACGTGTCGGCCTGGGACCTCGGGAGGGAACCTATGAAGAAGTTCGTGGCTAAGGCGCAGGCCGTGCGGGCGACCCGCGAGCAGGGTGCCACCGCCGTGGAGTACGGCCTCATGGTCGCGCTGATCGCCGTTGTCATCATCGGCGCCGTGACGCTGCTCGGCGGCAGGCTGAACGCCATGTTCCAGAACATCGCCGGAAGCCTGTGAGGCGTGCGGGCATGCCGGCCGTCGCGCGCTCGACGACGGCCGGCATGGCCCGCGGGCGGCGTACCCGCCGCGACGAGGGAGCCGCCGCCGTGGAGATGGCCCTCGTCCTACCCCTGCTGCTGTTCGTCCTGTTCGGTGTCATCGACTTCGGTCGGATGCTGAACACCCAGCTCACCCTCACTGAGGCGGCCCGGGAGGGCGCCCGTGCCGCCGCGCTCGGCCAGAGCGCCGACGCGAGGGTGCAGGCCGCCACCACCGGCCTGCGCGGCGTCACCGACACCGTCACCACCTGCCCGGCGACCGGCGCGGCCAGTGCCAACGCCGTCGTCACCACCCAGGTGCGCTTCAGCTTCGTCACCCCGCTGGCCGCCCTCGCTCCGCTGTTCGGCGGCAACCTCGCCAGCTCGATCACACTGACCGGAAGGGGGGTCATGCCATGCGTCGGCTGAGCTCCCTTCTCCGGCACCGGCTACGTACCGTCCTGGCCGGAGCCGACCGGGGAAACATCGCGCTGCTGGTCACCATCGTGCTCGGCGGCGGCGTCCTGCTGGGCGCCGGTGCCCTCTCCGTCGACGTCGGCCAGCTCTACGCCGAACGCGAGCAGTTGCAGAGCGGCGCGGACGCGGCGGCCATGGCCGTCGCACAGAACTGCATCCGTACCCCCGCGGCGTGCGGCAACCAGAACGCGCCCGCCGTCAGCTACGCGAACCGCAACGCCAAGGACGGCGCGAGCGCCGTCACGCTCATCTGCGGGCGCGCCACCGGTCTGGCCGGCTGTCCGGCCCCGACCGGCAACCGGTGGGACTGCATGGGCGCCCCGCCACCGGCCGGCCCGTACGCGGAGGTGCGGACCGCGACCCTCCAGCCCGACGGGTCGACGCTGCTGCCACCGACCTTCGCCCAGACGCTGGTCGGCAACCAGGGGTACAAGGGCGCGCGGCTCGCGGCCTGCTCCCGGGTCGCCTGGGGGCCGCCGCTGCAGGCGACGGGCCTCGGCGTCACCGTGTCGACCTGCGACTGGCAGCGGGTCACCGGCGGGGCACCCGCGTACCTGCCCCCCGGCACGCTGCCGCCGGCCAGCGCCGAGGGCGTGCTGTACCTGCACAGCACGAGCGGCGCCAACACCTGCCCGGCCGGGCCGTCCGGCTGGGACGCGCCCGGCGGCTTCGGCTGGCTCGACGACCCGACCAACACCTGCAGCAGCACCGTCGCGGCGAACGGCACCTACGGCGGCGACAGCGGACTGGCTCCATCGAAGGCGTGCAGCGCCGCGCTGGCCAGCCTGTACACCACCCACACGCCGGTGCTGATGCCGATCTTCGACGGGGTCAGGGGCACCGGTCAGAACACCGTCTACCACCTGTCGGGGTTCTCGTCGTTCGTGCTGACCGGCTACAACCTGCCCAGCACGAACAGCCCCGCGTCCTGGCTGACCGGCCGCACGTACTGCACCGGCTCCGCCAAGTGCCTGTACGGCTACTTCGTCACCGCGATCCTGCCGACCGGCGGCAGCTTCGGGACCATCGACTACGGCACCGAGATTCTGAAGGTAGTGGGATGAAGCGCAGCTTCTTCGCCGCGCTGGTCGCGGTCGCTCTCGCGGCGGTCGGCTGCGCCGCGCTCCTGGCGTACGCGCACACCGCCGACAAGCGGGCCCTCGACGGCCAGAAGGGCGTCCGCGTCCTGGTCGCGAGTAAGAAGATCCCGGCCGGCACCACCGGACAGGCGATCCGCGACGGCGGGTACACCGAAGTGGTGACCATGCCGGCGGCGACCGTACCGGCCGACGCCCTCAGCACGATCGACGGGTCGCTGCTGGCGCAGGCGGTCACCGCCGACCAGCAGCCGCGCCAGCTGTTGCTGCGCGGCGTGTTCGACGCGCCGGCGACCAGGCGCGCCGGGCTGCCCGTACCGGACGGCATGCTCGCCGTCAGCGTCTCCATGCGGGTGCCGGCGGAGGTCGCGGGTTACGTGCAGCCGGGCCAGGAGGTGGCCGTGTTCGACACGTTCACCGTCAACGAGAGCAAGAGCCCCGATCGCGTACCGGCCGGCGACGGGCTCTCGACCGGCCACGGGTACAACCAGGCGACCCGGCTGCTGCTGCCCAAGGTCGAGATCCTCGCGATCGGCGGCCGCGGCACGCCGGGCGCAGCCGACGTCGGGCCCCGGCCCACGGCGACGCCGTCGGCCGGTGGCGCGGCCGGCAGCCAGTCCGGCCAGCCGGCCGACGGCGGTTCGGTGCTGGTCACCGTCGCGGTGAACCAGGACCAGGCGCAGCGGCTGGTGCACTCGGCCCAGACCGGCGCGCTCTACCTCGCGCTGCTCGGCGACGGCGCCGAGGCGAAGCCAGGGCCGGGCGTCGACAACTACTCGCTCTTCCAGTGACCGAAGAGGACTGGCCATGACGCTGTACTACGAGCCGCTGCCGGACCGGGCCCGTACCCTGGTCGAGATCCTGGGCGGGCAGCCGCACGGCGCGGCCGACCTCGCCGAGCTGGCCGCGCTGGTGCGCGCCGACCCGGGCGCGCAGCTGGTCATCCTCGGCTCGAGCGTCAACCTCGCCGAGGCGGTCACCTTCGCCGCCCAGCACCGGTTGACCCGGCCCACGCTCGGCGTGGTGCTGCTGCGTGACCACGTCGACGTGGCGGTGCTCGCAGAGGCGCTGCGCGCGGGCATCCGGGAGGTGATCAACGCCGGGGACTCGCACGGGATCCGTGCCGCCTGCGGCCGCTCGTTGGAGGTGTCCCACCAGCTCGCCCTCGGCGGCGTCGCGCCGCAGCCGGCGGCGGCGCCCGTCAAGGAAGGCCGTCTCGTCACGGTCTTCGCAGGCAAGGGCGGATGCGGCAAGAGCACCGTCGCCACCAACCTGGCGGTAGCGCTCGCCGACGGCGGCAAGCACCGGGTCTGCCTGGTCGACCTGGACCTGACCTTCGGCGATGTGGCGATCATGCTGCAACTGGTGCCGAAGCGCAGCCTCGCCGACGCCGTGCCGATGACCGGCCGGCTCGACGAGACCGGCATCCGCTCGCTGGTGACGCCGTACGCACCGGGGATCGACACGCTGCTGGCCCCGCCGGCGCCGGCCGACGGCGAACGGGTCGGCCGGGAGCTCGTCAGCGAGATCCTGAAGATCGTCAAGCGGATGTACGACTACGTCGTCGTCGACACCCCGCCGTTCTTCTCCGACCAGGTGCTGGCCGCGCTGGACCTGTCGCAGTGGTACATCCTGCTGGCCACACCGGACATCCCGGCGCTGAAGAACCTGCGGCTCACCTTGGACATGTTCGACCTGTTGGAGTACCCGACGAGCCAGCGGATCATCGTGCTCAACCGCTCCGACTCGCAGGTCGGGCTGACCCACGCCGACATCGACCGGGTGGTACGGGCGCCGATCGCCGGCCGGGTGCCCTCGACGCGCGACGTCCCGGTGTCCATCAACCGGGGAGTTCCGCTGATGGTCGACAGCCCCAACAACCCGGTCAGCCGGTACATCCGCGAGATCCAGGCGCGGATCCAGACCGCGGCGCAGCCGGCGGGCGCGCCGGTGGAGCCGGCGCGACGGCGCGCCTTCTCGCTGCGTCGGGGCCGGTGACCGATGGGCCTGTACGACCGGATCGAGCAGCGACGGGCGGCGGCGGCCGAGGCCGGCCTGCCTCCGAACCCCCCGCCGGCCCACGCGGCGCCAGCCCCGCCGGCTCACGCGGCGCCGGCTCACCCGGCGCCCGACCCGCCGGCCTCGCCGGCCGAGTTCCCGCCGGCCGGGTTCGCGCCGGGGCGGGCAGCGCCGGCCGGGTTCGCGCTGCCACCGGACCCCAAGCCGGGCGCGTACGGGGCGAACGGTGGGGCACCGGTAGCCGGTGAGCGGCACCGGCCGGGCCCGCCCGCGGTGGACCCGGTGGCCGCGGTGCGCCGCCGCATCCAGGAGTCGCTGGTCGCGACGCTCGGCCCGCAGCTGTACGAGGAGCTCGGCGGCGAGGACGACCTGGCCACCCGGGTCCGGGAGACCATCACCACCCTGCTCGCCCGCGAGGAGACGCCCCTCGCCGGCGCCGACCGGATGCGCATCACGCAGGAGGTCACCGACGAGATCCTCGGCCACGGCCCGATCGAGCCGCTGCTGCGCGACCCGAACGTCAGCGAGATCATGGTCAACGGCCCGCACCGCATCTTCGTCGAGCGGGGCGGCCGGATCAGCCAGGTGGAGGCCGAGTTCGCCGACGAGGCGCACCTGCGCCGGGTGATCGACCGGATCGTCTCCCGGGTCGGCCGGCGCGTCGACGAGGCCAGCCCGATGGTGGACGCCCGCCTGCCCGACGGCAGCCGGGTCAACGCGGTCGTGCCCCCGATCGCGCTCGACGGCTCCACGCTGACCATCCGCAAGTTCGCCACCGACCCGCTGACCGTGGCCGACCTCATCAGGTTCGGCACCCTGACCCCGCCGGTGGCGCAGCTGCTGTCGGCCTGCGTGCGCGGCCGCCTCGACATCGTCGTCAGCGGCGGTACCGGCTCCGGCAAGACCACCACGCTCAACGTGCTCTCCGGGTTCATCCCGCCCGACGAACGGGTCGTCACCGTGGAGGACGCGGCTGAGCTGCAGCTGCACCAGGAGCACGTGGTCCGCCTGGAGTCGCGACCGGCCAACGTGGAGGGTCGCGGCGAGGTGAGCATCCGCGACCTGGTACGCAACGCGCTGCGGATGCGCCCCGACCGCATCGTCGTCGGTGAGGTCCGTGACGGCGCGGCGCTGGACATGCTCCAGGCGATGAACACCGGTCACGACGGTTCCCTGACCACGGTCCACGCCAACACCCCGCGGGACAGCATCGCCCGGCTCGAGACGATGGTCATGATGGCCGGGATGGACCTGCCCAGCCGCGCCATCCGGGAGCAGATCGCCTCCGCGGTGGACCTCATCGTGCAGGTCGCCCGGCTGAAAGACGGCGGCCGCCGGATCACCCACGTCACCGAGGTGGTCGGCATGGAAGGCGACGTCGTCACGCTGCAGGACCTTTTCGTGTACGACCACCGCGCGGGCCGCGACGAGCAGGGCCGTCCGCGGGGTGCGCTGGTCTCCACCGGCCTGCGCCCCCGGTTCCTCGAGGAGCTGGCCGCCCACGACGTCACGCTGCCGATGGAGTTCTTCGCCTCGTCCGGGGGCCCACGATGAACGGGTGGCCCCCGGCGAGCGGGTGTCCACCGATGAGGCGCCGGCGGTGGGCCCTGGTCGTCGGGCTGCTCGCCGGCGCGCTCGCCGGCGCCCCGGCCGCGGCCGATCCGGGTACCCGGCTGTCGGTCTCCGACGTGCGGACCGTCGACGGGCGGCTCACGTTCGCGGTGACCGCGTACGGCCTGCCGGCCGGCACCGTGCTCGACGGCGGCAGCCTGCGGGTTGACGTCGACGGCGAGCCGCTGCGCGCCATGGTCGTACCCGCGCCGCAGCCCTCGCCCACCGTCGCGCCGGACCGCAGCGTCGTGCTGGTCCTCGACACGAGCGGGTCGATGGAGGGCGCCCGGCTGACCGCGGCCAAGGCCGCCGCGACCGGGTACGCCGACGCGCTGCCCGCCGACGTCCGGCTCGGCCTGGTGTCGGTGTCGGACAAGCCGACGACCGTACTGGCGCCGACCGCCGACCGCGGCGCGTTCCGGGCGGCCGTCGCGGCCGTGCGGGCCCACGGGGGCACCGCCCTCTACGACGGCGTGCAGCAGGCCGCGGACCTGCTGACCGGGTCGGGGGAGCGGCGGATCGTGGTGCTCTCCGACGGCACCGACACCAGCTCGACCGCCACGCCCGACGCCGTCGGATCCCGGCTGGCCGCCGCGGCGATCACCCTCGACGGCATCGCGTACGGGCCGGACGCGCGGAGCCCGGCGATGAACGACCTCGCCGCCGGCACCGGTGGGCGGGTCGTCGCGGCCGGGGACGCCGCCGCGCTCCGGGCCGCCTTCGCCGACATCGCGGCCGCCATCCGGCCCGCCTCGGCCGCCGTGACGGTCACCGTCCCCGCCCGTCTGGCCGGCGCGGACGCGAGCCTGCACGTCGCGCTCACCGCCGACGGGGCCACGGTGGCCGCGGCCGACACCCCGGTCCGGTTCGCGCCCGGCCCGCCGCTGGTCGCCGCGCCGGCCACGGACAGCCCCCGCTGGCTGCTGTACCTGGCGGTGGGTGGTATCGGCCTCGCGGTCCTGCTGGCCGCCGCGGTCGTGATGTACCTGCTCGTCGGCAGGTCCCCGGTGCGGAACCGGCTGCGCCAGCTCGAGGGGTTCGGCTCGGCGCCGGCGGTGGCCGTCCGCGACGAGAACCCGGTGCTGCGCGCGGCGCTCGAGGTCTCCGAGCAGGCCATCGCCCGGCGCGGCAACCTCGCCCGGATCGAGGCCGACCTCGACCGGGCCGGCCTCGATCTCCGGCCGGCCGAATGGATCCTGCTGCGCGCCGGCGTCGCGGCGATCGGCGGCGTGCTGCTGGCGCTGCTGCTGCCGTGGCTGCTCGGGCTGCTGCTCGGCGTCGTCGTCGGCTGGCTGGCGACCGGCGTGTACCGGCGGCTGCGCGCCAGCCGGCGGGCCAGCCGCTTCAACGAGGAGCTGCCCGACGCGCTTCAGCTCGTGGTCAGCGCCCTCCGATCAGGGTTTTCGTTCCCGCAGGCGATCGGTGCGCTGGTGTCGGAGGGCGACGAGGCGGTGGCCGGTGAGTTCGGCCGTGCCCTGGCCGAGACCAGGCTCGGCGGTGACCTGGAGGACGCGCTGCTGCGGACCGCAGAACGTACCGCGAGCGCCGACCTGGCCTGGCTGGTGATGGCGATCCGGGTACAGCGCGAGGTCGGCGGCACGCTGTCGGAGGTGCTGGAGACGGCGGTCGAGACCATGCGCGAACGAGGGCGGCTGCGCCGGCACGTCCGGGCGCTGTCGGCCGAGGGCCGCCTGTCGGCGTGGGTACTGATCGCGATGCCGGTCCTCCTGGCCGCGTTCATGTTCACGACCCGGCGGGAGTACCTGCGGCCGCTGTACACCACCCCGATCGGGCTGACCATGCTGTTCGTCGCGGTCGTGATGATGGCCCTCGGCACGTTCTGGATCACGCGGGTCGTCAAGGTGGAGGTCTGAGCGGATGCGATCGACGACCGTGCTGACCATCGCGCTGGGCGCCACCGCGCTGGCCCCCGTCTTCGGCGTGCTCGCGCTGGTGCTGCGCGACCCGAACCGCGCCAACGTCAACCGCACGCTGGCCACCATCGGGCGCGGCTACGTCGACCCCAACCGCCGGCCGTCCTTCGGCGTTCGGGTGGGCGGGCCGCTGGCCCGCCGGCTGGGGAGGCTGGGCACCGCCCTGACCGTGGGCGGCGCGGTCGCGCGCCTGCAGCGGCTGCTCGACCGGGCGGGTAACCCGCCGTCCTGGCCGGTCGAGCGGGTCGTCGCGGCGAAGGGCATCGGCCTCGTCGCGGGCCTGTGCGGCGGCGTGTTGTTCGGCCTCATGCTGGGTGGCACCGGCAGTGTCCTGCTCGCGACCGTGATCGGGGCGGTCGTCGGCTTCTTCGGCCCCGACCTGGCCATCTACAACGCCGGCGCGAAACGGCAGGAGGAGCTGCGCCGGTCCCTGCCGGACGTGCTGGACACCCTGACCATCTGCGTCGAGGCGGGTCAGGGCTTCGACGCGGCGCTCGCGCAGGTCGCCCGCAACGGCAAGGGTCCCATGGCCGGCGAGGCGGCCCGGGTGCTGCAGGAGATGCGCATCGGCAAGTCGCGCAGCGAGGCGCTGCGGGCGATGTCGGCCCGTACCACCGTCGGGGAGCTGCGCGGCTTCGCGGCGTCGGTGGTCCACGCCAGCGACCTCGGCGTACCGGTCGCCCAGGTGCTGCGCGAACAGTCCCGGGAGATGCGGATGCGGCGCCGGCAGCGCGCCGAGGAGCTGGCGCAGAAGGTACCGGTCAAAATCCTTTTCCCGACGCTGTTCTGCCTGTTCCCGGCGTTGTTCGTGGTGGTCCTCGGTCCCGGCGTCATCAACATCATCCATACGTTCGCCGGCCACTGAGCGTGGGCGGGGGGGCGCCGTCAGGAGTCGTCCTCGTCGGAGATCCCGATGCCCAGGGCGCCGGCCAGTTCATACGCCAGGGCGATCAGGTCCTGGCCCTGCACGACGGCGCCGTCCCAGCTGGTCAGGCCGCCGATTCCGGCGAGAGTGCAGTTGACGAACCGGGTGCCCTTCATCGTCGCCTGGGAGAACTGGGCGCCGGTGAGGTCGCACCCGACGAACCGCGCGCCGGAGAGGTCCGCGCGGTAGAAGTCGGCGCGGGCCAGGTTGCAGCCGGTGAACGCGACCGCGTGGAAGTCGGTGAACCGCCAGCCCGACAGGTCGAGGCGGCACTCGTCGAAGACGACGTCCCGCAGCGATCCGTCCGCCCAGGTGAAGCCGGTCATCCGGGAGGCCACGACGCGTACCCGCGCCCATGACGAGTCGCTGGCCCGCAGGTTGGCGAGGTTGCTGTGCTCCACCAGGCAGTCGGTGAAGCGGGCCCGGTCGAGGGTGGTCGTGGACAGGTCGGTGCCCCGGAATCGGCACTGCTCCACCTCGACCGACTCCGCCGCGCCGCCGGAGAGGTCGGCGTCGACGTAGCCCAGCCGGCGGTACGTGCCCTCGTGGTCGAACCGGTGGTCGGGCAGGACCGCAAGCTCCAGCGACGACGGTGGTCTGGGCTTCGCCGGGGTGCGGGAGGCGCCTCCGCCGCCGCGTCGTCGTGCACGATCAACCACCGGCCCACTGTACGGGGATTGCGGTGCGTCACTCGGTACGGCAGGCGTCGTCGAGGACGTGGTCGACAAAGGCGAGGGTGTCGCGGCGCCGGCGCAGCGGGCTGCGGTACGAACCGCGCGCGGTGCCGCCCCGGCGGATCCGCAGCGCCTCGTCGATGATCGCGTGCCAGCGAGGATCGAACCGGCCACGGGCGTACTCACCCGCTGCCGTCTTGGAGATGACCCCGCCCGTGGCGAGGGTGTGGTGGAGGCGGCTGACGCCGAGGACGGCCCACACCGGTCCGAATGGACCCAGGCTGGCCAGGCCGGTACGCGACAGCGGCCGGGCCGCCCGCCGCCGCCACGACGCCCAGTAGCTGTCGAGGTTGTCGCGCACCCAGGCGCGCAGGGCGGTCCGGTCGGTGTGGACGGGGACGCCGGGCGGCTGTGGCCCGCGGACCGTCACGCCGTGGTCGGTGATGGTGTGCCAGGTGACGGGGTGCCGCTCGCTGGCCGTCGAGGCGTTGAACCGTCCGCCGTGCGCGTGCGGACCGGGCGCCGCCAGCAGCGGGTCGGCTGCCAGGTCGCCCCAGGTGACGTACGGACCGTCGAAGAACGGACGCCGGTGCCGGGCGCGTAGCAGCGCGTGCGCCCGGCGCAGCGCGTCCACGGTCGCCCCGGCCGGTCTCTTGGCGGTCACGGCGACGAAGTCGATGTCGCTAGCGCCGGCGCGGAAGTCGCCCAGGGCGACCGACCCCGTCAGGTACAGGCCTTCGACGAGCCCCGGCGCCTCGGCGTCGACCCGGGCCAGGTAGGCGTCGACGACGGCGCGGACGGTCGGGTGGATGGACGGGTGCGACCAGGGGAGCGCCACACGGGCGAGCGTATCGGCGATGGCCGTGCTCCGGGGCCTCGCCCGGTCCACCGGGCGGGGCGGGATCGCCGGGAACTTGTCCGGCGCCGGCGGCGACTATCCCCACGTTGTGTAACGACATCGCCGTTGAAGCTGTGAGGAGCCTTCATGCGCAAGGTACTGATCCGGTCGGGGGCCGTGGTGGCGGGCGCGCTCGCCACGGTGCTGCTGGCCGCGGCGCCGGCCTCGGCGCACGTGACGGTCAACCCGTCGAACGCCGCCCAGGGCGGTTACGCAAAGTTGACCTTCCGGGTACCGAACGAGAAGGACAACGCCTCCACCACGCAGGTGGAGGTGAACATCCCGCAGGACACGCCGATCGCGTCGGTGTCGGTCAAGCCGCTGACCGGGTGGACCGCGACGGCGACGAAGTCGAAGCTGGCCCAGCCGATCAAGAGCGACGACGGTGAGATCACCGAGGCCGTCACGAAGATCGTGTGGAAGGCCAACAGCCCGGACACCGCGATCCAGCCGGGCCAGTTCCAGGAGTTCGACGTCTCGGCGGGCCCACTGCCCGAAACCGACAAGATCGTGTTCAAGGCACTGCAGACGTACTCCGACGGCGACGTGGTCCGGTGGATCGAGGAGCCGGCCGCCGACGGCAAGGAGCCGGCGCACCCGGCGCCGACGCTGAAGCTCGCCAAGGCGTCGTCCGTCAGCGGCGCCGCGACCGCCACGTCCGCCGACGCGAACGGTTCCGGCACGGCGAAGGCCGCCGATGACACCGCCCGGTCGCGGGCCGGCCTCGGGCTCGGCTTCGGGATCGCGGCCCTGGTCGTGGCGCTGGCGGGCCTGGTGCTCGCCGGGCTGGCCTGGAGGCGCCGCCCGGCCTCCTGACGCCTCGCGGCGGTACGCGCGTACGCCCTGCCCGAGTGGGTAGGGCGTACGCGGACGCCGTCGAGACGAGAGAAGGCAAGCGTTGCGTCCTGCCCGCTGGCCGCGCCGGGCCGCGCGGCCGGCCTCCTTCGCGACCGCCACGTCCGCCCCGATCTCCACCCCGGCGCCACCGCGGCGTGGCCGGCCGGGCGCGCTGGTCGGGATCGCCGCGGTCGCCGGCGCGACGGTGCTCGTCGTCGCGCTCCTGGCCGGGGGCGGCGCGGGCGCCGGGCAGGTGGCGGGTCTGCCCGCGCCGGGTACCGGCACCACCTGGGGCCTGCCGGTCGCGCTGCTGCTGTCGAACGTGCTCGGTACGGTGACCGTCGGATTCACGGTGACCGCCGCTTTCCTGCTGCCGGGTGACGGGGAACTGGTCTCGGCGGCCGGGCACCGCCTGGTGCGCCGGGCCGCGATCGCCGCGCTGTGCTGGGCGGTGGCCTCGGCGGTCGTGATCGTGTTGACGCTGTCGGACCTGCTCGGGGCGCCGCTGCCGCAGGCGGTCTCCGGTCCGGGGCTCGCGAGCTTCGTCACGTCGGTCCCCACCGGCCAGATGTACATGGCGCAGGTAGGGCTCGCACTTGTCGTCGCCGTGGGCGCTGCCCGGCTGCTGCGGCGCAACGCCGCCGCCGGGACCGCGCTGCTGGCCGTGGTGGCGGTGCTGCTGCCGGGGTTCACCGGCCACGCCGCCAGCGCCGGCAACCACGAGGTCGCGGTGACGAGCCTCGTCTTTCACGTGGTCGCCGCCGCGCTGTGGGCCGGCGGGTTGACCGCGCTGCTGACCCTGCGCGCCACCGGCGTCCTCGCGGCGACTGCCGCCCGGTACAGCCGGCTGGCGCTGTGCTGTTTCGTCGTGGTGGCGCTCAGCGGGGCCGCCAACGCGTGGGTGCGGCTCGGCTCGATCGACCAGCTGTGGCGGTCGGCGTACGGGGTCCTGGTCCTGGGCAAGATGGCCGCCCTGGTGACGCTCGGCGGGTTCGGCGCGGTCCACCGGCGGCGTACCCTCCCGGCGCTGCGCGCCCGGGCGCCGGGGGCGTTCCGGCGGTTCGCCGCGGCCGAGGCGGTCGTGTTCGCCGCCACGTTCGGACTGGCGGTGGCGCTGTCGCGCAGCCCGACGCCGGTGCCGAGCAACCCGCCGGGCCCGGACCGGGCGACCGGGCTTCTCGGCTTTGCGATGCCGCCGGCGCCGACCGTCGGTCGGATGGTCACCGAAGCGGTACCCGACCTGTTCTTCCTCACCGTCGTCGTGGTCACCGCCGGCGCGTACCTGGCCGGGGTGTGGCGGCTGCGCCGCCGGGGCGACGCGTGGCCGGTCGAGCGGACGGCGTGCTGGCTCGGCGGGGTGGCGGTGCTGGGCGCGGCGACGCTGCTGGGCTTCGGCAGGTACGCCTACATCCTGTTCAGTGTGCACATGGCCCAGCACATGGTGCTGGCCATGGTCGTACCCGTGCTGCTGGTGCTCGGCGCGCCCGCCACCCTGGCGCTGCGGGCGCTGCGGCCGTCACCGGATCCGGCCGTGCGGGGACCCCGGGAGTGGCTGCTGGTGGCGCTGCACAGCCGGCTCACCCGGCTGCTCACCCACCCCGTGGTGGCGCTCGCGATCGTGGTGGTGAGCCTCTACGCCCTGTACTTCAGCAACCTGTTCGTGGTGCTGATGCGCACGCACCTCGGCCACCTGGTGATGCTCACGCACTTCGTGGTCACCGGATACCTGTTCTTCTGGGTCGTCGTGGGCATCGACCCGGGGCGTCGCCGGGTGCCCCACCACGCGCTGATCCTGGTGCACTTCGCCTCGATGACCTTCCACGCCTTCTTCGGCGTGGTGCTGATGCTGGCCACCGGGCTGCTGGCGGCGTCCTGGTTCGGTGCGTTGCACCCCGCGTGGCGGGCCTCGCTCGCCTCGGATCAGAAGTTGGCCGCCGGCATCGCCTGGGCGTTCGGCGAGATCCCCGGCGTGGCGGTCATGGCGGTGCTGATCCTGCAGTGGATCCGCGCCGACGAGCGCGAGCAGCGCCGCCTCGACCGGGCCGCGGCCCGGGCCGAGACGGAGGGCGCCGACGACGACCTGGCCCGGTACAACGCGTTCCTGCGGACGCTCAGCGTCCGCGCGAACCGGCGGTAGTGGGCGGCCGCCGCTACCGCGACTCGTCGCGCTTGCGCCGGCGCGCTTCGCGCTCCCGCTCGCGGGCGGCGCGCTGGCGCGCCAGGTACGCCTTGCCCTGCGGGCTGTGGACGCTGATCGCGTCGTTCGCGGTGGGCGGACCGAAGATCCAGAAGAGGAACCGGCCGAGCCGGTCGCGCTGCTTGGGCTGTGTGGCGTCTTCGTTGTCGGGCTGGGTCACGGGTCTGACATCCGTTCTTGTCGTGCCTGGAGCCGGGCGGCCGGGTCCGCGTGTGCGCCGGGCCCGCCTACTTCGAGAGCTACCCCGCTGAGCAGCTCACACTCGACCAGGGCGGACCCTCGTCGCAGACCTCACGTCGCCGGCCACAGCGTATTATGCGGGCCAACGTTTTGTGCACAAACTTTGGAGGGGCGCGACGCGCGATGGGTGACCTGACTGACACCGACCACCGGGATGCCGCCGGCGAGGAGTCCGTCGGCGGCGGGACTGTCGCCCTCGACGCCGGTGATCCGCTCGCGCTGGAGCGTCAGGTCTGCTTCGCGCTGTCGGTGGCTTCGCGCAGCGTCGTCGCGGTCTACCGACCGCTGCTGGAGCCGATGGGTCTCACCCACCCCCAGTACCTGGTGATGTTGGCGTTGTGGCAGCGTGCCCCGCGATCTGTCAAAGATCTCAGCGCGCTGTTGCAGCTCGATCCCGGGACGCTGTCACCGCTGCTGAAGCGACTGGAGGCGGCCGGGTACGTTCGCCGCGAGCGCGATCCGGGCGACGAGCGCGTGCTCGCCGTGACCCTCACCGAGGCGGGTACCGCGCTGCGCGCCCGTGCCGAGCGCGTACCCGCCGCGGTCGTGGCGCGCCTCGGAATGGGTCTGGACGAGCTCCAACGCCTCCACGAGTCGTTGACCCGCGTCATCGCCGCCGCCCGCGCCTGACCGGCGTACCGCCGTCGACACGGCGGTACGCCGGACCGGCGTCAGGACCCGGTCGTGGACGAGCCCGTGCCAGCGCGTCCCGGGTAGCCGTCCGAGCCCCGATCGGGGCCCTGCCCGGAGCCCTCGCCCCCGGTCACCTGGTCGATGAAGTCACGGAACGCGGTGACGTCGGTGTAGATGGCGTTTCCGGTACCGCAGACCGGGTTGTCGTTGCCGCCGCGGCTGGTGGCACCGACCAGCGCCAGCCCGGATCCGTCGTTGACGAGCGCCGGCCCGCCGGAGTCACCGAAGCACGCCGTACGCGCGGGCGTACCGCTGATGCACAGTTCGAAGGACGGGTCGAAGCCGGCGCGGCACTTCGCCGAGGTCAGTACGCGTCGGTCGAGCTGTTGCAACAGACGTGGCGCATCCTGTTGGCAGCCCGGCTGCGGGCAGGTCTGCCCCCAACCCAGCAGCCGGACGGTGGTGCCGGGCCGCGGTGAGCTGGTGGCGATTCTCGCCGGCGCCAGCGACACCGGACGGTTCAGATGCAGCAGGGCGATGTCGTGCGTTCCGTCACTGACGAACGCGGGGTTCACCACCGCATCCGACACCCCCACGAGCTCGCCGCCGGTGCTGCGGTCGTTGGAGCCGAAGCGAACCTTCATCAGTGCGGGGTCCACCGGCTGGTTGTCGTCGTCGAGCGCGCAGTGTCCGGCGGTGACCGCCCACTCGGCGGAGATCAGGGTGGTGCCGCACATGTGGTCACCCTGGCGGTTCTGCAGCGAGCCCATGAAGGAGAAGGTCTGTGGCGCCTTCTTGCCGCCCACGATGAATGTCTGGACCGCGCCGGTGCCATTCGTGCCCGCCGAGGCGACACCCACCGGAATGACGGCGAGGGCGGCCGCGCCGATGATGGCGGCCAGCATTCTGCGAGACGGCATGAGCAGCTCCTTAGCTGTGGATGAATTCTTCGGCAGCCCCCGGGTGAAAAGGGCCTGCCCGTACTCTGCCGCCCATCGAGAACCTTCGAATAATCTCGAAGGTTCATAACATCGACAGATGGAACTGGAAATCCGCCACCTGCGGGTCGTCCATGCCATCGCGGAGGCCGGAAGCATCACCAAGGCCGCCGCGTCGCTCGGCCTGTCACAGCCGGCGTTGACCGCCCAGTTACAGCGGCTGGAGCGGATGCTGGGCGGCGAACTGTTCCACCGGGGGAGGTCCGGAGCGCAACCCACCCCGCTCGGTGAGGTCGTCCTGACCCGCGCCCGAGCCGTGCTGCCGATCCTCGACGACCTGCACGCCACGGTCGAGAAACGCCGCCCGACCGACCCGGATCCGACGACGCTCAGGCTCGGTTGCCTACCGGCCCCGTTGGGGTCGCGGCTCGTGGTGGTCGTCAGCGATCTCCTGCCCGACCGGAAAGTCAGCCTGCACGTGTACCGCTCGGTCGAGCAGGTCCTGCAACTCCTCGCCGACGGCCGCATGGAGCTCGCCGTGGTCAGCGACTGGCCGGGCGCCGAGATCACCCCGGCGGCGGGCGTGGACTGGGCGACCGTCGCGGTCGAACCGCTGTTCGTGCTCCTGGCGGCCGGACACCCGCTCGCCGCTGCCGACGAGGTCGACCTGGCCGACCTCGCGGACGAGGAGTGGCTGTTCGACGAGTGCGAGGAGACCGGCTTCCTGAACCAGTTCCAATCGGCCTGTGCCCGAGCCGGGTTCACCCCGCGATACCGGCAGGCCATGCCCCCGGCGGTCGGGCTACCGCTGGTGGCGCTCGGCCACGCGGTCGCCCTCGCGCAGCCCGCCACGCCGCATCCCGACCTCGCGGTGCGCCCGCTGGCCGGCACGCCGCTGACCGCTCGTCACGTCCTCGTCTGGCCGAAGCGGGGGTGCCTCGCGCGGCACGTCGCGCACATCCGGGCGGGGCTCGCCGAGGAGTACCGGTCCCTCGCGGCCGGGTCGCCCGTGTACGCCGCCTGGCTGGCCGCCCACGGCGAGCTGTCCGAGGACGCCGCGGGGTTCACCGATCGGTGACCTGACCGTCGGCCACCTCGACATGCCGATTGGTCTGGACCGCTGCCAGCATGCGCCGGTCGTGGGTGACCAGGATCAGCGTGCCGGGGTACGTCGCGAGCGCCGACTCCAGCTGCTCGATGGCGGGCAGGTCGAGGTGGTTGGTCGGCTCGTCGAGCACGAGCAGGTTCACCCCGCGCGCCTGGAGGAGGGCCAGCGCGGCTCTCGTACGTTCGCCGGGGGAGAGGGTCACGGCCGGGCGGAGCACGTGCGCGGCGCGCAGGCCGAACTTGGCCAGCATCGTGCGCACCTCGGCGGGGGCCAGGTCGGGTACGGCCGCGCAGAAGGCGTCGAGGATGGACCGGTCGCCGAGGAACAGCGCCCGCGCCTGGTCGACCTCGCCGACGACCACACCGGGGCCCAGTGACGCGTGCCCGGCGTCCAGGGGCAGCCGGCCGAGCAGCGCCGCGAGCAGGGTCGACTTGCCGGAGCCGTTGGCGCCGGTGACGGCCACCCGGTCGGCCCAGTCGATCTGGAGGTTGACCGGGCCGAGCGTGAACGGGCCGCGCTGGACCACCGCCCCGCGCAGCGCGGCGACGACCGCGCCGGCGCGCGGCGCGGCGGCGATCTCCATCCGCAGTTCCCACTCCTTGCGCGGCTCATCGACCACCTCCAGCCGTTCGATGAGCCGCTCGGTCTGACGGGCCTTGGCGGCCTGCTTCTCGGACGCCTCGGCCCGGAACTTGGGGATGAATTTGTCGTTGTCGGTGGCTTTGCGGCGGGCGTTGCGCACGCCCTTTTCCATCCAGGCCCGCTGGGTGCGGGCCCGGGCCTCCAGAGCCGACCGGGTCTCGGCGTACTCCTCGTACTCGGCGCGGGCGTGCCGGCGGGCGATCTCGCGCTCCTCCAGATAGGACGCGTAGCCACCGCCGTAGTGGTTGACCTGCTGCTGGTACAGGTCGAGCTCGACCACGCGGGTCACGGTCCGGGTGAGGAACTCGCGGTCGTGGCTGACCAGGACCGTGCCGGCCCGCAGCCCGGACACGAACTCCTCCAGCCGCCGCAGGCCGTCGAGGTCCAGGTCGTTGGTCGGCTCGTCGAGCAGGAAGACGTCGTAGCGGCTGAGCAGTAGCGACGCCAGGCCCGCCCGGGCCGCCTGGCCGCCGGACAGTGCGGTCATCGGCTGCTCCAGCGAGACTCCCAGCCCCACGTCGGCGGTGACCTGCTCCGCCCGTTCGTCCAGATCCGCGGCGCCGAGGTCGAGCCAGCGGTCCAGGGCCGCGGCGTACGCGTCGTCGGCGCCGGGAAGGCCGTCGGTGAGCGCGGCGGTGGCGGCGTCGAGGTCGGCCTGTGCCGCCGCCACGCCGGTACGCCGGGCGAGGAAGGACCGAACGGTCTCGCCCGGGTGGCGCTCCGGCTCCTGGGGCAGGTGTCCGACCGTCGCCGACGGCGGATTGAGCTGCACCTCGCCCGCTTCCAGAGCGGTCTGGCCGGCGAGGGCCCGCAGCAGGGTGGACTTGCCGGCGCCGTTGGGCCCGACCAGGCCGATGACGTCGCCGGGGGAGACGACGAGGTCCAGCCCGGAGAAGAGAAGCCGGTCCCCGTATCCGGCGGACAGGCCTTTGGCGATCAGTGTGGCGCTCATCGGTCGCCGATAGTAGCGGTGGCGCGGCCGGGTCGCCCCGGATTACTCCGTCGCCGGCCGGGGCTGCTCCATCGGCATGACGACGGTTGACAGCAGCCGGCGGGCCCGGCCGGGGCCGAGTGGCAGCGCGATCCAGCGCCTGAGCACCTCGCCGAGCTCGGCGGCGAACGCGTCGAACTCGGCGTCGGTGAGGTTCAGCGCGACCTGCCGGTACCCGACGCCGTCGCGGGCCAGGTCGAACCCGTCCCGGGTCAGGTAGCGGTCGAAGTCGGCGAGCAGCGCCGCGACGAACGTCATGAAGGCGCGCCGGTGGGCGTCGACGTTCATCGTCGCCGCGTCCTCCCCGGTCACGTTGGCGTTGGCCAGGTTGAGCCGGTAGGTCCGTTCGAAGGTGCCCCGCACCTTCCGCTCGGCCACCACCTCCAGCAGCTTGCCGTCGACCAGGGTGGCGACGTGGCGGTAGAGGCTCGCGGTCGGTAGGTCGGGCAGCTCCTCGCGCAGTTGGCCCGTCGTCAGCTCGCGGTCGCCGAGGAAGGCCTGGACGATCCGCAGGCGGACCGGGTGCAGCAGCAGTTCGGCACTTGACACGCATCACATGTTCTCACATTTGACATCATTATCAAATCCGATAATGATTTCGGCATGAGCGAGATAGCCATCACCGAGGACACCTTGAAGATCCACCTGACCACGGCAGAGAAGGTCGCCTCCGTACACGGAGACGTGAGCGTGCCGCTCAGCGCCGTCACCGGTGTCGAGATCGTCGAGGACGCGCTCGCGGCGGCGCACGGTCTGCGCGTCGGGCTCGGCCTGCCGGGCGTACGCAAGCTGGGCACCTGGCACAGCCGTTCCGGCGCCGAGTTCGTCGACGTACGCGGCGGGCAGCCCGCCGTCCGGGTCCTGCTGGCCGGTCAACGCCTGGCGTCCCTGCTGCTCGGCACCGACGATCCGCAGACACTCGCCGCCGCGCTCCGCCCGGAGGCCTGACATGCCTGAATCAGGCACAACAGACCTGGACGTACGTTTCACCTCCGGGGTCGAGACGCTCGCGGGCAGCCTACGGCTGCCGGCCGGGTCGGGGCCGTTCCCGGCCGTACTGCTGATCACCGGCTCCGGACCGCTCGACCGCAACGCCGACCACCGGCGGCTGCCGATCGGCGTGTCCCGGCAGCTCGCCGACGCATTCGCCGCCCGGGGCGTCGCTTCGCTGCGCTACGACAAGCGGGGCGTCGGCGAGAGCACGGGCACGTTCCTGGCCGCCGGGCTGACCGACAACATCGCCGACGCCCGGGCCGCGCTGGCCGCGCTGGCCGGCCGGCCCGAGATCGACCCCGACCGGCTGTTCGTCATCGGCCACAGCGAGGGCGCGGTGATCGCGACCGCCCTGGCCGCGCGGGAGGACGCGCGGATCGCCGGAGTCGTGCTGCTCGCGGGCCCCGCGCGGACCGGCGCGGAGAATCTGCGCTGGCAGGCTGCCGCGATCGTACCGAGCCTGCCCGCTCCGGTCCGCGCGCTGCTGCGTCTGATGCGCACCGACCTGGTGGCGAAGGCGACCAAGAGCCATGAGCGGCTGCGCCGCACCACCACCGACGTCGTCCGCATCCAGGGCAGGAAGCTCAACGCCAAGTGGTTCCGGGAGTACCTCGACTACGACCCGGCCGCCGACCTCGCCCGGCTGCGCGTGCCGGTGTGCGCCGTCACCGGCGACAAGGACATCCAGGTTCCGCCGGACGACCTCGAGCGCATCGCCGCGCTCGTGCCGGTACCGGTCGAGACGCACCGGCTACCCGGCGTCACCCACCTGCTCCGGCGCGAGGACGGGCCGGCGACGCTGCGCACGTACAAGAAGCAGGTGCGCCGGCCGGTCGAGCCCGAGCTGGTGCGGATCGTGACCGATTGGGTGGCCCGGCGGGCGGCCGAGGTGGCCGGCCCGGTCACTCCCTGACCGGTGGGGAACCCGTGCCGTCAGGGGACCACCACGACGGGCCACCGGCCCGATCGGACCAGCCGGGTCGCGGTCGAGCCCCACAGGGCGTGCCAGGGACGGGCGGACGCGCCGACCACGACCATGTCGGCGCGGACCTCGTCGGCGACCCGGCCGAGCTGGACGTACGGGTTGCCGCGCCGGTAGACGAAGGTGACCGACACGCCGTACTCCTCGGCGCCGGCCCGGATCCGGTCGCGTAGCTCGGTGGCGAGCTCGTCGTAGGTCTCCTCCTGTGCGACGGTCAGCGTCGGGGCCGCGATGGCGATCCACGCCGACGGCGCGGCGACGAAGGCGGTCACGAGGTGCGCGTGCTGCCGCCGGGCCAGGCCGCCCGCGTACGCCGCGGCCCGCAGCGCGGTGTGGGAGCTGTCGACCCCCACCATGATCACACGCGGCCCGTCGGTGCCGCACTCGTACGGGATCGACGAGCGGGCTGGGCCATATTCCTCGTAATTTGCCGGAACAGTGCTCATCGCGACTTCCAGGGCGCCGTGCCTGATCGAGGCGTGCTGCTCAATCGAGTTAGCCGGATATTACCGCTTTAGCGGTGCCATGGAACCCGTTCGTTTTGCGCGACGTCGGTAGTTGCCGAAAGCTAAACTCGATCACGGATGTCGATACGCCTGGGCAGGCCCGTACGAGCGCGCCCCCGGAACGGGTCGCGGCCACGTCCCGGCCGGTGGATCCGCGGGTGCGGCTGGGCCGAACCGGCGGGTCACCGCTGTCCGGCCGCCGCCGACCGCCGCTCGCGCGGGCCGCCTCGTAAACCGTCAGGAGAGTTCATGAGCGCGACGCCGAACGCCGCACCCGTCGACGCGAGACCCGATCGGGATCTCCCGCCCGGCGCGCAGCTCGGTCACCGTCAGATTCTCGAGGTCCTCTCCGGGCTCATGCTCGGGATGTTCCTCGCCGCGCTCGACCAGACGATCGTCGCCTCGGCGATCCGGACCATCGGCGACGACCTCCACGGCCTCAGCGTCCAAGCCTGGGTGACGACGGCTTATCTGATCACCAGCACCATCGCCACGCCGCTGTACGGCAAGCTGTCCGACATCTACGGGCGCAAGCCGTTCTTCCTGACCGCCATCTCCATCTTCGTCGTCGGCTCGGCGGCCTGCGCGTTCGCCACGTCGATGTACATGCTCGCGGGGTTCCGGGCGCTGCAGGGCATCGGGGCCGGCGGCCTGTTCTCCCTGGCACTCGCGATCATCGGCGACATCGTCCCGCCCCGCGAACGAGCCCGGTACCAGGGGTACTTCCTCGCGGTCTTCGGCACGTCGAGCGTTCTCGGTCCGGTCATCGGCGGATTCTTCGCCGGCACGCACAGCATCCTGCACGTCACCGGCTGGCGCTGGGTCTTCCTCGTCAACGTGCCGATCGGCATCGTGGCGCTCGCCGTGGTGGCCAAGGTCCTCAACATTCCGCACACCCGGCGCGAGCACCGTATCGACTGGCTCGGCGCGCTCACCCTCGCGATCGGACTCGTACCGCTGCTGCTCATCGCCGAGCAGGGCCGCTCCTGGGGCTGGGGCTCGCACCGCGCGATCGGCTGCTACGTGGTCGGCGGCCTGGGGCTGCTCCTGTTCGTCCTGGCCGAGTCCAGGATCGGCGAGGACGCGCTCATCCCGCTGCGGATGTTCCGCAACCGCACCTTCAGCCTCACCGCGGTCGTCGGCGTCGTCGTCGGTATGGGCATGTTCGGCGGCATCGTCTGCCTACCGCTGTACCTGCAGATCGTGCGCGGCGCCTCGCCGACCAGGTCGGGTCTGCTGCTGCTGCCGTTGACCGCCGGCATCATGGTCGCCTCGGTGATCTCGGGCCAGCTGATCAGCCGCACCGGTCGGTACAAGATCTTCCCGATCCTCGGTGCGCTGCTGCTGGCCGGCGGCTCGTTGCTGCTGCACACCGTGCATGTCGACACGCCGTTCTGGCGGACCGGCGGCTACATGGTGGTCGTCGGCTTCGGCCTGGGCAACATCATGCAGCCGATCACCCTCGCGGTGCAGAACGCGATGCCGCCGCGCGACATCGGCGTCGCCACCTCGTCGGCGACGTTCTTCCGGCAGATGGGCGGCACCGCCGGCACCGCGGTGTTCCTCTCGGTGCTCTTCTCCACGGCGCCTGACAAGATCCGCAATGCCTTCCAGGACGCCGCCCGGACCGACGCCTTCCAGCGGGCGTTGCGCGACCCCGCCGTACTGGCGGATCCGGCCAACCGGCCGGTGCTCGCCGCCCTGCACGGCGGCGGCCGGATCGGTAACGCGTCGTTGAACGACACGTCGTTCCTCCAGCGCCTCGACCCCGTGCTGGCGCGGCCGTTCAAGGTCGGCTTCTCGCAGTCGATGGACCTGGTCTTCCTTCTCGCCGCCGCGGTCGTGGTCGTGGCCTTCCTGCTCCTGCTGTTCCTGCCGCAGCTGCCGCTGCGCACCCGGTCGGCGATGGCGGCGCGCGAACCCGCCTCGCCGACCGGCGAGCTGCCGACCGGCGAGCTGCCGAGCGCCGAACCAGCCGGGCCGGCCGGCCCGGCTGGTTCGGCTGGTTCGGCCGACGCCACCGACGCCACCGACGCCACCGACGCCACCGATGGGCCGGGGGTGGCCGGGCGGGTGGAGGGGCCGGACCGGCGTGCGGTGGCGGGAGCGGTCCTCACCGTCACCGACCTGACCGGTCACCAGGTCGCACGCGCGCTCAGCGACGCGGAGGGGCGCTACCGGCTGGCGTTGCCGACCGGAGGCACGTACCTGTTGATCTGCGCCGCCGACCATCACCGGCCCGTGGCGGCCATGGTGTCCGTGGCGGGCGGACCGGTGCGCCGGGATCTGACGCTGGCGGGCGGCGCTCAGCTTGAAGGGCGGGTGCTGCGGGGGAGCGGGGAGCCGATCGCCGCGGCGACGGTCACCGTGACCGACGTCCGGGGTGAGGTCGTCGGCGCCGCCGTGACCGGCCCCGACGGCCGGTACGTGCTCGCCGAGCTGTACCCGGGCGAGTACACGCTCACCGCGATCGCCGACCGTACGCTGCCCGACGCGCGCACGGTGGTGCTGGACACCGTGGGTTCACACCGCGTCGACGTGGTCCTGCGGTTGAACGCGACGATGGCGGGGATCGTACGGGCGGCGCGGTCCGGGGCGCCGGTGGCCGACGCGTGGGTGACGCTGGTGGACGGATACGGCAACGTCGCCGGGTCGGCGGTGACCCGCGACGACGGCCGGTACGAGTTCCGCGGGCTGCCGCCGGGCACGTACACGTTGACCGCGAGCGGCTACGCCCCGGTCGCCCAGCGGGTCTCCCTGAGGGGCGAGCGCACCGACTGTGACCTGCTACTGGGCGATCACGGGGCCGCCGAGGTTACGGGTGCCCACGACGGGTAGCCGTACCGGTGAGGAGGCGATCCGAGATGCCTCGACCTGGTAGCCACAAGTACGACATCAAGCGCAGCCGGATCCGCGACGCCCTGGACAACGCCGGCTTCTCCGACGATAAGGCCGACAAGCTGGTCCGCGAGGTGCTGCGGAACCCGCGCGGGTCGACCGCGAGGCTGCTGCCGGTCGTGAAGAAGTATCTGGCCGTGGGGAAGCGGACCCGCGGCTGACGGCGCGACCGCACCGGTGACGGGGCCGGCGACCGGTCCGCCCTGCGCGGTACCGAACGTCCCCCGGTCGTCTCTACGGGTGAGCGGGCATCACCTGATCGGGTAGTTTCGGCATCCGATCAACGGTCATCAGCATTACCATCGCCGCATGGCTACCGCCGACCCCCTCACCAGTGATCGGCGGCTTCGGCCCGATCAGCGCAACGCGTTCCTGGCGGCGTTCCTCGGCTGGGCCATGGACGCCTTCGACTACTTCATCGTCGTTCTCGTCTATGCCGAGATCGCCAAGGACTTTCACGTATCGCTGGAGCGCATGGCGTTCCTGACCACCGTGACGCTGATGATGCGCCCCGTCGGGGCGCTGCTGTTCGGTGTCTGGGCCGACCGGGTCGGCCGGCGGGTGCCGCTGATGGTCGACGTCGCCTTCTATTCGGTGGTCGGCTTCGCGTGCGCGTTCGCCCCGAACTTCAGCGTGCTGCTCGTGCTGCGCCTGCTGTACGGCATCGGGATGGGCGGCGAGTGGGGGCTCGGCGCCGCGCTCGCGATGGAGAAGGTCCCCGCCCATCGGCGCGGCTTCTTCTCCGGGATCCTCCAGGAGGGGTACTCGGTCGGCTACCTGCTGGCGTCGGTCGCCTTCCTGCTCGTGCACTCGGTGTTCGGGCTGTCGTGGCGGTGGCTGTTCGGCCTGAGCATCGTCCCGGCCCTCATCTCCCTGCTGATCCGCAGCCGGGTGCGGGAATCCGAGGTGTGGGAGACCACGCGGGCCCGGGTGACCCGGGTCGGGGTCCGCCAGGTGCTGTTCAGCCCGGTGGTGCTGCGCCGATTCGTGTTCCTCGTGCTGCTGATGACCGCGTTCAACTGGATGAGCCACGGCACCCAGGACATCTACCCGACGTTCCTGAAGAAGGGCATCGGCCTGTCCGCGACGGCCGCGACGTGGATCGCCATCCTCTACAACATCGGCGCGATCCTCGGTGGCACCGTGGTCGGCGCCCTGTCCGAGCGCTTCGGTCGCCGCCGCATGATCGTGCTGTGCGCCCTGCTGGGGCTGCCGATCGTGCCGATCTTCGCGTACTCGCACGCGGCCGGCTACCTGTGCCTCGGCTCGTTCCTGATGCAGGTGATGGTGCAGGGCGCCTGGGGAGTGATCCCGGCGCACCTGACGGAGTTGAGCCCCGACGAGATCCGTGGCTTCTACCCCGGCGTGACGTACCAGTTGGGTAACCTCCTGGCGTCGTTCAACCTGCCGATCCAGGAGTACCTCGCGGCGCGCCACGGCTACCCGTACGCCCTCGCGGTCACGATCGTCCCGGTCCTCATCGCGGTTGCGGTGCTCACCGCGCTGGGCGGCGAGGCCAGGGGAGTGCGGTTCGGCACCGAGGAGAGCAGCGCGCTCCGCGCCGGCGACCGGGGGCCGGATGCCGATGTGCGGGTCGCGACGACCTGAGATGACCCGCGGATCTTGAAAAAGAGTGGACGTACGTCGTACAGTTAAAGATATACGCTGTACGGAAAGGTGTCCTCCCATGCTGGCCTCGATCCTGTCCTTCACGGTCGTCGCGGCGCTGCTGACCGTCACCCCCGGCGTGGACACCATGCTGGTGCTCTCCCAGGGGCTGCGGGGCGGGCGGCGCACCGCTGTCGCGTGTGGACTCGGCATCAACACCGGCCTCGTCTGCTGGGCGGCCGCCTCCGTGCTCGGCCTGTCGGCCCTCCTCGCGGCGTCCCATGCCGCTTACGAGATCGTGCGGCTGCTCGGCGCGGCCTACCTCGTGTACGTCGGCGCGCGCGGCCTGCTGATGACCTGGCGCCGCCGCGGGGGAGCGGACGGCGGCGCGCCGGTCCCCGGCACGGAAACCCGGCGGACGGCGCTGGCCGCCTACCGCCGCGGTATCACCACGAACCTGCTCAACCCGAAGGTCGGCGTCTTCTACATCTCCCTGCTCCCGCAGTTCGCGCCGGCCGGCCACCGCAGCGCCGCCGTCATGATGCTGCTGGCCGGGATCCATCTGACGCTGTCGATCGTCTGGCTCACCGCAATGGCCTGGCTCGCGTCGCGGGTCCTGCGCACGCTGTCGACGAAGGTGACGACCCGGCTGGAGCGCATCAGCGGCGCCGTCATGATCGGCCTCGGCGTGCGGATCGCGGCACAGGGGAGCTAGCGCCGGGGACGGGCGCGACCGAGTATCGAGGCCACCCGGCGCATCCGCGGATCGGCGCGCATCTCCTCCAGCGTCTCCGGCAGCCGGATGCGCCAGTTCGGGTACTGGTCGACCGTACCCGGAAGGTTCGGCTGGCGTACCTCGCCGAGGATGTCGTACGGCGAGGCGAGCAGGAACCGGCACGGCGAGGCGGCCAGCAGCCGGTGCATGCCGATCACGAGCTCGTCGTCGGCCGCGTCGTCGCCGACCAGGCCCTCCCGCCGCAGGAGCGCCACCAGCTCACGGCGATCCGCGCGGGCCCGGTCGGCTTCCGCCTCGACGTCCCCGCCCAGCAGGCCCAGCTCGGCGCGTACCCGCACATGCCCACCGCTGAGCATCCCGGCGGCCGTGGGAAGGTCATGGGTGGAGATGCTGGCCATGGCGCCGGCCGGCCACTCGGACGGCGGACGGAACGGGGCGACCTCGTCGCCGGCGGTCTCCTCGCGGGTGAACCACAGCACCTGCGAGCCGAGGATGTTCATGTCCCGCAGCGCCCGCGTGACGCGCGGTTCGACCGTACCCAGGTCTTCGGCGACCACGACGGCGCCGGCGCGGTGCGCCTCGAGCGCGAGCACGGCGAGCATCGCCTCGTCGTCGTAGCTGACGTACGTGCCCTGGTCGGGCGAGGCGCCCGGCGGCACCCACCACAGCCGCCACAGCCCCATGACGTGGTCCACCCGCACGCCCCCGGCGTGTGCCAGCACCGACCGCAGCATGTCCCGGAAGGCCGCGTAGCCGGTGGCGGCGAGCCGGTCGGGCCGCCAGGCGGCCAGGCCCCAGTCCTGGCCCTGCCGGTTGAACCCGTCCGGCGGCGCGCCGGCCGTGACGCCGCGCGCGAGGACGTCCTGCAGCAGCCAGCCGTCGGCGCCACCGGGATCCACCCCGACCGCCAGGTCGTGGACGAGCCCGACCGGCATGCCGGCGCGCCGGGCGCCGTCCTGGGCGTGTCCGAGCTGCCGTCCCAGCTCCTGCTGCAGCCACGCGTGGAACGCGACGCGGTCCCCGGCCTCGGCCACCGCCTTCGGCCCGGGCCGGCGCAGGTGCTCCGGCCACCTCCGCCAGTCGGCGCCGTGGGACTCGGCGAGCGCGCAGAACGCGGCGAAGTCGCGCAGGGCCGGGTCGCGCGCTGCCGCGGCACCGCCGTCCACGTACGGGAACAGCAGCTCCAGCGCCGCCCGCTTGGACCGCCACACGTGGTCGTAGTCGATGTGCCCGCCGTCGGCGTTCGTACGCAGCGCGTCCACCGCGGCCCGTACGCCCGGCGCGGCGCGCCGATAGGCCTCCGTCTCCTCGACCGCGAGGTAGACGGGGTTGGCGAAGCGACGACTCGACGGCGAGTACGGCGACGGCTGGACCGCCGGTACGGTCGCGACGGCGTGCAGCGGATTGAGCAGCACCAGCCCGGCGTCCCCGGTACCGGCGGCCCAGTCGGTGAAGGCGCGCAGGTCGGCGAGGTCGCCGATGCCCCACGAGCGTGCCGAGTGCAGCGCGTACAGCTGGAGCATCCAGCCCCAGGCCGGCGGCGGCGCCGGCAGTCGTCGGGGCGCGACGACAAGCGTCGACCGCCCGGCGCCGGAGTCCAGATGGTACCAGCCCAGCGGCAGGTCGACGGAAGCGCCGTCGCGCACCTCGTACGCCGCGCCGCTGTCGTCGAGCGCGGCGCCGCCCGCGCCACCCGGCAGGCGCCAGCGCTCGCCGGGCCGTACCACCACGGTCGGCGGCGGCCGGTCGGCGCGGTCGCGCTCGCGTACCCGGGCCAGCTCCCGGCGTACCGCGGCCGGGGTGTCGGCCTCCACGTCGAGCAGCCCCAGGATCGTACGGATCACGTCCGGGTCCACCTCGACGCGGCGGTGCCGCCAGTCCTCGTACGCGGTCGCGACGCCGTGCGCCGCCGCCAGTGCGGACAGCTCCCGATCCGAGCCTTCAGTCACCGAGTACGCCGCCCTTCGTCACCGCCGTCGCTGTCGTCGCCGTTGTACCCCCGGGCCCCGGCAAGTATGTGACGGTGTGTCGCCGCATGACCGGTGCCCGCGGGGCCGCCGAGCCCGTCGGCCAGGATGGGCGCATGAAATCGATCGGTTGGGACGCGATCCGCGTGACCCTGCACGTACTCGCCGCCACCATCTGGGTCGGCGGCCAGTTCACGCTGGCCGCCCTGGTGCCGGTGCTGCGCCGGGCCGCTCCGGAGGCGGTCCGGCCGGCCGCCCGGCGGTTCGCCGTGGTCGCCTGGTGGGCGTTCGCGGCGCTGGTGGCGACGGGGATCTGGAACGTGCTGGCCGAGTGGCCCGACATGGACCATCGGGCCCGGGTGACGCTCGTGGTCAAGCTTGTCGTGGTCGCGGTCTCCGGGGTGGCCGCGGCGATACACCAGCGCGCCCGCGGGGTCGCGGCGCTGGCGGTGTTCGGCACGCTGTCGGCGTTGGCGGCGGTGTTCGCCGTCTTCGTCGGAGTCGTTCTCGCCGGATAGGCCGGCGGTGGGAGGGGACGCCGCCGCGTGTGGCGGCGCGGGTGCGAGCATGTGAGCTATGCACAGTGGCGCCCGGGACAGGGACCCCTCCGGTCGGCCGCGGCAGTCCCGCCCGAGGGACGCGACCGGCCGACCGTTGCCGTACGGCGATCCTCGCGGGGTGGAGCCGGTTCCCGAGGAGCCGCTGCCGCCGGCCGAGACGCTCGCGTTCGCGCAGTCGTTGCTGGACGCAGGGCGGGCATTCGCCGCGCACGAAGTGTTGGAGGCGGCGTGGAAGGCCGCGCCCGCTCCCGAGCGCGAACTCTGGCAGGGGCTGGCCCAGGTGTGCGTCGGGATCACCCACGCCCAGCGGGGCAACCTGGCCGGCGCGGTTCGGCTGGTGGACCGCGGTGTCGAACGGCTTCGCCCGTACGCGGGGACCCCCCCGCACGGCATCGACGTGGCGGGGGTTCTCGCGTGGCACGCCCGCAACGCCGCCGACCCGGCCGCCGCCGACCCGCCACGGCTCACGACCGCACGCCGGGACCTGCCCCGGTCGTCGTAGCCTCCCGGTCGTCGTAGCCGCCCCGTCGTAGCCTCAGCCCGGTATCTGTCGAGGCTCGACGGTCGACGCCAGTACCCGGTCGACGCCCAGCACCGCCAGCACGCGTTGCACCCTGCCGTGCGCGTTGGCCAGCGCGAAGCCGGTGCTCCGACGGCGTGCCGCCTGCCTGGCCCGCATCAGGACCTCCACCCCGGAGGAGTCGATGAACTCCAGCGGCGCCACATCGACGATCAGCTGGGTGACGTGCGGATCGGTCAGGATGCTCGACAGCTCGTCGTCCAGGCGGCACAGGTTGCTGATATCGACCTCACCGGCCACCGTCAAGGACACCCGGCCGCTACCGTCGGCCGACCGCGTGAGCCGCAACGGGGTCGGCCCGATCTCGTTGCCAGCGACGCCCATCCGTACCGCCCTCGATGCGCGACAGCGTGCACCCCTACAGATCGAAGAACGATGGTAGCCGCGCATGGTGACTTCGGGGCCCGGGGAGCTTTGCACATCTGTGCGGGGTCCCGGATCCGGCGACACGATATCGATGCTGAACTATAGAAGTGCGCCTATGGTTAGCGGAGGCCGGCCAGGGAAGCGGAGCGCAATGACATCGATCCTCGGCACTGTAGGTGCCTATCGACGTGGTTCGACGAGGCTGTGCGTGGGTCTGCTGGCCGGTGTGGCGCTCGGCGTCACGGCCCTGATTCCGGCGGGCAGCGCGGCCGCCGGACGGCCCGTGAACGGTGACGTTGTCGGGGAACCGTCGGCCCGCCTGACGCCCGCTCAGTTGGCCGGGCAGCGGATCATCTATTCGTATCCGGGGCTCACGCCGCCCGAGAGCCTGTTGGCGCACATCCGCAACGGTGAGGCGGCCGGGGTCATCTTCTTCGGCGAGAACATCGCCAGCGCGGCCCAGATCGCCGGGGTCGTACGGCAGTTGCGCGACGCCGCACGGCAGAGCCCGGTACACGCGCCGCTGCTGCTCATGACCGACCAGGAGGGCGGGCTCATCCGGCGGCTGCCCGGAGCGCCCGAGCTGTCCGAGAAGCAGATCGGGCAGTCCGCGCAGCCGGTGTCCGGAGCCGTACGGGCCGGGACCGGCGCGGGGGACAACCTGAAGAGCGTCGGTATGAACCTCAACCTCGCGCCCGTACTCGACGTCGTGAGCGTGCCCGGCAACTTCATCGACCGGTTCCAGCGCTCGTACGGCTCCGACCCGGCCACGGTCGGCAAGCTGGGTAGCGCGTTCATCGGGGCGCAGCAGAAGACCGGCGTGGCGGCCACCGCGAAGCACTTCCCGGGCCTCGGCGCGACGCCCGTCGGCCAGAACACCGACCTCGAGCCGGTGACCATCACGTCAAGCCTGGGCGACCTGCGCGCGCGGGACGAGGCGGCGTACCCGGCGGCGATCTCGGCAAAGGTCAAGCTCATCATGGCGTCCTGGGCGATCTACCCGGCGCTCGACGCCAGCCGCCCGGCCGGGCTGTCGCCGACCGTGATCACCTCCGAGCTGCGTGGCCGGCTCGGCTACCACGGGGTGACCATCACGGATGCCCTCGAGGCCGGCGCGCTGCAGGCGTTCGGTGACAACGGCAGGCGGGCCGTCCTGGCCGCCCGGGCGGGGATGGATCTCATCCTCTGCTCCGCCCGCGACGTCAGCCAGGGCGAGGCGGCGACCCAGGGGCTGGTCGGCGGCCTGCGCAACGGCGATCTCAACGCGACGGCCTTCCAGGCGTCGGTGCGGCGGGTGACGCAGTTGCGCGACAGTCTGAGCTGACGCGCAACCGCCTCGATCTTCTGCCGGCGCGGGACCGCGTTCTCGTGACGAAGCGCCGGGGATCCCTACACCGCTGGCCGCGCTGATCCACACCGGGCAGGTCGACACCGAACTCGGCGGCCGCGGCGCTCAGCTTCGCTGGGTGAAGCCGCTAGCGGTGCTGGGTGACAGCGGCGACGCGTTCGGGCTGGATCTCCGCGAGATCCATGCGGTAGTTGTCCCGCAGCCACCGCACGGTGATCACGGAGACGACCAGGACCACGACGTTCACCGCGGCGATCGACCAGGAGCTGCCCGAGCGGGCGAGGGCCGCGGCGACCAGCGGCGCCGGTGCCGAGAACAGGACCTGGGAGAACGACAGGGCGAGGGCGGATCCGGTGAATCGCATCGAGGTGGGGAATTGCTCGGCGTAGAGCGCCGGCTGCGAACCGAACTCGAACTGCACCGCGGAGATCGCCAGCGTCATGGTCACCACGATGAGGGCGACGTTGCCTGACGCCGCGGCGGGAAAGAACCCGGCCACCCCGATGATCTGGGCCACGATCGCGGCGGCGAGCACCGGCTTGCGGCCGATCCGGTCGCTGACCCGACCCCCGATGAGCCCGGCCGCGACGGAGACACAGTTGGCGATCAGGACGATCACGAATGCGGCCTGCCTGCTCAGGCCGGCGTCGCCGGTCAGGTACTTCAGGCCGTAGACCGCCAGCGTGTAGAAGGTCACGTTCGAGCCGGCCCGGACCAGGATCAGCTTCACGACCGTCCAGGGCTGCGACTTCAGGACCGCGAGCCCGTTGACCTGCCTGTCGCTGGCGGCCTTCTGCTCGCGGAACACCGGCGTCTCTTCGAGCCGGACCCGGATGTAGATGCCGACCACCATCAGCCCGAGGCTGGCCAGGAACGGGATGCGCCATCCCCAGGACTGGAACGCGTCGGCGCTCATCGACGCACCGAGGATGACCAGGGCGGTGTTGGCGAGCACCTGGCTCAGCGGCGACCCGATGTTGATCAACGCCCCGAAGATTCCCCGCTGGTTCGTCTTCGCGTTCTCGATGGTCATCAGCTGCGCGCCGGTGGCCTCGCCGCCGAGGGCGAAGCCCTGGATGACCCGCAGGAGGACGAGAACCACCGCGATGGTCGCGCCCTTGTTGGCGGGTAGCAGGCCGATCGCGAGCGAACTCGCACCCATGGCGATGAAGGTGGCGAGCAGGATCGGGCGGCGGCCATAGCGGTCGCCCAGGTAGCCGCAGACCACCGCGCCGAGCGGCCTGGCCACGAAGCCCACGCCGAACGTCGCCAGCGACGCCATGAGTGCGCCGAACTGCCCGAGGCCGGCGAAGAACAGAGCGGGGAATACCGTCGCCGACAGCGCCCCGTACATGGCGAAGTCGAACCATTCCAGGGCCGAACCCAATGTTCCACTCGCCAGAGCCTTACGCGTTTGTGAACGCTGAGCCGGGCCGGACTCGATGAGGTGGTCCGTTCGAGTCCATGAAGTGTCCGTCAAGCCCTGGGTCATGCTTGAGCCTTTCGTCCAACGGGGCCGACGCCCCGGCCGTGCCTCTGCCTCGAGGTCGGTCAGACGGTAACGACGAGGTGACGCGCGGCACAGACGTTTCTGCTATGTAAAAAACCCCAGCTCAGGTCCGGGCACTGTGGTCGCGAGGTTTTCCGCAGGCTGGAAAGCCGTGGCTATCGCCGGGCCATTCTGCTCGAATCAGAAATTCGATCGGACCGTAGGTCCGATCACCGGGTCTACGGTAAGGAACCAGCCGTGCTGAAGAAGCGGATCGTACTTTTGCGGAAGCGGGCGGACGTGCCCTTCGATGCATTTGACGAGCACTGGTCGGGGCCGCACGCGGCGATCGTCTCCGCATTACCGGGAATCAGGGAGTACGTGCAGAACCCGGTGGTCGAGCACTGGTCGACCAGATCGGTCGGCAGGTCGGTCGACGGGATCGTCGAGGTGTGGTTCGACGACTCGGGGGTGGCGTCCGCCGAACAGCACACATCCGAGGCGCAGCAGGACGACGAGGTCACGTTCATCGGCTCGCTCACGGCTTTCACAGTGACGAACCGGGACAGCTACGACCCCGAGTCGAAGGTCTGGATCCTCGGCGAGGAGCAGTTCGATCCGGCGATCTTCGCCGAGGCCGTCACCGATCTCGGGCCGATCCAACTGATCCAGACCGAGCCCGAGGACAGGCACCGGTTGATGGAGCGCCCCCGGCTGGAGCGCGAGAACGCCGCGCCCGCAGGCATCCTCGTGATCGGTGCGCCGAAGCAAGTCGCTCACCGGGTCTATGAAGCGGCGGTGAAGACCGCCGAGTCGGCAGCTGGTACGGGTGAGATCCGCGTGCTGCTGACCAGTTCTCGACGCATGATGTGAACTCCGCCGGCCGCTCGCGGGAATCCGCTTTTCGCGGCCCGCCCAAGGCGTGGCGCGGATCAGGAGACCACGAAGGCCGCGGCGCGCAGGCGCGCCTCCATCTCCTCACGGGCTGCGCCGATGAGGGCAATGGTCCGCGGTGCCACGAGGAACTGCGAGCGCACCGCCGGGACCGACACGGCGAATGAGGCGATCAGGTTCGAGGCGCTGTCGTGGATCGCCGTTCCGACCGCCCAGACGCCGCGCTCGGTCTCCTCGCGGTTGAGTGCGTAGCCGATCTGGCGGATGCGCTCCAGCGAGCTGACGAGCTGACTGAATTCACGCTCCTCCATGAAGTCGCCGGCCAGGCGAGCCGAGGGGCTGCGGTACAGTCGCTCGAGCTCCGATCGGTCAAGTTCGGCCAGCATGGCCCTCCCGCCGGACGCGCGCCGGGCGTCCAACACCGTGCCGGTGCGCTCACCGACGCGGACCACGTGGCTGCCCTCGACGGAGGCGAGAAACCGCACCCGCCCGCCGACACGGAACATGAGGCTCACCGTCTCGTCGATCCGGCCCGACAGCAGTTCCAGATGTGGCAACAGCAGGTTCTTGAGCTGACGGGTCCATGGAGCGTTGGACGGGCCGACACCGAGCGCCGGACCCGGCGAGTACGCGCGCGACTCGTTCTGCACCGCGAACCCTCGGTAGACCAGCATCGCCAGCAGTCGGTGCGCGGTGGAGGCCGAGGTTCCGAGTTCCCGGGCGATGTCGGACAGACGTGCCTCGCCGGTGTCCCGCAGGATCTGGATCAGGCGTAGCGCGTGGTCGACCGAGGCCAGGGCGTACTGCGGGCGCTCGTACACTTCTTTGTTTTTCATCAAGCCAACTTCTTGCTGATCCGAGCAGCGTAGCTGCGGAAAGGCATAGTAGCTGGTGCTCTGCGGCGGAGATGCCGGCCGCCGGGTTCGAGGTAACGCGGGTCCCGCGGCCCGGACCTTCGTCGGCTGAACCGAACTCGGGGAGGTCGCGGCTACTTCGGCGGCAGCGTCGTGACGAACGCGGCCGCGTCCGCGATCCAGCCGTCGAGGGCCTCGTCGTCGAGTTCGTCACCGGCCACGAGTACCCAACCCCGCATCGCCCGCCCGGTGAAGTCGAACACCCTCGCTCCCGGCCGGGCGAGCGCCGCCTCGGCGTTGTCCGGGCCGACCCGGACCATCAGGTCGTCACCCGCGACGCCGACCAGCATGTTGCCGGCCAGGAAGAAGACCAGACAGCCGAACATCCTCTTCTCGTCGACGCCGAACCCGTGCCGCAGCCGGTCCCGGATGCGTTCCGCCAGCGCGTCGTCGTAGGCCATCACGGGATCGTACGATCACCGCGGGATCAGCCGGGACGCCGCCTCAGCCCCGGTGGCTGGCGGCGCGGCGGAGGAATCGTTCACCGACCTCGGCGATGTCCTCGGCGGTCCATTCGAGGGCGGGCGCGGCTACCGTGATCTCGGTCATCGCCAGGCCCGGCACGTCGGTCTCCCGCCAGCCGGCGGCGAACCACACCTTCTCCTCCTCGGCGAGCGCCAACGCCGCGTCGTTGAGGGCCTGCGCCGGGTGGGGCAGCCAGAGCCGGAACTGATGGGTATGCGGGGGCTGCGGATGCACCCGCGCGCCGGGAAGCGCCGTGAGCGCCGTCGCGACCGTCGGTGCGTGCCGCACGTGGTCGGGGATGCGCGGCAGCTCCCGGTCGAGTCCGGCCAGTGCCGAGAGAACGGCCGGCCACTGCTGGAACAGCATGCCGCCGTAGCGGTGCCGCCAGACGCGGGCGTAGGCGGCGAGTTCGGCGGTACCGGCGAGCGCCGCGCCGCTGATGCCGCCGAGCGTCTTGTAGAACGAGACGTAGGTGCTGTCGGCGAGCGCGGTGATCTCGCTGAGGGCGTGCCCCAGGTGCGGGACGGACTCCCAGATCCGGGCGCCGTCGAAGTGCACGCGCGCACCGATGGCCCGCGCCGCGGCGGACACGGCGGTGAGCTCGCTCCAGGAGGGGAGGACGAAGCCGGCGTCGCGCAGCGGGAGTTCGATGACCACGGTGCCCACCGGGTCGGCGAGCGCGGTGATCTCGTCGGCGGTCGGGTTGCGGGGCACGGTGGTCGGCCAGGTGCTGCGCAGGCCGCTCAGGTGGGCGTAGGCGTGCCGCTCATGCACCTCCTGGTGGCCGAGCGGATGGACCGCGACCGTGCGATTGCCGGTGCGGTCCGCGCCGTAGCGCAGCGCGACCTGCTGGGCCATCGTCCCGGTGGGGAAGAAGACAGCGGCCTCGGTTCCCAGGAGGTCGGCCACGCGCTCTTCCAGCGCGGTCACCGGGCCGTCCCCGTAGAAGTCGGGAAGGCCGTCAAGGTCACCACTCGCGTCCAGGGCTGCGAGCCGCTCTCTCATGGTCGCGGGCCGGACCCCGGAAAGGATACGGTCACAGGATCGCATCGCGGCTGTCCGGCGTTGCGGGGTGTTGTCGGACAGCGAGAGATCTTCGCATGCCGCCTGGTCGGTGTGCGCGAAGCACCAGGGCGACAAGGTTAGATGTCGCTCAGTACCGGGAACGTGTGCTGCCATGAGCACTGCGACCGACCATGATGCGATATTCGTCGGCGGCCCGCGCGACGGCGAGCTGTTCGACTCCAACGACACCGGACTGATCCAGTTGGAGATCGGTGGCCTGGTCCACCGGTACATCCGCACCACCGCGCACCGGGATCGGGACGGCCGGTCGTACCTGGTCTACAACTACGACGGCGAGGTCGACCCGAGGGGTGCGCAGTCCGGCGCGGAGACGCGGTAGCCCGCGCCGGCCTCGCGCGGTCCCTGCCATGATCGGCGAAGGTGTTGCGGCGTTATAGGCCCGTGAAGGTTTCAGGATCATGCGTTGTCCGTGCATGATCATTCAGCGGCGGGGGTTGGCGGTGCCGCTGTAGACGCCGGCCAGGGAGATCGTGCCGTCGCGGCGGACCGCGTCGATCGCCAGATGCAGCGCGGCCAGTCGGTCCACGCCCGCCTCCATGTCGACCGCGTCGACGACCGGGTCCTGGCCACGGCCACCGGTCAGTTCGCGGATCACGTCCGCCACGTCGTCGTGCCGGGTGAGGTCGAGGACCTCGACCCCGTTGGCTCGGCCTGGCCGCCCGGTCCCTGACCGTAGAGCCTGGTGTACCCGAACAGTGCGGCGCCTATGTCCTCGCCGCGTACCTGGGTGGTCTCGCACTGGCTCATCGGACCCTGTGCGCACAGGTAGCAATGTCCACATGAGATGTTGAATGGGATGACCACGCGGTCGCTGGCGCGCACGTTGGTGATCGCCGGGCCGACCTCCTCGACGATGCCCATCGGCTCGTCCCGAGATGGTGCGGTGGGGCTAGGCTCCGGTCGTGGTCGCCACCTGGGATCCCGCGGCCGACGGTGTGCTGCGGCTGCCCTCGGGACGCCTCGTCCGCGGTCGGGGTCTGCGCCGTCCCCTTCCGGCGGGGCCGCTGCCCACGTTCGCGTTGTATCTGCTGGGCCACGAACCGCCCGCCGTGGCCTGGGAGAGCCGGTGGGTGCGCTGGCCCGACTACCGGTTGCCGTCCGACCGCGCGGCGGCCGCCGACGCGCTGCGCGAGGCCTGGGCGCGTGCGGCGGACGAGCGGGTCGAGATCGCCTGCGCCGGCGGGCGGGGCCGAACCGGTACGGCGCTGGCCTGCCTCGCCGTGCTGGACGGGGTGTCCGGCCGCGAGGCGGTGGCCTACGTCCGGGCGCACTACGACCGGCGGGCCGTCGAGACGCCCTGGCAGCGCCGCTTCGTCGCCCGCTTCCGCCCTGCTGACGTGTGAGGCGAGTTACTTAGCCACCCTAACGAAATTTAGTTAGGGTGGCTAAGTGACCGGTGACGAGGGGATCCTGGCGCGCGAACTGCGCCCGCTGGTGTTCCAGCTGTACCACCTGGTGCGGAGGCACGCGCCGCAGCGCGACCTCACCCTCACCCAGGGCGCCGTCCTGAGCACCCTCGTGCGCGAAGGGCCGCAGCGGGTCAGCGCGCTCGCGGCGATCGAGGGCGTGAAGGTGCCGTCGATGACCGACGTCCTCGGCCGGCTGAAGCGGCTGGGCATGGTGACCAGCGGCCCCGACCCCACCGACGGGCGCGCCGTCGTGGTGGCCGTGACCGCCGACGGCGCCCGGTTCTACGCCGAGGTGGTCCGCGCGCGCGAGGAGTACCTGCGCGGCCGGCTCGCGACGCTCACCGGTGCGGACCGGTGCGCCATCGCCGCCGCGCTGCCCGCGCTGCGACGACTGCTCGACCTTGATTCGGAAGGACGTTAGATGCACACCCACCAGCACCCCAGCCTGATCGGCGCGGTGAAGGGGCAGCCGAGACAGGTCTGGATCACCGCGTTCGCGGCGGTGATCGCCTTCATGGGAATCGGCCTGGTCGACCCGATCCTGCTGTCGATCGCGGAGGGGTTGCATGCCACCCCTTCCCAGGTGACCCTGCTGTTCGCCTCCTACCTGGGCGTACAGGTGGTGGCCATGCTGCTGACCGGGGCGTGCGCCGCCCGCTTCGGCGCCAAGCGCACGGTGCTCACCGGGCTCGTCCTGATCGTCATCGCCACGGCGGCCTGCGCCATGGCCAACTCGATCGGCGTGCTTATCGGACTGCGCGGGCTGTGGGGCCTGGGCAACGCCTTCTTCATCGCGACCGCCCTGTCCGTCATCGTCGGCGCGGCCACCGGCGGCCAGCAGGGCGCGATCCTGCTCTACGAGGCGGCGCTCGGCCTGGGCCTGTCGGTCGGTCCGCTGCTGGGCGCCCTGCTCGGCAGCGTGTCGTGGCGCGGGCCGTTCGCCGGTACCGCGGTCCTCATGGCCATCGCTCTCGTGCTGTGCGCGGCGTTCCTGGCGCCGGATTCCCGCGCGGCCCGTCCGCGGGTCGCGCTGCTGGACCCGCTGCGGGCGCTCGGCCACGGCGGCCTGTTGCGAACGGCTGCCGGCTCCGCGCTCTACACGGCGGCGTTCTTCACCGTGCTGGCGTGGACCCCGTTCGTGCTCGGGTTCAGCGCGGTCGAGATCGGGCTGGTCTTCTTCGGCTGGGGGCTGTGCGTCGCGGTCGCCGGCGTGGCGCTCGCGCCGAAGCTCGCCGCCCGGCTGGGGGAGCGGCACGCCACGGTGGTGGCCGTGCTCGGGTACGCGGTTCTGATGGTGCTGCTCGCGGTGCCGAGCAAGCCCCTCGTGGTCGTCGGGGTGATCCTCAGTGGCCTGGTCTCGGGGCTGCTCAACACCCTGTTCACCGGCACCGCCATGAGCATCAGCCCGGCGCCGCGACCGGTCGCCAGCGCGGGCTACAACTTCTGCCGCTGGCTCGGCGGCGCGCTGGCCGCGACGCTGGTCGGCCACGTCGCCGGGTGGCTGGGCTCGCCGCACGCGCCGTTCCTGGTCGCGGCGGTCTGCTGCCTCGTCGCCGGCGCGCTGCTGGCGATCCGGGGACGGGCCGGGCAGCCCGACCCGCACACCGTGCCCGCCGAGGCGGTGCTGGTCGGCGAGGAGCTCTGACCCCAGCTATTGACTTGGATGGATGGGTAGGGCGAGAGTGGAGCAGTGGATGAGCCACTGGTCCAGCCGATCTCCCGGCAGGGTGTCGTCGACGCGCTCGTGGCGCGGCTGCGGGCCGACGTGCTCGCGGAGCGATACCCGCCGGGGGCCTACCTGCCACCGGAGCGGGACCTCGCCGCCCGGTACGGGGTGACCCGAACCTCCCTCAAACACGCGCTCGTCCGGCTCGTCGAGACCGGCCTGCTGGAGACCCGGCACGGCGTGGGCACCCGGGTCCGCGACTACAAGCGCGACGCCGGCGCGGATCTGTTGCCGTTCCTGGTCGCCGAGGCGGGCCCGGACTGGCTCGCCGAGATCTTCCAGGCCCGCCGCGAGATCGGCGCCCTCGTCGCCGCGGCAGCGGCCGAGCACGCCACGGCCGCGCAGCGGGAGCACCTGCGGACGCTGGTCGACGACGTGCGCGCCGCGCCCACGACCGACGTGGCGCAGCAGGCCGAGTGCGCGGTGCACCGGACGCTGGCGGCGGCCTGCCGCAACAGGGTGTACGCCCTGCTGGTCAACTCGCTGCTGCGGGCGTACGACGAGGTCCGCCACCTGTTCGCCGCGCCGTTCGCCGACCCGGTGGCGGCCGCCGCCCGGCTGGCAGGCCTCGTCGCCGCCGTCGCCGCCGGGGACCGGCGGGCCGCGCACGCCGCCGCCGAGGCGTACTACGTCGAGACCGAGCGGCTGATGCTCGCGCAACCGGCGGAGTGAGGCCGCCGTGAGGACCGCATTCCGCGAGGTCATGACAGGCGACGTACGGCTGGCCGGCGAGCCGGCCGCGCGGGCGATGCGGCTGGAGCTGCGCGCCGAACTGCCCGGGCTGCTGCACCCGTGGATGGCGGCCACCGCCGAAGTCACCGGCCATGTCCACGTCGCGGGCAGCGGCGACGACCCGGCGGCCCCGGACTGGGCCGACGACCCGGCCGCCACGGGCATCCTGGAGATCGCGCCGCTGCGCGCGCGGCGCATCCGGTACCGGCTGTCGTTCACCACGGCCGACGGGCGCCGGCTCCACCTGGACGGGTGGAAGTCCATCCGGCTCGGCCGGCCGGTGCGTACCATGACCCGGCTGCCCGCGACCGTGCTCGACGACTCCGGACGCGTCGTCGGCGAGGCCCGCCTGCGCTTCGCGCTCACCCGGCAGCTACTGCCGATGGCGGTGAGCGTGCGGACGCGTACGGACCCGCCGCCGACCGCCGCCGACCTGCTGCGGCCGCGCTGGCGGGGCCGACCCGGCCGGCTCGAGGTCTGGTACGCGACGATCACCGAACCCCGGACCGGCACCGGCCTGTGGCTGCACCACGAGCTCGTCGCGCCCGGCGACGGCGCCGCCCCGTACGCCCACGGCTGGACCGGCGTCTTCCCGGCCGGGGCCGCGCCGGTGCTCGCGCGGTTCGGACCCGTGCCGTGGCGCGCCCCGGACGGGCCCGAGGTGTACCGCGCCGGCGAGGTGACCGTCAGCGCCGACCGGCTGCGCGGCAGCGCCGGCGACCTCTCCTGGGACCTGCGCCGCTGCGGCGGCGGGGCGCCGCTCTACACGTTCCCGCGCTGGGCGTGGCGGCACGACGTGCTGCCGGCGGCCCAGATCGTGCCCCTGCCCGCGGCGACGTTCACCGGCACGCTCCGGTACGGGCAGACGGTGGTCGAGCTCGCCCGCGCGCCGGGCAACATCGCCCGCATCGACGGGCACGGCAACGCCGCACGCTGGGCGTGGTTGCACGCCGACCTCGGCGGCGGTGACGTGTGCGAGGTGGTCGCCGCGGTGGCCGCCCGCCCCTGGCTGTCGCGCCTGCCCGCGCTGCCGATGGTCCGGTTGCGGGTGGGCGGCGTCGACCTGCCCGGAGGTGATCCGCTGCTGGGTGCGGCCCGGCTGCGCGCCGACCTCGACCTTCCACACTGGACGGTCACGGGCCGGCTCGGCGGCGCCCGGCTGCGCATCGACGTCATCCAGCCGGCCGACCGTACCCTGGCCGTCGAGTACGTCAATCCGGACGGCAGTCCGGTGGTCTGTCACAACACCGAGCGGGCGCACGCGCGGATCGTCGTGGAGCGCCGTACGGGCGGGCAGTGGCGTACCTGGCGGTCCTGGACGCTGGACGGCACCGCCCACGCCGAGGTGGGACGCCGTGAGTGAGCGGGCGCTGCGGGCGGTCGCGGCGGCCGTGCTCGGCGTCGACGACGCCCGCGCGCGCGTCGTGGCGGCGCGTGCCGTCCGGCTGGCCGGCGCCTTCCCGCGCCCGGTGGCGGCCGGGCTGCGGGCGGCCGCGGTGACGGTGAACGCGGCGGCGTACGCCCGCACCGGCACCGGCCTCGCGGCCCTCACGCCCGACCGCCGGGAGGCAGTGTGCGCCGCGGTCACCGCCCTGCCGGGCGGCGCCCAGTTGCTCGACGCGCTGAAGACGGTCCTGCTGCTCGCGGCGTCGGACACCGCAGTCGCCGCGATGCCGCGCCAAGCCCGGGCTGACCGGCTGCCCGCCCGGCCCGACCGGCTGCCCGCCCGGCCCGACCCGCTGCCCGCCCGGCCCGACCCGCCGCTCACCTGCATAACGGCTGCCGAGTGGCCGGCGCGGACCAGCGCCGACGTCGTGGTCGTCGGCTCCGGGGCGGGTGGGGCGGTCGCGGCGCGCGAGTTCGCCCGCGCCGGGGCCCGCGTGGTCGTGGTCGAGGAGGGCCGCCGCTTCACCGTCGACGAGTTCCGGCGACTGCCGCCCGCCGACCGCTTCGTCTCGCTGTACCGCGACGGCGGCGCCACGTTGGCCCTCGGCCGGCCGCCCGTGCTGCTGCCGCAGGGGCGTGGCGTGGGCGGGACGACCCTGGTCAACTCCGGCACCTGCTACCGCACCCCGACGCGGGTCCTGCGCCGCTGGCGCGACGCGTACGGGGTGCCCGTGGCCGACCCGGCGCACTTCGATCGCCTGCTCGACGAGGTCGAAGCCCTGCTCGCGGTCGCGCCGCAGCCCACCGATGTCCTCGGCCGCAACGGCGCGCTCGCCCTCGCCGGCGCGCGCCGCCTCGGCTGGCGGGCGGCGCCGCTGCGGCGCAACGCGCCCGGCTGCGCCGGATCCTGCCAGTGCGCGGTCGGCTGCCCGCGCAACGCCAAGAACGGGGTACACCTGAACGCCCTGCCGCAGGCGTGCGCGGCCGGCGCGGTCATCGTCACCGGCGCCCGCGTGCGGCGCCTGCTCGTCACGGGCGGCCGGGCCGCCGGGGTGCGCTTCGGCGAGCACGAGATCCTCGCGCCGCTCGTCGTCGTCGCGGCCGGCGCCGTCGAGACTCCCCGGCTGCTGCGCCGCTCCGGCCTCGGCGGCCACCCCCAGCTCGGGCGCAACCTGGCCGTACACCCGGCGGTGAGCGTGGCCGGCCGCTTCGCCGAGCCGGTCGTCTCCTGGTCCGGGGTGCTGCAGAGCGTCGGCATCGAGGAGCTGCACGACGACGGCGTGCTCATCGAGGCGACCGCCGGCCCGCCGGGGCTGGTCTCCTTCGTGCCGCCCGGGTACGGGCGGACGCTGCGGGCCCAGCTGGACGGCGCCGACCGGCTCGCGACGCTCGGGGCGATGGTCGCCGACGTCCCCGGCGGTCGCGTCGGCGCCCGCACCGTGCGGTACCGGCTCGCGCCGACCGACGCCGACCGGTTGCGGGAGGCGATCGTGGCGATGGGGCGGGTGCTGCTGGCCGCCGGCGCCGACGAGGTGCTCACCGGGATCGAAGCCCGACCGTACGCGCGGACCGCCGACGAACTCGCCGCCGCGGCCGCGTCGGCAGCCCCCGCCGATCTGCATCTCGCCGCGTTCCATCCCGGTGGCACGGCCCGGATGGGCGCCGACCCGGCCCGGGCTCCGGTGGATCCGGCCGGCCGGCTGCGAGGCGTCCACGGCGTTCTCGTCGTGGACGCCTCGGCGCTTCCCACCTGCCCGGAGGTCAACCCGCAACTGTCCATCATGGCCCTTGCGCTCGCGGTGTCCCGGGCGGCGGCGTGACCGGCTAGGGCTTTGGATGCGCCAGGAAGAAGTCCCAGGTGATGCCGGTCGCGTCCGGTCCGGACGGATCACCGTACAGGCTGCACCAGCAGCCGCCTGGGTAGACGTGCCCGGCGCCATTGATCATGTACTTCTCGACGAGCGCCGCGCCGGCCGACGTCCGGTAGATGGACCGCGTGTACGACCGGCCGCCCGGCACCTGTCCGGGGATCACCTGGGCCGGTGCCGCCTGGACGTCGACTCCGGCGAGGTTGTCGGTCTCGACCCACTGTCCGACGATCCGGTCGGCGGTGTCCGGCGGGACGATCTTGTCTGCGGTGCCCTGGAAGATGAGGGTGGGTACGGCGCGGGCCCGGCCGCCCATCTCCCGGTACGCGTCCCGGCCTGACTCCGCCGGGGGTCGGTGCGTGATCACCCCGGCCTTGTACTCGCAGCCGGCCAGGATGCTCACGGCGGCGAAGACATCCGGATAGGTGACCGCCATGATGTTGGCCATGCACCCGCCCGCGGAGACGCCGGTGACGTAGACGCGGTGGGCGTCCACGGTGTACCGCCCACGGACCAGGTCGGCGATGCCCACGATGGCGGACGGTTCGGGGCCGCCGCGGTGCTGGTCGAACGGCAGCATCCAGTTCCAGCAGGCGGCCGGGTTGTGCAGGACGGGCTGTTCGGGAAACACCACGATGAACCCGCGCTGCTCGGCCCGCGCGCTCCACCCGGACAGCAGATCGAAGCCGATGTCGTTCTCGGTGCAGCCGTGCAGCGCCACGAGCAGCGGCATGGGGGTCCCCGGCCGGTAGGACGAGGGGACGTACCCGTGGTACGGGTGGACGCCGCCGAGGCTGGCGTAGACCCCGGCGAAATAGGTGCCGGACGAGGTGCCGCCGGTCGCGGCGCGGGTGGGGGAGGCGGCGGCGGTCGCGGTCGTTGCCGGTACCAGACCCAGCACGGCGGCGACGAAGGCGATGAGGACCAGCCGTTTCCGGGCGGCGCGGCGGCGGGTGGGCGCGGGTCTGATGGACGGTTCTCGCTGGGGCTCGGGCATGTCGTCGCCCTTCTCTGCGGCGGGAGTACAAACCGACAACCGGCAGTACAGATTGATGTATGTGACTGTGTAACGCGTGCGCTACGGTGTCAACCAATCGTTCGTGTGGTGACAACACACAGGGGGTGGGGCCGTGGCGCGTACCCGGCCGGAGACGCGGCGAGTGGAGGAGGCGGCGGTCGACCTGCCCGAGGGCGTGGCGCCGCCCGGCACCCGGGGCCGGATCCTGCGTGCGGCGTTGAAACTGTTCGCCGAGTACGGCTACTACGGAGCGTCGATCCGGGACATCGCCGCGGCGGTCGGCATCAACTCGGCGACGTTGTATGCGCACTATCCGTCGAAGGAGCAGCTCCTCGCCGACCTGATCGTGGTCGGCCACGAGGAGCTGCACCGTCGCCTGCTGCGCGCGCTCGTGGAGTCCGGCTCCGATCCGGTCGAGCAGCTGGCCGCGCTGGTCCGCGCGCAGGTTCTGGCGCATGCCGACTTCCCGCTGCTCGCCGTGGTGTCCAACCAGGAGCTGCACGCGCTGTCGCCGCAGGCGGCCGCGCCCGCGCTCGCGCTGCGTGAGCACTCCGCCGAGCTACTGCTACGGGTGCTCGACCTCGGCGCGCAGCGGGGCATCTTCGCCGTGCCCGACGTCCGGCTCGCGGCGACCGCGATCGGCAGCATCGGCATCCGGGTGGCCAACTGGTTCCACTCCGGCGGGGCGTACAGTCGCGAGCGGGTCGCCGACACGTTCGCCGAGTTCGCCCTGCGGATCGCGGGCGCCGCCGCGCTACCCGGAGACGCGGGCACCACCGGCCCACCTCCGGTCGCCGGCCAATCGATTGGTTGACAGGCCCGTCGCGTGAGCCATACGGTTCGCACCACGTCGGACATGCCGGAGCGCGGCGACGTACGCGCCGGCTGGGGAGGAGACCCGGTGACCAACCTGGCTGCCAACCTGCTCAGGACCGTTTCCCGCTTCCCGGACCGGCCCGCCCTGCGGCTCGGTGACCAGGTGATGAGCTACGCCGACCTCGACGACGCGTCCGCCCGCGTCGTGACGTACCTGCGGTCCTGCGGTGTGGGGCCCGGCGACCGCGTGGGACTGATGCTGCCGAACGTGCCGCAGTTCGCCGTCGCCTACTACGGCATCCTGCGTGCCGGCGCCGTGGTCGTACCCATGAATCCCCTACTGAAAGGGCGCGAGGTTGACTTCTACCTCGACGACTCGCAGGCCGCGGGGATGCTGGTATGGCACACGGCGGTCGGCGACGGCGCGCGCCGCGACGACCCGGTGCACCTGGTCGTGGAGCCGTCCGGCTTCGCCGAGGCGCTGGCCGCCTACGAGCCGACGCCCGGCCTCGTCGATCGGGACGGCTCGGACATCGCCGTCATCCTGTACACCTCCGGCACCACCGGGCAGCCGAAGGGCGCCGAGCTCACGCATGACAACCTCCGGCGCAACGCCGAGGTGTCGGCGTCCACCCTGGTGCACCTGACCCACGAGGACGTGGTGTTCGGGGCGCTCCCGCTGTTCCACTCGTTCGGGCAGACCGTCGCGCTCAACACCGCGGTGCTCAGCGGCGCCTGCCTCACCCTGCTGCCCCGGTTCGACCCGGAGCAGGCGCTCGACATCCTCACCGCGCACAACGTGACCATGTTCGCCGGCGTGCCGACGATGTACGGGGCCCTGCTCAACACCGTCGGCACGGGGGAGGTCGACCTGTCGGCGCTGCGGGTGTGCGTCTCGGGTGGCGCGGCGCTGCCCGTCGAGCTGCTCCACCGGTTCGAGCGCAGATTCGGCACGATGATCCTGGAGGGGTACGGGCTGTCGGAGACGTCCCCGGTCGCCTCCTTCAACCACCCCGACCGGCAGCGCAAGCCCGGCACGATCGGCACCCCGATCGACGGCGTGGAGATGCGCGTGGTCGACGCGAACGGCGACGACGTGCCCGACGGCGAGGTGGGCGAGATCGCCATCCGCGGGCACAACGTCATGAAGGGCTACTGGCGCCGGCCCGACGCGACCGCCGAGGCGATCGTGGACGGCTGGTTCCGCACCGGTGACCTGGGCCGCCGCGACGCCGACGGCTACTACACGATCGTCGACCGGACCAAGGACATGGTGATCCGGGGCGGGTACAACGTCTATCCCCGTGAGGTCGAAGAGGTTCTGTACGAGCACCCCGCCGTCGCGGAGGCGGCCGTGCTCGGCATGCCGCACCGTACCCTCGGCGAGGAGGTCGTCGCCGTGGTCGCCCTGCGGCCCGGTGCGTCGGCGACCCCGGACGAGCTGCGCGAGCACGTGAAAAGCCAGATCGCGGCGTACAAGTACCCCCGCCACGTCTGGATCATCGACGCCCTGCCCAAGGGCGCGACCGGCAAGATCCTCAAGCGGGCGATCGCGGTCCCGCCGCAACAGGTCTGACCCGCGCGACAGCTAGGCCGCGGTTCCGGAGTCCGCGGGCGCCGGCCCGCCGACGAGCTGCCCGTCGGCCCGGTGGCGCAGCTTCGCCTCGTACATCGCCTCGTCGGCGCGCCGGATCAGCTCGTCGGCGTCGACGAGACCGTCGGAGGTGACGGCGCCGACGCTCGCGCTGATCGCGATGCGTTCGGCGCCGATCTCGATCGGCGCCGACAACGCCCAGACGATGTGGTCGCGCAGGCGCGCCACCGTCGCCGGTGATCCGTCCTCGCAGAGCACGAGGAACTCGTCGCCGCCGTAGCGCGCCACCGTGTCCGCGCTGCGCAGCCCGGCGCGCAGCCGGTTGGCGACCTCCACCAGCACCCTGTCTCCGGTCACGTGGCCGAGCCTGTCGTTGACCAGCTTGAACCCGTTGAGGTCGCAGAAGAGCAGCACGACGGCCGGTCGCCCGGTGGCGCGTTCGCGCGCGATAGCGGCTTCCAGTCGCGCCAGCAGCTCCGCCCGGTTGGGTAGGCCGGTCAACGCGTCGTGGGTGGCCTGGTGGACCAGCGCATGTTCGGCAGCGTCCCGTTGCCTGGAGAGTCGGTGGATACGCAGCATGACAAAGGGCGCCACGGCCACCGTGCCGATGGCGATCAGCAGGCCGTCGGCGGGCAAGCCGATCACCTGGCGGACGCCACCGATGACCGGGGCGACCACCATCGCGGCGCCGAGAAAGACGAGCCGACCGCCGCTGAGCCGGTCGACCGGCGCCGGCCCCGGCTGGCTCAACTCGTGGATGGTCGGGTGCAGGGCGGCGGCGCCGACGCACAGGTATGCGATCAGGAAGAGAGTCTCCACCCACCGCGGCCGGTCGACGGTCATCGACCCGCTCGTCAGCGCGAGCGCGGTGTTGCCGACAAGCGCGATCAACAGCGCGTACACCAGGAGTTGAAGCGCCAGCAGTCGCCCGCCGACGAACCACAACCGGCCCAGCGCGCCCAGCACTCCGGAGAGCACGAATATCGTGACCAGCACGGTGATGCGCGCGGTGAGCGGGGCGCCGATCGCCGCCAGTCCGGGCTGCAGCAGGCAGGCCCACAGCACGCTGCCGAGACCCATCAGCGCGACCGCCCCGTCGAGCAGGCCGCCGAGGTCATTGCGACCCCGGATGACCACAAGCGTCAGCGCGGCGGCCAGGATGAGCGCATGTCCGACGGTTACCACCTCGTCGCCGAGGGCCCGGACGGCTCCGCCACCGGCGGCGGTGATCCAACTGCCGAACGCCAGCACCACCATCGCGGCAAGCAGCAGCGACCAGGGCAGGCGGGTACGGCCGGTGCTGTGTCGCACCAGCAGGCTGAGCGGCACGAGGGTGGTCGCCAGGATCAGCGAGTACGACACCGGGCGGGCGCCCGCCGGCAGCACCTGATGCACCGCCACCGCGGCGCCGGTCAGCACGGCGTAGTACATGAAGGCGCGGAGACTGCGCGGCGTGGTGCCCACGGTCGCCTTTATCGGCCCGGGTGCATGAGAGTTGAGGGTTCGCCCGAGGCGGATCGGTGGTGCACGGTCTGAGGCTAGGATCCGGGGCTTCGATCGGCAACAGTCTGTGTGACCGAGACCGGGCCGGCCGGGTGCGGGCTCAGGCAGGGTGACCGGGGTTCAGGTCGGACACATCGGAGAACATCAGCGGCGGCCGCGTGGGGTCTCCCACCGCGTCGCGCGGCCTGAGCAGGAAACCGGTGTGGTTGCCCAGCGGGAACCGGTCGAGTACCTCGCCGACGAAGTGGCGGGGACAGTCACTCAGGATCGGTACCCCGGCCGGCCCCGGCCGCCACGAGCACCGCGCGAACTTGTCCACTTCGTCGCCGGTCCGGCCGCCGAACAGCGCCGCAAGCTCCCGCTGTTTCCGGTCCGGCCCGTGGACGGCCAACACATCGGCGTACATCGCGATCCGGTACGTGAAGTTGTTCTGCGACAGGCAGACCAGGAACCGGTCGGGTCCGAGACTGCACTGGGTGGTGAAACCGACGAGGCAGCCGGCCTTCACGCCGGTCTCCCGGTGCACGGCCGTCACGATGACCATGGGGTAGTCCATTCCCGCCAGGAACGGGTCCACGTCACCATCCACGTTCATGGTCGCAGACTATCCCCCGACGTGCGTCGGCTGACCGGAATCGGTGCACGCCGCCCTAGCACCGGCTGTAGTGAAACAGTTACGAAGAGTTCTCAATATTGGCGCAAGCACGTCGATGATCCAGAGCGAGGCGGCGATTCGCGCGGTGCGATCCGGCCGCCGGCCGGTGTGGGTCTTCTGCTCAGGAGGTGCGACGTGCTTCAGTGGCAGCCGTACGTCCTGATTCCGCTCGTCGGTGCCGTGGCCTGCGCGATCGTCGGCTGGTCGGCGTGGCGACGACGGCGGTCGACCCCCGCCGCGACCGCGCTGACGTTCACGATGCTGGGGCTCGTCGAGTGGGGCGTGGCCACCGCCGTCGGGATCAGCTTCACCGACCTCCGGCTACAGACCGCCTTCGGCCTCGCCATCTACCCCGGCGTGACGCTCGTGGTGTTCAGCGCCTTCTGGCTGTGCCGTGCGGTCGTCGACCGCGATTCGCGGTTCTCGCGGCGGGCGAAGGTCCTGTTCGCGATCGAACCCGTCGCGATGACGGTGGCGTCGGCCACGAACGGCTGGCACCACCTGGTGTTCTCCACCACCCGGCTGGTCGGCCACCCGAGCCTGCTCGTCCCGCAGGTCGGCGTGGTCTTCTGGCTGCACAGCGCGTACAGCTACGTGCTTTTGACAATCATGATGTACCGGCTGGTCCGGGCGCGCCGTACCGCGACCGGGCTGCACCGGCGGCAGATCACCAGCGTGCTGCTCGGCTGCGGCTTTCCGATCACCGCCAACGTCGTGACGCTGGCGATGTACACCGGCGGCGGCAGCGTCGACCTCGCGGTCGTCGGATTCGCCGGTAGCGGGCTGACCTTCTGGTGGGCGCTGTTCCGGCAGGGGATGCTGCAGCTCGTACCGGTGGCCCGCAGCGTCGTCTTCGAGCGGGTGAGCGACGCGCTGATCGTTCTCGACCGGGAAGACCGCGTGCTCGACCTCAACCCGGCCGCGAGCAGGCTGCTCAGGCAGATCGGGCCCAGGCTGCCGGAGAACCTCGTCGGGGAACGGTCCCACCTTCTCGTCCCCGGTCAGGGACCCGGATACCGGATCAAAGACGGCGAGTACGTCGTCCAGGCCGGAGCGCGGCAGATCGACCTGGACGTGCGGTCCAGCGAGCTGACCGACCGCAGCGGCGCGTCGATCGGACGGGTCGTGGTGGTGCGCGACACGACCGAGCTCAACGACAAGAAGCGCGAGCTGACGGCGGCCAACGCCCGGTTGCAGGATCAGCTTCGCACCATCGACCGGCTCCGGGCCGACCTGGCCGAGCAGGCCATCCGTGACGACCTGACCGGCCTGCACAACCGGCGGCACCTGATCCGCACCATGGAGGCGGAACTGGCGCGGGCCGGGCAGACTGGTGGGCCGCTGGGCGTGGTGCTGCTCGACATAGACCACTTCAAGAGCGTCAACGACCGGTTCGGCCACGCCGTCGGCGACGAGATGCTCGTGGCGATCGCCAAGGTGCTGGCGTCGGCCGCCCGGCAGGGCGACACCGTGGCGCGGTACGGCGGCGAGGAGTTCGTCGTCCTGCTCCCCGGCGCCACCCCGGACCAGGCGTGGAACCGGGCGCAGGAGTGGCGCCGGCTGTGCGCCTCGACGTTCGTACCGACCGGGCAGGACCGGCTGCGCGTGACCTTCAGCGCGGGAGTGGCGTGCTTCCCCGAGTCCGGTACCTCCGCGGCCCAACTGCTGCACGCGGCGGACAAGGCGCTGTACCGGGCCAAGGCCGAAGGTCGCGACCGGGTGCTGCTCGCCGACTCCCTCGCCGCTTAGGCGCCTGCCCTCGTTCTTACGCGCCTGCCCTCGCCTTTTACGCCCCGCTCATTCGATGCCGCCTGCCCCCAGCAGCATCTTGACCTCCGAGCGGAATGCGATGTCGTTGTTGACCTTGAAGTCCGGTCCGAGGGCCAGCAGCAGGGCACCACCGTCGCGCTTGCGCAGCCGCAGGTGCACGGGCACGTCGCCCGGATGCGCCGACAGCATCTGCCGCAGCTCCTGGGCCAGCTCCGGGGTGACCCGCTCCAACGGCGCTACCAGCGTGATCGGCGGCTCCTGGCCGGCGACCGTGTTGGGCACGTCCAGCAGGGCCATGTCCTGGCCGAACACGCTCGTCGCGCCGTCGCGCTTGCTGACGTGCCCGGACACCTTGACCACCGTGTCCTCGACCAGGTAGTCACGCAGCAGCTCGTAGGACTTGGGGAAGAACAGCACCTCGATGCTGCCGCTGAGGTCTTCGAGGTTGACGATGGCCCAGGTGGCGCCCTGCTTGGTGATCTTGCGGGTGATGCCGGAGATCATGCCCGCGAGGACGACCGGCTTGCGGTCCGGGGTGTCCTCCTCGAGGACCTCGCTGATCAGCTGTTCGGAGTTGGCCTTGAGAATTCGCTCGGTGCCGGCGAGCGGGTGGTCGGACACGTACAGGCCGAGCATGTCCCGTTCGAATGCGAGCTTCTCCTTCTTGGGCCACTCCTGGCCGCTGAAGTTGAAGTCCAGACCGACCGGCGTCGACTCCGTGGTCTCCTCCGCCATGAGGCTGCCGAACAGGTCGAACTGGCCGGCCGCCTCCTGCCGCTTGACCCCGACGATCGCGTCGATGCCGGCTTCGTGATGGGCGACGAGGTCGCGCCGGGTGTGCCCGAGCCCGTCGAAGGCGCCGGCCTTGATCAGAGATTCGATCGTACGTTTGTTGCACACGACCAGCTCGGACTTGGACAGGAAGTCGGCGAACGACGTGTAGCTGCCCTTCTTCTGCCTGGTCTCGACGATCGAGTTGACGACGTTGGCGCCCACGTTGCGCACGGCACCGAGGCCGAAGCGGATGGTGTCGCCGACCGGGGTGAACGGGCCGGCGGACTCGTTGACACACGGCGGCAGCACCTTGATGCCCATGGCGCGGCACTCGGAGAGGTACAGCGCCATGGTGTCCTTCTTGTCGCCGACGCTGGTGAGCAGCGCGGCCATGTACTCGGCCGGGTAGTTGGCCTTCAGGTACGCCGTCCAATACGAGATCATCCCGTAGCAGGCGGTGTGCGCCTTGTTGAAGGCGTAGTCGGCGAACGGGACCAGGATGTCCCACAGCTTCTGGATCGCCTCGTCGGAGTAGCCGTTGTCCCGCATGCCCTGGCGGAACGGCACGAACTCCTTCTCGAGGACCTCCTTCTTCTTCTTGCCCATCGCACGGCGCAGGTTGTCGGCCTTGCCGAGGCTGTAGCCGGCGAGCTTCTGCGCGGCGCGCTGCACCTGCTCCTGGTAGATGATCAGGCCGTACGTGATGTCCAGGATCTCGGCCAGGGGCTCCTCGAGCTCCGGATGGATCGGGGTGACCTCCTGCAGGCCGTTCTTCCGCAGCGCGTAGTTGGTGTGCGAGTTCGCGCCCATCGGTCCGGGCCGGTACAGCGCCAGGGCCGCGGAGATGTCTTCGAAGTTGTCCGGCTTCATCAGGCGCAGCAGCTGGCGCATGCCGCCACCATCGAGCTGGAACACGCCGAGCGTGTCGCCGCGGCCGAGTAGCTCGTACGTGGGCTTGTCGTCCAGCGGGAGCTTCAGCAGGTCGATCTTCTTGCCGGTGGTGGCCTCGATGTTCTTGACCGCGTCGTCGATGATCGTCAGGTTGCGCAGGCCCAGGAAGTCCATCTTCAGCAGGCCGAGCGACTCGCAGGTCGGGTAGTCGAACTGCGTGATGATCGAGCCGTCCGAGTCGCGCTGGACCAGCGGCACGTGGTCGATCAGCGGCTCGGCGGACATGATGACGCCGGCGGCGTGCACGCCGAGCTGGCGGACCAGGCCCTCCAGGCCCCGGGCCACCTCCATCACCTTGGCGACGTCGGGCTCGTTCTCGGTCAGCTGGCGGACCTCGGTCGCTTCGGCGTACCGGGGGTGCTTGGGGTCGAAGATGCCCGACAGCGGGATGTCCTTGCCCATCACCGCCGGCGGCATCGCCTTGGTGATCTTGTCGCCGAGCGCGTACGGGTACCCCAGGACCCGGCAGGCGTCCTTGATCGCGGCCTTGGCCTTGATCGTGCCGAACGTGGCGATCTGCGCGACCCGGTCCGAGCCCCACCGCTCGGTGACGTACCTGATGACCTCACCGCGCCGACGTTCGTCGAAGTCGATGTCGACGTCGGGCATCGACACACGCTCAGGGTTGAGGAACCGCTCGAAGATCAGGCCGTGCTGCAGCGGGTCCAGGTCGGTGATGCCCAGCGCGTACGCCGCGATGCTGCCGGCGGCCGAACCACGGCCCGGTCCGACCGGGATGCCGTTGTTCTTGGCCCACATGATGAAGTCCGCCACGACCAGGAAGTAGGCCGGGAACCCCATCTGGGAGATGATGTCCATCTCGTACTCGGCCTGCTTGCGGTGCTCCTCGTCGTAGCCTTCCGGCCAGCGGCGCTCCATGCCCCGCCAGACCTCTTTGCGGAACCACGACTCCTCGGTCTCACCCTCGGGGACCGGGAACTTGGGCATGAGGTTGTAGAACTCGAACATGCCCTCGGTCTCGACGCGCGACGCGACGAGCAGGGTGTTGCGGCACCCCTCCTGCCACGCGTCGGACGAGTCGATGGCGTACATCTCCTCGGCGGACTTGATGTAGTAGCCGGTGCCGTCGAAGCGGAACCGGTTCGGGTCCGACAGGTTGCTGCCGGTCTGCACGCACAGCAACGCGTCGTGCGCGTCCCGCTGATGGGCGAACGTGTAGTGCGAGTCGTTGGTGACCACCGGCTTGATGTCGAGCTTGCGGCCGATCTCCAGCAGGCCGTCGCGGACCCGCTTCTCGATCTCCAGGCCGTGGTCCATCAGCTCCAGGAAGTAGTTCTCCTTGCCGAAGATGTCCTGGTACCGCGCCGCGGCCTCCAAGGCCTTGTCGACCTGGCCGAGCCGCAACCGGGTCTGCACCTCACCCGACGGGCAGCCGGTCGTCGCCATGATCCCGGCCGCGTGCTCGGAGATCAGTTCGGCGTCCATCCGGCCCTTGACGTAGTACCCCTCCATGGAGGCCCGCGAGTTGAGCCGGAACAGGTTGTGCAGGCCTTCGGCGTTACGCGCCCACATCGTCATGTGGGTGAAGGCGCCACCGCCGGAGACGTCGTCGCGCTTCTGCTCGGGCGTACCCCAGAAGATCCGCTTCTTGTCGAAGCGGGACGCCGGTGCGATGTACGCCTCGACCCCGATCACCGGGGTGATCTCAGCCGCCTTGGCCTGCTTGTAGAAGTCGTTGGCCCCGTGCATGTTGCCGTGGTCGGTGATCGCCACCGCCGGCATCCCCAGCCGCTTGGCCTCCCCGAACATCTCCTTCAACCGGGCCGCGCCGTCCAGCATCGAGTACTCGGAGTGAACATGCAGATGGACGAACTGGTCGGTCAAAGTGATCCCCCCGGATACGGCGCGGACCTATGACCGTAGTCGTGAACCGGCCGCCGGAGTGAGTGCGTATGGGCGTGTCGCGGCGCGTCTCACTGAGGAAAATCACTGCCGGGCGGTACGGCGCTTCGGCGCCCCGGCCGGCGCCCCGGCCGGCGCCCCGGCCGGTTGGCGGCCGGGGGCGCCGTCGGCAGTCGGAAGCCGTCGACGACGTTGCCGGTCCCGGTCCCGGAATGAAAGGCACCGGGTCGGCGTTGTTCGGGGTCCACGGGCCGGCCGGCAGATGCTCGAGCCGGGTTCTCGGACCTGGTCCAGGCCCGGACCTGTCTCCGCGGGAATGCGGGCCGCCAGGGGGCCCGGCTGTGGCCGACATGGTTGGCCGATCGGAGCGCCGGCTTCGGGGACAGATCCCGGAGCGACGGCCTTGACCTGGAAGTGGCCTGGTCCGGACCGAGCGGTTCGGTGCCGGTGGGCCCGGCAGGGGAGCGGAACGCGCCCGAGCGGTGCTGAAAACACAGGTACGGCGCGGTGAGCGTCTCGGTTCCCGGTGGTCCGTCCTTCCGGACGGCCGGGTCGGGATGTGACGCAGGACAACGGTCGCGGGTTTGACGATCGTGATCCGCCGTGGGTACGTTTCTCTCCGCCCACGGGACCGCCGGAGAACTTCTCCGGGGGTGCGGTGGGTGATCCCGGGCGGGTGGCGCGTCAGCGCCGGCCTTGACCGGCACCCGACTGGGTGACCGCTTCGAGTGACCGAGTGAGGTCGATTTGGAGCGCATCCGGGGGTCGGGTAGAGTGAACGACCGGCAGGGAACCGGGCGAGTGCGGTGCGGGAGCGCCGTGGCGGTCGGCCTGTCAAAATCCTTCGATGTTGTGTCGTTGGTTGTCTGCTGCGCTGGTACGCGGATCGGACAGTGGGTGCCAAACCCGGCAAGCCGGGACTTGACACCACGAACCGGACGGGATAACGTTAGGGAGTTGCCCCGGATGCGGGCCGTGGATGCGGTGCGGGTCTGGTGTGTGGTTGTTCTTTGAGAACTCAACAGGGTGCTTGTAAAGCCAGTGCCAAAGTATGTTTGATACCCCGGCCGGCTGTCCCTTGGGGGATGGTTGG
>NZ_JAATVY010000031.1 GCF_011947195.1 Planosporangium thailandense | reverse complement strand
GTCGGTGGTGATTTTGAGGGTGACGAAGTTGCGGTCGGGGCTGCAGACGATGACGTCCGCGCTGACGATCTTCACGGGGTACCTTTCGGTGGTCTAACGGATGGTGCTTCCGGTCTCGTGGTTGTCCAACATGGACAGCTCGTCCCGGCGCGGCAGGCCTTCCCAGTCGCCGCTGGTCGACACGGCGAAGGCGCCGAGCGTGACCGCGCGGCGCAGGCAGCCGTCGACGTCGAGGCCGTCGAGCCGGCCGGACAGGTACCCGGCGGTGAAGGCATCCCCGGCGCCGACCGTGTCGACGGCGGTCACGGTCAGGGCCCCGGCGTGGTGGACGCCGTCGCGGGTGTGCGCCCGGGCGCCGGCGGCGCCGAGCTTGACGAGTACGGCGTCGGCGCCCTGCCGCAGGAGGGTGTCGACGTCACCGACCAGGTCGAGCTCGTCGTCCGAGGCGACGACGATCGAGGCGTGCGCCGCCAGCGGCGCCAGGACCGCCCGCGCCGCGTCGCGCGACCACAACCGGGCCCGGTAGTTGACGTCGAGGCACACCGGGATACCCGCGGACTTCGCGGCCCACGCCGTGGCCTCCCGGGCGGACGGCGACAGGGCCGGGGTGATACCGGTGAGGTGTAGGACGCGGGCACCCGCTGCCAGCGGGGCGCGGAGGTCGTCGACCGTCAGTGCCGACCCGGCCGAGCCGGCCCGGCGGTACTGCACCCGGGTCAGGTCGGCGGTGCGCCGCTCCAGGAACATCAGGCCGGTCGATCGCTCGGCGTCCCTGACCACGCCGCCGGTGTCGACGCCCTCGCCGCGCAGTTGCCGCAGCACGAACTCGCCCAGCTCGTCGGTGCTGACCCGGCCGACCCACGCCGAACGGTGGCCGAGGCGGGCCAGCGCGATGGCGACGTTGGCCTCCGCGCCGGCCACGTGCGTGGTGAGGGTGCCCCCGGTCGCCAGCGGGCCGGCTGAGCGGAGGGAGACCAGTGACTCACCGAAGGTGAGGACGTCCGGTGTCCGCATCACGCCTGCCGCCGCTGCGCGGCTGCCACGTAGGCCTGGGCCCGCGCCCGCAGGTCTTCCAGGCTGCCACCGGACGCGGCGTCCCCGACCAGGGGGCCGCCGACGCCGACGGCGATCGCGCCGGCGTCGAGGTATGCGCGCAGGTGGTCCAGGCCGACGCCGCCGACGGCGACGAAGGGGACGTCCGGGAACGGGTCCCGCAACGCCTTCAGGTACGCCGGCCCGCCCAGCGACGCCGGGAAGAGCTTGACCACGGACGCGCCCAGCCCTACCGCGGTATGCGCCTCGGTGGGGGTCAACGCGCCGGCTGCCACGGGCAGGCCGCGCCGGGCGGCCTCCGGGATCGAGTCCACGACGGCCGGTGTCACCACGAACTGGGCGCCCGCCGCTGCCACGTCAGCGACGTCCGCGACGGTCAGCACGGTGCCCGCGCCGATCAGGGACCCGACCGGTGCATCCGAGCGGATGGCCTCGATGGCCCGCAGGGCACCCGGCGTCGTCAGCGCCACCTCCACGATGCGTACGCCTGAAGCCAGCAGGGTCCTGCCGGCCGCGACGGCCGCCCCCGTGTCGGTGCCCCGGATGATCGCCAGCATCCGAGCGGCGGTGAGTTCGGCGACGAAATCGACAGTCATGAGGTTCACCATTCCGCGAAGGAGCCGTCGGGGTGCCGCCACACCGGGCCGCGCCAGGCGTGGCCACGCTTGTCCGCCGCCCGTACCGCCTGCTCGTCGATCTCGATGCCGAGGCCGGGTGCCATGAGCCGCTCGACATACCCGTTCACGAACGTCAGCGGTGTCTTGTCCAGGCAGTAGTCGAGGACCTCGGCACCCACGTTGTAGTGGATCCCGACGCTCTGTTCCTGGATCAGGTAGTTGGGCGTGGCGAACCCGACCTGCAGGCAGGCCGCCAGGGCGAGCGGGCCGAGCGGGCAGTGTGGGGCGAGTTGCACGTCGAACACCTCGGCCAGTGCTGCGATCTTGCATACCTCGGTGATGCCCCCTGCGTGCGACAGGTCCGGCTGGGCGACCGCGATGCCGGCCTGGAACACGGGCAGGAACTCCTGACGACTGTACAGCCGCTCGCCGGTGGATACGGGCGTGGTCGTCGAGCGCACGAACTCGCCGATGAGGTGCGAGTTCTCCGGCACGACGGGCTCCTCCAGGAAGAACGGCCGCAACGGCTCCAGCAGGGGTGCCACCCGGCGGGCGTTGGCGAGGGTGAATCGGCCGTGGAAATCGACGGCGACGTCACGGTGCTCGCCGAGCACCTCGCGGGCGGCGGCCACCCGCGCGACGACCTCGTCCAACTCCGCGACCGACGCGATCGGGCTCATCCGGCCGGAGGCGTTCATCTTGACCGCGGTCAACCCCGCCTCCACCTGAGCGGCGATGTGGTCGGCGACCTCACTCGGCTCGTCACCACCGACCCAGCCGTACACCCGGACCCGGTCCCGGACCGGGCCGCCGAGCAACTGGTGCACCGGACCGCCGTACCACTTGCCGGCGATGTCCCACAACGCCTGGTCGAGCCCTGACACCGCGCTCGCCAGGATCGGTCCACCGCGGTAGAACGAGCCCTTCGTCATCACCTGCCAGTGGTCGGAGATGCGCAGGGCGTCCTGGCCGATGAGGAGCTCGCTGAGCTGGTCGACGGCGGTGCGTACGGTCTCCGACCGCCCCTCGCAGGTGGCCTCGCCCCAGCCGACGATCCCGCCCTCGGTCTCGACCCGGACGAAGAGCCATCGCGGCGGGACGAGGAACGTCTCCACCCTTGTGATCTTTGTTGTCAAAACCTCAGCCCTTGGTGGCGCCGGCGGTCAGGCCGGAGACGACGTACTTCTGAACGAAAAGGGCGATCAACATGATCGGAAGCGTGACCACGGTCGCCGCGGCCATCAGGCCACCCCAGTCGATGCTGGCGTACCCGACGAAGTCGAAGATCGCGACCGGCAGCGTCTTGGTGTCCGCTCCGGACAGCACGAGCGCGAACATGAAGTTGTTCCAGGAAAAGATGAACGACAGGATCCCCGCGGTAGCGATGCCCGGCGCGGACAGCGGCAGCGTGACCCTGCGGAAGGCGCCGATGTGGGTCAGCCCGTCGACCAGCGCCGCCTCCTCGAGTTCGAGGGGCAGACCGTCGAAGAAGCCCATCATGATGTACACGATCAGCGGCAGCGACACGAACATGTGGCTGAGGATCAGCACGGTGAACCCGCCGACCATGCGCAGGTTCGAGAAGACGTAGTACCAGGGCACCAGCAGCGAGACGCCCGGGATGACCCGCGCCATGAGCACCACGAGCGCGGACTTTTTCATGTTGAAGCGGCTCATCGAGTACGCCGCCGGCACGCCGAGGATCAGCGAGAGCACCGTGGCCGCGAACGCGACCCAGAGGCTGTTGCCGATGAACTGGACGTAGTTCGCCTGCCGCAGGACCTTCTTGTAGTTCTCCAGCGTCGGGGAGAAGACCAGCGCCTTGCTCTGGTCGTAGATGTCGACATTCGTCTTGAACGACGCGGCGACCATCCACAGCAGCGGCGCGAGCAGCGAGACCACCACGACGGCCAAGGCCACCACGCGGAACGCCCGATAGGCGGTAGGGGACTTCATCGGTTCGCCTCCTTCTTCCGGCGGGCCGTCAACGCCCACATCAGTCCGATGATGATCAGGAAGAAGATGATGAGGACAGCCGAGGAGACGCCGTACTCGTTGTAGTCGAAGCTGAGCCCATAGGCGTACACGTTGAGGGTCTCGACCTCGTGGAACGAGCCGCCGCCCCGGCCCTTGGTGGCGTAGAGGATGTCGAAGGTCTTCAGCGCGTCGATGCCGCGCAGCAGGATCGCCACGATCACCGTGGGCATCATCAGCGGCAGGGTGACGTGCCGGAACCGCTGCCAGGCGCTGGCGCCGTCGATGCGCGCCGCCTCCTGCGGCTCGTCGGACAGCGACGTCAGGCCCGCGAGCAGGATCAGCGCGACCATCGGCGTCCACTGCCAGATGTCGATGAACATCGTCGTCGGCAGCGCGGTGCTCCTACCCGCCAGCCACGGCTGCGGGCCGATCCCGACCCACCCGAGGACCTGGTTCGCCATGCCGATGTTGGGGTCGAAGATCAGGCGCCACATCATGCCTACCGCGACCGGCGTGGCCACCAGCGGCATCAGGATCGCCACGCGCACCCAGCGCTGGCCCCGGAACGGGCGCCACAGCAGGAGCGCGATCGCCATGCCGAGGACGACCTCGAAGAGCAGGGCGATGCCGGTGAACGCGACCGTCCGCAGTACGGCCGGCCAGAACCGGTCGGTGTCGGAGAGTACGTCGACGTAGTTCTTGAATCCGATGAACGAGGACTCGGCTCGCACCGATCCCTCGGCATCGGTCAGGCTGAGATAGATGGTCCACGTCAGCGGGATGACGATGAGCACGGCGACGAAGAGCATCGCGGGCGCGGCGAAGAGCCACTTGCGGTGGCCGTTGGCCCAACGCGACCAGGCTGGGTCCGGTGACGTGGAGCGGGCGCTGGGGGACCGGGTGGGGGAGGTGACGGCGGCCATGAGATCTCCGGGTTCGACGGGACCACTCTGTCCCGGCGAGGTGGCTCCGGCCGGCCGGCCGGAGCCACCTCGACCGGCTTACTTCTGCTCGTCGTCCAGGAACTTCTGGAACGCCTGGTTGGCCGTGTCCGCGGAAGCGGCCGGGTCCTTGCCGGTGATCGCTTCCACGATCGGCTGGCCGACGACCTCACGCACCTGGGAAACCTTCACGACCAGCGGCCGGTCGTGGGCGACGCCGCCCTTCGCGCTGGCGGCGATGGCGTCGGCGAGGTCCTTCGGGTAGGTCGAGGTGCCCTCGGGGTTCGCCCACACCGAGGTACGGGCGCTGGGAACACCGGCCTTCTGCTGTGCGAGCGTCTGCTCCTTGCTGGTGGCCCACTCGATGAACTTCCAGGCGTTGGCCTGGTTCTTCGAGTTGGCGTTGATGCCGAGCGCCCACGACGGGATGTTGTACGGCTTGGAGCCGGCCGGGCCTGCCGGGAACGGCGCGAAGCCCACGGTGTCGGCCACCTTCGACTTGGCCGGGTCGGTGGCGTTCTTGTACAGCGAGTCGGCCTCGGTGTAGAACGCGGCCTTGCCCTGAGTGAAGATGGCCATCGCCTCCGGCCAGCTCATGTCGGTGCTCACGTTCGCCGGGCCGCTGTCCTTGAGGAGCCCGCCGTAGAAGGCGTACGCCTGCTTGGCCGCGTCGCTGTTGACGGTCGCTTTGCCGTTCTTGTCGAAGTCGCCACCGAAGCTGTAAAGGAAGCTGGAGAACTGCGTGACGGCGGCCGACTTGTCGGTGCGGGCCACGAAGCCAGCGACGCCCGGGTCGGCGGCCTTCACCGCGGCGGCCGCCGTCTTGAGCTCGTCGAGCGTCTTCGGCGGGGCGGTCAGACCGGCCTTGGCCAGGAGATCCTTGCGGTAGTACAGGACCTCACGCTCGGTGATGATCGGAACACCGACCACCTTGCCCTTGTAGGTGGTGGTGCCCACCGGGCCGGCCTGGAAGTCGCTGAAGTCCCAGTCCTTGTTGGCCTTGACGTCCTTGGACAGGTCGGCGAGGTACCCGTTCTTCGCGAACAGCTTCCCCTCCTGGAGAGGGCGGTACATCATCACGTCGATGTCGCTGGCGCCCGCGTTGAGCTTGACGTTGTACTGATCGGAAAGCTGGCTCTCGCCGAGCTGGGTGACCTCGACCTTGAGGCCCGTCTGCTTCTCGAAGTCGCCCAGGGCCGCCTTGATGTTCTCCGTCCAGACGTGGTTGGCGAGGGTCACCCGCAGGGTCTTCGACCCGCTACCGCTGTCTCCGCTACCTCCGCTGCTTCCGCTGCTTCCGCAGGCCGCCAGGCCCATGGCGACAGCCATGGCCAGAGAGGCCCCGATGACCGACCGACGCAACACTGCATCTTCCCTTCTATGTGGCTGGCCTTGCCGTACGACCGAAACGTGCGCGTTACATCCGCTTAGTGGGGGCACGCTATAGCAATAAATCTGACGTATGCAAGGAGGTTCATGGAACTGGTATGTTTTATCGGTGGTCACACCGTCTACGGGGGAGGCAGCCCCCTCACTCGTCGCCGCCCAGGCGGGGCTGCACGCCCGCGTGCTGGATGAGCTGGGTACGGCGATCTGCTCGGGCCAGTTGGCACCGGGATCGGTCCTCTACATCGACGACCTCGCCGATCAGTGCGCGGTCTCCCGGTCGGTCGTCCGTGAGGTCTTGCGGGTGCTCGCGTCCATGGGGCTCGTCGACACCCGTCGTCGGGTCGGCACACAGATCCGCCCCGCGAGCGACTGGAACGTCTTCGACCCCCAGGTCATCCGCTGGCGGCTCGCGTCGGCCGACCGCATCGTGCAGCTGCGCTCGCTGACCGAGCTGCGCACCGCGGTCGAGCCGCAGGCGGCAGCACTGGCGGCCGAGCGGGCCACTCCCGACGAGGCGAGCGATCTGGTCGGGCTCGCCGCGAAAATGTGGGCGGCGGGCAAGGCCGGCAACGAGGCGGAGTTTCTGCGCCTCGACATCGAGTTCCATCGGCAGGTCCTGCTCAGCTCGGGCAACGAGATGTTCGTCAAGTTGCAGGAGCTCGTGGCCGAGGTGCTCACGGGCCGTCACCACTACGCGCTGATGCCGCACTACCCGGACGAGCACGCGCTCCAGCACCACGCCGACGTGGCGCAGGCGATCCAGCGGCACGACGGCGAGCGTGCGCGGGACGCCATGGTGCACATCATGGAGCAGGCCATGAACGAGATGCGATCGATCTGGGAACGCACCGGCGTGCCTGGCCGGGACTGACCGAGGGCCCGATCCGTTGCGACCGCTGCCGATCTGGCCGCCGCACCCGCACGCCGGTACGCTTCAGGCGCGTGACCAACCCGGCGCGGACGGCGGAAGGGGCGAACGTGCTCACCGCCTGCCTGAACGGCTCGCGACGGCCCGGTGAGCATCCAGCGGTGCCGTTGACGCCCGCTCAGCTCGCGGAGGCCGGAGCGCAGGCCGTCGCTGCCGGCGCCCACGCGCTACACGTCCACCCGCGCGACGACCGGGGGGACGAGACGCTCGACGCGCGACACGTCGACGCGGTGGTCGCGGCCGTCCGCGCCGCCGCTCCAGGCGTCGTGACAGGGGTGACGACCGGCGCGTGGATCGCGCCGGATCCCGAGGCGCGACTGGGCGCGGTGCGCTCCTGGCACGTCCTACCGGACGTGGTCTCGGTCAACTGGCACGAGCCGGGCGCGGAGCGGGTGGCGGACGCGCTGTTGAGCCGGGGGACCGGGGTCGAGGCGGGGCTGTGGGACGTCGAGGCCGCCCGGTTCTTCGTACGCGGGCCGCTCGCCGGCTCCTGCTGCCGGATCCTTCTCGAGCCGATGGAGCCGTCGGTATCCGCGGCGCTCGGCACCGCGGAGCGGATGCTCGACCTCGTCGCGCCGCTCGGGGTGCCGATCCAGCTGCACGGCTGCGAACGCACCACGTGGCCGGTCCTGGCGAGCGCGGCCCGGCAGGGCTTCGAGGTACGGATCGGTCTGGAGGACGTGCTCCTGCTCCCGGACGGAACGCCGGCCGCCGGCAACGCCGATCTCGTGGCGGCGGCGGTCGCCGTCATCGACGGGTCTGCGGTCAGCTGACGGCGGCCGGCTTGCGGGCGAGCAGGTACGCGCGCGGGATCTTCTCCGCGTCCCCGGCGGGCTCGCGCCGCAGCTTTGCGTGCACGACGAGCCCGGTCGCGCTCAGCAGGTCGGCGACCTCGTCCGGGACCTGCCGGTAGGTGTCGAGCGAAACCGGGTGGCCGTACCAGTCCGTCCGCTGCCCGGGCTCGTCGCGGACCTGGAAGACGAGCAGCACCTGTCCGCCGGGGGCGAGCACCCGATGGAACTCGGCGAACACCGTCGGAAGCGACTCCGGCGGGGTGTGGATGATCGAGTACATCGACACGATGCCGCTCAGGCTGGCGTCCGGCACGTCCAGCGCGGTCATCGAGCCCACGTCGAACCGCAGGTGCGGATGTGCCCGGCGGGCCTGCGCCACCATCTGCGGCGACAGGTCGATGCCGAACGCGGTCAGCCCCAGCGCGTGCAGATGGGCCGTCACGGACCCGGGGCCGCAGCCGAGGTCGGCGACCGGACCGTCGCCGCAGGCCCGTACGAGCTCCGCGAACGCCGACAGCAGCGCCCGGTCCAGCGGTTTGTCCGCCAATCCGGCGCCGAAGCGCGCGGCGTAGTCGGCCGCCACGGTGTCGTAGGCAGCCCGGGTCGTACGCAGGAACGCCGCTTCGGTCATGCCAGCGCACCCTAGCGGACTCGATCGATGCTCCAGGTCGCCCCACCGACGGCGTCCGAGGGCCGGTTCGGGACGGAGGTCACGCCGCCGAGGGGCCGAACGCCCTGGTTACCGGCCCGCCGGCGGCCGAGTCTGTAGGGAGATGCCCACCGGCGAAGAGGGGGACAAACCTCGGACGGCAGGGAAGCGGAACGGCGGTCTCTGGATCGGTGGATCGCGCGTGTCACCGTCGTCAGGACGGAGTACCTGCGTTCGGCGAACGGCCCGCCGGTGGGCATCTGCGCCGCCCGCCGGACAGTCCTAGGTAGACAGCGGGGCGGGTGGTTTCACGCACGGCCAGCGCTCGGCGCGCTGGACAGTGTCCGGCCACCCCGGGCGGCATAAACTGGACGAACCAAGGTGTCACCGCCCACCGCCGTGCCGGCCGATCCGCAGAAGGGGTGCGTCATGGCCAACCGGGTCACCTACCGCAGGGTGTACGAGGAGACGTCGCCCGGCGACGGTACGCGGGTGCTGGTGGACCGGGTCTGGCCGCGCGGGATGCGCAAGGAGGACGCCCACGTCGACGAGTGGCTGCGCGATGTCGCTCCGTCGACCGAGCTGCGGCGCTGGTACGGTCACGAGCCCGACCGCTTCGCCGAGTTCCGCCGCCGCTACCTCGCCGAACTGCGCGACTCCGGGCACCGGGAGGCGGTCGCCCGGCTGCGCGACCTGGCCGCCCGCGACCAGCTCACGCTCCTGACCGCCACCCGCGACGCGGACCACAGCCAGGCCGCCGTTCTCGCCGAGTGGCTCAGCGGCACGCCGGGGGACGGGCGCTAGTCGACGAGCGCGGCGTACACCAGCTGGCGCAGTGCCGGTCGATGCGGGCCATCCGGGCGGGGTCGAAGCCGACTTCGGCCGGCTCCACCGTGGGTCGCGTGCGGCTCGGGCCTCCCTCGGCACACCGGCAGGACCGTTCTAATCGGACAGTCTTATGTGGTCAACAGGTCGGGAAACCCGTTGACCGGGCCGTCGTAGGCACACATCTCCGTCAAGCGATAGACGTCAATGTATGTGTGAGTCGTCACGCGGCCTGGTGGACGACCGCCACCGGGCAGGCGGCGTGGTGGATCGCGGCGTGGCTGACCGACCCCAGCAGCAGTCCGGGGAAGCCGCCGTGCCCGCGCGCTCCGACCACGAGCAGCGGCGCGCCGGCCGACCGTTCGACGAGGGCCACCGTCGGGTGCTCGCCGTGCGTCAGCACCCGACGTACGGCCACGTCCGGGTGGCGCGCCTCGAACGGCGCCAGCCAGCCGGCGAACCGCCTGCTCTCCGCCTCCTCCAGCGCGGCGGGCTGCCGGACGGCGCCCGACGCGACCGGGTAGTACCAGGCCTGCACCGCGGTCAGGCCCACCCCGCGCAGCCCGGCCTCGGCGAACGCGAACTCGGCGGCGGCTTCGCAGCGCGGCGACCCGTCGACCCCCACGACCACACCCTCGGTGGTCGCTGCGGGCTCCGGCCCGGCGGGCGGGCGCCGTACGACGACGACCGGGCAGTGGGCATGCCCGGCGACCTGTACGGCCACCGAGCCCGCGAGCAGGCTGCCGAAGCCGCCCGCGCCGCGGTGGCCGACGACGACGATCGCCGCCGCCGTCGACTCGTCCACGAGCCGGCCGGCCGCGTCCCCGTACCCGATCGCCGAGGTGACGTCGACGTCCGGCTGCGCCGTGCGCGCGTACGCCTCGGAGCGGGCGATCGTCTCCTCGGCCACGGCCCGTCCGGCGGCGGCGTCCGCACCGGTGTCGTCGAGCGGGTCGCGCGGGTCGGCCGCGTACACCAGGCGCAGCGGTGCGCGCCGCCACCGGGACTCGGCGAGCGCCCAGTCCAGCGCCCGGTACGACGGCGGCGAGTCGTCCACCCCCACCACGAGCGGCGCGGCCACCTGTCGGCCCTTCCTAACCGCACGTCCGGCGGACGATCGCGACCGGGCAGTGGGCGTGGTGCAGCACCGCCTGGCTGACCGAGCCGAGCAGCAGTCCCGTGAACCCGCCCCGGCCGCGCGAGCCGACGACGGCGAGCTGCGCGGAGCCGGACGCCTCGATCAGGGCCTGCCGGGTCGCGCCGCGCACCAGGCGCCGGTGCACCGGTACGTCCGGGTACTTGTCGCGCCAGCCGGCGAGCGCCTCGGCCAGCGCCCGGTCCTCCTCCGCCTCGACGTCGGCGGCGTCGTAGACCAGGGGCAGCATGTCGCCGGGCTCGCCGCGTACAGGATGGGTCCAGGCGTGCAGGGCGGTCACCGCGACGCCGCGCAGCGCCGCCTCCTCGAACGCGAACCCGATCGCGGGCTCGTTCGCGGCTGAGCAGTCGACGCCGACCAGGACGTCGCCGGCCGGGTCGGCGCGGCCGTGGGCGACGAGGACCGGGCTGGTGGCGTGCGCGGTCAACTGCACCGCGACGGAGCCGACGAGCAGGCCGGTGAAGCCGCCGAGCCCGCGGTCGCCGACGACGACGAGCGCGGCGGAGCGCGACTCCTCGAGCAGCGTTCCGGCCGCGCCACCGACGACCGTCTCGCCCGTCACGGTCACCGTCGGCGCGACCGCGCGGGCCCGTTCGATCCCCTCCCGCACAACCTGTTCCGCGTCGCCGCGCAGATCGGTGTCGGACAGGCTGACCGGCGCGGCGCCGGGTGGCGCGGCGAGGTACGGCCACACGTAGGCGTACACCACGCGCAGCGGCAGGTCCCGCAGCGCCGCCTCCCCGGCGGCGAGCTCCACCGCCGCCATGCTGCAGTCGGAGCCGTCGACGCCGACCACGACCCGGTTGCTCATCGCGTGCCTCCGCTCGAGGTGTCCGCTGCTCCTGACGCCTTCCGTATCGGTTCAACTGTCGCTCGACGAGCGGGCGGGTCGGCACGGTCTGACGTCCCCCGAGGCGATGACCTCCGGCCCGGTCGGCGCGTCCCGGCCGGGTGGATCAGGCGCTCACCCTGGACACACGCGCGTGGACCTCGGCCTCAGCGGCCGCCGCGTAGCAGCGTCTGCGCTCTGCGGACCATCGCGTCGAGCGCCCAGCGCTGCGGGTACGGGCCGTAGGAGACGCGGGCGACGCCGAGGGCCTCCAGCCGGGCTGGCTCCGGGGTGCCGGGCACACCGAGCAGGCTGAGCCGGCCGGGCCCGAACGCCGCGACGAGTTCGCGGATGTCGTCAGGGTCGGTGCACCCGGGAACGAAGACGCAGTCGGCGCCGGCCGCGAGGTAGGCCGTGCCGCGTTCGATCGATTCGGTGAGGGCGGTCTCGGGCGGGCCGGCGAGGTAGGCATCCGTCCGGGCGTTGAGCACGAAGGGAAGGTTCTCCGCGCGGCTCGCGGCCCCGGCGGCTTCGACCGCGCGTACGGCGTGGTCGAGCGGCGCCATGGCGTCCTCGAGGTTTCCGCCGACGGCCCCGGCGCGGATGGCGGCGCGCACCGTGCCGGCGGCGTCGCCGTAGCCGGCTTCCAGGTCGGCGGTCACCGGAAGGTCCACCGCCGCGGCGATGCGCGCGATCGCCGTGACCATCAACTCGACCGGCATGTGTTCGCCGTCGTCGTAGCCGTGGGCCGCGGCGATGGAGTGGCTCGCGGTCGCGACGGCCCGGCAGCCCGGTACCGCCGCGACCGCCCGGGCGGACGCCACGTCCCAGGCGTTGACCAGAACGAGGATCGGGGGCTGCAGGTGGAGTGCGCGCAGCTTGCGCGCTTTCTCGTGCTGAGCCGGTGTGGTGGTCATCGCAGGCGTCCGCTACGCGAAGCTGAGGTCGTCGGTCCGCGCGCGCTTGAGCTCCGTGAACGCCCGGCAGCCGGCCAGCAGGCGGGCGCCCTCGAAGACGCGCAGGGCTTCGTCGCCGCGGGGGATGCGGCTGAGCACCGGGCCGAAGAAGGCCACGTCGTCGACGACCACCGTCGGTACGCCCAGGTCCTCGCCCACGAGTTGTCGGGCGCGTGCGGTGCTCGCCCGCATGTGGTCGTCGGCGTCGGTGGTGTGAGCGACCTGGGAGAGGTCACCGGGGAGGCCGGCCTCGGCGAGCGCCGCCGGGATGACGCTGTCGAAGTCCTTGTCGCCTTCGTCATGGATTCGCCGTCCGAGCGCCGGGTACAGCGTGGTGAGGGCCTCGTGTCCGTGTCGTGCGACCGCCGCGGCGCATACCCGCGCCGGGCCCCAGGCCCGGTCGTTGAACTCGCGGTACCACGGCTCCAGCTCACGGTGCTCGTTGATCACAGCGAGGCTCATGACCTCGAATCGCAGGGTGATCGGTCGTAGCCGCGCCACCTCCATGAGCCACCGTGACGTGATCCAGGCGAACGGGCAGGAGGGGTCCACGAACGCGGTGACCGTCGGGTGGGGAGGGCCGACCAGAGTATCTTCCATGGAAGGGACTTTATCTTCCGTGGAAGGTATGATGCAACCATGCCTGAGGACCGTGTCACCGAGATCGTTCGCCAGTGGCGTCGTGAGCGGCCCGACCTCGACCCCAGCCCGTTGCTGATCATCGGTCGCGTCCAGCGTCTGGCCGAGGCGCTCGACGTGGCGCTGCGGCCGCCGTTCGCCGCTGCGGGCCTCGGCAACGGCGAGTTCGACGTGCTCGCGGCCCTACGCCGGGAGGGCGCCCCGTTCCGGCTCACGCCCGGCCAGTTGAGCGAGCGGATGCTCGTCACCACCGGTGCGGTGACCAAGCGGGTGGACCGGCTGATCGCCCGCGGGCTCGTGTCGCGCTCGGTCTCCGAGGTCGACGCCCGGGGTCGGGTCGTGGGGCTGACCGCCGCCGGAGTGAGCCTGACCGACCAGCTCATCGAGGAGCACCTGACGAACGAGGCTGGGATCCTCGGGGGTCTGACCGACGGCGACCGCGCGGCGCTCGAACGGCTCCTCGGGGCGCTGCTGCGTACGGTCGCGTCGCCACCGACGTCAGGTGCCGGTCGGGGGAGCGGACGGCGCGCGGGCCTATCCGAGTTGTGAACATCGATGTACCGTGGTGAACATGAGTGCTCGCACTCGTACCCGGCGCGACAGCGCGGCCGCACTGCACGACGCCGCACTGCTCGACATCGCCGCCGAAGTCCTCGTGGCCGATCCGTCCGCGCCGCTCAGTGAGGTCGCGTGGGCCGCCGGCATCGGTCGCACCACACTGCACAAGCACTACGCCACGCGCGACGACCTGTTGCGGGCCGTCGCCCACCGGGCGCTCGACCGGTGGGAGCAGGTGGTGGCCGCCGCCGATCGCGCGGAGTCGGACGACGGTGGCCTGCGCGCGCTCGTCGAGGCCATGGTCCCGATCGGTCCTCAGCTGGCGTTCCTGTGGCGTAACCCGATCTTCGACCATGTCGAGGAGATCGGGCGGCGTTGGCAGCGCGTCGAATCGCAGGCGCTGGCCGTGCTCAAGCGTGCCCAGGGCCGCGGCGTCATGCGCGCGGACGTAGCGGACTTCTGGCTGCTCCACGCGTTCCATTCGCTCGTCTACGTCGCAGCCGAGTCCGTCGGCTCCGGGCATCTCGCGCCGCGCGACGCGCCTGACCTCGTGGTCGAGACGTTCCTGCGCGGACTGGGCCCGCCGCAACCATCAACTTGACCGGCCACACGGAAGGGGCCGCACCCATGGGTCAGTTCCACCAGGCTTTCGCGTTCACCACCTCCCTGTACCGCCAGCGCCTCGACGTCGCGCTCGCCGGCTACGCCCGCCGTGACCCGATGGCCCTGCTCAACCTGCGGCCGGGCCGCGACGACCCGTACGCGATCTACGAGCGGATGCGCCGGGCCGGGGCGCTGTCGCCGACCCGGCTGGGCAACTGGGCGACCACCAGCCATCGCATCTGCGAGACGGTGCTGCGCGACCGCAGGTTCGGCGTACGACCGGCCGACAGCCCGGAGCCGGAGCCGGTCACCCAGGGCGTGGACCTGTCATTTCTCGAGATGAACCCGCCCGACCACACGCGGCTGCGCCGGCTCGCGCAGCCGGCGTTCAGCCCGAGGCAGATGGCCGGCTACCGGCCGCGGATCGAGTACACGGTGCACGGGCTGCTGGACCGCGCCGAAGCGGCGGGCCGCTTCGACCTGGTGTCCGCGTTCGCGTCGCCCCTGCCGATCGCCGTCATCACCGATCTGCTCGGCGTACCGGACGCCGACGCGGCGACGTTCGCGCGCTACGGGACCGTTCTCGGCGGCGCGCTTGACGGTATCCGCTCGCTGTCCCACGCGGCCGCGCTGCACGCGGCGAACAGGGAGCTGACCGCGCTGTTCGAAAGCCTCTTCGCGCTGCGCCGCCGGGAGCCGGCCGACGACGTGGTCAGCCGCGTCGTCGCGGCAGAGGGCGACCAGGTGAAACCGGCCGAGATGCTGCCGATGTGCGTTCTGCTGCTGCTCGCGGGGTTCGAGACGACGGTCAACCTGATCGGCAACGCGGTCAACGCCCTGCTCGACCACCCGGGGCAGTGGGCGGCGCTGCGCGCCGACCCGCCGGCCCTGGCCGCCAACGCGATCGAGGAGACGCTGCGGTTCGACCCGCCGGTGCAACGGACCGCCCGGTTCGCGCTGGAGCCGCTCGAACTCGACGGCACGCCGGTGCGCAAGGACCAGCTCGTGGTGACGCTTATCGGTGGGGCGAACCGCGATCCGGAGGCGTACCCCGAGCCCGACCGGTACGACATCCAGCGCGAGCAGACCGCCGACCACCTGGCGTTCTCCAGCGGCATCCACTACTGCCTCGGCGCGCCGCTGGCCCGGCTCGAAGCGACGATCGCGCTGCAGGCCCTCGCCGAGCGGATGCCCCGGCTGCGCCGCGCCGGCGCGATCCGCCGCCGCAACTCCAACACCATCCGCGGCCCGATCCACCTCCCGGTCCGCGTCTGAGGCACGTCAGCCCGACACCGGAAGGCGCTCGGCCGCCAGCCGGTCGTACAGGCTGCCCCGCACGTTCTCCAGCAGCCGGCGCAGCGCCAGGGTCATCCCGGGCACGGGCGGAGCGGGCCCGCGCAGCCGGCGCGCCGGCTCGGTCAGGTGCGCGAGGTCCGCGGCGAACCGGCGGCCCGCCGCGGCGACCTCGTCGGCCGGTCCGCGCCCGGAGCCGTCGGCGAGCCGCCGCCCACCGGCCATGACGGGACGCAGCACGGGCGTACGGCCCGGCGGCGCCGGCTCGTCGCGCAACCCGATGACGTCGTCGCCGACCGTCGCGCCCCGGAAGACCTGCTTGGCGCCCGGCAGCGTCGTCTTACCGGTCGACAGCTTCATCACCGGCCGGTCGCCGTACGCGACGAGCTTGTACGCGGTGTCCAGGCACGGCGCGTCGGCGGACACCCCCATCCTGGTCCCCACGCCGTAGGCGTCGATCGGCACCCGCGCCGCGACGAGGTCGGCGATGTCGTACTCGTCGAGCCCGCCGCTCGCGACGATCCGGGCGTCGGCGAACCCCTCGGAGTCGAGCAGCCGGCGGGCGGCGACGGCGAGGCCGGCCAGGTCGCCCGAGTCCAGCCGGACCCCGATCGGCCGCGGCAGGTGGAGCTGCCGGGCCACGTCGACGGCGGCGCGGACGCCGCCGAGGGGGTCGTAGGTGTCGACGAGGAACACCGTGCCACGGGGATAGTCGGCGGCGAACGCGGCGAAGGCGCTGCGCTCGTCGGGGAACGCCTCGACGAACGAGTGCGCCATCGTGCCGCTGGGCACGAGCCCGTACCGGCGGGCGGCCTCCACGTTGCTGGTGGCGGCGAAGCCCACGATCGCCGAGCACCGGGCGACGGCGACGGCGGCCTCGAGGCCGTGGGTACGCCGGAAGGCGAACTCGATCAGGTCGGCGTCACGGGCGGCCAGCCGGCAGCGGGCGGCCTTCGACGCGATCGTGGTCTGGTACGTGACGAAGTTGAGCATCGCCGTCTCGACCAGCTGCGCCTGCGCGATCGGCGCGGTGACCTCGAGCAGCGGCTCACCGGCGAACACCAGCCGGCCCTCCGGCACGGCGCACACGTCACCGGTGAACCGCAGCTCGGCGAGCGCCTCGACCGCGTCCTCGGGCAGGCTCCGGGTCGTCCGCAGGTAGTCCAGCTCGGCCTCGTCGAGCTGGAAGTCCGCCAGGAACGCCAGCGCGTCGGCGAGGCCGGCGGCGACCAGGAACCCGCGTTCGCGCGGCAGCGACCGCGCGAACAGGCTGAAGGTCGCCGGCCCGGCCATGTCGCGGCGCAGGTAGCTGGCGGCCATCCGCAGCTCGTACAGGTCGGTGCACAGCCCAGACATGGTGGGTCTCCTGCCCGCGAGCGCGTGGGCCACACAGGGCCGAACGTCACACAGGGCCGAACGTCACAACGCGACCCTCGCGCGCCCGCCGCCGGTTAGGACCGGCCGGTGCCGGGCAGCGGGTCGGGGTGGTGGGCGTGCCCGCGCCCGACGCCGCGCCGGAGTGGACGGTGACCGTCGACGGGTTCGATCCGGGCCGGGAACGGGTGCACGAGTCGCTGCTGACGATCGCCGACGGACGGCTGGGCACCCGTGGCAGCCCGGTCGTGGGCGACCGGGCCACGACGCCAGGGGTGTTCCTGGCCGGGTGCTACGACGGGACCGGCGCGCAGACCGCGCTGGCCCGGCTGCCGGCGTGGTCGCGGCTCGGCGCCGCCGAGGAGCTTCGGCCGCGGCGGCGCACCCTCGACCTGTACACCGGGGTCCTGTCCGAGGAGGGGCCGCTCACCTCGCTGCGCTTCGCGTCGCTGGCGCGCCCGGGCACCGCGGTGATGCGGGTGCGCGCGGACGCGGCCCTGCTGCCCGACAGCGGTTCGGCGACCGCACCCGGCCCGGTCGTCGCGATGTTCCGCGACCGGCGCGACGGCGACGTCCTCCACCGGATCGCCGCGTACGACCCGGCGGCGGGCGCCGCGCGGGCGGCGGCGGACGGGGCCGCGGCGGCCGGCTTCGACCAGTTGCTGGACGAGCAGCGCACCGCGTGGGCCCGGCGCTGGCGGGAGGCCGACGTCGTCGTCGACGGCGATCCGGACCTGCAGCGCGCGGTGCAGTTCGCGCTGTTTCACCTGATGGCCTCCGTCACCGACCGGTGCGAGGCGGCGGTCGGCGCGCGGGGCCTGAGCGGACCGGCGTACGGGGGTCACGTCTTCTGGGACAGCGACGTGTTCGTCCTGCCGTTCCTCGCGGCCACCCACCCGGCCGCCGCCCGCGCCATGCTGGAGTACCGGGCCCGTCGCCTGCCCGCCGCCCGGGTTGCCGCGCGGCGGCTGGGCCGCGCGGGCGCGCGGTTCCCGTGGGAGTCCGCCGGGGGCGGCGACGACGTCACCCCCACCACCGCCCGGCTGGCGACCGGGGAGCAGGTGCGGATATCGACGGGGGAGCGGGAAGAGCACATCGTCGCCGACGTCGCCTGGGCCGCCGGCTGCTACCTCGACTGGACCGGCGACGGGGCGTTCGCCGCCGGCGCCGGCCGCGACCTGCTGGTCGACACGGCGCGGTACTGGGCGTCGCGGGTGCGTCTCGACGACCGGGGCGGCGCGCACATCGAGGGGGTGATCGGGCCGGACGAGTACCACGAGAGGGCCGACGACAACGCGTACACGAACGTGATGGCGCGGTGGAACCTGCGGCGGGCGGCGGCGTTGGACGGGGGCGGGACGTACCGTGTGTCGGAGCCGGAACGCACGGCCTGGCGAACCGTGGCCGACGCGCTGGTCGACGGGTACGACGCCCGATCAGGGGTCTACGAGCAGTTCGCGGGGTTCTTCCGGCTGGAGCCGATCGTCATCGCCGAGTTGATGGACCGACCCGTCGCGGCCGACCTGCTGCTGGGGCCCGAGCGGATCCAGCAGACGCAGGTGCTCAAGCAGCCGGACGTGCTCATGCTGCACCACCTCGTCCCGGCCGAGGTCGCGCCCGGCTCGCTGCCGGCCAATCTCGACTGGTACGAGCCGCGCACCGCCCACGGCAGCTCCCTGTCCCCGGGCATCCACGCGGCGCTGCTGGCGAGGGTCGGACGGTTTGACGCCGCGCGGCAATGGCTGGGCGTCGCGGCGCGCGTCGACCTCGGCGACCTCACCGGTAGCAGCGCCGGTGGGCTGCACCTGGCGGCGATGGGCGGGCTCTGGCAGGCCCTCGCGTACGGCTTCGCCGGCGTCCGCGCCGATGCGGAGCGCCTGCTCGTCGACCCCCGCCTACCTCCGGACTGGAACGCGCTCGAACTCGGGCTGCGCTACCGCGACGTCCCCTTCCGGCTGCGGATCGAGCCCGGGACGGTCGAGATCGACTCCGACGCGCTCGTCCTGCGCCGGGCCGGCCGGTGCTGGGAGGTGCTGCCGCCGTGACGGACGCCCCGGAGACGGTAGCCCAGATGACCGTTGCCCAGATGACCGTTGCCCAGATGACCGCAGCCCCGGTGACCCGCGTGCTCGCTGCGCTCGACCGCGGTCCCGCGGCGAAGCCGGTGCTGGCCGCGGCCCGGGCGCTCGCCGCGCTCGTCGGTGCCGAGGCGACCGCGCTGCACGTGCGCGTCGACGGCGACCAGGTGCCGCGCAGCCTCGCCGCGGCTGCGGGCGTACCGCTGCGGGTCGTCGGCGGCGACGTCGTCGCCAACCTCGTCGCGGCGGCCGGGGCACCGGAGGTCGTGGCGTTGGTCATCGGCGCGCGCGGCATCCCGGCCGATCCCCGGCCGCTGGGCGCGGTCGCGGCCGCGACCGCGACGGCGGTGGCGAAGCCCGTCATGGTGGTCCCGCCCGACGCGGTCCCGCCCGCCCGGTACCGGCGGGTGCTGGTGCCGCTGGAGGGGAGCGTCGAGACCTCGCTGGCGCCCCGTCCGCTGATCGAACTCGCCGTAGCGGTCGGGCTCGACGTCGTCGCGCTGCACGTGCTCGGGCTCGACACCGTGCCGGCCTTCACCGATCAGCCCCAGCACGAGTTCCCGGTCTGGGCGGACGAGTTCCTGGCCAGGCACTGCCCGTGGGGATCCGGCGCGGCCCGGTTGGAGACGCGCGTGGGCCGCTGCGAGGACATCGTTCCGCTCATCGCCCGCGAGTGCGGCTGCGACCTGATCGTGCTCGCCTGGTCGCAGGCGTTCACCCCCGGCCGGGCCCGCGTGGTCCGCGGCGCGTTGCAGCGGTGCCGGGTGCCGGTCGTACTCGTCCCGGTCCGCACGCCCGCCGGAGCCGGCCGTGCGGAGGTCGAAGCGCAGCCGCCGTGACGACCCCCGTGACGAACGCGACGACAACCGTGCCAACCAGGCCGGTGAGCCTGTTCCTGTGCGGCGACGTGATGCTCGGTCGCGGCATCGACCAGATCCTGCCGTACCCGTCGGCCCCGGTGCTCAGGGAGGCGCACGTCGGCGACGCCACCACCTACGTCGAACTGGCGGAGGACGTGAACGGGCCGATCGACCGCCCCGTCGACTTCGCCTGGCCCTGGGGCGACGCTCTGCGCGTGCTCGACGAGGTCGCGCCAGACGCGCGGGTGCTGAACCTGGAGACCAGCATCACGCGCAGCGACGACTTCGCGCCCGGCAAGGCCGTGCACTACCGGATGAACCCGGCCAACCTGCCCTGCCTGGCCGTCGCCCGCCCGGACGTCTGCGTTCTCGCGAACAACCACGTGCTGGACTTCGGCCACCGGGGGCTGGCGGAGACGCTCGACACGCTCTCCGGCGCGGGGCTCACGGCGGTGGGCGCCGGGCGTGACGTGGCCGGCGCCCGACGGCCCGCGGTCGTCGCGACGCGCGGTGGCGGGCGGGTGGTCGTCTTCTCGTTCGGTACGGCGTCCAGCGGCATCCCGCGGCGGTGGGCCGCGACCGGCGACCGGGCCGGGGTCGATCTCCTGCCCGACCTGTCGCCGGTGACGGCGGCCGGGATCGTCGACCGGGTACGGCGGGTCAGGCGGCCGTACGACGTGGTGGTGGCGTCGATCCACTGGGGGTCCAACTGGGGGTACGACGTCTGCCGGGACCAGACCCGCTTCGCGCACGATCTCGTCGAGGGCGGGGTGGACGTCGTGCATGGCCACTCCTCACACCACCCGCGGCCGATCGAGGTGTACCGCGGCCGGCTGATCCTGTACGGCTGCGGTGACTTCATCGACGACTATGAGGGCATCAGCGGCTACGAGGAGTACCGCGACGACCTGCGCCTGCAGTACTTCGTCTCGGTCGAGCCGCAGACCGGGGAACTGGCCGGCGCGCGGCTGGTGCCCCTGCAGGCGCGGCGGATGCGCCTGCGGCACGCGTCCCGCCGCGACTGCGCGTGGCTGTGCGGGACGCTGAACCGGATCAGCCGCGGGTACGGGGCGCGGGTCGCGCTCGAACCCGACCGCGCACTCGTCCTCGTCTGAAGCGCGGGTGGGACGTGCTGGGCCGTCTGACGTGCTGGCCGGATTGGCGGGCGGGTGCCGCGACGCTCTGGGAAATTGTTCTGTGATAGAACTAAATTGAGTTCTGTCGCAGAAAACGTGAGAGTGGGCATGGGGGCGACCCGATGACGGGGCTGCTGGTCGAGCCGGCGCGCCCGCGGGCCGTACGCGAGCACCGGTTGGCGCCGTGGTTCGCGGTCGCGACGGTGTGCTTCGGCGCGTTCATGGGGCAGCTGGACGCCAGCATCGTGACACTGGCCTTCCCGGCGTTGCAGCGTCAGTTCACCGCGGCGCTGGCGGCGGTGCAGTGGGTGTCGCTGGCGTACCTGATAACGCTGGTGGCGCTGCTGGTGCCGGTGGGGCGCTGGTCGGACCGGGCCGGCCGCAAGCTGGTGTACCTGGGCGGGTTCGCGGTCTTCACCGCCGCGTCGGCGGCCTGCGGCCTCGCCGGCTCGCTGACCGCGCTGATCGGCCTGCGGGTCGTGCAGGCGCTGGGTGCGGCGATGCTCCAGGCGAACAGCGTGGCGCTGGTGGCGACCAGCGCGCCGGCCGGCCGGCGCCGGGCGGCGCTCGGGGTGCAGGCGGCCGCGCAGTCGCTGGGCCTGGCGCTGGGCCCGACGCTGGGCGGCGCGCTGGTCGCCTCGATCGGCTGGCGCTGGATCTTTCTGATCAACGTCCCGGTCGGTGTCGTCGCGCTGGTCGCCGGCCGGTTCCTGCTGCCCCGTACCCGGCACCGGGCGGCCGGACCGGCCGCCGACCCGGTCGGGCTGGTGCTCCTGACGTGCGCCGCCACCGCGCTTCTGGTTGCGCTGTCGTCGGTGTCCGGACTGGCGCTGTCGCCCGCGGCGGTCGCGGCGTTGGCGGTGATCGCGCTGATCGCCGCCGGAGCGCTGGTGTGGTGGGAGCGCCGGGCGTCGGCACCACTGCTGGATCTGACCCTGCTGTCGACCCCCGCCGTCGGCGGGGGGCTTCTCGGTGCGCTGGCCGCGTACCTGGTCCTGTTCGGGCCGCTGGTGCTGTTCGCGCAGACGCTCACCACCCGTACCGGCGGTGAGCTGCGGGCCGGGGCGCTGCTCACCGCGCTGCCCGCCGGGTTCGGGCTGGCCGCGGTGGCGACCGAACGGGTCCTGCCCGCGGGATGGTCGGATCGGCGGCGCTGCCTGGCCGGTGGGCTGCTGGCCGCCGTCGCAGCCGCGGCGCTGGCGCTGCCGGACCTGCCCGAGTCGGGCAGGGGGGCGCTGCTCGGCCTGCTCGGGGTGGGTCTGGGGACCTTCATCCCGGCCAACAACGTCGTGATCATGGCGGCCGTGCCTGGCAGCCTGGCCGCCACCGCAGGTGGCATGGTGAACATGGCGCGGGCGCTGGGCACCGCGTTGGGGGTCGCGGTGGTGACCCTCGTGCTGTACCTCGGGGGTGGGCGGGCCCACCCGGCGGCCGGGTCGGCCCTGACCATGGCGGTACTGGCCGCGGCAGCGCTGGTGGCCGCCGGGGCGGGACGGGCCGCCGCACGAGGTCGGGGAGGTAAGGGGGTCGGCGGTGGCCGTTGACGTGGACGCGCGCCGCCCGCAGCCGTCGGGGCTGGCCGACAGTATCGCCCGCCTGCGTCGCGCGCTGCGGCGCGGCGCCCGGGTCGCGGATCCGGCGAACGAACTCGCGATCGCACAGTTGGAACTGCTGTCCTGCCTGGCCGAGCGTCCGGGGACCCGGCCGGGGCAACTGGCGCGCCTGCTGCATCTGCGGCCCAACTCGGTCACCACCCTCGTCAACTCCCTGGCCGCTCAGGGGCTGGTCAGCCGCAGTGAGGTGCCCGGTGACCGGCGGGCGGTGACCCTGGAGGTGACCGGGGCGGGCCGCCGGGCGGTGGACGCCTGGCAGGCGACCAACAGCGCGGTGGTACATCTGGCCGCGTCCACGCTGACCGCGTCGCAGCGCGCCACCCTGGCCCGTGCCGCGCCAGCCCTGGACGCCCTCGCACAGGCCATCGAGCGGCTCGCCGACGCCAACGCGGCCCCGTCGGCGCGGGAATCGCGGTAACCGGTTACCGCCGTCCGTCCGGCGTCAGCTGTCCCGGTCGGGTGGGACGACGAGCGGATGCCGCAGCTCGTCGCGCTCGGCGAGGACCGCCATCTCGTCCCGGTACTCGTCGGCGGACAGGTGGCCGGCGAGCAGCCACCGGGTGAGCACGGCTTCGATGCGCCCGTCCTGGGCGTCGGCATGGAAGATCGACATCAGGTCGGCCCATGGCTTCGCCCGCGGGGGCGGCGCCGGTTGGGCCGCGCGCCCGTTGTGGCGCCTGGCGAGCCAGCCCGCGGCGGACGCCGTGACGCCCACGCTCGTCAGCAGCAGCCCGAGCACGATCAGGAATACCGCGAAGGCCATGCGATCACCCGGCCGGTAGTCGGCTCTCCCGCCAAGCGTCGCTCCTGACGACCCGCCGGGTAAAGGGACGAAGGTCCCCGTTGGTCGCACGATCCGGCAGGTGGTCAGGGGCGGCGGTACCCGGCGATCGGCAGGTACGCGCTGTCGAGCTTCGCCATCCGTACGACGTCCCCCGGGCGGGGCGCGTGCACCATCCACCCGCCGCCGACGTAGATGCCGACGTGGTGCCGGTCGCGGAAGAAGAAGATCAGGTCGCCGGTGCGCAGGTCGGCGCGGCTGACCGGCTTGGTCTGGTTCCACTGCCAGTTGGTGTAGTGCTGCAGTGAGACGCCGGCCGCCGCCCAGGCGGTGAGGGTGAGCCCGGAGCAGTCGTAGCCGTTGGGTCCGGCGGCCGCCCAGACGTACGGCTTCCCGAGCAGGCTGCACGCCCGCAGGGCCGCGGTGTCACCCGGTCCGCCCGCGGACTCCACCGGACACCCGGCCGGCTTCGCGACGGCGGGATCGCCGTCGGGCGCCGTGGCGGTCGCCGCAGCCGGCGACGCCTGCTGGCGAAGCTTCTGCAGGTCGGCGATCTGCGCTTCGATCCGCGCCTTCTTGGCGCTGAGATCGGCGTCCTGGCGTTGCTGCTGTGCGATCAGGTCGTCGACGGCCTTCTTGTCGGCGGCGTACTTGTCGCGCACGGCGACCATGCCGCTGAGTTCGGTCCGCTTGTTGTGGGCGACGGCGTCGAGCATCGCCAACTGGTCGGCGAGCGTGGAAGGCGATCCGGTGAGCAGGACGTTGAGGGTCGAGGTCCGGCCGTCCTTGTACGCCTGCACGGCGAGGTTGCTGACCCGCGCCATCGCCAGGTCCACCTCCAGTTGCAGCGGCTGGAGCTGCTGCTGGAGCTGCTCGGCCTTCGCCTGGTTGGCCTGCAGATCGCTGTGCACCTTGTTGTACTGCTCGACGAGGGGCTCGAGATCGTTCCACGCCTTGTTGATCTGTGCGTCCACGGTCGCCGGGTCCGGATCGGCGTGGGCGGGCGGCGCGGTGGCCAGGGCGGCCGCGACGGCGGCGACGGCGGCGATCAGCGCTCGCGCGGCTCGGCGCGGTGAACGGTGATGAGGCGCGTGGATTGCCATGGGTCGGCGCTCCTGACTTCCCCTCGCACCGCCTGCCGGGAACCTCCGCTCGCGCCGCCTGTCGGGCCAGCTGACGGGTTCCTCGGATGATTCGGCGGCGACCGGCCTCGGCCGCACCGCACGGCCGGACAACGGCGGTCGATCAGACCGTAGTAAGTGGATCGGGGATTGATGGGTACAACACGCCGAATTCGCCCCTACCAGGCGAATATCCCGCGCATTACCGCTTTCTGCTCCCGGCCGGGTGTACAAGGTTCACTCTGGCCGTTTCTGACCGGTTACCGTAACCGGATGGGTGAGACGCGGTGCCGGCCATGACCGGCACGGCGCGGGCACGCCGGATCTGGGAACGCGCCGCCCGTCGCTACGACCGGTCGATGGCCTTCTGGGAGCGGGTCGCCTTCGCCGCTCACCGTGGCTGGCTGTGCGGGTTGGCCACGGGACACACCCTCGAGGTCGCGATCGGTACCGGAGTCAACATCGACCGCTACCCGGCGGCCGTGCGGCTGACCGGCTTCGACCTCAGTCACGGCATGCTCCGCAACGCTCGGGCCCGCGCGGCGGCCGTCGGTCGGACTCCGGCCCTGATCCAGGGCGACGTGCGGGACCTGCCGTTCGCCGACGCCAGTTTCGACACCGTGGTGTGCACGCTCGGGCTGTGCGGAGTCCCCGACCCACCGGCGGCGCTTCGCGAAATGGGCCGCGTGCTCGTACCCGGTGGGCGGCTGCTGCTGCTCGACCACGTCGTGAGCACCAACGCCGCCGTACGGGGCCTCCAGCGCCTGATGGAGACCGTCACCGGCCGGCTCGCCGGCGAATACTTCACCCGCCGGCCGGCGCTGCTCCTGCCGTCGGCCGGTTTCGTGGTCCGCGAGCAGGCCCGGTTCGGCGCCGGGCTGGTCGAACGCATACACGCCGTCAAAGTGGACGCCGGCGCGCTCCCGTAGCGGCCGTTCGCCCCACCGGCCTGTCCACCCGTGTCGTCGAAATTCTCAGAGCCGGCGCGTCGGAGCCGATGCTCATCGATGACAGTAGGGGGGAACGATGTACAAGGTCCTGAACCGGATTCCCGCGAAGGCCCGCAACGTGGGTGTGCTGCTCTGCTACCTCGCGGCCATCCTCACGCTGAGCATCGTCGGGCACAGCGCGGCGACCCGCGCCCTGGCGGCGCTCCCGGCCGGCTCGTCCGCGCGCGGCGGCCTGCACACGCTCGCCACGTTGTCGGTCTGGATCCCCGTCCTGCTGCCCGTCGCCGTGGTCGTCCAGCTTTCGGTACAGCTCACCGTGGTCCGGGGGCTCCGGCACGCCGCCCAGGTCGCCATGGCCGCCGCCGAGGGCGACATGACCATGCGGATGGAGGTCCTGGGTAAGGACGAGCTCACGCTGCTGGCGAACTCGTTCAACACCATGGCGGCGCAGGTCGGCGACACCATCCGCCGGATGCGGGAGACCGCCGACCGGCTCGCGGCCGCCGCGACCGGCCTGGAGTCGGCCAGCACCTCCATGGACGGGGCGGTGCATCAGACCTCCGACCAGCTCGAGAACGCGCACAACGCGGCGGAGCGCTCCTCCCACGACATCGCCGGAATCGCCATCAGCACCGACGAGATGCAGCGCGCGATCGGCGAGATCAGCGTCAATACCACCGCCGTGTCGACCGCGGCCGCCGGTGCGATCGAGACCGCCAAGCAGGCCGCCGTCAACGTCGAGGAGCTCCGCGACTCCAGCCACCGCATCGGCGAGGTGGTCCGCACCATCACCGCGATCGCGGCGCAGACGAACCTGCTCGCGCTCAACGCCACGATCGAGGCCGCCCGCGCCGGGGAAGCCGGGCGCGGCTTCGCCATCGTCGCCGGTGAGGTCAAGGAGCTGGCCAACGCCACCGCCGCGGCCACCGAGGAGATCACCCAGAAGATTCACGACATCCAGGTCGAGACCGAGCGCGCCGTCGAGGCCGTGGCCAGCGTCGCCTCCGAAATCGAATCCATCGCCTCCTACCAGCACACCATCGCCTCGGCGGTGGAGGAGCAGACCGCGGCCACCCACGCCATGGCAAGCGGTACGGGCAACGCCTCGCAGAACTCGGCGGCCGCGACCGCCGCGATCACCGGCGTCCGGGACGCGGCGGCCCAGGCCAGCGAGGCGACCGCGCACACCCGCGACGCCGCCACCGAGATCGCCGCGATGTCGACCGAGCTGACCACGTTGGCGGCGGCGTTCCGGTGCTGATCTGAGCCCGGGTCGGACCCCGGTGCCCGCCGGCCGGAGTACGGTGCTGGCATGCGCGCGCACGACTACCTGACCCGGTTGCGGAGTGACCTCGAACGCTTCGAGGCGTGCCTTGCCCGCAACCTGGACACACCGGTCGAGCACTGTGGCGACTGGACGCTGTACGACCTCGCCGACCATCTCGGGCGGGGAAACCTGTGGGCTGCGGTGGCGGTCACCGAGAAGCGCAACGACCGCTCCGCGCCGGTGGCGCCGCGGGACCCGGCCGAACTCGTGGCCTGGTTCCGCGGCACGGCCACGACGCTGCTGACCGCGCTCGACGCCGAACCGTCCGCCGCGGCGTGGACGTTCGCCCCGCCGCGTACGGTCGGCTTCTGGCAGCGCCGACGGTGCCTGGAGACGCTCGTGCACCGGTGGGACGCCGAACACGCGCTCGGCATCCCCGGCGACCTCGACCCGCAGCTTTCCGCCGACGGGGTCGCCGAAGTCATCGACACCTTCGTGCCCCGGCAGGTCAAGCGCGGCCTCCTCAGCGCGCCCGCGCGGGCGGTCCGGTTGCGCGCCACGGACACCGGCGCCGAGTGGGTGCTCGGCCCCGGCGACCCGGTCGCCACGATCAGTGCCGGCGCGTCCGCGCTTCTGCTGCTGCTGTGGGGCCGGCTGCGCGCCGACGATCCGACGCTCACGTGGGACGGCGATCGCGAGGCGGCTCAGGCCATGCTGGACAGCCCCCTGGTTCCGTAGCCGCGAGGATGTCGAGGACGCGGACGCCGGCTCCGACTACGGGGTGACAGCGCGCCGGCGGGGTGCGCGGATCGGAAAGGACAACCCGACATGAAGTACCTGATGCTGGTCTACGGCAACCAGGAGAAGTGGGCCTCGATCCCGGCCGAGACGTTCTCGGCGGAGGTCGCCAAGCAGGACGCGTTCAACAAGAAGTACCAGCAGACCGGCGAACTGCTGGGGGCGTACGGTCTGTCCGACGCGGTGGCCGCCCGGCTCGTGCGGCGCAAGGACGGTGCGCCGGTCGTCACCGACGGGCCGTACCTGGAGACCAAGGAGTACATCGCCAGCCTCTACCTGCTCGACTGCGAGAGCGAGGAGCGCGCGCTGCAGATCGCCGCGGACATGCCGTGGGCCGACCAGGACCCGGTCGAGCTTTGGCCGATCCTGCACGAGGCCCCGTCGGACCTGTGACCGTCGCCCCCCGCGTCGAGGACCTGCTGCGCGACCTGGCGCCGCAGGTCCTCGGCGCGCTGGTCCGCCGGTACGGACAGTTCGACGCGTGCGAGGACGCGGTGCAGGAGGCGCTGCTGTCCGCCGCGACCCAATGGCCCGCCGACGGCGTGCCCGACAACCCACGGGGTTGGCTGGTCACGGTCGCCTCGCGACGGCTGATGGACCAGATCCGCAGCGACCAGTCGCGGCGGCGGCGGGAGCTCCTGGTCACCGTGGCGACACCGCAGGCCGAGCTGCTGAGCCCGGCCGCCGACGCCGCGCCCGGCGCGGACCGGGACGACTCGCTGGCCCTGCTGTTCCTGTGCTGCCATCCCGCGCTGTCCACGCCGAGCCAGCTCGCGCTGACGCTGCGCGCGGTCGGCGGCCTGACCACCGCCCAGATCGCGGCCGCCTTCCTGGTGCCGGAGGCGACCATGGCGCAGCGCATCAGCCGGGCCAAGCAGACCATCAGGGCCAGCGGGGTGCCGTTCACGATGCCGGACGGGCCGGCCCGCGCCGAGCGGTTGCGCACGGTGCTGCACGTGCTGTACCTGATCTTCAACGAGGGGTACACCACCACCGCCGGCCCCGATCTGACCGCGCCGGAGCTGTCGGGGGAGGCGATCCGCCTTACCCGTTGGCTGCGGCGGCTGCTGCCCGACGACGCGGAGGTGGCCGGCCTGCTCGCCCTGATGCTGCTCACCGACGCGCGCCGGCCGGCCCGAACCCGACCCGACGGCAGCCTGGTGCCGCTGGCCGAGCAGGACCGCAGCCGCTGGGACTCCGACCGCATCGCCGAAGGCGTCGCGCTGGTCACCGAGGCGCTACCGCGCGGCGAGGTCGGCCCGTACCAGGTGCAGGCGGCCATCGCCGCGGTCCACGACGAGACCGACCACGTGGACACGACCGACTGGCCGCAGATTCTCGCCCTGTACGACCTTCTGGAGCGGTTGGCGCCGAACCCGATGGTGACCCTCAACCGGGCGGTCGCGGTCGCCATGGTGCACGGGCCGGCGGCCGGGCTCGGGCTGCTCGACACGCTGGCGTCCGACAGCCGGATGGCCCGCCACCACCGGCTGCTCGCCACCCGCGCGCACCTGCTGGAGCTGACCGGTGACGAGGTGGCGGCCGCCGGCTGCTACCGCGAAGCGGCCCGCCGCGCGACCAGCCTGCCCGAGCGGCGGTACCTGACCGCCCAGGCGACGCGGTTGGTGGCCGACGACCAATCGTCTCCGTAAGCAGTGGGGCCGGGCGCATGCGCCCAGCCCCACCCCGTCGCGGTATCCGGCCCGGTCAGTCGTCGAGGAATCGCGACAGGAAGGCGCGAGTACGGGGATTGCGCGGCGTTTCCAGCACCTCGCGGGCGGTTCCCTGCTCGACGATCACGCCGCCTTCCATGAAGACGACCCGGTCGGCCGCCTCGCGTGCGAAGCCGATCTCGTGGGTCACCACGATCATCGTCAGCCCGTCCGCGGCCAACCCGCGCATCGTGGCCAGTACCTCACCGACCAGCTCCGGGTCCAGGGCGGAGGTCGGCTCGTCGAAGAGCATCAGCTTCGGCCGCATGGCCAGGGCCCGGGCGATGGCGACGCGCTGCTGCTGGCCGCCGGAGAGCTGTCGCGGGTACGCGTCGGCCTTGTCCGCCAGACCCACCCGGGCGAGCAGTTCCCGGGCGTGTTCGACGGCGCGGGCCCGTGGCTCGCCGAGCACGCCGATCGGCGACTCGGTGATGTTGCGTAGCACGGTCAGGTGCGGGAACAGGTTGAACTGCTGGAAGACCATGCCGATGGAGCGGCGCTGGACGGCGATCGCCCGGTCGCTCAGCTCGTGTACCCGGCCGCCTCGCCGGGTGTACCCGACGAGTTCGCCGTCGACGGTGATCGAGCCGCCGTCGAGCTCCTCGAGATGGTTGACGCACCGCAGGAAGGTGGACTTGCCCGAGCCGGACGGGCCGAGCAGCACGACCACCTCGCTCGGGTACACGTCCAGGTCGATCCCGTTGAGCACCTGGAGATTGCCGAAATGCTTGCGTACGCCGCGGGCGCGCAGCAGCGGTTGCTTCTGCTCGGTCATGCGGTGTGCTCCGTCCGGTCGACCACGGGCGGCGGGGTCCGGCGGATCTTCAGGAAGTCCAGGAACGACCGCGGCGCCTGCCGGGTCGCGCCGCGCGAGTACCGGCGCTCGATGAACGACTGTCCTACGTAGAGGATCGACGTGATGATCAGGTACCAGATGCAGGCCACGATCAGCAGCGGGATGGTCTGGAACGTCCGGTTGTAGATCGCCTGGACGGTGTAGAGCATGTCGGCCATGGCGATCACGCTCACCAGCGAGGTCGCCTTCACCATGTTGATCACCTGGCTGCCGGTCGGCGGCACGATGAAGCGCATCGCCTGTGGCAGCACGATCCGGCGCAGGGTACGCAGTCGCGTCATGCCGAGCGCCTGGGCTGCCTCGACCTGGCCCTGTTCCACCGAGAGCAGGCCGCCCCGGATGATCTCGGCCATGTACGCCGCCTCGTTCAGCCCGAGCCCCAGGATCGCGGCGAGCATCGGAGTGATGAGCGTGTTGGTGTCGGCGGAGATGAAGCTCGGCCCGAACGGGATACCCAGCGACAGCCGGGTGACCAGTTGGGACAGGTTGTACCAGAAGATCAGCTGGACCAGCGCCGGGGTGCCCCGGAAGAACCAGACGTACAGGCCGCTGAGCGAGCGGATCAGCGGGTTTCGCGACAGCCGGCCGACCGCGAGCAGCACTCCCAGCACGATGCCGACCGCCATCGCGATCACCGTGAGCAGCAGGGTGGTGCCCATGCCACGGACCACCGACTCGGCGTTGAAGTAGCGCAGCACCACCCGCCACTGGAACCGCGGGTTGGTGACCAGCAGGTGCGCCAGCTGGGCGGCGAGAACGAGCACCACCGCGGCGGACACCCAGCGCCACGGATGGCGGCGCGGTACGGCGTCCGCCACGTCCACGGGCGGCTCGCCAGCAGTTGCTGTGCGGTCAGTGAGCGCGGTCATGGTGCTCATTTCTGGGCGGCGAGGTTCAGGCCGGGCTTGTCGAGCTTGTTACCGTCAAGCCCCCACTTGCTCATCACCGCGGCGTAGGTGCCGTTGTCGAACAGCTTCTGCAGCGCCTCCTGGAGCACCTGGCCCAGCGGCGAGCCCTTCGGCACGACCGCACCCTGGACCAGCTTGTCGAAGCCGTTGGCCTGACCGGTGCCGGCCAGCTCCAGTTCACCGTTGGACTGCTTGACGAAGTAGGTGAGCGGGGCCTGGGAGGAGAAGAACGCGTCCGCGCGGCCCGACTTGACGGCCATGATCGAGGTGGGCTGGTCGGCGTACGACTGCACCTCGACGGCCGGCTTGCCGGCCGCGGTGCAGGCGGTCGACTGGGTCTTGATGACCTTCTCGGCCGAGCCGCCGGCCTGCACCGCGATCCGGGTGCCACAGGCGCTGTCCAGCGAAGTGATCTTCTTCGGGTTGCCCTTGGGCACCGCGAAGACCACGAACTCCTGCACCCAGTCCACGAAGTCGACGGTGGCCTCCCGCTCGGGGAAGTCGCCAACCGGGCCGAACGCGAAGTCGTAGCGCTGCGACGCGATGCCGCTCAGCTCACCGGAGAGCCCGCTGACCGTGGTGTCCTGCACCTTCACGCCGAGCAGCTCGCCGAGCGCCTTCTCCAGGTCGACCGAGGCGCCCTCGACCTTGGTGGCGTCGCCGCCCGCGGCCGAGATGGTGTACGGCGGGAACGCGCCGGTGTTGACCGACGTCAGGGTGCCGGCATCGGTGATCTTCTGGGGCAGCTTGGCCCGCAGCGCCGCGTCGACCTTCTGCGTCGGCACGCCGGCCGACTTGGTGGGCGCGGGGTTCGTGCTGCCGGGGTCCTTGGAGCACGCCGCCAGGGTCAGCCCGGACGCCACGAGGACGGCGGTCAGGGTGCGGGTGACGCGACTGGTACGCATATGTCTTTCTCCTGCGGTGGGTCGAACGGTACGAGATCAGGCCAGGGAGGCCGGTGCGGGGACACCCGGCACCGGCCGGGCCACCGGGTCGACGCTGAACCGGCGGTTGTCCAGAACGGGGAGCTGGCGGCGGGCGTCGGCGAGCCGGGCCGGGTCCACCTCGGCCCAGATCAGGGCCGGCCCCTCGGCGGCGGCCGCGACGGTCACGCCGAGCGGGTCGACGACGAGGCTGCGGCCGATGTTGCGGGGGCCGCACTCGCCGGACGCGGCCACGTACACCGTGTTCTCCAGTGCCCGGGCGGAGACCATGAGCTGCCAGTGCTGCTCCTTGAGTGGCCCGCGTACCCAGGCTGCGGGCAGGACCAGCAGGTCGGCGCCGGCGACGGTCAGCAGCCGCGCCAGCTCGGGGAAACGCACGTCGTAGCAGGTCATCAGGCCGACCCGCAGGCCGGCGCAGGTGAACAGCGCGGGTACGTCGTCGGCCGGTACGACGTTGGCCGACTCCTGCGAGCTGAACGCGTCGTACAGGTGCAGCTTGCGGTAGCGGGTGACCAGCTCGCCGGCGACGAGCACCACGAGCGTGTTGTACGCCCGCCCGTCCGGCGCCGGTTCGTGCACGCCGACCACCACGGTCACCCGCTTGTCGCGGGTCAGCTCACGCAGCCCGGTGACGAACGGTCCGTCCAGCGGCTGCGCGGCGGTCCGGATCCGGGTGAAGTCGTCGGTGAAGCGGGCCAGCACACCTTCGGGCAGGACCAGCAGGTCCGCGCCGCCGGCCTCGGCCGCGTCGATGTACTGGGCGCAGGTGCGCAGGTTCTCCTGCCACTCGGTGCTGGCGGCGAACTGGCCGACGGCGACCCGCATCGGCCGTGGCGTACCGGTGGTGGTCATGCCGCGCTCCTCAGCTCGGTGTAGGCGGTGAACAGCACGCCGGGCTCGATCGGGGCGTCGCACAGCCCCTGGGCGAACAGTTCGGCGCAGAAGTCGGCGATCATCGTGTCGGTGGACGGTGCGCCGTAGGGGCTCCAGTCCAGGCCGACGGTCTTCGCCGTGATGTCCAGCTCGGCCAGCAGCCAGAGCGTGGTGTCGGCGAGCTTGGTCCGCTTGCCGAGCCAGTTGTGCCAGGAGGCGTCGAGCGCGGCCATCAGCTCACCGGTCACCTCGGGGTGCCGCTCGGCCACCTCCCGCCGCACCGTGATCAGGTGAATGCCGGGCACGTAACCGACCTCGGTGAAGTAGGACGCCTCGGCGGTGCGGTAGTCCGGCACGAGCTGGCGCAGTGGCGAGTCGGGCGCGTGGAACCCCGGGGGCATGAAGGGGGTCATCACCGCGTCCAGCTCGCCGGCGAGCAGGAGGTCGACCAGCGCGCGGTCGCCGGGGGTGCGGGCCACGTTGGCCGGCGCGCCGCGCGGGCCGATCCGCTCGCCGACCGGGTGGTCGGACAGCAGGGGGCCGACGAACCAGTCGACCTCGGACAGGGGTACGCCGGCGCGGCGGACCAGCGCCCGGGTCCAGGTGTTGCCCGAGTCCGGCCAGCCGGTGAGCCCGACCCGTCGCCCGCGCAGCTCGGCGAGCGAGGTCAGCTCGCTGTCCCGGCGGGTGATCACGCAGCGGTGCCGGAACCCGCTCATCACGAAGGCGGGCAGGCCGACCAGGCGGTCCTCGCCGCTGGCGCGGCCGAGCGTGTACCGGCTGAACGACGTCTCAGCGGCGTCGAATCCGTCGTCGGTGAGCAGGTCAGGGGTCTGGTCCAGGCGGACCACCTCAAGGTCGAACGAGGCCGGCCGTACGTCGCCCAGTGCGAGCGGCATGAGGTGGTCCCAGTGCCGAACGCCGATACGTAAGCGTGGGCGATGCACAGCGAGTCCTCCCAGGTCAGCGGAGTGTGATGTGCACCCACCGTAATGTTCAGGTTGATTGCCGTACAAGTACGATTTTGTTACTGTACATAAATGTATCCGGGGGAAGTCTCCGCCCAGCGCCTCGCCGGCCTTATCTCCGACCGCAGTGCGCGTGGCATCGCCGCTGATGTGGCCGCGCTGATCCGCCGGGGCGACCTGGCGACCGGTGCGCAGCTGCCGACGGTCCGGGCGCTCGCCGCCGAGCTGGGCGTGAGCCCGGCGACCGTTTCCGAAGCCTGGGTGCTGCTGCGCAGCCGGCGGGCGATAGAGGGGCGCGGCCGGGCCGGCATCCGCGTGCTCGGCGCGCCGACCACTCCGCACCCGGCGCGTTTCGAACGCACCGGCAACTTCGGCGACCGGCTCGCCATCGACCTGACCCTCGCTGGACCGGACCCGGAGCTGCTGCCGGATCTCCGTGAGGCGCTCCAGATCGGGTTGACCGCCCGTGACCTGAACGACTACCGACGGGACCCGATCACCCCCGAACTGAGCGCGGCGATCGCCCCCCGGTGGCCCTTCCCGGCCGCCGGCTGGCTGGCCACCGGCGGGGGGTACGAAGCGCTGGTGCTGCTCCTCACGGTGACGGTGGTCCCCGGCGACCGGGTGGCGGTGGAGGAGCCGACGGCGCCACGCCTGCTGGACATCCTCGACTCGGTGGGCGCCACCGTGCTCCGGGTCGACTGCGACGAGCGCGGGCCCCGACCGGACGCCCTGGCCGCGGCGCTGGTCAAGCAGCCGGCCGCCTTCGTGTTCCAGCCGCGCGCGCAGTCACCCACCGGCAGCGCGCTCGACGCCGGGCGCTGTGAGGAACTGGCCTTCCTGCTACGCGGCACCGAGACCTTGGTGATCGAAGACGACGGCGCGGGCGAGGTGGCCGGCGCGGAAGAGGAGTCCATCGGTCGGTTCCTGCCGCACGCGGTGGTCCGGATCCGCTCGTTCTCCAAATCCCATGGACCGGACCTGCGGATGGCGGTGGTCGGTGGAGCGGCGGCACCGATCGAGCGGGCCCGTACCCGACAGTCCTTCGGTACCGGCTGGACCAGCCGGATTCTCCAGCGCGCCCTTGCCCACCTGCTCGACGACCCGGCAGCGCAGGCGACGGTACGCGCGGCCGGGGAGGCGTACGCCTGGCGGCGTGGTCGGTTGGTCGAGGAGTTGGCCGCACGGGGCATCACGGTGTCCAACCGGTCCGGGCTGAGCGTCTGGATTCCGGTCCGGGACGAGCAGAGTGCGCTGGTCACGCTCGCCACCCACGGCGTCGCCGCGAGCCCGGGCAGCCGCTTCTTTCATGGTCGGGGCACGCCGCACATTCGGGCGGCCGTGAGCAACGTGCGGGAAGGCTACGGTCGGCTGGCGGAGATGCTGGCGGTGGCCGCGCGTGACGACGTCGAGGCCTACCCGGGACCGATGCGCCACGACTCCGTTCGTACGCGGTAGCGGCGTCACGGCAGCCCGCTGCGATCCAGTCCATCGCCTGCTGGAGCTGACCGGTGCCGAGGTCGCGGCCGCGCGGCTGGTGGACGGCGGCCGGACGGGCTAGCGCGAACCGCCGGTCCTGCTCACGCGCGGCCGGACCCGGCTGGAGGCGTCGCGGCGGTCATCCGTGGAGATGGTCTCCCTGACCTACGCGGTAGGCCTCCTGCAGCCAAGAGATGAAGGTGTCGTCGAGGTCTGCCAGCGTGGTCAGGCGGTACTGGTTGACGTGCAGCCGGCCGGTGTACGGACTGCTGCTGAGGATGCGGCGGTCTCCGACCAGGCTGCGCGTGAGATCGAGGTAGCCCCGGACACCGCGGCGGGTGGGGCGGGCACCGACGAAACCCCGGCGGGAGCCCTTGAAGGTGATCGTGGTCTTCGACGGGGAGACGATCACCGGGCCGCAGGCGTGAATGGCGGCCTCGACAGCCCGGTAGAGCTCCACGTACTCGACCGGCGCGCCCCGGAGGTGATCCTCGACCGTCCAGCGGCCATCCGCATCGGGCATCGCTGCGCTCCTCCTCGGCGGCCAGCCCCCGACGTCCGGGAGCGTACGGCCGCGACTGTAGAGCCCACCCCGGACACAAACCGCGAGGCGACACCGAGGTGAAACGGCCGCCGCCGGCCCGTCGGGGTTGACGGAGGTCAACCGGTGACGGACCGGCGGCGGTCCCTGGGTGGGGGAGGGTCAGGCGTGGTCGTACTGGTAGAGGTTGTACTGGCGCATCAGCGACTGGACATTCGCGACGTACGTCGGGCTGGTGGCGTAGCCGGCCTTCCAGATCTGGTAGATGAACTGGTCGGCGTCGTTGCTGTAGTTGAACGCCGGCTTGTAGCGGCTGTTGGTCGTCAGGAACATCCCGTGGTCGCGGAACGAGTCGCTGATCGACGCGTACGTGCGGAAGCTCGCGTAGGTGGCGTAGCAGTTCGGGGTGCACTCGTAGGTGGCGTAGGTGTGGCAGCCGTTGGCGATCGGGCCGGGGCTGCCGCTGAAGCACTTGATCCCGAAGTAGTTGCGGTCGTTCTTGGTCAGCGTGCTGCGGCCCCAGCCCGACTCCAGGATGGCCTGGGCGATGGTGACCGAGGCGGGTACGCCGAACTCGCGGTAGCCGGCCTGGGCGGGGATGACCGCCGCGGCGATGAACTGCGCGTTGGTCATGCTGCCGACCGGGCCGTCACCACCGACAACGGGGGCGCCGCCGGCGCAGGTGGGCAGGCTGGCCGTGGTCTGCACGTACGCGTGGGAGACGTAGTTGCCGCTGGTGAGCTTGTCCCACTGGCTGGTGGAGCGGACGGCGCCGCTGACGTAGTCGCCGCCGACGGCGCAGGTCAGGGTCAGGGAGCCGCCGTTGGCGACCTGGCCGGCGAGGCTCGCGCCGGTACTCGGGCCGGTGCGGATGTTGAGCGGGCCGCCCTCGGTGTGCGCGGTGGCCGGGTAGGTCGCCGGCTGGGTCGGAGTCGGGGTCGGCGTCGGGGTGGGGCTGGGCGTCGGGCTGGTGCTCGGTGCCGGAGTCGGGTTGGTCACCGGCGTGGTCGAGTCGCACGCGGGCAGCGACTGGTCGGTCTCCACATAGGCGTGGGAGACGTAGCCGCCGGTGGCGAGCTTGTCCCACTGCGCGGTCGAGCGGACGGTACCGCGGACGGTGTCGCCGTTGACCTGGCACGTCAGGCTGAGCGAGGTGCCGTTGGCGAGCGTCGTGGTCACGTCGGACCGTGAGGTGGGTCCGGTGCGGACGTTGAGCGGGCCGCCGTCGGTGTGCACTCGCGCCGCGGCCGGGTTGGTGGCGGGCGGGGTAGACGGCGTCGGTGAGGTTGACGGCGTGGGTGAGGTCGAGGGCGTGGGCGAGGTCGACGGCGTCGGCGGGGTCGACGGCGCCGGCGGATTGTCCAGCGACGCGCACGACGGGAGGTACCCGTCGGTCTGCACGTAGGCGTGGGAGACGTAGCCGCCGCTGGTCAGCCGGTCCCACTGCGAGGTGGATCGGACGGTGCCGCGTACCGTCGCACCGGTGACCTGGCAGCTGAGCGCGACCGCCGCGCCGTTGGCGACCTGGCCGGCGATGCTCGCGCCGGTGTTGGGCGCGGTACGGATGTTGAGCGGGCCGCCGTCGGTACGCACCCTGGGGCCGGACGGGTTGCCGGCCGGGGCGTCGAGCACCGCGCAGGACGGCAGGGACGCGCCGACGCGGATGTAGGCGTGCGACACCCAGCGGCCGTTGGCCAGCCGGTCCCACTGTGCGGTGCTCCGGACCGCGCCCGAGATGTACTGCCCGGTCGCCTGGCAGGCGAGGGAGACCACCGAACCGTCGCGCAACTGGCCGGCGACCGCGGTCTGGGTCGACGTTCCGGTGCGGACGTTGAGCGGGCCGCTTCTGGTGTCCACGGTCGCGTTCACGGTGGCTGATGCGGTCTGCACGCCGACGCCGAGCGCGGCGCCCGTCGTCGACGTGGCAAGCAGCGTGCCGAGGATCAGCCGTCGGACATTCCGATTCATCAAAGTCAGGCCTTCTCTCACGGGGTCGACTTCGACGGTCCGGTGCCCGGGTTGTCGACCAGGTTCGAGAAGCGTTGCGAATCGGTTATATCCAAAAATGCCGGTATTGCGCCGGTTTGATGATCCTGAAGGATTTTCCGGGTCAGCGCACGGAAAATCCTTCAGGATCATGAGTGGTGAAGCGGTCAGCCACCCGCCATCGCGCCGACGACCATGAACGGTTCGGCCCCGGAGGTGACCGCGCCGGGCAGAGGGGCGTCCGGCGGTTCATGGGAGAGATCCTGCTCGCAGGCGAAGAACCGGACGAACGCCCGGCGCGCGCCGGTGGACTGGTCGCGGACCGTACCGCGCAGCACCGGGTAGCGGGCCTCCAGCGCGTCGAGGACCGAACGCTGGGTGACGTCACCCGCGACGTCGAGCACGACCTCGCCGTCGACGCGCGCAAGCGTGCGCAGATGGTACGGAAGCACGACCCGGATCATGGCAGCGTCTGTACTTCGACGGAGAGCACGGGCGGCAGGTCCCGCACGATGGGCACCCAACTGTCGCCGGCGTCGGCGGACACGTACACCTGCCCGCCGGTCGTGCCGAAGTAGATCCCGCATGAGTCGAGCGAGTCGACGGCCATCGCGTCCCGCAGCACGTTGACGTAGCAGTCGCGTTGCGGCAGGCCGTCGGTGAGCGCCTCCCACTCGTTTCCGCCGGTCCGGCTGCGGTACACCCGCAGCTTCCCGTCCGGCGGGTAATGCAGTGAGTCGCTCGTGATCGGCACGACGTAGACGGTGTCCGGCTCGTGGGCGTGGACCGCGATCGGGAACCCGAAGTCGGTCGGCAGGTTGCCGCTGATCTCATGCCAGGACCCGCCGGCATCGTCGCTGCGCATGACGTCCCAGTGCTTCTGCATGAACAGCACCTCGGGGCGCGCCGGGTGCATGGCGATGCGGTGCACGCAGTGGCCCACCTCGGCATCCTCGTCGGGAATGCCGCCGGACCTGAGTCCGCGGTTGATCGGCCGCCACGTCTTGCCGGCGTCGTCGGTGCGGAACGCGCCCGCGGCCGAGATGGCCACGAACATCCGTGCCGGGTCGGTCGGATCCAGGATGATCGTGTGCAGGCACATGCCACCGGCGCCCGGCTGCCATGACGGTCCCGAGCCGTGTCCGCGCAGCCCCGGGAGTTCGTGCCAGTTCTGCCCGCCGTCGTCCGAACGGAACAGCGCGGCGTCCTCGACACCCGCGAAGACGGTGTCCGGGTCGGTCGGCGACGGCTCGAGGTGCCAGACGCGCTTGAACTCCCAGGGGCGCGGCGTCCCGTCGTACCACTGGTGCGTGCCGGGGTCGCCGTCGTAGTCGAACCGGTTGCCCACCGGGTTCCAGGTCAGGCCGCCGTCGTCGGAGCGCTGGATCAGCTGGCCGAACCAGCCGCTGGACTGCGACGCGTACAGCCGGTCCGGATTGGCCGGCGACCCGTTGACGTGGTAGATCTCCCAGCCCGCGAAGTGCGGGCCGCTGACGTCCCATTTCTCCCGGCTCGCGTCCGATGTCAGAATGAACGCGCCCTTGCGTGTACCGACCAGTACCCGTACCTGGCTCATCCGTGCTCCTTTGTGGTTTTCGCGTGCGTTGTTCGGGGCTGGGTGTCACTCCTTGGTGGTGAGCGGCGACCGGGCGTCCTCGACAGACGTCGCCCATCTGTGCAGACCTCGGCCGATGACGATACTCACCGGCGGGATCACGCGCATGAGGTTCGTCTCGGCGACCCGGCCCCACAATCCATCGACGTCTGGCATAGGATCCTTCGCGGTCGGGATCCGCAGCCCGCGGCTCGTCGGTCCGGACCGTCCAGCAACCCGACCCTGCCCGCCGAGACCTCCCGGGTGCGGCGTGGGGCCGACCGGCGGGGGAGACGTTTTGGCGCTGCTGTCCACTCCACGTAGTCGAGCGATCGCGGCCGCCGCCGCGGTGACGGCCGGGATCATTGTGGCGAGCACCGTCCTGGTGTCGGTCTGGAACGCCCCCGAGAACGACGCGGCCCGCCTGGTGTACGCCGCGCCCACCGACTCGGCGGCGACCGTCACCGCCGCGCCCTCGGTGACCGAGTCCGCCACCCCGTCGCCGACCCCGAGCCCGAGTCTCTCGCCGACTGCGAGCCCCAGCCCGTCAGTGACCAGAAAGTCCGGGGGGTCCACCAAGCAGGCGCCGCCCCCGCCCAAGCAGCTGACGGTCGCCAAGCCGCCACCGCCTCCGCCGGCCGGCCCGCCGCCCGGCCCGGGCCCCACGGCGTCCGGTCCGGTCTGCTCGCGTCCGGACCGACCGGGTGCGTCGTGCGCCGAAGTCGCCGCCGCGATGCACGCGGCCGCCGGGCACGCGTACCGGCCGACGCTGAGCCTCGACGACCCCAAGCCGCCCGCGATCACCGTCCGGGAGGTGCTCATCCAGGGCATCGGCTGGGAGGAGAGCGGCTGGCAGTCCACGATCAAGTCCGCTGACGGCGGGCTGGGCACCATGCAGGTGATGACGGACACCGCCACCTGGATGAACCAGAAGTACGGCACCAACTACGACCGGGCCTCGCTGACCGGCAACATCAACGTCGCCACCGGCTACCTGGCCTGGCTGGTCCGGTACTTCGGGGACAAGTACTTCAACGGCAACTACAGCCTGGCCGGCGACCCGAACAAACTCGTCCTGCTCGACATGGTGATCTCCGCGTACCAGGCCGGGTACGGCGCCGTGGACAACGCGGTGGCCGCCGGGCAGGACCTGCCCAACACGTGGTACGTCTACGCGGTGGAGGGGTTCATGGCAAACCAGCCCTGGAAGCAGTGGCTGTAGCCGGTGGGCTGACCGGTAGACGGGCCGGCCGATAGACTCGCCGTACCGGGGGTGCGCCGATGACCAGCTGGTACGAGTCGCGGATCGACCGTCAGATCCGGGAAGCCCAGGAGCGCGGCGAGTTCAACGACCTGCCGGGCGCGGGGAAGCCGCTGCCGGACATCGACGAAGAGTACGACGAGAACTGGTGGCTCAAGCGGCTGGTACGCCGCGAAGGCATCACCGGCCCGGTGCCCGCCACGCTGGCGCTGCGCAGAGCGGTCGAGGACCTGATGGAGACGGTCGCGGAGCGGACGACCGAGTCGTCGGTACGCAGGCTCGTCGCCGATCTCAACGACCGCATCGGCCGGGCGCACCGGGGCCTGCTCGACGGGCCGCCGGTCGTGCTCTCCACCATCGACGCCGACGAGGTCGTCAGCGCCTGGCGCGACCGGCGACGGTGAGACCCACGGAAGGCAGACCCGCCTACCGCGACCGCTGGGTGGCCAGGGATGGCCCGCGGTCGCCGGGGCGCCACCTGTTCATGCGCGAAGCGCTGGATCCGGGCGGTACGGCACATCCGGCGTGCGAGGCCGCCGACATCCGGTGCCCCGATCCGGCGGGATCGCAGGGGTCAGCGCATGTCGTTTGAGACCGGCCAGACGGCGATCATCGTGGCGGTGCCCGAGGCGGGCCGCGTCGTGGACCGCTGGCGGCAGCGGTACGACCGTTCGGCGCCGCTGGGGGCGCCGGCACACGTCACCGTCCTGTACCCGTTCCTGGGCTCAAGCCGGATCGACGACGGGGTGCTCGAGCGGCTTCGCGAGGTGTTCGGCCGTCAGCCGGCGTTCGAGGTCGGATTCCGCCGCTGCGGCAGGTTCCCGGACGTGCTGTACCTGGAACCGGAGCCGGCCGGCCCGTTCCGGAGCCTCACTGTGGAGATCGCCGGCCGATGGCCCGAGGCTCCTCCGTACGGCGGGGTTCACGACGACATCGTTCCGCACCTGACCGTGGCGCACGGCGTCGACGAGGACACCCTCGCCCTCGTCGAGCGCGACGTCGCCGCGCGGCTACCGGTACGCGCGGCCGTCACGGAGGCGCGCCTGCTGGCGTTCGACGGGGTCCACTGGGCGACCCGTACCCGGTTCGCCTTCGGCCGCCGGTGAGCCGCTGGACCCGCGCAGCAGTCGACGCGACAACCGGTCCGCGCGCCGGATCGCTTCGGGCAACCGGTACCGGGTACACAGCGCGAGGACCAGGTCGGTGGCCCGGTCCAGGGTGATGCGGTGGCCGACCGATACGAACACGGGCTTCACCCCGCGCCGGGTGCGCAGCACCCGCCCCAGGGTCTCGCCGTCCTCGCGCAGCTCCGACCAGCAGCCGCGGTCGTCACCGGGAGGCTCGTACACGCCGGTGAACGGGTTCTTGGCGACGCCGAGGGTCGGCCGGTCGGTGACGACGCCGAGGTGGCTGGCGAGGCCGAACCGACGCGGATGGGCTATCCCGTAGCCGTCGCAGACCAGCACGTCGGGCACGACGGTCAGCTCGCCCAGTGCGGCCATCAAGGGCGGTAGCTCACGGAACGCGAGGAGTCCGGGTACGTACGCGAACGCCGCCGTGCCGAACGCGGTCGACTCGTCGACCACTTCGAGGGTGCCCGCGTCGAGGACGACCACGGCCGCGGCGCAGCGCCCGGAGCCGGGCTCGTACGTCACGTCCAGCCCGGCGACGGTACGGGGCTCGAACGGCTCGTCGGCGGCGAGCCGGACCATCGTGCGCAGCCGGTTCTGGATGTCGATCGCCTTGGCGGCCGTTTCGGGCCACGGCTCGGGGTGGGGCAGGAGCACGGTCCCTCTTCTCCGCGGGGCGTCGTCTCCCTACACGGTAACGGCCGGTCTACGCGGTAGCGGCCGGCCGGCTCACGCCGCCGGGCCGACCTCCCGCAGCAGCGTGAGGTCGACGCCGACCTCGCCGAGGATGCGCTCGACGTCGGCCAGCGACAGCCAGTCGATCGTGTTCTCGCCGTGGACGATCCGGTACCAGTGGCCGGTGCCGCGGCGTACCACCTCCACCCGCCACCGGCCGTCGGAGGTCTGCATCGCGCCCTCGACGTGCCCGGTCGGCCCGCCCGCGTGGCGCCCGGCCGGCGGGGGCGGAGCGGGCCGGGCCGGCACGTCAGGTCGGTGCACCTCGGCAGCGTCGCGGTCGGGGCGCAGCCCGCGCCAGGAAGGCAGGCGCAGCCGCCCGTCCGGGGTCCACGTGCGGTAGGCGACCTCGCCGACGACGACCGGGTCGACCCACCGGGCGTGTCGGGCGTGGTCGCGGGGTACCCCGCCCACCGCCGGGGTCCGCCGGTGCAGGGGTACGAGGCGCCGCTGCAGGTCGCGCAGCATGGATTCGGTGAACCCGGTGCCGACGTGGCCGGCGTAGCGCAACCGTCCGGCTGGATCGTGCACCGCCAGCAGCAGCGAGCCGATCGTCCCGGCCCGGCGGCCAGCGCCGGCCGTGTAACCCACGATCACCACTTCCTGGGTGTGGACGATCGGCACCTTGATCCAGTCCGCCGAGCGGCGGCCGGGCTGGTACGTCGAGCCGAGGCGCTTGGCGACGACGCCCTCCAGGCCGGCCGCCCGCGCGGCGGTCAGGACGTGGGCGCCGTCGACGTCGGTGAAGTGCGCCGGCACGGTCACCACCGGCCCGGTCAGCCCCAGCGCCGCGAGCAGTTCCCGCCGGTGCTCGTACGGCAGCCGCAGCGTCGACTCCCCGTCGACGTGCAGCACGTCGAAGACGTGGTAGACCACCGGTACCGCCGCGAGCAGGCCCGGTGTCGGCGCGCCGACGTGCATGCGCCGCTGCAGCCGTTCGAACGACGGCCGGCCGCCGGAGTCGAGCGCGACGACCTCGCCGTCGACGACCGCGCCGCGCTCACCGAGCACCGCGCCGAGCTCGGCAAGCTCGGGATAGGTGGCGGTGAGATCGCGGTTGTTGCGGCTGAGGACCCGTACCCGGCGCCGCCCGGTCCGGGTCACCGCGCGTACACCGTCCCATTTGAACTCGTACGCCCATTCTGGACCGGTCGGCAGGTCGCCGAGCGTGGCCAGCATCGGCGCGACCGGATCGGGGAGCGGCGTACCGGCCGCGATGTCGTCCATCACGGACAGACGCCGGTGCGGGCGGGTGGGAGACCGATCGTCACCCGCCTGTCGTCGCGCACCGGCACCCTCGCCATTGATCCAGTGGCGCGCACATATCAGCCCTGGTCAAGGGGCTCGAACAGAGATCACATAACTACAGCGGTGTCGTTTCGGAGCCCGGGCTGTGGTCCGGGTTCCGCTGTGGGCGTGTGGGCGTGTGGGCGTGTGGGCGTGTGGTCGGTGGGCGTGTGGTCGGTGGGCACCGCGGGAGGGCGGACGACCGCGGCGAGGCGCCTGAATGTCGACACGGCTCGTTGTTTTACCCCGAGGGGCCCGGGTAGGCGGCCGGCGCTCGGGTGTTTACCCGCCCGTTGCGTTGCCGCATCTCAACCAGGCGATGTCCCATCCGTGCGGGGCTTGTCGTCGACCCTGCCCGTCTTTCGAACGGCCGCACCCGACACCGATGAGAATAGCGAAAGCCAATTTATGACTTCGGATACGTCAACGCATTTCGTCAACGGGCACCTCGCCCTGTTGTCCGGTCCCGCGGACGTCGGCGCGATGTCAGAGTCGGCCGACGCCGCCGCAGGTTACGCGCTCGTCTGGTGGCTGGAACACCGTACGTTGATGCCTCGGGCGTTGATCGGGCCGTGGCCGCCGGGGCGCTGTCGCTTCTGCTCGGCATTACTTTCGGTGGCGTTGGCTGGGGGTAAAAGCTGTGAGCAACGTCCTGCTTTTCGGAGCGCTCCTGCTGGTCGTGATTCTGATCTGGGAATTGCTGTCGCCGGTTCGGCGTGATACGTCGACACCTGATTATCGCGAGCCGTTCCAGATATATATAGGACCGGGTTTTCTGGGTGTCACACCCGGCGCCGCACAGCCGGCGGGAATCGCCGCCCGGCCTGTCGCCAGGCCCGTCGACCGGCTCGTCGACCGGCCGAGGAAGACGGTGGTCGGCCGGCTGTTGTTCGACCTGCGGCCGGCCGTTCCGCCTGCGGCGGCCGGTCCGTCCGCCCGTCCGGCAAAGCCTCCTGAGCCGGCAAAGCCTGAGCCGGCAAAGCCTGAGCCGGCAAAGCCTGAGCCGGCGACGCCGGCGGGCGGTGCGGTGCCGGAGCCGCCCGAGGTGCCCTTGGCACGTGAAGCGCCCGAGGTGTCCGAGGTGCCCGAGGTGCCCTTGGCACGTGAAGCGTCCGAGGTGCCCGAGGCACGTGAAGCGCCGGAGCCGCCGGAGGTGCTCGAGGCACGTGAAGCGCCCGAGGTGCCGGAGGTGCCCGAGGCACGTGAAGCGCCCGAGGTGCCGGAGGCTGCCGAGGCGCACAATGCGCCGGCCGGGGATCCGGCGGGGTCCGCGTCGCGCGGGTGGGGACGCCGTGCCGGCGCCTTCGCGGTCTCCGGGGTACTCGGCATCGGGCTCGGGGTCGTCGCCGTGCGCCTCCCGAGCTGGGTCCCCACGCATCCGGTCGCCACGTCGCACTCGGCGCGCGCGAGCGCGACCGCCTCGGCAACGGGTAACGCCGTGGCGTCCGTGCCGGTACCCATGTTCGCCCCGTACGTCATGACCTGGACCGGCGAGAACCTGTCGGCGCTGTCCCAGCAGTCCGGCGCCAAGAACCTCATGCTGGCCTTCGTCGTCGCCCCGAAGAAGGGGTCGTGCACCGTGTACTGGAACGGTGAGCCCAGCACCCCCGTCTCCCGGACCGTGTTCGGCAACGACATCGCCACCATCCGCGCCCGGGGCGGCGACGCCATCGTCTCCTTCGGCGGTGGCGTCGACGGCACGCCCAAGCTGGAGCTCGCCGATGCCTGCACCGACATCAACGCGATCGCCACGGCGTACGAGGACGTGATCACCACGTACAACCTGACGCGCATCGACATGAACATCGAGGGGGCGCCGGCCTGGGACACCGTGAGCATCGACCGGCGCAACAAGGCGCTCAAGATCGTGCAGGAGTGGGCCGCCTGGCACCACCGCGCCCTTCAGATCTCCTACACCCTGTCGGCGTGGCCGCACGGGCTCGCCGACAGCGGCATGGGCATCATGCGTAACGCCGTCGCCAACGGCGTGCGCGTCGACGTGGTCAACATCATGCCGTTCGACTACTGCGACAAGAACCGGCACTCGATGGTCATCGCGGTCAAGGAGGCCGTGACCGGCATGCATGACCAGCTCATCGACCTGTATCCGCAGCGGTCGCCGGCGGAGATCTGGCACATGCTCGGCGTCACCGTCATGCCGGGTATCGACGACTGCGGCATCGGGGAGATCCTCTCGCTGGCGAACGCCGAGAAGGTGGTGGCCTGGGCGGCCGACATGGGTGTGGCCCTGCTGTCGTTCTGGGCGCTCCAGCGCGACAACGGCGGCTGCCCGGGCGCCTCGATCAGTAGCGGTCGCTGTTCGGGCCTCGCCCAGTCCACCTGGCAGTTCACCCAGATCTTCGCGCCGTTCCCCGCCCTGCGCCGGGGAGCCTAGGCGTCCTTGCGTACCCGGCTGTCTTCGCGTACCCGGTAGCTGAGGTGGGTGACGCTCGGCGCGTCGACGACGCGGATCTTCTCGAGGCGTACCGGGCCGCCGAGGTGGTCGAACAGGCGGACCCCGCCGCCGAGCAGCACCGGCACCACCGCCAGGTGTAGCTCGTCGAGCAGGCCGGCCCGTATCGCCTGCTGCACGGCCTGCGCCCCGGCCAGCGACACGTCCCGGTCACCGGCCGCCGCCCTGGCCTGCGCGATGGCGCTGGCCACCCCGTCGGTGACGAACGTGTGCGGCACCGTGGTCTCCGGTAGGGGCCGTGGCACGTGGTGGGTGAGGATGAACAGCGGCCGGCCGGGCACCGGGCTGTCGCCGCCCCACCCGCCGGTGATGTCGTACGTGCGCCGGCCGGTGACCACGGCGCCGACCGGGTCGACGATCGCGTCGAAGACCGCCGCGCTCTGCCGGGCCATCCGGAACCTGGGGTGGTGCCGGCTCGGCGTGTCCCCGTCGGTGTACCACTCGAACAGGGCGGCGCCGCCCTCGCCCAGCGGCGCGGTCGGCCCGTCCTCCGGCCCGGCGATGTAGCCGTCCACCGATACCGCCAGCCCTACCACCACGTTGCCCATCACGCCCTCCTGTGCCGTGTCGCCATATTGACTCCGTCACCGGCGGAAATTCATCGACCTTGGACGCGCGGCGACCGGTCCGGGCCGCGGGCTTCGCCGAGCGGCCCGGACCGGTCGCCGGTTATGAGCGGGCTAACTGTCCTAGATCACAGGGAATCGTGATGCGAAGTGGAATGCTTGGCATTGCGAAGTAGTTGATCGTGACGCGACCGTCTGGGATCGCGACGCGATGGTTTGCTGCACAGTGGAGGAGCGTCCTGCATGGCGACGACATCGGCGGCCGGTACCGGTGCCGCACCGGCACCCGACACCCGGAACGCGGGGGGTGTCGGCTTCCGGTCGGACCGTGGCCCGGTGCTCCTGGCGGTCATGCTCAGCACCGGCCTGGTCGCCCTGGACTCGACGATCATCGCCACCGCGGTGCCGTCCATCGTGCGCGATCTCGGCGGCTTCTCGCAGTTCCCGTGGCTGTTCTCGATCTACCTGCTCACGCAGGCGGTCACGGTGCCGATCTACGGCAAGTTCGCCGACTCGCTGGGCCGTAAGCCGGTCATGTTCTTCGGCATCGCGCTGTTTCTGATCGGGTCGATCCTGTGCGGCGCGGCGTGGAGCATGCCGGCGCTGATCGTCGCGCGTGCCGTCCAGGGCATCGGCGCCGGAGCGGTGCAGCCGATGAGCATGACGATCGTCGGTGACCTGTACACCGTCGAAGAGCGGGCCCGGGTCCAGGGCTACCTGGCGAGCGTGTGGGGTATCGCCGCGGTGATCGGCCCGACCCTCGGCGGGGTGTTCTCCGAGTACGTGTCGTGGCGCTGGATCTTCTTCATCAACCTGCCGCTCGGGGCGGTGGCGGTGTGGATGATCGCCCGGCGCTTCGCCGAGCGCGTCACCCGTACCCGGCACCGGGTCGACTACGCGGGGGTGGCCCTGCTCACCGGCGGGTTCTCGCTGATCATCCTCGGGCTGCTCGAAGGCGGGGTGGCCTGGGGCTGGGCCTCGACCCAGAGCCTGGTCATCTTCGCGGTCGGCGTCGTCCTGCTCGTCGCGTTCGTCTTCGTCGAGCGCCGCGCCGCCGAACCGGTGCTGCCGCTGTGGGTCTTCAGCCGCCGCGTCCTCGCCGGTAGCAGCCTCAACGCGCTGGTCATCGGAGCCCTCACCATCGGGCTCAGCTCGTACCTGCCGACCTATTCGGAAGGGGTGCTCGGCACCAGCGCGCTGGTGGCCGGCTTCGCCCTCGCCGCGAACACCGTCGGCTGGCCGCTGGCAGCCAGCCAGGCCGGGCGGCTCTACCTGCGGATCGGCTTCCGCGACACGGCGCTCATCGGCACCGTCTTCGTGGTCGGCGGTACGGTGCTGGCCGCCCTGCTGGGGGAGAACACGTTGGTGTGGGGCGCCGCGGGCGCGGCCTTCGTGATGGGAGTCGGGCTCGGCCTGTCCGCCAGCCCGACCCTGGTCGCGGCACAGTCGGTCGTCGGGTGGGACCGCCGCGGCGTGGTGACGGGCGCCAACATGTTCAGCCGCTCGCTCGGCAGCGCGGTGGGAGCCGCCGTCTTCGGCGCGATCGCCAACGCGACCCTCGCCGACCGATTCGCCCACCCGCCGGCCGGGATCGCCGACCGGCTGCCGCGCAGCGTGGACGCCTCCAGCCTGGTGCTGGGCGGGCACACCCGGTCGCAGCAGCCGGCGGTGGCCGAGTACGTCCGCCGTTCGCTGTACGACGCCACGCACCACGTCTTTCTCGCCCTGGTCGTGCTCGCCGTGCTCGGCGTCGGCGCGCTGCTGCTGATGCCGCGCCGCAGCGAGCAGCTCACCTTCGAATAGGCGAGGGCTTCGACTGGGCGACGACTTCGACCGGGCGATGGCTTCGACTGGGCGACGGCGGAGATCCCCTACCCGGACTCAGGGTTGATCAAGGGATGCCTCAGGGTCGAAACCTGGATGCGCCATCTGCATAGAAGGTCATAACGTCAGGCTATGGCGTACTGGTGGGGGCAGCTGCAGGAGTTGCCGACGGCGCTGATCGAGGTGACGGTCGCCCTGGTCATGGTGCTCGACGCGATCCCCGTCGTCGGGATCGCGGTCCCCGGGGACGTCGCGGTCCTCACCGCGACGGGGATGAGCGGCCCGTACGCCGCCGCCGGACTGGTCATGTGGGTGCTCGGCGGGTGCCTGGCCGGCTCGTCACTGACCTTCGCCACCGGCCGGCTGTTCGGCGAACGGATCCGGCGCGGCCGGTCGGGTACGTGGATCGGCGAAGCCCGCTGGGCGGCGGCGGAGCGGGCCCTGGACCGCGGCGGACACATTCTCGTCGTCGCCCCGTTCCTACCGGTGATCAATACGCTGATCCCGCTCGCCGCCGGGGCCTTGAGCATGCCCTACCACCGCTTCGCGCGGTACTCGGTCCTCGGCTCCGCCCTGTGGGCCGGTCTCTACGTGGCGCTCGGCCTGGTCTCGCGGCGGATCGGCGGGCTGCTGCCCGGACCCCAGTACACCCTGCTGGCCACGGCGGCGGTCGGCATGGCCCTCGCATCGGCGAGCATGCTCATCGCCCGCCGCCGATCGGTGGCGCTCCAGGGCGTTCGGCGTGGCAGACGTTCTCGACCCCGCCCGATTCCCCGCACTCGGCCGGCTGAGCTCACCGGTCCTCACCGGGGGAGGCTTAGCCGCGCCCAACCCTCGACGTGGTCGCGGAAGGCGACCACCGGCGGGGACAGCGGCCGCTGCGCGACCCAGCACAGGCCGATCGTGCGCCCCGCCCCGGCGTCGGTGAGCGTGAGGTACGCCGGTCCGGCCGGCTCGTCGGTGGCGTGCGGCTCGGGGGCGTGCGGCTCAGGCACGATGGCGATGCCGAGGCCGGCGCCGACGAGCGCGCGTACGGTCTGCAGGTCCGACGAGTCCAGCGCCACGGTCGGCTCGAAGCCGGCGTCCCGGCACAGCTGGTCGGTGATGCGACGCAGGCCGGTGTCGGCGCGCAGCACGATGAACGGCTCGGCCGCGACGCTCGCGAGCGGCACCCGCCGCTGAGTGGCGAGCGGGTGGTCGGGCGGCACGGCCAGGCACAGCCGTTCGGAGTGGACCGGGTGCCAGGCGAGGTCGTCGCCGTCGGGCCGGGGGCTGGTCAGCGCGAGGTCGGCGTGCCCTTCGCGCAGCGACGCCACGACGACCTCGGCGACGTCCTGGGACAGCGCGAACCGTACCCGCGGCGCGCGGGCCCGGTACTCCCGGAGCAGGTCGGGCACCAGCCAGGCGCCGAAGGAGTGCAGGAACGCCAGCCGCACCAGGCCGGTGTCCGGGTCGGTCAGGGCGTCGATGCGTCGGCGGGCCGTGTCGAGCTCGGCGAGGGCCCGGCCGGCGTGCTCGCGCAGGATCCGGCCGTACTGGTTGAGCCGTAGCCGGCGCCCGTCCCGGTCGAACAGCGGGGCGCCGAGTTCGCGCTCCAGCCGGGCCAGCGCGCGGGACAGGGTGGGCTGGGACAGGTACAGCTCGTGCGCCGCGGCCGTCACCTGCTCGGTCTTCGCGAGGGCCAGAAACCAGCGCAGCTCGTCGGCGTTCACCCGCGCAATTATGCCGCCAGCGCATGAAGAAGTGCCACTTTCGTCATTTTGCACATGGATCGCGTGGAGGGATGTTTGTCAGGTGCAAGTAACGCTGTCCGCCCCCACCACGACGCCCAGCCAGGAAGGTCACCGCCTCGGCACCCGCGAGTACCGACGGCTGGCCATCGCCCTGTTCGCCGCCGGCATCGCCACCTTCTCGTCGCTGTACTGCACCCAGCCGCTCCTGCCGCTGCTGCAGGCGGCGTACCGGATCACGCCGGCGCAGGCGGCGCTGAGCGTCTCCGCGACCACGCTCGCGCTCGGCGTCGGCATGCTCCTGGTGAGCCCGCTGTCCGACGCGTTCGGCCGGGTCCGTTTCATGCGGGTGGCGCTGGGCGCCACCGCGGTGGTCGGCCTGGCCTGCGCGGTCGCCCCGAACTGGCCGGTGCTGCTGGTCCTGCGTGCCGTGCAGGGGCTGGCGCTCGCGGGGCTGCCGGCGGTCGCCATGGCATACCTGCGCGAGGAGGTCCACCGGCAGGCGCATGCCCGCGCGGCCGGCCTGTACATCGCGGGCACGGCGATCGGCGGCATGCTCGGGCGACTCGTCGCCGGCGGTCTGGCCGACGTCCTGGGCTGGCGCGCCGCGGTCGGTGGCGTCGCGCTCCTCGCGCTCGCCTGCGCCGTGACGGTCTTCGCTCTGCTGCCGGCGTCCCGTCGCTTCGTCGCGGCCCCGGCGAGCCCGGCGCGTCTCGCCCGGCTGACCGGGCGGCTGCTCACCGACCCGGTCCTGCTCGCCCTCGACGGGATCGGGGCCGCTCTGATGGGCGCGTTCGTCGCCGTGTTCAACGCCCTCGGCTTCCGGCTGGCGGCCGACCCGTACCGGCTCAGCGCCGGCGTGGCCGGCCTCGTGTTCCTCGTGTACCCGATCGGTTCGCTCGCCTCCGCCCTGGCGGGTCGGGCCGCCGGCCGGTTCGGCCAGCGGCCAGTCGTCCCGGCCGGGGTCGTGATCATGGCGGCCGGGGGCCTGCTGACCCTGGCGGGACCGTTGCCGCTCATCATCGCCGGGCTGGCGGTGCTGACCTTCGGCTTCTTCGCCGCGCACGGGGTGGCCAGCGGCTGGGTCGCCGCGCGGGCGCAGCTCGGGGGCGGCGGTACGGGCCAGGCCTCGGCGCTGTACCTGCTCGCGTACTACCTCGGCTCCTCCGTCTTCGGCGCGCTTTCCGGCCGGGCCTGGTCAGCCGGTGGATGGCCCGCCGTGACCGCGATGACGGTCGCGCTGACCGTCGCCGGCGGGCTGCTCGCCCTCGCGCTGACGCGCACCCGCCCGCTCGCGCAGGCCGCCGGAGAGCGGGCCGCCGCCGAGCGAGCCGCCGGCGAGCGGGCAGCCGGAGCGCCGGCCGCCGTGACGGGTACGACGTGATCCGGCACACGCCCGCGCGTGTCGCGGGGTGTCGCGCCTGAATGGACCGTCACTATTCCCCGGGGCCGGTGACGGGGGAAGGATCTTCAGGCGGATGGACGAGGTGAACGGCCGTACCGGCACTGTGGACGGCACGGCCGCGCCACAGTCCGGGCAGCGCCGGTCCACCCCGCGCCGGTCTACCCAGCGCCGGTGGCTGCGGGTGGCCCTGGCCACGGTGGCGGTGGTCGCCGCCGCGGCGGCCCTGCGGAGCCGGCTGCCCCAGCCCCACCAGGTGGTCGCGGCGGTCCGCAGCGCGCAGCCGGCCTGGCTGCTGCTCGGCTCCGTCGCCGAAGGCGTGTCGATGTCGATGTTCGCGCGGCAGCAGATGTGGCTGCTGCGGGGGTTCGGGGTGTCGACCACGATCTGGCGGGCCCTCGCGGTGTCGTACAGCCGGTCGGCGATCGCGATCAGCATGCCGGCGGGCTCCGCCGTCTCGGCCGGCTTCGCGTTCCGGGCCTTCCGGCAGTGGGGCGCCAGCCGGGAGGTGGCCGGCACGGTGATGGTCCTGTCCGGGCTGCTGTCGGCCCTCGGACTCGGCCTGCTGTACCTGTTCGGCTTCTTCCTGCTCCTGGCGGCGCACCCGGAAACGATCGGCCACGCGCACCCGGTCGGTACGGTGCTCGCCCTGGTGGCCGCCGTCGCGCTGGGCGCGTACACCGTCTGGAGTTCGAGGCGCGCCCGCGCGGACGGCCGCGGGTGGGGCGATCGGCGCCCGGCCGACGGGAGCGCCGACGAGGACTCGCCGATCCGGCGCTGGATCGGTGTCGCCCGCCGCATCGGCGCCGCGACGAAGGCCATGCCGGCGCTCCACCGCAGGATCGCCCTGGCGTTCGCCGTGGCCAACTGGCTGGCCGACCTGGGCTGCCTGGCCGCCGTCGCGGAGGCGTTCGACCTGCCGGTGAGCCTCTTTCAGCTCGGCACGGTCTACGTGGTGGTCCAGCTCGTCCGCCAGGTTCCGATCACCCCGGGCGGCGTCGGCGTCATCGAGGCGAGCCTGCTGGCGTCACTGGTGGCAGCCGGCGCCCGGCAGGGTCCGGCCGCGGCGGTCGTCCTCGGGTACCGGCTGTTCTCCGCCTGGCTCATCGTCCCGGCCGGGCTCTTCGCCTGGGCCCTGCTGCGGCGCCGGCAGTCCCCCGCCACGGGCTGACCCCGGCGTCTGCGGCCCGGCAGTCAGCGGCCCGGCAGTCAGCGCACCAGCGCGACCGGCCAGGTGGGGCGACGAAGCTGGGCCATGACGTGCTGGACCAGGGCGATGAGCACCGCCTTGCTGGACGCCCGGCTGCGGGCGTCGCACAACACCAGCGGTACGTCCGGCTCGAGGTCGAGCGCCTCGCGGACCTCGTCCGGAGTGTGCTCCTCGGCGTCGTCGTCGAAGCAGTTGACGGCCACGACGAACGGCGTGCCGCGCCGCTCGAAGTAGTCGATGGACTGGAAGCAGTCCTCGAGCCGGCGGGTGTCGGCCAGCACCACCGCGCCGAGCGCGCCGAGCGCCAGTTCGTCCCACAGGAACCAGAACCGGTCCTGCCCCGGCGTGCCGAACAGGTACAGCACGATCTCCTCGTCGATGGTGATGCGGCCGAAGTCCATCGCCACCGTCGTGGTGGTCTTTTGCTCGACCCCCGAGACGTCGTCCACCCCGGTGCTCGCCTCGGTGAGCAGCTCCTCGGTCTGCAGCGGCCGGATCTCGCTGACCGAAGCCACCATCGTGGTCTTGCCCGCGCCGAAGCCGCCGGCGATCAGGATCTTGAGCGCGGTGGGGACCCGCGTCGGGTCAGAGGGCTTGGAGGCCATTGAGTACCGCCTTGAGGATGCGCTCGGAGGGCTGCACGGTGCTGACGTTCGGCTCGTACGACGAGAGGAGGCCCTGCTCGATCAGGTCACTGAGCAGGATGCGGGTCACCCCGAGGGCCAGGTCGAGATGGGCGGCGAGCTCCGAGACGGTGATCGGCTGGCGCGCGGCCGCCAGGATCGCCCGGTGCTCGGGCTGCAGGTTCGGCGCCCGGGTGCGGGGCCCGGCCTTGGCCACCACGTACGCGACCATGTCCAGTGGCGCGGCCGGGCGCACCCGGCCTCCGGTCATCGCGTACGGGCGCACAACCGGGCCCGCCTCGGAGTCCATCCAGAAGTCATCGGCCATGGAGGCGTTGCTCATCCGGCTTCCGTGGTCGATCGGGGACCCGTCGCCATGTTCTGACCGACCCGCGTCACGAGCATCGCCATCTCGTACGCGATGAGCCCGATGTCGGAGTCGCCGTCGGCGAGTACGGCGAGGCAGGCGCCCCGCCCCGCCGCGGTGACGAACAGGAACGCCGACTCCATCTCGATGACGGTCTGGCGGACCGGTCCGCTGCCGAAGTGGCGCGCGGCGCCCCGCGCCAGGCTCTGGAATCCGGCCGCCAGCGCCGCCAGGTGTTCGGCGTCCTCCTGAGCCAGCCCGCGCGAGGCGCCCATCTGCAGCCCGTCGACCGACAGCACCACTGCCCGCTGCACCGACGGCACCCGGTCCACCAGGTCGTCGAGCAGCCAGTTGAAGACCGACGAGCCGGAACTCTGCTGAACCGTCACTTGTACTCCTCCTGTCCGGTTTGACCTGCGCCGGCCCGGCGGCCCCGTTTCATACCGGCCTGGAACGACGACATGCGGGTCCGGATCAGTTCAGGGGTCGGCGCGACGGGAGCCTGGTCGGCGTCGATGATCGAGGCTGTCGTGTTCTTCAACTGGGGCGCCAGGCTGGCCTGGCGGATGCGGCGGGGCAGCCCGCGGGGTCTCGGGAGTCGCGGAGCCGTGGCCGCCGGATCGCCCGTCGGGGATCCCGGTTCGGCCTCGGCGGTCGGCCCGGACGCGGCGACGTGGAGCGGCGCGTGAGGTGCGGTCGCCTGGGGTCCGGTCGCCTGGGGTCCGGTCGCCTGGGGGCCGGTCGCCTGGGATGGCGGGTCCGACGGCGCGGGCTGGACGGGGATGGCGGCCCGGATCGGCACGGCGGCCGGGATGGTGCGAGCGGGTGAGGTCGGCTCGGCGGGCGAGGTTGGCGCGGCGGGCGCGGCGGGTGAGGTCGGCGTGTCGGACGCGGTCGGCGTGTCCGGTCGCTCGGCGGAAGCCGTCAGGCGCAGCGGCGCCTCCGGCTGCGGCTCGGTGGGCGGTGGGACCGGCGTACGGCTGCGCAGCCACTCGAACGACTCCTGCTGGTCCTGTCCGGCGTACCCGTTCGTGCCGGCGGCGGCCGGTTCCGTGTCGCCGTCCGCCCGGTGCTGGCCGGCCCCGACCATCGCCGGGAACTGCTGCGTCACCCCGTTGTGCGGGGTCACGTGCTGGGCGTCGCCCAGCTCGCCCACCGCGACGATCAGGTCGGTCGGGATCAGGACGACGGCGGTGACGCCGGCGAAGATCGAGTGCCGGAGCTGAACGCGGATGCCGTGCTTGGCGGCCAGCCGGGCGACGACGAACAGACCCAGCTGGGCGCTGTCGGCCAGGTCGAAGTCGGGCGGGTTGAGCAGCCGCCGGTTGGTCGCCTCCAGTGCCTCCGGCGTCATGCCCAGTCCGCGGTCCTCGATCTCCACGGCGAAGCCGTTGCCCACCGCCTGGCCGGTGACGATGACCGGGGTGGTCGGCGGCGAGTAGTGGGTGCCGTTCTCGATCAGCTCGGCGAGCAGGTGGACCAGGTCGCCGACGGCCGGCCCGATGAGCGCCTCCTCGCCGAGTACGGAGAGCTTGACCCGGGAGTAGTCCTCGATCTCGGAGATGGCGCCGCGGATGACGTCGATCATCGGTACCGGCTGCCGCCAGCCCCGGCCGGGCGTGTTGCCGGCCAGGATGACGAGGTCCTCGGCGTGCCGGCGCATGCGGGTGGCGAGGTGGTCGATGCGGAAGAGGTTTTCCAGCTCCTCGGGCTCGGTGGTGCGCCGCTCCATGCTGTCGAGCAGGGCGAGCTGCCGGTGGAGCAGGCTCTGGCTGCGCCGGGCGATGTTGACGAAGAACTGGTTGATGCCCTGCCGGAGGGTGGCCTCGTCCACCGCCGCTTCGATGGCGGTCCGGCGTACCCGGTTGAACGCCTGGCCGACCTGTCCGATCTCGTCGTCACCGAGATCCAGGGGAGGCGCCTCCAGCGCGGCGTCGACCCGTTCCCCGCGGCGTAGGCGGGCCACCACGTCGGGCAGGCGGGCGTCGGCGAGGTCGAGCGCGGCGCCGCGCAGCCCGGCGAGACGTACCGAGACCGACCGGCCGAGCCGGATGGTGAGCAGCAGGGAGAGCGCGACGGCGAGGAGACCGCCGAGCCCGGTCAGTGTGAGATTGAGCCGCGCGGTGTCGGCCGCGTCGTTGATGCGCCGGTTGATGTCCTGGCCGAGAGCCGCGATGAACGCCTTGAGCAGGGCGAGGGCCGGCTGGTAGACGGCGTTCCAGGTAGCGGGGTCGGTCGGTGGGACACCGCCGTTGATGCCCTTGGCCAGCATGGGGTTGTTGTGGGCGTACACGGCCTGGGTTCTCGGATCTGCGATGAACTTGTCGACCAGGTCTTTGAGATCGCCAGTGAACAGCGCCGACGCCTGGTTGATCTGGTTTGCCATGGCGCCGATCAGCTGGGTGAGCGCCACCGAGTCCACCGGCGTGTACCGGCGTGCGAGGGCCAGGCCGGCGATGGCCGCGTCCTCCTCGCTGAGCTGGTCGTTGAGGCGGGCGGTCGCGGTCTGGCCGGCCTGTTCCTTGGCGACCTCGGACGTCACGCTTTCCGGTAGCGAGTCGAACAGGGCGAAGACGGCCCAGATGATGGTGGTGTAGAGCATCCGGGCGGTGGGGCGGTCCGGGCTGGTGGCCACCGCCTGGCGGGCGGCGGGCAGCTTGTCCAGCGCCTGGATGGTCTCGTCCATCTTGCGCCTGGTCACGTCGTTGTTGCTGCGGAGTTCGGACTGGCTGAGCAGCCGGCGGTACCTGGACACCGCGGCGTCGGTGGTCGCTTCGGCGGACTGCAGCGTGAGGGGGTCGATCCGGTCGAGGGCCAGGTACGCGTCGGCCGCTTTCCGCTCGGCCTGGAGCGCTTCCACGACGGCGTTGCCCGGATTGCGGACGTCCCGGTCGGCGACGGAGGCCAGGCGCAGGTCGAGCACCGGTTTGGCCACGGTGACGAGCGCGAACGCGTAGAGCCCGATGAGTGCCACCAACGGCAGCGTGAGCATCGCGATCATCTGCCGTCTGATCGATCTGGACCTGTTGCGCTTCATTACATCTCGATTCGAAAGCCCTCGGGGGCGCGCCCTGTCCCTTAACGCCACCGGATGGTGGACAAAACTTAGTGAGAAGCAATATTGCTGTCTAGGCAGCCGCCGAAATTGACCACTATCGGGGGCGGACATTAACGGATATCGACGCCAAAACGGGCCCGTCGAGGTCGTCCGAGCTCGGCCTGTGTCGACGCGTCGTCACGCCCTCGTCCGTCGTCCGTAATGTCCGGACGATCCTTGCATGTCCTCGCACTCACTGGTTCGAGGCGACGAGGCGCGGCCGCCGGCCGGGTGTCTGCGTCCCGACGAACGGGCCACCGGACCGATCGTGGTGGTCGAATTCAGGCACCGGCGGGGCAAATGTGAGCGGGATGGCCGGGGAATGCGGTGGAAAAGGTCGTGAAAATTGCCCAGCGTGGGTAATCAAATACGAGCCGTAATGTGACGCTGCGAAATCCGGGCAATGTTGCGCACATTGCGGTCTCCGGGCGCCCCGAGGCCGCAATGTGCGCAACATTGCTCAGCCGTGGCTAGCTGCCGGCGAGCGTCGCGGCGACCATCGCGCCGAGCTCCCAGCACTCGTCGAGGCCCGCCTTGCCCGGCTCGCCGGTGACGACCAGCGGCGGCCGTACCTGTTGCCAGCGCAGGCCGGTCGTGATCGCCTCGATGGCGCGGACCGCGCCGCTCGCGTCGCTGTTGCCGTGCAGGTACGCGGCGTACGGGCGACCGGCGGTCGCCTCCAGGCACGGGTAGTAGATCTGGTCGAAGAAGTGCTTCAGCGCGCCGCTGATGTACCCGATGTTGACCGGCGTGCCGAGCAGGTAGCAGTCGGCTTCGAGCACGTCGACGGCCGTGGCGGTCAGCGCCGGCCGCGCGACGACCTCGACCCCCTCGATCTCGTCGGTGCCCGCCCCGGCGCGCACCGCCTCGTACATCGCCTGGAGGGTCGGCGACGCCATGTGATGGACGATCAGCAGCCTCTTCACCGCGCCGAGCGTAGTCGCGCCTCACCGGTGGGGTACGAGGGCGCGCCCCCGGCACCGCGGATCGACCGGACCCGTCGCGTGGGACGGCGTGATCCAGGTCAGCACGGTCTGCTCCACCTGCCAGTCGTGGACGCTGACCGGAATGGTGGGGATCTGCCGGTCGTCCGGGCACAGCGTCTCGGACATGACCTGCGAGGTCAGTACGAACTGGACGGCACCGTTCTCGTCGAGCAGGGTGGTCATCTGGTTGTCGACCACGATCACGTGCCCGATCACCACCCGTACCGGTGCGGCGCCCGGCGCGGCGCCGACCTCGACGGCGACGGTCGGCAGGATCGGGGCCTTCAGGAGGATCGCGCCGGCGAGGATCGGCGCGACCATCAGGGCGGCGATCGCGACCGCGTGCGTCACCGGACGGGCGGTGCGGGCCGGCACCGGACCGGTCAGCAGGGGCGCCACCGCGGGTGGGAGCAGCAGCAGCGCCGCGGTGACCGGCTCGCGCGCGACCATCGCCTGCACGATGGCGGGCGCGAGCCACAGGTACGCGGCGACCGCGGCGGCGACCGGCGCCGCCACGCAGGCGGCACGCACCAGCCGGGGGTTGTCCGGGAACCGCTGCCGCACGGTCAGCCCGGTGATGGCGAGCGCCAGCATCAGCAGCATCGGCAGGAACCGCATCTGCCAGGTCAGCGCCGCCAGCAGCACCGCGGACGCGACGACCCAGTCGGGTACGCGTCGGGCGGCGCGGACCAGCCAGGTGGGCCGCCGGGCGGCCTCCGCCGGGTCGCTCGTCTCCTCCAGGGCCCCGAGGGCCCGGATGAGCAGCACGATCGCCGGCGGGATCCACACCAGGGTCACCAGCAGCGTGGTCACCAGGCCGAGCGGGCTGACGTACTGCATGAGCAGCAGCAGCGTCTGCAGGTCCTGCCCGCTCAGATACCACAGCCGCATGACCAGCAGCAGCACCGGGAACGCCGGCAGCAGCGCGTACAGCCAGTGGTCGCTGCGGGCGGCCGGCCGTCGGTCGAGCAGTGGGGGCGTCACCACGTGGCCGCCTCGGCACCCGGCCGGGCGAGCGCGCGCATCCGCCACGGCCACTCGCGGATCCGGACCTTGTCCACCGGCGGCTGCTCGTCGATGGCGACCTGCTGGGGCAGGCTGTCGCGCTCCTCCGGCAGCAGGTTGGTGCGGAACGCCTCCTCCCACCGGTCGTCCCGCGGGTCGTACTTGGAGTGGTAGAGCGCCAGGTTCACCAGGTCCCTGAGCGCGGAGTTGGTGCCGACGTTGATGCCCCAGCGCTCATCGGCGTCCACGCCGAGGGCGTGCATGCGTAGCTCGTTGTGGTAGAGGTGGGCGAAGCCGGCGAGGATGGCGGCGTCCGTGGTGACGGCGTCGAAATCGCCGCGCCGCAGCCCGGCCACGCAGTCACTGATCTTGTTCTTGGTGTACGCCTGGACCCCCGACCGCTCGGCGAGCTGTTCGGAGGTGGAGGTGGTGAGCGAGCACACCTTCTCGCCGCGCAGGTCACCCAGCGACTGCACGGTGGGGTGGTCGCGTCGGGTCAGCACCGACTGCGCCGTCCGCAGGTACGGGGCCGAGAAGCCCACGTCGGGCATGGCCCGCCGCTCGGCGGTGATGCTGTAGCTGGCCACCACCAGGTCGACGGTGACGAACCCGTCGCCGTCGCGGGCCTGCATGCGGGCGCGGTCCTTGCTCTCGATGGGGTAGAACCGGACCTGCTCGCGGGTGAAGTCGAGCTCGGCGGCGATCATGTAGGCGATGTCGATGTCGAAGCCGCTGTAGGCTCCGGTCTTCTCGTCACGCAGCGCGATACCGGGTTGGTCGTCCTTGACGCCGATCCTCAGCTCGCTCTTGCCGATCAGCCCGGCCTCGCGGATCAGGTCGTCTTTGGACGGGGGCGCCACGTCGACGACGGTGACCACGACGACGGCCACGGTGGTGAGCACCACCGCGGCGAGCCCGGCGAGCCGGAGCCGGCGCATGAGATCGCGGCGGCGCCGCTGTCTGGCGACCGGGTCCGACGCGGCGTCAGCCGTCCGTTCCTCCACTTTCGACATCTGTCCGGTCCCCTCGTCGCCCGCCACCAGCGGTCACCACACCGCATCCGCGTCGATGCGGAGCTTGCCGGCCCGGCGGGCGCCGGACAATAACCGGTGAGGAATATCTATGTCGGGTTTCCTGCACGGCAACCGGCACGTGCCGGCCCGGCCGGGGCCCGGCGCCCGTTTGCCCGGTTTCCATAACGGGCGGAGGTCGCGGCTTAGGCGTGTGTTGATTGTCGATTAAGTCGCTGGCGCGCGCCGGGGGCCGCCGGCAGGGTGGCATCCAGGCTGAAGGTTCGCTCTGCGAAGGAGACGATCACGGCATGGCCGATCTGATTTCACCCACCAAGCGCCAGCTCGAACGCGATGTGATGGCCATGCTCGCGGCGGATCACCGGCCGTTGACCCTCGAGCAGGTGCGCGAGCGGCTCGGCGGCGGTGTGATGGCGACGACGGTCATGACCGTCCTGAACCGCCTGCACGAGCAGGGGTTGGCCCGCTGCGAATGGGTGGGGCGGTCCTACGTGTACATCGCCGACGCCGACCGGGCCGAGCGCACGGCGGGCCGGATCCGGGCGCTGCTCGACGCCGACGGGGACCGCCGGGCGGTCCTGGCGCGGCTCATCGCGATGCTGCCGCCCGACGAGCGGCTGGAACTCAGCGACCTGCTGCGAGGCGACTACGCCGAGGCGGCGGCAGCGCCGGCCTGATCCACGGACGGCGGCTGACCGGCCGCGCCGGCGTCGGTAGCCTGGTCTCCTGTGACGACCTCACCACAGCGCGACGTCGACATCGCAGTGTTCGGCGCCACCGGCTTCACCGGGGCGCTCACCGCCGAGTACCTGGCCGCGCACGCCCCGGCCGGGCTGCGGTGGGCGCTCGCCGGGCGCAACCGCGTGAAGTTGGCCGCGCTGCGCGACCGGCTCGGCGCGACCGCCGAGATCATCGAGGCCGACGTCGGCGACGCGGACTCGCTGCGCCGGCTGGCGGAGGCGTCCCGGGTGGTCGTCACGACGGTCGGCCCCTACGTCAAGTACGGCGAACCGCTCGTCGCCGCGTGTGCCGCCGCCGGCACCGACTACGTCGACCTGACCGGCGAGCCGGAGTTCATCGACCTCATGTACCTGCGCCACCACGCCACCGCGCAGCGCACCGGCGCCCGGCTCGTGCACGCCTGCGGCTTCGACTCCGTCCCGCACGACCTGGGGGCGATGTTCACCGTCGAGCAGTTGCCGCCGGACCACCCGATCCGGCTGCGCGGGTACGTCACGGCGGGCGGCACCATCTCCGGTGGGACGCTCGAGTCCGCGGTGACCGCGTTCGCGCGGATGCGCCAGACGGCCGCGGCGCACCGCGAGCGGCAGCGCAGGCAAGGGCGCGACGGGCCACGGCGGGTACGCGCCGTCGCCGGCCGCCCCGGCTACGACGCCGACGCGGGGGCGTGGGTGCTTCCACTGCCGACGGTCGATCCGCAGATCGTGGCCCGCTCCGCGCAGGCGCTCGACCGGTACGGCCCGGACTTCTCGTACAGCCATTTCGTGGCGTTGAAGAGCCCGCTGGCCGCGGCGGGGCTGACCGCCGCCGTGGCCGGCACGTTCGCGCTCGCACAGCTACCGCCGACCCGCAACCTGCTGCTGCGGCTGCGCCCCGCGGGGACCGGACCGACGCCCGCGCAGCGGGAGAAGGGGTGGTTCCGGGTGCGGTTCATCGGCGACAGCGGCGACCGGCGGGTCGTCACCGAGGTGGCCGGGGGCGACCCGGGCTACGGCGAGACGGCGAAGATGCTGGCCGAGTCGGCGCTGTGCCTGGCGTACGACCCACTGTCGGCGACGGCCGGCCAGGTGACGACGGCGGTGGCGATGGGCGACGCGCTGCGGGTACGGCTGGAGCGCGCCGGCATCACGTTCCGGGTGGTCTCCGCGAACCCGTGACCCGCTATCCGTGCGCCGTCAGGAAACCGGCGACCGCCGACTCGTAGCCGGTCGGATCGACGTTCCAGGAGCGGGTGTGGTCGCCACCGCTGGTGGTGACGAGCGTGACCAGGTCCGGGCGGGCCGCCGCGAACCGCAGCGACGGTCCAGGTGGGACGGTCGAGTCGGACCGGTCGACGAACAGCAGGAACGGGGTGGTGAAGGTACCGGCCCGGTCGACCTGGTCGAAGTCGTCGAGGGACAGGTGTGCCCGCTGTTCGACGACCCGCTCGGCCGTCCAGGTCAGAAACTCCGGCAGGCTGCGCTGCGACGCCTGGAGGTCCAGCGTCGCGTTCCAGTCCAGCACCGGGCAGTCGAGGACGGCGCCGCGCACGAGCGCGGCGTCGGCGGGCGGCAGCCGCCGGATGGTCGTCATGACCACCGCGCCGCCCATCGACCAGCCATAGAGGACGACCCCGGTCGCGCCGTGGTCGCGGGCGTACCGGACCGCGGCGGCCACGTCCCGCCACTCGGTGTCGCCCAGGTGGTAGTAGCCGTCCGGGCTGCGCGGCGCCCCGACGTCGTTGCGGTAGGTGACCACGAGGGTCGGCGCGCCGGCCGCGGCGATGGTGGGCAGGACGCGCAGGGCCTCCTGGCGCGTACCGCCCCGCCCGTGCACCGCGATGACCCACGTCGTACGCGCGGGGCTCGCGGTCGGCGGCACGTACCAGGCCGGTGCGTCGCCGCCGTCGTCGTGGATCGTCACGTCGGTGAAGGGGAGGCCGCGCGCGGTGCGCGGATCGCCGGTGAAGACCCCGGTGTCGAGGTGCGCGTGCAGTCCGGGCCGCAGCGCGCCGCGCTCGACCTCGGTCACCGTGCGTACCACCGCGTCGCCCGCCGGCCGGACGGCGGAGCTGAGCAGGGCGTGGCCGCCGTTCCAGGTGAGTCCGAAGCGGACCGGGCGGGCGGTGTCGGCGTCCCTGCTGAGCGTGACCTCGCTGCCGGCGACCGACACGACGGTCACCGGGTCGGTGACCGAGTGGTCGACCCGTAGCAGCTCGCTGGAGAAGTACCAGCCGCCGCCGAGCGTGCCGGCGACCGCGAGAAGCGCCACGGCCGACGGTACGGCCACGGCGCGTCGCAGCCAGCGCCGCCGTCGCCGTACCGGGGCCGGCGCGGGTGCGGGCGTCGCGGGTGCGGCCGGCGCGGGTGCGGCCGGCGCGGGGGCGGGCGGCTCGGTCGGCGGTGCGCCGGTCGCGCCGGCGACGGTCTCCGCCGCGCCCGGCGCCTCACTCTGATCCACCTCGGCCCCTTCCTCGACCAGGATGCCGTCGGCCCGCCCCTACCGCCGGTTCGCGTTCATCGGCGTCGAAGGCTACCCGGCGGTCGCAACCGGGTTCGTCGCGCCGGACACGGGCGGACCCGCCCAGTCCGGCATCGACCGGCGGTGCCCCGGCCGGTTACGGCGCGTCGTTGGAGAAGACGTACGTGAGCTTGCCGTCCTTGACCGCCAGCAGCAGGAAGGTGGGGTTGACGCGGGTGCCGTCGGGGTTGAAGCGGGGGTCGCCGGAGAGCAGGTCGAGCTTGGTGGTGCCGGCGATGGCCCGGCGGATCGCCTCGTGGTCGAGGCTGCCGGCGCGGCGGATGGCGTCGACGGCGAGCTTGACCGCGTCGTACGCCTCCGGGGTGGCCGGGCCCGGGGCGTGCCCGACGGCCTTGAGGAACCGCGTCGACCAGTCGGCCAGGGAGGGCATGAACTCCGGAACCATGAACGTGGTGCCGGAGACGCCCTTGGCCTGGTCGGCGGTCAGGCCCTCGAGCAGAGGACCGTCGGCCGACGCGTCGCCGACCATGATCTGTCCGGTGAAGCCGCTCGCGCGCAGGTCCTTGATGAGCTGGTTGGCGTCGGCGTAGTACCCGGTGTAGTAGACGACGTCGGCGCCGCTGGCCCGTACCTGCTGGGCCGTGCGCATGTCGCTGGGTGCGCCCTGGCTCACCTCGAACTCGCCGGCGAGCTGGACGGTGCCGCTGGCGTGGGCGGCGTTGACGGTCGCCTGGGCCAGCGAGAACGGGTAGCTGGTGCTGTCGTGCACGACGGCGAGGTGGTGGCTGCCCAGGTGGTTCATCGCCGTCACGGCGAACTGGCCCTCGGCGGCGACCGTGCCGCAGATGAGGAAGATGCTGTTGTACCCGGGCTTGAGCAGGTCGGCTGAGTTCGACAGCGGGATCACCATGGGGATTCCGGCGTCGTGGAAGATCTTGAGCGTGGGTACGGTCGCGCTGCTGCAGTAGCCGCCCACCGAGACGGTGATGCCCTCGGTGACGATCTTGTTCGCCGCCGCCACGGCGGTGCCCGGGTCACAGGCGTCGTCCTCGACGACCAGTTCGACGCGCCGGCCCAGTACGCCACCGGCGGCGTTCGCCTCGCGTACCGCCAACTGCGCCCCGTCGACCATCGCCTGCCCGATGACCGCGTTGGCTCCCGACATCGGCAGTAGGGCGCCGAGGCGGATCGGCGCGGCCTCGGGGTCCTGTGTGGCCGGTCCGGCCTTTGCCGGGCGCTGTGCCCGCTCGTGTTCGCAGCCGGCGAGGGCGCCGGTGGCCAGCACCGTTGCAGCGAGTATGGCGAGCCCCAGCTTGGTGCGTACGCGCATCGGATCCCTCCCGTCTGTATGGGTCGATCGACTCGAGTGCCGCGCGGTTGAGCGGAAGGGTCGGTTGGTTTCCGGTTGCTGGAACCGTCGTCGAGGGCTCGGCCGACGGCGTTGGAGCGGCATGCTATCCGTTACGGCGTCTCGTTGGAGGAGACGTAGACGAACTTGTTGCCGCGGACGGCCAGCAGCAGGAAGGTCGGGTTGACGCGGGTGCCGTCGGGGTTGAAGCGCGGGTCGCCGGAGAGCAGGTCGATTTTGGTGGTGCCGGCGATGGCCCGGCGGATCGCCTCGTGGTCGAGGCTGCCGGCGCGGCGGATGGCGTCGAGTGCGAGCTTGACCGCGTCGTACGATTCGGGGGTGGCCGGGCCGGGGGCGTGCCCGACGGCCTTGGTGAACCGGGCCGACCAGTCGGCCAGGGAGGGCATGAACTCCGGAACCATGAACGTGGTGCCGGAGACGCCCTCGGTCTGCTCGGCGTTGAGTCCCGTGAGCAGGGGACCGTCGACCGCCCCGTCGCCCACCATGATCTGTCCGGTGAAGCCGCTCGCGCGCAGATCCCGGACGAGCTGGTTGGCCTCGGCGTAGTACCCGGTGTAGTAGACGACGTCGGCGCCGCTGGCCCGTACCTGGTCGGCGAGGCGCAGGTAGCTCGGGGCACCCTGGCTCAGCTCGAACTCGCCGGCGACCTGGACGGTGCCGCTGGCGTGGGCGGCGTCGACGGTCGCCTGGGCCAGTGAGACCGGAAAGCTGGTGCCGTCGTGCACGACCGCGAGGTGGTGGCTGCCCAGGCGGTTCATCGCCGTCACGGCGAACTGGCCTTCGGCGGTGACCGTGCCGCAGATGAGGAAGATGCTGTTGTACTTGGGTTCGAGCAGTTCGGTCGAGTTCGACAGCGGGATCACCATGGGGATTCCGGCGTCGTGGAAGCTCTTGAGGGTGGGTACGGTCGCGCTGCTGCAGTACCCGCCGACGGAGACCGCGATGTCCTGGTCGATGATCTTTTTCGCGGCGACCACGGCGGTGCCCGGGTCGCAGGCGTCGTCCTCGACGACCAGCTCGACGCGCCGGCCCAGTACGCCGCCGGCGGCGTTGGCCTCGCGTACCGCCAGCTGCTCTGCGTCGACCATCGCCTGGCCGGAGATTGCGTTCGTTCCCGTCAGCGGCACCAGGGCGCCGAGGCGGATCGGCGCGGCCGGTGCCGGGTGCTGGGCCGGCTTGTGCCCGCAGCCGGTGAGGGCGCCGGTGGCCACCACCGCCGCGGCGACCACGGCGACCGCCAGCTTGGTGCGTACGCGCATCGGATCCCTCCCGTCTGTAAGCTTCATCGGTACTTTTCCCTTGGTCAATCAACCTGAGTGCCGGGTTGCCGACTTGTCGGCGAGGACCCGGCCGGCGCTCGCCGCAGCGGCCTGGCGTCTGTCACCTGGTGTCTGTCACCCGGCGTCCGTCACGGCGTCTCGTTGGAGGAGACGTACGTGAACGTGCCGTCGCGGACGGCCAGCAGCAGGAATGTCGGGTTGACGCGGGTGCCGTCGGGGTTGAAGCGCGGGTCGCCGGAGAGCAGGTTGAGCTGGGTGGTGCCGGCGATGGCCCGGCTGATGGCCGCGTGGTCGAGGCTGCCGGCGCGGCGGATGGCGTCGACGGCGAGCTTGACCGCGTCGTACGCCTCCGGGGTGGCCGGACCGGGAGCGTGCCCGGTGGCCTTGGTGAACCGGGCCGACCAGTCGGCCAGGGACGGCATGAACTTCGGCACCATCAGCGCGGTGCCGTACACGTTCGCGCTCTGCTGCGGGGTCAGGCCGTCGAGTAGGTGATCGTCGGCCCCGTCGTCGCCGACCATGATCTTTCCGGTGAAGTCGCTCGCGCGCAGATCGATGATCAGTTGGTTGGCCTCGGCGTAGTTGCCGGTGTAGTAGACGACATCGGCGCCGCTGTCGCGGATCTGCTCGGCGAGGCGCAGGTAGCTCGGGGCGCCCTGGGCCAGCTCGAACTCGCCGGCGACCTGGACGGTGCCGCTGGCGTGGGCGGCGTCGACGGTCGCCTGGGCCAGTGAGACCGGGAAGCTGGTGCCGTCGTGCACGACGGCAAGGTGGTGGCTGCCCAGGCGGTCCATCGCCGTCACGGCGAACCGGCCTTCGGCGGTGACCGTACCGGAGATGAGGAAGATGCTGTTGTACTTGGGTTCGAGCAGTTCGGTCGAGTTCGACAGCGGGATCACCATGGGGATTCCGGCGTCATGGAAGATCTTCAGGGCGGGCACGGTCGCGCTGCTGCAGTAGCCGCCCACCGAGACCGCGATGTCACGGGTGACGATCTTGTTCGCGGCGACGACGGCGGTGCCCGGGTCGCAGGCGTCGTCCTCGACGACCAACTCGACGCGCCGGCCCAGCACGCCGCCGGCGGCGTTGGCCTCGTGTACCGCCAGCTGCTCCGCGTCGACCATCGCCTGGCCCGCGGCGGAGATGCGTCCCGTCAGCGGCACCAGGGCGCCGAGGCGGATCGGCGATGCTTGCGCCGGTCGCTGGGCCGGCTTGTGCCCGCAGCCGGCGAGGGCGCCGGTGGCCACCACCGCCGCGGCGAGCACGGCGACCCCCAGCTTGGCGCGTACACGCATCGGATCCCCTCCCGTCTGTAAGCTTCGTCCAATTTGATCGTCCGGAACGTTCCTCAGTTGAGCAGAAGGGTCAGATCTGGTTCCAGGCTGCCGATGCTTCCGCTGGAGGGTTGTGCGAACAGCGCAACCGGCAACTCCGGCGCGGTGACGAGACGAAGGGAGCCGGTGATGGGGCGTGGCCGCAACGCGGCTGGGTCGACGGCGCCAGTGAGCACAGGGGAAACAGGCGACGAGCCGCGGGTTCGTCGCCGCCAGAGCCTGTTGACGACCGGCGCGCTCGCCAGCGTGCTGTTCGGACTGTGCGCGTACATCATCATCGGCACCGCTCAGACCACGTCGGCGGCCCAGGCGCACAGCCAGGCCCTCTCCGTGGACGGCTGGTTCGGCGAGGCGCGCGGCGCCATCGCCCTCGAGGAGGTCAACGCCCGCCACTACCAGGTGGAGCCCTCGGTCGCCGTGCGGATGCGCTATGTCCAGGCGGCCAACGCCGCGGACCAGGCGCTCAGGAAGGTGACCACGGTCGGCGTGGCGAGCGCGGCGACGGACGCGCGCCGGCTGCTCGGCGAGCAGTCCGCCTACCGCGGCACCACCGACCGCCTGCTGGACATGGCCGCCGACCGGGACCCCAACCTGACCAGCTTCGACCGGCTGTCGGTCACGCCGGCGTACTACGAGCTGCAACAGGACATCGACACGGTGACGCGGGCCTATCACGCCAGCGCGCAGGCGCAGGCCGCCGAGCTGCGGCGGGCCCAGGTACGCATGCTGATCGGCACGTCGGTCGGGTTCGGCCTGGGGTTCATCCTGGTCGCCCTGATCTGGCGGGTCGTGCTGGGCTACCAGCGGCGGCTGGCCCAGCACGCCGACGTCAACGAGCACCTGGCGCTGCACGACGCGCTCACCGGCCTGCCCAACCGCGCGATGTTCCACCGACGCCTGACGGGCGCCCTGCAGCGGCTGAGGCTGGCACCCGGCAGCCACGTCGCCCTCATGATCCTCGACCTCAACGGCTTCAAGGCGGTCAACGACACCCTCGGTCACCAGGCGGGCGACCAGCTGCTCGCCGAGGCCGGCCGACGGCTGCGCGCCAGCGCCCGCGAGGGCGACCTGGTGGCCCGGCTCGGCGGCGACGAGTTCGCCGTCCTGCTGCCCGACGTCGGGGGCGTGCCCGAGGCGACGAAGGTGGCCGACCGGATCGCCGAGACGCTGCGCGAGGACTTCCTGCTCGACGCCGGGCCGGCCGCCGTCAGCGGCAGCATCGGCGTCGCGGTCGGCCCGATCCACGGTGTCAGCGAGGAGTTGATCCGCCACGCCGACGCGGCGATGTACCGGGCCAAGTCCAGCGGCGGCGGGGTGGCCGTCTACGACCCGGAGGTCGACGCGGACACCCCCGACCGGATGGTGCTCTTCGGCGAGCTGCGGGCGCTGCTCGACGCGGGCGACCCCGAACAGCAGCTCGTACCGTACTTCCAGCCCCAGATCCGGATCGCCGACGGCACGGTCACGGCCGTCGAGGCGCTGGTGCGCTGGCGACACCCGACGCGCGGGCTGCTCATGCCGGGCGCGTTCCTGCCGATCGCCGAGGCCCGTGGCCTGGAGATCCCGCTGACGTACCACATGATCGACGTCGCGGTCGCGCAGGCCGCCGCGTGGCAGCAGGCGGGAGCGCCGCTGGTGGTGTCGGTCAACGTCTCACCGCGCTGCCTGCTCGACCCGGACTTCGTGCTGCGGGTACGCGCCGCCCTGGACGCCACCGGGCTCGCGCCCGGGCTGCTGCAGGTGGAGCTCACCGAGACCAGCGTGATGACCGAGCCGGAGCGGTCCCGGGAGGCGCTGCGGCAGGTCCGCGAGTACGGCGTGAAGGTCTCCATCGACGACTTCGGCACCGGCTTCAGCTCGCTGTCGCAGCTCAAACAGCTGCCGGCCGACGAGCTGAAGATCGACCGTACGTTCGTGCAGGAGCTCGCGAACGATCCCGACGACGTGGTCCTGGTGCGCAGCGCCATCGACCTGGCCCACAACCTCGGCCTGTCGGTGGTGGCCGAGGGCGTGGAGGAGTTGGACGCGCTCGTCCTGCTGGGCGACCTTGGCTGCGACCTCGCGCAGGGGTTCGCCCTCAGCCGCCCGGTACCCGCCGACGAGCTGCCGAAGGCGTCCGTCCAGGCGCACCGTGCGGCCGTCGCGGCGTGGCAGCGCACCGGCAGCCGCCTGTAGGGCAGCGCCAGCACCCGGTAGCGCAGCGCCCGCACCTGGTAGCACAGCGCCCGCACCTGGTAGGGCAGTGCCAGTCGCAGGTGATGCGGTGCTCAGCCCTGGGTCGGGGGAGCGGCGTGCCCGTCGAGCGGGTTGACGAGGCTCGGGTGCGCCGCCGCGTACGCGTCGAGGGTGTCGTCGCGGATGGCCGCCCAGAGGTCCGGAAGGTCTGGTTCCCCGACGACGTACGAGGTGTTGCCGATCACCTCCGGGTGCGACGGGGCCTTCAGCCCGACCAGTGAGCTGGCCTTGATGCCTTTGAGCGCGTAGACGAAGTCGGTGACCGAGGTGCCGTTGGTGTCGATGGTCAGCGCCTGGCCGATGGCGCGCAGTGTCTTGTCGAGCTTGATCGGGTCGGTCAGGGTGCCGGCCGAGGCGGTCTGCTTGAGCACCGCCGTGATGAACTGCTGCTGGTGGCGCTGCCGGTCGTAGTCGCCGTTGGGCAGCAGTTCCCGCTGGCGCACGTAGTCGAGCGCCTGCCAGGGCACCATGTGCTGGCAACCGGGGTAGTACACCTGAGGCGTCACGCCGGGTACCGGGATCGGGTGGGCTCCGGTGTTGGTGTACGGCATGGCGTACCTGCCGTCAGCGGTATGGCCGATGTGGACGGAGACGGTCTTCTCGTCCACGCACAGGTCGACGCCGCCGAGGGCCTGTACCGCCTGCTGGAACCCGTCGAAGCGGGCCTCCACCGCGCCGTCGAACCTCAACCCGGTCAGGTCGGAGACGGTCTGCGACATGAGCGGCATTCCGCCGTAGTTGAGCGCCGCGTCGATCTTCTCCGTGCTGCCCGCGAACTGGGTCGGCGGGTACGGCTTGATCGTGTAGTACAGGTCGCGGGGCACCGAGACGAGGTAGGCGTGGCTCAGGTCCTTGGCGACGTGAACGATCATGATCGTGTCGGCGCGCTCGCCGTTGGACGGGTCCTGGGTGCGGTAGTTCGACCCGATCAGCAGGAAGTTCAGCGGCCCGTGCACGTCCTTGCCGGGCGTCGTACGGGCGCTGCCGAGCAGGTTGCCGCGGTGGATGGAGTTGTCGAAGCGGCTCGCCAGGGTCACCGCGCCGATCAGCCCCAGGCCGGTGAGCGCGCACGCCACGGCCGCGAACACGGCCAGCGCCCGCCGCCAACGCAGCCGGCGCCACCACGCCTGCCGCCGCTCCTGCCGCCACGGCGCGCCGTACGCGCCGCCGGACCCGTGCCCATCCATCTCCACCCCTACGTCAGCCCCGCACTGCCATGGAGGCCACCTGACACTACACGATGTAGGTGACGGGGCCGTTCGCCCGGGGCGTCGCCGCCAGCGGTCACCGCCTATCGGTCAGCGCCTATCGGTCAGCGCCTATCGGTCAGCGCCTATCGGTCAGCGCCTATCGGTCACCGTCCCTCGGTGCCGGGGGCCGTTGGTAGCGGGCGGCCCGGTCGCCGAAAATCGACGCGTCCGCCTCCCACCAGGGCCGGGTCATGCCGTCATCGGACCCGGCGTCGTCGGCGCCGACCGGGCCGGCGCCGATCGGGCCGGCGCCGACCGCCGCCCGCTCGGCCGCGTCGATCGCGTCGAGTTCACGGTCGACCCGGACGGCGTCCCGGGCGTCCGACCGTACCCACTGCACCAGCAGCATGACGATGAACGGCAGGTCGATCGCTTCCCCGACGCACCACATCAGGTCGCCGCCCAGCTGCTGGTCGTGGATCGGGCTGGGGCCCCACGGGCGGGCCAGCATGGCGAAGTAGCCCGCCGCGATCGGGTGCGTGTCGAGCCGGATCACGATGCCGGGCACCGCGTCGGCGAGCAGTTCGATGAACGCGAACAGCGTCACGATCACGTACGGGATCCGGGCGTCCACCGTGTCGGACTCCCATACCGGCAGCAGCACGGCCGCCCCGAGCGCCAGCAGCAGCAGGTGCAGGATCGACAGCAGCGCGGCGTGCGTCAGCGAGAACCGGTACAGCGGCGTAAAGAAGATCAGGAACGGGACCGCGGCCAGCAGTAGTGGGCTGACGACCGGCACCGTGAAGAACCGGGCCCACCGGCTGTCGAGGGCCGCCGTCAGCCGCGCCCGCCCGGTCGGGCCGAGCGCCGCCTGGGCCAGCCCGATCGGCCGGCCCAGCGCGAGCAGGAACGGTACCACCAGCAGGAGCAGCATCACCTGCCCGGCGTAGACCGAGAACAGCACCGGTGCGTACACCTCGGGCCAGCCCAGCGCGGACACCGCCAGGCCGGTGAGGCCCAGGCCGACGAAGACCGCGGTACGGGCGACCGGCCAGCGCCCGCCGGCGCGGTGCACCCGCGCCACTCCGGCGAGGTAGCCGACCGCGGCCAGCAGTGCGACCGCGAGCAGCAGCGGATCGAGCCGCCAGGCGCTCGCGGCGCCGGCGAGGGTCGGCGGTGGCGGGCCACCGTAACTGAGTAGATCCGCCACCGCCGGTACGCTTCGCACGGTGCCCCAGCGTACGACGGCCGTCCGGGCCCGCCCCAACACTCAGGAAGCACCCAGCGTGCGCCTCGTACCGTGGAGGGCCGACCGCCCCGACCGACCGATGACGAGGACATGAACGACAACGCACCGCAGCCCGACGCCGCGCTTCGATCGCACGACCTCCCGACCCAGGAGATCCGCCTCGACCCACCGCCAACGCCGGCCGGCGCGACGACCGGCGACGCGACGGCGGGTTCGACGGCGGGTTCGACGGCGTGGCGCAGCGCCTGGCGGACGCTGCTCCTGCTGGTACTCGCGCTGGTCGCGGCGACCGCCGCGGCCGACTTCGGCAGCCGCAAGTCGCATCTGCTGCACGAGCGGCTGATCGCGATCGGGGGCACCCTGGCCTTCGCCGTGCTGTCGCTCACCGCCGTGTTCGCCATCGCCGGCCACATCCGCGACCTGGCCCAGGCGCACGTCGGCAGCGCACATGCGGTCGTGCTGCGACTGGTCACCGTGTTGTCCGGCGGGTTCACCTGCCTGCTGATCACCCTTGGGCTGCTGTCGGTACCCATCAGCCAGCTCATCCTCGGCGGCGCGCTGACCGGTGTCGTGTTCGGCATCGCCGGTCAGCAGACCCTCGCCAACCTGTTCGCCGGCATCGTGCTGCTGCTGGCTCGCCCGTTCACCGTCGGCCAGGAGGTACGCCTGCGGTCGGGCGCGCTCGGCGGCTTCGTCGACGGCGTCGTGCTCGAGATCGGCCTCGCCTACCTGCGGCTGCAGTCGACGGAGGGCACGCTGTCGATCCCCAACAGCCAGGTGCTGAACGCGATCGCCGGGCCCCGCCCGGCCGACGGCGGGTGAGCGTAGCCGCGTCGCACATCTGAGCTCGAACGTCGTCTCAACTTGGCGCTTCGCAGTCCGATAAGGCCAGTGACCGGGACACCGCGAAGCGAAAACCAGGAGCGATGATCGAGACGGCGCGGTCCGCGGAGGCGGCGACGACACCGCCAGGCCCGAGCACTGACGCCGGGCCGGGCGGGCCGAGCGGCATGCCGCCGGTACGGCATCGCGCGCCGGACGACTCCACGCTGTCGGGCCCGGCATGACCAGGGCACGCGTACTCTTCGTCGACGACGAACCGCGCATCCTCGACGGGCTGCGTCGGTCACTGCACGGTAAGCGCGGCGACTGGGACATGGCGTTCGTGACGAGCGGCGCCGAAGCGCTCGATCTCTTGGCGGAGTCGCCCCGCGACGTCGTGGTGTCCGACCTGCGGATGCCCGGAATGGACGGCGCTGAGCTGCTAACCCGGGTCAGCGAACGCCACCCCGGGGTCGCCCGGGTCGTCGTGAGCGGCGACGCCGAGCGGGAGGAGGCGCTCCGGGGCGCCGTCGCCGGTCACCGCTTTCTCGCCAAGTCCGCCGAGGCCGACAGCATCGTGGCCGTCATCGACCAGCTCGCCTTCATGACGTCCACCACGCACCGCGTCGAGGCGCGCCGCCTGGCCGGCGCCGTACGCGCCCTGCCGACCCTGCCGGGTCATGCCGACCGCCTCACCGCGCTCCTTGGCTCGGCCGCCATCGAGCTCTCCACCGCGGCGCGGGCGGCCGCGCGCGACGTCGGGCTCACGGCCAAGCTGCTCCAGCTGTCGAACTCGGCGGTCTTCGGCGCCCGCGCCCGGGTCGCCTCCGTCGAGAACGCGATCGGCGTGCTCGGACTACCCACCCTGCAGGCGCTGGTCGACACCGGCCAGCTGCTCTGGTCGTCCCCGCAGTGGGGGCCGGCGGTCGTCCGGGAGCTGGGCGTCGTGTGGCGGCATGCGATGGCGACCACGGAGCTCGTCGGACTGATGGCCTCGCCGGCGAACCGCCCGTACGCGCAAGCCGCCGCGTCGCTCCAGGACGTGGGCCGGTTCGTCTGCCTCGCCGCGGCGGGAAGCGGCGGGAATCCGGATCTAGATCTCGCGGCGGCGGACTTCCGCGGCGTGCCGTACCGGGACGTGGGCGTCGAGCTGCTGCACCTGTGGGGGTTGCCGTACCCGATCGTGGTGGCGGTCGCCGAGCGTGATCTCCCGCAACGTCCCCCGGCCTCGGGCCTGGGCGTGACGGCCGCCGTCCGGGCGGCGCACCTGCTCATTCAGCAGACCGAGGCGCGCGACCCCGGCGCCCGTACCGCCGCCGAGGAGCTGGCTGAGCTCCTGGCGCATCCCCAGCTGACGGCCCAGCCCGTCGACTGGCGACGAGCAGCCGAGGAGGCCTCCGCACGCGCGGGGGAGTGGCTTATAGGCGATATGGGGCTTAATCGAGCCGATGAGAAGAAGAGGGCGTGATGGCACTGATATTGGTGGTTGACGACGAGCCCGCGATCCGACAGTTGCTGACCGACGTGTTGGAGCTGGACGGGCACGAGGTACGCACGGCGGCGGACGGGCTTGCCGCGCTGAGCGCGTTCGAGGCGCGCCGGCCCGACTGCGTGGTGCTCGACCTGATGATGCCGGGCCTCGATGGCTACGGAGTGCTGCGCGGCATCCGTGGTCAGGACGGCGATCCGGTACCCGTCATCCTGCTGACCGCCGCGGCCGACGCGGACTCCGCCGCCCGCGCGTGGGCGGACGGCGCCGACTACTACCTCGCGAAGCCCTTCGGCGCCGACGAGGTGCTCTATCTCATCCGCGGGCTGCTGCGGGAACGGCCGATCGCCGAGGTCTGAGCCGCCGAAGGTCTGAGCCGCCGAGACTCTTACGGGCGCCGAGCGCGTGGCGACGCCGTGTCGACCGGATGGATGCCCATCCGGGGGACACGCGTTCCCATTTTCACCTGCGAATTTTTCTAAGGACCGGGCTGGAACTGCCGACGGCACCCGTGGAGTCCGTATCGGACTCGCTTGGACCGGGGAGGTGAGTTCCAGGGATGGAACCGAACGTGACCGGCGCGGCGCTGGGAAAGGCACCGCCGCGTCTTCGACGGGTCGGGCTGGTGGCCACGGCCGCTGTGGCGGCCGTGGCCACTGTGCTGCCCGGCACCGCCAGCGCGAATCCCACGACAGCCGCGGGCGCGTGGCGGGAGGTCGTGGTGACCGGTGCCGACGCCGACAGCGCCGCCGCGGCGGTCAGCGCGGCCGGCGGCAGGGTCCTCGCGTCCCTGCCCGTGGTGCACGGTGTCGCGGCGCGGCTGCCGCAGGGCGCGGTACTGGGCCCGCAATGGGTGGTCGTACCGCAGCGGGAACTGCGGGTAGCGGCCGCGAAGGCGGCGGACACCGGTGGCCCCGCGTCCACCGTCCGGCAGACGCTGGGCCTGCCCCGGGACGGCAACGAGGGCCGAGGGGTCACCGTCGCCGTGGTGGACACGGGCATCGCCGACGTGCCGGATCTGGCCGGGAAGGTCGTCAAACGCGTTGACGTGACCGGTAAGGGCGGCGGCGACGGCTACGGTCACGGCACCTTCATGGCCGGCCTCATCGCCGGCTCGGGCGCCGCGTCCGGTGGCGCGTACCGGGGTGTGGCGCCGGCGGCGAAGCTCATCGACGTGAAGGTCGCCGACGCGCAGGGCAACACCGACCTCATCACCGTGCTGCGCGGCCTGCAATGGGTCAGCCAGCACGCGGGTGAGGTGCAGGTGCTCAACCTCTCGCTGGCGTCCGGCAGCCCGCTGCCGTACCAGATCGACCCGCTGACCCAGGGGCTCGAGACGCTCTGGCGGCGTGGCGTCACGGTGGTCGTGCCCGCCGGTAACGACGGACCGGGCGCGGGCACGGTGTCGTCACCGGGCAACGACCCGGTGCTGCTGACCGCGGGCGGTCTGGACGAGTCCGGCACCGCCGCTCGCACCGACGACGTGGTCGCCACGTGGTCGGGGCGTGGACCCACGTGGCAGGGCGACGCCAAGCCGGATCTCGCCGCGCCGGCCGCGCACCTGGTGAGCCTGCGGTCGCCCGGAAGCGTGGCGGACGTGTCGAACCCGCAGTCC
>NZ_JAATVY010000030.1 GCF_011947195.1 Planosporangium thailandense | reverse complement strand
CGTTACCTACATCCGCGGTGTGAGAGGAGCTCCGCCATTGGTGCTACGCCGGCAGGGGGTGCGCTACCCGGCCGACGGCGAGGTATACACCGCCGCCCGGATCAAAATGCCGGACGATCCGGCCACCCGTCGTGATGTGGCCCGAACAAGCACCAGGTCGCCGCCGGTCCGCTGCTCGCGGACCACCCGTCCGGGGTGAGGTCGGATCACGACCTCCGCTGTCACCGTCGCCGTACGCACGACCGGAAATGGAGGCGCGCCGGGTGACGCCTCAGACGACCGCGCCGACAGCGGGCGCGTACCGCGTCGTCGCCGACCGCTCCACGGTCCGGTTCCAGACCAACCACCTCTTCGGCCTCACCAACATCACCGGCGTACTCGCCGTCCGGTCGGGCCGCATCGTGATCGCGGAACCGCTCGCCGCGTCGACGGCCACCGCGACCGTCGACGCGGCGAGCTTCACCACCCTCAACCGCCGACGCGACGCGGCCGTGCGGTCGGCGAAGTTCCTCGACACCGCCCGCCACCCCGACATCACGTTCACCTCGCACGGCCTGCGCCGCTACGCCGGCCAGTGGGTGCTGCACGGCGACCTCACCGTCCGCGCCGCCACCCAACCGGTGGAGCTCACCATCACGCACGCCCGGACCCGGGACGGCGCGCTGCGCGTGCGGGCCACCGCCCTCATCGACCGGTACGCTTTCGGCCTCACGCGGGCCAGATTCGTCACCGCCCGCCACCTCAACGTCGTCGTCGACGTCAGCGCCACCCGTGAGTGAACCCGACCGACGCCACGCGGCTAGTCGACCGGCGCGTCCAGCGTGGCGTGGTGTACCGACCACCCGTCGAGGTCGACCGGTATGGGACGCCGACCGGGACCACCCACCGTGATCGTGCGCGCGGTCGCGGACAGGTTGGCGACGGCCAGTTCCACGGATCCGCCGTCGAGCAGAACGGCAAGTGCCGCGATGCCGTCAGGAGCGGTACAGCGCAGGACCGGTCGTCCGCGGAGCCGGGCGATCCGGTTGAGCACCTTGCCCGCGGGAGTCACGGTCTGGTCGGAGGTGACGATCCCGCGGGGTCCACCGGTCTCGAAGTAGCAAACGCCGGCCACGCCGGCGGCAGCGAGGGACGCGACGCTCCCCAGCGTCCACGCGGCGGTGAAGTCGGTCGGTTGCAAGGGATCGATCGCCCGCAGCGCATCCACGGCGGGATCGGGGGCAGCGGTGGTGGCGACGGCGTTGAAACGTCGAGCCAACGTGACCGGGCCGACGAGCACCGGACGCCCCCCGCCCAACCGGCGCGCGTTCTCCGCCACGATCCGCTGCATCGCGAGGCTGTCGATGAGGTGTGGAATCTCCGTGGCGTGCATCTGCGGGGTGACGCTGAACGTCAACGCGTCCGCGTCCTCGGGAATCTGGTGAATGTTGCGGTTCAACTCCGTGAAGTGCGCGCGCGTCCCGGCGACGAGCTGTCCGGTGAAGCCGTGGCGCCGAACACTGTCGCGAAGGGCTCCCCACAGGGCCGGAGCCGACACGTGGCTGTCGCGGTCGAACACACCGAGCCGAGCGACCGGCAGGCCCGCGAGCTGGGCGACGCACCGGCCGATCGCGTCCGGTTCGGCCGTGACGACACGGACGTCGAGGTGGGCGGTCAGCGCATCGGCCTGCCGGGCCGCTGACCGCAGCTGATCCGGCCACCGCTCCTCCTCCCCCACCAGCTCGACGAGAACCGTCTCGTAGGCGGCGAGGCCGTCCAGCGGCCGCGCGGGCGGCGGGTACAGCGACGCCCCCAGACTGACCGGTGGGAGCACACCGGCGACCGTGGACGAGACGGTCAGCTCCTCCGTGGAAGGGCCGGCACCGGACTCGGCGCGCCCGTCCGCCGCCAGCCGGAGGTGTTGATGGCAGTCCGCCCCCGCGGGAACCGCCACCGGGAACGGGAGGCTCAGCGGTGTGCTGTAGGTCTTGAAGGACGCGTCGGTCCAGTTGCGCTGGTCCTCGGTCTCGAAGACGTCGCCGCTCAGGGACAGGGTCGCGGTGACACCGTCCTTGCGCCACTCGAAGCCGGCCACGTCCCGGAAAGGCTGATGGGGACTGATGTGGGTCGGCCACGAGCCGGTGGTGAGCCCGCCGTCGGTGTGCTTCACGCGAACGGCGCGACCGGCGTCGGCGGCCGGATGCAACACGACCAGCCCGATCCGGTTCCGCTCGAAGTCGACCAGCGCCCGGCCGTCGAAGTCCACGGTGAGCTCGTCGTCGTGTAGACGCAGCCTGGTGGTCGCCTCGTACGCGATACCGTCGGTTTCGAACCGCAGCCGGGTGACGAGGGTGGCGTCAGCGTCGGTGAGGTGCTGGGAGACCACCGCGACCGGCACCGTGTTCCAGTCGCGGTCCCGCACCACGGGCCGGATCGCACGCAGCAGGTGGACACCGTCGAACCGGATGTCGGCGACTTCGTCGCCGCGGACCTCGACCGACCAGCGACCGCGCGCCAACGTACGTGGCGCGCCGCCCATCCTGCTGCGGACGAGGTCACTTCCGGGCATCATCGTCGATCCTCGTGGACGGTGGTAACGACACGTGGCTCCTTGGGCGACCGGCCGATCAGCGGGGTTCCCCGGAAGCGGCGATGAGTCGTTCGCCGGCGCTCTCCATGTGGCTGCTCATGGCCTCTGCCGCGCCCTTGGGATCGCGCGCCCGCAGGGCGGCGAGGATCGCCTCGTGCTCCCGGCAGGTCTGCTGGGCGTGCTCCGGATCGTCCACCGCCCGCTCGACCCAGACCCGGATGAGGGAGCGGACACTCTGCAGCATCTCGCTGAGAAGATCGTTGTCGGCTGCCGCGGCCAGCTCCTGGTGGAACAGCATGTCGGCGGCGACGAACGCGTCCAACGTGCCGGTGTTGGTCTTCATCGTGGCCAGGTGCCCGGCGAGCGTGGATAGGCCGTCCTCGGTGATGGACGTCGCGGCCAGACGGGCGGCCTGGACCTCGAGACCGTGCCGCACCCCGATGAGCTCCCGGGTCTTCTGCTCGCCGAGCAGCATCCCCCAGGACAGCGTCTGCGGCAGCAGCTCGGACACGGTGCCACGGAGGTAGGTGCCCGACCCTGGACGAACGGTCACCACGCCGAGAATTTCGAGCGCCGCCAACGCTTCGCGGATAGCGGATCGGCCGACTCCCAGTGAAGCGGCCAGTTGCCGCTCGGCCGGCAGCCGGATGCCCGGCTCGATGTCCCCACTGGTGAAGTAGGCCAGCAACCGTCTCGCGACCTCGGTAACCGCGGTGACCCCTTCGATGCTCCCGCCAAGCGCCGCGGCGAGCTCGGCCGTGGACGGCGAGGCGGGAAAGGCAGGAGGCATGGCGGGAGAGTACCACGCAACCGGTTGACCAATATTGGTCAACCGGTTGACAGGTTGACCGGCTAATGGCAGCCTCGATCCGCATGAAGCGGGGTCTCAGGTCTGAACCCTGCGGGCCCACGATCACGATGACCGGCGCCGGCGTCCTGATCGGCAACCTCGACGAGGCCACGGGCCTGACCGGCGTCCACCTGCAGGAGGCGACATCGTGACCGTCGGACTGAGTACCTACGCGTTCTTCTGGCAGTGGCAGACCACCGCGGACAGCCCACTGGACCTGATCGACATGATCGACCGGACCGCCGACTGGGACGTGACGCGCTTCCAGATCTGCGACTACCCCCACATCGAGTCCTACGACGACGCCCGACTGGCGGAGCTGCGCCGGCACGCTGAACGCCGTGGCGTCGCACTGGAACTGGGAACGCGGGGGCTGCGACCGGAGCATCTGCGCCGCTACCTGCGGCTCGCCGACCGGCTCGACGTACGCCTGGTCCGCAGCATGTTCAACACCGTCGACCACAAACCGACCAAGGCCGAGGCCATCGAGCTGCTCGGAACCGTGCTGCCGGACTTCGAAAGCGCCGGAGTCACGCTCGCGCTCGAAACCTACGAGCAGGTTCCGGTACAGACCATCGTCGACACCGTCGCGGCGGTGGGCTCACCGAACCTCGGCATCTGCCTCGATCCGGCCAACTCCGTCGCGGCGCTGGAGCACCCCACCCACACCATCGGCATCACCGCGCCGTACGTCCGGAACATCCACGTCAAGGACTTCGCCTTCACGCGCAAGGACGGTTGGGTCGGCTTCACGCTCGCCGGCTGCCCCCTCGGGGAGGGCCTGCTCGACTACGACCACATGGTCGAGGTCGTCCGGCCGGACGAGCGCGGCATCGACCAGATCATCGAGCACTGGCTGCCCTGGCAGGGCGACAGCGAGACGACCATCCGCATCGAGAACGAGTGGAACCTCCACAACCTTCAATACCTGAGGAGCAAGGCATGACCACCGAACCGACCGCCACCAGAAGCCTCACCATCGCGGTCGTCGGCGCCGGCGGCAAGATGGGCATGCGGGTGTCGAACAACCTGCAGCGCAGCAGCCACACCGTCTACTACGCGGAGACCTCCCCCGCCGGTCAGCAGCGCGTCATCGACGCCGGCCGGTCGGTCACCGACAGCGCGACCGCGGTGGCGGACGCCGACGTGGTGATTCTCGCCGTCCCCGACATCGCACTCGCGCCCGTCTCGGCGGAGCTGGTGCCGCAGGTGCGACCGGGCACCGTGGTGCTGACCCTCGACCCGGCGGCCGCCTACGCGAACCTGCTCCACCAGCGCGCTGACGTCGAGTACGCGGTCGCCCACCCGTGCCACCCCTCGGTGTTCCTCCAGCGGCGCACGCCCGAGGAACTGGCCGACACGTTCGGCGGCATCGCGGCGCCACAGAACGTCGTGGCCGCGCTCGAATCCGGCAACGAGGAGAAGCGTGCGGTCGCCGAGGAGGTCATCCGGCTGATGTACGCGCCGGTGATCGATGTCCACTGGGTGACCGTCAAGCAGCTCGCCTACCTGGAGCCCACCCTGGTCGAGACGGTCGCGTGCATGGTGGGCGATCTGCTCAAGGAGGCGCTGCACGAGACCGTCCACACCATCGGCGTCCCGGAGGCGGCCGCCCGCGCCATGCTGCTCGGCCACGTCCAGGTGGCACTGGCCAACACGCTCAAGGGCGACAACCCGTTCTCCGACGCCTGCCTGATCGCGATGGACTACGGCCGCGAGAAGATCATCAAGGATGACTGGAAGTCGATCTTCAACGACGACGAGCTGGACCGGGTACTCACGCGCATGCTGCACCTGGACGCCATCAAGCGGTGATCCGGAAGGGAGGAAACGCCATGTCCAACCGACTGGCCGGCAAGACGGCGCTCGTCACCGGCGCCGGATCCGGAATCGGCCGGCAGGTCGCCACCCGATTCGCCGCCGAGGGCGCCCGGGTGGTCTTCGCCGACCGCAACTATGACGCCGTCACGGTCGCCGCCGGCGACGCCGGGAACACGCTCGCCATCGAGATGGACATTTCGAGCGAGGAGAGCGTGCAGGGCGGTTTCGCCCGCGCACACGCGGCCGGCTTCCAGCCCGACGTCGTGGTCGCGAACGCGGGTGTCCAGCTGTTCGGCCGCGATGCACAGATCGCCGATCTCGACCTCGAGACGTGGCACGAGACCATCGCGATCAACCTGACCGGCACCTTCCTGACCCTCAAGCACGCCGTGCGAGCCATGCTCGACCGAGGGGGGTCGATCATCGTCACCGGCTCCCCCACCGGACTGAACGGCGAAGGAAAGGACTTCACCGCCTACAGCAGTTCCAAGGCCGGCATCCACGGCATGGCCAGGGCGGTTGCCGCCGCCTACGCGACCCGCGGGATCCGCGTCAACACGGTCGTGCCCGGGTACACCGAAACCTCGCTGGTGACGGCGATCTCGACGGACCCCGTCGAACGTGCCGCGATCGTCTCCCGGACCCCCATCGGCCGGCCGGGCACGTCCGCCGATGTCGAAGGGATCATGGTGTACCTGGCCAGCGACGAGTCCAGCTTCGCGACCGGCGCCATCTTCCGGGTGGACGGCGGCATGACCACTCTGTGAGCTCGACGTCCGGGGCGGTTCGCCGCTTCTTCCGGCGATTCCCGGCGTCGTGCTTCCCAGCGGACGGTCGTCAGTTGGGACGGGTCGCCCGCCCGGCTGGCCATGCCGGGCGGGCGTCGTCAGCCGGGTTGACAACCCGGACACAACGAAAGGGCATTTCCGCGGGTCGGGTATGCCCTTCCCGGCCACGGCTGCGCCGTACCCGCACGTGCAGCGACTGTTAACCACCGATTATATTAATATGCTTCGATGGTTAAAGTCCGCACCCGAAGGTCTGGCACATGACAGCCGCACGAATCGGACTGGCCGCCGCCGCCACCGGCACCGCCATCGCGATGGTCGCCGGAGCCTGGCCGACCGCCGCATCCACGGCGCACCTCCAACCCGCCGCAACCGCGTGCGCCATCGCCCACGGCACCGCCGATGCCGCCTGCACACCAGGCGCGCTCAACCCGAGCGTCACCCAGGAGACCATCCACTCGACCATCTGCGTCACCGGCTGGACCGCCACCATCCGTCCACCCGCCAGCTACACCACGGCGTTGAAGAACCGCCAGAAGATCCCCTACGGCGAGGCCGACATCCCCAATTCGGAACTGGAGGAGGACCACCTCATCCCGCTCGAACTCGGCGGCGCCCCGCGCGACCCGGACAACCTGTGGCCCGAACCACGCACCAGCGCAGGCACCACCGACAGCGGCGAGGCGGCCGAGGACAAGGATCGCGAAGAGACCGCCCTCAAGGTTCAGGTCTGCCGTGGCGACATCACGCTGGATGAGGCACAGCAGCAGATCCTGGCCGACTGGACCCATTAGGCGACCGGGATTCGACCGGAGTGTGTTGCGACAACGCCCGGACGCGGCCATCGAGCGCGTCGACCGCTTCCCGCAGGGTGTACCCGTACTCCTTGCGCAGCGCGGCGATGGCCTGGATGTTGCGCCCCTGAATGACGAGCCGGTCGATCTCCGCGGAGTCCACAGTGGCACTGTAGTACGGGACCGCCGGCCAGCGCGGAGCCGACCGGTCACTACATCGATAATGTACGATGAATTGACCCTCAGCTCGCATTCGACCGAAGCGGTGTCCTGTGCGTAGACCCATGGCGGCGCTCGCGACCGTGTCATGCCTGGTGTCCCTGGCAGCCCTGACAACTCCCGCGCTCGCACGGGGTCATGGCAGAGCCGCCGACCCGGTCGGCGCCGGTCTCGGTGATTCGTGGAGCGGCCCGCTGAGCACGGTCGGGCGGTACATCGTCGACGCACGGGGCAACCGGTTCAAGCTGAAGGCGGGCAACTGGCACGGCGCCAGCGGCACCTGGACCGGCAGCGGAGACCCGAACGACCCGGCCAACAACCACGCCGGCGAGAAGTCCGACGAGATGCCCCTGGGGCTGGACCGGGCGCCGATAGCCGAGATCATCGCCAGCTTTCACGAGCTGGGTCTCAACAGCATCCGACTGCCGTTCTCCAACGAGATGATCCACGACACCCGGGCGGTGCCCGACGCGTCGGTCGCCGCCAACCCTCAACTGCGCGGCAGGACGCCGCTCCAGGTGTACGACGAGGTCGTGCGGGCGCTGACCGCCGACGGTTTCGCGGTGATCCTCAACAACCACACCAACACCTCGAAGTGGTGCTGCGGCATCGACGGCAACGAGCGGTGGAACGCCAGCCAGAGCGACGCCCGGTGGGAGAACGACTGGCTGTTCATGGCCCGCCGGTACGCCGGCAACAAGCGGGTGGTGGGCGCCGACCTGTACAACGAGGTGCGCCGCAGCATCCTCGACGATCCGAACTGGGGCCTCGGTGACAGCCACGACTGGCAGGCCGCGTCGCAGCGGGCCGGTGACCGCATTCTCGCCGAGGCGAACCCGGATCTCCTGATCATCGTCGAGGGAATCAACTGGACGGGCCTTCCCATCGACGGCTTTCCACACGGCCGGCCGACGCTGGAGCCCGTCGCGCAGCTGTCACACACCCTCGTCCGCTCGCACAAGCTCGTCTACTCGGCCCACTTCTACGGGTACACGGGGCCCAACCACAGCGGCGCGACGGGCATCGGCGAGACCCACGATCCCCGGTATCAGGATCTGAGTCGGGACCAACTCTTCGACGTGGTGCGGCGGCAGGCACTGTACGTCGCGGAGACCGACGCGCAACACTTCACCGCACCGGTGTGGATCAGTGAGTTCGGCGTGGGCGGCCGGGACAACACCGACCAGAAGTCCCGGGACTGGTTCCACAACTTCGTCGACCTGCTGATCGCCAACGACACCGACTTCGCGTACTGGCCGCTGGTCGGCTGGCACGAGGGCCGCCACGGGAACGGTTGGGCCTTGATGGCCTGGGACGCCGCGGGTCACCGGATGGGCCTCCACGACGGCGACGACTGGCGGGCCGCCGACTGGCAGCGCCTCATCGACGCGCCGGGCCGGACGGGACACCTGGACCCGGTGCGGACGTGGTCGATGCTCACGCTCGACCACGGCGACTTCGACCAGTCGTCGCACATGCGCGGTGAACCGGACTGGGACCCGGGCGCCCGCAAGGCGGTCTGCCCCGACGGCGAACGCCTGGCCGGGTTGAGCCACACCGCGTACCGGGGACTGTGCACCGACGCGGCCGTGGCCGCCGACTACACGGTCGTACGCGACGAGTCCTTCGTCGACGCCGACTGGGCGTACGGCTTCACCAAGCTCCAGTGTCCGCGGGGACAGGCCGTCACGGGGTACTCCGCGCGCGGGGCGGACCTGTCGTCGGTACTGTGCACGCAGCTTTCGGCCGCTGCGGGAACCGCCACCCGGACCGTCTGGTTCGACCGTGGCGACGACCGGCCCGATGGAACACCCGGGGGCGACTTCGCGATCGGTGACTACAAGGGCCAGTGCGCCGGTGACGAGTACGTCGCCGGGGTCGCGTACCGCCGGGTGATCTGGTCCCCCGACGGTGAGCCGGACGCCCTGCTGTGCCGCAAGCTGGCCTGACGCAGTGGTCGAACCGCGCTACGGCAGCGTCCGGTCCGCTATCGTGCGTCACCGTGCCCCACCTCGAGATATCCGACCTGATCACCGCTACGGATCCGCGTAGCGGTGATCGCCTTCCGGTCCGCCGCGGCGACGTGATCCGCCAACTCGAGGAGCACGGCGACCATCGCGCCGCCCGTATCGTCGCCAGCCTGCCCACCGGTCGTGACGATGTCCTCGACCCGCACGCCGTTGACCGGTTGTTGGTCGGCGTGCACACCGAACTGCAGCGCCTCAGCGAGGAGTTGCGTATCGGTGAACGCCTGGTCCACCTGCTCGGCCCACTGTTGGCCGCGGTCCGCGCGGCCGCCACGCCCGCTCGGCCGTTACGCCTGGTCGATGTCGGCTGCGGCCTCGGTTACCTGATCCGCTGGCTCGCCGCCACCCATGCGCTCGGCCCGGACGTCGAGCTCATCGGCGTCGACCTCGACGCCGCCCTGGTCGGCGAGGCCGCGCGCCTCGCCCGGGCCGAGGGGCTCCACTGCCGCTTCGTCCACGGCAACGCCTTCGACCTGCCCGAGGCCGCGACCGTCTACGTTTCCACCGGCGTGCTGCACCACTTCCGGGGTCCCGCCCTGGCGGAGTTCTTCCGGGCTCAGGCCAGCTCCCCGGCTCTCGCCTTCTGCCACTACGACATCGCCGCGACCCGACTCGCACCCGTCGGTGCGTGGGCGTTCCACCGCGCCAGGATGCGCCACCCACTGGGCCGCCATGACGGCGTCGTCTCCGCGTTGCGCGCCCACAGCGACGAGGCGCTGCTCCGGGCGGCCGCGGCCCCTGGCATACGCCCGCTGCTCTACGAACCCCGAGGCATGTCCAACCCCTTCTGCACCACGCTGCGCCCCGTCCTCGGGATCCGCCCTCACCTGGAGGCCCCGCTGCGTCGAGCCCTCGGACGTGCCTCCCGCAGGTTGGTCGGCCCGGAACAGTTGGCCGAGGTTGTCCGATGACCCCCGCCGCGCCGCTCGTGACGCTCGGCCTCGTCGACGCGGCGTTCAGCGGCTTTCGCGCCTACGCCGGACGCGACGCCCGCATCCGCAAGCGCGCCGCCATCGTCCGGTCCGCGCTGCGTGGCCTGGCCGTCGGCGCCGTCCTGCTCCTCGCTCCCGCCGTGACAGCGGGTACCGTGCTGCTGACAGCGGACGATCCGGCCCTCGCCTACGCTGCCCTCGCCGCCGGTGGCGCAGGCTATCTGCGGCCGCTCGCGGTCTACGCCACCACCGTGGTGCTGTCATTGGCCGCCTACTTCGTACTGCCGTTCCGTGTCAGCACCCTCGCCATGGTTGTCGGCCTCGGACCGCTGACCCTGCTGCGACCGCTCGCCATCGTCGCGGCCTGCCTCGGCGCGCTACTCAACGGTGGAGGTTTTACCTCCCTGCTCGTGGGCTCGGTCGCTGGCGGTGCCGTGCTCTGCGTCGAACCGATCGTCCATCGCCGCTGGTACGCCTCCGTGGTCCACTGAGCGACCTGGCTGCCGGGCGGCGGGCGACCGGTACTGGCCGTTCACCAGTTGGGCGGCCGACGCCGGTCGGGCATACCGTAGGACCGTGGCGAACCGGACAAGCCGTGAAGTACACCTCGCGTCCCGCCCCACGGGCTGGCCCACCGCCGACAACTTCCGGCTGGTCGAGGTGCCGGTCCCCGCGCCCGGCCCGGGCCAGGTGGTCGTCCGCAACCTGGTGATGTCCGTCGACCCGTACATGCGGGGGCGGATGAACGACGTGGAGTCCTACGTCGCGCCGTTCCGGCTGGGCGAAGCCCTTGACGGTGGGGCGGTCGGCGAGGTGGTCGCGTCGGACAGCCCCGACCTCGCCGTCGGCGACCTGGTCCTGCACGGACTCGGCTGGCGGGAGTACGCGCTGCTCGACGCGGCCAGGGCGCGCAAGGTCGACGCGCACGCCGCACCGCCCTCGGCCTACCTCGGCGCACTCGGCATGGTCGGGCTGACCGCGTACGTGGGGCTGCTCGACGTCGCGGCCATGAGACCGAGGGACACCGTCTTCGTCTCCGGCGCCGCCGGCGCGGTGGGCAGCATCGCAGGACAGATCGCGAAGCTGCGCGGATCCCCCCGGGTCATCGGCAGCGCCGGGTCCGACGCCAAAGTCGAGTACCTCACCCGCGAACTCGGCTTCGACGCGGCGTTCAACTACAAAAAGGCCCCGGTCGCCGAACAGCTCAAGGAAGCGGCGCCGGACGGCATCGACGTGTACTTCGACAATGTCGGCGGTGAGCATCTGGAAGCGGCGATCTCGTCGCTGAACAGGTTCGGTAGGGCCGCGCTGTGCGGGGCGATCTCGGGGTACAACCTCGCGGAGGCGCCGTCTGGGCCGCGCAACCTCTGGCTCGCCATCAGCAACCGGTTGACCCTGCGCGGGTTCCTCGTCGGCGACCACGCCGACCGGACGCCGGACTTCCTCGCCGAGGTCGGCCGCTGGCTGCGGGAGGATCGGCTCCGGGTCGACGAGACGGTGGTCGAGGGCATCGAGAACGCTCCCGACGCGTTCCTCGGCATGCTGCGCGGCGAGAACCTGGGCAAGATGCTGGTCCGCCTGGCCTGACTCGACTGTGACGTACGACCGGTCCGCCCGCCCCGCGCGACAAACATGATCAACAGCGCGGCTAACGTCGTGATCGGCAGCCGAAAGCACGAGAGGTTCCGATCGCATGGCGCGCATCAGCAGCACCGACCTGGACGTATTCCCCCTCGCCCTGGGCGGCAACGTGTTCGGCTGGACCGCCGACGAGGAGCGGTCGTTCGCGGTGCTTGACGCGTACGCGCAGGCCGGCGGCAACTTCATCGACACCGCCGACAGTTACTCCGCCTGGGTACCGGGCAACTCGGGCGGCGAGTCCGAGACCATCATCGGCCGCTGGATGGCCGCTCGTGGCAACCGCGACCAGATCGTCGTGGCGACGAAGGTCAGCCAGCACCCCGAGGCGAAGGGCCTGTCCCGCCCCACCATCCGGCGGGCGATCGACGCGTCCCTGCGCCGGCTGCGGACCGACCACGTCGACCTGTACTACGCCCACTTCGACGACCCGAACACGCCGCTGGAGGAGACCGTCACCGCCCTCGGCGAGCTGGTACGCGAGGGCAAGGTGCGTTACATCGCCGCGTCCAACTACAGCGTGCAGCGGCTGGAGGAATGGCTGAAGATCACCGAGGCCGAGGGGCTGCCCCGGATCGTGGCGCTCCAGCCGCACTACAACCTGGTCGAGCGGGACACGTTCGAGGGCGGGCTGAGCGACCTCGCCGCCCGCGAGGGGCTGTCGGTGGTGCCCTACTACGCCCTGGCCAGCGGCTTCCTCACCGGCAAGTACCGTGACGGCGCCCCCGCCGACGACAGCCCACGGGCCGGCGGCGCGGCCTCCTACCTCAACGACCGCGGCCGCCGGGTCCTCGCCGCACTCGACGAGGTCGCGGCGGCGCACTCCACGGCCGTCGCGACCGTCGCGCTGGCGTGGCTGGCGGCCCAGCCGACCGTCGTCGCGCCGCTCGCCAGCGCCAGAAACGTCGAGCAGTTGCCGGATCTGCTCGCGGTCGCGGACCTGCGGCTGACCGACGACGAGCTGCGGCTGCTGACCCAGGCGTCGGCGTAGACGTCAGCCGGCGAGCACCTCGCCGGCGAGCACGGCGGTGGAGACGGGCTCGACCCGGGCCCGCATGTCCGCGTACGCCGTGACCAGTGCGGGTCCGGTCAGGACGCTGACCGCGGCGGTCACCACGACCTGGAAGGCCGTGCTGATCACCGTTCCGCCAACGAGCGCGCCGGTGCTGGCGCCCGTCCCGGCCGCGGCGTGGATGAGCAGCTGGACCGGCACGGTCAGGATTCCACCCGCGAGGCTCAGCCCGTAGAGGGTAGCGATCCGGCCGACGGAGACGCCGAGATTCTTGTTGAAGAGCGTGAAGCAACGGCTGATGATGCCGCCGCGTTCGGCCATCACCACCACCGGCAGCGGATACAGGACGGCGCCGAAGTAGATCGCCGGAAGAAAGCAGGCGCACACGCCGCCGAGGACGATCACGCCACCGAGCAGGCTCCAGCCCACCAGTGGAAGAAGCCGGGGCAGGGCCGCCCGCAGCGAACCCGCAACGCTCACCGGCGCTCCGGATGCGGCGCTGACCACGACGTGCGTGGTGGCCAACTGGACCACGAACATGATCAACACCGTGATGGCCACACCGGCGAACACGAGGCCCAACCCGCCGAGCACCTGGCCTGCTGAGACGTCAGGCCCGCTGAGCGGGGTCTGCGGGTCGAGCGGGGTCTGCGGGTCGAACGGGGTCCGCGTCAGGTTTCGGGTCCAGACGGCCTGGACGGCAAAGACCAGGCCGAGCACCACGAACGATGCCGCGGCGTTGAAGGCCTGGAGGGTCGCCAGGGTACGCCAGTGACCCTTGACGAAGGCGGTGGTACGCCGCCACCAGCCGCCGTAGTCGGGGCTGATCAGCGGGTCGGCGGGATCCAGGTACGGGCCCGGCCACCAGCCAGCGGGCGGCGGGTACCCGCCGGGCCGCAACGGCGCGGGACCGGACCACGCCGGAGGCTGGTCGGGGGCCGGCGATGGTCGAGGCTGGTCCGGGGCCGGCCACTGTGGAGGAATGTCGGGATCGGGCTGCGGCGTACCGGAGATCGGCGGTTGGTCGGCCACGATTCCCTCTCTGATCATCCAATCTGGCAGCGCACACAATAGGCCCTCCGCGGCCTGCGATGTGTCCCTCGGGCGGGCGAGATTCGCCACCCGCCGGCCTGTCGGCGACGGGTAGCGGGCCAGCTGGCGACGTCGTACCCACGGCGCGGGCGCACCTGCGGGACGGGCCGCAAGGCCGACCGAGCGGTACCGCCGGGCAAGCGGTATGTCGGTTGCTGCGCCCACTGAACGGCCAAGGTTTGTGTATAGGGCGGTACAGGCATTAGGCCGTACTTGCCGCGTGCGAGAAGAACGTCCCACATCGATCCTCACTCGAACCAGACCAGGGGGTTGTTCATGCTCAACAGGCACGCCCGGTTGGTCGTCGTCACCGCGTCCGCCGTGGGAGTGGCCCTGGCGGCCAGCGGCGCCCTGGCCGGCAGTGCGGCAGCCCGTACCACCACACATAGGAACGCCTCGGCATCCGCGAGCGGCTTCGCGGCGTCACAAGCCGTCACCGCCGTGTCCCAGGAGCAGCCCGCCCACCCCACCAACGCCAACTCCGGCAGCGTGTCCACCATCGACACCACCACGGACAAGGTCGCCACGATCATGGCGGTCGGGAAGTACTCGCGCGTCGCCATCACCGACCGCCCGCCCCACGCCGACGCAGCGCCTGCCGTCTGCGCTTCGTCCCGAAACCCCGGCCTCGCCGCCACCGTGTCGCGCGACATCATCGCCGCGCTCGCGGGTCGCACGAGCACCGTCGCCGTCGCCGTCGCCGATCCGGGCACCGGCGTCACCTGCGGACTGCGCGCGGACCGGCACTTCGATTCGGCCAGCGTCGTGAAGGTGACGATCCTCGCCGCGCTGCTCCGCCAGACCCAGGAGCAGCATCGACAGCTGACCCACCAAGAGGACCAACGAGCCATCGCCATGATCACAAAATCGGACAACGCCGCCGCCACCGCGTTGTGGCGCCAGCTCGGACGCGCGACCGTCCAACACTTCCTCCAGTTGGCCGGCATGAGCCAGACGGTCCTCGGCTCAGACGGCCGCTGGGGCCTGACCCAGATCACCGGCCTCGATCAGCTCAAGCTGCTGTCCCTGCTCGACAACGCGAACACCGTCCTCACCGATACCTCCCGTGGCTACGTGCTCAACCTCATGAGCCGCGTCGTGCCGGGGCAGCGCTGGGGCGTACCGGCGGGAGCCCCCGCAGGCGTCAGGATCCAGGTGAAGAACGGATGGATGTCTCGCGCCACGCACGGGTGGCGCATCAACAGCATCGGCAGCTTCGCCGGCCCCGGCCGCACGTACGAGATCGTCGTCCTCACGCAGGACAACGCCTCGATGGCGTACGGAGTCACCACAGTGGAAAGGGTTGCCCGCGCCGTACACAAGGACCTGAATCCGGGTTAGCCGTCCACCGCCGGCAGCCGGCGCGGCGACCGGGTCGGCCGAGCCGCGTAACGTTCGGCGGTGAGCCGCCTGCCCGAGGAGACGCCCATGCTCGATCTCGCCGACCGCCTCACCCGTGCCCGCGACGCCGCGGCCGCAGCCGGCCTCGACGCCATACTGATCACGCCCGGCGCCGATCTGCGCTATCTCACCGGCTACGACGCGCGACCCTACGAACGCCGCACCTGCCTCGCGGTCCCCGCGGACGCGGACCCCTTTCTGGTCGTACCGGAGCTCGAGGAGCCGGCGGCGCTCGCCTCACCCGCAGGCGCGCTGGGACTTTCCATGGTGAGCTGGGCCGAGACCGTCGACCCCTACGCCCTGGTCGCCTCCCGGCTGCCCCGCGGCATGACCCGCGTCGGGCTGGACAACCAGATGTGGATCGAGAAGGCGATCGCCTTTCGCACCGCCCTCCCCGACGTCGAGCAGTGCCTGGCCGGCGAGGTGCTGCAGCGCCTGCGGATGCGCAAGAGCCCAGCCGAGATCGACGCGCTTCGCCGTGCCGCGGCCGCCATCGACCGGGTACACGAGCGGGTCGGCGAGTGGCTGCGGCCCGGGCGTACCGAGCGGGCCGTCGGGCGGGACATCGCCGAGGCGATCCTCGCCGAAGGGCACGTGCGGGTCGACTTCGTCATCGTCGCCTCGGGACCGAACAGCGCCAGTCCGCATCACGAGCTGTCCGACCGAATCGTCCAGGCCGGCGAGCCGGTGGTGGTGGACATCGGCGGTACCACGGGGGACGGTTACTGCTCGGATTCCACGCGCGTCTACGCGCTCGGCCAGCCCCCGGACGGGTTCCTGCGCCTGTACGAGGTCCTGCTGCGCGCGCAGCAACTTCAAACGACGGCGGTTCGGCCAGGGGTCACCGCCGAGCAGCTCGACGCGGTCGGCCGCGATCTCATCACCGACGCCGGATACGGGCCGTATTTCGTACACCGCACCGGGCACGGGATCGGCCTGGAGACCCACGAGGAGCCATACATCGTGGCGGGTTCGAGCCTGCCGCTGGAGCCAGGCATGGCCTTCTCCGTCGAACCAGGCATCTACCTGCCCGGCCGGTACGGCGCGCGGATCGAAGACATCGTCGCCTGCACCCCCGACGGCGGCGACCGGCTCAACCGGACCACCCGGGACCTGGTCGTGCTCGGGACCACGGCCTGACCAAACAGATGGATGATCAAGATCGAGGCCAGTCGTCGTTCAGGGAGCAGCATGACCGAGCGTTATGGATGGTTCACCTATGGCCGCAACCCCACTGGCGAGGTGGGCGGGTGGACCATTACCCGTACCCCGGACGATCCTCCGATCGTCGTCTGGCACGTGGCCGACACCACCTGGATCGTGGACGACGACGTCAACGACCAGCACGCCCGGCTCAACGGGTTTACGGAAGCTGAGATCACGGCCGCGTTGACGTTCGCGCGGGCGTTGAACTGGGTACCGTCGCAAGCGGAGTATGTGGTGCGGGACCTGAATTCCGAACGGCGATAGCCGGACGATCACAGGTGTAGACAATCATGGGCGCGGGCAATGGAAGCTCATGGTAGCCGTACGCCTGTTGACCGACCGGTACCGCCTGATCGACCGCCTGGGCGCGGGCGGCATGTCGGTGGTGTGGCGGGCCCATGACGAGGTGCTCGGGCGCTACGTTGCGGTGAAGATGCTCAGCAGCCGGTTCGCCGGCGATGCGGCCTCACGGGACCTCATCCGGGCGGAGGCGCAGGCGGCGGCTCGGCTGTCCCACCCGAACGTGACGAGTGTGTACGACTACGGCGAGGCCGTGGAGCCGGACGGCGCCCGGGTGCCGTTCGTGGTGATGGAGCTGGTTGACGGCGTCACGCTCGACGTCCGGCTGGCGCAGGGGCCCGTACCCTGGCCGGTCGCGGTACGGATGGCGGCCGAGGTCGCCGCGGCCCTGGCGGCGGCGCATACGCAGGGGCTGGTGCACCGCGACATCAAGCCGGCGAACGTGATGCTCACATCGGCCGGGGTGAAGGTGGTCGACTTCGGGATCGCGGCTCTGGCCGGCGCGGACGCCGACAGTTCGACGACCATCCTCGGCACCCCGGCCTACCTGGCGCCGGAGCGACTGAGCGGCGATGCGGTCACACCGGCGAGCGACGTGTACGCCCTCGGCCTGCTGCTGTTCCGCATGCTCACGGGCCGATTGCCGTGGCAGGCCGACACGGTCACGCAGATGATCGAGGCCCATCAGTACACCGAACCGCAGCCGCTTCCGCCGGTCGCCGGGCTACCCGCCGCGGTGGTCGACGTGGCCGCGCGCAGCCTCGCGAAGACGCCGGACAACCGCCCGAGCGCGCACGAGGTCGCCGCTACCCTGTCGACCGCCGTCGGGATACAGGTGGCCCTTCCGCTCGACGACGCGCTGACCTGGAACGCGGTGCCGTCGGCGGACGCGCCCACGGAGCCGGTCGGCGCTGTCCGTGCCGTCAGTGCCGGGCGGTGGTGGGCTCACCATCCCCGGCTGGCCGCGGCGGGCGCGACGGCCGTCGTCACCGTCACCGGGCTGTCCGCGTGGGCAGGGGTCGGAACGACGACGCAGTCGACGGCGCAGGCTCTGTCGGTACGGCAGCAGGAGGCCGCGTCGCCGCCGCCGCCGGTCTCCTGCGAGGTGCGCTACCAGACCCGCAACGATGAGGGCGGGACGTTCGGCGTCGACATCGCCGTCGTCAACAGCGGCACCCGGTCGATGGACGCCTGGACCTTGCGCTTCGACTTTCCCGCCGACCAGCGACTGACCGGCGGTACCGGAGCCGAGTGGACGCAGTCCGGTCACGCGGTGACCGCTCGTGGCGCCGGGGCGCTCGCCGCCGGTGCGACGGCGACAGCCGGTCTGACCGGCGGCTACCAGACGTCCAACCCGATTCCGCTGGTGTTCACGCTCAACGGCGCGCCCTGCCGGGCCACGATCACCGGCGCTACGGCCACCCCGGTTACCGTGGCCGCCACCACCCAGGACACCGCCCATCCGGCCGGCGTCTCGGCAGGCACCAGCGGTGGATCCGGTGGTACGTCCCCCGGTGAACGCGGGCACGGCGACCGGAGCCGGAAGCAGCCCGGCCACGGGCATCCCGACCAGCACCAGTCCCACGGCAACAGCGGACATGCCCGCCAGAAGCAGCCCGGCCACGGCAACAGCGGGCCAGGCGGGGGCCATGGCGGCTGAGCCGGCCCCGAAGCGCAGACCCCGCCATGGCGCCCGCCGGCCGGTGGCCAGACGGTCACCCGGCAACGACGAGGGGGCATATCCCTCAACGGGATATGCCCCCTGGACATCGGGATCAGGCCAGGTCGTACCGACCCAGGTTCATCACCTTGGCCCACGCCGCGACGAAGTCGCGCACGAACTTCTCCCGCGCGTCGTCGCTCGCGTAGACCTCCGCGAGCGCCCGCAGCTCCGAGTTCGAACCGAAGACGAGGTCGGCGCGGCTGCCGGTCCACTTGACCTCGCCGGTGGCGGAGTCACGGCCCTCGAAGGTGTTCGCGTCCTCGGACGTCGCCTTCCACGTCGTGCCCATGTCGAGCAGGTTGACGAAGAAGTCGTTGGTCAGCGAACCGGGGGTCGCGGTGAAGACACCCAGCGACGACCGCTTGTAGTTCGCGTCCAGGACGCGGAGGCCCCCGACGAGGACGGTCATCTCGGGCGCGGTCAGGGTCAGCAGGTTCGCCTTGTCGACCAGGAGGAACTCGGCCGGAATGCGGAGGCCCTTGCCGAGGTAGTTGCGGAACCCGTCGGCGGTCGGCTCCATCGCGGCGAACGACTCCACGTCGGTCTGCTCCTGCGACGCGTCCGTACGACCCGGTGTGAAGGGCACCTCGATGTCGAAGCCGGCGGTCCTGGCGGCCTGCTCGACGGCCGCGGACCCGGCGAGCACGATCAGGTCGGCGATCGAGACCTTCTTGCCACCGGTCTGGGCTGCGTTGAACGCCTCCTGGATACCCTCCAGGGCGCGCAGCACCCGGACCAGCTGGTCGGGGTCGTTGACCTCCCAGCTGTTCTGCGGCTCGAGGCGGATACGCGCGCCGTTGGCGCCGCCGCGCTTGTCGCCACCGCGGAACGTCGACGCCGACGCCCACGCGGTGGAGACCAGCTCGGACACCGACAGGCCCGAGGCCAGGATCTGGGCCTTGAGGGCGGCGATGTCCGCGGCGTCGACCAGCTCGTGGTCCACCGGCGGGACCGGGTCCTGCCAGATCAGCGTCTCGGCCGGGACCTCCGGGCCGAGGTAGCGCTCGATCGGCCCCATGTCGCGGTGGGTCAGCTTGAACCACGCGCGGGCGAAGACGTCGGCGAACTCGTCCGGGTTCGCCAGGAAGCGCCGCGAGATCTGCTCGTAGATCGGGTCGAACCGGAGGGCGAGGTCCGACGTGAGCATCCGCGGTTCGCGGTGCTTCGTCGCATCGTGCGCCTCGGGCACCATGTCGGCGCCCGCGCCGTTCTTGGGACGCCACTGGTTCGCGCCAGCCGGCGACTTCATCAGCTCCCACTCGTAGGCGAAGAGGATGTGGAAGAACTCGTTGTCCCACCGGGTCGGGTGGTAGGTCCAGGTGACCTCCAGACCGCTGGTGATCGCGTCGGCGCCCTTACCGGTACCGAAGCTGTTCTTCCAGCCCAGGCCCTGCTCCTCGAGCGGGGCGCCCTCGGGCTCCGGGCCGACGTGGTCGGCGGGGCCGGCACCGTGGGTCTTGCCGAAGGTGTGACCACCGGCGATGAGCGCGACCGTCTCCTCGTCGTTCATCCCCATGCGGTAGAACGTCTCGCGGATGTCGCGGGCCGAGGCGAGCGGGTCAGGGTTGCCGTTCGGGCCCTCCGGGTTGACGTAGATGAGGCCCATCTGGACCGCGGCGAGCGGGTTCTCAAGCTCCCGGTCGCCGGTGTAGCGCTCGTCGCCGAGCCACGTGGTCTCCGGACCCCAGTAGACGTCCTCCTCGGGCTCCCATACGTCGGGACGGCCGCCGCCGAAGCCGAAGGTCTTGAAGCCCATCGACTCCAGGGCGACGTTGCCGGCGAGGATCATGAGGTCGGCCCACGAGATCTGCTGACCGTACTTCTTCTTGACCGGCCACAGCAGGCGGCGAGCCTTGTCGAGGTTGCCGTTGTCCGGCCAGCTGTTGAGCGGCGCGAAGCGCTGCATGCCGGCGCCGGCGCCGCCGCGACCGTCGTGGATGCGGTACGTGCCCGCGCTGTGCCACGCCATCCGGATCATGAACGGGCCGTAGTGTCCGAAGTCTGCCGGCCACCAGTCCTGCGAGGTCGTCAGCACCTCCGCGATGTCCTGCTTCACGGCGGCGAGGTCGAGGCCGGAGAACGCCTCGGCGTAGTTGAACTCCGCACCGAGGGGGTTCCGCTCGGTGGGGTTCTTGGCGAGGATCTTCAGGTTGAGGCTGTTGGGCCACCAGCCGCGGTTGCCGCCGCCCTGGGTCGGGTGGGGGGCGCGTCCGTGTGCGACCGGGCAGCGGGACTCGGCGCCCGCCTCCGCGTCATGGACGACGGCGTCGTGGTTCTCGGACATCGGGTTCCTTCCGTGATGTGGCGGATCAAGGGGATCAGGAATTGTCTGCGGTGGAACAACCGGAGCACAGGCCCCAGTAGATGACCTCGGCCTCGTCGATCGAGAAGCCGCCGTCGTCGGAAGCGGTCAGACAGGGCGCCTCGCCGACCGCGCAGTCGACGTCGGCGATGAGACCGCATGATCGGCAAACGACGTGGTGGTGGTTGTCCCCGACCCGCGCCTCGTAGCGAGCCACGGAGCCGGACGGCTGGATGCGCCTTACCAGACCCGCGGCGGTCAGCGCGCGCAGCACGTCGTAGACGGCCTGGTGGGACACCTCACGGAGATCCTCACGGACGACACCGATGATCGAGTCCGTGTCGGCGTGCGGATGGCCGTGCACCGCGGACAGCACCGCTACCCGGGGACGCGTCACACGCAGCGCAGCCCCGCGCAGCATGCGCTCGAAGTCCGACGTCGTTGGCACGCTCCGAAGTCTGGCCCGTTTTCTGGAATCAATCAAGATTCAGGCATCGTACGTTCGACTGATAAACGATCGCAACATGGACAGGCCCCGGCTGCCGAAAGTACCGATTTCACAACGCCTCATATCGGAACGAGCCGGGCAGGGTTCCCGCGCGGCCGCTCGTCACCTCGCCACGCAGCGAGCCGTACGGACGGACCGCCGGAGCACCGAGAAGTTCGCGGTCGTCGTCATGCACCGCGGTCCACCGGGTAGACCCGGCGTTCGGTGCAGACGTTTCTGCCGTACCCGGACTTTCACGCGAGCGCCGTGGCGCTCGACCCACGGCGGCTGGGCAAGCAACGCGTCGAAGCGCTCCAGGTGCTGCGGGCCCTGGTACGACCGGAGTACGGCTGGAAGCGTCATCCCGCGGTCCGGATGTGGACCGGGTACGAGGAGGCCCTGGTCCGGTACGGGCTCGAGGTGTGCGCCGTCTGGTGCGCCGCGGACCGGCCCGACACCTGCGCGACGAGCATCGCGGCCGAGTACGCGGGTCCCGTGCGCACCCAGTCGGAGTTGGCCGTCGCCAGCGAGCTTCCGCCCTGGCTGGGCCGCGAAGACCTGCACCTGAGCCACCGCTCCGCGCTGGTGCGCAAGGACCCCGCGTGGTACCGGCCGCTCTTCGGCGACATCTCCGACGACCTGCCGTACGTGTGGCCGGCCTCGGACCGCGCATAGCCGGCCGGCGGCGGACGTGGCCGTAGCCGGTCGTCAGCCGCACCCGAAACCGACCCCCGCCCGCGCGACCAACCCCCTACCGTTGCTGGAGGTTGTTATTGTTCGCTCGGCGTGATCAATACGCCAGGGCACCGTGGGAGGCCGTTTATGGGCTTGATGGACAAGATCCGAGGCCAGTTCATCGACATCGTCGAGTGGCTGGACGCCAGCCGCGACACGATCGTCTGGCGCTTCCCGCGACACGACAACGAGATCAAGATGGGCGCCCAGCTCGTCGTCCGCGAGTCGCAGGCGGCGGTCTTCGTCAACGAGGGCCAGATCGCCGACGCCTTCGGCCCCGGCATGTACACGCTCGAGACCGCCAACCTGCCGATCCTCTCCGACCTCAAGGGCTGGAAGTACGGCTTCAACTCGCCGTTCAAGGCCGAGGTGTACTTCGTCAACACCCGGCAGTTCACGGACCTGAAGTGGGGCACCCAGAACCCGGTCATCGTCCGGGACCCCGAGTTCGGCGCAGTGCGGCTGCGCGCGTTCGGCGCCTACTCCGCCCGCGTCGTCGACCCGGCCAAGCTGCTGCGCGAACTGGTCGGCACCGACCAGCAGTTCCGCACCGAGGAGGTGGAGGGGTACCTGCGGCAGATGATCGTGGGCCGGCTGGCCGGCGCGCTGGCCACCGCCCAGGTGCCGGTCCTCGACCTCGCAGCGCATCAGGAGACGATCGGCGACCGCCTCGCCGGGGTGCTGAGCGATGACCTCGCGTCGGTCGGCATCGCGATCCCCAAGTTCATCATCGAGAACATCTCCCTGCCGCCGGAGGTGGAGCAGGCCCTCGACAAGCGCACCCAGATGGGCATCGTGGGCGACCTGGACCGGTACACCCGCTTCCAGACGGCGAACGCGATCGGGGACGCGGCGCGCAACCCGGGCGGCGGCGCGGGTGAAGGGATGGGCCTCGGCCTGGGGATGGCGGTCGGCCAGCAGATAGCGGCGAGCCTCAACAGGCCGGCCGCGCCGGAGACGCCCGCCGCGCCCGCCGCGCCAGCCGGGCCAGGGGGTCCACCACCGCTACCGGTGCAGCAGCAGTGGTACGTCGGCGTGGGCGGCCAGCAGCGGGGGCCGTTCGACCTGGCCGAGCTGGCCGCGCAGGTGGCGAGCGGCACGCTGACCCCGACGACGCTGGTGTGGACGACGGGGATGCCTGCGTGGGCACCGGCGCAGCAGGTGCCCGAGTTGACAGCCGTCTTCGGTGGCCCGCCGCCGCTCCCGCAGTCCTGATCCGATGAGCGACCAGGTGGCAGCGGCGGCGCACTCGTACCCGTGCACGGGGTGCGGCGCCCGCATCGAGTACCAACCGGGTACGGACGTCCTGCGCTGCCCGTACTGCGGCCACGAGCAGCGTCTCGCCGACACCGGCCGGCAGGTGCGCGAGCACTCGTACGCGGAGTTCGTCGCCCTGCCCCACAAGCCGGTGGCGTCGCTGGGCAAGTACGTCTTCGCCTGTCAGAAATGCGGCGCGCGGACCGAGAGCGACGACGTGTCGCAGGCATGCCCGTTCTGCGGCGCGCCGCTGGTCGCCGATGTGACGGCGGGCGACCAGGTGGCCCCGGAAGCGGTGCTGCCGTTCACCGTCGACCGCGCCGGCGTGCGTACCGCGGTGCGGCGCTGGGTGTCCTCGCGCTGGTTCGCGCCGTCCCGGCTGAAGAAGGTGACCGAGACGGAATCGGTGGCCGGCACCTACCTGCCACACTGGACGTACGACTGCCACACGGTCAGCAACTACCTGGGTGAGCGCGGCGAGTACTACTGGGTGACCGAGACCTACACGGAGACCGTCAACGGGCAGACGCAGACCCGGACCCGCCAGGTCCGCAAGACCCGATGGTGGCCGGCGAGCGGGACGGTGCAGCGCGACTTCGACGACGTCCTGGTGCCCGCCACCGGACACGTCACCGACAAGCAGCTGGACGCGCTCGCCCCCTGGCCGCTGGAGGACGCGCAGCCGTACCAGCCGGATTTCCTCGCCGGGTTCCGCACCCTGCGGTACGACACCGAGCCGGAGGCGGGCCTGGAGGCGGCGAAGGCCCGGATGGCGCCGGTCATCGAAGGCGATTGCCGGCGCGACATCGGCGGCGACGAGCAGCGCGTGCATTCGGTGAACACCAGCTACTCCAACATCATGTTCAAGCTGATGCTGCTGCCGGTGTGGATCGCGTGTTACCTGTACGCCGGCCGCACCTGGCAGGTACTCGTCAACGGGCGTACCGGCAAGGTGGTGGGACAGCGCCCGTACAGCGCCGTCAAGATCACTATGGCCGTGCTGGCGGCGCTCGCGGCGCTCACCGCTATCATCCTGCTGTACCTGCGGTACCGCGGCCGATGACTCCCCAGCTGTCCCATGGCAGCGTCTCGACCTTGGCGAGCGCGGCCAGGTCCCGCACGACGTTGCCCTGGACCTCCCCCATGCCGGCGAGTCCGATGCCGCTGACGCCGAACTGCCCCGGGTCCCGGTCGCCACGGCGGCAGTCCTGCCATGCCTGGCCGCCGACGAGGAACGCATCTCGCGGAATGTCCACGGGATCCACGTCCACGCGGTATGCCTCGGCCGCCCCGGCGGCGAGCTGCGCGTCGGCCAACCGCCAGCCGTGCGCCTCCGACCAGTACTCGACCACCCAGTGGTCATCGAAGAAGCCGGGCAGGAAGTAGCTGGCGAAGCCCGCTCGTAGCCGCGCTGGTACGCCGACCTCGCGCAGCATCGCGCAGAGCAGGATGGAGAAGTCCCGGCAGGTGCCGGCGAACCGCTGCGGTGCGGAACGTTTCCGCAGATCGCCGAGGTAGCCGAGGATGGCCCGCGTCCACCGGATGTTCGCTTCGTCGCGGCGCTGCGTGGACAGCTCAAAGCCGTGCAGCCAGGAGGTCTCGTCGCGATGCACGACGACGCCACGCACGATGGCGCCGAGGGTCGCGACGTCGGTCGGCAGTTCGGCGAACAGGAGACCGTGCTCGCCGGGATCCGTCAGCGCGCTGTGACATCGATAAAATTCAAATTCATCCACGTACCGAGGCTAGCGTCCAATCCCGGCATTTGCCCGAAATCCGGCTACCCGCGCTCGCCTGCCCTCCCCTCTGCCGAGGCCAGGGCCACGGCCACGGCCACGGCGCCACCGTGGACCGCGCCGCCGGACGTGCCACCGGGGACTTCTTCGCCGGAAACGACGCCGGCCGGGACCGTGTGGTCCCGGCCGGCGCCGTTCATACCGCTACTTGATCAACCTCCAGGGACCATCGGGGGCACCCGGTGCCTTGTCGCGGTTGTACCTCGTGGCCTCGTACACGTGACCCTGGTACGTCACCCGGTCGCCGGTGTTGTACGCCGTCGTCGTCGTCCACGTCGCGGGTCCGTTGTCCGGCGACGGCGGAGCGATCTCCTCCCAGGGCCCGTGCGGATCACCGGGCTGCTGGTTGCGGGTGTGTCGCAGCGCCCGGAACGTCTTGGCGTTGTACGCCACGACGTCCCCAGCCTCGAAGATCCGCGACGTCGTCCACATCGTGGTGCCGTCCTCGGTCATGGCCAGCTCCTGCCACGCGCCGTTCGGGTCGCCCGGCTCCTGGTGCTGGGTGGTCCGGAAGGACAGCCACGGCTTGCCCTGGTAGCTGACCTTGTCGCCGGCCTCGTACTTCGTCGACGCGCTCCACGCCGGCGGCAGGTTGACCGTCACCGTGACGCTCCCCTGGGCCGGGTTGAGGGAGTCACTTCCCGAGTACGACGCGGTCAACGTGTGCTTGCCGGCCGCCAGCCCCACCGGAAGCGGGAGGGTCGCGGTGCCGTCGGCCAGCGGGGCCGAGCCACGTACCGTGCTGCCCTCACGCAGTTCCACGGTGCCCGTCGCCGGCACACCACCCGCGGCCACCTTGACCGTCACCGTCGCCGCCGTGCCCCAGTCGGTCGGCGCGGACGTCGCCGTCACGGTCGCCTCACCCTTGGGGGTACGGAAGACGGCCGGCTGCGCCGCCGCCACGCCGCCGTCGGCGCTCTTCGCCTCGACGATCCAGCCGTACGACGTGCCCGGGGTGAGCCCGGACCACTTGACCGTGGCCGTCCCGTTCGACTGCACCTGGTCCGTCCCGATGGTGCCGGCCGGCACGTACGCCGCCAGCGAGTCGGTGGAGAAGGAGGTCTTGCGGCTGGTGAGATCCACCGGCAGGGTCAGGTTGTCCTCCGCGCCGTTGTACCTCGGCTTGGTCTGGCTGCCGTCCTGGCGGATGTCGTACTCGGTCGCCCCGAAGTTGTTGAGGAACGGCGAGTACGTGTCGATGTGCATCTCGGCGCGGGCCACGTTGAACTGCAGCAGGCGCAGGAAGCTCGCGCCGAACTGGAGCCGGTCGGTGGCCTTGTGGTCCGGGGTGCCGTCGCCGTTGACGTCGATGTTGCCGCTCGCGTCGACCAGCTTGGGCCAGAGCTCACCGGCCGAGACCGTGTAGAACTGGTAGTCCGCCAGCAGCTCGACGACGTTGTGCGCCACGGTCACGCCCACGCCCGTCTTCAGGTTGGTGCCCACGCCGTGCTCGTGGCCGGCGAGGACCAGGAAGACGTTCGGGTTCGCCTCGACGACCTGCTTGTACAGCGGTGAGCCGTCCGGTGCGGAGAAATCCGCGCCGCGGCCGTCCGGGTTGGACGACGGCTTCAGGTAGTCGTGCGACAACAGGATTCCGTTGCGGTCCTTGTACCGCTTGAAGATCGAGTCAGCCCACTTGGCCTCCTGCGGCGTGACGCCGTACGACAGCCCGACCGCGACGAAGTCCAGGCCGCCGGCGGAGAACAGGAGGTAGTTGTTCTGGTTGTCCTTGCCGGGCGTCACGGTGCCGTCGGGGTTGGTCTGCTCGTCCCACGCGTGGTATTCGGCTCCCGCGGGCCACGACTTGGCCACCTGGTAGTACCGGTCGGCGCTGAACGTCTTGCTGAACCGGGAGTCGGGTCCGGTCTCGGCGCCCAGCTGGGTGTCGTGGTTACCGCCGATGACCTGGTTGACGACGCCGCTGTCGTCGAGGATCTTCTGGTAGCTCGAGGAGACCGCGAGCTCCTTGTCGACCTCCTCGTTCAGGCCCGGGCGCTGCAGCGAGCCGTCCGGATTCTTGGCGAGGGGGTCGTAGTAGTCGTTCTCGATGACGTCGCCGGTGTGTGCCGCGTACGCGATCTTGCGGCTCTTCGCGTTGTCGGCGATCCACTGCGTCTCGTCGCGGTACGCCGCCTGCCAGATGGCCTGCTCCTCCGCGGTCTCGACGTCCGACGCCTCCTTCTTGCCGTTCCAGTTGTCGTACGTGCCGCCGGCCGCGCCCTCGGTGAGGTACTGCGTGTCGGTGAAGTGCGCGATCGCGAAGTCGTACGAGCCGGGGTCCTCGAAGTGGTCCTTGTCGTTCTGGGCGGACGAGTCGTGCGGCGACAGGTCGTCGGCGAACGGGTCCTCGCCGGTGACCAGGACGTGCACGGTGCCGCCGTCGCGGTACTCGGTGCCGAGCTCAGCGGCCAGCACGGTGTTGTGCTCGGCCTGGCCGCGGGAGCTGGTGAGCACGACCCACTTCTTGCTGGCCGGGTCCCACACGCGCAGCGCCACGACCCGCTCGGGATCGATGGTGCCTTCCCAGCGCAGGGTCGGCGTCGCGGCGCTACCGACGCTCAGGTCGTACCGCTGGAACACCACGTCCCGCCCGGACGGCGTGTCGATGGTCTGGCCGTCGAGCGGGCGCAGCGAGTCGAGCTTGACGTTCGCGTCGTGCGCGACGTCGAGCGTGGTCGGCACCGCGGTCGCCGCGCCCTGGTAGCCGGTGGACGGGAGAACGACGTCCGCCTTGGTGAACGTGGCGGTGAGCGGCACGCCGTCCGCGCCGGGAACCTTTGCCGAGAGCGTGGCCGACGGCGCGTTGGTACCGGTCACGGTCGCGCTGAGGTCGGTCGGGACGGCCGGGATGTTCGCGCTGGTGAAGTGGATCTCCCGGGTGGCCTTGTTGCCCAGGGTGTCGGTTGCGGTGACGGCGATCGTGTGGTCCCCGGCGGGCAGGCCGTGGCCGATCTGGTCGCCCTGGGCGACGGTCTTGCCGTCCAACGTGATCGCCGGCTTGCCGACGACGCCCGAGGCATCCTTGACCTTGACGACGAGCGCCACGGTCGAGGTCAGCTTCTGGCCCTCGGCCGGGACGCTGCTCTCGATCTCGGGCGCGGTGTTGTCGATGGTGAACTGACGGGTCGAGGTCAAGCCCGCGACGACCGCCTTGATGCGGTGCGCGCCGTCCGACAGCTGGGTGGTGTCGACGTCCGCCCGACGCCCGAGCGCCGGCAGCGCGGCGCCGTTGTCGCCCGCGACGTCGACCAGGATCGTCTTGTCCAGCGTGGCGTTGAAGCTGCTGCCGCAGGTGCCGTCACCGATGTACACGGTCACGGGCTGGCCGGCGGGGTAGCTCGCCGAGCCGATCGTGACGGTGGTCCCGGCGATCTCCTTGGTCAGCTGCGTCGCCTTCGCGCCGACGGGAGCGAGTTGGAAGTCCCGCAGCGTGTAGTCGTCGTAGTTGTCGCAGCCACCCGGCCTGGCGCTGCCGTGATCGCTGCCGGCGACGAACTCGACGACGTTGACGCCCGGCACGAGCCACTCGTTCGGGAAGGAGAGGTCGGCGACCTCCTTCTCCCAGATGCCGAGGTCCAGCGGGATGCCGTTGATCAGGACCTTGTTGTCGTACCCGTTGTCGCTGCCGTTGCCGCCGACGAACACGCGCAGGTGCGCGTCGCCGCCGGCGCCGAGGGTCTCGATCGTGCGCGCCGTCGGCGCCCCGGCGATGTCGAAGTGGAACTCGGCATCCTTGTTGGGGCCGCAGGTGCCGTCGCCCAGCGCGAGCGAGGCGGCGGTGGTCGCGGCCTTCGTCACGCTGGTGCCGTCGGTGGTGACGATGTACGTCGTGCCCGCGGTCACCGTCCCGGCCGTGCTGATCGCGAGATTGGCCGAGCTGCGGGTGATCTTGAAGTCATCGTGGTTCGCGCAGGTCTTGCCGTTCAGGGTGCCGTTGTAGTCGCCGGTCTTGACCTGAATGACGTTGTCCCCGAGGTGCAGGAACCGGTTGGGGAACTTGAGCGTCACGTTCTCCGCGCCGCTGACGCCGTAGTCGCCTCCGATGTCGACGCGGGCACCGTTGACCAGAAGGTAGTTGTGGTACCTCGCCTCGACCGAGTTGCCCGCCTCGACCGTGAAGCCGAGGGTGGCGGTACCGGCGGCGAGCGTCTCGGCGTTCTCGGCTGGCTTGTCGTCGATGGCCAGCGTCTCAACGGTGCCGGCGCTGCCGCCCGGCAGGGCGGCGAGTACCGGCTGCGTGCCGCGGACGACGGCGCCGTCGGCCGGGGTCACCTTCGGCGCACCGGCGGGTGCGTTGTTGACGCCGACGCTGACCCGGGTCGTGGCCCCCGACTTCGTCGTCGCGGTGACGGTGTGGGTGCCGTTGGCCAGCGTTGTGGTGTCCAGGTCGGCGTTGAGCCCGGCGGTGCTGCCGGGCTGGCCGGAGATGACGAAGGTCAGGTCCTGCTTCAACAGCTTCGGCGAGCTGCCGCAGGTGCCGTCGCCGAAGCTGTAGCTGAAATTGTTCTGCTCGCCGTCGGCCACGACACCGAGCAGGCTCAGGCTGAGGCTGCTCAGCGAGAAGTCGTCGTAGTTGGGGCAGCGCAGGCCTTCTCCGTCGGGCAGCTGCTCCACGCCGGCCGCGCCGGTGTTGGTGGTGTCCACCCAGTTCCATCCGGCGTGCACGGTGACCGTGTTGACGCCGGGGTGCAGCCACGCGCCGGGGAAGTCGAGGGCGCCGCTGGTCCCGGCGATGTCAGGGAAGTAGACGCGGTCGGCCTCGGCCGTATGGTCGTTGACCGTGATGTAGTTGTGGTACCGGGCCTCGGTGCCGTTGCTGCCCATGTCGAAGCCGAAGTGCGCGGTGCCCGCGGTCTGCTTGGCGTCCACGGTGCGGCCGTCGACGGCCAGCGAGACGACCGAGTCGTTCTCGACGCTCGGTTCGACGTTGACCTTGACGGTGCCTTCCAGGGTCTGTCCGTCACTCAGGTTGAGTGCCGGCGCGCCGCCGGTCACCGGTGGCGCGTTCTCCGCGCCCGCCGCGGTAGGCGGCATCGCGGCGGTTAATCCGCCGGCGAGCGCGACGGCCAGCATGGCCGCGAGCACGTGTGCCCGCGGTCTCCCCATGCGCCGTGGTCGGTGCGTCATTGTCCGGGGTCTCCTTAGCTGATAGCGATTTAGCTGGTAGCGATGAGGTGGAGTGCGGCGACGGCGACGATGCCGACGCCGAACAGCGTGATGCCGCCGGCGGCGAGTACGGGGGCCACCCGTGTGGCCAGCCGCAGGACGGCGTGCGACCGGGCGCCGTGAACGACCACCGCGCTGCCGGTGACCGCGAGGACGCCGACGCCGAACAGCACGGCTGCCATGCCGATGCCGAACGTCAGCACCAGCAACAGGGCGAAACCCGCGCGTCCGATGAACAGTCCGCTCGCCAGCACGAGGAAGGCCGCCGGCGACGGGGTCAGGCCACCGGAGATGCCCAGCATGAGCAGGCCGGGTCGCTTGCCGTGGTCGTGGTCGTGGTCGTGGTCATGCGCGTGGTGGTGATCGTGTGAGTGGGTGTGCCCGTGGCCGGCGGCGTGGAGGTGGCGGCGTACCAGCCAGAGGCCGGTGGCCAGGACGAGCAGCCCGCCACCCAGCTCCAGCCAGGTCGTGAGCTGTTGCATCCGGATGACGTTCGCCAGCGACAGGAAGGTCCACGCGACGCCGATCACCAGTACGGAGAGCGTGTGCATGACCGCCACCGAGCCGCCCAGCCAGGCGGCGTCGCGGATCCGGCCGCGCGCCCCGACGAGGTAGGCCGCCGCCAGACTCTTGCCGTGTCCCGGCGCCACCGCGTGGAAAGCACCGGCGGCGAACGCGAGCAGGAACGCCAGCGGCGGCACACCCGGCGAGTGGAGGAAGCCCTGCAGCCGGTCCGAAACGGACGCGGCGTCGAATACTGCGGTCATGCCACGGACCGCCGTCGCTTCAACCGCCGTGACAACACCAGCGCGGCGACCGCGACGAGCAGCCCGGCGCCGACGACCGCGGCGATCTGGACGGCGGCGCTGCGGCCGAGGTTCGTACCGGAAGTGGCCGGCGCGTCCCGGAGGACCCAGTCGTGGGCGTACTGACCCGACCGGTACACCGCGCGCTCGCCGGCCGGACCGGTGGCCAACGTCTGGTAGGCGGGGTTGAGGTCGGTCAACGTCCGCACCGCGACCGTGACCGTGCCGACCGGCGCGGAGCATGAGTAATCGATGGTCACCCCGGTCTTGGCGAGGTCGGCCGGCGGCTGGACCGTACCGGCACACGACCGCCCGCCGCTGGCGACCGTGATCTGCTTCAGCAGGTAGGCCGCGAACTCCTGCGACGGGCCGATCGTCGCGGCGTCCGAGTCCCGGAAGAAGACCGCGCCGTCGAGCATGACGCGGTCCTGCGGTAGCAGGCCGAGCGCGACCCCGAGCACGGTCAGGTCGTCGAGGCCGCCGACCTTCCACCGCACCTGTACGACCTCGGGGCGATCCTCGTCGGATGCGATGGCCACGGTCTGCGGATCACCGAACGGGTGCGCTCCTGCGCGGGCCGGCGCGGCGAACACGGTCGCGGCGAACGCCACCAGCGCGAGGACGCTCGCCGGCCAGCGCCGATGACGACGTCCATGTGGGGTCAAAGACAACGCTCCGGGTCTGTCGGTACCTGTGCCGCGCCGACGACGCGACCGCGGAGAGTTTGCCGAGCCTTCGAGAACAGACCGGTTTTGTCCAAGTTGTCCGCAGGAGACAATGAGGTGAACAATTAAATGATCAATGACGCGCCGTAGCCGCCGCCCGCCTTGGGACGGAAGAGCCCCTGGCCAGCGGTAACGCCGGCCAGGGGCCCCTTGACGCGATCAGCCCGCCGTCAGCCGTCGGACTCCGACGACGGGAGGTAGGCACCCGGCACCTGGTCCGGCGCGTAGATCTTGCCCTCGCCGGGGTACGGCTTCGTCCAGTCGTGCGTCTGGTACCACGTGAAGTGGTTCATCTGCGCGGGGTTCGCGAAGTCGGGCTTGGCGTCGGGCCCGGTCAGCCGCTGGTGCGACTTCCAGGCCTCCCACTGCGCCGCCACCTGCTGCTTGTCCGCCGGCACCGTCGCCGACGGCGCGGGCGCGGCACTGGGGTCCTGCGGCGCCGGGGTGTCCACGCCACAGGCGGGCGGGGTCTTCAGACCCGCGGTCAACGAGGTCCGGTTGGGCAGCGCGGTGAACGGCGTGTAGTCGGGCTTGTTGGTGAACGCCGCACGCATCGGGCTGGCTGCGCTGTCCTTCTGGTTCATCGGGTGGATCCCGAGGATCTGTTCGATGGTCCGGATCATTGTGATCTGGGAGTAGTAGCGGCTGTCGACGACGCCGTGCTGGGCCCAGGGGCTGATGATCTGGATCGGGGCGCGGTGGCCGTCGACGTGGTCCAGGCCGGCCTGGGAGTCGTCCTCGACCACGAAGATCGCCGAGTCCTTCCAGTACGGGCTGTGCGAGATCGTGTCGACGATCTTGCCGACCGCGAGGTCGTTGTCCGCGACCTGAGCGGCCGCGTTCGGCGCACCACCGGTGTGGTCGCTGGAGAGCCAGAACATGTTCAGGTTCGCCGGCCCGTTCTTGGCGAAGTCACGCTTCCAGATCTCGTACCGGTAGATGTCCGGGACATCGGTGTCGAACTTCGGGAAGGCCGGCACCGACACGTTGTTGAGCGACGGGATCGGCGAGGACGAGACCAGGTGGTAGGCGGTGTCCTGCCCGGTCGCCGCCATGTTCTTGGTGTCGCAGTACAGGTTCTGCCAGCTCGCGTCGGCCGGCTTGGTCAGGAACTGGTGGAACTCTCCGAAGTCCCGCACGGTCTTCCCCACCGCCTGTGCGCCGGTCCAGAGGAAGCCGGTGCGCTGGTGGCCGAGAGCGTCGTCCTCGGTGTCGTAGCTGCGGATGTACTCACCGGCCGAGGACTCGGTGTACTCCGGGTCGTCGGCCTGCATCAGCCAGTTGTGACCCTCTGCGGAGTTCGTACCGATGTCGTACGTGTTGTCATACAGCCCGAACTGACTCGCCATCGCGTGCTGGTTCGGCGTCACGTTCTCGCCGAACTGCGCCAGCGTCGGGTCGCCGTTGCCGCGCGGGACGTCACCGAAGACCTGGTCGTAGGTCCGGTTCTCCTTGACGATCAGGAACACGTGCTTGATCGTCGAGGGGTCGCCGATACGCTGCGGGACCGGCACCGGCTTCGCCTTGCCCTTGCCCTTGGCCAGCTCGACGGAGTTGGCGGTCCAGCCGTTCTGCTGGAAGACCTTGGCCGTGTAGGACTTGATGACGCCGTCACTCGGCAGCTTGAACCGCTGCAGGCTCGACGTCGTGTCGTGGGTGCCGTGCGCGGCGGTGTTGGTGGGGCGGCGGGCGTCGATACCGCGGGTGTTGGATACCAGCACGTCCTTGCCGACGACTGCGATCTCCGCGGGGAAGTAGTCCGTCGGGAGCAGGCCGACGTAGCTGACCGGCTCCAGTGGGGTCGTGTACCGGTAGACGGCGACCGCGTTGGCGCGGCCGAGCGTCACCAGCAGGTGACCGTCGTCGGTGAGCGTCACCGCGTCGGGCTCGTAGCCCACCGACGCCTCCGGCCACGGCTGGGTGGCGATGGTCTGCACGACCTTGTTGCGGGCGGTGTCGATGACCGACACGTCGTTGGTGGCGGTGTTGGTGACGAACAGCGCCCCGTTCTTGGCGTACAGGGCGGTCGGGTGCAGACCGACGTCGATGCTCGTGACGGGCGCGGCCGGGTTCGCCAGGTCGATGACGCCGACCGTGCCGGTCGTGGTGGCACCGGTGACCGGGTCGGCCGGCACCTGGGTGTTGTAGGAGTTGATCGTGGTGTCGCCGGGCAACGCCTTCCGCCCGCCCTCGTTGCTGACGTAGAGCTTGGTACCGACCTTGACCATGTCACGCGGGGCGTTGCCCACGGCCCAGCTCCGCTGGACGGCCCCGGTCGCCGCGTCGATGGCGACCACCCGGTTCTGGCCGTTGACCGCGGAGTACACGGTGGAGCCGTCGGGCGAGAACACCGCCTCACCCACCAGCGCGCGGTTGGGCCCGTCCTTCGGGATCGGAATGAACGCCGGGTTGGCGAGGGTGCCGTCGGCGGTGACGGTGAACGTGCGGTACCCGTCGGCCTGGCCCAGCCACAGCTGCTTACCGTCGGGCGAGTACGTGGGGCCTTCCTGGCCCACGTCGTTGCCGGGGATGCGGAGGTTTGCCGCAGCGTTGTTGCCGACGAGCTGCTGCACCTTCCAGCTCTTGAGGTCCACGATGGCCAGCGCCATTCCACCGTCGGCGACCGAGGCCGCGAGGTGGGTGCCGTCCGGGCTGACCGCGGACGACATGATCTTGCCGTTGTTGATGACGAGGCGCTCGCCGATCGGGTTGATGTACTGGTCGGCGGACACGACCAGGCCCTGTTTGGTGGTCTGGCCGACCTGGTCGGTGCCGAACCGGTACGTCGAGGCGAAAGCGATGCCGGTGCTGGCGGCGACGGCGACAGCGGTGGTGCCTGCCGTCACGAGGGGTACTCTGCCGATGCGTCGACCGAGAAGGCGGGGGTGGTCCTTCTCGACACGCCGTCTGCGGCGTGTTACCTGCATTGAGTTATCCCTTCCTCCGGGTGCTGGGGAGCAGTTCGACGTTCCCGTCGAACTGCCATAGCGGGTTCGGTGCGTCCCCGGTCGGGGTCCGCACCAGGAAGTAGCCGTTGACCTCCTTCGGTCCGTCGCCGTCGGCGACGTACCGCCCGTCTGCGGTGACGTCGAGCTGGTAGATGGCCGTCCCGGTGGCCTCGACGTCGGGGAGATGCCAGGAGACGACGCAACGCCAGTCGTTGCCCGGCCCCTGGGCGGCCAGCTTGCCGCCGCCCTTGCCGCACGTCGCCGTGGCCGTCAGCTGCGCTTCGGTGACGTCGGGGCGGCCCAGCTGCCTGGTCTGCATGCGGTAGAGGTGGGCGAATGCCGTGGCGACCGAGCGCTGCACCTTGTCCTGCTCGATCCCGGAACCGGTGGCCCCGGTCGCCGCGGCGACGACCGCGATCGTCGCGGCGACCAGGCCGACGAGCGGCACGACGCCGGCGGTGACCGCGCGGCGCCCCGAGCCGTCGTGGGCCAGGTTGGTGAAGTCACGCCGCAGGAAGAGCCGGTAAGCCAGCGCTGTCGCGGTCACGGCCCACGCCACGCTGACCGCGATGGCGATCAGGAGCGGGCCGAGCTGTGCCGGGCTGGTGAACAGGCCGGTCCAGGCGATGAAGACGTAGCCGGGCAGGGCGAGGCGTACCGCGACGGGCAGCGGCAGCATCTGGGCGAGCTGCATCACGAGCGCGACGAGCGCGGGCAGCAGCAGTCCCATCGGGGACCGCCCCAGCGCGACGGACCCGAGTAGCCCGATCGCGGCGAGGGCCAGGGTCGGAGCGAGTACGCAGACCCAGGCGAGCAGGGCCTGCCCGGCGGCGTCCGCCGGCGTCAGCAGGTGGCCGTCGAGGCCGACCAGCGGCTGGTTGCCGACCGCCACGACCCCGCCGGCCGCGCTGGAACCGGCCAGCCCGGCCACAAGCAGCAGGATGACGGTGAGGCTGGCCAGCGCCTTCGCCACGAAGATCCGTCGCGGCGACCGGACCGCCACGAGCAGGTGGCGCCAGGTGCCGAGCCGGTCCTCGGAGGCGAACACGTCGCCGGCGACCACCGAGGTCAGCAGCGGGAGCGCCCAGGTGCCCGCGAAACCGAGCATCACCAGCGGCGCGGCCCACCCGGTGGCGTGCATCCAGCGACCGAAGAGGGTGTCGACGGGCAGCGAGCTCTGCTGGCTCACCGCGGCGACGAACAGCGCCGGCGCGATCCAGCAGGCGAGGACCAGCAAGCGGATCCGCCATTGTGAGACCAGCTTCACCAGCTCGAAGCGGTAGCCGCGCGCCACCGGGACGCGGCGGGCACCGGCAGCGCGGTCGGCGGCGACGGTCGTGGTCATCGGGTGGTCCCCTGCTGCTCGGTGAGGGCGAGGAACGCGGCCTCGAGCGGCGACGCCACGGGTACGAGCGCGCGCAGCGCGATGCCCGCGCGCACGAGCCGCATCACCAGTTCGTCGAGGGCGGGCACCAGCGCGCGCACGACCAGCACCTCGGCGTCGTGCGGCGGCCCGGCGTCGTCGACGACACGGATCCCGGCCGTGTCGACAGCCAGCCGGCGGGCGGCCCGCGGGTCGGAGGTGAGCAGCCGGTAGTCGAGCTCACGGTTCTCGGCGGCCAGCTTGCTCAGGGGCCCGGAGAAGACGACCCGTCCGGTGGCGACGATGGTGACCTCGGAGCACAGCGCCTCAACGTCGTCCATGCGATGGCTCGAGAGCACGACGCTGGTTCCGTCCGTCGCGAGCCGGGTGAGGACACCGTGTACGTGCTTCTTGCCGGCCGGGTCGAGACCGTTGGCAGGTTCGTCGAGCACGAGCAGCCGGGGCCTGGTGAGCAGGGCGGCGGCGAGCCCGAGCCGCTGACGCATGCCGAGGGAGAAGCCGTGGGCCCGGTCGTCGGCGACATCGGTGAGCCCGACCTCGTCGAGCACGGCGTCGACCCCCGCCGTCCGCGCGGCGCGGCCACGGAGAGCGGCCAGCGCGGCGAGGTTCTGCCGGGCGGTGAGCGAGGGGTATAGACCGGGCCCGTCCACGAAGCCGGCGACACCGTCTCCAGCGGCGAGCACCCGCCCGACCGGCGTGCCCAGGATCTCGAGGCGGCCGCTGTCGGCGACGGCCAGGCCCAGCAACAGACCGAGCAAGGTCGTCTTGCCGGCGCCGTTCGGCCCGACCAGGCCGTGGATCTGCCCCTGCGGCACATCCAGGTCGATGCCGTCGAGCGCGACGACAGCGCCGAAACATTTCGTGATCCCGCGAGCCCGGACCGCGAGGGCGGTATCCATTGATCCCTCTCTTCGTTGGCTGTTACGAAGTTAGGGATTACAAAATGACCCGGGCAGGGGCCGCGAGTTGAACGGTCATGGAACGGAAAACGACAACAACGAATGACAAAAGGGACGGACGCCGACGAGCACCGGTAGATGCCTGGGGAGCGCACGAGCGGCCGGTTCGCGGCCCCAGGACCGGGGCCGCGAACCGAGAAACCGCAGGACGGTCAGCCCGTATTCCGAACAGTCAGCCACGCACAGCGGCCGCTTACCGCCGTTCCCGGGCGGTCAGAGAGCGCGGAGGATGTCCTCCACCCGCTCCTTCGCGTCACCGAAGAGCATCGCACTGTTCTCGCGGAAGAACAGCGGGTTCTGCACCCCGGCGTAGCCGGAGGCCATCGAGCGTTTGAACACGATGACCTTGTCGGCCTCCCACACCCTGAGGACGGGCATGCCGGCGATGGGGCTGCCCGGGTCCTCGGTGGCCGCCGGGTTGACGGTGTCATTGGCGCCGATGACCAGCACGACCGAGGTACCCGCGAAATCGTCGTTGATCTCGTCCATCTCGAGGACGATGTCGTATGGCACCTTGGCCTCGGCGAGCAGCACGTTCATGTGACCGGGAAGGCGGCCGGCCACGGGGTGAATACCGAAGCGGACGTTGACGCCCTTCTCGCGGAGCTTGCGGGTGAGCTCGGCGACGCCGTGCTGCGCCTGGGCGACCGCCATGCCGTACCCCGGAGTAATGATCACGGAGTCGGCGGTGGCGAGCAGCTTGGCGACCTCCTCGGCGGTGGTCTCCCGGTGCTCGCCGTAGTCGGTGTCGTCGGCCGGCCCGGCCTCGATGCCGAAACCACCGGCGATCACCGAGATGAAGGACCGGTTCATCGCCTTGCACATGATGTAGGACAGGTAGGCGCCCGAAGAGCCGACGAGCGCACCGGTGACGATGAGCAGATCGTTGGAGAGCAGGAAGCCCGAGGCGGCGGCGGCCCAGCCGGAGTAGCTGTTGAGCATCGACACGACCACCGGCATGTCGCCGCCGCCGATGGAGGCGACCAGATGCCAGCCCAGCAGCAGGGCGATCACGGTGACGACGATCAGCAGCCACAGTTGCGGCTGAATGACGAACCACACCGTGAGCACGCCGAACGCGGCGAGCGCACCGAGGTTGAGGATGTTCTTGCCCGGCAGCATCAACGGGCTGGACTTGATCCGGGCAGACAGCTTCAGGAAGGCCACGATCGAGCCGGTGAAGGTCACGGCGCCGATGAACACGCCGATGAAGACCTCGGCGCTGTGGATGCCGAGCATGTGCTGGGCGCGCAACAGGTTGGCCTCGGCATCGCCCGGGTCGGCCTCCACGTGCAGGTACCCGTTCCACCCGACGAGCACCGCGGCCAGACCCACGAAGCTGTGCAGCAGCGCGATCAGCTCGGGCATACCGGTCATCTCGACCCTGCTCGCCCGGTACAGTCCGATCGCGGCGCCGATGAGGATCGCCACGATCAGCAGGGTCAGACCGAGGCCGCTGATGTCATGATCCACCGCGAGCGCGATGGTCGCCGCCAGCGCCAGCGCCATTCCGGCGATACCGAACGCGTTGCCGGCCTTGGCGGTCTCGTGCTTGGACAGACCGGCCAGCGCCAGGATGAACAGCAGGGCGGCGACGATGTACGCCGCCTGCGCCACCGTTTCGATGGTCATCAGATCAGCTCCTGGAGAACATGGCGAGCATGCGGCGCGTCACCGCGAAGCCACCGAAGACGTTGATGCTGGCCAGTAGGATCGCGACGAACGACAGCGCGGTCACGATGTTGTCACCATGCCCGAGCTGCAGCAGGGCGCCGACGACGATGATCCCCGAGATCGCGTTGGTCACCGACATCAGCGGCGTGTGCAGGGCGTGGTGCACGTGCCCGATCACGTAGTAGCCGATGACGATCGCCAGTGCGAAGACCGTGAGATGACCCCGCAGGGCGGCCGGCGCCAGCGCCGTGACGCAGAACAGCGCCGCCGCGCCGGCCCCGACCAGCGCCAGCCGCCGTCGTGGCGAGGCCGGACGCTTCTCGTGCGATTCGGTCGGGGCGGCCGTCACAGAGGCGGCCGGCGTCGCCGCCGACACCGCCACCGGAGGCGGCGGCCAGGTCAGCTCACCGTCGCGTACGACGGTCATCGAGCGCTGGACGACGTCCTCGAAGTCCAGCACGAGCTGTCCGTCCTTGTCCGGCGTCAGCAGCTTCATGAGGTTCACCAGGTTGGTGCCGTAGAGCTGGGACGCCTGCGCGGGCAGGCGCCCCGCCAGGTCGGTGTACCCGATGATCGTCACGCCGTTGTCGGTGACCACCACCTCGCCCGCGACGGTGCCCTCGACGTTTCCGCCGTTGGCGGCGGCCATGTCGACGATGACACTGCCCGGTTTCATACTGGCGACCATCTCGCCGGTGATCAGCCGTGGCGCCGGCTTCCCCGGAATGAGCGCCGTGGTGATGATGATGTCGACGTCCTTGGCCTGCTCGGCGTACAGCTTGGCAGCGCGCTCGTTGTAGTCGTCCGACATCTCCTTGGCGTAGCCGGTCGCGGAGACCTCCACGTCCGGAGTCTCGACGGCCAGGTACTCGCCGCCCAGCGATTTGACCTGGTCGGCCACCTCCGGCCGCGGGTCCGTCGCCCGTACGATCGCGCCCAGGCTGCCGGCGGTACCGATCGCGGCCAGGCCCGCGACGCCCGCGCCGGCAACGAGCACCTTGGCCGGCGGCACCTTGCCCGCCGCGGTCACCTGCCCGGTGAAGAACCGGCCGAACACGTGCGCCGCCTCCACCACTGCCCGGTAGCCGGCGATGTTGGCCATCGACGAAAGCACGTCCAGCGACTGGGCGCGCGAGATCCGCGGTACGGCGTCCATCGCCAACGCGGTGATCGGTCGCCGGGAAAGGTCCTCGACCAGGTCCGGGTTCAGGCGCGGGTTCAGCATGCCGATCAACGTGGCGCCCTTGGGTAGCCGGTCGAGCTGCTCGGCGGACGGAGGGTTGATCGCGAAGACGATGTCGGCCTTCAGCGCGTCACCGATCGTCGCGCCGGCCTCGGCGTACGCCTCGTCCGAGAACGAGGACGCGAGACCGGCGCCGGACTCGACCACCACGTCGTAACCCAGCTTGGCCAACGCCGCCACGGTGGCGGGCGTCGCCGCCACCCGCGACTCCCCCGAGTGGGACTCCCTGAGCACACCGATGATCATTACTGACTCCACAGAAGAGGGAAGGTGGCACGTTGGACAAAGGTAGTGGGTATTAAGAATTCCGGCAGAAGTTCAGCACGGACCTTGTTCGCGTTGAGCGATTGTTACCTGTGACGGGGTGAAAACGAAGATGATCGGCGTCACACACCCGACGTCGTTCGCACCAGGGACGACAACCGGCGCCGCCGCGCCGACCACTCAGGACGGGAGTCGTCCGGCCGGCGGCGTGTCGACGACCGGCTCGTCACCGCGCTGAACTGCCGCGAGGAGCACCTGGGCCACGTCGACGACCTCGATCTCTCCGCGAGCTGTGCCTTCGGCCTGCTTGCCGACGAGGCCGTCGGAGAGCATGACGCGACAGAACGGACAAGCCACCGCGATCCGGTCGGCCCCGGTCGCCACCGCCTCCTCGGTACGGTTGGCGTTGATGCGGGTGCCGAGCTTCTCCTCCATCCACATCCGCGCGCCACCGGCGCCGCAGCAGAATGACTTCTCCTGGCTGCGGGGCATCTCACGCAGCTCGACGCCGGGCAGCGCGCCGATGAGCTCCCGGGGCGGGGAATAGACCCCGTTGTGGCGGCCGAGGTAGCAGGGGTCGTGATAGGTCAGGGACCCCGTCGAGGCGTCGTCCGGACGCGACACCGGCACCAGCTTCCCATCGCGGACGAGCGTGTTGAGCAGCTCGGTGTGGTGTACGACCTCGTACTCGCCGCCGAGCTGCGGGTACTCGTTCCTGATGGTGTTGAAGCAGTGCGCGCACGTGACGACGATCTTCTTGGCGCGGACCTCGTTGAGCACCTCGACGTTGGCTCTGGCCAGCAGCTGGAACAGGAACTCGTTGCCGGCGCGCCGGGCCGGGTCGCCGGTGCAGGTCTCTCCGTCGCCGAGCACGGCGAAGGAGACGCCCGCCGTGTGCAGCAGCTCGGCGACCGCACGGGTGGTCTTCTTCGCGCGGTCCTCGTAGGCGCCGGCGCAGCCGACCCAGAACAGGTAGTCGACCTCCGAGAGGTCTTCGATGTCCCGACCCGCGACCGTGACCTCGAACGGCAGGCCCTTGGCCCATTCCAGGCGCGCCTGGGCGGGCATCCCCCACGGGTTCTGCTTGTTCTCCAGGTTCTTGAACAGGAGCCCCAGCTCGGCGGGGAACGTCGACTCGATGAGAACCTGATAGCGTCGCATGTCGACGATGGCGTCGACATGCTCGATGTCGACCGGGCACTGCTCGACGCAGGCGCCGCAGGTGGTGCAGGACCAGAGCACATCCTGGTCGATGACCGCGTCGGGGCCGTGCGGGTGGTACGCCGACAGCGGGTCGGCGATGTCGTAGCCGGTGCCGGCGACCAGGGAGACGTCGGCGAGGACCGTGGTCTCGCTGGGCAGGCTGCCGCGCTCGCCTTCCGGGGTGAGCAGGTATGGCGCCTTGGCGTGCGCGTGGTCGCGCAGCGTCTTCACGAGCAGCTTGGGCGAGAGTGGCTTCTCGGTGTTCCATGCCGGACACTGGCTCTGGCAACGGCCGCACTCGGTACAGCTCGTGACGTCGAGCAGGCCTTTCCAGGTGAAGTCCTCGACCTTGCCGACGCCGAGACCGGCGTCCTCGTCGAGCTCCTCGATGTTTTCGAAGTCGACCGGCGTGCCGTCGACCTGTATCGGCTGTAGCGGGCCGAGCGACGTACGACCGTCGGCATGACGCTTGAAGAAGATGTTGAAGAACGCGAGGAACCGGTGCCAGGCCACCCCCATTGTCGGCTGGAGCGCGATGGTGACCATCCACGCCATCGAAATGAGAATCTTGACGGCGGCGACGACGACGATCAGGGTCTCCAGCGCGCGGACCGACAGACCCGAAAAGGCTTTCCCGAGGAAGGCGGTCAGCGGGTAGTGCAGGGCGGAAGCGCTGGCCTCGGCGTGCGCCCGGCCGAGCCCGTACTCCAGGCCGCGCAGCGTCAGAATGCACACCACGACGCCGAGGATCGTGGCCTCGACGTAGTAGGCCTGCCAGAACGTCGAGCCGAAGAATCGGCTCCGCCGTTCCAGGCGGCGCGGATGGTTCTGCTGCCGGATCGCCATCAGCAGCAGGATGCCGACCAACGACGCCCACGAGATCAGCTCGGTCAGCCACTCGTACGGCGCGAAGTGGCCGATGAGCGGGAGCGCGAAGGACGGCTCGAACAGCTGCCCGTACGCCGTGAGCAGGGTGAAGAACAGCAGCCCGAAGGAGACCATGACAAACCAGTGCGCCACGGCGACCACCGGCAGGCGCGACATCCGGGTGTGCCCGAGGAACTCGCGCACCAGGGTCGCGGCGCGGTACGCCGGCCGGTCGGTCCGGGTCCCGTCGGACCGGCCCAGCTTGAAGACGCTGACAAGGTGCGTGACGACCTTGGCGAACAGCGTCACCGCCAGCGCCGTGACGGCGAGGCAGATGACGACTGCGCCGATCTGTACAGCCGAAATGGCGCTACTCCTTGGTTGTTCGGGTCAGGGTGCGATGAGGAGTTTGACGTGCTGGTCCTTGTTGTCGAGGAGCTGCCGGAAACCGCCGTCGACGGCCTCGTCGAGTGGAACGCGTGCGGTGATCAGCGCCCCGGGCGACAGCCGGCCGTCGCTGAGCGCCGCGACGACCTCGGGATAGTCGTCGCCCGCGTAGCACAGTGTCGAACGCAGCGTCTTCTCGCCGTTCTGCAGCAGCTGCATGTCGACCGGAGCGGGCTCTTCCCAGATCGCGACGTTGCAGACGGTTCCCCGCGTACGCACGGCCGTGATCGCCGTCTCGAGCGTGACCGGCAACCCGGACGCGTCGAACGCGACGTGCGGCCCGGTCCCGCCGGTGGCCTTGCGCGCCCGGTCGACGACATCGTCCGTGCGGGGGTCGAGAACATCGTCCGCGCCCAGCTGACCGGCGAGCTGCTTGCGCGCGGCCGACATTTCAGAGATACCCACCCAGCGGGCGCCGTGCGCCTTGAGGCACAGCAGCAGTGCCAGGCCGATGGGCCCGGCACCGACGACGAGCGCGTCCTGCCCCGCTTCGAAGCCGGAGTTCCGCACGGCGTGCCACGCGACGGCGAGCGGCTCGACGAGCGCGCCGACATCGGTCGGAACCGAGGGCGGCAGGATGTGCACGTTCCTGCGGTCCACGACGCAGTACTCGGCGAGCCCGCCACCCCACCCGGACAGGCCGTACACGCCTCGGGTCTCGCAGATGTTGTAGCGCCCGTCCTCACACGCGACGCAGGCGTCACACCGGATCGACGGCTCCACGGTGACCGCGTCACCGACCTGGACGTCGGTGACGCCCTCGCCGACAGCGGCGACCCGGCCCGCGAACTCGTGGCCCATGACGACGGGAGCCAGTTCACCGGTCAGGGGGTGCGGCGCGGTCGACGGGACGTAGATCGGACCCGCCTGGAACTCGTGCAGGTCGGTGCCGCAGATGCCGCACCAGTCGACCTTCACCTTGATCTGGCCGGGCCCCGCCTCGGGCTCCGGAACGTCGTCGATACGCAGGTCCTGGCGACCATGAAATCTGAGCGCGCGCAAGGGGTTCTCCTCTTCTGTACGGACAGACGGCTACCGGGGCGGCACGGGCAGGGGCCGTCTCCCGTTCGGGCGGTGGGCGGTGCGCTCGGCGTCGTGGCGCGCGCCGGGCCGCACCGCACCCACCTACCGAATGGACTGTTACGGCGTCTGGACTGTTACGGCGTCGGCGCGTCCTCGCGGATCAGGCCCTCCTTGCGCAGGTCCGCCCACAGCTCGCCGGGGATCTCGGTGGCGAACCAGTCGTAACCGAGCTGCTGCTGCTCGATGGTGCGCGAGCCGAGACAGACGCTCGCGACCGTCGGGTGTGCGGCGGCGAACTGCACGGCCGCCGCACCGAGCGGCACGCCGTACCGCTCGCACACCGACTGCAGTCGCTGCACCTTCGTGAGCACCTCCTGCGGCGCTGCCGAGTAGTTGAACTTCGCGCCGGCGGTAGCCCCGGTGGCGAGGATGCCGCTGTTGAACACGCCGCCGAGCACGGTCGCGATGCCCCGCTCCTCGCAGATCGGCAGGAACTCGTCCAGCGTGTCCTGGTCCAGCAGCGTGTAGCGGCCCGCGACGAGGAAGCAGTCGAAGTCGCCCTGCTTCGCGGCGGCCACGAGCGGCTCCACCTCGTTCACGCCGACCCCGATGGCCCGGATGACGCCCTCCTCGCGCAGCTTCAGCAGCGCCTTGTAGCTGCCCTCCATCGCCTCGGCGAACCGCTTCGGCGCCTCGACCGGGCCGTGCGTGTACGCGTCGATGTCGTGGATGAAGGCGATCTCGACGCGGTCGGTGCACATCCGCTGGAGGCTGTCCTCCACCTGCCGCATGGTGGCGTCATAGCTGTAGTCGAAGACAGCCTCGAACGGCGCGGTGTCGACCCACACCCCGGTGTCGAAGGTGCCCCGGCGCCTCGGCACCAGCGTCCGGCCCACCTTGGTGGAGATCACGAACTCGTCCCGATCCCGGTGCAGCAGCCCGTGCCCGAGGCGGTGTTCGCTCAGACCGTGGCCGTACATCGGCGCGGTGTCGAAGTACCGCACGCCGGCGTCCCACGCGTGCGCGATGAGAGCCTGGGCGTCGGCCTCCACGATCGGCCGGAAGATGTTGCCGATCGGTGCCGCGCCGTACGAGATGGCCGTTACCTCAAAGCCCGCCCGTCCGAATGGGCGACGATCACTTACGCTCGCCATCACAACTCCTTCAGGTGTTCCCCGCAAGCCCGCGACTTCCGGTTTCGGCGGTCACCGCCGTTGGGTCTATTCGATTGGTGAATGCATCACTGTTGGGTTTGCCGGCCCCGGAGGCCGAGGCTGCTGCGCACGGTACCGGCCGCGCTGCGCGCCACGACACGCAGCAGCCGGTCGGCGTCCGCCAGGCACACGTCCAGCCGGGGCTCGATCTCGGCAAGAGTCAGCACCGTCGTGAACCCGGCATCCGCGAGCTCTCCGGGCGTGAGGGTCGCGCGACCCGCGATGCCGATGACCGGCAGCCCCCGACTGCGGGCGCGCGCAGCGACCACGGCCGGCGCCTTGCCGCTCAAGGTCTGCTGATCCAACGAGCCTTCACCGGTGATCACCACATCCGCGGCGTCGAGGAGCTCGTCGAAGTCGAGCATGTCAAGTACCAGCTGCGCGCCCGAGCTGACCTGGGCGCCGAGCACCGCCAGTGCCGCCGCCGTCACGCCACCCGCGGCCCCCGCGCCCGGAGTCAGCGACGTGCCGGGCCGCGTCGCGTCGAAAAGCGCACCGACGTTGCGCAGCCCCCGGTCGAGAAGCTCCACCATCGTCGGGTCGGCGCCCTTCTGCGGTGCGTACACGTGTGCGGCGCCGTCCGGACCGTGCAGCGGGTTCTCCACGTCGCAGGCCACGGTGATACGCGCTTCGCGCAGCCGTACGTCGAGGTGTGTCACGTCGATCCGCCGTACCGCTTCGAGCGCTCGTCCGCTCGGGTTGAGCTCGTCGCCGGCGGCGTCGTACAGCCGGGCGCCGAGCGCGCTCAGCAGGCCGAGTCCGGCGTCGGTGGAGGCGCTCCCCCCGACTCCGACCGTGATGTCACGGCACCCGGCGTCGAGCGCCGCGCGGATGGCATCGCCGAGGCCCGCGGTGCTCGCGTCGAGCGGCGCCGGACGCCCGGCCGGGAGCAGACCCAGGCCGCAGCAGGACGCCAACTCGACGACGGCACGCGGGCCGGACACCGCGATCGCGGCGGCGACGGGTTCGCCGGTCGGGCCCCGTACGACGACGGGGTGGCGGGCGAAGCCGGCGCCGAGCGCGGCGGCCAGCGTTCCGTCGCCGCCGTCGGCGACCGGCCGGGTCACCACCCGCGCATCCCAGCCCTCGGTGACGCCGTCGGCGATGGCGGCCGCCACCTGCGCCGCGGTGAGGCTCCCCTTGAACTTGTCGGGAGCGACGAGGACCACCGGCGCCGCGTGACCACGCTGGCTGGGATGCACGGACGCAGTCATGCGACCGAGGTGACCCGTTGCCGGTCGACGGTGATCGTGATCGCCGCGATGACGAGGGCACCGTAGAAGATCGGCTGGGCGGACGAGGGTACGCCGACGATGTCGAGCCCCACCCGGAGCACCGTGATGATCAGTACCCCGAGCAGCGTCCGGCCGATGCCACCGACACCGCCCGCGATCGACGTGCCACCGACCACCACGGCGGCGATCGCCGGCAGCTGCAGCGAGTCCGAGCTTCCCGACGACGCGGACTGCAGCAGCGCGATCTGCAGCACGCCCGCCAGGCCGGCGAACAGCGAGCACAGGCCGAACGCGGCGAGGACCACCCGCCGGGTCCGGATACCGCTCAGCGCGGCCGCCCGCTCGTTCAACCCCACGGCCCGCAGTTGGCGGCCGAAGCGCAACCAGCGCATCGCGGCCATCAGCACGAGGGTGAGCGCGAGGATGAGCAGGAACGAGATGGGCAGGCCGTAGTCACGCCCGTAGATCCAGGACACGGTCTCGTAGTTCTGCATCACCAGGATGGTCGACGCGTGCGACACCGTGAGCGACAGGCCGGTCCACAGGCCGAGCGCGCCGAGGGTGACGATGAACGACGGTACCTGGAGCTGGAACTGTACGAGCCCCTGCAGGATGCCGATGAGAAGGCTGCCGACGAGCACGATGGCGATCGCGAGGACCCCCTGGCCCGGCAGCAGCTTGGCGAGGATCACCGCCGAGAAGCTGGTCAGCACCGCGTTCGACAGGTCGATGCGCCCGGTCATGATGACGAAGCTCTGGCCGAGGGCGAGCAGGCCGAGGATCGCGGACTGCTCCGCGAGGGCCAGCAGGTTGTCCGACGACAGGAAGCTCGAGTCGTAGATCGAGACGGCGGCGACGATGAGGATGAGCACGAGGGCGGGGGCGACGCCGATGTCGTGCAGCCGGCTGACGAGGCTCCGCTTGGGTGGCGCGATGGTGGCGTCCGGATCGATCGTCGGTGCCGCGACGTTCGGGGCGGCCGAAGTGTTGGTCGTGCTCATGTCACACCATCCGCTCCAGGACGTCCGTCCGCTCGGGACGCGCTCCGGGTGCCGAGTCGAACTCTCCGGACACCCGGCCGTCCTTCATGGTGATAACGCGATGGCTCATCGCGATCCCCTCCTCGAGGGAGTCGGCCAGTAGGAGCACCGAGATTCCATTACGTGCCAGCTGCCGCACGAGCGCGTAGACGTCGGCCTTGGCGCCGATGTCGAGGCCCCGCGTCGGCGTGTCCAGGATCAGCACCCGCAGGTTCGGGTCGAGCAGCCACTTGGCCAGCACGACCTTCTGCTGGTTACCACCGGACAGGCTCGCCATCGACGTCTTCCCGGAAGGCGTCTTGATGCGCAGCTTGGAGATCCACTCATCGACCGTCTTGCGCTCGACCGAATGGACGAGCACGGGTCCCTTCATGACCTGATCGGTGTGCGCGAGGGTCATGTTCTCCTCGACGCTCATGCCCAGCAGCGCGCCCTCGGTCTTGCGCTCACCCGGGATGTAGCCGATTCCGGCCTTGACCGCATGCGCCGGACTGCGGAAGCGCACGGCCTTGCCGTCGAGCGTCACCGTACCCGCGGTCGTCGCCGCCGCGCCGAAGAGCGCGCGGGCCAGGTCCTCCCGGCCGCTGTCCTGCACCCCCAACAGGGTGAGTACCTCGCCGGCGTGCAGGTCGAACGACACGTCGGTGAAGCCGCGGCCGGACAGCCCGGAGACGCGCATCCGGACGTCGTCGCGCCGCGCCTCCTGCTCGTTCTCGGCGTAGTAGCTGTCGCTGAGATCCCGACCGACCATGAGCCGGAAAAGTTCGGGAACGTCGATCTCGTCCTTGGTGCGCTCCGCGACCACCTTGCCGTCGCGCATGATGTACACCCGGTCGCAGACCTCGAGCACTTCCTCCATGCGGTGCGAGACGAAGACGACGGACGCCCGCTTCTTCAGCTCGTGGATGACCTCGTACAGGCGCTGGATCTCGGCCGCTTCGAGTACCGAGGTCGGCTCGTCGAGCAGGATGACCGGGTCGTGGTGGCTGCCCTCGCCGGTCGCCATCGCCTTGGCGATCTCCACCATCTGCCGCTTCGCGAACGACAACTGCTCCGTGCGGGTCCGCGGCGAGACCTGGCTGCCGATCGCGTCGAGCTTCTCGGCCGCCCGCTTACGCAGCAACGGCCAGCGGAACACGCCCTGCTTGACGGCGTCGCGCTCGTTGCCGAGGTAGATGTTCTCGGCGACGCTGATGTTCGGCAGCAGCGACTGCTCCTGGAACACCATCGCGACGCCCTGCTTCATCGCGTGCGCGATGTTGCGGAACTTCACCGGCTGCCCGTGCAGCGTCACGGTGCCGGAGTCCGGCTGGTAGATCCCACTGAGAATCTTCAGCAGGGTGCTCTTTCCGGCGCCGTTCTCGCCGATCAGCCCGACCACCTCGTGACGGCGGATCTCGACGCTGACGTCGTCGAGCGCGCGGGTGCCGACGAACTGCTTCGATACACCCTGAACGGAGTACGCGACGTCGCTCATTTCACCACCCGCAGCCGTTCGCGGTGCCGCCACAACGTTGCTGTGACCGCCAGGACCACAATGACCCCCTGCACAGACTGCGAGATGTACGGGCTGACGCCCATGAGGATCAACCCGTTGGTGATCGACACCATGATCAGCACGCCGATCGCCGAGTGCACCACGCCGCCGCGCCCACCGGTGAGCAGCGTCCCGCCGATGACGACACCGGCGATGGTCAGGAACAGGTAACCGTTGCCGTTGGCGACGGCCCCCTGGCCGGACCGGGCCGTCGCCATCGCGCCGGCGAGACCGGCGCAGGCGCCGGCGGCCGCGAAGGCGAGCGTCCGGAACCGCTTGACGTTGATGCCGGACAGGCGGGCGATGTCCTCGCCACCGCCGATCACGTACGCGTACCGGCCGAACCGGGTCATGTTCTGCACCCAGAGCCCGATCAGCACCACGACCAGGGCGACGAACGCGAGGCGGGGCACCCCGAGCCACGTCTTGAGCGCCCAGCTGCGCAGGTCCTGGTCCTGCACCACCGGCGGGCGTCCGGCGAAGAGGGTCTGTGCGACCCCGAGCCCGATCTGCCAGGTACCGATCGTCGCGAGGAAGGACGGGATCCGCAGCCTGGTGACGCTGAACCCGGCGATGCTGCCGAGGGCGGCGCCGACCGCGATACTCACCACGACCGCGAAGAGGCCGAAGTTCTCATGCGTACGGTTGTTGGCCACGAGGAGCGCGGTCACCATCGAGGTGGCGGCGACGACACCCTCCACGGACAGGTCGATGCTCCCCATCAGGATGACGAACGTCATGCCGACCGCGAGCACCACCGGGATCGCGGACTGGTCCGCGAGCGCCCGGACATTCGCCATGGTCAGGAACCGGCTGTTGGCGATGCTGAAAAGCACGACCACGAGCGCGAGCGCGCCGAGCGCGGGTAGCGGAACTGATTCGACGCGCAGCGCGCGCCGGACGACGCTCAGTCCGCCGGCATCGGGCGTTGGAGTCTCGGTGCGGCCCGCCGCAGAGCCGCCGTCGGAGCGGCTCTGCGGCGCAACCGTGTGTTGGGACACGATTAGCCCTCGGTGATCGGCGACTCGACGCACGACCAGACGTCGCTGAAGTCGAGCTTCGAGGTGTCGGTGGGCGGCGGCAGCGTGGCGGCGTTGTCAGCCGACACGATGCCCTGGAACTTCAGGTAGAAGGCCCGGTGCTCGGCCGACTCCTTGGCGGGGTTGATCTTGCCAGTCGCGGCGGCGTACCCGATGGCGAGGCCGTACCCGCCCTGGGCGGCACCCGTCGACTGGGTCGTCGCGGCGTAGCCGACGTTGCCGGCCTTCACGTCGTCGATCGCCTGCTGCAGGCCGTCGATGCCGCTCACCTTGACCGTGCCGGCCTTACCGGCCGCCTTGAGCGCCTCGACAGCGCCGAGCGCCATCGAGTCGTTGGCGGCCCAGACGCCGTTGATCTTGTCGCCGTACTTGGTGAGGAACGTCTGGGTGACGTTCTGGCCCTGCGTCTGGTCCCAGTTAGCGGTCTGGTTGTCCAGCAGGTGGACGTTCGGGAACTCCTTCAGCGCCTTCTGCAGCCCGTCGAAGCGCTGCTTGGCCGGCACGTTGTCGAGGATCCCCTGCAGGGCGACGATGTTGCCCTGGCCACCCATCGCCTGGAACAGCGCCTTGGCGGTGTTGTAACCCTGCGGGTTGCCGTCGACCGACATGTGGGAGACCCAGTGCTCCGACGACTTGGTCGGGCCCGTGCCGTCCGGCTTGTTCCACTGGGTGACCAGCCAGGCGCCCTGCCGCTGCACCGCGGTCACGATCGCCGGCAGGATCGAGTTGTCGTTCGGGTCCACGTTGAGCACGGTGCACTTGCCGTACTTGGCCAGCAGGGACTGGATCTGGGTCAGCTGCTTGGACGAGTCGCCCTCACTCGCGATCCAGGTGTAGTTGTTCTCCAGGCCAACCGACTTCGCGAAGGCCTTGGCGCCGGCGTCGACCGCGACGTAGTACGGGTTCTCGAAGCCACGGCCCGACTGGACGAGGTGGACCTGCTTGGGGTCGCACGCGCCCGCCTTGCCGGAGCCGCCGCTCGCGGACGACGACCCCTTGTTGTTGCATCCGGCCGCAGCCAGCAAGGTGACGGCGGCGGCCGCGGACAGGGCGACCACCTTCCGCGCCGATCTTGCGGTGATGGATCGATTCAGGATTCGCATATGCTGCTCTCCTTGCGGGAAATTCCCTTCACGGGGACCTGTTATGAGGAGGGCGCGGTAAGCGATGACTCAAGGCTTCCCGGCCTGGGCACGGCACACCGGGCACCGTGGTTGTTGCTTTCCTTGCGGTTACGACAGGTTGTCTGTTACTTGAGCAGGGCCCGGCTGATGATCAGCCGCTGGACCTCGCTGGTTCCCTCGTAGATCATCGTGATTCGAGCGTCCCGGTAGAGACGCTCGGCTTCGACGCCGCGGATGTAGCCGCCGCCGCCGAGAATCTGGACCGCCCGCGACGAGTTACGTACGGCGGCTTCGGAAGCGAACACCTTGGCCATCGAGCAGGCGGAACCCGCTTCGGCGCCGCGATCGAGCAGGTCTGCGCCGTGCTCGAGAAGCAGCCTGGCCGCCTGGTGGTCGATGGCCATGTCGGCGAGCATGAAAGCGATCGCCTGGTTCTCGGCGATCGGCTTGCCGAACTGGTGGCGCGTGGTGGCGTGTTCGCGCGCGGTGTCGAGGGCGGCCCGCGAGATGCCGTTGGCCAGCGACCCGATGCCCAGCCGGCCCTTCTCGAGAACCTTGAGCACGGCGCCGAAGCCGGCGCCCTCCGCGCCGAGGAGCGCGTCGGCCGGAAGCTCGACGTCGTTGAAGATCAGGCCGCCGACCGGTGAGGCCTTCTGCCCCATCTTCTTCTCGCGGTAGGCGCGCTCCACCCCCGGCAGGTCGGTGTCCACAAGGAACATCGACATGCCGCCCCGCTTGCGCTTGTCCGGGTCGGTGACCGCGAGAACCATCGCGAAGTCCGCGACCGGCGCGTTGTGGATGAAGACCTTCTCGCCGGTCAGCCGCCAGCCGTCGGCCGTGCGGACCGCCCGCGTCTTGATCCCGCCGAGGTCGGAGCCGGCGCCGGGTTCGGTCAGCGCGTACGCGCACCGGGTGGTACCGGCGAACAGCCCGGGCAGGTACCGCTGCTTCTGTTCCGGGGTACCGAAAATCGACAGCAGGCTCCCGACGAGTTCGACGAGCCCGCACTGGTCGGCGATGCTCGCGTAGCCGTACGAGAGCTCCTCCATCACCGTGACGTAGTCCCGGACCGTGCCGCCCGCGCCGCCGTCCTCCTCGGGGATGGCGATGCCGAGCAGGCCGAGCTTGCCCATGGCCTCGTAGATCTCGGCGGGGAACCGTTCGGTCGCGTCGAGCTCCTCCACGACCGGCCGGATCTCGTTGGCGACGAAGTCGCGCACCATGTCCCGGAGTTCGTTACCGGCCGAGTCGGGCGCGGTGGATTGGGTCGGCATCGTTTCTGATCTCTCCTGGTCGTCACAGTGCGGTGGTGGAAGCGTTGGCGGCGAGCTGCGGTGCAACGCCGTTGAGTGGGCCGCTGCGGAACACGTCGGCCGGCATCGTTCGCACGTCGTCGACGATGGGGGCGAAGTCCATGTGCGACAGAACGTCGCGCTCGATGTCGATGCCCGGCGCGACCTCGATGAGCGCCAGCCCCTCCGGGCGGAGCTCGAAGACCGCGCGCTCGGTCACGTAGATCGCGCTGCGCCGCTCCTCCCGCGCGAGCTGCGCCGAGTAGGTGATGTGCCGGACCCGCTCGACGAACTTCGGTACGGCGCCCTCCTGGACGATGTCGAGGCCGCCGTCGCGCACCGCGACCTTCAGCCCCCGGGCGGTGAACGTGCCGCAGAAGACGGCCTTCGTCGCGCCCTGGGCGATGTCGATGAATCCGCCCGGCCCGACGGCGTTCTCGCCGACGTAGCTGACGTTGACGTTGCCGACCGGGTCGACCTCGGCCATGCCGAGCACGCACAGGTCGAGAATCCGCGCCGCGAACAGGTCGAACTGGTTGGTCGACGGCAGCAGCGCGAACGGAGCCTTGCTGACCCCGAACAGCGCGCCACCCACCGGCGCTCCCCCGACGGCCCCCTGCTCGATCAACAGGTCGATCTCTTCGAGCCGACCGGCGGCTTCCAGCACGTCGACGACCTGCGCGCTGATGCCGAAACCGACGTTGACGGTCGAGCCGGCGACGACTTCGAGGGCGGCACGGCGGGCGATGATGGTACGCACGTCCGGCATGAGCGCCGCCCCGTCGACCGTCGCGTGCGTGGTGGGTACGTGCCGGCCGGACAGTGCCGGGTCGTACTCGGACGCGTAGGTCTGCCACTGCGCCGGCGCGACGACGAGCGCGTCGACGACCGGGGCGGGCAGGTGCACCAGGCGCGGGTCGAGGTGCCCCGGCCTGCTCAGGCGCTTGACCTGGCACAGGACCTTGCCACCGCGCCCCTTGGCGGCCGTCGCGGCCGCCAGCGAGTCCAGGAGAGCCGGCTCGTCCTCGAGGCTGACGTTCCCGCGGCTGTCCGCGGCGCTGCCGCGCACGATCGCGACGTCGACGTTCAGAGGGTGGTACCGAAGGTACTCGACTCCGTCGATCTCCACGACGCTGACGAGCTCGTCGCGGGCGGCGTCGTTGAGGCGACCGCCCTGCTGGCGCGGGTCGACGAAGGTGCCGAGCCCGACGCGGGTGATCAGCCCGGGCCGGTTGCTGCCGCTCTCGCGCAGCAGCGCCGAGATGACTCCGGCGGGCAACGCGTACGCCTCGATCTTCCCCTCGCGCGCGAGCTGCTGCATACGCGGCGACCAGGACCAGTGACCGCCGATGACCCGGCGGACCAGGCCTTCGTAGGCGAACCGGTTGAGGCCGCGCTGCTCGCCGTCGCCGATCCCGAGCGCGTGGATGAGCGTCAGCCCGTGCGGGTGCCCTTCCCGAAGGAAGCGGCGCTCGATCGCGGCGTAGATCTCGTCCGCCTCGAGAACGCCTCCGCCGTTACCGGTCAGGGCGACGACGGCGCCGTCGGGAATCAGCGCGGCGGCGCGGTCGGCGTCGACAATGTCGGCGTGGGTCATGCTGTCCGCCTCACCAGATGCTCATGCCGCCGTCAACGGTGACGACGGAGCCGGTGGCGAACGAGGACTCGTCGCTCGCCAGGAACAGGGCCGCAGCGGCGATCTCGGCCGGCGTCCCCATACGGCGAAGGACCTGGCGTTCGGCGAGCTGCTTACGGAAGGCGGCGCGGTCGGCGACGTCCGGACTGATCTTGTCGAAGTACGGGGAGTCGGTCGTGCCCGGCGCGACGGCGTTCACCCGCACACCGGCGTCCGCGTGGTCGATGGCCATGGCGCGGGTGAGCCCGATGACGGCCGCCTTGGTGGCGCAGTACCCGGCGCGCTGCGACATGCCGATCGCGCCCGCGACCGAGGCGACGTTGACGATCGAGCCCGATCCGTTCCGGCACATGACCGGGAGCACCGCGCGGCTGCCGAGGTAGACCCCGTTGACGTTGGTGGCGAACATGTCGTTCCAGGCCTGCGGGTCGGTGTCGAGGACGGTGCCCCGCACGCCGTAGCCGGCGTTGTTGACGAGGACGTCGATGCGGCCGTACGCGGCGAGGGTCTGCTCGACCGCCGCCGCCCAGTCCGCTTCGCGCGAGACGTCACCGTGGATCGCGAGCGCCTCGTGTCCATCCGCCGTCAGCTGCTTGCAGGCCGCGGTCAGCTGTTCGCCGTCCACCGAAAGCACGGCGAGCGCCGCGCCTTCCGCCGCGAACAGCTCGCTGATCGCCAATCCGATCCCGGACGACCCGCCCGTCACCAGGCAGACCTTGCCCTGCAATCGCATCACCGGTTACCTCCTTGGAAGCGTTTTCTACTCGTTGCGTGAACCACTGTCAACAGATTGGAAATAAGTTGGTAAGCGTTATCTAAAATGCAACCGAGCGGCGTACCCGCAGAGCGTGGACATGCCGAAGACGCGCCGGTCGACGCGACGCGCGCCGGCGCGGAGACGGGGTGGTTCCGGGTGGTTGCGGGTGGTCGCGGGTGGTTGCGGGCTAGTGGACGGAGGGAGCCGCGGAGCCGGCCGCGGGTCGCGACGGCAGCCGGTCGGGAGTGGACGATGTGGGCGCCGCCGTGGAGCCGCGGATCACGACCTCCGCCTTCACCAGCGGAGTGTCGTCCACCTCCGCTCCACTCATCATCTGGTGGAGCACCTGCCAGGCGCGCTGCCCCAAGACCCGCTGTGGACTGTTCGCCGTCGTGAGCGACGGTGACACGTACGCGGCGAAGGGGATGTCGTCGAACCCGGTGAGTGACACGTCATCGGGAACGCGCACGCCCAGCTCCTGGAGGCGCGCCAGCGCACCGAACGCGACCAGGTCGTTGAAGGACACCAGAGCCGTCGGCTTGAGTTCGAGCGCGCGGTCGACCGCGGCATGGCCGGTGTCGATGCTCGCTCCAGCGGGTACGGTCTGCACCTCGAGACCGAAGGCCTCCGCCTGTTCGACGGCCCGCTGGCGCTCGACGTTCTGCCAGGACAGCTCCGGACCCGCCAGATAGACGACGCGCCGATGGCCGAGCCTGGCGAGGTGCCCACAGATCTCCACCATCGCCGAGTAGTTGTCGACGGCGACGGTCGGGAGACCGACCCCCACCGCCACCCGGTTGACGAGGACGATGTGCACGTTCTCCTGCGCGAGCCGACGCAGCGAAGCGGCAGGCATCCGCGGTGAGACGAGAACGAGCCCGTCGACCTGCCGGAGCAGGTTGGTGGAGAGGTCGAACTCCTCGTCCGGATCCTCGTTCGCGTCGGCGATGAGCATCTGATAGCCCTCGGTCGCCGCCGCGATGTTCATCGCCTTGATGACGTCGTAGAAGTACGGGTTGGCGAGGTTGGGCACGACGACACCGATGGTGTCACCGACGCCCGAGGCGAGGCGCTGTGCGGCGGGGTTGGGCCGGTATCCGAGCTCGTCGGCGGCGCGGCGGACCCGCTCGACCAGCTCGGACCGGACGCTCGGGCTTCCGCTCATCACCCGGGAGACGGTCGCGATCGATACGCCAGCCGCCTCGGCCACCTCGATGATCGTGACCTGTCGTCGCTGGCTGACCGACGTGTGGCGAGTTCTCGCGTTCTTCTTGTTAGGCATGATGTCGTGATCTCCGCCGCTACACGTGCGTCACAAAGCGCTCACGGACGGAACGCACGACCTCGTGTGGATCCCGCCGCGAAAGACTATCACTGATGATCTCCACTTCGACGTCGCCGCGATAACCGGCGGCGGTGACGCTCGCGGACAGGCGCGGAAGGTCGATATGTCCGTCGCCCATCAGGCCACGACTGGAGAGCTCACCCATGATGGGGACAACCCAGTCGGACACATGGAATCCGAGAATACGTTTTCCGGCGCGGGCGACCTCATGCTCGATGACCGCGTCCCACCATACATGGTAGGCGTCGACGACGACGCCCACGACATCGTCTCCGACCCGCTCGGCCAGGTCGTTGGCCTCACCGAGCGTGGTGATGACCGATCGGCCGGCGATCATCATGGGGTGCAGTGGCTCGATGCCGAGCGGCACGTTCGCGGCCCGCGCGTCCTCGACGAGCGCGGAGATCCCGTCGAAGACCATCTCTCGTGAACCGGCCAGGTCCCGACCCACCACCGGGCCGCAGACGAGCACGAGTGCGGCCGCGCCCAGCTCCCGCGCCTGTTCGATCGCCCGCCGGTTGTCGTCGAGCGCGGCTCGGCGAACCGATGGATCGTCCGCGGTGAACATGCCGCCGCGGCAGAGGCTGGAGACCCGAAGCCCGGCGTCGCGGATGATCCGCGCAGCCTTGGCGGTGCCGACGTCGTCGACGATGTCACGCCAGGGGGCGATCGCCGGGATGCCGTGGGCGACGGCCGTTTCGACCAGCTCGGGCAGCCGCAGACTCGGCACGGTCATCGAGTTGAGACTGCAACGGGACAGATCCATCGCTATCCGACTCCGTTGAGTTGTAGGACCGCGGCCATCCGGGCCGCGGCGAGGTCCGGGTCGGGAAACAGCCCGAGATCGTCGGCGTGTTCGAACACCTCCACGAGGTGGAGGACGCTGCGCCCCGACTCCAGACCTCCGATCATCCGGAAGTGGTTCTGCGCGCCGGTGAGGTAGGCCAGCCACACGACGCCGACCTTGTAGTAGTACGTCGGCGCCTCGAACACGAGCCGGCTGAGGCCGAGCGTCGGGGACAGGATGCCGCGAAAGCCCGGGACGTCGTCGGCGTCGAGCGCCGCGAGCGCGGCCGAGGCGTACGGCGCGATGAGCGCGAACGCGCCGAGCAGCGCGTCGCTGTGGTGGACGCCGTCCCCCGCGATGAGATCGACGTAGTTGTAGTCGTCACCGGTGAACAGCCGTACGCCGGATGGGAGCCGTCGCCGCACCTCGACCTCTTTGTCGGCGTCGAGCAGGGACATCTTGATTCCTGCCACCTTGTCCGGATGGTCGTTGATGATCCCCAGGACGACGTCGGCCGCCTTCTCGAAGTCGGTGCTCCCCCAGTAGCCACGCAACGCCGGGTCGAACGCCTCGCCCAGCCAGTGGAGGACGACAGGTCGGGCCGCCTCGGCGAGAAGGGTCGAGTACACCTTCTGGTAGTCGTCGGGGCCCGCGGCAGCCGCGGCAAGGTGTCGGCTGGCCATGACGACGGCGCGCCCGCCATGGGACTCCACGTAGCCGATCTGTTCGCGGTAGGCCTGCAGCACGGTCGCCACGTCGGGCCGCTCACCGGCGGGGAGCTGGTCGGTGCTGACGCCGACGACGACGTCGGCGCCGACGGTCGACGCTTCGCTGAGGCTCTCCCGGACCAGCCGCTGAACCGCGCCCCAGGACAGGCCCATGCCCCGCTGCGCGGTGTCCATCGCTTCCGCGACCCCGAGGCCGAGCCCCCACAGCCGGCGGCGGACGGCGAGGGTGGCGTCCCAGTCGATCCGCGCTTCGCTGTCGCCGGCACAGGCCCGCAACGGGTCGGCGACCACATGGGCGGCCGCGTAGGCGACGCGGGACGTCGCGGGGTGAGCCGATGTCGGCAGCACCGCAGGGGCGTTGAGGCGACGGGTGTAGAACGTTCCGTCGCTTCGCGGCAGAGTGATAGACGGGGTCACCGCGTCCCTCTCTCCTCGTAGGGGATGTCGCACCAGGTGCCCTGGGCAAGGCTGGTGCGGATCGCGTCGCAGAAGGCGGCTGCGCGCGCGGCGTAACTGAAAGTCAGCCGGTAGTCCGTGCCGAACGCGACATGGGCCAGGAAGTCGCCCCACTGCGACAGGAACTCGTCGCCATGGTTCGGCACGTCGACCGGTCGCCAGGGGGGCTCGGCTGACGGGGCCTTGTCGCCGGTGGTCAGGTCCGCGACAGCACAACCGTCCGGCGTCGCCCGGGCGCTCAGACGGCTGCCGTGCACCGTCAACGTGAAGGGCGTCGCCGGGCGCTGGATCCACGACGACGAGACCACCCCGGTCACCCGGTCATCGAGGCGGACCAGGACGTGCGCCAGGTCTTCGACGTCGACGTCGTACAGCTGCCCGTGCTCGTCGTGACGCTGCGGCACGTGGGTGGCGCCCAGCGCCGCCACACTCACCGGCGTACGGATCAGGTCCAGGAGGTAGAACCAGTGGCTGAACAGGTCGCCGATGAACTCGCCGCCGTCGGCGCGGCGGTAGTTCCAGGACGGCCGTTGCGGCGCCCGGTCCTCGCCGGTGTGCACCCAGTACCCGAAGTCGCCGCGCACGTCGACGACGCGGCCGAGCCGGCCCGCGCGGACCAGCTCGCCGAGTGCCCGGAAGCCGGGGGTGAACAGCTTGTCCTGTACGACCCCGGTCCGCACCCCCGCGTTCTGCGCCGCGCGGGCGAGGGCCACCGCTTCGAGCCGCGTCGGCGCGAGCGGCTTCTCGCAGTACACGTGCTTGCCGGCGGCGATGGCGGCGCGCACCGCGGCCGCGCGCTCCCCGGAGCGTTGCGCGTCGAAGTACACGTCGACGTCCGGGTCACTCAGCACCTCGTCGAGGCTGGTGGACCAGCGCTGGATCCCGTGTTCGGCGGCGAGTTCCCGCAGCGCGTCAGGGCGCCGGCCCACCAGCACGAGGTCGAGTTCGCGGCGGCTGTCACCGGACCGCACGCCCGACCGGCGGAGCGGGATCAGCGCACCCTCGAGGTGACGCGCCCGCCCCATCCGACCGGTGGCGCCGTTGACCGCGACAACGAGCGGTCGCACCCTGCCTCCTACTCCCCCGTCGAGGTTCTGGTGCCTACGCGTCGATGCCACGGATCAGGTCAGCGGCCTTCTCCGCGATCATCACGGTTGGCGCCTGGGTGTTGGAGCTGACGATGCGCGGCATGACCGACGAGTCGACGACCCGCAGCCCTTCGAGCCCGTGGACGCGAAGGTCGGGCGAGACGACGGACAGATCGCCCTCACCCATGGCGCACGTGCCGACCGGGTGGTACGACGTGCGGCCGAAGTCGCGGACGAACCTGATGTAGTCGTCCTTGGTCTTCAGCTGGCGGCCGCCGGCCAGGTGCTCCGCCTTGATGTGCGGGGCCATCGACGGCTGAGCCATGATCTCCCGGCTCTGCTTGACGCCTTCGGCGCTGATCTCGAGGTCGTAGTCGTCGGCGACGAAGTTCGGGTCGATGATCGGCTGCTGACGGGGGTCGGCCGACGCCAGGCGCACGGTGCCCCGGCTGCGCGGCCGCACGAAGTAGGAGTTCAAGGTGACGCCGAAGCCCGGCCGGACCGCGGCGATGCCGGCCTCCGCGCCCGAGGCCGGCAGGAAGTGGAACTGCAGGTCCGGGGACGCCTCGTCCCGGTTGGCGTACGAGAAGGCGCCCGCCTCCACCACCGTGGACCGCAGCGGGCCCGAGCGCAGCGCGAGGTACTGCAGGCCCGCGAGTGCGGTCGCCGGCCGGACCCGGTCGAAGCGGTCCATACTCTGGTACTCGTTGAGCTCGTAGATGATGTCGAGGTCGCAGTGGTCGTGCAGGTTCTTGCCCACCCCGACGAGGGCGTGCCGGACGTCGATGCCGACCGCCTTGAGGTCCTCCGGGTCGCCGATCCCGGACAGCTGGAGCACCTTCGGGGAGTTGAACGCCCCGGCCGCCACCAGGACCTCACGCTGGGCCGAGAACCGGAACCGCTGGCCGCCGCTCAGCGTCTCGACGCCGACCGCGCGCTTGCCGTCGAGGATGATGCGGCTGGTCAGGTGCCCGGCCTTGACGACGAGGTTCGGCCGCTTGAGCGCGGGCTTCAGATACGCCGCCGCGGCGCTGCACCGGCGACCGTCGCGGGTCGTGGTCTGGTAGTACCCGGCGCCGTACTGCTCGGCGCCGTTGAAGTCCGAGTTGTACGGCAGCCCGAACTCCTGCGCCGCGCGCACGAAGGCCTTCGACAGCGGGTGGGGGGTCGGCAGGTCCGACACACCGAGCGGGCCGTCCGTGCCGTGCCACGGCGCCGACAGGCGCTCGTTGCCCTCGGAGCGCAGGAAGTACCGCTGGATGTCGGCGAAGCGCCAGCCCTTGCAGCCGTAGACGTCGGCCCACTCGTCGTAGTCGCCGGGAACGCCTCGCGTGAACACCTGGGCGTTGATGGATCCGCCGCCGCCGACGACCTTGCCCTGGGGCAGCGGGATCACCCGGTCGCCGCAGGCGCGTTGCGGGGCGCTGGTGAAGCCCCATTGGTACGGTCCGACCGTCAACTTGGCGAAGCCTGCCGGGACGTGGATGAAGGGATGACGGTCAGAGCGGCCCGCTTCGATCATGAGTACGCGGACCGTGGGGTCCTCGGACAGCCGGCCGGCGAGCACACAGCCTGCGGTTCCTCCTCCCACGATCACGTAGTCGAAGTCGAGCTCGCTGCGCGCCATTGATTCCTCCACTTTGATTCCGCCCGGCCGTGCCTCTCGCTTCGGGAAACGGTTTCCGATACCCTCCGACAAGAGGTGCCAGGTATTGCAACACCGCTCTTGGTCGGCTAACTTTGCGCCTCCAGGAGCGGTCACGTCAAGAGGTAAACGTTTCCCGGCGCGTCGAGCGGCCGCCGACCTGAGGGGTCTTTCGGCAAGCGGGTGCGGTGGGGTCAGTGGAATCCAGAAACAGTCAGGAGTGGTCATGACAGCGACGGCTGAGTCTCGTGCCACCGGCAGCGCGGCTGCGATGCAACCGCGCGTGTACGGGCACTTCATCGACGGCAGATTCGAACCGCCGTCCGACGAACGCCACGCCCGACGCGCCCCCGGCACCGGCGCCGTCGTCGCCGAGTACTCCCGCGGCACGCAGGAGGACACGCAGCGGGCGATCGCCGCCGCGCGGCGCGCCTTCGACCACGGCCCCTGGCCGAGGCTGTCGGGCCAGGAGCGGGCCCGGGTGCTGCTCCGCCTGGCCGAGCTGGTACGCCAGAACAAGGAGCTGCTGGCGCGCCTGGAGGCCGAGGAGGTCGGCAAGTCGATCCGGCTCGCACGCGGCGACGTCGACGGCACCATCGGCATGATCGAGTACGCCGCCGGGCTCGCGATGTCGACGCACGGCGACATTCACACCAACCTCGGCGAGAACTTCACCGCCTTCGTCGCCCGGGAACCCGCCGGCGTCGTCGGGATGATCACTCCGTGGAACTTCCCGCTGCTGCTGCTCGCGCAGAAGCTGCCGTACGCGATCGCCGCCGGCTGCACCGCGGTCGTCAAGCCGGCGGAGATCACGTCGAGCAGCACGCTGGAGTTCGCGCGCCTGTGTCAGGAGGCCGGCGTCCCGGAAGGCGTGGTCAACGTCGTCACCGGCAGCGGCAGCGTGGTCGGCCAGTACATCGCCGAGTCCGAGGACGTCGACGTCCTCTCGTTCACCGGCAGCACGGACGTGGGACGGCGCATCGTCGAGGCCTCCAAGAGCAACCTCAAGCGGCTGTCCCTCGAGCTCGGCGGCAAGGCCGCCAACATCGTGCTGCCCGACGCCGACCTCGAGGACGCGATCGACGGCGTGATGTTCGGCGTCTTCTTCAACAACGGCGAGTGCTGCGTCTCGGGCGCCCGGCTGCTGGTCCACGAGGACATCGCCGACGACTTCATCGCCGAGCTCGTCCGCCGGACGTCCCGGCTGCGGGTCGGCCAGCCGCTCGACGACGGCACCGACGTGGGCCCGCTGATCCACTCCGACCACCTCGACAAGGTGCTCGACTACATCGGCTCGGCCGAAGCCGACGGCGCGCGCATCGTGAGCGGCGGGTCGCGGATCACCGACGGCGCGTTCGGCGACGGCACGTTCCTCGAGCCGACGATCCTCGACGCCGTACCGACCACCGCGAAGGTCTTCAACGAGGAGATCTTCGGGCCGGTGCTGACGATCACCCGGTTCCGTGACCTCGACGAGGCGATCGAGCTCGCCAACTCCGTCGAGTACGGGCTGGCGAACTCGGTGTGGACCAAGGACATCGACAAGGCCCTGACCGCGTCCCGCCGCCTGCGCAGCGGGACCGTGTGGGTCAACACCACGATCGACGGCGCGCCCATGCTGCCCGGCGGCGGCGTCAAGAAGAGCGGGTACGGCCGTGAGATGGGCCAGGTCGGCTTCGACGAGTTCACCGAAGTGAAGACGGTCCAGATCCGTACCGGCAAGCGGACCCCCTTCTTCAACGCCTAGCACGCGCGAAAACCCACCAGTCGCGGCGGACCGGCGATGCGCAACACGCCGGTCCGCCGCCCTGTCCGCAGGAGTGTGACCATGGCCAACGCCGAGGAGCTGGCACGCCAGCTGGCCGCCGAAGAAGACGACGTGCAGTTCGACTCGTTCGACCTCGATGCGGCCTGGGCGCTCGGCACCGCGCTCGTCGCCGCCGCCCGGGAGCGGGCGCATCCCCTCGCCATCGACATCCGGCTCGGCGCCCAGCAGGTGTTCCACGCCGCCCTGCCCGGATCGACCGCCGACAACGACGAGTGGATCGAACGCAAGGCGCGGACGGTGATGAGGTTCAACCGCTCGTCGTACCGGGTCGCCGTCGAGGCCGAGCGCGACGGCTACGACTTCGACGAGAAGTTCCGGCTCGACCGGTCGGAGTACGTCGCGTCGGGCGGCTCGTTCCCGCTGCGGGTACGCGGGGCCGGACTCATCGGCACGGTGACCGTGTCCGGGCTGCCCGGTCCGCAGGACCACGCGTTCCTCGTCGAGAGCCTCCGGGCGTTCCTCGCCGCACCACGCCCCGACGGTGGCCGGAACCGATGACCGACGACCTCATCGGCCGGACGGTCACGTTCAGCAAGACCGTGAGCGAGTCGGACGTGTACCTCTTCGCGGGCATCAGCGGCGATCTCAGCCCCAACCACGTGGACGAGGAGTACATGAAGCGCACGCCGTACGGGCGGCGCATCGCCCACGGCGCCCTCATGGTCGCCTACATGTCGGCGTGCTCGACGAAGTTCGTCGAGTCGATCGGCAACGACCCGCACGTGTCGTACGGCTACGACCGCATCCGTTTCACCCGCCCGGTGTTCCTCGGCGACACGGTGCGCATCGAGTACACGATCGCGGAGAGCGAGCCGCAGCGTCGCATGCTGCGCGCCGACGTGCGGGCATACAACCAGGACGGGGAGGTCGTGGCGGTCGCCACCCACATCCTCAAGGGGGTCGCATGACCGGGATCCAGGTGACCCGGGTGGCGGCCGTCACGGTCGTGACGCTCGCCAACGGGCCGCTCAACCTGCTCACCGTCGCCGGCCGCCGCGAACTGGAGACGCTCGCCCACAAGCTACGCGGCGACGAGGAGACACGCGCGGTCGTGATAACCGGATCCGGTCGTTGCTTCTCGGCCGGAACCGACATCACCGAGTTCCCTCGCGACGCTGCCGCGGGACGGGCGCGTTCGCGCACGGAGCACGCGTGCGCCGACGCGATCGCCGCGCTACCGCAACCGGTCATCGCCGCCCTGCACGGTCACGTTCTCGGCGGCGGGCTGGAGTTGGCGCTGGCCTGCGACCTCCGGGTCGCCGACGAGACCGCGCGGCTCGGGTTGCCGGAGGTGAAGCTGGGGGTGTTCCCGTCCGCCGGCGGCACGCAGCGCCTACCTCGCGTCATCGGCGCCTCGCGGGCCAAGGAGCTCATGTTCCGCGGTGACACCGTCGACGCCCGGCGGGCGCTGGAGCTGGGAATCGTCGATCATGTCGTCGAGGCGGGAACGGCGCGGACGTTCGCGCTCGAACTCGCGACGACGATCGCGAGCCGGCCGGCCCGCGCGGTCCAGGCGATAAAGGCGGCGGTGGACGGCGGGCTCAGCAACGGCGCGGCCACCGGTCGCCAGCTGGAGGCGAACCTGATCGGCGAGCTGTACGCCACGCAGGACGCCCAGGAAGGTGTTGCCGCGTTCCTCGAACGCCGCCCACCGGTCTTCCGGCACCGCTGACGGCCGACGGTGAGGTCTGAGCGCCGTGACGGCGCTCAGACCTCACCGCTCCGGTATCAGGCGACGATGCCGATCTTCCCCGAGGCGCCCGCGTCGGCCTCCCGGTACGCCGCCGCCGCGTCCGCCAACGCGTACCGCCCGGTCACGACGATCTCGGGGTGCAGCTGCCAACGGGCCAGGTTGTCGACCAGCTCCTGCAGCCGCCAGGTACTGGTGACCCACGAGCCCTCGATGCGCAACTGCTGGTGGATCACGTCCGGGCTGGCGTCGAGCTCCAGCCGGCCACCTTCACCGACCAGCACGCAGCGGCCGTACCGGCGGGCCGCGCGGACCGCGAGCGTCCGCCCCGCGGCGCTACCCGAACAGTCCATCGTGGCCTCGAACCCGCCGTCAGTGGCGGCCAGCAGCGCCGGCAGGGCATCGTCGCCGGCGAGGACCCCGTCGTCGATGGCGCCGAGCCGTACCGCCAGGTCCAGCCTCTCCTGACTGGTGTCCACCCCGACCAGCCGGGACACGCCGAGGCAGCGCGCCAGCAGCCCGGCGGCCATCCCGACCGGGCCGGTGCCGACGATCAACAGCCGGTCCCGGCCGGACGGCGCGATCCGGCAGAGCGCCTCGTACGCGGTGCCGAAGCCACAGGCGCAGCAGGCGCCGTCGAGGTAGGTGAGGAAGTCGGGCAGCACGACACAGTCGCGGGCCTCGGCGAGCATGAATTCGGCGTGGCCGCCGTCGCGCTGCCACCCGTACGCGGCCCGGGCCGGCGAGGTGCAGCTGATCTGGTAGCCCATCCGACAGTCGGCGCACGTACCGCAGCCGCTGATGTGGTAGACGGCCACCCGGGCGCCTACCTGCAACGATTCGACGCCGGGGCCGACGGAGACCACCTCACCGGCCGGCTCGTGGCCGCCGACCACACCCTGGTACGCCTCGGGTCCGTGCCCCAGGTGCTCGCGGTAGATGGCCCGCAGGTCGGAGCCGCAGATCGTGGAGGCGCGTACCCGCAGCAGCACCTGGCCGTGGCCGGGGGTCGGCACCGGTACCTGCTTGAATTCGACGCGGCTGCCGCCGGGCAGGAAGGCGCCGGTCATGGTTGCGGTCATGATTACTCCTGGGGGCGTACGACGGTCTTGATCGCCGACGGGTCGGATGAACCGGCGGTGAGCGCGTCCTCGGCGTGGTCGAGGTCGAACCGCCCGGTCACCAGAGGGCGAAGCTGGACCCGTCCGGTGGCGGCCATCGCGATCGCCGACGGGTAGGTGTTGGCGTACCGGAAGGTGCCGGTCAGATTGATCTCCCGGTTCTGGATCAGTTGCAGCGGCACCACCGCGTCCGCTGAGGGCCCCATGCCCACGGCGACGGCGGTTCCGGCCGGGGCGAGCGCGACGATGCCGTCGACCAGCGCGCGCGGCACGCCGGAGCATTCCAGCAGCACGGTGGCGCCGACGTCGGCGGGGACGGACTCGCGGGTCAGATCGATGACCGAGGTGGCGCCGAGTTCGGCGGCCAGCGCGAGCCGGCGCGGGTTCACGTCGGTCACGATCACCTCGGCGGCGCCGAAGGCGCGGGCCACCTGGGCGGCGACCAGCCCGATCGGTCCGGCCCCGGTCACCAGTACCCGCTCGCCACCGCGCAGCCCGGCCCGCCACGAGGCCCACACCCCCACCGACAGCGGCTCGATCAGGGCCGCCTCGTCGTCGTCGAGGCTGTCCGGTACCCGGTGCGCGAACTCCTGGTTGATCGTCACGTACCGGGCGAACGCGCCGTCGATCGGCGGGGTGGCGAAGAAGCGGACGTCCGGGCACAGGTTGTAGTGGCCGGTCCGGCACTGGGCGCACCGTCCACACGGGACGCCGGGTTCGAGCGCCACCCGCTCGCCGACCCGGGAGGCGTCGGCGCCGGGCCCGGCGGCGACCACCACCCCCGACGCCTCGTGGCCGAGCACCAGCGGCTGCTCGACGACGTAGTGGCCGATGCGGCCGTGCTCGTAGTAGTGCACGTCGGAGCCGCACACCCCGACGGACCGGACCTCGACGAGCAGCTCACCCGGCCCCGGCTCGGGCGTCGGTCGGGACTCGACGCGCAGGTCCTTGACGCCGTACAGGACGGCCACGCGGTTGTCGTACGCCATGTCTTCCTCCTCGCTTCCGGGCCTAGTCAGCGACCAGCACGACCTTGATCGCATCGCCACGGAGGGCCGCGAAAGCCGCCTCCGGCTCCGACAGCGGCACCTCGTCGGTGACCAGCGACGCGAACGGCAGGTCTTCGCGGCCGAGCAGGGCCATCGCCTCAGCGTAGGAGCGGGGCGGGTTGGCGCTCATGCCCAACAACCGGATGTTGCGCTGGCAGATGTCGACGGCCGGATCGAGCCGGATCTCACTGCCGGCGTTGACCATGTTGCCCACCTCGACCACCGTGCCGAGCCGCCGGCTGAGGCGGATGCCCTCGGTCAACGCGTCCGGCGCGTTGCTGCAGTCGATGACGAGGTCGGCGCCCCGGCCGGCGGTCATCGCGCGGACCCGGGCGAGACGGTCGGCGGCGCTGGTCGCCCGTACGTCGAGGACCTCCTCGGCGCCCAGCGACGCGGCCGCGGCCAGCCGGCTCGGGCGCGCCCCGGTGACGATGATCCGGTGCACGCCCAGGGCCCGCAGCACGAGTACGGTCAGCAGCCCGACCGGGCCGGCGCCCTGCACGACCGCGGTGGAGTCCGGTGTCAGTACCTCGTCCCAGGTGCCCGTCGCGGTACGGGTCATGTCGACCGCGCGGACGGCCACGGCGAGGGGGTCGAGCAGCGAGGCGACCGCGCTCGACATGGAGTCCGGCACCCGCCAGTAGTACGTGCCCGGGTAGACGACCAGGTGCGAGCCGTAGCCGCCGGTGAGGGCCGGCGCGGTGGCGTCGTCCTCCAGCGGTGAGGGGCCGCCGGCACCGGTGGCCTCGAACGGGATGCCGTAGACGAACCCCTTGGTGCAGGTCGCGGCGGCCGGGCCGAACCGGCGGCAGGCCCAGCAGGCGCCGCACGGGATCCACGGGAACAGCGCGACCCGGTCGCCCTCGGCGAGCGGCTCATCGCCGGCGTCCAGCCGGGCGGTGCCCTCGCCGAACGCGACGACGGTGCCGACGATCTCGTGCCCGAGCACCGTCGGCCGCGGTGGCGCGCCGTCGAGCAGATGCAGGTCGGTGCCGCAGATACCGTTCGCCTCGACGCGCAGCAGCAGGCCGCCCACGGGTACCGGGGGCAACGGCAGGTCGCGCCGCTCCAGGCGGCCCGGCGCGGTCCAGATCGAAGCGGTGGCGTTACTCATGACTCCTCCTTCTCGATGGCGCCGGCGGCGCGCAGTGCGTCCACCACTCCGGTGGCCACCCGGTACTTGAGCTCGTGTATGGCCTGCTGGCTGTAGAAGGCCACGTGCGGAGTGATCACTACGTTCGGGCACTCGCGCAGCGGTGAGTCGGCGGCCAACGGCTCGGACTCCACGACGTCGAGCCCCGCGCCGCCGAGGTGCCCCGACCGCAGGGCACCGGCCAGAGCCGACTCGTCCACGACGGCGCCCCGCGCCGTGTTGACCAGGAACGAGCCGGGCCGCATCCGGGCGAGTTCGGCGGCTCCGATGAGGTGCCGGGTCCGCTCGGTCAGCGGCAGGTGCAGGCTGACCACGTCACTGGTGGCGAGCAGCTCGTCGAACCCGACCCGACCGATGCCGTCCGGCAGCGGCTGCTCGTCGTACGCGACCACGTCGAAGCCCAGCGCGGCGGCCTTGCGCGCCACCATCGCGCCGATCCGGCCGACGCCGACCAGCCCGAGGCGCAGGGTCGAGGTGCGGCGCACCGGCCGGACCTCGTCCAGATCCCAGCGCCCGGCCCGCACCGCCCGGTCAGCCGCCACCACTCCCCTGGTCAGTGCCAGGATCAGCGCGATCGTGTGGTCGCTGACCTCGGAGACGGCGTAGTCGGGTACGCAGATCACCGCAACGCCCCGCTCCGCCGCGGCCGCGACGTCGATCGTGTCGACGCCGGTGCCGTACCGGGCGACCGCGCGCAGCCCGGGCAGCTCCGCGAGCGCGGCGCGGGTCACCGGCGCGTACTGGGTGACCAGCGCCAGCGCGCCGCGCCCCGCCGCGACCACCTCCTCGGCGGTTCGGCAGTGCGCGACCGTCACGTCCAGGCCGGCCGCCTCGAACACCGCGCGCTCGACGTCCACGCCGCCGTGGTCGCAGTCGGTGATGACGACTGTCTTCCTCACGCTGTCACTTCCGTTTCCCGCCGGCTGGCCGGCGGATCGTATGAGGAGTCGACGAGCGCATCGGTGAGCGCGTCGAGGGTGGGAAACACCAGATCGGGTACCGGGTCGAGCACCGCGTGCGGCGGCGTGACTCCGCAGGTGAGCAGGACCGTGGCGATGCCGAGTACGGCGGCCCCGGCGATGTCGGAGCGCAGCGAGTCACCGACCATCACGGCGTCGGCGGCCTCGACGCCCAGCCGGGCCAGCGCCCGCTGGAACATCACCGGACTCGGCTTGCCGACGTACTCGACGGCCCCGCCGGCCGCCGGATCGACCGTCGCGAGCAGGGCGGCCACCACCGCGCCGGTACCCGGAAGCAGCCCGGACTCCGTCAGCAGGACCGGATCGGCGTTCGCGGCCACCAGGCGGGCGCCCCGGCGCAGCGCGTCGATCGCCGGCCCGAGGTCGGCCAGGGTCGCGGACAGGTCCAGCCCGACGACGACCACCGACGCGCGCCGGGCGTCGACCGCGAGCCCGGCGTCGGCGACCGCCGCGGCGACCGGGCCGCTGCCGAGCACGTACGCCCGGTCGTCCGGGCCGCAGGTTGCGACCAGATGATCGCGCAGCGCGTCGCTCACGGTCAGCACCCGCTCGGCGGGCAGGTCGGCGCCCATCCCGGCGAAACGGTCGGCGATGTCCGCCGCGGTCACCAGCGTGTTGTTGGTGGCGCACAGGTACGGCCGGTCGGCGACGGCGTCGAGGAACCGGCGCAGCCCGGGAGCGGGACTGGTGCCGAAGCACAGGACGCCGTCCATGTCGAGCAGCAGCGCCCGCCCGGCCAGTGGGTCGCCCATCAGAGATAAGCCTTCCAGACGGGGATCAGCGCGTCGTGGAACGCGCGGAACCGCTCGTACGCGGAGGCGTAGGCGGCGATGTCCGGGCCGGGCTCGTAGCGCGTACCCGACTCGACGACGATTCGCTCGGCGGCCTCGGCGACGCTGGCGTAGCACCCCGCGCCGACGAGCGCGCAGATCGCGGCGCCCACGATGCCGCCGTCGCTGGTGGCGAGCGTGGCGACCGGCATGCCGTACAGGTCGGCGCGGATCCGGTTCCACAGCGGACTCGTCGCGCCGCCGCCGGTGACCCGCAGCTGGGCGCCGGTCCGGTCGGGCTGGAACAGGTCCAGCGCCAGCCGCAGGTCGTAGCAGACGCCCTCCATCACCGCGCGCACCAGCGCGGCCCGGTCGTGCCCGGGCGTGATGCCGATGAACGCGCCGCGCGCGTGCGGGCTGCCCAGGGTCCGCTCGCCCAGCAGGTACGGCAGGAACATGAGGCCGTCGCTGCCGGCCGGGACGTCGGCCGCGAGCGCGGTGAGCAGGTCGTAGCGCGACGCCCCGGTCCGGCGCGCCGCCTCGGTCACGCCCTCGCACAGCTCGTCGGCGATCCACCGCATGCACAGTCCGGCGGCGTCGCCGATGCCGAAGTGCACCCAGCCACCGGCCGCGGCGCGCAGGTTCATCACCCGGGTGTCCGGGTGCGGCGCCTCCGCGTACCCGGCGATGATCGAGGCGGTACCGCTGATCTCGGTCACCCGGCCGACACTGTGCAGCCCGGTCGCGGCGAGCTGGCAGAGCATGTCCCCCGCGCCCGCGACCACCGGCGTACCGGCGGGCAGCCCGGTCAGCGCCGCCACCTCGGCGGTGACGCCGCCGATGACGTCACCGGACGCGAGGATCGGCGGGAGCTTCGCCCGGTCGACCCCGACCGCCGCGCAGAGCGCTTCCGACCACTCGCCGCGCTCCGCGTCGTACAGGAACGCTCCCGAAGCCTCGGTGTGGTCGGTGGCCAGCACCCCGGTCAGACAGAGGTTCAGGTAGTCCTTGGTGACCGGGAACGCGTGCGCGCGGCGGTACAGCTCGGGCTCGTGACGGGCGTACCAGGCGATCTTGATGCCGGACCACGCCGGGGTCGGCAGGTTTCCGGCGAGCCGGACCAGGTCGGCGGCGTCCGGGCGGGCGGCCAGCTCCTCGGCGATCGCCGCGCCCCGCTTGTCGCTCCAGATGCCGACCCGCTCGGCCACCGGCGCGCCGTCGGCGTCGACGGGCACCACGCTGTGCATGGCCGCGCCGACCCCGACCGCCAGGACCCGGCGGTCGGGGTTGCGGGCGAGCACGGTGGACAGGTTGGCGAGGGTGGCGTTCCACCAGTCGATCGGCCGCTGCTCCGCCCAGCCGGGGGCGGGTGCGAACAGCTCCACCGGCGTGGTGGCCACGTCCAGCACCTCGCCCAGCGGCGAGACGAGCGCCGCCCTTGTCGTCTGCGTGCCGATGTCGACCGCGACGACGCAGGCGGAGTCAGTAGCCGAGCTCGACGCGGACATGCTTGGTCTCCAGGAACGCGGTCAGGCCGTCGCGCGCCAGCTCGACGCCCAGCCCGCTCTGCTTCCAACCGGCGTACGGGAACGGCACGTCACCGCCGCCGACGTTGTTGATGTTGACGGTGCCGTACTCCAACCGCTCCGCGCCGAGAGTCGCCGTGCGCAGATCGGTGGTGTAGAGGAACGCCACCAGGCCGGACTCGCCGGCGTTCGCGCGCTCGATCGCCTCGTCCACCGACGACACGACGGTGATCACGGCGACCGGCCCGAACACCTCCTCGGAACTGATGCGCATGGTGTCGGTGACGCCGGTGAGCACGGTGGGCGGGAAGTACCAGCCGCCGTCGTACTCCGGCCCGGTGAGCCGCTGCCCGCCGGTGAGCACGGTCGCGCCCGCCGCCCGGGCGTCCTCGACGAGGTCGGTCACGTGCTGGAGCGCCGCCTCGCCGCACATCGGACCCATGTCCGGCTCGGGGGCGGCGTCGCCCCGGCCGATCCGCATCGTGGCGGCCGCCGTGACGAACCGCTCGGTGAACTCGTCGGCCACGGCCGCCTCGACGTAGATGTGCTGCACCGAGTTGCACAGCTGGCCGCTGTTGCGGAACGCCCGCTTCACGCCGTCGGCCACCGCCCGCTCCAGCGGCGCGTCCGCGGCGACGATGAGCGGCGAGCCACCGCCGAGCTCCAGCGTCAGCCGCTTGAGCGTGTCGGCGGCGACGCGCATCAGGGTCTTGCCGGTGCCGGTGCCGCCGGTGAACGTGAGGTGCCGGACCAGCGGGTGCGCGGCGAGCGCGGCGCCGACCGTCGCGCCCGGTCCGGCGACGAGGTTGACCACGCCGGCCGGGAACCCGGCCGCGACGAAGCCCTCGGCCAGCGCGAGCGTCGACAGTGGAGTCTGCTCGGCCGGCTTGGCGACGACCGTGCAGCCGGCGGCCAGGGCCGGCGCGAGCTTCCAGGCCAGGATGCCGAGCGGGTAGTTCCAGGTGGCGATCGCGCCGACCACGCCCGAGGGCTGGCGCAGCACCGTGCTGCGCAGGGTCGGCGAGGCCGTCGGGATCGTCTCGCCGAGCACGTGCGGCGCTGCCGAGGCGTAGTAGTCGAACGCGGTGGCCACCGCCTTCACCTCGCCGATCGACTCCGACAGCGGCTTGCCCTGCTCGGCGGTGAGGGTACGGGCGATCGGGTCGACGTGGTCGCGTACCCAGGCGGCGAACCGGGTCAGGTACGCGGTGCGGGCCGGCACCGGCAGCGCGGCCCAGTCCCGGAAGGCGGCGTGCGCGGCGCGTACGGCCTCGTCGACCAGGTCCGCCTCGGCCAGCGGCGAGTCACCCACCGGTGCGCCGGTGGCGGGATTGACCACCGGCAGTTGGCCGGCGGTGTCCCGCAGCTCGCCGGCGACGAGCAGCCGGACGGACGAACGATCATTGCTCACTGACGACTCCCTGCGTGATCGGTCCAGCGCACGCGTCACCCACCAGGGATGACGACGCCGCTGTGAACAAGCTGCTCCCGGCCGGGCCCACGCATCTTGCGCGGGCCCGGGCGGAGCACGGCGGTGATCTCCCGCCACCGCGTCGGTGGCGGGCGTCTAGCCGACCCGGTAGCCGTCGCCGTCGGCGAGCACGCGCACGGCGAAGCCGTCGCGCTCGATGGACGCGTAGTCGTGTCCGGCGTTGCCGAAGAAGACGGCGAGGAAGACGAACGGCTCGGTACCGACGTTGACGCTGCGGTGCGCCCAGCCCGGCGGCACGTAGACGGCCCGGCCCGGCGGCATCTCCTCGACCCGCACCTCTCCCGACCGGGTCTGCATGACGACCGCGCCGGTGCCCGCCGTCCCGAGGTAGAACTCCCCGGAGTCGACCACGTGGTGGTGCCCCTTGGTCATGTAGAACTCGTCGCCGATGCGGCCCGGCTCGATGATCGTCATACGGTAGACGAGCTGACTCGCCTCGTGCGGCACGTCCGCCTCGTACGCCCGGTAGATCACCGGGTCCTCGCCGGCGGCGGCGGTCACGGCGGCCCGGTCGTGGTACGCCTCGGCCATGTGGCTCAGGCGTCGCTCCACGACCAGCGCGTACGGGTCCATGTCGCCGCTGGCCAGGTCGAGCATGGTGGCGAGGGGCAGTTGCAGATTTTCCAGTGTCATGACGCCACCAGTTCGATGTCGAATTGGAACCGGTCCCCGCGGTAGACCGCGACGAACCATTCAAAGGGCTGTTGATCGGTATCTCGGGTGAGGCTCTGCATGACGAGAACCGGTGACCCCTCCGGGACGTCGAGCAGCGACGCCTCCGTGGTGTCCGCGCCGCGCGCCTCGACCCGGCGCCGCCCGGTCGCCGGACGGCAGCCGTACCGCTCCGCGAGCACCTGGTACAGCGAGCGATCCGTCATGTCGATGTCGACGAAGCCGGGGAACCGTGCGCCGGGCAGTCTGGTGTAGACGATCTGCGCCGGCTCGTCGTCGACGTAGCGCACCCGGTCGAACTGCACCACGTCGGCGCCGATCGGGATCTCCAGCTGGGCGGCCTCGCGCACGCTCGCCGGAACCACCCGCTGCGCCAGGACCCGGCTGGTGATGTCGCGGCCCTGCTGGACCATCTCGTCGTAGAAGCCGGCGGCGCGCTGGACGAAGGTGGCGTCCACCTTGCGGTCGGCCACGAACGCGCCGACGCCTTTGACCTTGACGATCAGGCCCTCGTGGGCGAGCTGGTCCACGGCCTGCCGCACGGTGGTCCGGCTGACCTGGTAGTACTCACACAGATCCGCCTCGCTGGGCAGTTTGTCGCCGGTCATCCACTCGTTCGCGAGACGATCGAGCAGGATCTCCCGGAGCTGCGAGTAGAACGGCAGCTCCGAACGGCGGTCGATGCGACGGGCGGCTGCTCTCGCCGGCGGAGACGCTGGTGACCCTGTCATGACAGGATGATAGGCAGCATGGTTTCCCTCAGTCAATGACATCGCTACGGCCTAATCACGGCTTTCACGCTGGCCGAACTGGACACCGCCTCCAGCGCGCGGTCGAACTTGTCCAGCGCCACCACGTCGGTCACGATCCCTTCGGTACGCACCCGGCCGGACCGCAGCGCCAGCAGCGACCGGTCGAAGCAGTGCGTCTGGGCGAAAGAGCCCTTGATGGTGAGTTCGCGGGCGAAGATCTCGTACGGGGAGAACGGCACCCGGTCCTCGGCGTCCGCCATCCCGTACACGAGCACCGTGCCGCCGATACGGGTCAGGGCGGGCGCCTGGGCGAGGAGATCCGGCGATCCGGTCGCCTCCACGACCACGTCGAACCCGGACGGCGCCAGGGCGCGTAGCCGCGGCAGGGCCTCGGTGAGGTCCCCCCGTCCGATCCGGACGGTCTCGTCCACCCCGAACGCCCGGGCCAGCTCCAACTTGTGCTCCGACGGCGCGGCCACGGTGATCCGGGCGGCGCCGCCGTGCAGCAGCAGCTGGGACAGCAGCAGTCCGGTCGGCCCGGCGCCGAACACCAGCACGTCCGAGCCAGGCCGCAGAGCCAGCACATCGGCGCCGTGCATGGCGCACGCCAGCGGCTCGGTCATCACCGCGACCATCGGGTCGAGGTTTCCCAGCGGGAAGCACTTCTCCGCCCGGACGACCACCAGCTCCGCGAACCCGCCCGGGCCGTTCACCCCGAGCGAGTAGAAGTTCTGGCAGTACAGCGGCTGGTCGCGCCGGCAGTACTCGCAGTGGCCGCACAGCACGGTGTTGTCGGCGGCGACCAGATCCCCCACGGCGAGGCCCTCGACGCCGTCGCCGACGCTCTCCACCTCGCCGACCATCTCGTGGCCGGGGATGAGCGGGTACCGCGCCATGAAGCCGCCGGCGAGCAGGTGGCGGTCGGTGCCGCAGACCCCGGTGACGACGATGCGCAGGCGCACCTCACCCGGCCCCGGGTGCGGGTCGGGAACCTCGTTGACGGCCCACTGGTGCGGGCGCTCGAAGACAACTGCACGCATGCCTACCTCTTTTCCTTGTCGTACTGTCGGGTACTGCCGGCGGGTCAGGGCCGCAATACCGCCTTGATGACGTGTCGTCCCTCGACCGCGTCGAACGCCTCCGACCAGGCCGCCAGATCGAACGGGGTCACGAGCCACTCCGGCGCGATCCGCCGCGACGACAGCAGCTCGGTCGCGGCCAGCCAGCCGGTGTGCGACGACGACATCGCGAAGGACACCGTGACGGCCCGCTGCAGCATCGCGTCCCACGGCACGGCGATCGTCTCCGCGCCGCCGAAGCCCAGGGCCAGCAGTCGCCCGCGCCGCCGCAGCAGCGCGGTGGCCATGGCGACCGCCGACGCCGCGCCGGTGGTGTCGACGACGAGATCCGCTCCCCCGCGGTCACTGCGCGCCGCCACCCAGGAGGCCGCCTCGTCCGGCGACCGCGCGACGGCCAGTCCGTGTTCGGCGGCCGCGGCCAGCCGGAGCTGACTGCTGTGGCGGCCCACCACCAACACCCCGGCCGCGCCGTACGCCGTCGCGGCGAGCGCGGCGAGCAGCCCCAGCGGACCGGCGCCGACCACGACGACCAGGTCACCCGGTTCGACCGGGGCCTGCTCGTACCCGCTGCAGACGACGGCGAGCGGCTCGGCGAGGACCGCGGCGTCGTCGGGGACGGCGTCGGCGATGACGTGCAACAGATGCGCGGGGAGCCGGACCCGCTCGGCGAACCCGCCGTCGATGCCCCAGCCGGGCGAACGCTTGTCCGCGCACAGCTGAGCCCACCCCCGCCGGCACAGGTAGCACACGCCGCATGCGCCGGCGTGCGGCTCGGCCACCACCCGCTTGCCGATCAGCGCCTCGTCGACGCCCGCCCCGACCTCGGCCACGCGGCCGAGGATCTCGTGGCCGAGCACCACGGGCGGCCAGTACGGGAACTCGTCGGCGACGATGTGGAGGTCCGTGCCACAGATGCCACCGGCGATGACGTCGAGAACGACCTCGCCCGCGCGGGCCGCCGGCGCGGGCACGTCGCGCAGGGCGACACCGCCGACGCCGCGGATCGTCTTGACGACGCCCTTCACGCCGCGCCACCGCCGTTCGAGGTCCGGCAGTCGACGAGCACCTTCACCTGGGTGCCGTCGCGCAACTGCGCGAACGCCTCGCCGACCCGCTCGAGCGGCACGACCGCGGTGACCAGTTGGTCCGTATCGATCACACCGGCGGCCAGCATGGCCAGCGCGGCGTCGATGTCCTCGGGCCGGTAGACCCGCACGCCGACCACGGACAGCCCGCGGAACATCAGCGCCTGGAGGTCGACCGGGGCCGGCGCGCCGTAGCTGCCCACGATGACCACCTGACCGCCGGGCACGACGAGCCCGGTCAACGTCGCGGCCACCGACGGGTGCGCGGCGGCGTCGAAGGCCACGTCCGCAAGGTCGCCGCCGGTCAGGTCGGCCAGCCCTGCGGCCGGATCCGCCGCGTCCAGCAGGGCGAATCCGAGCGCGCTCGCCACCGCCCGCCGGGCCGGCACCGGCTCGGCGACGTAGACGTGGGCAGCGCCCGCATGCCGGGCGGCCAGCGCGGTCAGCAGCCCGACCGGGCCGGCGCCCACCACCACGACGGTGTCGCCCAGTCGGAGGGCGGATCGCCGCACGGCGTGTACGGCAACCGCGAGCGGCTCGGCGAGCGCGGCGTCGCGCGCGGCGAGTCCGGCCGGCACGGGGTGCAGCCGGGCGTCCGGCACGGTGAGCCGAGCGGCGAGGCCGCCGTCCCGGTCGATGCCGATCAACCGTAGCCGGGCGCACACGTGGAAGCGCCGCCGACGACACGCCGCGCAGGTCCCGCAGGGCAGGAGCGGGTTCACGACGACGTGCCGTCCGGCGTACGCGCTGTCGGCGTCCGCCGGTACGGCGCCGACGATCTCGTGACCGAGCACGAGCGGGTACGTGGCCCGCGGATGTTCACCGTGCACGATGTGCAGGTCCGTGCCGCACAGCCCGACGTAGCGCACATCCAGCGTCGTCCCACCGTCGCCCGCGGGAGCGGGGCGGTCCTGCATGCGGAACTCCCAGGGAGCTGTCGCAACCATCGCGTCCATGGTCAGCATCATGTCATGACAGGATGATTGGTGTAAGTTCCTCTCTCGTGAACGGGCAACAACGTCATCGTTCGGGACCCTCGACGGTCGCGGTGGCCACACTCGGCGAAGCGATGCTGCGCCTCTCGTCACCGCCCGGCGAACTACTCCGCGACAGCGCACAGTTCCGGGTACACGTCGCCGGGGCCGAAGCCAACCTCGCCGTGGCGTTGGCTTCGGTCGGCGTGCCGACCCGCTGGACCTCGGCACTGCCCGACACCGTCCTCGGCCGCCGCGTGGCCGACTCGCTGTCGAGCGCGGGCGTCCTGATCGATGCCGTACGGTGGGCGCCGGACGGGCGCCTCGGACTGTATTTCGCTGAGATCGGCTCCCCGCCGCGACCGACGAGAGTGGTCTACGACCGGGCGGGTACCGCATTCTGTTCGCTGTCCGCGGACGACCTGGACTGGCCCGTCGTGTGCGACGCGCGCGTGATGCATCTGACCGGGATCACCGCCGCGGTGGCGCCCGGGTCCGATGCGCTCGTCATGCGAGCGGCCAGGGAGGCCCGCGAACGGGGCGCGCTGGTGGTCTACGACGTCAACTACCGCGCGGCACTGACTTCCACGACTGCGGCCGCCCGGTTCGCCACGGACCTGGCCGCGGACGTCGACCTGCTGGTCTGCCGGGCCGAGGACGCCCGTGACCTCTTCGGACTGGCCGGCGACCCGTTGGCCGTGGCGAAAGACCTGGCGCGAACACTTTCGATCGAGCGGGTGGTGGTGACGTCGGGCGCCGACGGCGCGGTCGCGTGGTGGCAGGACGAGACGTTCGGCGCTCCCGCGCTGCCCACGGTCGCGGTGGACCGGATCGGCGCCGGGGACGCCTTCGCCGCGGGTCTGCTGTGGGGGCTGCTCGACGGCTCCCCGCAGGATGCGCTCACCCGGGCCACGGCGATGGCCTCTCTGGCCATGAGTGTCCACGGTGACCAGTGCCGGTTCAGCGCCGACGAGGTGCTCGATATTGCCCACGGCTTGGGACGAGAGGTCCGCCGATGATGCCGCACCGATGAGGCGATCGTGACGGCGGGCACTTCGGCGGGCAGTTGTTCGCAGCGGAGCCCGGCGCCAGCCACGCGGGCACCATCCGGTGCACCACGAGGCGGTCCACGATGGAAGGCTGCGCACGGTCTCGAAGCAGCGAAATGCGACCAGCACCACTGGATACGGACTGCCCGACCGGATCGGTGCGTGACTAAGATCATCAGCGTGCCCGCCAGCAGCAGCGTCGCGCCGAACCGCACGCCCGGGGTAGGTCCGAAGCCGGAAACGTCATGTTGTGCCGTCGCGAGTCGGCAACCGCATCGGCGCGGCCTGCTTTTCGTAAAAGCGACATCTGGACGATGGTCGGATCGTGTCGCGAGCCCCCGCAGCGTGCGCTCGTACGCGGAATCGGCTGTCCGCAGTTCGGCTGGCACATCGCCGAAGACCGCGGGAATGCGTCGGCACCCGACTGAGGATGCCGGCCGCCTGCGCGTCCCCCGCGAATCAGCACCACGCAGCGCCGGTTCAAGGCTGGACGTGGCCAGCAATCAATACGAAAAGGGTCCGCAACGGGGCGGAGACCGCACCATCCAG
>NZ_JAATVY010000003.1 GCF_011947195.1 Planosporangium thailandense | reverse complement strand
CCGACAAGTTCACCTACATCACCCCGCCGGCACCCACGGTGACCGGACTCAGCGTGACCAGCGGCTACACGGTGCTGTCCAGCACGGTACTGGTCAACGGCGCCAACTACCTGGCCGTGTCCAGGGTGACGCTCAACGGGGTCACCGTGCCGTTCAGCCGGCTGTCGGACACCCAGCTGCGGTTGACCCTGCCGGTCCACACGGCGGGTGTCTTCGACATCCAGGTGACCACGCCGGGCGGGACCAGCGCGGCCGGTGCCGCCGACCGGTTCACCTACGTCACGCCGTCGACGCCGACGATCACCGGGTTGAGCGTGACCAGCGGCGCGGCGACCGCGTCGACCACGGTGCTCGTCAACGGCACCGGGTTCGTCAAGGTGTCGCGGGTGACGGTGGGCGGTGTCGCGATCGGGTTCACCCAGGTCTCGGACACCCAGCTGAAGGTGACGCTGCCGCGGCACGCGACCGGCGTCGTCGACATCCAGGTGACCGCGGCGGGTGGCACCAGCGCACTCAGTTCCGCCGACCGGTTCACGTACGCCGCCTCGGCCTCCGCGTTCGGGGCCTGGCCGACCCGGGTGCTGCACTGGCTCGGGTTCTGACCGGTGCGGTGTCCGGCGCCGGATGATCCGGCGCCGGACACCTCAGCCACGAAACCGCCCCCTCAGGAAAGCTCTGAGGGGGCGGTTTCGCGTCACTCGTACGTATCGTGCGGCGTGGCTATCCGGCGCACGGCGGTGACGTCGAGGTAGGGGATGACGGCCCCGTTGATGGCGTCTGTCCTCGTCGTCGGGTCGTAGCGACCGGTGACCTCGACCCAGGTGTCGGGCGTGAGGCCGGCCGGTAGCTGCCCGCCGAGCCCCACCTTCACCGGGCCGGCGTCCGCGGCGCAGCAGGTGAGCACCATGCGGGCCAGGTAGGGCCGGCCCTGGCCGTCGGTGTAGACGAACCCGGTCAGCCGGATCAGGTGGCCGGTGAGGCCGGCGCCGTGGGCGTACGCGGCGCGGCCGGCGTAATCGGAGATCCGCAGGTGGACCGGGTCGCCCGCCGGCAGTGGGCGCAGCACCGTCGGCACCTGCACCACCGAACCGTCGTGGGTGGCGGCGTACGAGCCGAGGGCGGGCGGGGCGATCAGCAGAATGCCGAGTACCGGGGCGATCAGTAGCCACGCCACCCGTGAGCCGTGGGTGTGCGCGTGGCCGCCGGGGGCTCCGTCATCGGTACGGCTGCGCAGGTCGTGCCACAGCGACATGGCCGCGGTGACGACGAGCAGCACGCCGCCGAGGACGAGCAGCGGCCGCAGGCCGGGTTTGACGTAGCGCAGGTACAGGTCTCCGGCGCTGGCGCGCAGCACGGCCGCCCCGATCAGCAGCAGGACCAGGGCCTGCATCCGCCTGTTCACAGCAGCACCGCCCCCGTCACGACAGCGACCACGAGGGCCAGTCCGAAGGTGGCCGGGGCGAACCGGTTGGCGAAGCCACGGCCGAAGGTGCCGGCCTGCATCGCGAACAGCTTCAGGTCCACCATGGGCCCGACGACGAGGAAAGCCAGCCGCGCGGTCAGCGAGAACTCCCGCAGCGACGCCGCCACGAAGGCGTCGGCCTCCGAACAGATCGACAGCACCACGGCCATGGCGGCCAGCGCGAGCACGCCGATCAGCGGGCTGTGGCCGAGCGTCTGCAGCCAGTGCCGCGGTACCGCGACGTTGAGGGTGGCGGCGGCGCACGCTCCGACGACGAGCAGGCCGCCGGCGTGGGTCAGGTCGTGCCGGCAGGCTGCCCAGAACGCCACCGACCGGCTGCCGCCCGCCAACTCCGGCCGGGGCGGCAGCCTGATCCACTCCGGTCTGCCCAGGCGTAGCCAGAGCCAGCCCATGGCGCACGCGGTGACGAGGCTCGCGACCGTACGAGCGACGACCATGCGCGGGTTGCCCTGGAAGGCGACCGCGGTCGCGGCGAGCACCACCGGATTGACCGCCGGGGAGGCCAGCAGGAACGCGATCGCCGCACCCGGCGAGACACCACGCCGGACCAGCGCCCCGGCGACGGGCACCGACGCGCACTCGCACCCGGGCAGCACCACGCCGGCGATACCGGCGACCGGTACGGCCAACGCCGGGTGGCCGGGCAGCGCGCGGGCGAAGAAGCCCGCCGGTACGAACACGGCGATCGCCGCCGACAGAAGCACGCCCAGCACCAGGAACGGCATCGCCTGGATCAACACCGACAGGAAGATCGTCATCCAGGTCTGCAGCCACCGCGCGGCGAGGACACCGGGCAGCAGCGTCTGCACCAGCACGACCGCGAGGAACGCCACGGTCAACAGCCACAGCGAATCCGGCCGTCGTCGGGTGGTCGCGTCCTGCCTGGCTGCGCTGATGGCCGCCTCCGCCGTCATCAGCCCCCACGGGCTGTCCGGCGGATGCCGGTGGAGGTCGTCGGGCCGGCCGGCCGGCTCGACGTAGGTAACGGACGGGTCGTCTGCCGGCTCAGCTACCGCCCCGTGGTCGCGGTCGGTCGGGCCGCCGGGGACGATCAGGACGGCGTCCGGGAGGCGCATGTCCCCCTGGTCACCGGACTGTGTCGGAACGCCGTGATGTCGCAGCACCGACCCACCTTGATCCAGTCGCTGACGCCGGTCAGATCTTCGCCGACCGGTGCACAAGCTAGCCGGCGCACCGGCGGGTCACCCAGGTGTCTAAGCGCGACTTAGGAATGACGAAGTCTGAACTTCACCTTCCGGCGGCGGGTACGGGTGGCGATGATCGCTCCGAGGTACCCAAGGGTGGCGACGGTGAGGATCGCGAAGCTGGGTGGCAGGGCGGGCACGGCGTAGCTGGCGGTCAGGCCGATCCAGACGCTGGCGACGGCGATGCCGGCCGACAGGCCCATGGCGCGCAGCGGTCGGGCGGTCAGTCGGGCGGCAGCGCCGCCGGGCGCGGCGAGCAGGCCGAGGATGAGCAGGGCACCGGTGACCTGGGTGGCTTCGGCGGTGGTGACGGCGGCGAGAGTGAGGAACGCGTACCCGAGCAGGCGGACTGGTACACCGCGGGCGGCGGCGACGGCTTGGTCGAGGCTGGCGAACAGCAGCGGCCGGGCGATCACCAGGACCGCGGCGCAGACGGCGGCGGCGATGACCGCGGTTACGTCGGCGCGGGCGGCATCCAGTCCGAATATCGATCCGAACAGGACGGTGACGCCGGCCGCGCCGTTGCCGGCGCTGCGGGTCGTGGTGTAGACGGTCAGGAAGAACGTGCCGAGGCCGAGGATCCAGGCGAACACGCCGCCGATGATGACGTCATCGGGGCGGGCCCGGTGGCCCAGCGCGCCCATCCCGAGGGCGACGAGCACGGTGAGCGCGAACAGGCCGAGCCGGGCGTCGAGCCCGATCGCGAGGGCGGCGAGAGCCCCGGTGAAGGCGACGTGGGACAGCGCATCGGCGGTGAACACCTGGGCGCGCAGCACCAGGAGGTACCCGACGAGCCCCGCCGCGGCGGCGACGGCGGTGCCGGCCAGTAGGGCGTGCTGCGCGAACGGGTGGGTGAGCACGCCGATCGGGTCGGCGAGGGCGAGTGACGTCGTCATGCCCGGGCTCCGACGGGTTGTGGGCGGCGGCGCCGCCAACCATTGAGGGCGGCGATGCCCGCGGTGGCTACGTAGGCGCCGAAGGCGATGCTGGTCAGCCAGAAGCCGAGCGGGTACGGCGAGTAGTAGGCCACGAACAGCGCGACCCAGACCGTGGCCGCCGCGAGCACGACCGATACGGCCATGCTCGGTCCGGGCCGGACGGTGATCAGCTGGGCGGTCGCCGGTGGGAGGACCAGCAGGGCGAACACCAGCAGCGCGCCGGTAATCTGGCCGACCTCGGCGGCTGTGGCGGCGAGCATGACCAGGAACGCCGCGCCGAGGTCGCGGGTGGGTACGCCGTGGGCGGCGGCGATGTCGGGGTCGATGGAGGCGAACAGCAGCGGCCGTCCGATTCCGGCGACCACGGCGAGGACCACGGTCGTGACGACGGCCAGCGTGGTCACCTGCCGGGTGGTGATGCCGAGGAAGCTGCCGAACAGCAGTGCGCTGGTGCCGTTGAGGAAGCCCTTGTAGAGGGCGATGAAGAGCAGACCGGCGGCTAGGGCGTAGGCCTGGACGGCGCCGATGACCGCCGATTCCTCGCGGTAGCCGCGGCGGGCGCCGCTCGGCAGAGCGGCGATGACCAGGGCGGCGGCCAGGCAGCAGGCGAAGTAGCCGAGGATGGCGCCGAGGCCGAGCCAGATCGCGGCGGCCGCGCCGGGGAACCCGACGACGGCTAGGGTATGGCCGGCGAAGCTCTGCCGGCGCAGCACCATGTACCAGCCGATGATCGCGGCGAGGACGGCGACGATGGTGCCGGCGCGGAAGGCGTTAACCATGAACGGCAGTGACCACATGTCACGGAGGTCGGCGATCAGGTTCCAGGTGAAGGTCGGCGTGGTCATGGTTGGCCGCCGTGCCGGTCACTGTGGTGGGCGGGCGCCTCGGGCTGGCCGACCACGACGAGCCGGCCGTCGGAGGTGCTGAGCACCTCGATCGGGGTGCCGTACAGGGCGGTGAGGGTCGCGGAGGTGATGACCTCGGCGGGAATTCCGCTGACGGCGCCGCCGTGCCCGAGGTAGATGACCCGGTCGAGGTAGGCCAGGATCGGGTTGACGTCGTGGGCGACCATCATCACCGCCACGCCTTCGGCACGGCAGATGCGGCTGATCAGGGCGGCGACGGCCGCCTGGTTGGGCAGGTCGAGGCTGTCGAGGGGTTCGTCGAGCAGAAGCAGCCGGGGCCGGCGGGCCAGGGCCTGGGCGATGAGCAGCCGCTGCTGTTCGCCGCCGGACAGCTGTCCGATCGGCCGGTCGGCGTAGGCGCCGGCGTCGACGAGGGCGATCAGCTCGTCAACGCGGGCTATGGCGGCGCGGGAGCGGCGGCCGGGTAGCGGAATGCCCCAGCGGTGGCCGTCGAGGCCGAGGCGGATCACGTCGCGACCGCGGATCCGCAGCGAGGCGTCGAAGGTACGCCGCTGCGGTAGGTATCCGACCTGGTGGTTGGCCCGTCCGGGGGCGTGGCCGAGCAGTCGGATCTCGCCACTGGTGAGGGGTACGAGGCCGAGGATGCTCTTGAGCAGGGTGGACTTGCCGACGCCGTTGGGTCCGAGGATCGCGACGAACTCGCCGGCGGCGACGTCGACGCAAACGTGCTCCCAGATGAGCCGTCCATTGCGGACGACGCCGGCGTCGCGGACGGCGACCAGCGCCGGCTGATCGTCGGGAAGCTGCGCACTGTCGGTTTCTCTGTTTCGTTGTGACACTGGCGACATCTGGCTACTTTCCAGTGGCCTGCGCGAGCGCCTGTTTGAGCGCGGTGAGTTGGGCGACCTGCCAGTCCTGGAAGGACGCGCCGGCCGGAGTGAGCGTCTCGGTCACGGTGGTCACCGGGATGCCGGCGGCCTTGGCGGCGTTCACCTGGGCCTGGACGTCGGGGGTGGCGTTCTGGCTGTTGTACACGTAGACCTTGATCTGCTTGGTTTTGATCTGGTTGTCGATGGTGGCCTTGTCGGCGGCAGTAGGGTCGCCGCCCTCGCTGATGGCGTCCAGGAACGACTCCGGGGTCAGCAGGCGCAGCCCGGCAGCCTCCGCGAGCGGCGTGACGATCGACTCGGATGCGCCGATCGGGGTGCCGGCATAGGTCGTCTTGATCTGGTCGATCAGGCCGAAGTAGTCCTTGAGGTCGGCGTTGACCACCGTGTCGTGCTGGCTGGTGAAGAAGGTGGCATGGGCGGGATCGAGCTTGGTGTAGTCGGCGGTGATCTGGTCGATGACCCGGCGCACGTCCGGCGGGGAGTACCAGCGGTGCGGGTTGCCGCCCGCTTTGATCCCGACCAGGTCGCCCACGTCGAGCACGGTGCGTCCGCGTGCCGGGTTGGCGTCGACGAGCTTGCCGGCCCAGGCGTCGTAGCCGGCACCGTTGATGATGGCCAGCTTCGCGCCGGCGACGACACGGCCGTCAGCGGCGGTGGGCTCGTAGTCGTGCGGGTCGGCGTCCGGGTTGTTGATGATGCTCGTGACTTTCACGTGGTCGCCGCCGAGCCGGGCGGCGAGGCTGCCCCAGAAGTTCTCGGCCGCCACCACATTGATCGCCGCCGTGCCGGCAACGGTCTTGGCCGGCGTGGTGGTGCAGCCGGACAGCGCGCCGGCCAGCAGTGCGGCGGCGCCCGCCAGCCAGGCGATTCGGTACCGAGAGCGTAGGAGTCGGTGACGCAGCGACATGTCGACCCTCCGGGGTGAGATCCATCAGTCGCCGGGAACGCTAAATGAAAATCATGTTCATTATCAAATGCGCTTGTGTGCATGCGGAGGCCCACCGCTTGCCGCGATAGTTGAAAACGGATATCAGTACCACTTGTGAAGATAGCCTTCGTCGGGAAGGGCGGTAGCGGCAAGACCACGCTGGCCGCCCTGTTCGCCCGCCATCTCGCCGCGTCGACGCCCGCCGCGCCACTGCTGGCCTTCGACGCCGACATCAACCAGCACCTGGCGGCGGCCCTGGGCATGCCGGAAGACGAGGCGGTGCCGCTGCCCGCGCTCGGTGACCACCTCACCGAAGTCAAGGAGTACCTGCGCGGCAGCAACCCGCGGATCTCCTCAGCCGCGGCCGTGATCAAGACGACCCCGCCGGGCCGGGGCTCGCGACTGTTGCGGGTGGCAGAGTCGAATCCGCTCTACGACCGACTGGTGCGCGACGTCGGCGGCGTGCGGCTGGCGGTCACCGGCGCATTCGCCGCCGAGGATCTCGGAGTGGCCTGCTACCACTCCAAGGTCGGCGCGGTCGAACTGCTGCTCAACCACCTCATTGACGAGGCGGGCGAGTACGTGGTGGTCGACATGACCGCGGGCGCGGACTCGTTCGCCTCCGGCCTGTTCACCCGGTTCGACCTCACCGTGCTGATATGCGAACCGACCCTGCGCAGCACCGGGGTGTACCGGCAGTACGTCGACTACGCCCGCGACTTCGACGTCCGGCTGGCGGTGGTCGGCAACAAGGTCGACGACGCCGCGGACGTGACGTTCCTGCGCGAGCAGGTCGGCGACGACCTGCTCACCTGGATCGGCCGGTCGGCCTTCGTCAAAGCGGCCGAGCGCGGCCGGATCCTGCCCATCACCGACCTGGAGCCCACCAACGCCGCCGCATTGCGGGCCATCCGGATCGCCCTGGACAGCTGTGTCAAGGACTGGGCGCGCTACACCGCACAGGCCGTGGAGTTCCACCTACGCAACGCGACCGCGTGGGCTAACGAACGCGCCGGCGAAGACCTCGCCGACCAGATCGATCCCGAGTTCGTGCTCGGCACCGATGTCGTGCCCGCCCTCCGGCAGTCCTGGCCGGTGCGCTGATCTCGACGGGACGCGGAAATGCCGGCCCGCCCGGACCGGACCGACTGTCCAGTGGCCGGACGCGCCTACCCCTGAAAGCGAGCGTTCGACGCGTAACCTGTGGCCGGAAACCGGCGAGCCGGAAAGGACCGGTGGTGTGAGCGTCGACGAGCGAGTTCCAGCGGAAGCCATCGCGCGTCCACCGCGCGCGAACCGTCGGCCCACGCGGATGGCGGGCCCCTGGGGCGTGGAGATCCTCGCCGTCGTCCTGGTCGTGGCGATCGCGGCGCGCGGCTGGCTGGGACGCTCGGTCACGTCGCCCCGCGCGCAGGAGTGGGTGACCGTCTTCGTCGCGATCGTGGTCCAGGCGATGCCGTTCGTGGTGCTCGGCACGCTGCTGTCCGCGGCGATCGCCACCCTCGTGCCGGAGCGGTTCTTCGCCCGTGCGCTGCCGAAACGGCCCGCGCTCGCGGTACCGCTGGCCGGCGCCGCCGGGCTGGCCCTACCGGGCTGCGAGTGCGCTTCCGTACCGGTCGCCGGGGCGCTGATGCGCCGCGGGGTGACCCCGGCGGCGGCGCTGGCGTTCCTGCTGTCGGCTCCCGCCATCAACCCGGTCGTGCTGGCCGCCACCGCGGTGGCGTTCCCCGGCAGGCCGCAGATGGTGGTCGGCCGGCTGGTGGCCAGCCTGGCGACCAGCGTCGCGATGGGCTGGCTGTGGCTGCGGCTCGGGCGCGACGACTGGCTGCGGGCGCCCCGGCGGACAGCCGTGACCGGCAACCGGGCGGTGGCCTACCTCGGCGCGGTACGCCAGGATGCCGCCGAGGCCGCCGGTTTCCTGGTCATCGGCGCGGCGGCGGCCGCCACCCTGAACGTACTGGTGCCACCGCGCTGGCTGCACCTGCTCGCCGCGCACCCCGTGATCTCGGTGGTGGCGCTGGCCGGGCTGGCGGTGCTGCTGTCGATCTGCTCGGAGGCCGACGCGTTCGTCGCCGCGTCGCTGGCGCAGTTCTCGCTGACCGCGCGGCTGGCGTTCCTCGTGGTCGGCCCGATGGTGGACCTGAAACTGTTCGCGATGCAGGCCGGTACCTTCGGCCGCGGGTTCGCCACGCGCTTCGCGCCGGCCACGTTCGTGGTCGGCGTGGCGCTGGCGGTCGCCGTGGGGAGCCTGCTGTGGTGAGGCGCGGCGCGGCGCAGTCGGTGGTGCTGCTGCTGGTCGGCGGTACCCTGCTGAAGATCGCCCTGGCCGGTACGTACGTGCGGTACGTGAAGGTGGGGCTGCGCGGGTACCTGGTGGCCGCCGGTGCGGTCCTGGTCGCCGTGGCGCTGGCGAGCCTCGTCCATACATTGTGGACGGCCGGGTCGCGGCGCGCCGGCCACGATCACGACGTCGACGACGGGCACGGGCACAGCCATCGCGGGTTCGATCCGTCCTGGCTGCTGGTCGCGCCCGCGCTGGCGCTGCTGCTGATCGCCCCGCCCGCGCTGGGCTCCTACGCCGCCGCACGGGGTGGCACCGCGCTGGCCGCCGGCGCCGACTCGGACTATCCCCCGCTGCCCGACGGCGACCCGGTACGCATCTCCGTACTCGACTACGCCGACCGTGCCGTCTTCGGCAAGGGCCACACGCTGGGCCGGCGCGCGGTGACCCTGTCCGGCTTCGTGATGGCCGGTGACCACGGCCACCGGTACCTGGCCCGAATGGTCATCACCTGCTGCGCCGCCGACGCCCGGCCGGTCAAGGTCGGCCTCGCCGGGGACCTGCCGCCGGACGCCGCTCCCGACGCGTGGCTGGAGGTCACCGGCACCTACACCGCGCAGACCGACACGGATCCGGTCAACGGCCAGCCCATCCCCTACCTGGCCGTGACCTCCGCCCGGTCGATTCCCGCGCCGGCCCAGCCGTACGAGTCATGACCGCCTCCCCCTGGCGGCTACGGGCCGCCGCCACCGCCGCGCTGGCCGCCGTGGCTGTGCTGCTGGCCCTGCCCACGCCGCGCACCGCCGCGCCCGCCGCCCCCGCGGGACCGCTGACCCTGACGCAGGCCTGGCCGGCGGCGCGCACGGTCAACCTGGCCGCCACCATGCCCGACGGCAGCCGGTTCTTCCCGTCCGCCGTCCTGGATCCAGGGCACCTCGTGGGCACGGTCAGCACCGCCGATGGCAACCACACCGACCTGGTCGAACTCGCGGTCGCCGACCCCACCCACCCGCGGATCCTGCAGGGCTACGACACCGCTGCCGGCACCTCCATCGACGCGGTCACCGCCGCCGGTGGACGCATCTACTGGATGACCAGTACCCCCGACGACCTGGGCCGGCCCCACACCAGCCTCTACCGCGCCGAGGCCGCCGGCGGCCAGCCCCGCGACCTCACCGACGACACCGGCCGACCCGACTACTACGGCACGCGGTACGACCTCCAGGTTGCCGACGGACGCGTCTACTGGATCGCCACCCGCAACGTCGACCCGCCGACCAGCGAACTGAGGTCCATCGCCGTCGACGGCGGTCCGGTCTCGGTACGCCCGCTCGACAGCGCGTACGCCCTGACCGCCTGGCCCTGGCTCACGTCCACCCCGCCCCTCGGACAGCCCCTCGTCCAACTCAACGCCGTCACCGGCGAGCGCCGCACCATCGCGCCCAAGCCCGGCGAGCAGCTTTCCTGCAGCCCGACCTGGTGCCGGGGCACCACCTCCAACGCCACGAGCACCGTCATCACGATGCGACGCCTCGACGGCGGCGGCGAGGTCCGGGTCAACACCGACGGCGAGGGTTCGGCCACGATGGACGTGGCGGTGCTCGACCGCTTCGAACTCCTCGCCGCGCCGCTCGGGGGCCCGACCCCGACGAGCGAGGGCGGCCAGCGCGCCACCACGAGCGAGAAACTGACCGTGTACGACCTGAAGACCCGCCGGCGCGTCGCGGTCGCCGTCGCCACCGCCGAGGGCGTACACAGCCCGTGGCTGTGGTGGTCCACCGGCGACAACGAGACGCTCACCTGGCACCTGCTCGACCTGACCACCCTCAAATGAGGTCCGGGTAGCGGTATCCAGGCCTGTAAACCCCGTGGCTGGCCGGTGTAGAAACAAGTCATGGTCGCCGCCCCGTTCGTGGCAACGAACGCGCTCGATCTCGTACGGCATGCCACCGTGCAGATCCGCTCCGGCACCCGGACCGGCAGCGGCTTCTTCATCGGCCGGTACATCGTCGTGACGTGCGCGCACGTGCTCTCCGGACCGTCCGGGGCGCTCGACGTGTACGTGCAGGGTCAGGTACTGCGGGGGCGCATCCTGCGCCGCCTGCCGCCGACGCCCGACCGCGGTGGCGACTACCCGTTCCCCGACCTCGCGTTCATCGGCGTGGAGGAGGGCGTCGACCAGCCCAGCGTGGAGATCCGCTCGCTGCTGCTCAGAGCGGGTGAGGGGCTCGGCCGGCCCTTGATGGCCTACGGGTTCAACCGGGATACACCGGACCCGGCAGCGGTCCTGGACCCGGTGGCGCTCACCCTGGTCGGGACGAGCGGGTCCTACGTCAAGGCGGCGGCCGACGGGATCGTGCGGGGCATGAGCGGGGCGCCGGTGGTCGATCCCGAGACCGGGTACGTCTGCGGCATCCTCAAGAACTTCCGACCCGAACAGCGGATGGCCTGGTACATCGACGGCTTGGAGGTGCTCAAGAGACAGGACCGGTACCGGCACGAACTCGGCCGGCACCAACCCGACAAGCCCCGGCTGCTGCGGCCCGAGCCGGGGCATCCGCTGCACGGCATGCTGGTGGCCCAGCGAATGCTGGCCGAGGAGCTGCCGTACCGGGTCGTCGAGGGCGACGTCCCGCTGTCCACCGTGTACGTGCAGCAGCGCGCCGAGGCGTGGCGGGCCGAAGCCGAGCGCGCGGCCAGCGTCAACGCCACGGTGCCCGCCGAACCGGTGGTGATCTCGCCGTACGAGATGCTCGCCCGCCACCGCAACGCGCTGATCGTCGGCGGTCCGGGCGGCGGTAAGTCGACGCTGCTGCAGCATCTCGTGCTGGAGTCGGTGAACTGGTGGCTGCGCCCCGAGCCGGCCGCCAAAGGTGAGGAACCGCCGTTCGGTCCCGCGATCGCGATCCGCTGCCCGGCCACCCGGCTGCTCACCGGTACCTCGTGGTCGCAGGCGGTCGCCGACGCGGTCAACGCGGAGCTGCACGGCTACCAGCACACGGCGCTGACCGGCGCGACGTTCGAGAAGCCGCCGCTGCCCGGAGTCGAATGGCTGATCCTCATCGACGGACTTGACGAGATCCTCGACCGCGCCAAGCGGGAGGTCCTGATCAAGATCCTGGCGACGCGGGTGGCCATGTACGGCTCGCAGGCCCGGCTGGTTGTGTGCAGCCGGCAACTCATGGAGGCCGAGTTCCGCCGGCTGCGCGCCAGCCTCACCACCGGCCACGGTTCGGATCGGCTGGGCGAGTACAACCTGCGCCCGTTCGACCGTCCGGCCGTGACCACGTTCGCCGCGCAGTGGTTCCGGCTACGCGCACCGCAGCGCCCGACCGAGCTCGCCACCGGTTTCCTGAAAAGCATCGACCGCAGCCGGCTGATGCCACTGGTGTCGATCCCGCTGCTGTGCACGATCGCCGCCGACGTGTACCAGGAGAACCCGGACGCGCCGCTGCCCGTCGGGCGGGGCGGGCTGTACCGGCGGTTCGTCGACGGCCTGCTCTACCACCGCCGCGTGCACCTGGCCGCGTACGACAAGCTGATCGAGCAGTTGACGCCGCTGGGCCGGTCGGCGAAGGATTTCGGGGAGGAGCTGTTCGACCGGCGGCGCGAGTGCCTGACGTACCTCGCGGAGCAGCGCATCAACCACGACCGGCAGCCGAGCCTGGCGTTGGTGCGCGAGTGGCTGCGCCGGGAGGGTCTGCGGGTGCCGCACGGCGTGACCGACGACCACATCCGGGAAGCGCTGCTCAGCACCGGGCTGCTGGTGCTCCGCGGCGACGGGCTGGAGTTCACCCACCAGAGCATGGCCGAGTACCTCGAGAGCGAACGCCGGGCGGAGAACTTCGACGAGCAGGAGTGGCTGGCCGGGGTCGAGCAGCGGGGCGCGGACAGCACCTCGCTGTTCACGCTGGACCGCTACGCCGAGGCCGGCAACGACCCGATGCCCGTGGTGGCCGAGCTCGCGACACCGGGCACCAGGCGGGACTTCCCCCGCCTGCCGCAGCTCGCCGCGGTACTCCAGGACGGCGCGGGCGTCTCGGCCGACCGGGCCGAGGAGGTCTGCGACCTCACCCTGCGCGCCGTGCACGACATCGAGCCGGTGTCGGAGGCGGCGCTGCCGACGATCAACCACGCGCTGCGGGCGTTTCTGCAACGGGCGCCGGACAGCACACCGCTGGTCCAGCTCGCCGGCGCCCGGCGGACGCCGATAGCCAAGCGGATCGAGGCGGCGAAGGTCCTGGTGACCGACGGCCGTCCCGACGAGCGCGACGGGGGCATGCGCGTTCTGGCGGGGCTGGCCTACCGGGACCGGGTACGCCGGGAGCACCGGCTGCAGGCGCTCCACGCGATCGCCGAGGTGGGCGACGCGCAGGAACGGGGATGGGCGGTCGCACACCTGGCGCAGGCCGTGTCGACGGCCCGCCGGTACGACACCCGGATGCGGGCGATGCTCACGCTGAACGCCGTCGGCGGGACCGGTGCGGCGATCTTCGCGCTGCTCCGGCGGGTCGTCGACCCGCACCGACGCGTCGTCGACCGCAACGACGCGATCCTGGAGGCGGACCTGCTCGACGAGGCGGCCGACCGGCCGGAGCCGCGGGTGGACCGGTACGCCCGGCGCGAGCCGTCGCCGGACGACGTGTGGACCGCCGCGGTGGCGCGCGTACCGGCCGGGCCGCTGGACGACCGGTGGAGCTTCGTCAACACCGCCCCGGCCGCGCTCTGGATGGCCGGACGCTACGACCCGCAGCAGGCGTGCGCGGCGGTCTCCGCGCTCATGCACGACCGTACGCTGTCGTGGAGCGACCGCCTCCGGATAGCCGACCGGCTCGCGCCGGGCGAGCCGCCGTACCTCGGCGACGTCGCGTTCGAGGTGCTCGCCGGGGACACCCTCGCCGCCAACGGCACGACGCGGGTCGTGCACCGCTGGCGCAGCGTGTACCACACCAACCCGCCCGCGGCGGACGCGCTGCTGCGCGGGATCGTGCAGGATCCCCGGGTCGGCGTCGACGAACGCTGCTGTGCGCTGAACCTCCTACTCCTGCGCGGGTCGTGTCCGGCAGCGGTGGAGTTCGTGTCCGCCGCCGCCGGGGATCCCGCCCTGCCGCCACCGGTCCGGGTGGAGGCGGCGACGGCGCTGGGGCGTGACGGCGAGACGCGGCACCTCGCGGTGGAACTGCTGACCCGACTTGCCGGCGACAGCGGTATCGCCCGGCGGTGGCGCTGGAGCGCACGGCTGGCGCTGCTCGGTACCCGCGGGGAGCCGTTCACCCGGTACCTGACCACCGGCGGCGACCTCGACCGCTTCGTCGACGACACGTTGTACCGGCCGGTCGACGACGCGGTGGAGGGCCTGGTCGACCGTGCCGCCGACCTGGTGGCCCGGGTCAGGGAGCGATTGCGGACCTAGCGCGGTGCCAGAGTTCCGCGGCGCCCTGGCGCAGCTCCCGGGCACCCTGCCGCAGCGCCTCGGCGCCCACCGGTACCGGGTGCCGGCAGCGGTCGGACCGCGGGTCGTGCGCGCACCCGCTGTGGTTCCACCACAGCGCCGCGACCAGGATGGCGAGCACGAAGAAGCGGCCCCGTACCGTACGCAGCCGGCGCACCGACCGGACCAGTTCCCGCATGCCGGCCCGGACGCCGATCGCGGTGGAGATCAGGCCGTCCCCGGCGCCGTACAGCACCCCGGGCGGACGCCCGCGCACCGCCCGGAACGGCAGCGCGAGCAGCGCCTGGACGCCGAGCAGCAGCACCGCCGCCGTGTACGCGGTGGCCACCGCGGCCGGCCGGAGCACGTACTCCACCAGCGCGGGGGTCACCCGGCGCACCGCGAGCGCCAGCGCGGCGTACCCGACGACGAACGCGACCACGACGATCAGGGACGCCCGCGTACCGGGCGGCAACTCGTCGAGGCGGTCGCCGAGCCACCGCACGAAGCCGTCAGCCATCGCGGGCGAGTCCGGGGCCGGTGTACGCGTCCCCGCTGTCATCGGTCGACGGCACGGCGGCACGGACGTGTTCGACCCGCACTCCGACCGGTATGTCCACACTGGGCAGCGGACCGGTACCCAGCGCCCGGGCCAGCTCCCGTCCGGTGCTCCACGGCACCCCCCGCGCGGCGTCGCGCACCGCCGCCAGCAGGTACGGGTGTGCGACCGCCAGCACGTCGAACAGCCGACCCGCGACCACCCGTACCGGATCCACGACCTGCCACGACGCGGTCAGCTCCACGTCGACGGGCGGCCCGCCGGCCGCCGGCGGCACCTCGACGGCCAGCTCGAACGGATGCGCGGTCACGTCCACGCCGTACACCAGCCGGGGACCCAGCCACCACAGCTCACCCGCGGTCAGCCCACCCGCCGGGCAGTACAGCCGGCCGCCGCGACCGAGGTACACGTGCGCGCAGCCGGGTACCGGGGCGCGGCGCGGGCGCAGCGGGAACCGGCTCAGCTCCTCGATGTAGAGGACCGGGCTATGCGCCATCGGCGCCCGTGGCGTCGGTATCCGAGCCGAGGTCCCACTCCATCGTGAGGGTCAGCGACGCCTCACCCGAGGTCTCCGCGACGACGCCGGCCAGCACGCCGCCCTTCACGACCAGTTTCATGCCGACCTGCACACCGAGGCGGTCCGGCCGCGTCGGCACCGCCTTCAGCACCGCCTGCCGCGCCACCTCGCCCAGCTGCGCCGCGGCGGCGAACCGGTCCAGCTTGAACCGGTCCAGCAGCCCCACGTCGCCGCCGAGAACCTCGACCTCCGCGAGGAGGACCTCGCCATCGGGAAGTTCCACCTCGACGATCTCGGACTCGCGCTCGTACATCTGACGCTCTCCTCGTGGTCAGTGCCGGGCCGGGTCAGTATCTCCAATCACGCTGCGGATTGGAACCCATCGATCATGGTTACCGACGCGGCTTCACGCCGGCCGCGCCCCCTCGTTGACGGTTCGTCGCTTCCGTCGTGCCCCGCCTGACAAGAACCCGACGACCGGGACAGCCGTCTCGGTTAGAGATCTGGCTACAGCCGCTCGCCGGGACCGTCGACAACGCCATCGACGAACAGCAAACGCCTCCTGAGCGCGCCCTGACGCGCTTCCAGAGCCTTGGCGTACTCCGGCGATGCAATCCACTGCCGCGCCACGTCCATTGCTCGGTAACTCCACGACGACGATGCGCCGCTCGGCAGGCCAGTCACCCTCGAGCGCGTCGGGTAGCGCGCCACGGATGACGTACCGTCCTCCGTACGCAGCGATCGAGTCCTGCGCCAGCGAGCGGTACCGAGCGGCGAGCACCTCGTCCAATATCTCGACCTCGGAGATCACATACGCGACCATGAATCCAGCCTCGCAGGTCACCCAGCGAGGTGAAACCGTGGACTGAAGCGCGCCACCACCAACACGTTCCCCCTGGTAGTGATGGTTTTCCCCGGTAGCGACAAGGCCGCATCCGGCGCCCACCGATTCGATCGCGAAACGCACCAGTACAGTGACTTTCATGAATCTACGGTTGGCTGGCGTGGCCGTGCTCGCGCTGGGCCTTGCCGGCTGCGCCGGGCCGCGCGTCGACACTGCCGACACTGCGGATGCGGGCCCCGCAGCGACGGCCGTACCCGGCACCACCATCACGGCACGCGCCGACGACGACGCCCGCGCGACCCCCTCCCCATTCGCGACCGTGTTGGCGGCCTGCGTGGCTCCGTCCGCGGGCGCGGGCCTCGCCACCGACGTCCCGTCTCCAGCGGTGACCTCGGCGTACCCGGATCTGCCCACCTCGGGCCCGCTGAACGAACAGCAGCGGGGAGAGCAGTTCCAGCGCAACAAGGCGGCGAACAACGCGTTCCGTGAGCGCAGGCCACTGTCTGCCGCGGTGCAAGCGGCCAACAAGCCCTGCGTGGACAAGGTACGCGCGGGCCTCGACCAGCTGCGGAAGCAGAACCGCTACGACGCCGCGTCCGTCGAGCAGGTCCTCACGTCCGCCGGACTGACCAGCGTCACCGCGCGGCCGCCCGGACGACTCGACCTGGGTCGGGGCGGCGGATTGGTGTTCGCGGGCTCGACCGGGCAGGGCTGTGTCTTCGGTCGGCACGCAACGGACGAGACCACCGTCGAGTTCGGCAGCGGCATCGCCGACGGTGGCTGCCTGCCGGCGCCGGACTGACCCCCGCACTGCCCGGGAACGCGTGCCGGGCGGGCTGACTGCCGATCACGCGGATCGCCGGTCACCGCAGACGCGAAACGGCCCGTCAGCTGATCTCCGGCGGGCCGCTTTCCCTGGTAGCGGGGAGAGGATTTGAACCTCTGACCTCTAGGTTGTGAGCAGTCAGTCAAGCGTCCCAACCGACGCAACCGCTCCCCCGTCGCCCGGTGCGACCAGCACGAACACCAATTGGCGTCTCACACCGTCGCGCCCGTGTCGATCTGTCACAAGCGAGATCGGCTACACATCTGGCTACACTCTGGCGCTCGACTCCCGGCATCGAGGCGTGGGTCGCGGCAAGGTTGACGCCCAATGTCCTAGGAGTAAGCCCGCCCCCCATGTAGCAAGCCCGGACCGTAGATCCGTACCGCTACGCGCCGTCGTGAGCGCTGACGAGACGAAAGTCGTTGACACGTCCCTGCGCAGCGCAAACGACGCCGCGCTCAGATACGCCCGACGAATCACCTGTTCGGATTCACCTGTACCGATGATCGATCAGGGACGTACGTCCCATGCCGGGACATATCATCGGCCACGCCAGGCGGTAGCCAGAATGCTCGCATGACTTTCCCCCCGGAACCCCCTCCTACGTACACACCACCATCGGCACCGTCGACGAAGTCGAACAAGGGGCTCATAATCGGTGTCGTCGTAGGCGCCGTCGTACTGCTCCTCCTCTGCTGCGGCGGCCTCCTCGCCAGCGTCGTCAGCAAGAAGTCTGGCCCGAAGCCCGCAGCGGTCGCGCCCGCACCCTCGGTGCTATCCCCCACCACTGCGCCGACGACTTCGGCCGCCCTGCCGACTACTCCGCCCGCAGAATCCCCAACTCCGGCAGCACCGAGCCCGACGGCACCTGCCCTCGTTGCCATGCCGAATGTGGTCGGAACGAACGCCGCAGTAGCCCAGGACCAGCTACAGAAACTCGGCTTCAAGAAGATCGAGTTCGGTTCGGCGGACAAGGACCACTCCGTGGTACTGCTGCCCTCCAACTGGACGATCACCAAGCAGTCCGCACAGGCCGGCACGCAGGTCCCGACCGACACATTGATCGTTCTCACCTGCACCAAGGAGGGATAGCAGCACACCCGCCCGTTTCGCTCGTTACCGGCGGTGCAGGCTCAACGACCACGGTCTGCACGGCCGGCAGCGCTTCCGCGCCACCGGCAACAAACACGAAAACGCCCCCTCAGATGATCTCTGAGGGGGCGTTTTCCCTGGTAGCGGGGAGAGGATTTGAACCTCTGACCTCTGGGTTATGAGCCCAGCGAGCTACCGAGCTGCTCCACCCCGCGTCGCTGGATAAACGTTATCGCACCACTCGACCAATCACCAAACCGGCAGGTCGTGGCCCGGCTCACGCGGCCCATACGGCCAGATCTTGGGGAGTTCGACACCGTATGCGGTGTCAAACTCCCCAAGGTCCACGGACCGAGTACTCAAGATCCAAAGATCTACGGGCTCGTCGGCTTATGCGACGCCGACGCCGACGCTGACGCTGACGCCGAGGCCGAAGCTGAGGCGGACGGGGATGGCGACGTGCCAGCCGCCGCTCCCCCGCCGGACGCCTGCTGTGCCGCCTGGTACTGCGTCACCGCCTGGTCGAGCGCCTTCAGCGCCTGCCCGTACTTTTCGAAGTCGCCGCTCGCCTGGGCCGCCTTCAGGTCGGTGATCGCCTGCTGGATCTGGGCGGCCGCCTCGCTCACGGCGTTGGACGTCGGAGGCGTGGTCTGGGTCGGCGGCTGGCCGTCCGGCGGCGGTGACGTCGTCGGTGGCGCCTGACCGGTCGCCTGCTTGATCAGGCTGTCGATGGCGGCCGGCAGGTTGTCCTCGTACGCCACGTACTTGCCGAAGCTGACGAGCACCTTGCGCATCAGCGGGTACGACGTGTCGGTCGTACTTCGGATGTAGAGCGGCTCGACGTACAGCATGCCGCCGGCGACCGGCAGCGAGAGCAGATTGCCGAAGACCGGTTTGGAGCTGTCCGACCGGAACTGCGTCAGATCCTTACGTACGTCCGGCATGCTGGTCATGTTCTGCTGCACCTGGCTGGGCCCGTCGGTGATGGTGCCCTCCGGCAGCTGGAGCAGCTGGAGCTGCGGTTTGCCGTCCACGAGCGACGCCGAGATCAGTGATGCCAGGTTGGGCCGGCCCTTCGGGGTCATCGCCGCGGTGAGCTGGAACCGGGGCTGCGACTGGCCCGGAAGCTGGGCCACCAGGTAGTACGGCGGCTGCTTCTGACCCTGGGCGTCCGGGGACGGGTCGTTGGGGACCTGCCAGAAGTTCGGCCCGTTGAAGAACTGGCCCGGGTCCGTGACGTGGTACCGGGCGAGCAGGTCACGCTGGACCTTGAACATGTCCTCCGGGTACCGGAAGTGCTGCTGCAACTGTGCCGGGATGTCCTTGCTCGGCAGGATCAGGTGGCCGCCGAAGGCCTGGTTCCACGCCTTGAGCACCGGGTCTGAGTCGTCGACGGAGTACAGCCTCACCGTGCCGTCGTAGGCGTCCACGGTGGCCTTCACCGAGTTGCGCATGTAGTTGATGTCCTCGCGCGCCTGCGCGACCGTCACGGTACCCGTCTGGGTGTCACTGGTCGCGTCGCGCAGGTTGACCTGCTGCGAGTACGGGTAGGTCGACGAGGTCGTGTAGCCGTCGAGGATCCAGACGATCCGCCCGTTGACCACGGCGGGGTACGGGTCGACGTCCAGCGTCAGGAACGGCGCCACCTTCTGTACGCGTTCGCGCGGCTCGCGCACGTACAGCAGCTTGGAGTTCTTGTTGAAGACGTTCGACAGCAGGAAGTTCGTCTCGTGGTACTGCGCGGCGTACAGCATGCGGCGCCAGTACGAGCCGACGCTGACCCCGCCGTCGCCCTTGTAGGTGAAGTACTGGTCGCCACTGCTCGTCGGCCGGTCGAACTCCGCGTCCCGCGTGCCCGCGCTGCCGACGATCGCGTACTCGCTCATCCGCTCGCCGTAGTAGATGCGCGGCTGGGGGGTGTTGATCTGCTCGGTCGGCGACGAGCACGACTCACCGCTGCCGGAGGTGGGCTTCTTGGTGCCGTCGTCGAGGAAGCCCGAGACGAACTCCGGCTGACCGCCGCAGACGAGCCGGTTGGCGGGTGCCGCCACGAAGCCGTAGCCGTGGGTGTAGACGGTGTGCTTGTTCTGCCAGTTGCTCTGCTGCGGGCTCAGCTGCGAGTAGTTGATCTCCCGGGCACCGACCACGTAGTCCTGGGTGCCGCTCTGGAGGGTGTACCGGTCGATGTCGAGCTTCTCGCCGAAGTCGTAGAACTTGCGCGCCTGCTGGAGCTGGGTGTACGTGTCGGAGACGACCGTCGGGTCGAGCAGCCGGATGTTGGGCACGGTCCCCTTGTCCGTGGCGAGGTCCGCCGACGGTTGGGTGTTGACCGCGTCGTAGGACGTCGCCTTGAGGTTGTTGAGCCCGAACGCCTGGCGGGTGGCGTTGATGCTGCGCTGGATGTACGGCGGTTCCTTGCTCAGCGCGCTCGGCTTGACGGTGAACTGCTGCACCGCGTACGGGTAGACGCCGCCGATCGCGACCGCCGAGATGACGAGCAGGCCCATGGCCACGCCGGGCCACAGGAGGCTGCGCATCCACGCGTTGGAGAACACGATGATCGCGGCCGCGACGACCACCGAGATCCAGGCGAGGATCTCCTTGGCCGGCAGCAGCGCGTTGATGGCGGTGTACCCCGCGCCGGAGACGTCCGCGCTGTCGTTGTGCTCGAGCAGCAGACCGCGCCGGTCCAGGTAGTACGCGACGGCCTTGAGCAGCACGAACAGCGCGACGAGCGCGGTGAGGTGGGCGCGGGCGGCCACGCTCATCCGGTCGCCGGCGCCCTGCAGTCGCACGCCGCCGTACAGGTAGTGCATCGCGAGCGCCCCGAGCACGGAGATGACGACGGCGGTGAAGGCGGCCCCGAGCAGGTACCGCCAGAACGGGTACTCGAAAACGTAGAACCCGACGTCAGCGCCGAATTCGGGATCCTTCACCCCGAACGGCTGGGCGTTGGCGAAGAGCATCCACTGCTGCCAGCGCCCCTGGGCGGACAGGCCGGCGATCAGCCCCACCAGCAGGGCGAAGCCGCCGATCCAGGTGCCGATCCGGGGAGTCAGCAACATCCGGTACCGGTCGAGGGTCTGCTGTTCGAGTGAGTGGGGGCGCAACAGCGGACGCAGCCGGTAGGCCAGGTACAGGTTGACCGCGACGATCGCGCCCATCGCGGCGCCGAACGCGGCGAAGAGCACCACCCGCGTGGTCAGCACACCGGTGAATACCTGCCGGTAGTGCACCTCGTCGAACCACAGCCAGTCGGTCCATGCATTGATCACGCGATCGAACAGCGTGAACAGGAGGAAGAGCGCGGCCAGCACGATGACCGTCGCCCGGCCCCGCCGGTTGACCCTCGACAAGGGGGTACGCATTACCACGGTTGACTCCGCACGCTCGCGTCACGAAACGCCACCAGCGTACGCACTACCGTCTCGTACAGCGTCCGGCCTGCGGCTATCTCGACGAAATCGAGGCCTAACGCGTGCAGAGCGCCGGCTGCCGGTGGTCGCGTAGCGCCTGGAGCGCGTTCAGCGCGTCGTCCAATGTGGCGACCTTCACCAGCGGCAGCCCCGGCACCGCGTTCTGGACCGCCTCCGCGCAGTTGCCGGCCGGCGTGAGGAACACCGTCGCGCCGTCGCGCTTGGCTGCGATCAGCTTCTGCGGTATGCCCCCGATCATGCCGACCTTGCCGTCGTCGTCGATCGTCCCGGTGCCCGCGATGACCCGGCCGCCGGTCAGATCGCCGGGCTCCAGCTTGTCGATGATGCCGAGCGTGAACATGAGCCCGGCCGACGGTCCGCCGATCTTGTCCAGGTCGATCTTGAGCTGGAACGGGTGCGGCTGCTTGGACTCGACGGTGACGCCGATACGCGTCGTACCCTCCTCCGAACGCGGCGTGATGGTCGCGGTACCGGTCGCACCGGCGCGGGTGTACGTGACGGTACGTGCCGTGCCGGCGGGCTTGGCCCGGATCAGATCGGTCAGCTTCGCGGCGGAGGTCACCGCGGTGCCGTCGACCGCGGTGATGACGTCACCCGCCTTGAGGATGCCGTCGGCGGGCGAGCCGGACTTCACGTCCCTGACCGTGACCTGTAACGGGTAGCCCAGCTTGACCAGCGCCGCGGTCTCCGCGCTCGTCTGGGAGTCCTTGAACTCCTGCGCGTTCTGCTGGTCGACCTGCTGGGGCGTCTGGTTGGGCGGGTAGATGAGCTCCCGCGGCACGACCGCGTAGTCGTGCTGTATCCACCCCTTGACCGCTTCGAACAGGGTCAGGTCCGGCGTCACGCTCACCGTGACGAGGCGTAGCTGCCCCTTGGAGGTACTGACGGGGGCACCGGTGACGGTGATGACGTCGTGCTTGTCGGCCTGCCCGAGCGTGTTGACGGTCGGGCCCGGCCCCAGGGCGACGTAGGGTACCCGGACCGAGAAGAACGCCTGCCACAGCAGCAGGGCGAGCAGGACACCGCCGAGTAGGACGGTGGCACCACGACGTCTCATGGCCGCGAGCCTATCCGGCACGTACCGCGACGGCCGCGAGCAGGCGTCGCGTACCGTTGAACTGTGCCCGCAGACACCCCGTTCGGATTCGGTTTGCCCGGTGGCGGCGATCTGCCGGATCCCAATGATCCGCAGCAGATGCAGCGCTTCCTGAGCCAGTTGCAACAACTCTTCGCGACGCCCGGCGGCGGCCCCGTCAACTGGGATCTCGCCCGCCAGGTCGCGCAGGCGCACCTCACCGGTGGGCCTGGGGGCGGCATGGGTCAGATGCCGTTCGGGTTGTCGCTGCCGGCGGGCGCCGGCGAGCCGGCCCAGCCCGCCGCCGAGCAGAGCGGTCCGGTCGGTGACCCCGCCATCGGCCCGGCCGAGCGCGGCGCGGTGGCCGAGGCGCTGCGTCTGGCGGACCTGTGGCTGGAGCCGGAGTCCGCGCTGCCCTCCGGCATCGCGTCGACCGCCGCCTGGACCCGTTCCGAATGGCTCAGCTCCACCCTCGACGTCTGGCGCAAGCTGTGCGACCCGGTCGCGGCGCGCATGGTGTCGGCGATGGCGGACCTGGTCCCCGAGGAGATGCGCGCCCAGCTCGGCCCCATGACGTCGATGGTGACCTCGCTGGGTGGCGCCCTGTTCGGCGGTCAGCTCGGCACCGCGCTCGGGTCCCTGGCCGCCGAGGTGCTCTCCGCCGGCGACATCGGGCTCCCGCTGGGCCCGGCGGGCGTCGCCGCCCTGGTCCCGGCCAACATCAAGGAGTACGGGCAGGGCCTGGAGATCGACGGCGACCAGGTCCGGCTGTACGTGGCGCTGCGCGAGGCGGCCCACCAGCGACTGTTCGGGCACGTCCCGTGGCTGCGCGGACATGTGCTGGCCGCGGTGGACGCGTACGCGGCCGGCATCCATGTCAACCGGGAGGCGATCGAGGAGGCCATGGGCCGCTTCGACCCGACCAACCCGGAGGGTATGCAGGAGATCGCGCTCGAAGGCGTGTTCTCGCCCGAGGACAGCCCGCAGCAGAAGGCGGCGCTGGCGCGGCTGGAGACGGCCCTGGCCCTGATCGAGGGCTGGGTCAGCCACGTCGTCGAGCGCGCCGCCGGTGACCGGCTGCCCGACGTCGTCCGGCTCGCGGAGGCGTTCCGGCGCCGGCGCGCCGCCGGTGGACCGGCCGAGCAGACCTTCGCCGCGCTCGTCGGGCTCGAACTGCGGCCGCGCCGGCTGCGCGAGGCGACCGCGCTCTGGGCGGCGCTGACCGAGCACCGGGGCGTCTCGGGCCGGGACGCGCTGTGGGGCCACCCCGACCTGCTGCCCGACGAGGACGCCTTCGCCGACCCGCAGACGTACGCCCAGTCCTCGCTCGAACTCACGAACCTGGAGAACGAGCTGGGCGACGACACGCCCTAGCGATCTTGGACACTTGTGCGACCTATAGCTGGCGCAAGTGTCCAAGATCTCCAAAGGAGAGCAGCGCGCGGGTCGCCTCCCAGCCCTCCAGGGCCGGATCCAGGCCGGTCAGATCCTCGGGGCCGCGCTGGCGCCGCCAGCCGGGCGTGACCGCGACGAGCGCCTTCCGCGGCGCCGCCGCGCGTAGCTCCTCGGGCCGGCCGGCGTCCAGGTCGACCGGCGGCAGCCAGTCGGGCAGCGGCAGCCGGCTCGCGACACCGAGCAGTCCGCCCCCGTGGGCGGGCGCCACCGCGGCTATCCGGCTCGTCAGCGGCTGAAGCAGCTTGCCGATGAGCATCCCGGGCAGATCAGGCGCGTCGGCGGCCAGGACCGCGCCCATGGCGTACCCGGCGTCCGCCGCCGCGCGCAGGGCGGCCAGTGGGGTGGGCTCGGGCAGTTCGAACACCGGCATGCCCGGCCAGGCGATGGCTGCCGCCAGGTCCCGGTCGGCCGGCCCCACGGCGATCGCCGGTTCGGCCGCCGCGAGCGTACTCAGCAGGTCGACGACATCCTCGGCGAGCGCCCGTCGCCACACCTCGCGGCCGATACCCGGCGGAGCCCAGCCGACCTCGGTCAGCAACGCTATGACAGCGCGCCTCATTCGTCGCTCATCCCGAGGCAGGCGGCTGCGGACACCCCCTCAAGGTAGCCCCGGGCGCGTTCGGTCTTCGGGTAGCGGGCGACCAGGCCCCAGAAGTCGGCGCTGTGGCTGGGCACGACCAGGTGGGCGAGTTCGTGCAGCAGCACGTAGTCGATCACCCAGTCGGGCATCTCCTGTACGCGGTGCGAGATCCGGATGGTGCCGTCGGCCGGCGTGCAGGAGCCCCAGCGGCCGTTCTGGTTGGTCACCCACCGGACGCTCACCGGGCGTGCGGCGCCGGCGTGCTCGGGCAGGTAGCGGGCGACGATCCGGGCCGCGCGGGCCTGCAGGGCGGCGTCCGTGCGGCGGCTACGCTGCTCGCGGGCGTCGAGCCGCGCGAGCATCCGGTCCACCCATTCGCGCTCCTCGGCGCGGGAGAACCGGGCGGGGATCAGTACAACCACGCGCTCGCCGTCCCGGTACGCGGACACGGTCCGCCGGCGGCGCTGGCTGCGTCGCACCTCGACGACCGGCTTGCGCACGCCGGTCCTGCGTAACCCCGGGGTACTGCCCACGTGGGCACGCTAGCCGGCAGCCGCCCATGGGGCGCAAGAGTCAATTCTCTGTCACCCGCCCGGATGAAGATGATTCGTGGTATCTCGTCGGAAAGATTCCTGGAGAGCGACTCGCCGACGGATCACCCTGAATCCACCGGCGCGTCACTCGTTATCCACCGGTACCCACACCATCACCCACAGAGTTATCCACAACCTGTGGACAACAATTAGTCGGCGTGTCTCGCATAACCAGACTTTTTGCGGGACTCAGACAAGGCAGACTCACGTGGTCGGTTCGCACCTCGTGTCACCGTGGTACTGCTGCCCCCTGTCTTCACCGACGGGGAGAGCAGGACCGCCGTACCACCCGGGGAGGGCGGGCCGGCTGATCAAGCCGCCGGCGAAACCCGTGCCGGCGGGAACCATGAGGAGGGCAACCGTGGCCGAGACCTACAACGGCTACTGCGTCAAGTGCAAGGAAAAGCGTGACTTCCAGGGCGAGGTCGCCGTATCCAAGTCCGGCATGAGGATGGCGAAGGGCACCTGCCCGGTCTGCGGTACGACCGTCAACCGGATCCTGGGCAAGGCCTGATCGCAACGTCCACACCCCGGACAGCCGACCGGAGCTACGGCCGGCCCGGACCACCCGCGCGGTGGGCCGGACCGGCCGCCAGCCCGGCCGGTGACACATAGCCGGCGACGCCTGGCCGGCGACAAATAGCTGACACTTCGGCACACCCCGTGTGAACAACCCCGGTGTACCGCTGTGGATTAGCGGTTGTCCACACCCCTGGCTGTGGACAACCGGAGCGGCACAGCGCTCGCACGAGCATGGTCTGGCGGTATGGACCGACCGACCCTGCTGCCACACCTGCGCCCCCTGTGGCGCGACCGCACCACGCTCCAGCTCGGCACCGATCCCGACCGGGCGGTGATCGTGGAGTTCACCCAGCCCGTCTCGGCCCGCATCCTCGGCCTGCTCGACGGCACCCGTACCGAACGGGCCGTCACCGCCGAAGCCGCCGCCCTGGGCATCTCCGCCGACCAGGTGGCCGGCGTGCTCACCGCACTGCGCCAGGCCGGCGTGCTCATCAGCGCGCAGGCCCTCGTACCGCGGGGCCTGCCGCACGCGCAGCGCCGCCGACTCGCCGGGGAGGCCGCCGCGCTCGCGACCCGGCAGCTCCCGCCCGCCGGGAGCGCCGCCATCGCCGCTGCCTCCGCGGCGCCGCGTACCCCCGCCCAACTGCTGCGCCGGCGCTCCGCCGCGCGGGTTCTCGTCACCGGTCAGGCACGATTGGCGGCCCCGATCGCCGCGACGCTCGCCGCCGCCGGGGTGGGTCACGTCGCCACCCGGGTCTCCGGCCCGGTCGCCAGCGACGACGTGGCGCCGGGCGGGCTGTCGGCCGCCGACGTCGGCCGGCCCGCGGCCGAGGCGGTGCCGGAGCTGGTCACCCGGGCCGCCCCGGGCGTCGTCGTGACCCCGCTACGACCCGACGAGGCGACGTTCGCGGTACGCGTCGGCGCCGACCCCACCCCGGCGGCGCTGACGGCCAGGGCGTACGCGAGACGGCGCCTGCCGCACCTCGCGGTCGCGGTACGGGACGCGGCCGTGGTCGTCGGTCCGTTCGTCCCGCCCGCGGGCTCGCCCTGCCTGGCCTGCCTCGACCTGCACCGCGGCGACCGCGACCCGGCCTGGGAGGTGCTCGCGGCGCAGCTGGCCACCGCGCCACCGCCCAGCCAGGCCTGCGCGGCGACCACGACCCTGCTGGGTGTCGGGTACGCCGTGGCCGAGGTGCTCGCGTATCTCGACGGGGGCTCGCCGCGGACCAGGGGCGCTACCATCGAGCTCGACGGCGGCTGCGGCGAAAGACGGCGCAGTTGGCAACCTCACCCCCGATGTGATTGCCGACGAACTCGCCGATCGTTGCTAAGACCAGGTAAGAATTGACGCAATGACCGACATCCCTCGCCGCGCCGTCAGCCGGTCGGCAAAGTTGGCCTCCCTCCCGATCGGGTTCGCCGGTCGGGCCGCGCTCGGCCTCGGCAAGCGCGTCACCGGGATCGCCGCCGACGTCGTCTCCGCCGAGGTGCAGCAGCGCACCGCCGAGCACCTGTTCAGCGTGCTCGGCCAGCTCAAGGGCGGCGCCATGAAGTTCGGCCAGGCGCTGTCGGTGTTCGAGGCGGCCCTCCCCGAAGAGCTGGCCGGCCCCTACCGGGCCGCGCTCACCAAGCTCCAGGAGGCCGCGCCCCCGCTGCCCGCCGCGAGCGTCCACAAGGTCATCGCGTCCTCGCTGGGCGCCGACTGGCGGGAGCGCTTCCGCGAGTTCGACGACAAGCCGTCCGCGGCGGCGAGCATCGGCCAGGTACACCGTGCGGTGTGGGCCGACGGGCGCGAGGTCGCGGTGAAGGTGCAGTACCCGGGGGCCGGCGACGCCCTCGTCTCCGACCTCAACCAGCTCAGCCGGCTGGCCAGCCTGTTCCGCGTCCTCCAGCCCGGCCTGGACGTGAAACCGCTGGTCGCCGAGCTGAAGGCGCGTATCGTCGAGGAGCTGGACTACGAGCTCGAAGCCTCCGCGCAGGAGGAGTTCGCGCACGGCTACGCCGAGGACGACATGATTTACGTGCCGTCGGTCGTGGCCACCTCACCGCGGGTGCTGGTCACCGAGTGGGTCGACGGCACCCCCCTGTCGGCCGTGATCGCCTCCGGCACCGAGGCCGAACGGGACGCCGCCGGTGAGCGCATGGCGGTGCTCCACTTCTCAGCGCCGCACATGACCGACGGGCTGCTGCACGCCGATCCGCACCCGGGCAACTTCCGGATGCTCGCCGACGGCCGGCTCGCCGTGCTCGACTTCGGTGCCGTCGCCCGCGTACCGGCCGGGATGCTCGAGCAGATCGGGCGGCTGACCCGGCTCGCGCTCGACGGCGACGCCGACGGCGTACTGGCGGGTCTGCGGGAGGAGGGCTTCGTCAAGCCCGACCTCGAGATCGACGCGCAGGCCGTGCTCGACTACCTCCTGCCGATCCTCGAGCCCATCGCGAGCGACGACTTCCGCTTCAGCCGGGCGTGGCTGCGGGCGGAGGCGACCCGGCTGGCCAACCCGCGCAGCCCGGCGTACCAGCTCGGGCGAAACCTCAACCTCCCGCCGTCCTACCTGCTGGTGCACCGGGTCACGCTCGGCTCGATCGGCGTGCTGTGCCAGCTGGAGGCGCGGGCCGGATACCGGGAGATCGTCGAGGAGTGGCTTCCCGGTTTCACGGCCGACTGATCGTCCTCGCCAAACGCGCCGGTGCCCGCCCCCGTCGGGGGCGGGCACCGGTGGTACTGCCCTAGTCGTTATTCGCCCAGCAGACGGGCGCTCTCGCGCCGCGCGCTCATCGCGATCTGCCGGGCGGAACGGTAAGCCTCAGAAGTCCCCACGTCCTGAGGCCGACGCGTTCGCGCACGTGACAACGCTTCGTTGATGAGTTGTATCCCGGTCGGGATCTTCACTGTGATGCTCCTCGGTCGGGTGTTGCTCGATACCTTGGTAGGCCGGACCGACTGCGACTTCCGCAGTCGACGGCTGGCAGGCGTACGGGTCGTCATGTCAGGCCGCCACTCCCGCGACGACGGCGGCGGTGCGAGCCGCCACCTCGACGCGCAGGACGGCATCCCGGGCGACGTCCTCCTTCCGGGGCCGGCCACGAGGCCGCTTGCGCGGCACGACCGCTCCCCGCTCGAAGATCTCGCCACCCCAGACCCCCCAGGGCTCGGCCCGCTCGAGCGCGCCGGCCAGGCACTCCACCCGCAGCGGGCAGTCCCCGCACAGGCCCTTGGCCAGCTCCAACTCGGTGGGGCTGTCGGAGAACCACAGGTCCGGGTCGAACGTGCGGCAGGGAAGCTCCGACTTCACTCCGGGCACCGAACTGCGCAGACAACCCGCGTCCACCTCGACTGTGACGTCGAGGGACGCCGTCGCCAGACTCATTCCGGTCACCTCTCTTTCTGCTCGTGGTCTCGATTACTCGTGGTAAAAGACTGAGGCCGCGGATCCCGGTTGCGGGTTCCGCGGCCTCGAGGTGAGCCGGTGGTCTAGGTGGTCCCTAGACCGGCCTTCCTCGAGGTGGAACTCCGCGGACATCGCCGAAGACCGTGTCGGCCTTCTTGGCGGCGTCCTTGGTCGTGAGCCCGTACAGGGAGCCAATGCGCCCCTGCATCTGAGCCCGCTGAGCCTGGATCTGCGACGTGCCGACGCCCAGCCCGCCGGAAACAGCCACGTGGCCCACGTTGACGTGGGCGGCAGCGGAAGCGACGAGCGAACCTGGAGCACCAGACACCTGAGTGCGGACAGGCAGCAGCGCCGACGGTCGCTCGTATACGGCCGTGAGCTTCACGTCGTCCACCTCCTGTCTGCTCTCGTTACGGGCGTTCGCGTGACGAACGCGGTGCGGCCACCCGGCGGCCGGCACCGAAGATTGCGTCGTCCGCAGGGCGTGTCAGCAGGCTATTCCGGGGCGCTCGGACCGCGCAAACGAATTTCCGAAGAGTTATCCAAGATTTTTTTGAACAAGATCATCGATGTCGGCGCCATCGATCAGCGCGAGTACCGCCTCACCGTACAGGCCAAGCTTGCGCGGCCCGATCCCCCCGATCGCGGCCATCTCCTCCAGCCGCTCCGGCCGGCGCTCGGCCAGCGCGGTCAACGTCGCGTCGGTGAACACCACGTATGCGGGGACCTTCTGCTCCGTCGCGACCCGCAGGCGCCACTCGCGCAGCCGCTCGAACAGCTCCTCGTCCATCGTCGACGGACAGGTCGAACAGCGGCCCAGCTTGCGATCGGCACCGCTGATGAGCGTGGTGCCGCAGACCCGGCAGGACATGACCGCGACCCGGCGGCGCGTCCCGTCGGATTTCGGACGTGGGCGCGTGGGTGCGCGGCCGGCCTCCGGGTCGAGGGCCGGCAGGAACCGGCACGGCCGGCGGTGCCGCCCGCCGGGCGAGCGGGCGCCGCCGTACGACAGCCAGAGCCACTCACGGGCCCGGGTGACGCCGACGTAGAGCAGCCGGCGCTCCTCCTCGACCGCCTCCGGCGTCTTCGCGTACGTGGTGGGCAGCGTCCCCTCGGCGAGGCCGACCAGGAACACCGCGTCCCACTCCAGGCCCTTCGCCGCGTGCAGGGACGCCAACGTCACGCCCTCCACAGTGGGTACCTGCTGCAACGCGGCCCGCCGGGCCAGCTCCTCATTGAAGCCTTCCAGGGTCGCCGGCCGGGCCTCCGCACCCGGCAGCGGGATCGCCGCTGCCGTCACGTACTCCTCGGCGAGGTTGACCAGCGCGGCCAGCGCCTCCCACTGCTCGCGGGCGTTGCCGCCGGGCGGCGGGGCGTCCGGCCGCCACCCGACCGCCTCCAGGGCCCCGACCACGGCCTGTCGCAGCGGCATGTCGGGCGGGGTGGTACGGGTGGCGGCCCGCAGCGCCACCATGGCCTGCCGGACCTCCCCGCGTTCGAAGAAGCGCTCCGCGCCGCGCACCACGACCGGCACGCCGACCTCGGCGAGCGCCTCCTCGTAGCTCTGGGACTGCGCGTTGGTACGGAACAGCACCGCGATCTCACTCGCCGGGGTGCCGGCCGCGATCATCGCCGCGCAGCGCTGGGCGACGGCCGTCGCCTCGGCCGGCTCGTCGGGGAAGACGCGCAGGTCGGGCTCGGGCCCGGCCGGCCGCTGCCCAACCAGCTGCAGCCGCAGCCCCGCCAGCTCACCGCGGGCCTGCGAGATAACGGCGTTGGCGAGGCCGACCACCTGCGGGGTGGACCGGTAGTCGCGCACCAGCCGGACCACGGTCGCGCCCCGGTGCTGCCGTGGGAAGTCCACCAGATAGGCCGAGCTCGCCCCGGTGAACGAGTAGATCGTCTGGCTGGCGTCGCCGACCACGGTCACGTCGTCCCGGCCGCCCAACCAGGTCTCCAGCAGCCGCTGCTGCACCGGGTTGACGTCCTGGTACTCGTCGACGACGAAGTGCCGGTACTGCGACCGGATCTGCTCCCCCACGTCGGGGTGCTCCTCCATCGCCCAGATCGCGGTGCGCAGCAGGTCCTCGAAGTCGATCACCCCGCGGGACCGCTTGACCCGTTCGTACTCTGCGTAGACCTCCGCCACCCGGGCCGGGTCCACCGGAGGCTCACGATTGGCCTTGGCCGCCGCCACCGGGTACTCCCCCGGCTCGACCATCGACGACTTGGCCCACTCGATCTCGCTGGCGAGGTCGCGGGCGACCGTGCGGTCGGCGCGCAGGCCGACCTTCGCCGCCGCCAGGCCGACCAGCCGCGCCTTGCTGTCGACCACCTCGGGCAGCTCACGGCCGGAGAACAGGCGCGGCGCGAAGTAACGCAGCTGGCGCAGGGCGGCGGCGTGGAACGTGCGGGCCTGGACGCCCTGCACGCCGAGCTGGGCCAGCCGGGTCCGCATCTCGGCCGCGGCCCGCGCCGTGAACGTGACGGCCAGCACATGCTGCGGCCGGACCTCTCCGGTGAGCACCCGGTAGGCGATGCGGTGGGTGATCGCCCTGGTCTTGCCGGTGCCCGCGCCGGCCAGCACACACACCGGGCCGGCCGGTGCCACGACCACGGCGCGCTGCTCGTCATCGAGGCCGGCGAGCACCCGGCTGGCGGTCGTCGACGGTCGGCCTTGTTCAGAACTGTGCGCCACGACAAGGAATCATCTCAGGCAGGTGCGACGTTCTCCCCGTAGCACGCATGTGAAGGGTCCGACTTTCGGAGGCGACCGTAATGATCACTATGTACTCGACGCCGTGGTGCGGCTACTGCCACCGGCTCAAGACCCAGCTCGACCGGGAGGGGATCGAGTACACGGTCGTCGACATCGAGCAGGACGAAGCCGCCGCCGAGCTCGTGATGAGCGTCAACGGCGGCAACCAGACCGTCCCGACGGTGCGCTTCGACGACGGCTCCACCCTCACCAACCCGACGATCGTGCAGGTCAAGGCCCAGCTGGCGGAGTTGGCGAACCGCTGAGCCAGGTCCGGATGAGGTAGTGCGCGATCGACGCGGCCATCGGCAGGCCGAAGTCGGTCTCGTCCCCCGCGAGGCTGCGGGCCACCTCCGCGCGGCTGAACCAGCGCGCGTCGGTGATCTCCTCGGCGTCGACCCGGACCGGCTGGTCCGGGTCGGCGACGGCGAGATAGCCCAGCATCAGCGAGCCCGGGAACGGCCACGCCTGGCTGGCGACGTAGTGGACGTCACGTACCTCGACGCCGACCTCCTCGTCCACCTCGCGGATCACCGTGGCCTCGGCCGGCTCCCCCGGCTCCACGAAGCCGGCCAGGCACGAGTAGCGGCGGGCCCACCCGGGCGCCTTCCACGCGCCGTTGTGCCCGAGCAGGCAGCGCCCCGCCGGGCCCGGCACGCCGTCGTGCACCAGCATGATGACCGCCGGATCGGTACGTGGGAACAGCGTCTCGCCGTCGTCGGCGACCCTCGTCCAGCCGCCCTGGGCGAGCGTGGTCGGCCGGCCGGTACGCGCCGAGTACCGGTGCCGCGCATGCCAGTTGACCAGCGCGACCGCCGTCATCAGCAGGCTCGCGTCCGGCTCGTCGAGGATGTGGCCGACGTCCCGGATGGTCGCCTTGTGCGTGCCCGGCGGCGCGGTGATCCCGCCGTCGACGGCGAAGTACGCCCGGCCCCGCGCGTCCTCGCCCAGAAAGTAGCGTTCGGCCGCGTCCACCTCGGCGGCCGGCGTGAACACCAGGCTCGGCGGCTCGTCGCGGACGAGGGCCCGGCCCTCGTCGACCACCACCACGAGGGCGTCGGACCAGGCCCGCTCCAGCCAGTCGGCATCGGTACGGCGATGTGCCGCCCGATCGAAGCCTCCGATGGCCGGGCGGGCCCCCGGCGGCAGCCGCAGCGGCCCCAGCTTCACGGGCTTGACCCCGTCCGGCTCCAGGCCTGCGGGCTCGGATCCGTTCTGTACAGCGGTGTTGTGCTCGCTCAAGCCGATTCGCTCCCTGCCCGCGTCAGCGGTACCAGCGCGGACAGCGACGGCTCGATCCGTTCCGCGTCACCGAGTACGACCCCGGCCAGCCTAGCCGGCGCCATGTACTGCGCGGCGGCCGCCGCGACCTCGTCGACGGTCACCTTCGCCAGCCGGGCCGCGTGCTCGGCCAGGTAGTCCAGCCGTAGCCCGAACGCCGCGTACGTGGCCGCCAGCCCGGCCAGCCCGGCCTGCGTCGACATGCCCAGCTGGAGCGTGCCCAGCGCGTACTGGCGGGCCTGCTCCAGCTCGTCCTCGGAAGGCGGCAGGGTGGCGAGGCGCCCCAGCTCGTACATAGTCTCCAGCAGCGCCGGGGCGGTCACCTCGGTCGCGACCTCGGCCGCCGCCACCAGCGACGAACCGGCCACCGCATGCTCGATCGTCGAGTGCGGCCCGTACGTGTACCCCTTGTCCTCGCGGATGTTCTCCACCCAGCGCGACGAGAAGTACCCGCCGAAGACCAGGTTCGCCAGCTGCAGCGCCGCGTGGTCGGGGTGGGTACGCGGCACCGCCGGCAACGCCAGCCGCAGCGAGGACTGCACCGCGCCGGGCCGGTCGACCAGCGTCAACGGCCCCGGCTCGAGCGGCGGCACCTTCGGCAGCTCGACGTCCTTGCCGTCGCCGACCCACGACGCCAGCGCCCGCTCGGCGGTGTCGATCGCCTTCTGCGGCGTGATGTCGCCGGCGATGACCAGCGTCGCGCCCGCCGGGTGGATCCGCTCGGCGTGCAGCTTGCGCACCGCCCCCGGGGTGACGGCGAGGACCTGCTCCGGAGTCGGGGTCTGCACCGCGTACGGGTGACGGCCGTACATCCGCTTGTACAGCGCCTCCCGGGCGAGGTGCGCGGGCTGGCTGAGCGCCATCCGGATCCGGTCGGCGAGCCGTCCCCGCTCGGTGGCGACCTCGCCCGCCGGGTAGGCCGCGCCGGTCAGCACCGACGCCATGATCTCCAACAGCCGGCCCAGCCCGCCGACGAGCGAGTTACCCGCGACCAGCAGCCGGTCGGGGTCGGCGCCCGCGGACAGCGCGCCGCCGACCCGCTGCAGCTCGGCGGCGATCTCGACCCCGCTCATGCCGTCGGTACCCGACATCAGCGTCTGTGTGAGCACGGCCGCACGCGCCAGGTTGGCCCGGGCGAACGGCACCCGCAGCCGCACCTCGACCAGCGGCACGGTCGGCCGGCGGATCGCGATGACGGTCAACCCGTTCGACAGGGTCTGTTCGACGATCTTGGGCAGCTTCATCGGGCGGTTGGGCCCGAGTGCCGGCACCTCCCTCATTTGTTCCCTCCCCCGGGGATGACCTCGACCGACGCCCGCCGCTGCGCGGTGAGCGCGGCCGCAGCCGCGACCACCTGCTCCTCGGTCACCTCAGCGATCAACCTGGGCAGTTCGTTGACCAGCTCGGGGGCGCCGCGCTGCTGTTCGAGCACGGCGACCTGCAGACACCTGCCCAGCACGGCGTCGATCTCGCGCAGCTGATGGGTCACCATCCGGGCCTGGGTACGCGCCAGCTCGCCCGACGCCAGCCCGTCGGTGGCCAGCCGCTGGCACTCCTCGTCGATCGTGGCCATGACCTTGTCGACGTCGCCGCCCGGTGGGAGGTGGGCCTGGAGCACCAGCGCGGTGGGGTCGCGTACCGCGAACGGCTCGCCCATGAACCCCAGGTACCCGCCGACGCTGGTCACGGTGCGGTCGCGCAGCACCAGGCGTTCGACGAGGCGGGAGGCGTCGCCGTCGGTGAGCACCTCGGCCAGCACCACGTACGGCAGGTAGCCGGCGAGGTCGTCGATCGGATCCGGTACCCGCCACGCGGCCGCGACGGCGGGCAGCGGGGCCAGCCGGTCGGTGTACGACTCGCGGCGCTCGGCCGTCAGGTCCGGCTCGGCGAAGTCGGGTCGGGGCGGCGCCTTACGGGCCGGTACGTCCCCGAAGTGCGCCTCCACCAGCCGGGTGGCCTCGGCCACGTCGAAGTCGCCGGTGACCGCCAGGACCGCGTTGCCGTTGGCGTAGTAGCGCTCGAAGAACTCCGCGGCGTCGGAGACCGTGGCCGACTCCAGGTCGACGAAGGAGCCGTACCCGTCGTGGGCGTTGGGGAACGTGTCGAACATGACCGGCGGCAGCTTCAGCCAGGGGAACCCGCCGTACGGCCGGTTGAGCACATTGACCCGGATCTCCTCCTTGACCACGTCGACCTGGTTGCGGAGGTTTTCCTCGGTCAGGCGGGGCCCCCGCATCCGGTCGGCCTCGAGGAACAGCGCCCGCTCCAGCGCGTTGGCGGGCAGCGTCTCGAAGTAGTCGGTGTAGTCGAAATGCGTCGAACCGTTGAAGGTGCCCCCGGAGCCCTGCACGTACCGGAAGTGTGCGAGCTTCTCGAGGTTCTCCGAGCCCTGGAACATCAGGTGCTCGAACAGGTGCGCGAACCCGGTGCGCCCCTCCGGTTCGGAGCGGATTCCGACGTCGTACACGACGGCCACGCCGACGACCGGAGCCGTGCGGTCGGGAGAGAGCACCACGCGCAGGCCGTTGGACAGGGTCAGGCGCTCGACTGGGTACTTTGTTGCCGGTACCCGGATGGCGGCACTACGAACAGACACCCTTGCGACACTAACCGGTCGCGACGGCGCCCGATCATCCCACCGGCCTTACCGAGTCCAGAACATCGTCTACAACCCAGTCGTATTTGTGGTGCGTGCCCGGAATGGACACGTACAGGACGGCCGCGCGGGGCCTTCCGACATCGACCAGCGCCAGGCCCACCAGTTCGTCGGTTGCCTTGAGGCCGGCGCGGTGGAAATGCATCCGGAACTTGGTCACCCACGCCGGCCGCCCACCGAGGGTGGTCTGCTCGTCACGCAGCATCTCCACGGTGTTGGGCTGCGGGTAGTACTCGGCCCGCACGTCCGCGGCGACCTGCCGCCCGGTGCACCGCAGGTCGAGCGAGAGCGTGTCGTTGTTGGCGGCCGGGACCGAGCCGGACAGGACCGACGCCAGGTACTCGTTCTGGAAGCCGTCGGAGTCGACGTAGGTCTCGGTCACGAAGTACTGGCCGGACCGGTACGACACGTGCAGCGTGCCCTTGGTCCAGATGTCGCGCCAGGGCAGCCACGGGTCCCCGTACGCGGCGTACGAGATGCCCGAGTCGGCGTCGACCGTACGCGGCCCGGCCGGCGGTGGCGCGGCCGGCGCGCCGCTCGCCGCGTCCTGTGACGGCGGCGGGCACAGTTTGGCTAGGTCGGGCCGGGTGTCCGACGGGCCGGCCAGCCGCCTGCCGAACGGGCCGCCACCGCCGGTCACCACGAGTACGAGCAGCGTGACGACGCCGATCGCGACCACGCCGATGGCCGCCCCACCGAACCACCACAGCATGCGCCGGTCGCGGCGTCCCGGGTCCGGCGGCGGCGCCACCCCGGCCGGTACGGGCGACGCCGGCGGCGTCGGCGGCGTCGGGCTGAGCCCGGTCACGACGCCGGAGCGGTAGCCGGTGGGACGGTCCAGCGGCGCGGTGTTCACGGTGCCGGCCCGCGGCGCGGTACCGCTCTTCTGCTCCGGCACGGGGTACGCGAACCCACCGGCGCGGTCGTCGGACCCGGCCGGTGGGCGCGCCCACGGCGATCGCTGCTCGGTCATGTCCGTCCAAGTGTCGCAGGCAACTGCCCTGTCTTCCGTGATCCTGAAGAGTTTGCGGGCCTATGACCCCGCATATCCTTCAGGATCATGGAAGCTGACGATGTGACCGCGGTACGGCAGGCGACGTCGTCCGACGCCGCTGTCGTCGCGGAACTACTGGACGCCTTCAACCGCGAGTTCGACACGCCGTCTCCGGGCGTGGAGGTACTCACCGCGCGCCTGCGAAAACTGATCGCCGGGGACCACCTCGTCGCTCTGCTCGCTGGCGAACCCGCCGTCGGCGTCGCGGTGCTCTCGTTGCGTTCCAACGTCTGGTGCGACGGCCCGGTCGCCGCTCTGGACGAGCTCTATGTACGGCCTGACCAGCGCGGACAACGGTTCGGGCACGCCATGCTGGAGGCCGCGTGCCGGCTGGCACGGGAACGCGGCGCGGAGACGCTCGAGATCAACGTGGACGGCGAAGACACCGACACCCGCCGCTTCTACGAGGCACACGGCTTCACCAACTCCGAGCCCGGGGCGACCGAGCCGATGTTCTACTACTACCGCGACCTCACCTGACCGCCGCTCATCAGCCGTGCTGGACGACGCGCACCGGGGGCGGATCGAACTGGACGACCGGGGGGTGCCCCGCCGCCGGCTCCGGTCCGGGCCACGGGCCCAGGGCCAGCACCGCCGCGCCCAGCACCCCGGCCGCGGCGACCGCGACGACGACCAGCATCTCTCCCACGTTGGCCGCGCGTCGGCCCGACGCCGCTCCCGGACCGACCATCATCGACGTACTCCCCCCGGATCCACCAGGTGACACCAGCATCTATGTAGACGTGCGGGAAGGCCCTTTCGGTTGCCAGTTGCCGGCATCTATTCCCGAATGTCAATCAGAAGCATAGATGTCTGTCGAGGAATCGGTGTCGTCGGCGGGCCCGTTCCCAGGCTTGGCGACGGGCAGGTCGGTGATGAGAGCGCCCAGCTCAGCCTCGTCCGGCAGCTCCGACGGGCGTACGGTCACTCCCTCGCGTACGTAGCAGAACGCCGCGCGGACCTGCTCCTCCGGCACCCCCGCCAGCGCGGCCCAGGCCTGCCGGTAGGCGGCGAGCTGCACCGACGCGGCGGTCGTGGCCGCCGGTGCCGACGGCCGCGCACCGGTCTTCCAGCACACCGCGTCGTAGCTGCCGTCCGCGCCGGCGAAGACCGCGTCGATGCGGCCCCGTACGACGACGCCGTCGAGGACGGTGGCGAACGGCACCGCGACGCGGACCGGCGTACGGTCGGCCCACTCGCTCGCCAGGAACCGCTCCCGCAGCAGGTCCAGGGCGTCGTCACCGGCCGCGTCGGCGTCGGCCGCGCCGGGAAGCTCGTCGAAGTCGAGCAGCCCGTCGGAGTGGAACCGCTGCTCCAGCCAACGGTGGAACGCGGTGCCCCGGCGCGCGTACGGAGCGGGGCGGGCCGGCAACGGACGGCGCAGCGCGCTGGCCAGCCGCTGCGGGTCGCCACCCAGCGTGGCCAACTGCGTGACGCTCAGGTGCGGCGGCAGCAGGACGTCGACGGGGGAATCCGGATCGGGCGTGAGCCGGTCCCGCTCGGCGAGGAGCAGATCCACCTCGTACGCCCAGGCGTGCCCCTCGTAGACCCAGTCGTCGTCGGACTCGGCGGGCGCCCGCCCGGCCAGCGCCGCGCGCACCAGCTCCGCGGCCTCCTCGAGCGACTGGCGGCGGGGACCGAGCGGATCGGCCGGCCAGGTCACCCTCGGCAACTTCGCCGCCATCGGGTTGGTCGCGCCTTCGACCGGGGCGTCGGCCCACCCGTCGACCGCGCCCGCGCCGGCCAGGCACCGGTCACGGATCTCGACCAGGAACGGCGACGGCCCGCGCGGGCGCTTGGCGGTCTCGCCCCACCAGTACCCGCTGGCCAGCAGCAGGCGGCGCGGCCGGGTCACGGCCACGTACGCCAGCCGGCGCTCCTCGCGCTCGTCGTGGGCCTCCCACGCCGCCTCGAACGAGTCGATCGCCCGGGCCACCCCGCGTTGGTCCTCGGCCTTGGACAGGTCGAGCGCCGGCAGGCCGGCCCGGTCGCCCCGCAGTTCGAACGGCAGGGTGCCCAGCCCGTGCAGCCAGTGGTCGCCGCTGTTGGGCCGCCCGGGGAACACGCCCGCGGTCAGGCCGGCCACCGCGACCACGTCCCACTCCAGGCCCTTGGCCGCGTGCGCGGTGAGGATCTGCACCGCGCCCTCGACCACGTCCACCTCACCCGGCGCGAGGCCCCGCTCCTCGGTCTCCGCCGCCGCGAGGTACGCCAGGAACGCCGACAGGGTGGGTGCCTCTGACTCACTCGCGAACCGGGCGGCGATGTCGCCGAGCAGATCGAGGTGGCCGCGGGCGAGGCCGGCGTCACCGGGGCGGACGGCCACCTCGACGTCGAGCCCGATCGTGTGCTCCACGTCGTGGATCAGGTCGGGCAGCGGCTGGTCGAGCCGGCCGCGTAGGGCCCGCAGCTCGGCGGCGAACGCGGCGAATCGGCGGTGGCCCTCCGGCGAGTACCGCTCCGGCTCCCCCAGGTCGTCGAGCGCCTCGACCAGTGCGGCTTCGTCGTCACGTGCGGAGTACACGAGCGGCTCCGCGCGTGTCCGCGACGCCGCCAGCTCACGGGCACGGCGGTGCAGCGCCACCAGGTCGCGCGGGCCGATCCGCCAGCGGGGTCCGGTGAGCAGCCGCAGCAGGGCCGCCCCCTCCGCCGGGTCGGCGAGAACCCGCAGCGTGCTCACCACGTCACGGACCTCCGGCGTGTCGAGCAGGCCGCCGAGCCCGACGACCTCGACCGGCACGCCGCGGGCCCGCAGCGCGGCCTCGATCGGTTGGATCTGCGCGCGGGTACGGACCAGGACGGCCGTCGTCGGTCGGCGGTCCACGGCGATGTCGGCGGGCTCGACGTGGTCGGGAGCGCCGGCTGCGGTCCGCCAGGCGGCCACGATCCGGTCGGCGATCCACCCCGCCTCGTCGGCGTACGTCTCCAGCAGCGCACAGTGGACGGTCGCCGAGGAGACCCGGGGCGCGACTCTGGGCGCGGCCGCCAGCCGGGGCACCCGGTGGCCGAGCGGCTCGGACAGCGCGTTGGCGACGTCGAGGATCTCGGGCCGGTTGCGCCAGCTGGTCGTCAGCGTCAGTTCGCGGGCCGGCGTGCCGTCGGGGCCCGGGAACTCGCCGGGGAACCGTTCGAGCGTGCCGGCGCTCGCGCCGCGCCAGCCGTAGATGGACTGGGCCGGGTCGCCGACGGCGGTCACCGGATGCCCGCCGCCGAACAGCGCGCGTAGCAGCACCACCTGGGCGTGACTGGTGTCCTGGTACTCGTCCAGGAGCACGACCCGGTAGCGCTCCCGCTCGATCCGGCCGACCTCGGGATGCTCGCTCGCGACCGTGGCGGCGCGGGCCAACTGGTCGCCGAAGTCCATCGCCTCCAGCAGGCCCTTGCGGTCGGTGTACCCGCGCACGAGCGGGAGCAGTTGCAGGCGCGCCTTCTGGCGGTTGAGGATCTCGCGTACGGACTTGAGCATCTTGCCCGGACGCGCCTCCACCTCGGCGAAGAAGCGGCCGGTCCAGGCCGCCAGGTCGGCCGGGGTACGCAGGTGCTCGGCCAGGTCGGCGGACAGCTTCAGGACCGCTTCGGTGACCGTCGTCGGGGTCACGAGCACGTGCGACATGTCGCCGTCGTAGGACACCACCACGCCGTCGGCGATCTGCCAGCAGGCCGCCTCGCTCAGCAGCCGGTTGGACGGCTCGTACCCGGCCCGCAGGCCGTGCTCGGCCACGACGCGGGCCGCATAGGAGTGGTAGGTGGCCACGGTCGGCTCACCGGCGATCAACTCGTCACGGCCGAGCCGGCGTACGAGCTGGGACAGCCGCTGCCGCAGTCGGTGCGCGAGTTCACCGGCCGCCTTGCGGGTGAAGGTGAGGCCCAGGATCTGCTCCGGGCGTACGTGGCCGTTGGCGACGAGCCAGACGACCCGTGCGGCCATCGTCTCGGTCTTGCCCGAGCCGGCGCCGGCCACGACGAGCAGCGGCTCGACCGGCGCCGCGATCACTTCGGCCTGCTGCGGCGTGGGCGGCGGCTGGCCGAGCAGGCGGGCCAGCTCCAGCGGCGTGTAGCGGGGTCCGAGCGTGGCCCGGGGACGGGCGACGTCGAACAGGGCGTCCTGGGTCACCGTCCCACCTCCAAGATCATCGCAAAGAGTGACTTCTTGCTGTCACGAGCGCGCGAATAGCAGCAAGAAGTCACATCTTGCGCGGATCTTGGGCGCGGGGAGTACGGGGACGGCGGGGCGCTCACGCGTCACCGTCGGTCACGTGGCGCCCGTTGCCGGAGATGGGGCAGGAGGTACGCACCGGGCACACCCGGCACTTGTTGTTCTGGACGGCCTCGAACGTGGACGCCGCCATCATCTGCGCGGTCCGGCTGACCATCTCGCGGGCCCAGCCGGGGTCTTCGGCGTCGGCCAGCGCGGCCTGGCCCTGCACCTTGGCGCCGCTGCGGGCCGCGCCGAGGTGGACCAGCGCCGCTCCACCGGCCTCGGTGGACTCACCGAACGCGCCGGCTTCGATCGCCGCCTGGTAGGCCGCCAGCTGGGGGTGGTCGGCCACCTCGGCCTCTGTCGGCGCGCTCCGGCCGGTCTTCAGGTCGACCACCACCAGGCGGCCCGACTCGTCCAGCTCCAGCCGGTCGACCCGGCCCTTGATCTGCAGGTCGTCGTCGAGCCGTACGAGGAAGTCCCGCTCGATCGCGATGAGCCGGCGGGGATTGCTGGTCAGCCAGGCGAGCAGCTTGTCCAACATGGCCTCGGCGCGCTCCCGCTCCCGCCCGGCCAGCCACCGCGCCGACAGTTCGATCGCGTCGAAGCGACCGGCCACGTAGTCGACGAGCGCGGCCCGGTCGGCGGTCGCGTCCGCGGCCAGCCGCGCGGCCGCGTGGATGAGGTTGCCGATGCTCTGCTCCGGCGACGACGCCGCCTTGCCGCCGTGACGCTCCAACAGCCAGCGCAGGCTGCACCGCTGCACCGTCTCCACGGTGGACGGTGTCACGGTCACCGGCTCGCCCGGATCGACGATCGGCCGGTCGTCGGACAGCTCGGGCAGGCCCCACCAGTCGTCGGGGTGCGCGCCGGGCACCCCGGCCGCGGCGAGGCGGGCCAACTGCGCGGCGGCCGCCCGGCGGCGGGCGGCCGGAGCGTCGGGCGCGGCGACCGCGCTGCGCAGCTCCGCGACGAGCGCGGGCAGGGTCAACGCGCGCGGCGGCGTGACCTCCGGCCGGATCTCGTCGGCGAGCTCGGTGAGGAACCGGCTGGGCTGCTCCTCGGCGTCTCCGCCGGCGACGGCCGTGACCAGCAGGTGTCGACGCGCCCGGGTGGCGGCGACGTAGAACAGCCGGCGCTCCTCGTCGAGCTGGGCGGCGATCCGTCCCGCCGTGGTCATCTCGCGGCCGGCCGCGAGGTCGACCAGCACCTCCGACCCGAGGACGCTGCCGCGTAGGCGCAGGTCGGGCCAGGCGCCCTCCTGTACGCCGACCACGGCGACGAACTCCCACTCGAGCCCCTTGGCCGCGTGGGCGGTGAGGATGCGGACGGCCGGGCCGCGCTCGGCGGCCGGGGCGATCGACTCGCCGGGCAGGTCCTGGCCGAGCACGTGGTCACAGAACGCCTCCGCACGTGCGCCGGGCAGCCGGTCGACGAAGCGGGCCGCGGTGTCGAACAGCGCCACGACCGCGTCGAGGTCGCGGTCGGCCGCCTCCCCCCGGTGCCCGCCCTGCGCGCTCACGGCAGCCCACCGGTCGGCCAGGCCGCTGGCGCGCCACACCTCCCACAGCACGTCCTCGACGGTCGCGCCGTCACGCGTCGCCGTGCGCCGGGCGGTGTCCAGCAGATCGGCTACCGCCTTGGCCGGCACCGCCCAGCGGCGGTCGGTCGTCGCGAGCACCGCCGGCTCCCGCAACGCCTCCACGAGCAGCACCCCGGACGGTCGCCGGTCGCCCGCCGCGAAGGCGAGCGCCCGAAGACCCTGCCGCAGCCGGCGCTCGGCGAGCGGGTCGGCCCCGCCCAGCGGCGAGTGCAGCAGCGCGACGGCGGCCTCCTCGTCTAGGCGCTCGGGCGCCAGGGCGCACCGCAGCAGGAGCAGCAGCGGCGCCACGGCCGCCTGGGCCTGCAGCGGCAGGTCCTCGGCGGCGGTCATGGTGGGGATGCCGGCCTGCGACAGCGCCCGCCGTAGCGGCGCGAGCTGGCGGACCGTCGACCGCACGATCACCGCCATGTCCGACCACGCGAGGCCGTGCAGCAGATGCGCCTCGCGCAGCCGGTGCACCAGGTAGGCCGACTCGCTGGTCACCGAACGGAACATCCGGACCTCGACGGTGCCCGGCGGCGCGGAGGGGCCCGGCGTGAGCACCCGGTGCCGGGACGGACCGCGCAGCCGCACCGCGACCCGGCGGCTCGCCGCGAGCAGCTCCGCACCGCACCGGTACGACCGGCCGAGGGTCACGGTCGGCGCCTCCGCCCCGGCCGTGGTGCGGAAGCGATCGGAAAACTCCGCCACCCCGGACGGGTCCGCCCCCCGGAACGCGAACGTCGACGAATCGGGATCGGCGAACACCACCAGGTGCTTGCCGCCGCCCGCGAGCGCCGCGAGCAGGTCCCGGTGCGCCGGATCGGTATCCGCGAACTCGTCGACATAGACGGCCGCGACACCTCGACGCTCGGCGGTCAGCAGGTGCGGGTCGTCGAGCAGCAGCGACGTCGCCGCCCGGACCAGCTCGGCGCCGTCGTAGCCGACCGAGCCCTGGCCGGTCGCGTCACGCAGCGCCAGCACCTGCCGGTACTGCCGGTAGAAGCGGGCGGCGGCCCACCAGTCGGGCCGGCGTAACGCCCGGGCGTGGGCGGCCAGCTCGGCCGGGCCTATGCCCCGCTCCACCGCCCGCAGCAGCAGATCGCGCAGCTCGGTGGCGAACGCGCGGGTGCGCAGCGCGGGGCGCAGCGCCTCCGGCCAGGCCTCCTGCTCGGACTCGGAGTCGAGCAGTTCACGGATCACGAGGTCCGCCTCGGCGGCGGTGAGCAGCCGGGGTGGCGGATCGCCGGCCAGCGCCGCGGCCCGCTGCAACAGGCCGAACGCGTACCCCGGGAACGTGCGGACCATCGGCTCGGCCAGGCTCCGGCGCCCGACCACGGCACCCAGCCGCGCCTCGACACGGTCCCGCAGGTGCAGCGCGCTCCGGCGGCTGTGGCTGAGCGCCAGCACGCGCTCCGGGGCGACGCCCTCGGCCACCCGGGCCACCACCGCCTCGACCAGCGTCGACGTCTTGCCCGTGCCCGGCCCGCCGATGACCAGCAACGGCCCGTCGACATGCGTGATGACCTGCCGCTGCCCGGGGTCGGCGAGGGGCGTGGCCGGGCCGGCCTCGCCCGCGCCCACCGGGCGCACGAGTCGGTAATCCCGGCGCGGCGCGCCGGGAGCTGCGGTAGCGGTGGTCACCGCGGCATCAGAACATGCTGGTACGACATATCGACGCAGGTCAGCCTACCGCGCGCTCGACGGCGTCGAACGCGGCGGCGACGGAATCGGCGACGATCAACAGGTCGAGCCCTTCCGGCCGGGCGAAGCCGGTGGACTCGAGCCCCCGCAGCCAGTCGAGCAGTCCGTTGTAGAAGCCGTCGGCGTTCAGCAGGACGACGGGCTTGGCGTGCAGGGCGAGCGTCGCCGTCGTCCATACCTCGAACAGCTCGTCGAGCGTGCCGAGGCCGCCCGGGAGCGTGAGGAACGCGTCCGACTTGTCGATCATCACCGTCTTGCGGGTCGACATCGCGTCGGTGACCAGCAGTTCGTCGGCGTCGTCGTCGGCGACCTCCAGGTCGACGAGCGACTGTGGGATCACGCCGAGCGTGTGCGCGTCCGCGGACCGGGCGCCCGCGGCGACCGTACCCATCATGCCGACCCGACCGCCGCCGGACACCAGCGTGTGGCCCCGGCGTCCGATCTGTACACCCACCTCGTACGCCAGGTCGAGCCAGCGGCGGTCGACAGTACGCGAGGAGGCGCAGAAGACGCCTATCGCCGCCACCCTAGGCCTCCGGGCCCGTGGCGGGCTCGTCGCTGATACTTTCGGCGGCCGCGGCGGCCTGCTGCTCGGCGGCCGCCCGGGCCAGCACCGCCTCCTGCTCGGCGGCGATCTCCGCGTCGGCGTTGACGATGTGCCGCACGGCGTCGTCGACGTCGTCGGTCAGGCAGAACAGCCGCAGGTCCGCCGGCGCGATCTTGCCCTCGGTGGCCATCGTGTCCCGCATCCAGTCGACCAGGCCCTGCCAGTACCAGGTGCCCATGAGCACGACCGGGAACCGGGTGACCTTCTTCGTCTGCACCAGGGTCAGCGCCTCGAACAGCTCGTCCATGGTGCCGAAGCCACCGGGCAGGACGACGAAGGCCTGCGCGTACTTGACGAACATGGTCTTGCGCGCGAAGAAGTACCGGAAATCGATGCCGAGGTCGACCCACTCGTTGAGCCCCTGCTCGAACGGCAGCTCGATGCCCAGCCCCACGGACAGGCCGCCGGCCTCGGCGCAGCCCTTGTTCGCGGCCTCCATCACACCGGGACCACCGCCGGTGATCACGGCGTAGCCGGCGCGGGCGAGCGCGGCGGCCACCTGCTCGGCCAGTTGCCACTCGCGACTGTCGGGCTTGCTGCGCGCCGACCCGAAGATGCTGACCGCCGGGGGCAGGTCGGCGAGGGTGTCGAAGCCCTCGACGAACTCGCTCAGGATCCGCAGGGCCCGCCAGGCGTCACGGGTCTTCCAGTCCCCCCGCTGCCGGGAGTCCAGCAGCCGCTCGTCGGCCGTACTCGGTGGGATCACCGCTCGCCGGACAGTGACGGCGCCCTGATGCCGCTCAGGCATCCGCCTGCCCCTGCCGTTGACACTGCCGTTCGCCATTCGATCACCGTAGCCAATGAGATTTCGCGCCGAGGTCACGGCGCGCGTCAATTTCACCCGAAGTGGACGCGCGGCGTCACGCGGACAGCCACCGCCGTAGGACGCCCGCGCCCGCCACGATCTTGGGGATCTCGACCCGCTCGTCCCGTTTGTGCGCCAGGTTGGGGTCGCCCGGACCGAAGTTCAGCGCAGGTACGCCCAGGGTCGCGAACCGGGCCACGTCGGTCCAGCCCAGCTTCGCCTGCGGCGGCTGGCCCACCGCGTCCAGGAGCTCCTTGACGATCGGGCCGGACAGCCCCGGCGCCGCGGCCGGCGCGGAATCGGTGATCTCGACGGCGAACCCGGTGAACAGGTCACGCACGTGCGCGGCCGCCTCGTCCTCGGTACGGTCCGGGGCGAACCGGTAGTTGACCTCGACCTGGCACTCGTCCGGGATCACGTTGCCGGCGATGCCGCCCGAGACGCGTACCGCGTTGAGCCCCTCCCGGTACGTGCAGCCGTCGATCGTCACCGTGCGCGGCTCGTACGCCGCGAGCCTGGTCATGATCTCCCCGGCGGCGTGAATCGCGTTTATGCCCAGCCATGACCGGGCCGAGTGGGCACGCTGCCCGACCGCCGTGACCCGCGCCCGCAGGGTGCCCTGGCAACCGGCCTCGACCAGCCCGTACGTGGGTTCGAGGAGGATCGCGAAGTCGGCGGCGAGCAGGTGCGGGTGCGTACGGGCCAGCCGGTTGAGGCCGTTGCGCTCCGACTCCACCTCCTCGCAGTCGTAGAAGACGTACGTCACGTCGTAGCGCGGGTCGGCGACCGTCGCGGCCAGGTGTAGCGCCAGCGCGACCCCGGACTTCATGTCGGAGGTGCCGCAGCCGTGGATGACGTCGCCCTCGACGACCGACGGCACGTTGTCGGCGACCGGCACGGTGTCGAGGTGCCCGGCGAGGATGACGCGCTGCGGCCGGCCCAACCGGGTGCCGGCGAGCACGACGTTGCCGTGGCGCTCCACGGTCAGGTGCGGCGCGGCGCGCAACGCCGCCTCGACCTGATCGGCGAGCTCGGCCTCGTTGCCGGAGACGGATTCGACGTCGACGAGGGCGCGGGTCAACTGGACCGGATCGGCGAGGATTTCGGGCGTCAGCACGACCTGACCCTAACGCGACCCCGCGGCGGCCGGGACGATAGCGTGACAGGCCGTGGGAGAGCGCGCCTTCGGCGCGTCGTTGGGACGACCAGGAGGACACGTGAGCAGCGATTCGCCCGCCTGGGGCCTGGGACTAGCCACCCTCACCGCCGACGGGCAGGTGCTCGACACCTGGTACCCGACCGGCAAGCTCGGGTTCGGCACCCCGGACGTGAACGCGAAGGCCGGCGAGCCGCTTCCGGTGGCAGAGCTGTTCGACTCGTCGGTGGCGGAGGCCGGGCCGATCCCGGGCCTGCGGACCGCCGCCGTCCTCACCATGATCAACTCACTGTCGGACCCGCCGAAGGACACCTATGACGTGTACCTTCGCCTGCACCTGCTCTCCCACCGCATGATCAGGCCGCACCAGGCCAACCTCGACGGCATCTTCGGGCTGCTCGCGAACGTCGCGTGGACCTCGGCCGGCCCCTGCCCGCCGGACCGGGTGGACGAGCTGCGCTGGGCGCTGCGCAGGCGCGGCGACCGGCTGAACGTGTACGGCATCGACAAGTTCCCGCGGATGGTCGACTACGTGACGCCGTCCGGCGTGCGGATCGCCGACGCCGACCGCGTACGGCTCGGCGCCCACCTGGCCAGCGGCACCACCGTCATGCACGAGGGCTTCGTCAACTACAACGCCGGCACGCTCGGCTCCTCCATGGTCGAGGGGCGCATCTCGGCCGGGGTGGTCGTCGGCGACGGCACCGACGTCGGCGGCGGCGCCTCGATCATGGGCACCCTGTCCGGCGGCGGCAAGGAGGTCATCACCCTCGGCGAGCGCTGCCTGATCGGCGCCAACGGCGGCATCGGCATCTCGCTCGGCGACGACTGCGTGGTCGAGGCCGGCACCTACATCACGGCAGGATCGAAGGTGAAGCTGCCGTCCGGCGAGGTCGTCAAGGCGCGCGAGCTGTCCGGGCGGAACAACCTGCTGTTCTGGCGCAACTCGCTGACGGGCACGCTGGAGGTGCGCGAGCGCGCCGGCCGCGGCATCGAGCTCAACGCCGCGCTGCACGCCAACGACTAAGCTTCGCGTGGGCGGCGCGGCCCGCCCTCGCGCTCCTTCTCCTCCAAGATCGCCTCGCCGGGCTCTTCCGGCTCGCTCGCCACCAGGTGAAGTTCGTCGGGGTTCAGCCGCGCCTCGGCCGGATCGACCGGTGGCACCGCCGCGTCCTCACTGCCCTCACCCATCGGTCCGCAGGTGCCGCAGCCCCACGGCAGGTCCCGGTTGATCCACGGATAGATGTAGATCGGTCCCGGCCGGGGCGGCTCCGGGGCCTGCGGCGGCGGATGCAGCGCACGCCACTCGGGAGCCGGCTTCGGCTCCGCCCGCATGTGCGGCCCGGCGTCGGCGGCCGCCTCGCCGAGCGCCGCCATGAACTCGTCCACCACGTTCCATTTCGGGACGGCGATGTCCTCCACCGTCACCCGCGGCCTCCGTCGAGGTCTCGTCATGGCCGCCTCCTGGGTCCGCACGACCAGCAGCGAATACCCCGCCGTACGCCGATCATGTGCGAAAGCGTCCGTCAATCTGGCGGCTCAGCCGAGGACGGTCGGCTCACTGATCGCGAACCGGGCCTCGACCGCGGCGTGCACGGTCTGCCGCTGGGGATCCAGGTCGAGCTGGGGCGGCGCGGGCGCGCCGCCGAAGGCGTCCACCCGCGCGGCCATCGCCATCGGCCGCGGGCCGCGCTGTCCGGCCAGGCCGGAGTCGGTCAGCTCGATCAGGCGCACCAGCCGGGCGCCCAGGGCGCCGGCGTACTCCCGCGCGCGGCCGAGCGCGTCATCGATCGCCGCGCGGCGGGCCTCGGCGTACGCGGCGCTGTCGGGCCGCAACGACCACGCCGGCCCGTACACGGTCGTCTGCTCGGCGTCGGCGAGCGCCAGCACGACATCGCCGAGCCGGGTGAAGTCGGAGAACGTCACGGCGGTGGAGACCGATCCCGTGTACGCCCGCACCCGCTCCCCCGACCGCTTCAGCTCCGGGTAGACGTGCACCCGGCTGGTCTCGCGGCGCTCGATCGCCTCGGCGTACCCGTCGAGCAGCCCGCGCAGCGTCTCGGCGCGTTCAGCCAGCCGACGCAGGGTCTCCTCCCGGTCGGAGCCGCGGGCGCCGACGGTGACGGTCACCTCCGCCAGCTCCGGTTCGACCTCGAGGAAGGCCTCGCCTCGTACCGCCACGGTAGGGGTATCGGTCATGCGGCCAGGCTAGCCAACGTAACCTACTTCGCGGCGGCAGCGCGTGGGGAGCACAGATGCGGGTGGCGGTACTGGGCACGGGCCTGATCGGCGGGTCCATCCTGACCCGGCTGCTGCGGTCCGGGATCGACGCCACCGGCTGGGACCCCGATCCCGGGACGGTGTCTTACGCCCGCGAGCACGCGATCCCGTTCGCCGAGCGGCTTCCCGACGCCGTCGACGGCCGGGACGTGGTGTTCCTGGCCGGCCCGCTGTCCCTGCTGCCCGACACCCTCGCCGAGGTGGTCAAGCACGCCGACACCGGCTGCGTCGTCACCGACGTCGGCAGCGTCAAGGCGCCGATCGCCGAGTACGCCCGCGACAACGGGTGGGCGCACCGGTTCGTACCCGGGCATCCGATGGCCGGTACCGAGCGCTCCGGGCTGGCCGCCGCCGACCCGGACCTCTTCGTGGGCGCCGCGTGGGTGCTGTGCCCGCAGCCCGGCGTGCCGCTGGATCCGTTCCGCCGACTGAGCGGACTCGTCACCACGGCGCTGGGCGCGAAGGTCGTACCGCTGGCGCCGCGGACCCACGACGCGATCGTGGCGCTGTCGTCGCACATCCCGCACCTGCTGGCCGGCAGCCTCGCCGGGGCGGTGGCCCGGTCGGCGCTGCGCGAAGGCGTCCTGAGCCTCGCGGCCGGCAGCTTCCGTGACGGCACCCGGGTGGCGGGCACGCCGAGTGTGCGCACCGTTGACATGCTGGTCAACAACCGGGACGCGATCGGCGAGAGCCTCCGGCTCGTACAGGCGTTCCTCGCCGAGCTGGCCGAGGCGCTGGCGGGCGACGACGTCGCCGCGCTCACCGGCGCCTTCGACGAGGCGCGCGGGGTACGGCGGGAGCTGTTCGAGCGGTCCACCCGGACCTCGACCGACCGTTTCCCGCGCGACGCCGCCGCCGAGGAGTACGAGTTCCTGGTCAAGCTGGGCGCCGACGGCGGTCACCTGACGGGGTGCGCCGTGGACGGTTCGACGGTGAGCTACACGGCGGCGCGGCCGGTCACCGGCTGAGCCGCACGGCCGGTCACCGGCTGAGCCGCGCGACCGCCGCGTCCACCCGCTCGTCGGAGGCGGTCAGCGCGATCCGGACGTGGCGTGCCCCGGCCGGCCCGTAGAACTCGCCGGGCGCGGCGAGAATGCCCCGGTCGGCGAGCCAGTCCACGGTGTCCCAGCCGTCCTCGCCACGGGTGCACCACAGGTAGAGGCCGGCCTCGGAGTGGTCGATGGTGAAACCGGCCGCCGTCAACGCCTCCCGCAGCCTGGTCCGCCGCCGCGCGTACCGCTCGCGCTGCTCGGCCACGTGCGACTCGTCGCCCAGCGCCGCGACCATCGCCGCCTGCACCGGCGTCGGCACGATCATGCCGGCGTGCTTGCGCACCGCCAGCACCTCACGTACGAGGGCCGGGTCGCCGGCCACGAAGCCGGCGCGGTAGCCGGCGAGGTTGGAGCGTTTCGACAGCGAGTGCACGGCCAGCACGCCGGACAGGTCGTCGCCGCACACCGACAGGACGGAGACCGGTTCGGCCTCCCACGGCAGCGGCAGGTAGCACTCGTCGCTGGCCACGACCGCGCCGCGCTCGCGCGCCCAGTCGACGACCTTGCGCAGGTGCTCGGCGGGCAGCACCCGGCCGGTGGGGTTGGCCGGCGAGTTGACCCAGACGAGCTTCACCCGCGCCGGCCCGACCGCGAGCAGCGAGTCCGAGCGCACGACGGTCGCACCGGCGAGCCGGGCGCCGACCTCGTACGTCGGGTAGCACACCGACGGGATCACGACGACGTCGCCGGGCCCGATGCCGAGCAGCGTCGGCAGCCAGGCCACCAGCTCCTTGGAGCCGATCGTCGGGAGCACGTCGAACTCGCCGGTGGCCCCGCACGACCGCGACACCCAGTCGGAGATCGCGGCGCGTAGCTGCGGGGTGCCGGCGGTCAGCGGGTAGCCGGGGGCGTCGGACGCCCCGGTCAGCGCCGCGCGTACGAGCGGCGCCACCGGGTCGACCGGGGTGCCCACGGACAGGTCGACCAGTCCGTCGGGGTGCTTGGCGGCCAGCGCCTTGGCCGGCTCCAGCCGGTCCCACGGGAAGTCGGGCAGCCGGGCGGACAGACCCGGCTGCGCGACCGTTGACTCCGGTGTCAGTGCTCGCCCCCGCGCGGTGGCTGGGCGGCGACAAAGGGCGCGTCCTTGCTGATCTTGCCTACCTTGGAGGCCCCACCGGGCGAACCGAGGTCCTCGAAGAACTCGTAGTTCGCGCCCGTGTACTCCTTCCACTGGTCCGGCACGTCATCCTCGTAGAAGATCGCCTCGACCGGGCAGACCGGCTCGCAGGCGCCGCAGTCGACGCACTCGTCCGGGTGGATGTAGAGCATCCTGTTGCCCTCGTAGATGCAGTCGACCGGGCACTCCTCGATGCACGCCTTGTCGAGCACATCGACGCACGGCTCGGCGATTATGTAGGTCACGGCTCATCCCTCCGCACTGAACGCCGCACCGGCCCCCGGACGCGGCCCGTACGAGCCTAGTATCCCGCCCGGGAGGTGGTCGATCGTGCTAGGGCCACACGATGTCGGGCATCGTGTCGTGGTGCGGCGCCGGGTGGGAGTTCGAGCCGATCGTCCGGTCTTTTCCGATATTTTGGGCGAACTCGTCGACCTCACCGAGAGGGATCTCACAGTCCGCACCGTGGAACGGGTCGTGCGCGTGCCCCGCGCCGAGATCACCCACGCGAAACGGGTACCCGACCGGCGGCGCCCGACCGCGACGGAGACCCTCGAGCGCGTCGCCGCCGCCGGCTGGCCGGCGCCCGAGCAGGCCCGCCTCGGCGAGTGGCTGCTGCGGGCCGCCTCCGGTTGGACGGCGCGCGGCAACTCGGCCCTGCCGCTCGGCGACCCGGGTCGTACGCTGCGCGCCGCCGTCGACGCCGTCGAGACGTGGTACGCCGACCGGGGCCTCCCGCCGAAGATCACCGTGCCCGACCCGGTCGGCGGCCGGATCACCGTCGAGGTGACCGACCGGGGCTGGACACCGGCGCCCCCGACGCTCGTACAGACGGCGGCGCTGGCCGACGTGACGGCGGCTGCGGGCGCCGAGATCGAGGTACGCCTGGACGCCGCGCCGCCGGACGCCTGGCTCGCGGCGGTGGCCGGCTACAAGGGCACGCTGCCGGACGCCGCGCGCCGGATCATCACCGGCGTGCCACTGGCGCGCTACGCCGGCATCTACGCCCCGGACGGCAGCCCGATCGCGGTCGGCCGTGGAGTCATCGCCGACGGGCACCCGGAGTGGCTGGGCCTCTCCCTGGTGACGGTGGACCCGGCGCACCGCCGCCGTGGCCTGGGCCGGGCGGTCGTGGCGTCGCTCGCCCGGTGGGCGGCCGGGGCCGGCGCCACCCGCGCCTACCTGCAGGTGGAGGAGCGCAACACGGCGGCCGTCGCGATGTACGCGCCGCTCGGCTTCCGCACGCACCACGCGTACGTGACCTGGACCGCACCGCCCGCCTAGCCCGCGATCTTGGACACTTAGCGGTGCCATGGGCCCGCCAGGTGTCCAAGATCGGCGGAGAGATCAGCGACGGACCACCCGGCGCGGCCGCGCCCGCAACTGCTCCGCGTACCGCTTCCACGACTGGGACTTGTAGTCCTGCCCCAGCGCCGTCACGACGAGGAACCCGAGCACCGCGCCGGCGATCGCCACCGCCAGGAAGAACACGATCTGGTTGATGAAGAAGTCGACGCCGTCACGTACCGGCGTCGACCCCGCCAGCAGCGGACCGACCAGCACCGACAGCACGCAACCGGCCAGGGCGCCGAGCGCCAGGTCGCCGGCCACCCGCGACATCGGGTGCGGCCGGGCCCACCAGAACGCGGCCACCGCCATCACGACGGCGACCACGACCAGCGCCCCCAACCCGATCCGTGTCGTGAACCGGTCGTCGTGGCCGGCGAACAGCCGCGCCGTCCAGCGGGCAATCACGTTTGTCACAAAAAGCGCGCCAGCGAGAATGCCGGCCGGCAACCATCGTCGCGTCACCGGATGCCTCCCGTACCGAGGTGGCCGCTCGGCCACGTACGGGAGGATGGCGCACCGGGCCGGACGGAGTCCAGCGGAAGATCCTGGGAATTTGCCGTGACTACCCTGGACGCCGGATCGACCGGATGACCAGCCAGTACGCCGCCACGGCGAACGACGTCGGCCCGACGATCAACGTCGCCACCGCGACCCAGTTGTTAGCGGCCAGCACGAGGTCACCCTCGTGGGTCTTGCCGGCGGCGACCAGCATGACGGCCGTGTAGACGGCGAACGGCGCCAGTATCGCGAGGACCTTGCCGGTCACCGCCCGGGTGAACCACGCCAGCGCCGCGTTGCCGACGACCGCCAGCACCAGCGCGACCGGCATCCGCACGTAGTGCGCGTGCCCGCCGCTGGTCCAGGTCCAGGCCAGCGGCGTGAGGAACGCCTCCCAGAGCGCCGACATGGCCGCGAGCCCCACGGCGATCACCCCGCCGACCCAGGCCAGCCACCCACCGCCGGCGCCCGATGACGGGGCGGTCGGCGCACCCACCGGCACGTGCGCGTCGGTCATGGTCATGCGCCCGCGGGGCTGGTCATGGCCACGTCGAGGCCGGCGAACAGGTCTTCCTCCCAGCCGTTCGGGCCGTTGCCGGGCCCCTTCTCCCCCATCGCGAGCCGGTAGTGCTCGACGCCCAGGGACTGGCCGGTGGGGTCGCCGGCGAGCGAGTACAGCCAGGACGTGGGCGGGATCTGGGTGGCGTGCACGCGGATGGCGGCCAGCTTCGCCTCGGCGAACTTCTCCGCGTCGATCCGGGCCGCGATCTCGGAGTCGGGACAGCCGAACGGCAGGTCGTCGACGTTGTCGATACCCGCGAACGGGTTGTCGCTGGACCGGGCGAACGCCTCCATCCCGGCCGCGAGCGCGCTGCGCGGCACCGCCGTCCAGTACACCTTGGCCGGCGCGAGATCACCGGCGAGCTGATGCGCCCGCATCGCCACCCGGTGCGCCTGGATGTGGTCGGGGTGGCCGTACAGGCCGTTCGGGTCGTAGGTGACCAGGACCTGCGGGCGCACCTCACGGATGACGTCGAGCAGCAGGCCGGCTGCGACATCGAGATCCGCCTGCCAGAACGCGCGCGGGTGGTCGTTGGTGGGCAGCCCCATCATCCCGGAGTCGCGGAAGCGGCCGGCGCCGCCGAGGAAGCGGTGGTCGGTCACCCCGAGGGCCGCGCACGCGGCGTCCAGTTCGGCGATGCGGTACCCGCCGAGCTGGTCGGCCGCACCGGCGGCCAGCCCCGTGAGCTCGGGGACGTGGATCTCGCCCTCCTCGCCGAGAGTGCAGGTGACGAGCGTGACGTGCGCCCCCGCGGCGGCGTACCGGGCCATCGTCGCCCCCGTGCCGATCGTCTCGTCGTCCGGATGGGCGTGTACCAACATGATCCGCTGGGCGGCGGTGATCTCCCCGGCTGCACTCACGCGTGCAACTGTACGCACCGCGTGACACCCCACCCGCATGACAACCCGCTGACCGGCGAGGGAACATTTGCGGGTGGATTACCCGGAGCTGGCAGCACGTACCCGTCGATTCACCTACGGCGCACCGCGGGCGGTGGCAGTCACCCCCAACGGCGCGCACGTCGTCTTCCTGCGATCGTCCGGGCCGGAGGATCCGGCCGACCAACTGTGGGTGTTCGACGTCGCCACCGGACAGGAGCGCCTGGTGGCCGACCCGGCGCGGCTGCTGGCGGGGACTGCGGACCTACCCGCCGCCGAGCGCGCGCTGCGCGAGCGGCTGCGGCTGTCGGCCAGCGGCATCGGCTCGTACGCCACCGCCCCGACCGGAGCGTCCGCGGTCTTCGCGCTCGCCGGCCGGCTCTTCCACACCGACCTCGCCGCGGGCGACGTACGGGAGATCCCGTCCGCGGGCGCGGTCGTCGACCCCCGCATCGACCCGACCGGCCAGCGCATCGCGTACGTCTCCTCGGGGGCGCTGCACGTGGTCGACCTGGACGGCAACGACCAGGTACTCGCGGCCGAGGACGGGGTGACCTGGGGGCTCGCCGAGTTCATCGCGGCCGAGGAGTTCCACCGCTTCCGCGGGTACTGGTGGTCGCCGGACGGCCGGGCGGTGCTGGCCGCCCGCGTCGACGAGGCCCGGGTGCCGCGCTGGCACCTGCACGACCCCGCCAACCCCGAGCAGCCGTCGACGACCGTGGCGTACCCGCACGCCGGCGGCCGCAACGCCGAGGTCACCCTGCACCTGCTCGACCTCGACGGCGGCTGGGTCGACGTGCACTGGGACCGGGAGACCTACCCGTACCTGGTCAACGTCTCGTGGAGCGAGAGCGGCGGCCCGCTGATCACCGTGCTGCGCCGGCTCCAGCAGCACGGCCTGGTGCTGTCGGTCGACCCGCGTACCGGGGAGACCCAGGTCCACGCCGAGCTCGCCGACCCGCGCTGGGTCGAGCCGGTACCCGGTACGCCGGCGCACCTGCCCGACGGCCGGGTGCTGGTCGGCGGGGAGCTTGCCCACGACGGCTACGACGCCCGGTGCCTGTTCGCCGACGGCAGCCTCATCACCCCGCCCAACCTGTACGTGCGGCGCGTCAGCGGGCGCATAGACAACGACCTGATCATCGAGGCGACCGACGGCGACCCCAGCGAGCAGCACATCTTCCGGGTCCGCACGACGGCCGGCGGCTCCGGGGTCGACGCGCGCCGGGTCACCACGGCCGCCGGCTGGTACATCGCGCACGCCGCCCGGGAGACCCTGCTCATCGGCGAGCTGTCGCTGGAGCACGCCGGCACGCGGTACCGCGTGTACCGGCGCGACGAGCCGGTCGGTGAGCTGAGATCGATGGCGGCCACCCCGCCGTACACGCCCCGCCCGGTCCTGCAGCGGGTCACCGACCGGCAGCTACCCACGGGTGTGCTGTACCCGCGCAACCACGTGGCCGGCCGCCGGCTGCCGGTACTGGTGGACATCTACGGCGGGCCCGGCCACCAGGAGGTGGTGGCCGTACGGTCGCGCTGGGTCGAGCGCCAGTGGTGGGCCGACGCCGGCTTCGCGGTGGTGGTCATCGACAACCGGGGTACGCCCGGCGTGTCGCCCAGCTTCGACAAGGCGATCCACCGGCGCTTCGCCGACGTGATCCTCGCCGACCAGGTGGACGCCTTGACCGGGCTGGCCGACAAGCACCCCGACCTGGATCTGTCGCGGGTGACGATTCGCGGCTGGTCGTTCGGCGGCTACCTGTCGGCGCTGGCCGTCCTGCGCCGGCCGGACGTCTACCACTGCGCGGTCGCCGGCGCCCCGGTCACCGACTGGACGCTGTACGACACCGCGTACACCGAGCGCTACCTGGGCCTGCCCGACGACGGCGGCGACGTGTACGTCCACAACTCGCTGCTCGAGATCGCGGCCGAACCGCCGATCGAACCGGGCGACGCGCGGCCGATGCTGCTCATCCACGGGATGGTCGACGACAACGTGGTGGCGGCGCACACGCTGCGGCTGTCGGGGGCGCTGCTGGCGGCCGGGCGGCCGCACTCGATGATCCCGTTGACCGGCGCGACCCACATGGCGGCCGGCGGCCTGAGCGAGCGCCTGCTACGCCTGGAGCTGGATTTCATCCGCCGCTCGCTGCCGTCATGATGGGGCCATGGCAGACCTGCTCTCCGCAGACGAGGTGACCAGCGCCCTGGCCGACCTGGACGGCTGGTCCGGCGACACCAGCGCGATCAGCCGTACCCTCACCGCGCCCAGCTTCCCCGCCGCGATCCGGCTCGTGGTCGAGGTGGCGGAGGCCGCCGAGGACGCCGACCACCACCCGGACATCGACATCCGCTGGCGGACGGTGACGTTCACGCTGAGCACCCACTCGGAGGGCGGCGTGACGGGCAAGGACATCTCGCTCGCCCGCCGCATCGACGAGCTGGCGGAGGCGCACGCCGCGACCAATCCATGATCACGGAAACTTTTCCATGCCGGATCACGGAAAAGTTTCCGTGATCATGGAGCGGGCATATGGTCGAAGTCATGACCCACTTCGACGCAGCGACCGCGGCGGTGGAGGCGGCGCTCGCCGCCGGCGCACGGTACGCCGACGCACGGGTGATGCACCGACGCCACGAGTCGATGAACGCCCGCAACGGCGAGATTGAGGAGCTCAGCCAGGACGAGGACGCCGGCATCGGGGTCCGCGCGCTGGTCGGCTCCAGCTGGGGATTCTTCGCCGTACCCGACCTGACCGACGCCGCCGCGCGTACGGCCGGGGCCACCGCCACCGCCATCGCCAAAGCCAGCACCGGGGCCCCGGGGCCCGCGGTCGATCTCGTCTCCGTGACCGCCAGCGTCGACTCGTGGGCCAGCGCCTGCGAGATCGACCCGCTCGGCGTGGCCCTGTCCGACAAGGGTGACCTGCTGGCCGAGGCGACGGCCGAGTCCCACCAGCACGGCGCCGACGTGGCGGAGGGGATCTACCAGATCTGGGACACCCGCAAGTGGTTCGTCTCGTCCGAGGGGCACCGCATCGACCAGCACATCCGGGAGTGCGGCGCGGGGATCTCGGCGACGGTGATCGGCGACGGCGAGACCCAGCGCCGGTCGTACCCGTCCTACCGAGGCCAGTACGGCACCCGAGGCTGGGAACTGATCGACGAGATCGACCTGCGCGCCCACGCCGCCCGCATCGCCGACGAGGCGCGGGCGCTGCTCACAGCGCCGCTGTGCCCCCAGGGCGAGACCACGCTGATCCTCGGCGGCGAGCAGTTGGCGCTGCAGATCCACGAATCCGTCGGGCACGCGATCGAGCTCGACCGCATCCTCGGCTGGGAAGCCGCCTTCGCCGGCACCTCCTGGCTGGACCTCGCGCAGCTCGGCAGCATGCGGTACGGGTCCGAGCTGATGAACATCACCATCGACCCGACGATCCCCGGCGCGCTCGGGTCATTCGGCTACGACGACGAGGGCACGCCCGCCGCGCCGCGGCACGCCGTACAGAACGGGACCTGGGTCGGTGTGCTCGCCGGCCGGGACTCCGCGTCCGTCGCCGGACTCGACTACGCCGGCAGCGTACGGGCCGACGGCTGGGCGCGGCTGCCCATGGTGCGGATGACCAACGTGGGTCTCCAGCCCGGGCCGCACACCCTCGAGGAGATCATCGACGCGACCGACGAGGGTGTGTTCATGGACATCAACCGCTCCTGGTCGATCGACGACAAGCGGCTGAACTTCCAGTTCGGCTGCGAGGTCGGGTACGAGGTCAAGAAGGGGCGGCTCGGCCGGATGCTGCGCAATCCCACGTACACGGGCATCGGGCCGCAGTTCTGGCAGTCGATGGACATGCTCTCGTCGGAGATCGTCGCCTGGGGCACGCCCAACTGCGGCAAGGGCCAGCCCGGTCAGGTCGGCCACACCGGCCACCCGGCGGCGCCGGCGCGGTTCGCCAACGTACGGGTGGGGGTGCGCGGATGACCACTCATGTGGAGACGCAGCTGGATGTCGCCGGCGAGGTACTCGACCTGGTGCGCGCGGTGTCCGGGGCCGACGCCGAGGCGGAGGTGCTGGTCACGCGCCAGGAGCTGGCGCTGACCCGGTTCGCCAACTCGTACATCCACCAGAACGTGGCCGACACGGTCACGAGCGTGCGGCTGCGGCTGCACCTGGACGGGCGTACCGCCGTCGGGTCCAGCACCCAGCTCGGGGACGGCCTGCGCGCGCTGGTCGAGCGGACCGCCGCCGCGACCCGGCTGAGCCCGCCGGATCCGGGCTGGCCCGGCCTGACCCCGACGGCGCCGGCCGCGACGTCGGGAAACGTCGACGAAGCCACGGTGGCCGCGACGCCCGAGGAGCGGGCCCTGCGGGTACGCGCGTTCATCGACGCGGCGGGCGGCCTGACCACCGCCGGGTACTTCCGGGTCAACTACGTCAGCGCCGCGTTCGCCAACTCGGCCGGCCAGTCGCTGGCCGGCGCGACGACGGAGGCGGCGATGGACGGCATCGCCCGGACCGGCACCTCGGACGGGGTCGCCCGGCTCGCCTCGTACCGGATGGCCGACATCGACGGCGCCGTGCTGGGCGCCCGCGCCGCGGCCAAGGCGCTCGCCAGCCAGGACCCGGTCGAGCTGCCACCCGGTCGCTACGAGGTGGTACTGGAGTCCGACGCGGTGGTGGACCTCCTGCGCAACTTCGCGATGTACGGCTTCAACGGCAAGGCGTACCTGGAGCGCCGCTCGTTCGCCCAGCCGGGCGAGCAGCAGTTCGACCCGGCCGTGACGATCGTCGAGGATGTCACGGCGCCCCGGGCGCTGGGGCTGCCGTTCGACTCGGAGGGCACCCCGAAGCGCCGCCTCGAACTGGTCGCGGCCGGCGTGACCCGCAACGTCGCCCACGATCGGCGTACCGCGGCGCAGGCCGGTACCGAGTCGACCGGCGACGCGTTCCCGGGCGCGCGGGCGATGGGGCCGATCCCGCTCGGGATGACCATGGTGCCGCCGGGGCCGGAGACGCCGGCGGGCGAGGCGGCCGGTCCGGCCGCGGACGCCTCGGTACTCGCGCTGGTCGCCGGGGTGCGGCGGGGCCTGCTGGTGACGGACTTCTGGTACACCCGGGTGCTCGACCCCCGCCCGCTGGTCGTCACCGGCCTGACCCGCAACGGGGTCTGGCTGATCGAGGACGGCGAGATCACGCAGCCGGTGAAGAACTTCCGATTCACGCAGGCGTACCCGCAGGCGCTCGCCCCCGGGGCGGTGCTCGGCGTCGGATCGCACCTGGTCGCGCAGCCGGGTGACTGGGGCAGCGAGTCGTTCGTGGCCCCCGCGGTACGCCTGGCCTCATGGAACTTCACCGGCGGCGCCTCCGGCTGAGGCCTTTCCAGATTCCGCGCAAGGTGTCACACATTGCTGCCTCGACGCGCGAGATGGCAGCAAAATGTGGCACCTTGCGCGGATCTTGCGCATTCGCCGCACCCTAAGAGTGATCTTGCGCACACCCTAGGAGGATTGCTCCGCTCCCCGCTTCCGCAACGGCGTGGCGACGCGCGAGACTGCTTGTCACGTGTTCTCGATCACACTGCCCGGACGTGTCTTCGATCACAGTCGGCGTAACGTGTGCATCGACGCACAGCGGCGGGTAGGCCGGCGATGACCTGCGCAGGACAGCCGTCTTCCCCCGCGTCCCACGGCCAGACCGAAGACGACGAGACGCATCACTCACCCTGTCCAGGGAGCGGAGCAACGATGACGACGACGGCAACGACGCCGGCCGGGGCACGGCCACGCGCCGCGATTGCGGCGAAGACGTTGCGCACAGACCGGTGGTGGCTGGCGCCACTGTTGACCGTGAGCCTGCTCGTACTGTGGGTCGCCTACGCCACGGTGCGCGCCTTCATGCAGAAGTGGTACTTCGTCAGCGACTATCACTACCTCACGCCGTTCTACTCACCGTGCGTGTCGAAGGGCTGCACAGCGGAGGCCGCCGAGTTCGGCCGCTTCCTGCCGGACTGGCCGATCATCCCGTTCGCCGCGGTGACCCTGCCGTTCCTGCTGCTGTTCCGGCTCACCTGCTACTACTACCGCCGGGCCTACTACCGCTCGTTCTGGATGTCGCCGCCGGCCTGCGCGGTGCCCGACGGGCACAGGACGTACTCCGGTGAGACCCGCTTCCCGCTGATCTTCCAGAACGCCCACCGGTACTTCTTCTACGCGGCGGTCCTGATCTCGATCATCAACACCTGGGACGCCATCCGAGCCTTCCACAGCCCGCAGGGCTTCGGGTTCGGCCTCGGCAACCTCGTCCTGCTGGTAAACGTGATCCTGCTGTGGGCGTACACGGTGTCGTGCCACTCCTGCCGGCACATCGTGGGTGGGCGGCTCAAGCACTTCTCCAAGCACCCGCTGCGCTACCGCGCCTGGGGCTTCGTGTCGAAGCTCAACGCCAAGCACATGCAACTGGCGTGGACCACGCTCGGCACGCTGATGGTGACCGACGCGTACGTCATGGCGGTCTCGGCCAACTGGATCTCCGACCTGCGCTTCATCCACTGAGGGACGCAATGACCAACATCGAGCGACACAACTACGACGTCGTCGTGATCGGTGCCGGCGGCGCGGGCCTGCGGGCGGCGATCGAGGCCCGGCTGGCCGGCAAGAAGACGGCGATCATCTCCAAGTCCCTGTTCGGCAAGGCGCACACCGTCATGGCCGAGGGCGGCGCGGCCGCCGCCATGGGCAACGTCAACAGCCGCGACAACTGGATGGTCCACTTCCGCGACACCATGCGGGGCGGCAAGTTCCTCAACAACTTCCGGATGGCCGAGCTGCACGCCAAGGAGGCCCCGGACCGGATCTGGGAGCTGGAGACCTACGGCGCGCTGTTCGACCGCACCAAGGACGGCAAGATCAGCCAGCGCAACTTCGGCGGCCACGAGTACCCGCGCCTGGCGCACGTCGGCGACCGTACCGGTCTGGAGCTGATCCGTACCCTGCAGCAGAAGATCGTCTCGTTGCAGCAGGAGGACTTCGCCGCGACCGGCAACTACGAGTCGCGGATCCGGGTCTTCGCCGAGACCACGATCACCGAGCTGTTCGTCGAGAACGACCGCATCACCGGCTGCTTCGGGTACTACCGGGAGTCCGGCGAGTTCGTGCTGTTCGAGGCGCCGGCGGTCGTGCTCGCCACCGGCGGCATCGGCCGGTCCTTCAAGGTCACCTCGAACTCCTGGGAGTACACCGGCGACGGCCACGCGCTCGCCCTGCGGGCCGGCGCGGCGCTGATCAACATGGAGTTCGTGCAGTTCCACCCGACCGGGATGGTCTGGCCGCCCTCGGTCAAGGGGATCCTCGTGACCGAGTCGGTGCGCGGTGACGGCGGCGTGCTGCGCAACTCGGAGGGCAAGCGGTTCATGTTCGACTACGTCCCGGACGTGTTCCGCAAGCAGTACGCCGAGACCGAGGAGGAGGCCGACCGCTGGTACACCGACCCGGACAACAACCGCCGCCCGCCGGAGCTGCTGCCGCGTGACGAGGTGGCCCGGGCGATCAACGCCGAGGTGAAGGCCGGGCGCGGCTCCCCCGCCGGTGGCGTCTTCCTCGACGTGTCGACCCGGATGCCGGCCGAGGTGATCATCAAGCGGCTGCCGTCGATGCACCACCAGTTCAAGGAGCTGGCCGACGTCGACATCACGAAGCAGCCGATGGAGGTCGGCCCGACCTGCCACTACGTGATGGGCGGGGTCGAGGTCGACCCGGACACGGAGGCGGCCGCGGTGTCCGGGCTCTTCGCCGTCGGTGAGGTCTCCGGCGGCATGCACGGCTCCAACCGGCTCGGTGGCAACTCCCTGTCCGACCTGCTGGTCTTCGGCAAGCGCGCGGGCGAGTACGCGGCGCGCTACGCCGACGAGGCCGCCCGGCCCGTCAAGGTCTCGCCGGCGGCCGTCAACGCCGCCGTGGAGACCGCGCTCGCGCCGCTGGGCCGCGGTGAGGGCGGCGAGAGCCCGTACGCGCTGCAGAGCGAGCTACAGCAGACGATGAACGACCTGGTCGGCATCATCCGGCGCCGGTCGGAGCTGGAGGAGTCGCTCGCCCGGCTCGCCGATCTCAAGGAGCGGATCAAGAAGGTCGGCGTGGGCGGTGGCCGTCGCTACAACCCCGGCTGGCACCTCGCGCTCGACCTGCGCAACATGGTGATCGTCTCGGAGTGCACGGCCAAGGCGGCCCTGGAACGCGAGGAGTCGCGCGGCGGGCACACCCGCGAGGACTTCCCGAAGATGGACCCGAGCTGGCGCCGGGTCAACCTGGTCTGCTCGCTGCGGGGCGAAGACGTCCAGCTCGAGCGCAAGCCGCTGCCGAAGATGCGCCCGGAGCTGATGGAGCTGTTCGACCGGGCCGAGCTTTCGAAGTACCTGACGGACGAGGAGTTGGCGGAGTTCGATGCTCTCGCCGGGAAGGCGGGTGCGTGATGGGCGAGGTTCGCAACTTCCGGGTCTGGCGCGGTGACGCCGACGGCGGTCAGCTCGAGGACTTCCAGGTCGAGGTCAACGACGGTGAGGTCGTGCTCGACATCATCCACCGCCTGCAGGCCACCCAGGCGCCCGACCTCGCGGTCCGCTGGAACTGCAAGGCGGGCAAGTGCGGCTCCTGCTCGATGGAGATCAACGGCAAGCCGCGGCTGGGCTGCATGACGCGGATGTCGACGTTCGAGGCGACCGAGACGGTCACCGTCACCCCGCTGCGCACCTTCCCGGTGATCCGCGACCTGGTCACGGACGTGTCCTTCAACTACCAGAAGGCGCGGGAACTGCCGGCGTTCGCCCCGCCCGCGGGGGTCGCCCCGGGCGAGTACCGGATGCAGCAGGTCGACGTGGAGCGCTCGCAGGAGTTCCGCAAGTGCATCGAGTGTTTCCTCTGCCAGAACGTCTGCCACGTCGTCCGCGACCACGAGGAGAACAAGAAGGCCTTCTCCGGCCCGCGCTTCTTCATCCGGGCCGCTGAGCTGGACATGCACCCGCTCGACGCCCGGACCGACCGCAAGGACCTGGCGGTTGAAGAGCAGGGCATCGGGTACTGCAACATCACGAAATGTTGCACAGAGGTGTGCCCCGAGCACATCAAGATCACGGATAACGCGATCATCCCGATGAAGGAGCGCGCGGTGGACCGCCGGTACGACCCGATTGCATGGCTGGGCTCGAAGATCTTCCATCGGGATCAGCTCGACAGACCTGCGGGACACACGACCACCGGGGTCGCAACAGCCGAACGACCGGCGTCGTCGCGTCAGCCCGACGCGGGCAGCCCCTCGACGCCGGCGGAGCACGCCGCCTCGCACCAGGCCCAGGGCGAGATCAGCATGAACTGGCACCGGGAAGCCCCCGCCGGGCAGGCCGCGCCGGTCGGCTCCGACGGCAGGCTGCCGGTCACCGAGTTCACCGGACAGATGGCGGGCGCGCAGTCGCCGTTCGGCGACGACGTACCGTTGCCGCTGCCGGTCGACGACATCAACTACCAGCACCCGTCGCGGACCGACGAGGGCTGAGCCGATCCACCCGGATCACGTGGCGGCGATGCGCCGCATCGCCGCCACGTAACGGCTCGTCGCCACGTCCTGGACCAGCCAGCCCAGCCGCCCGGCCAGCCGGGTGTACCAGCGGCCCGGCCGACTGAAGGCCCTGATGTCCAGCCACACCTGACCGCCGTCGTCGAGGGACACGACGAACGCCTCCTCGCCGATCTCCGGGTGTCCGGGCAGCGCCCCGTAGCCGAACCCGTACCGGCGTTCTTCGTCGATGACCCACACCACCTGGCACGGCACCCGCAGGAACGCCGCGCGCATCGTCACCCGTACGCCCGGCTCGGGCGGCGGGGTCGAGGCGGGTACCCGCAGGCCCGCGCGCCGTTGCATGTTCCACCCGCGGAGGCCGGCAGCGGCGCGCCGGAACGCCTCGGCGCCGTCGCCCAGCTTGTCGTGTCGCCGCACGTGCCGGTACCCCGGTGGCAGCTCGTCGCCGCGGGTGGCACCGACCTCGGGATAGGTCAGCTCGGTCATGCTGCTGATCGTGCCCTGGCCGGTCGGCCGGTGCCCAACCGGGCGTCAGGTCGCGGCCGGGGTGCTCGTTCCCGCGGCCAGAAGCGGCTGAAGCGCCTGCGCGACCGGTACGTCCGCCGGCATCCACCACACATCGAACAGTTCGTCGGCGGTGAGCCAGCGCATCTCCAGGTGCTCGGTCAGCCGCGGCTCGTCGTCGTCGCGCAGCGACGCCAGGTACACGCGCAGCACGGCCCTGCCACCGCCGAGCGGGACCTCGGGGCCGACGCGGGCGCCCACCGCGACGCGCACCCCCAGCTCCTCACGGCATTCGCGGGCGAGCGCGGTGGCGTCATCCTCACCCGGTTCGACCTTCCCGCCCGGGAACTCCCAGCGACCGGACGCCTCCGGCTGATCCGCGCGGGCGCAGGCGAGTACGCGGTGGCCGGCGACGATGGCCGCGCCCACCACGACCGCCGGAGTGGCCTGTTCGTTATACACGATGGTCAAGAGTGCCAGAAAAATCACCCGTTCGGGCAGGTGAGGTGTCCGATAAGTCACCGGACGGACCGACTGTACGCATGGACACATCAGGTGGTCGCAGGCCAGACTGGCAGGCACCAAATGACAACGAGGAGGCCTCGATTCGGCCACGAGCCGGCAACGAAGCCTGAAAGGCGGCATAATGCGCGCTCGCCGGAGCGGCAATCACGAGGACTACCTGACGGACGCCCTGGGCCTGCTCGACGGGTGGACCCGCGACGGTCGGGAGTTCCGGCGCACGCTCCTGCTCGACGATTCACAGCACGCCGCGCTCGCGGAGCGCATCAAGGTCGTCGCCGACGCGCTGCAGTTGCACCCTCAGGTGCGCCGCCTGGACGGGCACACGCAGATCAAGTTGTGTACGCCGGACGACGGGACGCTCTCCGACGGGGAGGTCACGCTCGCCGCCCGCATCGAGGCGATGTACCAGGCGATCGCCCGGTCCGCCTGACCGCAACCGCCTGACCGCGGCCACCTGCGGGAGCCCGACTCAGCGGCCGAGCCGCACCCGGCTCTCCCGCCGGCCCACGACCGACGCGAGCAGGAACCGCCGGGCCGGACCGATCAACGCGACGACGGCGAGAACCACCACCGTGACGACGTCGAGAGCCAACGGATCGCGGGTCGGCACGACGACGCTGACGGTCAACCACACCGCCATGACGAGCAGGAACAGGCGGATAGTGATACCGATGACTATCGATGTCTTCGCCACCGCACCAGTATGCGCCACGATCGTCGGTGACCACAGACATCGCACGCAATTGCGCTGATCGGCCGTAGCGGCCCGGCGCGATGATCGGCAAGACTGGCGCAGTGAATCTCGACGATGTCCCAGTCCCCGACACCTCCGCCGCGCGTGCCGCCCGGGAGGTGGCGACGGCGTACTGTTCCCCCGCCCTGGCGAACCACTGCCTCCGCTCCTACATCTGGGCAGCCTCGTACGGCATGGAGCGCGGCATCGCCTTCGACGCGGAACTGCTGTACGTGTCGGCGATGCTGCACGACATCGGCCTGGCGAAGGAGTTCGACAGCCACACCGTTGCCTTCGAAGAGGCCGGCGGTCACGTCGCGTGGGTCTTCGGTGCGGGGGCCGGATGGCCGGTGGAGCGGCGTACCCGGGCGGCGGAGATCATCGTTCGGCACATGTGGGACAGCGTCGACCCTGACGCGGATCCCGAGGGACACCTGCTGGAGATCGCCACCGGCCTCGACATCTCAGGACGGAACCCGGACAAGTGGCCCGCCGACTTCCGCGCTGAGGTCGTCCGGCAGATCCCTCGCCTGACGCTGGGCGAGGAGTTCGTCGCCTGCTTCGAAAGTCAGGCCCGGCGTAAGCCCACCAGCGCGGCGGCGGCCGCCATCGACAGCGGCATCGCCGACCGCATCGCAAAGAACGTACTCGACAGCGCCTGAACCGACGCTCGACCGGCGGCTGGCTTGCCGGCCGTTGGTACACAGATGACCGTGACGCGCCATGGCGTAGGTATCCGCGGTGTCGAGGTCGCCGGGGTCACCATCCGGTACCGGGAGGCCGGCGACCCGGACGGGCGACCGACCGTCCTGCTGCACGGTGGCGGTAGCAGCGCGGCCACCTGGGACGGGCTCGCCGCCGCCCTGGTGGCGGCGGGGCATCACGTCATTGCCCCGGACCTGCGGGGGCACGGCGGCAGTTCGCGCACCGCGATCTATCCGCTGGCCGGGTTCCTCGACGACATCCTCGGATTGCTGGACGCCCGGGCCCTCGACAACATCGCACTGGTCGGGCACTCGTTGGGCGGCCACGTGGCGTCCCTGATCGCCCAGCGGCAGCCCGAGCGGGTCACCCGCCTGGTCCTCGAGGAGCCGCCGGTTCCACCTCGCGCGCCTGCCGATCCCCACGGCCTGTCCAGGGCGCGGTTCCTGCTGCCGGCTCTGGGCATACTCGCCGTTCGCCGCGGCTTCGACCCGCGGGCGGTCGTATCCGCGGTCAGACAGCTACGTGTTCCGGACCCGGCCTGGTGGGACCGGCTGCCGGCGGTCAGCGCACCGGCACTGGTCGTCTCCGGCGGTCCGGCCAGCCACGTGCCGTCGGACCGGTTGGCCGAGGTGTCCCGGACGATCCCGCGCGGCGAACTGGCCACGATTCCGGCCGGTCACCGGGTACACAGCCGCAGCCCGGAACAGTTCCGGGCGGTCGCCGTCCCGTTCCTCACCGCCTGATACCGGCGGGTCAACACGTTCGCCTGATCCGCCGCATCGACATCGCCCACACCCCGAACCCGGCACCGACGTCGGAGGTGATGGCGCCGACCGCCGAACCGGTCAGCAATGCCCGGGCACAGTCGGGGCAGACCTCGCGTCCCGTGACGGTCTGCTCGAACTCGACCGTGACCGTCCGCTTGCAGTCAGGGCACTCCCTGCCCACCAACGTCATCGGATTCTCCTACCGGCCGCCGCAGCCCAACGGGGGTCGAGAGTATTCGATCCGCGCTACGGCGTCCCGCACCGCGCCTACCGCAGGGGCAGCTTCATGCCTACATGGCTGGCGACGAAGCCGAGCCGGGCGTAGAACCGATGTGCGTCGACACGCGACTTGTCGGTGGTGAGCTGCACCAGCCCACAGCCGCGCTGTCGGGCCTGTTCGATCACCCACGCCATGAGCTTTGCGCCGATCCCCTGCCCGCGGCGGTCCGACCGGACCCGGACGGCCTCGACGAGCGCCCGTTCGGCGCCGTGGCGGCCCAGCCCGGGGATGTACGTGAGCTGCAGGCAGGCCACCACCTCCCCTGCGTCCTCCGCCACGAGGAGCAGGTTGCGCGGGTCGGCGTCGATATCGGCGAACGCCCGCTCGTAAGCGTCGTCCACCACGGCGAAGTCGCGCGCCTTGCCCAGCACGTCGTCCGCCAGGAGCGCGACGATCGCGGGCAGGTCGGCACGCACGGCTGCACGGAAGATCACGCTGTAACACTAGTCAGCGCGTACACGTGTCCCTGGTGATGCCTTGCGCCGGCGGCAATGATCCGGTGCCATAGGGAGGGTCGCCGTGGACGCCGTCAGTAGGCCCGATCGCCGCCTTCGTCGGCGCCCGGCCCAACAGCGAGAGGCAACAGTTACGGAGATACGGAGAACGATGGACGTCAGGGAGATCAACCGTAGGGTGATCGAGCAGTTCCGCAGCGGTGGCGAGATCGAGGGCATGCACCGCGACCGCCTCGTCCTGCTGACCACCGTCGGTGCCAGGAGCGGCCGGCCCCATACGACCCCGATGATGTACCACCGGGACGGCGACCGACTGCTCGTCATAGCCTCCAACGCCGGGGCGGCCAAACACCCCGACTGGTACCACAATCTGCTGGCGAACCCCCGGGTCACGGTGGAGGTCGGCGATGAGACCTACGAGGCGGTGGCCACCCCGGCCGAGGGTGCGGAACGGGCACCGCTGTGGACCATGCTCAAAGAGACGTACCCGTTCTTCGCCGATCACGAGGAGAAGTCGCAGCGGGTGATCCCTGTCGTGGTGCTGACCAGGATCAGGTAGTCGCCGACGCACTTCACGACGTCGTGTTCCTCGTACGCGCCAGGACCTTGATGCGGCGGGTGAGCCGCACGACGGCGACCGCCAAACCGGGGGTCAGCACCCAGAGCGGAAGGAAAAGATGGCTCACGTGGAAGGTCCCCCACCACCGACCGGGACCAGCCCACCAAGCCGTGAACGCCGCCGCTCCGACCACGAAGGTCCCTAGCCACACAAAGCCCGTCCAGAACCACATGGCGCGCCCAACGCCGGCCGTCGGCTCCAGTCGAAGTGGAAACGGCATCGCGGCCACGAGGAGAGCGCCGAACGGAGCGCACAGGAAGGCGTACAGGGCACCGGCGTTCATCAGTGATGAGCGTAGATGACTGCAGGTCGACCCCGCTTCCCGCTATCGTCGAGGGCGCTCATGCTGCCGGCCCGGGGGCTCGTTGCGTACGCCCGAACGGGCAGTCCAGCACGCGGCTTACGAATTGTCCATTGGGGGCTGTGACGGACGCCGGCCCGGCGATAGGTTCCTCACGTGCAGCGGGAAAAGCTCTCCGTAAGGCTCGGGTGGATCTGCCTCGTCGTCGTCGGTGTCGGCATCTTGGCCTTTGGCCTCATCGTGGCGACGGTACCGACATCCGACAATCAGCCGCTAATGCGAACTGTCGGCGTGGCCTCGATCGGCTTTGGGCTGTTCGGGGTGCTGATTACTGTGATCCCATTCCGGGGCCGCGACCGGTGGGCCTGGTTCACGCTGTGGTTTTATCCCGCCTTCTGGGTCACGCATCTGGTGGGCCGGTTGCCGCCGGGCAAGGACCATGTACACCAAGTCGTGTTCATCGTGCTGTCGCTAGCGGGTCTGCTGCTGCCCGTCCGCCAGTTCTTCCCAGGCCGTAGTCAACAGGAATGAAAAGCCCGCCGGAGGCGGTCGGGCTGCGGGCCGGCCACGCCCCGACGCCGTCTCCTTAGATCTTGGACACTTAGGCCACCTATAACCGGCCTAGGTGTCCAAGATCGCGAATAAGTCGCTCAGACGTTGAAGCGGAACTCCACCACGTCGCCGTCCTGCATCACGTACTCCTTGCCCTCGATGCGCACCTTGCCGGCGGACTTCGCCGCCGCCATCGAGCCGGCCGCGATCAGGTCGTCGTACGCGACGACCTCGGCCTTGATGAAGCCGCGCTGGAAGTCGGAGTGGATGACGCCGGCCGCCTCGGGCGCGGTCGCCCCGATCGGGATCGTCCAGGCCCGCGCCTCCTTCGGCCCGGCCGTCAGGTACGTCTGAAGGCCCAGCGTACGGAAGCCGACCCGGATGAGCTGGTGCAGTCCGGTCTCGTGCTGGCCGATCGACTCCAGCAGCTCGCGCGCCTCGTCCTCGGGCAGGTCGATCAGCTCCGATTCGACCTGCGCGTCCATGAAGATCGCCTCAGCGGGCGCGACCAGCGCGCGCAGCTCGTCGAGGGCGGCCTCGTTGGCCAGCTCCTCCTCGTCGACGTTGAACACGTACAGGAACGGCTTCGTCGTGAGCAGGTGCAGCTCGCGCAGCTCGGCGACGTCGATACCGGCCTTCTCCGCCCCGGCGTACAGCGTGGTGCCGGTGTTGAGCAGCTCGGCGGCCGCCTTGGCGGCCGCGGCCAGCGGCGCCCGGTCCTTGCGCAGCTTCGCTTCCTTCTCCAGCCGCGGCACCGCCTTCTCGAGCGTCTGCAGGTCGGCCAGGATCAGCTCGGTGTTGATCGTCTCGATGTCGTCGGCGGGCGAGACCTTGCCTTCGACGTGCACGACGTTCGGATCGCTGAACGCGCGGACGACCTGGCAGATCGCGGACGCGTCGCGGATGTTGGCCAGGAACGCGTTGCCCCGCCCCTGCCCCTTCGAGGCGCCGCGGACGAGGCCGGCGATGTCGAGGAACGACACCGGCGCCGGCACGATCTTCTCCGAGTCGTACAGCTCGGCGAGCTTGTCCAGCCGGGGGTCGGGCAGGCCCACCACGCCGACGTTCGGCTCGATCGTGGCGAAGGGGTAGTTGGCGGCGAGCACGTCGTTCTTGGTCAGCGCGTTGAACAGGGTGCTCTTGCCGACGTTGGGCAGGCCGACGATGCCGATGCTGAGACTCACGACGTACGAGTCTACGCAGCGCCAACGGTGATCATGGCAACCGCGCCCACCCGGACAGCCGGACTCCACCACGCTCATGTCCGAAAACCGCAAGCATCCAGCTAGTCGGGGGTGCAGGATCGGTCACGTGGAGCTGGATTTCGAACGGTGCTACCGGGCGGTCGACAGCCGGGACCCGCGCTTCGACGGCTGGTTCGTCACGGCCGTCACCTCGACACGGATCTACTGCCGCCCGTCCTGCCCCGCCGTCACGCCCAAACGGCAGAATGTCCGATTCCTGCCGTCCGCGGCCGCCGCCCAGCGCGAGGGCTTCCGGGCCTGTCTGCGCTGCCGCCCGGACGCGGCGCCCGGCTCGCCGGAGTGGGACAACCGGGCCGACGTCGTGGCCCGCGCGATGCGGCTGATCGCCGACGGGGTGGTCGACCGGGCCGGCGTGCCCGGCCTGGCGAGTCGGCTCGGGTACACCGAACGGCACCTGCACCGGATGCTGCACGCCGAACTGGGCGCCGGCCCGCTCGCGCTGGCGCGCGCCCAGCGGGCCCAGACCGCGCGGATCCTGATCGAGACGACCGACCTCGGGCTGGCCGAGATCGCGTTCGCGGCCGGCTTCCGCAGCGTGCGGCAGTTCAACGAGACGATCCGGGACGTGTACGGGCGGCCGCCGTCGGCTCTGCGGTCGTCGGCCGTCGCATCCGGCGCCCCCGGCACGATCATGCTGCGGCTGCCGTACCGCGCTCCGCTGCACGCGGACGGGCTGTTCGAGTACCTGGCGGCCCGCGCGATCCCCGGCGTGGAGCTGGCCGACGACGGCCGCTACCAGCGCACGCTGCGCCTGCCGCACGGCCCCGGCTCCGCGTCGCTGACGCCCCGCGACGGGTACGTGCAGGCCACGCTCCGCCTGACCGACGTGCGCGATCTCGCGCCGGCCGTGGCGCGCTGCCGTCGCCTGCTGGACCTGGACGCCGACCCGCACGCCGTCGACGCCGCGCTGGCCACCGACCCCGCGCTCGCGGAGACGGTCGAGAAAGAACCCGGGGTACGCCTGCCGCGCGCCGTCGAAGGCTTCGAGCTCGCCGTACGGGCGGTGGTCGGCCAGCAGGTGTCGGTCGCCGCGGCCCGTACGGTGCTCGGGAAGCTGGTACGGACGTGCGCACCGACGGCCGGCGAGCTGCTCTTCCCGGACGCCGCCACGGTCGCGGAGGCCCCTGACGAGGCATTCGCGATGCCGGCCACGCGGCGGCGTACGGTACGGGCGCTCGCCGCCGCCGTCGCCAGCGGGGACCTCGTACTCGACAACGGCACCGACCGCGCCGAGGCCACCGAAAAGCTGCTGGAGCTGCCGGGTGTCGGCCCGTGGACGGCCGGCTACGTCGCGCTGCGGGCCCTCGGCGATCCCGACGTCTTCCTACCGACCGACCTGGGCGTACGTCGTGGCGCGGCGGCGCTCGGGCTACCTGACGAGCCGGCCGCGCTGGCCGGGTACGCGACGCGCTGGCGGCCCTGGCGCTCGTACGCACTGATCCGACTCTGGAGGAACGCATGACCTGGTATTCGTCCACCATGGAGACCCCGGCCGGCCCGTTCACGATCCTGCTGGCCGGCGACGAGACGGTACTGGCGAGCGGCTGGACCACGGACGCGGAACTGCTGGCTACGCTCGTACACCCGGCTTTGAAACCGACGTCGGAGCCGCAGCCGCGGGCGGACCTCGGCCCGGTCACCAAGGCCGTGCTGTCCTATCTGGAGGGTGACATCGCGGCGGTCGACGCGGTGCCGGTACGCCAGCGCTCCGGCGCGTTCCTGGAACAGGCCTGGCGGACCCTGCGCGAGGTGCGCCATCCGGTCACGTACACCGAGTTCGCGGCGCTGTCGGGGCGGCCCGCCGCCGTGCGCGCCGCCGCTTCGGCGTGCGCCCGCAACGCGGCGGCGCTGTTCGTGCCGTGCCACCGGGTGCTGCGCACCGACGGATCGCTCGGCGGATTCCGCTGGGGGCTGCCGGTCAAGCGCTGGCTACTCGACCACGAGGCGTAAATATTCTGACCGGTCTACGCACATCGTATCTGCGCTGGCAGGGCCGGCGCGCGCCGACAAATCAAGATCATCGGATGGTGAAAACCGATGGGAGAACGTCGGACCCCGTCGGTAGCTTCGAGGCGTGCCGGCCGCTGACCACTCCCCCGTCGTCCCTCATCGGCTACGCAACCTGTGGCGGATCCGCCGCTACGTCCGCCCCTACCTGGCTCAGATGAGCTGGCTGCTGGTCGCCGCGAGCGCGTCGACCGGCGCCGGCATCGTGGTCCCGCTCGTCGTGCGGCGCGTCGTCGACGGGCCGGTGCGCCACGGCGACCCGGCCGGCCTGCTCGAGCTCGGCGCGCTCGCGCTCGCGCTGGGCGTGGTCGAGGCGGTGCTCATCTTCATCCGGCGCTGGACCCAGTCCGCCTCCGCGCTCGGCATGGAGGCGCAGCTGCGCCGCGACCTGTACGCGCACCTCCAGCGGCTACCCATCGCGTTCCACGACCGGTGGCAGTCAGGGCAGCTGCTGTCCCGCGCGACCAGCGACCTGTCGGTGATCCGGCGGTTCCTGTCGTTCGGTCTCATCTTCCTCGTCGTCAACACCGCCACCTACGTCACGGTGGTCGCGCTGCTGCTGCACCTGCACTGGCCGCTCGGGCTGCTGGTGGCGGCGAGCGCGGTGCCGCTGTTCGTCGTGAGCAGGCGGTTCACCCGCCAGTACTTCACGGCGTCCCGGAGGATGCAGGACCAGCTCGGCGACCTCGCCACCCAGATCGAGGAGTCCGCGCAGGGCATCCGGGTCATCAAGTCCTTCGGCCGGCGCCGCCACCAGGGCGCCCGCTTCGCCGAGGGCGCGGGCCGCGTCCACGACACCGCGGTCGGCAAGGCGCGCATGCTCGCCACCACCTGGTCGCAGTTCGACCTGATCCCCAACGCGACGCTGGCGCTGGTCCTGGTCGTGGGCGCACTGGAGGTGTCCCGCGGCGCGCTGTCGCTGGGCGGCCTCGTGGCGTTCGTGTCGCTGCAGGTCATGCTCGTCTGGCCGATCGACGCGCTCGGCTGGATCATCGCGAACGGGCAGGAGGCCATGACCGCGGCCGACCGGATCTACGAGGTGCTCGACACCGAGCCGTCGGTCGTCGACCACCCGGCGGCGGCCGCCGTCGCGCCGCGCGACGTCGCGGGCCACGTCCGGTTCGAGGGTGTCAGGTTCGCCTACCCGGGCGCCGAGCTGCCCGTACTGCACCGCATCGACCTCGATGTCCGCCCCGGGGAGACGCTCGCCATCGTCGGCGCGACCGGCTCCGGCAAGAGCACCCTCGTCTCGCTCGTGCCGCGCCTGTACGACGTCACCGCCGGCCGGATCACCATCGACGGCCGTGACGTGCGGGACTACCGGCTCCGCTCGCTGCGCCGCATCGTGGGCGTGGCGTTCGAGGATCCGACCCTGTTCTCGATGAGCGTGCGGGAAAACCTGACGCTCGGCCGCCCCGACGCGAGCGACGACGACATCGCCGAGGCCCTGTCGGTGGCCCAGGCGGAGTTCGTCCACGACCTGCCGTGGGGTCTCGACACCCGCGTCGGCGAGCAGGGGCTGTCGCTGTCCGGCGGGCAACGGCAGCGGCTGGCGCTCGCCCGCGCCGTGCTGGGCAAGCCACGGGTCCTGGTGCTCGACGATCCCCTGTCCGCCCTGGACGTTCACACCGAGGCGCTCGTCGAGCAGGCCCTGGCCCGCGTGCTCGCGAACACGACGGCGCTGCTCGTGGTGCACCGCCCCTCGACGGTCGCGCTCGCCGACCGGGTGGCCCTGCTGCTTGACGGAGAGATAGCCGCCGTCGGCCCGCACTCGGAACTGCTCGCGACCGTTCCCGAGTACCGCGCGGTGCTGTCCGCGGAGGCCGAGGGCGACCTCGAAGCGGAGGCGGAGGGGGACCCTGAAGCGGAGGCCGAGGACGACCTCGAACTCGACCTCGACGAGGAGGTGCACGCATGACGATCGATGTGCGCGCCTGGCGCGGGGTCGCCCCCGACGACGACGCGGAGCGTACGGCCGCGGAAGCCGGCGACGCGGCGTCGGTCGTACGGCTGCGCACGAGCAGCCGCCGGCTGCTCGGTTCATTGCTGCGCCCCCATCGCCGGCTGCTGTGGGTGGCCGTGGCGCTGCTGCTGGCCCAGAACGCGGCCGCCATGGCCGGCCCGTACCTGGTCAAGCTCGGCATCGACCGGGGCATCCCACCGCTGTCGGGCGGCCGGCACGACGGTGGCGTGCTCGTCGGGGTCGCCCTGGCGTTCGCCGTGGCGGCGGCCACCGAATACGTCACCAAACGCGGGTTCCTCGCCCTGTCCGGGCGCATCGGCCAGGCGATCCTGTTCGACCTGCGCCGCCGGGTCTACGACCACTTCCAGCGCCTGTCCGTCGACTTCCACGAGCGGTACACCTCCGGTCGGGTGGTGGCCCGGCTGACCAGCGACATGGACTCCATCAGCGAACTGCTCGACGGCGGGATCGAGGACCTCGTCCTCGCCGGCCTGTCGGTGATCTCGGTCGCGGGCATCCTGCTCTGGCTCGACTGGCCGATGGCGCTGGTCACGATGGTGTCGTTCCCGTTCCTGCTGGCGCTGTCGCGCTGGTTCCAGCGCGCGTCGGCGCGGGCCTACCGGCGCACCCGGGAGGCGGTCGCGCTGGTGATCGTCCACTTCGTCGAGTCGATGGGCGGCATGCGGGCGGTGCACGCGTTCCGGCGTGAGCCGCGCAACCAGGAGATCTTCGACGCGGTCAACGACGACTACCGGGCGGCCAACGTCAAGGCGATGCGGCTGATCGCGATCTACGCCCCCGGCATCAAGCTGGTCGGCAACGTGACCATCGCGGTCGTGCTCACGTACGGCGGCTACCGGGCGCTGCACGGGCAGACCGAGATCGGCGTACTCGCCGCGTTCCTGCTGTACCTGCGGCGCTTCTTCGAACCCATGCAGGAGCTGAGCCAGTTCTACAACTCGTTGCAGTCGGCGACCGCCGCCCTGGAGAAGCTCGCCGGGGTGCTCGACGAGCCGCCGGCCGTACCCGAGCCGGCCCACCCGACGCCGGTGCCGGCGGCCCGCGGTGACCTCCGCCTGCGGGACGTACGGTTCGCCTACCGCGCCGACCGGCCGGTCCTCCCCCGGCTCGACCTGCACATCCCGGCCGGCCAGACGGTCGCCGTCGTCGGCGCGACCGGCGCCGGCAAGTCGACCGTCGCGAAGCTCGTGGCGCGGTTCTACGACCCGAGCGAGGGCACGGTCACCCTCGACGGCATCGACCTGCGCGAGATCGGCGACGACGACCTGCGCCGCGCCGTCGTCATGGTGACCCAGGAGAACTTCCTGTTCTCCGGCACGGTCGCGGACAACATCGGCTTCGGCCGGCCCGGCGCCGGCCGGGACGCGATCGAGGCGGCCGCCCGCGCGATCGGTGCCGACCGGTTCATCCGGGCGCTCCCCGAGGGCTACGACACCGACGTCCGCAAGCGCGGTGGGCGGCTGTCGGCCGGCCAGCGCCAACTCGTCGCGTTCGCGCGGGCATTCCTGGCCGACCCGGCCGTGCTCATCCTCGACGAGGCCACGTCGTCGCTGGACATCCCGTCCGAGCGGCTGGTGCAGCGCGCCCTGCGTACGATCCTCGCCGACCGGACCGCCATCGTGATCGCCCACCGGCTGTCCACGGTGGAGATCGCCGACCGGGTGCTCGTGCTCGACGGCGGGCGGATCGTGGAGGACGGAGCGCCGGCCGCCCTCGTGTCCGATGGCGGCCGGTACGCGCGGCTGCATCAACAGTGGCGGGACAGCCTAGTTTGACCCAATCGGTCTAAATCGGTACGGCGCCGGCCGGGAGCACGCATACGATTCGCCCATGACGGATCCGGAGCGTGCGGCGCACCGCATCCCCTCCGACCGGTCTGGCCCGCGAGCATCGCGTGGCGGCCCAGACCAGTCGAGTCCTGCGTTGGACGGGCTCGAGGAGAAGTGGTCGCGCCGCTGGCAGGACGACGGCACGTACGCGTTCGACCGGACGAGGAGCCGGGCGAGCGTCTACGCGATCGACACGCCGCCGCCGACCGTATCCGGCGAGCTGCACATGGGGCACCTCTTCTCGTACACCCACACCGACATCGTGGCCCGCTTCCAACGCATGCGCGGCAGGGCGGTGTTCTACCCGATGGGCTGGGACGACAACGGACTGCCCACCGAACGCCGGGTGCAGAACCACTTCAAGATCCGATGTGATCCATCACTACCGTACGACCCGGCGTTCCAGCCGACCGGCGAGTGGGTCCGCGTCTCCCGGCGCAACTTCATCGAGCTGTGCGAGCGGCTCACCGCCGAGGACGAGAAGGCGTACGAGCAGATGTGGCGCCGGCTCGGCCTGTCGGTGGACTGGAACTACCGGTACACGACGATCGGTCACGACGCCCGGGTCGCCAGCCAGCGGGCGTTCCTGCGCAACCTCGCCCGCGGGGAGATGTACCTCGCCGAGGCGCCGACGCTCTGGGACGTGACCTACTCCACCGCCGTGGCCCAGGCCGAGCTGGAGGACCGGGAACGGCCGGGCGCCATGCACCGGTTGAGGTTCGGCGAGATCCTCGTCGACACCACCCGGCCGGAGCTGCTGCCGGCCTGCGTCGCGCTGGTGTGCCACCCCGACGACCCCCGCTACGCGGGCCTCGTCGGGAAGACCGTCCGGACCCCACTGTTCGACGTGGAGGTCACGGTCCACGCGCACCCGCTCGCGGCACCCGACAAAGGTACGGGCATCGCGATGGTCTGCACGTTCGGCGACGTGACGGACGTGACCTGGTGGCGCGACCTGAAGCTGCCGACCCGGACGGTCGTCGGCCGCGACGGCCGGCTGCTGCCCGAGCCGCCGCCCGGCGTGGACGCTTCCGCCTACGCGGAGCTGCCCGGTCGCACCGTCTCCCAGGCCCGCCGCCGGATCGTGGAGCTGCTCGCCGAGCGCGGTGACCTCGTCGGCGAACCGGTGCCGATCACCCACCCGGTGAAATTCTACGAGAAGGGCGACCTGCCGCTGGAGATCGTGACCTCGCGCCAGTGGTACCTGGGCAACGGCGGACGCGACCTCGAACTGCGCGAGAAGCTGCTGGAGCGCGGCCGTGAGCTGCGCTGGGTCCCCGAGCACATGCGCCACCGGTACGAGCACTGGGTCGCCGGCCTGACCGGCGACTGGCTGATCAGCCGCCAGCGCTTCTTCGGTGTGCCCATTCCGGTGTGGTACCCGGTCGGCGCCGACGGGTCGGTCGACTACGCGCATCCGCTGACCCCGCCCGAACACCGGCTGCCCGTGGACCCGGCCAGCGAGGCCCCCGACGGGTACGCGGAGTGGCAGCGCGGCGAGCCCGGCGGCTTCGTCGCTGATCCGGACGTGATGGACACCTGGGCCACGTCGTCGCTCACCCCGCAGATCGCCAGCGGCTGGGAACGCGACCCCGACCTGTTCAACCGGGTCTACCCCATGCACCTGCGGCCGCAGGCCCACGAAATCATCCGTACCTGGCTGTTCTCGACCCTGGTCCGCTCCCACCTGGAGGCGGGCGTTCTGCCGTGGCAGACCGCCGTCGTCTCCGGCTGGATCCTCGACCCGGACCGCAAGAAGATGTCGAAGTCGAAGGGCGGCGCCAACCCCGCCGTCGAGATGCTGGAGCGGTACGGCGCCGACGCGGTGCGGTACTGGGCCGCCACCGGCCGTCCCGGCACGGACCTCACGTTCGACGAGGGCCAGATCCGCGTCGGCCGGCGGCTGGCGACGAAGCTGCTCAACGCCTCCCGGTTCGTGCTCGGGCTGGGCGCGGCGGCGGCGATCCGCGCCGGCGTCGAGGCGGTGACCGAGCCGCTCGACCGGTCGCTGCTCGCCACGCTGGCGGCCACCGTCGAGGCGGCGACGGCCGCGCTCGACGGGTACGACCACACCGGCGCGCTCGCCGCGGCCGAGCGCTTCTTCTGGACCTTCTGCGACGACTACATCGAGCTGGTGAAAGACCGCGCGTACGCCGGCTCGACGTCGGCCCGGGCCGCGCTGGCGCTCGCGCTGTCGATACAGCTGCGGCTGTTCGCGCCGGTCCTGCCGTACGTGACCGAGGAGGTCTGGTCCTGGTGGCGCTACGGCTCGGTGCACCAGGCGCCGTGGCCGTCGGCCCGGGAGCTGGGCGGCGTGATCGGCGACAGCGCCCTGCTCACCGTCACCGGCGAGGCGCTGCACCAGGTGCGCCGCGCCAAGACCGACCGGCAGGTGTCGATGAAGACACCGGTGCCGCTGGCGGAGGTGCTGGGCCCGGCCGAGCAGCTCGACCTGGTGGCGTTGGCCGAGACCGACCTGCGCGCGGCCGGCGGGATCGGCCGGCTCGACCTACTGCCCGGGCGTACCGACGCACTGGTGGTGGCCTGCGCGTTCTAGCCCCGTCTTCAGTTGGCTGGCCACGAAGCTGCCTCGTCGAGCACGAGCCGCAGCAGCGCGCTGCCCGCGCTCGGGCCCTGATCCAGCTCACGGCGCAGCGCCGCCACGTCGACCAGGTGACCGCGCACGACCTCCTCGACCAGCGCCCGGATGGCGGGCAGGTCCCGGCACCACCGGCCGGCGTCGACGACGGCCCGGCTCAGCGAGCAGACCCGGATCACCGTCGCCGTCTCCGCGTACGGGTCGGGGCGCCGGGTGCGGTGCACGCACACGAACTCCACTGACCGGACCTGCCGGCCGTGCGGCACGAGCACCCGCACGTACGGGTCGCCGGGCACACAGGCGACACCGTGCAGCCGCAGCGCCGCCCGGCCGGTGAGCGCGGCGCCGTGCCCGGCGTACAGGCACGCGGCGATCCACCGCTGGCGAGGCGTGAGCCGGCCGCGCGACGACGAGTACACCCCGGGGAGCGCTTCACTCCAGACGCCGGCGCGCAGCCGTCGACGCAGCGCCGCGCGGGTGACGCCGAGCCGGGCAAGCTGATCGCGGTGGACGAGGCCGTCCTGGGTCACCAGCAGATCCGGCAGGGACATGAACCGACTCTGCGCCGTCGCGTCGACGGCGCACAACGGTCAATGTCCAGCTGTGGACAAGGCGATCAGAAGTCCCCGAAATCTCCGAAGTCGCCGCCGCCCCAGTCACCACCGCCCCAGTCGCCGCCACCGAAGTCGCCGCCGAAGTCGGCATCCGAGCCGCCACCACCGTTGTCGTAGCCGCCGTCGTATCCGCCGTCCCCGCCCGGGTCCCAGCCGTGCTGGTCGGCGTACTCCAGGCCCTGTTCGAAGCCGGAGTCATAGCCGTACCCGTAGCCGGGGTCGCCCCACGACGGGCTGAACAGCGCGTCGAAGAGCAGCATCGAGCCGACGGCACCGGCGCCCGCGGCGAGCGCGGTCTTCCACAGCGGCTGCGAGTACCAGCCGGACGGCACCGGCCGGCCGCCCACCATCCCGCCCGGGTAGTAGTACGGCGTGTCGCTGGTCGGCTGCGGCCCGGCCTTGACGTGCTGGCCCTGCACCTCGACCTCGCGCTCCTTGGTGAGCTGGCCGGCGGCGCGCTGGCCGGCCAGCGGCGGAAGGTCCGGACCGGGGTCGAGCCCCAGGGCGGTCCGCGCCCCGCGTACGTAGGCCAGCCCCTCCAGGGCGGTCTCGCGGGCCAGCTCGAACTGCTTGGGCGTGGTGGCCCGGTCGAGCTGGGCGCCGGCGGCGTTGTAGCGCTCCCCGGCGTCGACCAGTGCCTGCTTGGCGGCCGGGCTGTCGCCGGCCGACAGGTTCATGATCTGGCCGCCGAGCCGCTCGTACCAGCGCAGGGCCTCTTCCCGCGCGTCGGCGAGCTGCTGGGCGCGCCGCTTGCGCCCGAACCACGAGAAAACCACGACGACTCCCACACACGTCACCGGCGAGCGGCCCAAACCCGGAACCGACCCATTAGTACGACGGTACCTACACGTGTCACGGCGCGTCGTACGGCATGCTGACGATCGTGGCGGTTCTTCTCCTCTTCGTCGGTCTCCTCGTCGGTGCCGCCCTCGGGTGGCTGCTGGCCCGTACCAAGTCGTCGGCGGACATCGCCCGCCTCGATGCCACGCTCCGGGCCACCAAGGAAGGCGAGGCGCGCCTGGAACAGTCCCTGCGGGCGCTCAGCTTCGAGGCGAGCGCGCAGACGCAGGACGCGGTGGCCGACGCCGTCGCGCCGCTGCGGGAGGCCCTGCTGCGCTACGAGCAGCGGGTCGCCGAGCTGGAGCGCGACCGCGTCGCCGCCTACGAGGGCCTGCGCCAGCAGGTGAAGGGCATGTCCGAGGTCTCCAGCGAGCTGCGTACCGAGACCAAGCAGCTGGTCGCCGCCCTGCGCGCCCCGCAGGTACGCGGGCGCTGGGGCGAGCACCAACTGCGCCGGATCGTCGAAGCCGCCGGCATGCTGGAGCACTGCGACTTCTCCGAGCAGGTCAGCGCCTCCACCGACGCCGGTGGGATCCGCCCGGACCTGGTCGTACGCCTGCACGGCGGGCGCCAGGTCGTCGTCGACGCCAAGGCGCCGTTCGAGGCGTACCTGGCCGCGATGGAGGCGCGCGACGAGACCACCCGCAACGGGTACCTCGCCGCGCACGCCAAGCACGTACGCGCGCACGTCGACACGCTGTCGACGAAGGCGTACTGGTCGGCCTTCCAGTCGGCGCCCGAGTTCGTGGTGCTGTTCATGCCGGCCGACCCGTTCCTCGACGCGGCGCTGCAACGCGACCCGACGCTGCTGGAGTACGCGTTCGCCCGCAACGTCGTCCTCGCCACGCCGGCCACGCTCGTCGCGCTGCTGCGCACGGTCGCGTACGCGTGGCGGCAGGAGTCGCTGGCCCGCAACGCCCACGCCGTGCACACGCTCGGCAAGGAGCTGTACGCGCGCCTGTCGACCATGGGCGACCACCTGGCGAAGGTGGGCACGTCCCTGGGCGGCGCGGTGACCGCGTACAACAAGGCGATCGGGTCGCTGGAGTCACGCGTACTGGTCAGCGCCCGCCGCCTCAGCGAGCTGGGGGTCTCCGCCGACGAGCTGGACGCGCCGGGGCAGGTCGAGGTAACGCCGCGCCACCTGCAGGCGCCGGAGCTGGTCGACAGCGAGTACGCCTCGCTGCTGGCCGAGCTGCGCCGCGACGACCCGCCGGCCTCATAGCCCAAGATCCGCGCAATATGTGCAACATTGCTGCCTCGGCGCGTCGGGAAGCAGCAATGTTGCACATTCTGCTGCCTCGACTGCCTCGACTGCCTCGGCTGACTCGACGCGGGGCGCTACGGGCGCAGGACGACCTTGCCGAGGTTGGACCGCGCTTCGATGATCTCGTGCGCCCGCGCGGCGTCGGCGAGCGGAAGCTCGGCGTACACGTCGGGCCGCAGCCGCCCGGACAGTGTTAGGTCCCACAGCTCCCGAAAGTTCCGTGATCACGAAAGAGGATGAGCCGCCAGCGCGGCGGCCTCGCCGGCGCGCGTCGCCTTGGCCGCCTTCATGTCCCGCTTCAGCTCCTGCGGCAGCGAGAAGGTCAGCTTCTCGTCCGCCGTGGACACCTCCGCCACCTCGCCGAAACCGCGCTCGGTGAGCAGGTCGAGGACCTCCATGACCAGCTCGTCGGGCACCGAAGCGCCGGACGTGAGCCCCACGGTCGAGGCGCCTTCCAGCCACTCGTCGCGGATCTCGCTGGCGTAGTCGACGAGGTACGCGGCACGCGCCCCCGCGTCCACCGCGACCTCGCGCAGCCGCTGCGAGTTCGACGAGTTCTGCGACCCGACCACGATGACGACGTCGCACGAGGGCGCGATCGTCTTGACCGCGTCCTGGCGGTTGGAGGTGGCGTAGCAGATGTCGTCGCTCGGCGGCGACACCAGCAGGGGCAGCTTGCGCTTGAGCCGGTCGACGGTCTCGAGGGTCTCGTCCACCGACAGGGTCGTCTGGGACAGCCAGACCACCTTGGACGGGTCCCGGACGGTGACCTTGTCGACCGCGTCCGGGCCGTCGACGAGCTGGATGTTCGCCGGGGCCTCGCCGGTCGTACCGATGACCTCTTCGTGCCCCTCGTGACCGATCAGCAGGATGTCGTAGTCGGCGGCGGCGAAGCGGCGGGCCTCCTGGTGCACCTTGGTCACCAGCGGGCAGGTCGCGTCGATCGCCTTCAACGACCGCGCCCGGGCCTGCTCGTGCACCTCCGGAGCCACCCCGTGCGCGGAGAAGACGACGATCGAGCCCTCCGGGACCTCCTCGTTCTCCTCCACGAAGACGGCGCCCTTCGCCTGCAGCGTGGCGACCACGTGCCGGTTGTGCACGATCTCCTTGCGCACGTAGATCGGCGGCCCGTACAGCTTGAGGGCCTCCTCCACGGTTTGCACGGCGCGGTCGACGCCGGCGCAGTAGCCGCGGGGCTTGGCGAGCAGGACGCGCTTCGGGGTATCGGTCACCTGCCCATCGTACGAGGCCGTGGTTAACCGGCCCCGTGACTCGGGCCACCCGTACCCTGATGCCCGTGACTGAAGCGCCCACGACAACCCCCGAAAACCCATGGCCGGTACGCGTGGTCAGCCAGAAGATCGCGGCGTGGATCGGCAGGCTGGGCTGGGTGTGGGTGGACGGCCAGGTCGCGCAGATCAGCCGTCGGCCCGGCGCCACTACGGTCTTCCTCACGCTCCGCGACCCGTCGGCCGACCTCAGCCTCACGGTCACCACCAACCGTGACGTCCTCGACTCGGGCGCACCCAACCTCGTCGACGGGGCCCGCATCGTCGTGCACGCCAAGCCGGACTTCTTCCCCGGCCGGGGCACGTTCAGCCTGCGTGCCGACGAGATCCGCCAGGTCGGCGTCGGTGAGCTGCTCGCCCGCATCGAGCACCTGAAGAAGATGCTCAACGCCGAGGGGCTGTTCGACCGGGCACGCAAGCGGCGGCTGCCCTTCCTGCCCCGGCGCATCGGCCTCATCACCGGCCGGGCCAGCGCGGCCGAGCGCGACGTGTGCACCAACGCGCGGCGGCGCTGGCCGGCGGTCGACTTCCGGATCATCAACGTCGCGGTACAGGGGCCCACCGCCGTACCGCAGATCCTGGACGCGCTGACCGCCCTCGACCGCGACGAGACCGTCGACGTGATCGTGATCGCTCGCGGCGGTGGCTCGATCGAGGACCTGCTCCCCTTCTCCGACGAGGCGCTGTGCCGGGCGGTCTTCGCCTGCCGTACCCCGGTCGTGTCCGCGATCGGCCACGAGACCGACACCCCGCTGGTCGACTACGTGGCGGATCTGCGCGCGTCGACCCCGACCGACGCGGCGAAACGGATCGTGCCCGACCTCGCCGAGGAGGTGCGGTTGATCGGCCAGGCCCGGCAGCGACTGCGGCGCAGCGTCAGCCAACTGCTCGACCGCGAACAGCACCGCCTCGACGCCGTCCGCAGCCGGCCGGTGCTCGCCCGCCCCGAGGCCATGGTCGACCAGCGGGAGGCCGAGATCAGGGCGCTTCGCGACCGGGCCACCCGCTACGTCGGTCACCGGCTCGACCGCGCCGACGGCGAACTGGCCCACACCCTGGCCCGGCTTCGGGCGCTGTCCCCGGCGGCGACGCTGCAGCGGGGGTACGCGATCGTGCAGCGCCCCGACGGCGCGGTGGTCCGGGCGCCCGACGAGGTCGCCGAGGGTGACCGGCTGCGGGTACGCCTCGCCGGCGGCGAGCTGGCCGCCACCGTGGAGGGCTGAAATCCGGCTGCGACCGCCGCCGCACTCTGACATGATCACGCGGCAGGCCCGAGAGTCGGGCACGCACGAGCACCAGGAGCGCCTTATGCCCCGTCGCTTCCGTCACGGCGCCGCCGTCCGGTTCTAGCGGCGACCGCGCCATTCCGCGCCCGTACGCGTAGCGGCGGGCCGATCGTGCATGCCCACAAACTCTCGAAAGGCAATCAGCAGAAGTGTCTGCTCTCATCCAGGCGCACATTCGCCGCACCGCGGCCGCCGATCGCGACACCGAACAGATCGGGCCGTTCCTGGCCACGTTCTCCCGCGAAAGCGGCAACCCGTTCCTCAATTACGCCATCCCCCACGGCGGCGCACGGCCGACCCGCGACGACGTCGCCGCCCTGGTCACCGCGTACTCCCGCCGCGGGCTGATCCCCCGGCTGGAGTACCTGCCCAAGCTCGCGCCCGACGTGGAGGCGGCGCTGCTGGCGGGCGGCTTCACCGTCACCGACCGGCTCCCGCTGATGGCCTGCGCGGACGGCGGTGTGACCGACCAGCCGGTTCCGGACGACATCGAGCTGGTGACGCCCGCGACCGACCAGGAGTTCCGCGACATGATCAACGCTCAGCGCGAGGCGTTCGGCGAGGCCGAGCCGACCGGCGACGCGGACGTGGCCGGTTACCGGCGGCAACTTGCGGCAGGCGGGCTGGCGGTACTCGCCCGCCACGCGGTCACCGGGGAACCGGCCGGCGGCGGGATCTGCACACCGATCTCGGACGGCGTCGGCGAGATCGGCGGCATCGCGGTACGCGCGGCGTTCCGCAACCGGGGCGTCGGAGCGGCGATCACCGCGTACCTGACGCGGGAAGCGCACCGTGCCGGGGCCGCCACGGCGTTCCTCACGCCGGCGGGCGAGCCCCAGGAGCGCATCTACCGGCGCGTCGGGTTCGACACGATCGACGAGGTCGTCTTCGTGTCCCGTAGTGTGGCTGGGTCATGAGTACCCCTGAACTGAGCTACGAACAGGCCCGCGCCGAGCTGGCGGCGGTGGTCGAGAAGCTCGAAGCCGGTGGCAGCACGCTCGAGGAGTCGCTGGCCCTGTGGGAGCGCGGTGAGCAGCTCGCGACCGTCTGCCAGCAGTGGCTCGACGGGGCCCGGGCCCGGCTGGATGCCGCCCGCGCCGACGCCGAGTAGCGCCGGCGCCGAGTAGCACAGCCGAGCAGTAGACCGAGCAGCACAGCCGAACAGCGCTCGCGGCGGCGGTTACCGCTCAGGTACCGCCGTCGCGAGCTGGGCCAGTTCGGTGTCGCTCGTGCGCCCCACGACGAGCACCGTCCGGTCCGGCTGACTGTGCACGTACGCGAGCTCGCCGCTCGATGACGTGTAGCGGTGCCACTCCTGCCCGTCGAGGCTCACCGCACCCTCGTCGCGGGCGCCGGTGCCCAGCTCCGAGGCGACCAGCACACCGGTCGGGACGTTGCTCTCCAGCAGCTGCGCGGTCCCACCGGTCGGGCTGCGGTAACCGACCCGCAGCACGGCGCCCGGGTCGCTGCGGCGGAACACCGCGCTGACGGGCTTCCACCCTGGCGGTACGGACGGTTCGGTGACCGGGAAGGCATGCGCGGCGCGGGCGTCGTCGTACGCCGACGACGGGTCCACCACCGTCGGGCTCTCTCCACCGAGAAATCGGTACACGCCCAGCAGGACTATGATCGGCACAAGTAGGACAAGCAGGGATAGCGCCATGTCGCGGGGCGATCGGCCCAGACGTCGAGGCGCTGCGGCGGGGCTGGCTGGTGGCACGGTTCCATACTCCCTGATCGACCGTCCGGCCTGACAAAGCGGGCCACCCGAACGAGTGCTAACTCCTACGATCTGCCAGGATTGCGACATCAACTGCCGCCCACGGACCAGGAGGCGCCGCATGACTGAAACGAACGTCACACCCGTCCGCAAGCCGCAGGAACCGGATCGCAACCTCGCGCTCGACCTGGTCCGCGTCACCGAGGCCGCAGCCATGGCCGCCGGCCGCTGGGTGGGGCGTGGCGACAAGGAGGGCGGCGACGGCGCGGCCGTCGACGCCATGCGCCGCCTGATCAACTCGGTGCCGATGCGCGGCGTCGTGGTGATCGGTGAGGGCGAGAAGGACAACGCCCCCATGCTGTACAACGGCGAGCAGGTCGGCGACGGCACCGGCGCGGAGGTCGACGTCGCGGTAGACCCGATCGACGGCACCACCCTGATGAGCAAGGGTATGCCGAACGCCATCGCCGTCCTCGCGGTGACCGAGCGCGGGGCGATGTTCGACCCCAGCGCGGTCTTCTACATGGAGAAGCTCGCGGTCGGACCGGACGCCGCCGACGTGATCGACATCAACGCGCCGATCGCGGAGAACCTGCGCCGCGTGGCGAAGGCCAAGCGCGGAAACATCTCCGACGTCACGGTCTGCATCCTGGACCGGCCGCGCCACGAGAAACTGGTCCACGAGATCCGCCAGACCGGGGCGCGCATCCGGTTCATCTCCGACGGCGACGTCGCGGGCGCGATCAGCGCCGCCCGTGAGGAGAGCGAGGTCGACCTGCTGGTCGGTATCGGCGGCACGCCGGAGGGCATCATCACAGCCTGCGCACTCAAGTGCATGGGCGGCGCGATGCAGGCCAAGCTGTGGCCACGCGACGAGGCGGAGCGGGAGAAGGCGCTCGCGGCCGGGCACGACCTCGACCGGGTCCTGACCACCGACGACCTGGTCAAGGGCGAGAACATCTTCTTCTGCGCGACCGGGGTGACCAGCGGCGACCTGCTGCGCGGCGTCCGCTACCGCTCCGGCGGCGCGTACACCCAGTCGATCGTGATGCGCTCCAAGAGCGGCACGATCCGCGTGATCGACTCCTACCACCGCCTGGAGAAGCTCAACCTCTACTCGGTGGTCGACTTCGACGGCACGCCGATCGACCGGGCCTGACGACATGGGGGTCCCGGGCACGCCTCGCCGCCCGGGACCTGCATAATCGCGGCGGATTGTCCTGACCGCGTGGAAAGATTCGGTGTGACCACTTCGCAACGCCCAGCCCGTACCGATGTCAGCGCCCCAGCCGGACCCACCCACTCGGCCGAGACCGGCCGGCGCGCCCTCGGCGTGATCCTGGCGCTGGGCTGCGGAGCATTGATCGCCGTACAGTCGCGGATCAACGGCGAACTGGGCGCCCGGCTGCACGACGGGATCGCGGCCGCCGTGATCTCGTTCGGTATCGGTCTGGTGGTCCTCGCGGTCCTGACGCCCATGATCGCGCCGGCGCGCCAGGGCCTCACCGGGGTACGAGACGCGCTGCGCGCCGGCCACCTGCGCTGGTGGCACCTGGTCGGCGGGGCCTGCGGCGCGCTGCTCGTCGTGAGCCAGGGCGTCTCGGTGCCGGTGCTCGGCGTTGCGGTGTTCAGCGTCGCCATCGTGGCCGGCCAGTCGATCAGCGGCCTGGCCGTGGACCGGTTCGGGCTGGGCCCGACCGGCCGCCACCCGCTCACCGTGCCCCGGGTGATCGGCGCACTGGTCACCGTCGGCGCCGTGCTCGTGGCCGTGTCCAACCAGATCACCCGACCCAGCCTGCTGGCGCTGGCGGTGCTGCCTTCCGTCGCCGGCGTCGGCACCGCCTGGCAGCAGGCCATGAACGGCCGGGTACGCCACTACGCCGGCATGGCCCTGCCGGCCGCGTTCATCAACTTCCTCGCCGGCACGGTGGCGCTGCTCATCGCGTTCGCGGTCGAGGTGGCCCTCCGCGGCTGGCCGACGGGCGGCCTGCCGCACGAGCCCTGGCTGTACCTCGGCGGCATCCTCGGGGTCTTCTTCATCGCGGTCTCCGCGTCGGTGGTGCGCTTCACCGGCGTCCTGCTGCTGAGCCTGGGCACGATCGCCGGTCAGCTGGTAGCGGCGGCCGTGATCGACTTTCTGGCGCCCGCGCACGCCGGCGGCCCGAGCGCCATGACGCTGGTCGGCATCGTGCTCACGCTGATCGCCGTGGGCATCGCGGCGGTGCCGTCGCGGCACCGGTCATGACCGGGCGGCGGCGGCCACCTCGCTGAGCGCGGCGTCCAGGTCGGTCGGGGTCAGCCCGAAGGTACGGGTGGCGGCCGACGAGTCGAGCAGGAACGGCGCCCGGAACTGGTAGTCCATCTCGATCAGCTCGCGCGCGAACGGGTTGAACGGCGCGACCAGGTACAGCGCCGCGCGCGGCAGGCCGGCCACCTTCACACCGGGGTGTCCCGCCACCCGGAAGTACCGCCGGGCCAGGTCCCGGATCGACAGCGCCGGATTGGTCGGCGCGTGCCACGCCCGGCCCCACGCGCGCTCGTCGCGGGCCGCGGTCACCAGCATGCGCGCCATGTCGCCGGTGTACGTGAAGCTGTGCGGCGCGTCGAGGTCGGCCGGCACCCAGGCCGTCCGACCTTTCGCCATGGCGGGCAGGATGACCGCCGAGAAGATGGAAGCGGCGCCGGCCCCGATGTAGTCCGAGCCGCGCACCTCGGTCACCCGTACCCGCCCGGCCCGGTGGGCGGCGAGCGCGTCCTGCCACATCCTGATCCGTACCCGACCCTTGCGGGTGGTCGCGGCGAGCGGCGTGTCCTCGGTCATCGGACCGCGGACCGGCCCGTACCCGTACAGGTTGCCGGTGATGGCGAGCACCGCGCCGCTGGCCTCGGCAGCGCCGAGCATCGAGGCGGCCAGCGGCGGCCAGTCGGTGGCCCAGCGGTGGTACGGCGGGTTGGCGCAGTTGTAGATGGCGGCCGCACCGGCGGTCAACTCCCGGAGCCGGGCGGCGTCCGCGGCGTCGGCGGCGATCCGCTCGACCTCCGGGCGCGCGGGCCCGCTGCCGCTGCGGGTGACGATCCTGACCCGCTCGCCCTGGTCGGCGAGGAGGGTGGCGACCTTGGTCCCGATCGGGCCGGCACCGACGACAACATGTAGTGACATCTGGTCTCCCTTTAGAGCACCGCTCTCTGTTGAGCAGAACGATCGCACGGCGACCACCGACACGTCAAGAGCAGTGCTCTCAAAATGCGTCGACGCTCTCTGCTTTGTGCCACACTTGATCCCATGACCGCCGCTTCCATCCGCGCCCGCGTACGCGCCGAGATGACCGAGGGAATCAAGGCCGCCGCCCGCCGGCAGCTCGCCGCCGACGGCGCCGACCTCTCACTCCGGGCGATCGCCCGGGAGCTGGGCATGGTGTCGTCGGCGATCTACCGGTACTTCGCCAGCCGCGACGAACTGCTCACCGCACTGATCGTCGACGCGTACAACGCGCTCGGCACCGCCGCCGAGCGCGCCGAGGCGGAGGTCGCCCGCGACGACCTGCTCGGCCGGTGGCTGGCCACCTGCCACGCGGTACGCGACTGGGCGCTGGCGAACCCGCACGAGTACGCGCTGATCTACGGCAGTCCGGTCCCCGGCTACCGCGCGCCCGAGGACACGATCCCACCGGCCAGCCGGGTACCCGTGCTCATCAGCGGCATCCTCCGCGACGGCTACGCCGCCGGGCGGCTCCCGGCCGAGTCGGGTGAGCCGCTGCCGGAATCGCTGCGCCCGGAGCTGACCACGGTCGCCGAGCAGATCGGCGCCGAGGTGCCGCCGGCCCTGATGGCGCGCGGGATGACCGCCTGGCTCCAGCTGTTCGGCGCGGTGAGCTTCGAACTGTTCGGCCAGCTCAACAACGTGATCGAGGACCGGGCGGCCTTCTTCGCGTACCAGATGAGGGCGGTGGCGCGGGTGGTCGGCCTGCCAGACTGACCGGGTGACCGTGCAGCTCATCTACGAGACGCACTCGATCAGCACCGACAACGAGGCCGGCATCGCGACCGGCTGGCTGCCGGGTGAGCTGTCGGATCGGGGGCGTGACCTGGCCCGGGAGCTGGGCACGCGACGCCGCGCCGACAGTCCGGCCGTCGTGTTCGCCTCGGATCTCCGGCGCGCCGCACAGACCGCCGAGATCGCCTTCGGCGACAGCGGCATCCCCGTGCGCCTCGACCCGAGGCTGCGCGAATGCGACTACGGCCGGCTCAACGGAGCGTCGGTGGCGGCGGTGGCCGCGGAGCGCCGTCGCCGCATCGACGCGCCTTTCCCCGGCGGGGAGAGCTACCGGCGGGTGGTGGACCGCACCCGCGACTTCCTCGCCGACCTGGTGCGGTGGTGGGACGGGCGGACGGTCGTCGTCATCGCGCACTCCGCCAACCGCTGGGCGCTCGAGCACCTGGTGCACGGCCGGTCCCTCGACGACCTGGTGGACGCGCCGTTCAACTGGCAGGAAGGGTGGCGCTACGTGGTGGGGGACGCGCCGGAGCGCTCCCGGTAGGTCCGGGTCTTGCTGCGGTTGCCGCAGATCCGCATCGAGCACCACCGCCGGGAACCGTTCTTGGACCGGTCGTAGTAAACGCACCGGCAGGTGCTCGACGAACAGACCTTCAGCCGGGACCAGGTGCCCTCGTGCTCGGCACGCACGATCGCCGCGAGCACCTCCCCCAGCACCCCGCGTACGCCGTCCTGAGCCGGAGCGAGCACCGCCCGGCCGTCCGGGGCGAACCGCACGGCCAGCGCGATCCCGCCCGCCAGCCGGTCCAGTCCCACGCGGTCGCCGCCACCCGACAGCTCGTCCCGCAGGGCGTCGCGCAGGTCGCGGGCGAGGGTCAGATCGGCCTCGGTGGCGCCGTCCGCGGCGGGCCCGCGACCGTGGTCGCGCAGCCAGCGCCGGAAGCGCGGCAACGAGTTCAGATCGTCCTGCCCGCTCTCCACGTCGACGGAGTTGAGCAGGGATTCCACGAGCCACAACGACTCGGGCACACCGGACTCCACGGCCGCCAACGGTAGCGCCTCCTCCGCGATCTTGGACAGTTGTGCGAGCTATAGGTCGCACAACTGTCCAAGATCGCGGAGGAGGAGTCAGCCGTTGTCGGACGAGTGACCGGGGAACAGATGCGCGGCCGGGTCGACCGCCACGGCCGCGTTGTTGACGGCCGTCGCGGCCTCGCCGAAGCCGGTCGCGATGAGACGGACCTTGCCCGGGTACTCCGTGATGTCGCCGGCCGCGAAGATGCGCGGCAGGTTGGTCGCCATCGTCGGGTCGACGAGGATGTGCCGCCTGTCCAGGTCGAGCCCCCAGGTCGCGAGCGGGCCGAGATCGGCGGTGAAGCCGAGCGCGGCGACCACGGTGTCCGCGGGAAGCTCGCGGGTCTCGCCGCCCCGGAGCGTCACGTCGACGCCCTCGACGCGCTCGTTCCCTCGGATCTTGGACACCTCGGCGTTGACGATCAGCGGAACACCCAGCCGCTCGACCTTGGCGACGGTGCCGGGGTGGGCGCGGAACTTGTCGCGCCGGTGCACCAGCGTGACCGACCTGGCGATCGGGTACAGCGAGAGCGCCCAGTCGAACGCGGAGTCACCCCCGCCGACGATGACCACGTCCTGGTCGGCGAGCTCCGCGAGCCGCGGCACGAAGTAGACGATGCCCGCACCGCTGAACCCGGCGGCCGCGGGCAGCGGCCGGGCGGTGAAGCTGCCCATCCCACCGGTGATGATGATCGCGCCACAGTGCATCGTCTCGCCACTCGACAGCGCGATCAGGGGCTTGTCGTCCACGTAGGACAAATCCTCGGCCCGCACCCCGAGCAGGTACTCCGGCGCGAACTGCGCGGCCTGTTCCACCAGGTTGGCGACCAGCTCACGACCCTTGATGGCGGGAAACCCGGCGACGTCGTAGATGACCTTCTCCGGGTACATCGCCGAGACCTGGCCGCCCGGCTCCGGCAGCGCGTCGACCACGGCCACGGACAGCCCTCGGAAGCCCGCATAGTACGCCGCGAACAGCCCGGCAGGACCGGCACCCACGATGGCCACGTCGATTTCGCGCATCACTGAAGCTCCTGTCGAGGCTCAAGCGGTTGTCGTCGAACGTAGGGCCACCCTTCCCCACCGGCAACGGTGCTCACCTACGCTTTAGCGCGATTTCAGGAAACCGGCAGGCTCAGCGTGTCACCGTCACCGGCCGTGGTGACCGGCGTACCCGGACGCCGTCTGCGCCGCCGGAAGAGCACCGCCGCGACCGCGCCGCCGACCAGTCCGCACAGGTGACCCTGCCACGAGATCTTCGAGTCGATGCCCGGCAGCACCCCGACCAGTTGCCAGCCGTACAGCAGCCCGATCAGCAGCGCGACGGCGATGTTCCACCAGGAGCGTTCGACGACGCCCCGTACGACCAGCAGCCCGAAGTACCCGAAGATGACCCCGCTCGCGCCCACGACGACCGTCCGAGGGTCACCGATGAACCACACGCCGAGCCCGCTCACCAGCGCGATGAAGACCGTGGCCGCGATGAACCGCTTGGTCCCGGCCGCGAGGACGAACGTGCCGAGCAGGATCAGTGGCACGCTGTTGGCCGTCACGTGCTCGAAGCTGGCGTGCAGCAGGGGCGCCAGGACGACGCCGTCGAGACCCTGGACGGCGTGCGGCTGGATGCCGCCGTCGCGCTGGAGCCGGTGCCCCGTGAGATTGTCGATCAGCTGGATTCCGAACAGGACCGGCACGAACGCGCACATCGCCACGAACGCACGACCGATCGAGGCGTAGAACGCTTCCCCGCCGAAGCGTTCGGGATCGCGCTGCGGATCGGCAGGCAACGATCCGGCCGGTTCGTCTGTGGTCACCAACCCGTGGTACCAGGTCGACCGTCGTGACCGCTACCGGCGCGCCGCGACACGTTCACGTCAGTAGTAGCTGTGGCCCTGCCAGTACGACCACGCGCCGCACGGGCTGCCGTACTTGCTCTTGATGTAGCCGAGGCCCCACTTGATCTGGGTGGCCGGGTTGGTCTGCCAGTCCGACCCCGCCGACGACATCTTGCTGCCCGGGTTGGCCTGCGGGATGCCGTATGCGCCGCCGGTCCGGCCGGCGGTCGTCCGCCAGCCGCTCTCCTTCATCCAGATGTTCTTCAGGCACGGCATCTGGTCGAGTCCGTAGCCGGCCTGCAGCAGCAGCGTGCATCCGATCGCGACGTTCCCGGTGTACTGCGAGCACGAGGTGGGGATCGGGCCGAACGGCGACGGCGACGGCTTGGCGCTCGCCGACGGGCTCGCGCTGGGCTTCACCTGCGGCGAAGGGCTGGCGGACGCGGAGGCGGCGGCAGCGGACGCGGCGGCCGACGCCGCGGCGTCCGCTTCAGCCTGGGCCGCGCGCTGGGCCGCGCGGGACACGGCGAGGATCCGCTGCCGCTCGGCGGCTGCCGCGCGCTGGTCGTCCCGCTCGGCCGCCGCGATCTGGGCCGCCTTGATCATCCGCTCCTGGGCCTGGCGGGCCGTGCTCAACTGGGCTCCGGCCGCCACGCCCGCGACGAGCAGGACGGCGGACAGGGCCCGAAAGCCACCGAGCCGATGCCACAGTCGGACCACAGACGGTTCCCTTCGTCCGCCGGACAGCTACGCGCACGCTACCGCCGCGGTGGCTCCGCAGGGCCCCGTCACGACAGGACGGGCACATCGCTGGCCGTTCGGCCGACCCCCCAGGGACGACCATCATCCGGGCTCGATGTCGCGCGCCGACGGTTACCCTCGCGTAGATCAAGCCCGGGCACGAAGCCCGCATGAGGATTTGTGGGCCACGTCACAGTACAAAATGGGGCAATTCACCGTGCAAACGGCAGATCCTCCAGCAGATCGGTGACCACCTCGGCGATCTGGGAACGCTCCGACCTGGTCAGCGTCACGTGGGCGAACATCGGATGCCCCTTCAGCACCTCGATGACGGCCGCGACGCCGTCGTGCCGACCGACCCGCAGGTTGTCACGCTGCGCAACGTCGTGCGTCAGCACCACCCGCGAGTTCTGGCCGATCCGGGAAAGCACCGTGAGCAGCACTCCCCGCTCCAGCGACTGCGCCTCATCGACGATCACGAACGCGTCGTGCAGGCTGCGCCCCCGGATGTGGGTCAGCGGGAGCACCTCGAGCATCCCGCGCGCCGCGATCTCCTCCATGACGTTGTCGTGCACCAACGCACCGAGGGTGTCGTAGACCGCCTGGCCCCAGGGCGACATCTTCTCCGCCTCGTTGCCCGGCAGGTAGCCCAGCTCCTGGCCGCCCACGGCGTACAGCGGCCGGAACACGATCACCTTCTTGTGCCGCCGGCGCTCCATCACCTGCTCGAGTCCGGCGCACAGCGCGAGCGCCGACTTGCCGGTGCCGGCCCGGCCGCCCAGCGACACGATCCCCACCGAGTCGTCGAGCAGCACGTCGAGCGCGATGCGCTGCTCCGCCGAGCGTCCTCGCACCCCGAACGCCTCCCGGTCGCCGCGTACCAGCCGGACGGCCTTGTCCGGGCCGACGCGCCCCAGCGCGGACCCGTTGCTCGAGTGCAGCACCAGCCCGGTGTGGCAGGGCAGGTCGCCGGCGCCGTCGAGCTGGAGCGTCTCGCCCCCGTACAGCCTGGCCACGTCCTCAGCCGAGATCTCCAGCTCGGCCATGCCGGTCCAGGTCGGGTCGGCCGCCTGGCCGTGGCGGTACTCGTCGGTCGAAAGCCCCACCGCGGCCGCCTTGACCCGCAGCGGCATGTCCTTGGTCACCAGGGTCACGTCGGCGCCCTCGCGGGCCAGGCCGAGCGCCACGGACAGGATGCGGGCGTCGTTGGTCTCGGCGCGGAAGCCGGGCGGCAGGACGTCAGGGTTGGCGTGGTTGAGCTCGACGCGCAGCGTGCCGCCGACGTCGGTGACGGGCAGCGGCTGATCGAGCCGTCCGTGCTTGACGCGGAGCTCGTCGAGGAAGCGCAGCGACCGGCGGGCGAAGTAGCCGAGCTCGGGATGGTGCCGCTTGCCTTCCAGTTCGGAGATCACCACCAGCGGGATGACCACCTCGTGCTCGGCGAAGCGCAGGTAGGCACCGGGGTCGGAGAGCAGGACCGACGTGTCGAGGACGAAGGTGTGGCGTACCGGCCCCTCCTCGCCGCCGGAGACGGCCACGCCCGTCCGGCGGGAGGTACGAGAACGCCCCGTCGACTGCGACCGTTGGCCGGGCGACGAGGCGGAGGTCTTCGAGGCGGAGGTCTTCGAGGCGGAAGTCTTCTTGGCGGAGCGGGATCGTTCGGTCACGAGCAACTCCCGGCGGGCGTCACCCCGGCGCCCACAATCGGCAGCCGTCCGTCGCCCGGCACGGGGGCGGGTGTTGGCCCCGTGGCAGCTCGCGCGCTATTCCGGGCCTCCCGGGTGGCCCGAGAAGCCCCCGGTCCACACCTGAGAAGGTATGCGGCATCCGCGATTTCGGCCAGCGGTGACACACCAGAGCTTCATCGTTCACTCACCCGGGATGGGAGGTGTGGGCCCATTTGACGCACCTAGGCTGAGGACATGCCTCCCCTTGAAACGGCCGACGAGCACTGCGGCCAGCGGGCCGTACCCGGCGAACACGAGCAGCCCACCGGACCGGCAGTGACATTCACGGCGACCGCCGCACGCGCCGACGACTGCGTGTTCTTCTTCGATTTCGACGGCACGCTGGCCCCGATCCAGGCCGACCCCGACGCCGTCCAGGTCGCACCCGACGTGCTGGAGACGATCACGGAGCTCACCACGCGGGTCCGCCGGGTGAGCCTGGTGTCGGCGCGCCCCGTGGACTTCCTGCGCAGCCGCTTCCCCGGTGTTCCGCTGACGCTGCACGGACTGTACGGGCTGGAGAGCCAGTACGTGCCCGGCGAGACCGTCACCTACCCGCCCGCGCTGCCGTACGCCGGCATCGTGGCGCAGCTGGCCGAGCAGGCCCGGCGCGAGCTGCCGGGTGCGGTGCTGGTGGAGTTCAAGCGACTGTCCGTGGCGCTGCACTACCGCAGCGCCCCCGAGCTGCGCGACACCGTGCACGCGTGGGCACAGGCCCAGGCCGACCGGCACGGGCTGCGCGCGCAGGAGGGCCGGATGGTGATCGAGCTGAAGCCGGCGGTCGCGCGCGACAAGGGCAGCGTGGTGGCCGAGGAGATCGAAGACTTCTCGTGCGCCTGGTACTTCGGCGACGACCTGGGTGACCTGGCGGCGTTCCGGGCGCTTTCCGAGCGGCAGTCCGTGGACCCGGACTTCCTGGGCGTACGCGTGGCCGTCGGCAACCCGGAGACGGGCGCGGAGGTGGCCGCCGCCGCCGATCTGCACCTGCCCGGCCCGGCCGCGGTGCCCGCGTTCCTGCGGGAGTCGTTCGCCGTGCTCCCCCGGTTTCAGGCGCCGTAGCGGCGCTCGCGGCTGGCGTACGCGCGCAGGGCCCGGAGGAAGTCGACCCGGCGGAATCCGGGCCAGTACGCGTCGCAGAAGTAGAACTCCGAGTGGGCGCTCTGCCAGAGCATGAAGCCCGACAGCCGCTGCTCCCCACTGGTCCGGATGATCAGGTCGGGGTCGGGCTGGCCCTTGGTGTACAGATGCTCGGCGATGTCGTCGACCTCGAGCGTCTCGGCGAGCTCCTCCAGCGACTTGCCGGCCTTGGCCGCCTCGAACAGCAGCTCGCGGACGGCGTCGGCGATCTCGCGCCGGCCCCCGTACCCGACCGCGATGTTGACCTGCGCGCCGCCGCTGCGCCCCAGGGTGCGCTCCTCGGCCGCCTTGAGCGCCTCGGCGAGCGGGGCGGGCAGCATGTCGAGCGCTCCGACCATGTGCAGCCGCCACGGGTTGCCGTCCGCGGCCAGCTCGGTCGCCAGGTCCTCGATGATCTGAAGCAGCGGGTCGAGCTCGCTGGCCGGCCGGCTGAGGTTGTCGGTGGACAGCAGCCACAGCGTGATGTGCTCGACGCCGGCCAGGTCGCACCAGCGCAGCAGCTCGCGGATGCGGGCCGCGCCCACCCGGTGACCGTCGTTGGGATCGATGTATCCCATTTCGCGGGCCCAGCGCCGGTTACCGTCGCACAGCACCCCCACGTGGCGGGGATGCGGCTTGCCGACGAGCCAGGCGGCCAGGCGCCGCTCGTACAGGGAGTAGATCAGGTCACGCAGGCCCACGGCGAGCAGAGTATCCGCCTTCCGTCAATCGCGACGAGACCGCACCGTGAAGGACCCGTGAAGGTCACAGCCGACTGGTCTGGGCCCCAGCGCTGAGCTGCGGGGCCCAGACCAGTCGCCGATCACTACTCCACGCCGAGACGGGCCTTCAACGCGTCCAGCTCAGCCCAGAGTACGCCCGGCAGCTTGTCACCGAACTTCGAGAACCACTCGGTGACCTGTGGAATCTCGGCCTTCCACTCCTCCGGGTCCACGCGCAGCACCTCGGTGAGGTCCTCACGCGTGACGTCGAGCCCGTCGACGTCGAGTGCGTCCGCGGTCGGGACGTACCCGATCGGGGTCTCCACGGCGGCGGCGCGGCCCTCGATCCGCTCGATGATCCACTTCAGGACGCGGGAGTTCTCGCCGAAGCCCGGCCACAGGAAGCGACCGTCCTCGCCGCGCCGGAACCAGTTGACGTAGAAGATCCGAGGCAGCAGCGACGGGTCACCCGCGCCGTCTCCGGCCCCCTTGCCCATCTCGATCCAGTGACCGAAGTAGTCGCCGGCGTTGTAGCCGATGAACGGCAGCATCGCCATCGGGTCGCGACGGACCACCCCGACCTGGCCGACGGCGGCAGCGGTCGTCTCGCTCGACAGCGTGGCGCCCATGTACACGCCGTGCGTCCAGTCACGCGCCTCGGTGACCAGCGGGATCGTGGTCTTGCGGCGCCCGCCGAAGAGGATCGCCGAGATCGGCACGCCCTGCGGGTCCTCGTACTCGTCCGCCAGGATCGGGCACTGCGTGATGGGCGTGCAGAACCGCGAGTTGGGGTGGCTGGACAGCTCGCCGGAGTCCGGCGTCCAGTCGCGGCCCTTCCAGTCGGTCAGGTGCGCCGGCGGCTCACCCATGCCCTCCCACCAGATGTCGCCGTCGTCGGTCAGCGCGACGTTGGTGAAGATCGAGTTGCCCCGGTCGAGCGTACGCATGGCGTTGGGGTTGGTCTTCCAGTCGGTGCCGGGCGCGACGCCGAACAGGCCGTACTCGGGGTTGACCGCGTAGAGGCGACCGTCGGGCCCGAACCGCATCCAGGCGATGTCGTCGCCGAGCGTCTCGACCTTCCAGCCGGGGACGGTGGGCTCCAGCATCGCCAGGTTGGTCTTGCCACAGGCGCTCGGGAACGCCGCCGCGACGTAGTAGACCTTCTGCTCGGGGCTGGTCAGCTTCAGGATCAGCATGTGCTCGGCGAGCCAGCCCTCGTCACGCGCCATGACGCTGGCGATACGCAGCGAGTAGCACTTCTTGCCGAGCAGCGAGTTGCCGCCGTACCCGGAGCCGTAGCTCCAGATCTCCCGGGTCTCGGGGAAGTGCGAGATGTACTTGGTCTCGCTGCACGGCCAGGCCACGTCCTTCTCACCCGGTTCGAGCGGCGCGCCGATCGAGTGCAGCGCCGGCACGAACTCGGCGTCGTCACCCATGGCCTCGAGCACCTTCGTGCCCATCCGCGTCATGATCCGCATGCTCGCGACCACGTACGGGCTGTCGGTGATCTCGACCCCGAACATCGGATCGGTGGCGTTCAGCGGGCCCATGCAGAACGGGATGACGTACATCGTCCGCCCGCGCATGCAGCCGCGGTAGAGCTCGGTCATGATGCGCTTCATCTCGGCCGGGGCCATCCAGTTGTTGGTCGGCCCGGCATCGGCGGAGTCCACCGAGCAGATGAACGTGCGCTCTTCGACCCGCGCGACGTCCGATGGATCGGTTCTCGCCCAGAACGAGTTCGGCTTGCGCTCGGAGTTGAGACGCACCAGCGTGCCGGCTTCGACCAGTTCGTCGGTCAGGCGGTTCCACTCGGCGTCGGAGCCGTCGCACCAGACCACTCGGTCGGGGGTCGTCAACTCCGCTACTTCGCGCACCCAACGCAGCAGCCGGGGGTTGGTTGTCGGGGCCCGGTCGAGCCCCGGGACGGTGGCCGGAGCACTCATCGCTCATCTCCTTGCGGTCGACTCTGACCTCGTACCCAAATAACGCGTCGCCAGCCCGCGGGGGGATGCGGAGCCGCAGAAGAAATGGATACGGGGAGTTGACCTCAGGTTAAGCCCGCGGGCAGGTCAGGGCACCGCGAGGACTTGTGAAAAAGTGCACAAGCAATCGAAAATTTACGGGCCGTCGCGCAATACAGCGCGTTTATCCGCGTCATTACGCAGCTTTGCGCAATTGTTGAAGCAAACAGCGGAGAGCGCCGCCGAACGGCTCCCACCCGACAGCGATCACCGAGATCGCCATCGATCGATCAAATGCGGCGCGGCGCCTTGATCGCCGGCCACCCCCGACCGACACGGCCCGCGTCGATGACGCCCACCCTCGCGGCGACCGAAGTGTCGTACCCTCGGCCGGTGCGTGCCTCATCCCGCGTAGAACCCGACCAGCCGGCCAGCGCCGGGTCGGCGCACCCGGCAGCCGCCGCGCCCGGCGGGATCCGGGGCCTTGTCGCCCGGTTCGAAGGTCTTGTACGGGAGCTGGGCAAGTTCGGGGTCGTGGGAGCGGTCACCTTCGTCATGGACACGGTGATCCTGAAGCTCGCCCTGTCCGCCGGGATGAACCCGCTGCTCGCCAAGACCCTGTCGACCACGATCGCCGCGACCGCCGCGTTCATCGGCAACCGGTTCTGGACCTGGCGCGACCGGCCCCGCTCGGGTCTGCACCGCGAGTACGCCCTCTACTTCATCTTCAACGTCGTCGGCCTCGGCATCGGGCTGGCCTGCCTCGGCGCGAGCCACTACCTGCTCGGCCGGGTCTGGCCGGTGTTCGCCAGCCAGGTCGCCGACCTCATCAGCGCCAACGTCGTCGGCATGGCGCTCGGCACCCTGTTCCGCTTCTGGTCCTACCGACGGTTCGTGTTCCGTACACACAGCGCGGTCAGCCGGCGCGGGTGAGCACCGGGTGAGCACCTCTCGGCCGCACACGCACAAATCGCAGGGCCTTGACTGCTGGCGTAAAGTGGCTTGGTGCGCCTTCTTCGGTTCTTGCCACAACGCTTCCAGCACCTGGCTCCCGAAGCCATCGCATTCGGCGCAATCGGGCTGGGAAACCTGGTCCTGTACTTCCTCATCTTCAACGCGCTGATCTTCATCGGCGCGGTGAAGGCGACCATCATCGCCACCCTGGCCACGACCTACCTGGCCTACCTGGCCAACCGGCACTGGACCTACAAGGACCGCCCACGCGGGGCGCAGCACCGCGAATACACGATGTTCTTCGCCATCAACATGGTCGGGCTGCTCATCCAGTCCGCCGGCACCGGCCTGCTCAAGTACGGCATCGGCCTGAGCGAGCGGTCACACCGGCTGGAGTTCAACATCGCGACCGCGATCTGCATCTGCATCGCCACCCTGTTCCGGTTCTTCACCTACCGGACGATCGTGTTCAAGCAGGCGCCAACCGCCGCTGACGCCCCCGAACCCGGGTTCCCGCCCCTGCCGGTGCCCGCGGACGCCGACGGGGACCCCAGCCACGACACCGCCCGTACCCACTGAGCGCCGCCGGCCGTCCATGACCGATCTCCGCTCCGGGACCGGCCGGCACCGGGCCGCTGCGTCCGACGTCGAAACGCCTACGGCCGGTCGCCCCTGAGGCTGTCGGCGATCGCGTCGCGGTCGGATTCGTCGAACGTGTGGCGGGCCCGGTCCGCCTCGACCAGCTCGTACAGGACGCTCTGGATCTTCTCGACGTGCGGGATGTCGGTCAGCACCACCTGCCCCCGCTCCCCCGCCGACTCGATCGTGAGGGTGCCGCAGCCGAGCATCCGCTCGATCACCCCGTGTGAGAACGACACGTCGTTGATCCGGCCGATCGGAATGTCCCGGCCGCTACGCGAGACGACGCCCATACGCAGAATCACCCGTTCGTTGGTGAACACGTAATGGGTGGTGCGCCAGACCAGCCACGGCCAGAAGGCCAGCGCGGCGACGGCGATCAACGCCAGGCCGCCGATGCCGTACAGAACCGCGGTCGCCCAGCCGGTCGTGGGAAGGTAAACCGCTGCCACGACAACCAAGGCGAGCGCGACGAGCACCACGAATACCGGTCTGATCAGCGCTTTCCAGTGCGGATGCAGGTGCGCGACGACGTGTTCGTCCTTTGTGAGCACGCTCTCGGGAAAACTCACGCCGACCTCCTACAAAACCGTTCGGGATTTCGCAGCGAGGTTAGCCGCCCCCGGCAACCGCGCGGTATCTGCCGCAAAATAATTTCAGCGCACATGGACGACGTCCGCGGCGGCGAAGGCCCGACCGTCGACGATGATCCGGCCATCGACGTCCACGCCTTCCGCCCGCCCCTTCACCTGCGAGCCGTCCGGCAGGTGGACGAGCACGTCCCGGCCCATGGTCGCGCAGTGGAACAGGTACGCCTCCCGCAGGCCACTGGCGTCGGGATCGCCGCCCGTCCGGCGCCACCGGTCGTACCAGGTGGCAAGCGACCGCAGGAACGCCTTCAGGATCGGGCCCCGGTCGACACAGGCGGCACCGGCCAGCGCCAGTGACGTGGCGTCCGGGCGGGGCAGTTCGTGCTCACGGAGCGTCGTGTTGAGCCCGACGCCGATGACCACGGCCGACTCACCTGTCTGGGTTCCCGGCGCCGGCGGGATCACCTCGGCGAGGATGCCGGCGCACTTACGGCCGCCGATCAGCAGGTCGTTCGGCCATTTGAGCTCCGCGTCCACTTCGGCGATCCGGCGGACCGCCTCCGTCAGCGCCAGACCGGTGAGCAGCGGCAGCCAACTGAAGCGGGTCAGGTCGACCCCGGACGGCCGCAGAAGCACGCTCAGGGTGAGCCCGGCACGCGGCGGCGACGTCCACACCCGTCCCAGCCGGCCGCGCCCGGACATCTGACGCTCGGCGACGAGTACGAGCCCCTCCGCCGCGCCACCGCGGGCCAGCGCCGCGACATCCGAGTTGGTCGAGCCGGTTTCGGCGACGACCCGCACATCGGTCCAGAGCCCGTCGGGTACGACCAGCGCCCGCCGCAGCGCCGTCTCCCGTAGTGGCGGCCGTTCCAGATCGCTGTAAGGGCTCTGGTCCATCCGGTCAGCGTATGCCGCGCGCCACCGCCGTGATCTGGTGCACCAGCCGCTCCGGGTGGTGCAGCACGTCGTCTGCGGTAAATCTCAGAACCGTCCAGCCGGCCGCGCGCAGCGCGTTCAGCCGTGCGACATCCCGGCGGAACGTCACCCGGTCCCGGTGGTGGTCGCCGTCGTAATCGATCCCGAGCCGGACGGCCGGATAGGCAAGGTCGAGCCGCGCGACGAACCGGCCGCCGTCATAGACCTCGTACTGCACCACGGGACACGGCAGGCCGGCGTCGATGATCAGCAGCCGCAGTCGCGTCTCCATCGGTGACTCCGCCGGCCGCGCGAGGGCGAGCACCGCCGGGACTCCGGCCGCTCCGGGCCAGCCTCTCCGCGCATCGGCGTACTCGATGATCTTTTCTTTGTCGGTGATCCTGCGGTTGAGTAGGGCGTCAAGCCCGATGACCGCCTCGGTACGACGGCGCCGGGCCAGGTCGAACGCGGTCCGGACCGGTGTCGTGACGGGCAGCCTGCCGATCCTGCGGAGGTCTCCCGGATCCAGCCTGGCCCGCCGCACGCGCAGCATCGGGCGGGCGGCCAGCGACCGGTCGCGCGGAATGCTCGCCTCGACAGGTGGATCGCGCGGCAGAAGGTCCGCGCCATAAAGGTACGCGGCGCTCGCCCCACTGATGGCACCGCCAGCCGGCAGGAGCAGCGCGGCGGCGTTGCACCAGGTCAGATGATCCAACTCAGCGTCGCGGTGCAGGTACACGTCGGGCAGCAAGCGCCGCCAGCAAGCGCTGGCGAGCTGTCTGCGGGGTGAGCAGGCCGGCCGCGACAGCGTCCCGACCCCGGAACGGGGCGGAACGCAACTTTCGGGGCACGTGGGCGACGCGGACCATGACGCCGAGGGTGCCGTCCGCACCCCGCGCAGCGCTGCCCCGCGCGGCCAGCCTGTGGATAACGCTGGGCCAGCGGTACGACAGCTACGTTATACAGCGTCCATAACGTCGCTCAGACACCGCTGGCCGGGTGGGGCCGAGCCACCGCGCAGCGCAGTACGTCACAGCGCGCCACCGACCACGCTCGCTACGATCGCGACGTGACCGCAGACCTGAGCGAGGACATCCACACCACCGCCGGCAAGGTCGCCGACCTCAACCGGCGCATCGAAGAGGCGGTGCACGCCGGCTCGGCACGGGCCGTCGAGAAGCAGCATGCGAAGGGCAAGAAGACCGCGCGTGAGCGCATCGAGATGCTGCTCGATGAAGGTTCGTTCGTCGAACTGGACGAGTTCGCCCGGCACCGCAGCACCAACTTCGGGCTGCAGGAGACAAGGCCTTACGGTGACGGGGTCGTCACGGGGTACGGCACGGTCGACGGCCGGCAGGTATGCGTGTTCGCCCAGGACTTCACCGTCTTCGGCGGCTCACTCGGCGAGGTCTTCGGCGAGAAGATCGTCAAGGTCATGGACCTGGCCATGAAGACCGGCTGCCCGGTCATCGGCATCAACGACTCCGGCGGAGCGCGCATCCAGGAAGGGGTCGCCTCGCTGGGGCTGTACGGCGAGATCTTCTTCCGCAACGTCCGGGCCTCCGGAGTCATACCGCAGATATCTTTGATCATGGGACCGTGCGCGGGCGGCGCGGTCTACTCGCCGGCGGTCACCGACTTCACCGTGATGGTCGACCAGACCAGCCACATGTTCATCACCGGCCCTGACGTCATCAAGACCGTCACCGGTGAGGACGTCGCCATGGAGGACCTCGGCGGCGCGCGTACCCACAACACCAAGAGCGGCAACGCCCATTATCTGGCGACGGACGAACACGATGCCGTGGAGTACGTCAGGGCGCTGCTGTCGTACCTGCCGTCGAACAACCTCGACGAGCCACCGGTGATCGCCGAAGCGGCGGACCTGGACGTGACCGAGGAGGACCTGGCGCTCGACACGCTGATCCCCGACTCGGCCAACCAGCCGTACGACATGCACAGCGTCATCGAGTCGGTCGTCGACGACTTCCTCGAGGTGCAGCCGCTGTACGCGCAGAACATCATCGTCGGCTTCGGCCGGGTCGAGGGCCGTCCGGTCGGCGTCGTGGCCAACCAGCCGATGCACTTCGCCGGCTGCCTCGACATCGCGGCGTCCGAGAAGGCGGCCCGGTTCGTACGCACCTGCGACGCGTTCAACATCCCGATCGTGACCTTCGTCGACGTCCCCGGCTTCCTGCCCGGCACCGGCCAGGAGTGGGACGGCATCATCCGCCGCGGCGCAAAGCTGATCTTCGCGTACGCCGAGGCCACGGTGCCGAAGGTCACCGTCATCACGCGCAAGGCGTACGGCGGGGCGTACGACGTCATGGGCTCCAAGCACCTCGGCGCCGACCTCAACTTCGCCTGGCCGACGGCGCAGATCGCGGTCATGGGCGCGCAGGGCGCGGTCAACATCCTGTACCGCCAGGAGCTCAAGGAGGCCGCCGATCCGGCAGCGCTGCGGGCAGAGCTGATCCAGGAGTACGAGGACACCCTGGCCAACCCGTACGTGGCGGCCGAGCGCGGCTACGTGGATGCCGTGATCGCGCCGTCCGCGACCCGGGTGCAGGTCGTCAAGGGGCTGCGGGCACTGCGTACCAAGCGCGAGACGCTCCCGCCGAAGAAGCACGGCAACATCCCGCTGTGATCCAACGCGAAGCCCTGAGGGCGCCGGGCGTCCTCAGGGCTTCGGCGTGAACGTGCTCGTGATGGTCTGGAAGTACGAAAGGCTGTCCTGCCAGCTCGAGTCGGGCGTGGACCACCAGATGCCGTACGCCTGGTGGTCCGACGTCACGAACCCGCGGTTGATCGCGTGGACGCGGCCATTGCCCCGGTCGTAGGTGAACTCCCAGTCGGCACACGCCTTCCAGTAGCCGACCGATCGGATGCCGATCTCCTGGTAACCGGGGAAGTCGCCGGCCGGCACCCGGCGATCGCGCTGCCGCTGCCAGTCGGCGACCGGGTCCATGTTGGGCTTGTCGGTCTGGTCGATGCCGAGCAGCCGGCCGTCGCTCGGGTCGTGGAAGTAGATGATCGTGCCGTCGTGCGAGATGGTCCAGTTGTCCGGCACGGCGACGCTGAAGCCGGTCGGGTCGGTGTACATGTGCCAGCCGGCCGGTATCGCCGGGCCGGTGGCCGTGGGCTGCACGGCCGGGCTCGTCGAACCGTTGCCGGTACCCGCCGCGGGCGCACTCGACGCGGCGCCCGTCGGTGACGGCGAGGCGGGCGGCGGTGCGGCACCGGCGGTCGCCGACCGCGAGGGCGGGGCCGACGCCGGGGCGTGGGCTCCGTTGGACGAGCGACCGCTGCGCGCCAGGGCGACGGAGACCACGACGAGCACGATGATCACCGCGATCACGATGGCGGCGATCAGCCAGGACCGGCGTACGCGCGGTCCGGGCGTCCCGGGTACATCTGCCGGCACGGGAGAAGCCCCCGGGGGCTCCGGGCGCTCGATCCGCTCGACACCGTCCACCTTCGCGGCACCGTCCACCTTCGCGGCACCGTCCACCTTCGCGGCGTCGTCCACCTTCGCGGCGTCGTCGCCACCGGTGGGCTCGGCCGCCGGTGGCGACTGGGTACGGGTGCCCGCCGACAGCATGCGGGTCTGCTCGGCGCCGCTCGGGTCCGGCCTGATGATCGTGGTCGCCTCGCCGCTGGACGGTCGGATCACCGCCGTCGCTTCGGGAGCGGAGTCAGCCGCCGCGGCGGGCGTGGCATCGGCCGGTGTGGAAGCGGATTCCGCCGCGGCAGCGGGAGCCGCCACCGGCGCGGACTTCGCGGCGGCGCCGGCGTCGGACGCACGAGCTGTCGCACCGGCGTCGGCCGCGCGAGCGGTGTCGCCAGCCCGGGCCGGGGTCGGCGTGGACGCCGGCGACGTCGCCGGGAACACCCGCGTCGTGCCCGATCGGGATTTGGGTATCAGCCGCAACCGGGTACCGATCCGGCCACCGGTCGCCCGCCGCAGCAGCCGCTCGGCCTCCTCGGCGCCCATCCGATCGGCCGGGTCCTTGCGCAGCAGCCCGTTGAGGACGGGACGCAGTGGGCCGGCGTGCCGGGGCGGGGGCGGCTCCTCCGTCACCAGCGCGGTCAACGTCTCGATGGCCGACGACCGCTGGTAGGGCGGGTTACCCTCCACCGCCGCGTACAGGGTCGCGCCGAGCGACCACAGGTCGGACTCCGGCCCCGCCTGGCCCTGCCGGGCCCGCTCGGGCGCGATGTACGCCGGGGAGCCGAGCACCATGCCGGGCCGGGTCACCGTCGCCTCGCCGGGCATCGTCGCCAGTCCGAAGTCGGTCAGCACGACGCGGCCGTCGTCGGTCAGGAGCACGTTGCTGGGCTTGACGTCGCGGTGCAGCACACCGGCCCGGTGGGCGGCGCGCAGCGCGCCGAGCACCTGCAGTCCGATCTCGGCGACGCGGTCGGGCGGCAGCGGTCCGTCCTCATTGACCACTTGGTGCAGGGACCGCGACGGCACGTACTCCATGACGATCCATGGGTGGACATCCGTCTGGACGATGTCGTAGACCCGCACGACGCTGGGGTGGTTGAGCCGGGCGGCGGTACGCGCCTCGCGCAGCGTGCGCGTACGCATGTCGTCGCGCTCCTGCGGCGTCAGCCCCTGCGGCGGGACGACCTCCTTGATGGCCACGTCGCGGTGCAGGACTTCGTCGCGGGCCAACCAGACGCGACCCATGCCGCCTTGGCCGAGCGACCGGATCAGACGGTAGCGCTCGGCGAGGAGAGGCTGCGGAGCCGACACCCGGAGAACATACCCGGTCGGACAGTGGGCATACGCGATCGCCACCCCTTACAGCGGTGCGTGTCAAATTCTGAACCGCCGTGAACGGGCCCTAAGACGGCCAGTGTGCCCCATTTCGGGAACGTTCCCGCACCCACCGTCATGGGCTGTGTCACACCGGAGGTCGACGCCGGTCAGATCCCCGATAAGGTCGGGTACGCGGGCCCGGCGCCCGTAACAGCAAGATCTTCCCCGGAGGTGGCCGTGGCCGACGACACCGCTCCGGCGCTGCGGGTGCTGCGCGGCGCTCCGACCGCGGAGGAGCTGGCCGCGCTGGTCGGCGTGCTCTGGGGACGCTCCGGCGCGACTGCGACCGCGCCGGCCGCCGTGCCGGCCCCGGAGCGCTGGCGTAGGAGCGCGCTGCCCGGAGCCTCCCTGCGACCGGGCCCCGGCGCCTGGCGCGCCTCCGGCCTACCCGGCTGAGCCTTCCCCGTCTGAGCCTTCCCCGTCTGAGCCTTCCCCGTCTGAGCCTTCCCCGGCTGAGCCTCCGTCGTCTGAGAATCCCCCGAGCGCGGCGCGCCGAGCGGGTCCACCCTGCTGCGACCTGCACCGGAGCAGCGGATACGCTCCCGCCAATCCGGGTATCCCGGTCACACGGCGAGGGCAAACATGATCGATTGGAACTGGCGGCTACACGGCGACGGGCGGCAGATCCGCCCCGGTGAAGTGGTCGCTCCTGATGAACGGCTCAGCTGGCCCCGAACCATCGGCATCGGCGCTCAGCACGTACTCGCGATGTTCGGCGCGACGTTCCTCGTGCCGCTGCTGACCGGCTTCCCGCCGGCCACGACGCTGTTCTTCTCCGGCATCGGCACCATTCTGTTCCTGCTGATCACGAAGAACCGGCTCCCCAGCTACCTGGGCTCCAGCTTCGCGTTCATCGCGCCGGTCACCGCGGCCTCGGCCGCGCACGGCAAGGCGACCGCGCTCGGCGGGATCATCACGGCCGGCGTGCTGTTCGCGATCATCGGCCTCATCGTGCACAAGGCCGGCGCCGGCTGGATCGAGCGGCTCATGCCGCCGGTCGTCACCGGCGCGATCGTCGCCCTGATCGGGCTCAACCTGGCCCCGGTCGCCAAGTCGAACTTCGTCAAGCAGCCGGTCACCGCGCTCGTGACGCTCGTGGTGATCCTGCTCGTCACGGTCGTCTTCGCCGGGCTTCTCGGCCGGCTGTCGATCCTGATCGGCGTGGTCGCGGGGTACATCGCGGCGGCGCTGCAGGGCCAGCTCGACTTCACGGCCGTGGAGAAGGCCGCCTGGGTGGGCCTGCCCGACTTCACCGCGCCGAAGTTCAACCCGAGCGTGGTCGCGCTGTTCGTCCCCGTCGTGCTCGTCCTGATCGCCGAGAACGTCGGCCACGTCAAGGCGGTGTCGTCGATGACCGGCCGGCCGCTGGACCACATGCTCGGCCGCGCGTTCATGGGTGACGGCCTGGCGACGGTCCTGGCCGGCGCGGGCGGCGGCTCGGGCACCACCACGTACGCGGAGAACATCGGCGTCATGGCGGCGACCAGGGTCTACTCGACGGCGGCGTACTGGGTGGCCGGCGTCGTCGCGTTCCTGCTCGGCCTCTCGCCGAAGTTCGGCGCGCTCATCAACACGATCCCGGCCGGCGTGCTGGGCGGGGCGACGGTCGTCCTGTACGGCCTCATCGGAGTGCTCGGCGCACGGATCTGGGTGCAGGCGCGGGTGGACTTCACCAACCCGGCCAACCTCATGACCGCGGCCGTCGCGCTGATCATCGGTATCGCGGACTTCGCGTGGAAGGCCGGCAACCTGATGTTCAACGGGATCGCGCTCGGCTCGGTCGCCGCGATCGTCGTCTACCACGTGATGCGCCAGATCGGCATCCGCCGCGGCACGGTCTCGGCGGTGGGTACGCTGCCCGAGCCCGCCACCCCGGCGACGGCCGGGAGCAAGGCCGGCAGCAAGCGCCGCCGCTGACCCCCTGCTTTTCACGATCTTGGGGAGTTTGACATCGTATCCGGTGTCGAACTCCCCAAGATTCAGGGAACGGACGTGACGACGACCAAGTTGGTGCTGGCCTCCGCCAGCCCGGCCCGCCTGCAACTGCTGAAGGCGGCGGGCATCCCGGCTGACGTGATCGTCAGCGGCGTCGACGAATCGACGGTGCCGGCCGAGCGGCCCGACACCCTCAGCGGCACGCTCGCCCGGCTCAAGGCCGAGGCGGTCGCGGCCCGGGTGGGCGCCGCCCCGGAACAGAACGCCGCCCCGGAACGGGTGCTGGTCCTCGGCTGCGACTCGGTCCTGGCCTTCGACGGTCAGATCTTCGGCAAGCCGAGCGACGCCGATGACGCGGTACGCCGCTGGCGGTCCATGCGCGGCCGCTCGGGGGTCCTGCACACCGGCCACTGCCTGATCGACGTGCGGACCGGCCGCAGCGTCGAGGAGGTGGCGGCGACCACTGTCCACTTCGCCGACCTCACCGACGACGAGATCGCCGCGTACGTGGCGACCGGCGAGCCGCTGCGCGTCGCCGGCGCGTTCACGCTCGACGGGTTCGGCGGGCCGTTCGTCGACCGGATCGAGGGCGATCCGGGTACGGTCATCGGCCTGTCCCTGCCGCTGCTGCGCCGGATGATGTCCGAGCTGGGCCTGGAGATCATCAGCTTCTGGCAGGCGGACTGACCGCGGGTGCGCTGACGACGAACGCGCCGTCGGGCGGTCCGACCCGGCGCCGCAGCCCGGCGACCGCCGCGGCCGACACGGCCAGAAACACCGGTACCAGCAGGAACGCCAGGTGCGGGCCGACGCGGTCGGCGATCACCGCCAGCAGGAACGGCGCGCCCCCGAACGACAGGCCCACCGCGTACGAGGTCCGCGCCACCGCCACGTCGGGCTGGCCGGCCGAGTGTTCGACCGCGAGCGCCATGCCCAGCGGATAGTGCAGCGCGTTGCCCAGGCCGACGACCACCAGACCGGAGAGCGCGAGCCACGGCACGGTGGCGAACCAGAACGCGGTGAACCCGGCGCCGCTGAGCGCCAGGGCGGCGAACAGGACGGCGGTGCTGGGCAGGCGGAGCACGAGCCGGCTGCCCGCCAGCCGGCCGACGAACAGGCCGACGACCATCGCGGACACCGCCGCCGTAGCGCCGGCGGGGCTCACCCGCGCGTGGGTACGCAGGACGTCGGCGACCCACAGATTGAGGCACACCTCGACCGACCCGGTCGCCAGCAGACTCACCCAGGCCAGCCAGTACGGCTTCGGCAGCCGCCCGCCGGCCGTCTTCGACACGGCCGGCGCTCCGGCGGGTACCCGGATCCGGAAGACCACCGCGGCGACGGCGACGAGCACGATGATCCCGGCGGTCACCGCGAGTCCGGGACGCCACCCGAGGCCGGCCCCGACGGCGGCCCCGACGACGACCGGCGCGATTACGCCGGCCCCCGCGGCGCCGGCGTTCGCCTCGCTGATCGCGGCGGCACCGCCGTCCCGGTGGTGGTCGGCGAGCACGGCGGTGACGCCGTTGACCACGAACCCGCCGCTGATCGACCCGACGACGGCCCAGGTGAGGGTGGCGGCCAGCGGGTGCGACAGCAGGAGGCCGACCGCCGCCGCGGACACCCCGACCAGGCCGCCCCACGTGAGAGCGGCACGGCCGAAGCGGCGGGCCAGCGGGGGAAGCAGGAGGCCGCTGAGCACGCCGCCGACGGCGAAGGCGGTGCCGTGGAGGCTCGCGACCGTACGGCTGGTGTGCTGCTCGTCGCGCAGCAGCGGGACGACCGGGCTGAACCCGTAGAGGAAGTAGCCCCACGTCGCGATCTGAGCGTAGGTCAACCAGGTCAAGCGGTCACGAACGAGCAGACGGGGCACCACCGGAACCCTAGTGGGATCCGGCGGTGCCCCGTCGATATTTCGGTGGGCGGTTCGCCTCGGCTTCGCGTCAGCGGACGCTGCGGGCGAACGACCGGGCCGCCCAGACCGCGGCGGCGACCGCCAGCACGGTCACGATGACGAGCGCCTTCCAGACGTTCGCGTCGCCCGGGTCACCGGCGAACAGCGCCCGGGAGGCGTTCACGGCGTACGTGAACGGATTCCACTCCCCGACCCGCTTCAGCCAGCCGGACAGCGGCAGCAGGATCCCCGACAGCAGCAGGATCGGCATGCTGACCGCGTTCATCAGCGGGGCCAGGGCGTCTTCGCTGCGCAGCTTGAGCGCCAGCGCGTACGACGTGGCCGACAGCATCAGCGCGATCAACGCGAGCAGGGCGAACGCGAGGACGAGATCGCGCAGCCGCACCGACAGGCCGAACGGCAGCGACAGCGCGGTCAGCAGCGCGGCCTGGACCAGCAGCGTGACGATGTCCCGCAGCGACCGGCCGAGCAGCAGTGACAGCCGGCTGACCGGGGTGACGCGCATCCGCTCGATGACGCCGGCCCGCAGTTCGGCGATCAGGCCGAAGCCCACGAACAGCGTGCCGAACATCGCGAGCTGGACGAGCAGGCCCGGCACGAAGAACCGGTACGCGTCCTCGGCGCTCATCCGCAGCGCGCCCTTGAGCAGCGGCCCGAACAGCAGCAGGAAGTACAGCGGCTGCATGATCCCGACGATCAACCAGACCGGGTTGCGCAGCACGAGCGTCATCTGCCGGGTGAACACCATCCAGGTGTCGCGGACGAGTTTCATGTCAGGCTCCTTCGCCACTGTCGCGCAGGCTGCGGCCGGTCTGGGCCAGGAACACGTCGTCGAGGCTCGGGCGGTGCAGTTCGATCGAGGCGAGCGCGATTCCGGCGCCGTCCAGCGCGCGCAGAATCTGCGGGATGGCCGTGGCGCCGCTGTCGACGTAGAGCCGGAGCCCCTCGTCGAGGGTCTCCAGCCGGTTGACGTAGGGCTCGCCCTCCAGCAGGGCCGCCGCCTTGGGCGCGGTGCCGTCGAGGCCGACGGTCACCACGTCACCGGCGATCTGGCGCTTGAGCTCGGCTGACGTGCCCTCCGCCACGATCTCGCCGTGGTCCATGATCGCGATCCGGTCGCAGAGCGCGTCCGCCTCGTCGAGGTAGTGCGTGGTGATGAAGACGCTCATCCCCTCGTCGCGCAGCCGCCGCACCTCGTCCCACATGTGCGCGCGGCTCTGCGGGTCGAGCCCGGTGGTCGGCTCGTCGAGGAAGACCACGCGCGGCTGGTGGATCACCCCGAGCGCGATGTCCACCCGGCGACGCTGCCCGCCGGAGTACGTCTTGGTCGGGCGGTCGGCGAACGCCTCCAGTTGGAACGCCCCGATGGCGTGCTCGGCGCGCCGGCGCGCCTCGGCCTTGTCCACCCCGTACAGGCGCGCCTGGTAGATCAGCTCCTCGCGAGCGCTGACCTCGTCCCAGGTGCAGCCGCCCTGGGCGACGTACCCGATGCGACGGCGCACCTCGCCCGGCGCGCGGCGCAGGTCGGCGCCGGCGATCGTCGCCGCTCCCCCGTCGGGCGTGAGCAGCGTCGCGAGCATGCGCAGGGTGGTCGTCTTGCCGGCGCCGTTGGGCCCGAGAAACCCGAAGATCTCCCCCTCGTCGACGACGAGGTCGACCCCGCGGACCGCTTCCACGGTCCCTTTTCTGCTGCGGAACGTCTTCCGCAGCCCTTTCGTCTCGATGATCACTCAGGCCTCCACACCTAGCGTGACGAGGACGCCGGCGAGTCCCCCGCGGCGTGACGGCATTTTGACGCCACTATGGCGTCATCTTGCCGACGCAGACAAGCTAGAGGTACCCGTCTCAATAGTCAAGCTTCGTTACTGTCGCGGGTCCGGATTCCTCCTCACCGTCGTGCCGGCCCGCACCGGCGGCGATGCGCCCGGCGACCCGGTGGCACCAGGCAACCTCGGCCTCGCCGCGCGCGACCATGAGCTCCACCAGCCACGACAGGTGGACCGGCGCATGTTCCGACCACGTCGGGCCGCGAGATTCATCGGCGAGCATCGCCCGCATCGACTCCAGCCGCGCCGACAGCAGGCGCGCCCGGTTGCGCAGCGCCGCCACCGCCTCCCGCCGCGACAGCGCCGGCAGGTGGGAAAACGCCGCCCCGAACGGGTCGACCGGCTCGGAGTACTCCCACCAGTACGTGCGCAGCAGGTCGGCGAACTCCCGGTCACCGGCCGGCGTGATCCGGTAGGTGGTCCGGGCCGGCCGCGCGCCGACCTGCTCGGTGGCGACCTCGGCGAGCAGCCCTTCGGCGGTCAACGTGCGTAGCGCGTGGTAGACCGATCCGGACCGGATGTTGGCCCACCGGTCGGCACCCCAGCTCATCAACTCGCGGCGCACGTCGTACCCGTGGACCGGCTGCAGCCACTTCACCAGGCCCAGGATCATCAGTCGAGTCGTTGACACCCGCCCAGCGTATAGCCAAATTTGGCTAATTAATGACGTCGTACGGGCCTGCTGGGAGGGACGGCATTCCCACAACGTGACGATGACCGCAGCTAACCGATCACCCGTTTGGCTACACTGCGCGGCATAACGGTCGGTCAGGCGCGACGGGTCGGGGTCCGCGCCGCCCTCAGCGGCCGGCCGCATCGGGAGGAGCGCGCAGGTGCGTAAGGTGCTCATCGCCAACCGGGGCGAGATCGCGGTCCGCGTCATCCGGGCCTGCAAGGACGCCGGCCTCGCCAGCGTCGCCGTGTACGCCGACTCCGACCGGGACGCGCTCCACGTCCGGCTCGCCGACGAGGCGTACGCGCTGGGCGGCGACACGGCCGCCGACTCCTACCTCCGCATCGACAAGCTCATCGACGTGGCCGGCAAGGCGGGCGCCGATGCGGTGCACCCCGGCTACGGCTTCCTGTCCGAGAACGCCGACTTCGCCCAGGCGGTCATCGACGCCGGCATCACCTGGATCGGCCCCACCCCGCAGGCGATCCGCGATCTCGGCGACAAGGTGACCGCCCGGCACATCGCCCAGCGCGCCGGCGCTCCGCTCGTACCCGGCACGTCGGAGCCGGTGGCCGACGCCGCCGAGATCGTCGCCTTCGCGCAGGAGCACGGGCTGCCGGTCGCCATCAAGGCGGCGTTCGGCGGCGGTGGCCGCGGCCTGAAGGTCGCCCGCACGATCGAGGAGATCCCCGCCCTGTTCGAGTCGGCCACCCGCGAGGCGGTGGCGGCGTTCGGCCGCGGCGAGTGCTTCGTCGAGCGCTACCTCGACCGCCCGCGCCACGTCGAGGCGCAGGTCCTCGCCGACCAGCACGGCAACGTGATCGTCGTCGGCACCCGGGACTGCTCGCTGCAGCGCCGCCATCAGAAGCTGGTCGAGGAGGCGCCCGCGCCGTTCCTGACCGACGAGCAGCGCGCCAAGATCCACGCGAGCGCGAAGGCGATCTGCCGGGAGGCCGGCTACCACGGCGCCGGCACCGTCGAGTACCTGGTGGGCGTCGACGGCACCATCTCCTTCCTCGAGGTGAACACCCGGCTCCAGGTCGAGCACCCGGTCACCGAGGAGACCGCCGGCATCGACCTCGTCCGCGAGCAGTTCCGCATCGCCGACGGCGAGAAGCTCCGCTTCGACGCCGACCCGACCCCGCGCGGGCACTCCATCGAGTTCCGCATAAACGGCGAGGACCCGGGGCGAAACTTCCTGCCGGCTCCCGGCACGGTCACCACGCTGCGGCTACCCGAAGGACCGGGCGTACGCGTCGATACCGGCATCGAATCCGGCAGCGTCATCGGCGGCAACTTCGACTCGCTGCTCGCCAAGGTCATCATCAGTGGCGAGGACCGCCAGCAGGCGATCGAGCGGGCCCGGCGCGCGCTCGACGAGATGGTGGTCGACGGCATGGCCACCGCACTGCCGTTCCACCGGGCGATCGTGCGCGACGAGGCGTTCACCGACGAGCCGTTCCGGGTGCACACCCGCTGGATCGAGACCGAGTTCGACAACCAGATCCCGCCGTTCTCCGGCGCGGCCGGCGCCGACACCGCCGCGGAGCCGCGCGACACCGCCGCGGAGCCGCGCGAGACGGTCGTGGTCGAGGTGGGCGGCAAGCGGCTGGAGGTCTCCCTCCCCGCCGGCTTCGGAGCGGCCGCCCCGGCGGCGGCCGGGACCGCTCCGAAGGCCGCCCGCAAGCGGGGCGCGGGGCGCAAGCAGGCCGGTGCCGCGAGCGGCGACGCGTTGACCAGTCCGATGCAGGGCACCATCGTCAAGCTGGCGGTGTCCGAAGGCGACACGGTGGCCGAGGGCGACACCATCGTCGTCCTCGAAGCGATGAAGATGGAGCAGCCGCTCAACGCCCACAAGGCCGGCGTGGTCACCGGCCTGACCGCGGCGGTCGGCGAGGTCGTGCCGGCCGGCGCGGTGATCTGCGAGCTGAGGTAGGCCGAGGCCTATACCGACGCCTCGGCGTCGGCTGCCGCGTCGTAATGCCGCCGGGCCTCCTCGGTGACCGGGTACGCCACCACCGCGGTGCCGTACGCGCACAGCTCGACCCAGTGGGCGGTGATGTCACGGTTGTCGAAGCGCATGCCGACAACCGCCGTGGCGCCGCGGCGGCGCGCCGCGTTGACCATCTGCGAAATGGCCGACGCCCGGCTCTGCACCAGCACCTGCGCCATCTCCGCGCCCTGGCCGCCATCGAGGGTGCGGAAGCCGGCCGCATAGGGGTTACGGGTGCAGGCCGTTACGCCGAGCACCTCACCCAGCACGGCCCGGATCTCGTATCCGGGCAGGTTCTCCGTCGTGACGACTAACACGTCGTCGAGCGTATGCGGCCCAATTGCCGGGCACGCATATTTTCACGCTTCGATCATGGGGTACCCGGTGGACAGGTCCGGCCGGGTACCCCGGACCGATCGCTGGCACGGCGCGCTCAGGTGGCGCTGCGCACCTGCTCCGCGGCGTCCTGGGCGGACGACTTCGCCTCCTGCGCCGTCGTCTGCGCCGCGTCCATGGCGGTGTCCTTCACCTGGCCGACCGCCTCGCGTACGGTGCCCGACATCTCGTCCTTGACCTGCTGAGCCGACTCCATCAGCGGCTCGCGCACCCGGTCGACGAGGTCACCGGCGTTGTCGCGCAACTGGCGCGCGGCCCGGCGCTCCACGTCGCTCTCCGGAATCAGCGATGCCGCGAGCAGGCCCACCCCGAACGCGATCACGCCGGCCGCGATCGGGTTGCCCTGTGTCTTGCTCGCCACCGCCCGCGGCGCCCGGCGTACGGTGTCCGCCACCTCGCCGGCGGCGTCGCTGGCCTTGTCGCTCACCCGGTTCGCCAGGTAGCTGGCCTTGTCGCCGGCCTGTCCCGCCATGTCCTGCACCGAATGGGTCGTGTCGTACGACGTACCCATCACCTTGTCGCTCACGCCGCGCACCTTCTCCTTCACGGCGGTCCAGCGCCGCTGGGCCACCCGGGTCGGGCTGGTCCGGTCGGCCAGCCGGTCCACGTCCCGGGCGAGCGTGGCCCGGGTCCGCTCGATGTCGTCCCTTATCCGGTCGGGTTCTTCAGCCATTGCGCGTCCTCCCTGATCGTCTCGACGGTCTGGCGGGGCATCGGCGAGACGGTGCTCATCTTGCGCCGCCCCTTCGCGTACAGCACGACCCCGACGACCGCCCAGACGACAGCCACGATGAGCGCCGCCCACCCGAGATCCATCACGTTGCCGAGACCGAACATGACGGCGAGCGTCAACAGCAGCGCCACCATGTACCCGGCGAAGCCGGCGCCGCCCAGCATCCCGGCCGCCTTCCCGGCCTTCACCGCCTCCTGGCGCAGCTCGGCCTTGGCGAGCTCCACCTCCTGGCGGAACAGCCGCGACAGGTCATCGCTGATGTCGCTGATCAGCTGGCCGATCGACGTCTCCTTGGGCTCGGTGTGGAGCGTGTCGCCGCGCGTCTCGTACGGGGCCGTCATGACATTCCGTCCAAGGTCGCGTCGTCGCGCTGCGCGCCCGTCGATCCACTGGCGACACCGCGCTCGAACGACGTGCTGGCACCGACCGACTCGGGCATGGGCATCGGCCTACCGGTCCCGGTCGACCGGTACTCGGTGGTGGCACCCGACTCCGACGCCGGCGGCGGGTAGTCGGTCTCCGACGCCACCATCGGCGTCGACGCCGTACCTACACCTGTCGGGCCGGCCGTACCCGTGCCGTTGGGATGTCCCGGTTCGACGGCGCTCGTGGGGTAGCCGGCGGTCGGGTACGCCGGTTCCGACCTCATCCGAGGGATGTCGGGCACCATCGTGTCCCGGTGCGGCATCGGGGTCGTCGGCGTCGTGCGGGTCGTCGACGTCTCCGTCGTGGCGCCGAAGACCCCCTTGCCGAGCCGCCCGATCACGAAGCCGCTGACCAGAGCGGTCGCGAGGAACGCGCCCGGACGGCGCCGCGCGAAGTCCTGCACCTCGTCGAGGACGCCCTCGGGGCCGCGGTCGGCCAGGTAGTCGGCCATCTGACGACTACCCTGCGCGACGCGGGAGACCACGGTACGGGCGGGCGAGCTGTCGCCGTCGCCGACCATCCCGTCGAGCTCGTCCGCCATGCGGCGGATGCCGTCGACCAGCCGGTCGTTCTGGGTGCGGACCTGCCCACCCACCTGGTCGCGAAGCTCGGCGGCCACCCCGCGGGCCTGGTCGGAGACCTCGCCGGCCACCTGACGCGCCTGGTCGGCGGCGGTGTCGGTCACGTTCCCGGCCGCCTGGGTGGCGGCGTCGGTGGCCTCGCCGACCGTCTGGCGAACAGGGCTCGTAGAGGCGGGGGCCCGAGCGCCGGTCTGAGCGTCGTCCATGCTGACCTCCGTAAGTTCCGGGTAGGGTTCTGCCCTTTGGCTACCCGTTCCCGCGCTGACCCACACAAATGACTTGAGCGACGCGGTACCGTCCACTCAGGACGCTATTGGCGGGAGGCGCACGATGGTCGACACCACCGGATTCATCGAGATCACATCACCGGCCGAGCTGCGCGACCTACTCGGCGAGCCGATGCCACGGGCGGTCACCAAGGAGCGGGTACGGCTGCACGAGCGCGACCGCGAGTGGCTCGCGGCATCCCCGTTCTGCCTGGTCGCCACCGCGTCCGCGGACGGGACCTGCGACGTGTCCCCCAAGGGCGACCCACCCGGCTTCACCCACGTCCTCGACGACACGACCATCGCGATCCCGGACCGCCCCGGCAACCGCCGCGCCGACGGCTTCCACAACATCCTCAGCAACCCGCACGTCGGCCTGCTCTACCTGATCCCCGGCCGTAACGAGACCTTGCGCATCAACGGCCGGGCCCGGCTGGTCCGCGAGGCGCCGTTCTTCGACCAGATGACCGTCCAGGGTCACCGGCCCCACCTGGCGATCCTCGTGGAGATCGAGCAGATCTTCTTCCACTGCCAGAAGTCGTTCATGCGATCCTCGCTGTGGAAGCCGGAGACCTGGCACCCGGACGCACTGCCGTCGCACCCCCAGCTCGTCAAGAGCGTGCAGCAGATCCCGGAGACGCTCGAGGAGCTGGAGCGCTACTACGGCCCGGAGTACGCGGCCCGCCTCTACGGCTGACCGCTCCGGCCGTCCCGGTACCGTCGAGCGATGCCCGAGGGACACACCATCCGCCGACTCGCCGATCGGCACTGGAAGCTCTTCGGTGGAAGGCTCGTGACCGCGGGCAGCCCGCAGGGGCGCTTCGCCGACGGCGCGGCCCTGATCTCCGGCCAGGTCCTGGAGTCCACCGACGCGTACGGAAAACACCTCCTGCACCGGTACACCGGCGACCGTACCCTGCACATCCACCTCGGCCTGTACGGCAAATTCACTGACGGCGACGGCGCTCCCCCACCGCCGGTCGGCGAGGTCCGGCTGCGGCTTTCCGCCGACGAGCACTGGCTCGACCTGCGCGGACCCGCCGTGTGCGAGCTGCTGGACCCACCCGAGGTCGACGCGCTCATCGGCCGGCTGGGCGCCGACCCGCTACGCGACGACGCCGACCCGGACGCCGCGTACGCGCGGATCCGGCGCAGCGCCAAGCCGATCGGGGCGCTCCTGCTCGATCAGTCGATCGTCGCCGGCACCGGTCTCATCTTCGTCACCGAAGCGCTCTTCCGCGCCGGCCTGCCGCCGACGACGCCCGGCCGGTCGGTGTCGCCGCAGGCCTGGCAGGAGATCTGGACCGACCTGCGGGCGCTGATGCGGGCCGCTGTCGGGGTGGGCAGAATCGATACGGTGCACGCCGCGCACACCCCGGAGGCGATGGGCCGCCCGCCGCGGGTCGACCGGCACGGCGGCGAGGTGTACGTGTACCGCCGCACCGGTCAGCCGTGTCTGGTCTGCGGCGCCCCGGTACGGACCGCGCCGCTGGCCGGGCGCAACTCGTACTGGTGCCCGACCTGCCAGGTCACACCATGACCGCGGCGCTCGAACTGTACTTCGACGGGGCTGCGGAGCGGCGCATCCACGTCCTGTGGAACGCCCTCGCGGCCGACGAGGTGCCGACGCTTCGGCAGATCAGCGGACGCCACCGGCCCCACCTGTCGCTCGTCGGCGCGGAACTGCTCGACGCGGACACCGTCACCAAGGCGCTCGCGGGGCTGCCCGCAGCGCCGCCGCTGCGGCTGTCGTTCCAGTACGCCGGACAGTTCGTCGGCCGGGTGCTGTTTCTCGGCCCCGCTCCGAGCGCCGACCTGCTGCGCCACCAGGCCGAGGTGTGGCGGCGGCTGCACGAAGCCGGCATCGAACTGTCGGAGCTGTACGCGCCGGGCGCCTGGGTGCCGCACGCCACGATGTCGATGCGGGTACCCCGGCCGGTACTCGCCGAGGCGATCCGCCGCTGCCTGGAGTTCCTACCGCTCGAGGCGACGATCTCGGCCGCGGCCGTGGTCGACCACAAGCGCGACATCCGCGTCCCCCTCCCATGAGAGCTATTCGAACTCGTGCTGCATGAGCTGGCGGGCCGCCTCCGCGACGGAGCCCGACAGCGACGGGTAGATCGTGATGGTGTGGGCCAGCTGGTCGACGTTGAGGTGGTTCTCGACGGCCATCGCGATCGGCAGGATCAGCTCGCTCGCCTTCGGCGCCACGACCACCCCGCCGACCACCAGCCCCGAGGCGGGCCGGCAGAACAGCTTCACGAACCCGTCGTCCAGGCCCATCATCTTCGCCCGCGCGTTGCCCGTCAGCGGCAGCATGACCGTACGGGCCGGCACCTTGCCGCTGCTGACGTCCGCCTGGCTCACCCCGACCGAGGCGAGCTCGGGGTCGGTGAACACGTTGGAGGCGACCGTCTGCAGCCGCAGCGGCGACACCGCCTCGCCGAGCGCGTGCCACATCGCGATCCGGCCCTGCATCGCCGCCACACTGGCCAGCGGCAGCACGCCGGTGCAGTCGCCGGCGGCGTAGATGCCCGGCACGTTCGTACGCGACACCCGGTCGACGGTCACGTACCCGCCGCGGCCGATCTCCACGCCGTACTCCTCCAGCCCGAGGCCGGTGGTGTTGGGGATCGCGCCGACGGCGATCAGCACGTGCGAACCCTCGACCGTGCGGCCGTCCTGCAGTTCGACGACCACCCCGTCGGCGGTACGCCGGGCGGCGGCCGCGCGGGCCCGGCCCAGGATGTTCATGCCGCGCGAACGGAAGACGTGCTCGATGACCACGGCGGCGTCGGGGTCCTCGGTCGGCATCACCCGGTCACGGCTGGAGACCAGCGTGACCTCCACCCCCATGGCCAGGTACGCCGACGCGAACTCGGCGCCGGTCACGCCGGAGCCGACCACGATCAGGTGCTCGGGCAGTTCGGTCAGGTCGTACACCTGCCGCCAGTCGAGGATCCGCTCGCCATCGGGACGGCCGTCCGGGAGCACCCGCGGAGTGGCGCCGGTCGCGATCAGGACCGTGGTGGCGTCGACGGCGTACTCATCGCCGTCGGCCGGGGTCACGACGACGCGGTGGAGATGCCCGACGGTCTCCGGGCTCAGCCGGGCCGTTCCCTGCACGAACCGTACGCCCGCCTTGGTCAGCTTGGCGCAGATGTCGGCGGACTGCGCGGCGGCCAGCCGCTTGACCCGGCCGTTGACCACCGACGCGTCGACGCTGACGGTCTCCAGGCTGGCGCCCCGGATACCGAACTCCTCGGTGTCCCGATAGGCGGTCACCACATCCGAGCTGGCGATGAACGTCTTCGACGGCACACAGTCGTGCAGTACGCACGCGCCGCCCGCGCCCTCCCGCTCGACGACCGTCACCTCTGCCCCGAGCTGCGCCGCGACCAACGCGGCCTCGTAACCCGCAGGACCTCCACCGATGATCACTACCCGATTCACAGGCCAAGCCTAGAGCGAAAGCACCACCGACCAGGCACCGCGTCGCATATCGCTCCCGACACGCTACGCAGTATTCTCGGGGCGGCCCGCCGGACGCTATCGTCGGGCCCGTGCGTCACTACGCCGCGTACGGCTCAAACCTGGACCCCGCCCGCATGCGGGCATACTGCCCCCACTCGCCCATGGTGGGCGTGGGCTGGATCGAAGGGTGGCGGTTGACCTTCGCCGGGGGCGACGTCCTCGGCTGGGAGGGCGCGGTCGCCACGGTCGTCGAGTCGCCCGGCGACCGGGTCTTCGTGGCGCTCTACGACGTACACCCCGAGGACGGCCGGCAGCTCGACGAGGTCGAGGGCGTCACGGCCGGGACCTACCGGAAGATCCATGTACGGGTGGCGACGCTCGACGGCGACGTGACCGCATGGGTCTACGTGTTCACCGGCTACGAAGGCGGCTCGCCGACCGCCTGGTACCTGAGCGAGCTGGTCCAGGCGGCGGAGAAGGCGGGCGCGCCGGCCGACTACGTCGAGCGGTTGCGGTCACGGCCCACCCGGGACTAACGGAACTCCGGGCCTCTGTTCACGGCCCAGTCGTACGCCCGACCGGGCCTGGCGAACGGGTACGGCTGGCGGTCTGCCGGCGCCCGTTCGGCGTGCGGGTCCTTCTGCAGCTTCCGCGCGGCGTCGAGCAGGTCGACCAGCTCGCGGCGCTCCTCGGAGGTCAAGACCCGGTAGGCCCCACCGGCGATCCGGTCGGTGAGCGCCTCGGCCCACGCGCGCTTGCGTACGAGCGGCGCGTACGCCGGGTACGGCGGCCGCCAGCCGAACTCGGTGGCCCCCGACTCACCGTCCGGCCCCGCCACGATGGCCTCCAGCGGGGTGAGGTCACTGGCGCGTACGGCCTGCACGTGCGCACCGCAGCGGTGCTCACGCAGCAGGTGGAGCAGGACGGCGGCCCGGGCGCCGGGGCCGCCTTCGGGTACGGGCATCGCCCGCCACGCGGCGAACAACGGCATCCCGGTCGGGTCGGCGTCCACCGCCACCCGCTCGGCCAGCCCCAGCAGGCGGGGCAGCCCGTAGAACGACTCCAGGTTCTCCCGGCCCCACCGACCGCACTCGGCGGCGCTGTGCCCGGCGATCTCCCGCGGCGACGCCACTCGCAGGGCCGCGTCCCACCCGTCCCGGACCGCGTCGGGCGCGATGAAACCCATCGCGGCGGCCGCGACGTCGGCGTGTACGTCGCCCAGCGCGCCGGCACGCCCGGCGACGTAGAACGCCCAACCGGTCAGCCCGAGCTGGCGCGCCTTGCGGGTCGTACGCGGGTCGTGCCAGAAGGCGCCGCCGAGTTCGAGGACGGCGCTCTTCACGGCGGCCGCTGTCTGCTCGGGCGTCATGCGGTCATTGTGCCGGTACCGTCGCGGTGCGTCACGCCGCTACTCGTCGGTTGCCAGGCCGTCCAGCGCGGCGGCGGCCTTCTCCACCCGCCGGCGCGCCGCCGTCACGGCCTTCTCCGCCAGTACCCGCGCCGCTTCGGCCTCCGCCAGTTCGGTACGTGCCGCCAGCAGTTCGCGGTGCGCGGCGGCGCGGGCCCGGCGGCGCTCCGCGGCGGCCGCCGCGGCGGCGGCCCGGCGCTCGGCCTCCGCGGCTCTCTCCGCCGCCCGGCGCTCCGCCTCCGCCGCCTTGCGTGCGGCCTCCTCCGCCGCTTTCTCCGCGGCCCGGCGCTCCGCCTCCGTGGCCTTCGCCGGCGCCTTCCCCGTCGTGGAAGTCTTCGCCGTCGGGCTCCCGTCCGGCGGGCCGGGCTCGGGCTCCGCCTCGCCGCCGTGGATCAGACGCAGCTTGGGGCGCGGGGTCTCGCCGAACCCGGCGTACGTGACGGCCCGGGTGAGCTGCCCGGCGCGCACCTGCTCGGCGACGGCTGGGTCGGCCAGCGCGGCGGTGAGAGTGGCTTCGATCTCGGCAGCCGGCAAGTTGGCACGACCGGCGAGCCGGATCGCCTCCCGGGACAGCGCCGCGACCACCGCCCGCCGGCGCATCGACAGTTCCCGCAGGTCGTCGCCGCGCAGTTCGCGCTGCGCCGACCGCAGCGACTCCCCCAGCACCAGCAGCTCGTCGACCAGCTCCGGTCGCTGCCGGGCCAGCAGGTTGACCACCCAGGCACCGACCGTCGGCCGGCGCAGCGCGCCTATCTCGGTCGCGAGTCGACGGTCGCCGGCGGCCCTGGCCCGCTTCACGGCGTCGTTGCGCGCGGCCACGAACTCCTCCGGGGGCAGCGCGTACAGATCGGTCATGACCTGGGCGAGCGGATCGGCATGCACCCACCCATCTTGGCCCAGCGCCGACCCTAGAGTTCGATCTGACGCCCCGGTTCCAACCGCGCGTACTCGGTGCGCACCAGGTTGGCCATGTTGTTGTCGGTGACCATGAACCCGGTCTCGTTCAGCACGGCCTCGTGCATCGCGTACGCACGTCGGGGCGCCACCTGGCGGACGAACTCGACCGCCTCGGCGAGCTTGAGCCACGGCCCCGCGACGGGTACGAACAGCGTGTCCACCCGGGCGTCGGTCGGCACGTCGAACGAGTCGCCGGGGTGGTAGACCCCGCCGTCGCCGTCCGGCGCCTCGACGAAGAACCCGACGTTGGCGACGCGTGGCAGCTCCGGGTGGATGATCGCGTGCAGGCCCCCGTACGCCCGTACCCGCAGGCCGGCCGCGGTGAACTCGTGACCGGGAACGACCGGCTTGGCCGCGTCGGCCAGGTCGCCGAGCTTCCCCATCACGTCCGGGTGCGTGTACACCTCGATGGCCGGCCGTTTGCCCAGCGCGTCGGCGAGCGCGTCGACGTTGAGGTGGTCGAAGTGCTCGTGAGTGATCAATACCGAGTCGACCCCGTCCAGCGCTTCCCGCTCCGACAGCGAGCCGGGGTCGATCACGATGACACCGCCGTCGTGCTCAAGGCGTACGCAGGAGTGGGAGAACTTCGTCAACCTCATCGTGACCTCCTCGCATCGAAACCGGTATCCGCGGCGGGAACCCGGCGGCAGGTCGGGCGCGTCGGACGGGGGCTTGACGATCGTGACCCTACCCGGGGAGACCACATGTCAGTCCTGAACCCCTCAGGGCGGCTCATCGCCGCCGCCCTGGCATCCACGACAGTCATCGTCATCACTGCCGGCTGCTCGGCGAGCAGCAGCAGCGGAAGCACGTCGAACGCCGGCGCCCAGCGGCAACCGGCCGCAGCCGGCGGCGACCGCGTCGCGTCGGGCGCCGGCCCCATGGCACAAGAGCCGGCGCATGGAGGTACCGCCGGCAAACCCGGCGCCGACCCTCCGGCTCAGCTGGCGACCGACTCCCGCGCCCTGATCTTCACCGGCACCGTCACGATCCGGGTCTCCGACGTCGGGCGTGCGGCCGCCGACGTGAGCGCGCTCGCCACGAGCGCCGGTGGGTTCGTGGGGGGCGACGACCGTACCAGCGACAAGGACCGCTCCCAGGCTCGGCTGACCCTGCGGGTGCCGTCGGCCCGCTTCACCGGCGTCGTGGACGGCGTCAGCAAGCTCGGCGCCAACGGACGGGACGAGAGCCGACAGCTGTCCACTGAGGACGTAACCGACCAGGTGACCGACCTGAACGCCCGAATCGCGACCGGCCAGGCCAGCGTCGACCGGGTCCGGGAGCTGCTCGCCAAGGCCCAGAACATCGGCGACATCGTGTCGCTGGAGTCGGAACTGTCCCGCCGGGAAGCCGATCTGGAGTCGTTGAAGTCCCGCAAGAGCAAGCTCGACGACCTCACGACGCTGTCCACGCTCACCGCGGTGATCCTCGGCCCGCAGGCGGCCGCGAAAGCGCCGGCACACCGGTCCGCAACCGGCTTCAGCGCCGGTTTCGAACGCGGTTGGCACGCCTTCGCCGGCTCGCTGCGGATCCTGCTGACCGTGCTCGGTGCGCTGCTCCCCTGGCTGCTCGGCCTCGGCCTGCCAGCCCTCGCCGCGCTGTGGGCGGTACGCCGGCTACGCCGGCCCCGACCGCGAACCGCCGAGTGAGACGGCGGGGACGTCGTGGACGTCGTGGACGTCGTGGCCGTCGTGGACGTCGGGGCCGTCGGGGTCAGAAGGCTCCGGCGGACAGCGCGGCCAGCGCCGTGTGCACCATGACCCGTACGCCGTAGCCGATGGCCCGTTCGTCGACGTCGAAGGCCGACTGGTGTATGTCGAACTTGACGTCGGAGCCGGGAATGCCGCAACCGAGACGGATCATCGCTCCGGGCACCTGCTCGAGGTAGAACGCGAAGTCCTCGCCGCCCATGCTGATCTCGGCCTCGACCACCCGGTCGGGGCCGAGAGCGGCGCCGGCGGCGCCGGCGATGATGGCCGTGGCGAGCCGGTCGTTGACCACCGGCGGCACGCCCCGGGTGTAGGTCACCTCCGCCTCGGCGCCAGTGCCGGCGACCACGTCATGGATGAGCTTCGTGATCAGCTCGGGCACCTCACGCCAGGCGTCGCGGTTGAGCACCCGGACGGTGGCCCGGGCGTACCCCTCGATCGGGATCGCGTTGGCCGCCTCGCCGGCGCGGACCGAGCCGAAGACCATCGACACGCCGGCGCGCGGGTCGACCCGCCGGTCCAGCAGGGACGGCACGTCGACGACGACCCGCCCCAGCGCGTGCACGAGATCGGCGGTGAGGTGCGGGCGGGCGGTGTGGCCGCCGCGCCCGGTGAGCTTGACCTCCACCTTGTCCGCCGCCGCCGTGAACGGGCCGGACCGGACGCCGACCAGGCCGGTCGGCAGCAGCGGAGCGCAGTGCAGCGCGAAGATGGCGGCCACGTCCTTGAGGCCCCCGGCGGCGATCACCTCAGGGGCGCCCGACGGCATACGCTCCTCGGCCGGCTGGAACAGCAGCCGGACCCGGCCGGGCAGCTCGTCGCGCTTGGCAAGCTGGGCCAGGGCGAGCCCCACGCCCAGCATCACGGTCGTGTGCACGTCGTGGCCGCAGGCGTGGCAGACGTTGTCGACGGTCGACCGGTAGGGCACGTCCTTGGTGTCGGGCAACGGCAGGGCGTCGATGTCGGCGCGCAGTGCGATCACCCGGTCGCCGTGGCCGATGTCACACATGACGCCGTTGCCCTTGGGTAGCAGGCGCGGGGAAAGCCCGGCGGCCGTCAGTTCGCGCGCAATCAGAGCGGCGGTCTCGAACTCCTGACCGGAAAGCTCTGGATGTGCGTGAATGTGGCGTCGTACGGCTACCAGCTCCGCCCCTCGGGAGGCGAGCCAGCGATCGAGCTGGCCCGGCAGCGGATCAGCCCCGGGCGGCGTCTCGGGCCAGGACGACGTCAGCGGGCTGCCCGGTGGCAGCGACAACGCACTCGTCACGGTGAGTTCTCGATCTCGGTCGGATGGATCAGCGCGCCCCGTGCGCGCCCCGGACAGCCTAGCCCCGTTATTGTGACGGAGCGCAACAGCATTCTCGTAGCGACCGCGTAGCGCTACGTCACGAAAGCCCTGGTAGGGGCGGTTTGAGGATGTCGGACCCGCCGCATTTGCACTCTCGGCTGCTGACACGTGCCCCACTCCTCCTACAACGCGTGACGACCCAATCAGTCACGGAGCGATTAGGGTTGACTACTGTCGTCGTTCACTCCGACGACGCATTTACCCAGCAGAGCCGCTATAGGTCAACAGAGCGTGATCGGGACGGATCCGGGCTGGCACTACTTTTGGCGTGCCGACCGCGTGAAACATCCGTCACCGCCTTTCACCCGCCTGCCGGAATGGGCAAGATCGCGGATGTCTGGAGCTAAGCTCCGCTCTTCTTGCCCATAGGTACGGCTCCAAACACCGGACGGTTCGGCCTTTCGTCACCTTCCTGGAAATCCGCCCCGTTCGAAGGGTGATACCCAGGCAATTGCCCGCTTCATCACTCCAGACACCTACTGCGAGTTCTGCCATTGCTCGATGTCTCAGCGACGGTTATCCACAGGCGCGCCGGCAGGGCAGCGCGAGCCGGCCGACCCGCACCATGCTCCATCGCGTGCCCCGTACTCCGAGACGCCCGGCCGACCTCGCCGGCACCCTCTTCCTCGGCAGCGCCGCCGTGGCCGACGGCCTGCTCACCCCCGCCGACCTGCGAAGCCGCGCCTGGCAGCAGGTGCTCCACGGCATCTACGCCGACGCCGCCGTACCCCTGACACACCGGCACCGGTGCCTCGCCGTGGCGCGCTTCGTCATGCCGCCCGGCGGCGCGGTCGCGGGACGCTCGGCGGCGTACCTGTACGGCGCCGAGCTGGTCACCGCCACCGATCCGGTCGAGGTCCTCGTCCCTCGGACGTCCTGCGTCCGGATGGCCCGTGTGAGTACGCACGTCGCTCACCTGGACACGGCGGAGACCCACCTGCTCGATGGGATACCCGTCACGACCCCTTTGCGGACCTGCTGGGACCTGGCGCAGTGGTGCGCCGACCCGGTGGAACGGGTGGTCTGGATCGACGCCCTGGCCGCCCGTGGGGCGGTCGCACTCCCCGACCTCACGGCGTATGCCCGGGCCGGGGCCGGCCGACGCGGCTGGCGGCGGCTGCTGGACGCCGCGCGGCTGGCCGACGCGGGCGCGGCGTCACCCCAGGAGTCGCGGCTGCGTGTGCGGCTGGTACTCGCCGGCATCCCACGTCCCCAGACGCAGGTAGTGATCACACGGGACGGTCGCTTCGTGGCCCGCACGGACCTGGCCTGGCCCGAGTACCGGGTCGCGGTGGAGTACGACGGGGTCTGGCACGCGGAGTCACCGGGACAGATCCACGCCGACCGCCGCCGGCTCAACGACATGATCGCGGCCGGCTGGGTCGTCCTGCACGTGACGGCCAAGCGCCTACGCGACGATTTCGACGGGTTCGTCCGTGAGCTGCGGACCGTGCTGCGCGCCCGCGAAGGACATTGATCCGCGCAATGTTGCACACATTGCCGTCTCGTGCCGCGTCAAGGCCGCAATGTGTGCAACATTGCGTGGATCTTGGGGCGCCGGGGGCCGGGGGGCGGGGGCCGGGGGGGCGGGGGGCGGGGGCGGGGCGCGGAGATCAGAACCGGTCGCTCGGGCGGTAGACGCCCCACACCTCACGCAGCGCCCCGCACACCTCACCGACCGTCGCCCGGGCCCGCAGCGCCTCCTTCATCGGGTACAGGACGTTCTCCGTACCCTCGGCAGCCGCCCGCAGGTCGGCCAGCGCGCGGTCGACGGCGGCGTTGTCGCGCGACGCCCGCAGCTCGGCCAGGCGCGCGGCCTGCGCCGCCTCGATCGCCGGGTCGACCCGCATCGGCTCGTACGGCTCCTCCTCATCGAGGGTGAACCGGTTGACGCCGACCACGACCCGATCGCCGTTGTCGATCTCCTGGGCGATCCGGTACGCCGACGACTCGATCTCCCGCTTCTGGAAGCCGGCCTCGATCGCCTCGACCGCCGAACCGTAGTCGGCGACCTGCTCCATGAGCGCGACCGCGGCCTGTTCGATCTCGTCGGTCATGGCCTCCACGACGTACGAGCCGGCGAACGGGTCGACGGTCGCGGTCAGATCCGACTCGTACGCGATGACCTGCTGGGTGCGCAGCGCCAGCCGGGCGGCCTTCTCGGTGGGCAGCGCGATCGCCTCGTCGTACGAGTTGGTGTGCAGTGACTGGGTGCCGCCCATCACCGCGCCGAGCGCCTGCACCGCGACCCGGATCAGGTTGACCTCGGGCTGCTGCGCGGTGAGCTGGACGCCGGCGGTCTGGGTGTGGAAGCGCAGCATCCACGACTTCGGGTTCTGCGCGCCGAACTCCTCGCGCATGATCCGCGCCCAGATGCGCCGGGCGGCCCGGAACTTCGCGACCTCCTCCAGCAGCGTGGTGCGCGCGACGAAGAAGAACGACAGCCGTGGGGCGAAGTCGTCGACGTTCAGCCCCGCCTCGAGGGCGGCCCGCACGTACGCGACGCCGTTGGCCAGGGTGAAGGCGATCTCCTGGACGGGCGTCGCACCCGCCTCGGCCATGTGGTAGCCCGAGATGGAGATCGTGTTCCAGCGGGGGATCTCCTTGCGGCAGTACGCGAACGTGTCCGACACCAGCCGCAGCGACGGCTTCGGCGGGAAGATGTACGTGCCGCGGGCGATGTACTCCTTGAGAATGTCGTTCTGGATCGTGCCCGAGAGCGCCGAGCCGGGCACGCCGTGCTCCTCGGCGACCAACTGGTAGAGCAGCAGCAGCACCGACGCGGGCGCGTTGATCGTCATCGACGTCGAGACCTTGTCCAGCGGGATCTCGCTGAACAGCACCCGCATGTCCTCGATCGAGTCGATCGCGACGCCGACCTTGCCGACCTCACCGTGCGCGATCGAGGCGTCCGAGTCGTACCCCATCTGGGTGGGCAGGTCGAACGCGACCGACAGGCCCATCGTGCCGGCGGCGAGAAGCTGCCGGTAACGGGCGTTGGACTCGGCGGCCGTGCCGAACCCGGCGTACTGGCGCATCGTCCACGGCCGGGAGGTGTACATCGTCGGGTACACGCCGCGGGTGAACGGGTACTCGCCAGGCTCGCCCAGTCGTTCGGCCAGATCGGCCGGGAGATCCTCCGCCCGATAGATCGGCTTGACGGGGAAGCCGGACTCGCTGCGCCGCTCGCTCATACCCGCTGATGGTAAGCGCACGTTAAGGAGCGCGCCGCGCCCGTACCGTGAGGGATAGCGCACAACGGCCGCCATCGGTCACGATGAGTGCACAATCTCGGGCGCATCCGCCGGTCAGACTTCCCCTGCCACCGGGCCAACCGGCAAGATATGGAGGTTGGCCGGAAGATCCTATTCCCGCCGGCCGCTCCCGCACAGTCCCGATCTGACACCGACGGCGGAACTACGGTTTGAAGCCAGTGACGACTCAGCTCCCGACGTGGCACGGCGAACCCGTCCCACCATCCGGCTCCACGGCGTCCATCAGCCCTTTGAGCGGCCAGGACCCGGGTGGCGAAACAACGGCGCTGGACCTTGCGGCGGACCGGCCTCCAGCCGCCGAGGACCGCACCCAGGCGCGGCCGGCGACCGGTGACCTCCCGCAGGCGCAGGCGGAGACCGGTGACCGCACCCAGGCGCAGCCTTCGGCTGGTGCCGGCATGCGGCCGCGGCACGACGACAGCGAACGCACCCAGGCGCAACCGTCGGCGCCGGTGACACCGGCCGTCGCCGACGCGTCCACCGGCGTCCGGGGCGCCCCCGGCATGATGATCGGTTCCCGGTACACGCTGCGCGCCGCGATCGGCCACGGCGGCATGGGCACCGTGTGGCGCGCGACCGACTCCCTGCTGCGCCGCGACGTCGCGGTGAAGGAGGTCCTGCTGCCGCAGGGCATGGCCGCCAGCGACCGCGACGCGATGTACCAGCGGACCCTGCGCGAGGCGCGGGCCGCGGCCGCGCTGTCGCACCCCGCCGTCGTGCAGGTCTACGACGTGGTGACCGACGGTGGCCGGCCGTGGATCGTCATGGAGCTGCTGCAGGCCCGCAGCCTCGCCGAGATCATCGTGGAGGACGGCCCGCTCGCGCCACGGGCCGTCGCGAAGATCGGCATCGCGCTGCTCGGCGCGCTCGAGATGGCGCACGCCGCGGGGGTGCTGCACCGCGACGTCAAGCCCGCCAACGTGCTGATCTGCAACGACGGCCGGTGCGTCCTCACCGACTTCGGGGTGGCGCGGATGCCGTCCGACAGCCAGCTCACCACGCCCGGCATGGTCCTCGGCTCCCCGCACTTCATCTCGCCGGAACGGGCGATCGGGGCGCCGTTCGGCCCGCCCAGCGACCTGTTCTCGCTCGGCGTCACCCTGTACACGGCGGTCGAGGGCCGCCCGCCGTTCGACAAGCCGGACCCGATCGAGACGATGCGCGCCGTCGTCGAGGAGCAGCCGGCGCCCTCGGTGCGCGCGGGCGCCCTGTCCGGCGTCCTGCAGGGGCTGCTGGAGAAGGACCCGGCCCGCCGCTGGGACGTGCCCCGCGCCCGCGCCGTGCTGCGCGAGCTGCTCGTCGGCGCCCTGGCCAGCGCCGCGCCGGCGCACCACACCGACCCGTACGCGGTCGTCCGGCCGGCGCCGTACACCCCGCCGACCGTGAACGTCGGCGGGCAGATCGGCGGCCGCGCCATGCTGGCGCCCGGCGAGAGCGTGAGCGGAGCGATCCGGCGCCGGCAGACCACGGCGTCGCGCCCACCGACCCAGCGCTCCGCCACAGAGTCGGCCGCCGACCCGGCCACCGATCCCGCCGCCGCCGAGCGGACCGCCGTCCTTCGCGGCCGAGTGCCGCTGCCGGAGACCGACGAGTTCCCGCCGCCGGCCGGCAACGTCTACGGCAGCCCGGTCGGCTCCGGCCGCGCGCCGCGCAACGGCAGCCCGGTCGGCTCCGGCCGCGCGCCGCGCAACGGCGCCCCGAAAGCCGAGGCCTCCTCGCGCCGAGCCGCCGCGCTGCTCGCCAGCGCCGCGTCCGGCGTCCGCCAGGCCTCCGACCGGGCGGTGACGACGTTCCGGGGCCTGCCACCGAAGGGACGCACCGCCGTGGTCGCCGGCGCGGTCGTGGGGGTGCTGCTGCTGGGCATCGTCGTCGGCACCTCGATGGGGGGTTCGAGCGGGCAGCAGCCGGCGGCGAAGCAGTCCGCCGCCGCCGACAAGCCGCTGATCCCGGTACAGGAGTACCGCGACCCGAAGGGGGTCGTGGTCAACGTGCCGCAGGGCTGGCGGCAGACACCGCCGAAGACGGGCACGTACATGGACTTCGTCGACCCCGCCAACCCGGATCGGTGGGTGCGCGTCAACGTCGAGACGACCAGCCAGCCGACCGGCCGGGCCGTGCTCGAAGCGGCCGCCCGCCGGTTCCAGAGCCCCGGCGGCGGCTGCCCGGGCTTCCAGCAGGTCAAGCTCGCCGACACCACGCTGGCCGGGTTCGACGGCGCCGCGTTCGAGTACACCTGCAGCCCGCCCGGAAAGGCGCAGCGGCACGGGCGGTGGAGCGCGATCGTGGTCAAGGGGCTGGCCTACCAGGTGACGCTGTCCGTACCCGCGGCGGACTTCGCCGACAGCAAGAAGATCGACGACGAGCTGGCCCGGTCGTTCCGGCTCGTCACCTGACCGGCCGGGGATGGAGCACAGGTGTCGACCTCGGACCACGACGTGATGAGCGCTGTTGACGAGCTGATCTCCGCGGCACAGGCCTGGCTCGACGACGACCCCGACGAGGCCGACCGGGCCGAGCTGCGGGCCGTCCTCGACTCCCTGCCGGACAGCGCCGCCGAGCTCGCCGACCGGTTCGCCGGCCCGTTGCGCTTCGGCACCGCCGGGCTGCGCGGCCCGCTGCGCGCCGGCCCCAACGGCATGAACCTCGCCGTCGTCCTGTCGGCCGCCGCGGGCCTGGCGCGCTGGCTGGACAGCCGCGAGGTGGCGGGCCCCGTGGTCATCGGGTTCGACGCCCGGCACCGGTCGCACGCGTTCGCGCGGGCGACGGCGCGGGTCGTGACGGCGACCGGACGGCGGGCGCTCGTGCTGCCGGGCCCGCTGCCGACTCCGGTGCTCGCCCATGCCGTACGCGCGCTCGACGCGGCCGCCGGCGTGATGGTCACCGCAAGCCACAACCCACCGCAGGACAACGGTTACAAGGTGTACCTGGGCGCGACGGCCGGCGGACCGGGGGGCGACGGCGCACAGCTCGTACCCCCGGCCGACGCCGAGATCGAAGCGGCCATCCGCGAGGTCGGCGCGGCGGCCCGGATCCCGCTGGGCGACCCCGGCGAGACCCTCGACGCCCGTCTCGTCGCGTCCTACCTGGACGGTGCGGCGGCCGTGGTCGACCCGCAGGGGCCACGCGACCTGGTCGTCGCGTACACGCCGCTGCACGGCGTGGGGGCGCGGGTGCTCGGGGACGCGATGGCGGCGGCCGGCTTCCCCGCGCCGCTGGTCGTCGCCGAGCAGGCCGAGCCCGACCCGGACTTCCCGACGGTGCCGTTCCCCAACCCGGAGGAGCCGGGGGCGATGGACCGCGTCGTCGCGCTCGCCCGTACGAGCGGCGCCGACCTGGCCGTCGCGAACGACCCGGACGCCGACCGGTGCGCGGTGGCCGTCCCCGACGCCGGCGCGCCGGGTGGCTGGCGGGCGCTGCGCGGCGACGAGATCGGCATCCTGCTCGCCGACCACCTGATGCGCCGCGGTGTGCGCGGTCGCTACGCGACGACGATCGTGTCGTCCACGCTGCTGGAAAAGCTGTGCGCGGCGCGCGGCGCGCCGTACGGCGAGACGCTGACCGGGTTCAAGTGGATCGTCCGGGCCGGGGTGCCCGACGTGCCGGGCCGCGCGACGGCCGGCGACGCGCCCCTGGTGTACGGGTACGAGGAGGCGCTCGGTTACTGCGTGGCGCCCGGGCACGTCCGGGACAAGGACGGCATCACGGCCGCGCTGGCCGTGTGCGAACTGGCCGCCGGCCTCAAGGCGGAGGGCCGTACGCTGCTCGACCGCCTCGACGAGTTGGCCGCCGAGTTCGGCGTGCACGCCACCGACCAGGTGTCGGTGCGCGTGGACGATCTGAGCAGGATCGCCACGATGATGCGCGCGATCCGCGCCCGGCCGCCCGCGTCACTGCTCGGCCAGCCGGTCACCGGAGTGGACGACCTTCTTCCGGCAACCGATGGGCTGGTGCTGCGCACCGGCTCCGCCCGGATCGTGGTGCGCCCGTCCGGTACCGAGCCGAAGCTAAAGGCGTACCTCGAGGTGGTGGAGCCGGCCGCGGACGGTGACGTGCCGGCGGCGCGGCAGCGGGCAGCGGCCGCGCTGGAGGCGCTGCGCGCCGAGACCCGCGCGGCGCTCGGCCTCGCCTGACCTCATCCATGATCACGGAGACTTTTCCGTCCTCGGACACGGAAAGGTTTCCGTGATCATGGTGCGGGCGAAGAGCTAGAAGCGCGGCATGCCGCCGAACTGCCGGTCGCCGGCGTCACCGAGGCCCGGCACGATGAACCGCTTCTCGTTGAGGCCCTCGTCGATCGAGGCGGTCACCACCCGCAGCGGCAGGCCGGAGCTCTTCAGCCGGTCCAGCCCCTCCGGAGCGGCGAGCACGCAGAGCACGATGATCTCGGTGCAGCCGCGGTCGGCGAGCAGCTGGCAGCAGTGCTGCAGCGATCCGCCGGTGGCCAGCATCGGGTCGAGGACCATCACCGGCTTGCCGGTCAGGTCCGCCGGCAGCGACTCCATGTAGGCGCGGGGCGCGAAGGTGACCTCGTCGCGCGCCAGGCCGACGAAGCCCATGGAGGACTCCGGCAGCAACGACAGCGCCGCGTCGGCCATACCGAGGCCGGCGCGCAGCACGGGCACGAGCAGCGGAGGGTTGGCCAGCCGGGTCCCCTCGGTCGTCGTCACCGGCGTCTGCACCGGGTACGTCTCGACGGGGTACCCACGGGTCGCCTCGTACACGAGCATGGTGGTGAGCTCGTGCAGTGCGGCGCGGAAGGCGCCCGGCTCGGTGCGCGCGTCACGCATCGCCGTCAGGCGTGACTTGGCCAGGGGATGATCGACCACGAGTACGTCCACGGCGAGCAACCTAACGTGACGCCGATCGCGACTCGCGTCCGGCTATCCAAGATCGGCTGTCTCCCCCGTGCGTACACTGATCGCCATGACGGCAACGGTGGCGTCCGGCCTTTCCGAGGTGGCCCGCTCGGACGCCGCTCTGCGCGCTTTCCTGCACGGTCTGCCCGGGGTGGATCAGGTCGGGGCGCAGCAGCGGGCGGCGATGCTGGGGACCCGGTCGATCAAGACGACGTCGAAGGCCTGGGCGCTGGACCTGGCGATCCGGATGGTGGATCTGACCACCCTCGAAGGCGCGGACACGCCGGGCAAGGTGCGGGCGCTGTGCGCGAAGGCGCTGCGCCCGGATCCGACGGATCCGTCCTGCCCTCCGGTGGCCGCGGTCTGCGTCTACCCCACGATGGTGGCGACCGCCGTGGAGACGCTCGAGGGCAGCGGCATTCACGTGGCGAGCGTGGCGACGGCGTTCCCGTCCGGGCAGGCGCCGCTCGCGGTCAGGCTCGCCGACGTCGAGGCGGCGGTGGCGGCCGGCGCGGACGAGATCGACATGGTGATCAACCGGGGGGCGTTCCTGTCCGGGCGCTACCGGGAGGTCTTCGACGAGATCGCCGCGGTCAAGGCCGCGTGCGGCAGCGCGCACCTGAAGGTCATCCTGGAGACCGGGGAGCTGGCCACCTACGACAACGTCCGGCGGGCGTCCTGGCTGGCGATGCTGGCCGGAGGCGATTTCATCAAGACGTCCACCGGCAAGGTGTCACCGGCCGCGACACTGCCGGTGACGCTGGTGATGCTGGAGGCGGTCCGTGACTTCCGGGCGGCCACCGGCCGGCAGGTGGGGGTCAAGCCCGCGGGCGGGATCCGCACCGCCAAGGACGCCATCAAATATCTGGTACTGGTCAACGAGACCGCGGGCGAGGACTGGCTGCACCCGGACTGGTTCCGGTTCGGCGCCTCCAGCCTGCTCAACGACCTGCTGATGCAGCGCTACAAGCTGTCGACCGGCCGGTACGCCGGGCCCAACTACGTCACCTTGGACTAGCGCATGGTTTTCGAGTACGCGCCGGCACCGGAGTCCCGGTCGGTCGTCGAGATCAAACCGTCCTACGGGCTGTTCATCGACGGCGAGTTCGTCGACGCCGCCGGCCGGTTCAAGACCGCCAACCCGGCCACCGAGGAGGTGCTGGCCGACGTCGGCGAGGCCGACGCGAGCGACGTCGACCGGGCGGTGGCCGCCGCCCGCCGGGCGTACGAGCGGGTGTGGGGGCCGATGCCGGGCCGGGAGCGGGCCAAGTACCTCTACCGGATCGCACGGATCGTGCAGGAACGCGCCCGCGAACTGGCCGTGCTGGAGACCCTCGACAACGGCAAGCCGATCCGCGAGTCCCGCGACGTCGACCTCCCGCTGGTCGCCGCGCACTTCTTCTACTACGCCGGCTGGGCCGACAAGCTCGCCTATGCCGGGTTCGGGCCGGACCCGAAGCCACTGGGCGTGGCCGGGCAGGTCATTCCGTGGAACTTCCCGCTGCTGATGCTGGCCTGGAAGATCGCCCCGGCGCTGGCCTGCGGCAACACGGTCGTGCTCAAGCCGGCGGAGACCACGCCGCTCACCGCGCTCGCCTTCGCCGAGATCTGCCAGCAGGCCGACCTGCCGCCGGGCGTGGTCAACATCGTCACCGGCGCCGGCGACACCGGCCGCGCGCTCGTCGAACACCCCGGGGTGGACAAGGTCGCCTTCACCGGCTCGACCGAGGTCGGCAAGCAGATCGCCCGATCGGTTGCGGGATCGCGCAAGCGGGTCACCCTGGAGCTGGGCGGCAAGGCCGCCAACATCGTGTTCGACGACGCACCCATCGACCAGGCGGTCGAGGGCATCGTCAACGGCATCTTCTTCAACCAGGGCCACGTCTGCTGCGCCGGCTCCCGGCTGCTGGTGCAGGAGTCCATCGCCGACGACCTGTTGGAGTCGCTGAAGCGCCGGATGGCGCTGCTGCGCGTCGGTGACCCGCTGGACAAGAACACCGACGTCGGCGCGATCAACTCGCGCGCCCAACTGGACAGGATCCGGGCCCTGTCCGAGGTGGGCGACGCCGAGGGCGCCCAGCGCTGGAGCGCGCCGTGCCCCCTGCCCGACCGCGGGTTCTGGTTCGCCCCGACCATCTTCACCGGTGTCTCGCAGGCCCACCGCATCGCCCGGGAGGAGATCTTCGGCCCGGTGCTGTCGGTGCTGACGTTCCGCACCCCCGCCGAGGCGGTCGAGAAGGCCAACAACACCCCGTACGGGCTGTCGGCCGGCATCTGGAGCGACAAGGGCTCCCGGATCCTGGCCATCGCCGACCGGCTGCGGGCCGGCGTCGTCTGGGCCAACACGTTCAACAAGTTCGACCCGACCTCGCCGTTCGGCGGCTACAAGGAATCCGGGTACGGCCGGGAAGGCGGCCGGCACGGACTGGAGGCCTACCTTGCCCACTGAGCAGGAGTCGCCTGCGGCGACGACCGAGCCAACTGTCCGACTGGCTGTCCGCAAGACGTACAAGCTGTTCATCGGCGGCGCCTTCCCCCGCAGCGAGTCCGGGCGCTCGTACCCCGTCCACACCGCGACCGGAGACTTCATGGCCAACGCCGCGCTCGCCTCCCGCAAGGACGCCCGCGACGCCGTGCGCGCCGCCCGCGCCGCGTTCGGCACGTGGTCGGCCGCCACCGCCTACAACCGCGGCCAGATCCTCTACCGCGTCGCCGAGATGCTCGAAGGCCGCCACGCCCAGTTCACCGCCGAGGTCGCGGCCGCCACCGGCGACCGCGACGCGGCCGCCGCGGAGGTGGACGCCGCGATCGACCGCTGGGTCTGGTACGCCGGCTGGGCCGACAAGATCGCCCAGGTGCACGGCGCGGCCAACCCGGTCGCCGGCCCGTACTTCAACCTGTCCACCCCCGAGCCGACCGGTGTGGTCGCCGTCGTCGCGCCGCCGGAGTCGCCGCTGCTGGGTCTGGTGAGCGTCGTCGCGCCCGCGATCGTGAGCGGCAACACGGCGGTCGTGGTCGCCAGCGAGGACCGCCCGCTCCCGGCCGTCACCCTCGCCGAGGTTCTCGCCACTTCCGACCTGCCCGACGGCGTCGTGAACGTGCTCACCGGCCGGGTCGCCGAGATCGCACCGTGGCTGGCCAGCCACATGGATGTCGACGCCATCGACCTCACGGGCGTCACCGACGCCGGGCTCGCCGTCGACCTCGAGACGGCCGCCGCCGAGAACCTCAAGCGGGTGCTCCGCCCGGCGCCGGCCTCGTCCGATTGGGCAGCCGATCCAGACGTTCAGCGCATGCTTGCCCTCATCGAGACGAAGACGGTGTGGCACCCTAAGGGGATCTAGTTCCAGGTTCAAGTCGCCCGTAGGGGGTAACCGCACAAGGAGTGCGGTACGACTAGGGTGTCTGTGCGCAAGACTGGCCGTCGCGACGGTCGCGTCGGTCGGCGCATCGGACAGCGATACGGAGGTCGCCGTGAGCCGCCAACCGTCGGGAACGGAAAGCGCCGAAGAGTCGTCCGAGACGCCCGAGGAAAACGTGGACGCCGACGCTCTCAACGAGGACGACCCGATGGACGAGGAAAGCGACAGCACAGGCGCGACGGCCGAGAGCCGTTCCGCGGCGACCGATGCACTGTGGACAGACGTGCGGGTACAGCCGATCGAGATCGCGCTGCCGTCCGGCGTCGGGTACACGCTCCGGGCGTACCGGCTGTCGACGGAGGTACGCGCCCCGGAGATCGACGAACGCGAAGAAGACTTCCCCGAAGCCTCCGTGTCGCCGACGGCGACCGATGAGGACGGCGAAGACGTCGGCGGGATCGACGAGGCTGAGCTGACCGCCCAGGCGCTCGCCGCCGGCAAGGAGTCCGGCCGGCACACCACGGGCGACGGGGAAGCCGAGACCGACGGGCACGACGCGAGCGCCGCCGACAAGGCCGACGCCGGGCGCGACGACGAGGAGTCGCTGGACGCCGGCGAGGGCGAGGAAGCGGCGGAGGGCGAGGAGGAGGCCGAGCCCGAGGATGTGCCGGTCTTCCTTGCCGAGCGCGGACGGCTGCTGCTGTTCCGCAGCCCGGAGGGGCTCGTCGAGTACGTGCGCACGAGCACCGACCACGAGCTGGCCCAGCTCGACACCTGGGACGAGCTGCGTGAGCGCATCGAGCCAGACGACATCGTCCCGCTCGAGGAGGACCGGTACGAGCTCGACCTGGTCGTGGAGAACCTGCGCGGCGGACACGACGCGTGGGACCCGTCGCTGATCATTCAGGCCGGAGAGCTCGCGCGTGACGTGGCGTACGCGCTGCGTATCCCGTCGGTGATGACGGCGCTGGCGCCGGGTTCGCCCCTCGACGATCTGGACGAAGGCCTTCGGACGGTCGAAGCGGGCGGGTTCGGCGCGTTCTTCGCACGTCGCCGACTTCGCAAGATTGACCCGCAAACCACCGCGGCGCTCAGCTGGCGCACGGTCATAGGCAAGATCTCTTCGGTTGTGGACTGGCGCGACTGACCACTGACCAGGGAGCATCATCCCGATGAGCACGACGAGAAGGCGCGGGCGCGTTGGACCATAACGGAACGGTCGGGTCGCGCGTTCGACTTTGAATGGGAATAGTGAAAGCCGTTGAGGTCACCCTCTTCGGCCGCACCGGGCAGGACCAGAGACAGGGTCCCGCCGGGCGCAACGCAAGATCATGACAGCTGTCTCGGGAGGAGGACGACGCGGTGGCGCTCGTACGGGTGTACTGCGGTCTGACGGCGACAGACCAGGACGCCACACCACCGGGCTCCGAGACATGGCTCACCGTCGCGGTTGTCGACGACGCCGGCCGCCTCCTGGACATCTGTGACATCAGCGACGACGCACCCGGCTTCTCGGAGCTGGGCGCCCTGCTCGCCGAGCGCTCGAACGGACTGGAGTCCGTCGCGATCGCCGCCGACAGCGACGAGCACATCGTCACCCGGCTTCTCACCGCCGCCGGCCGCTACCTCGCCTACACCGACGAGGACTCGGCCGAGGACTACGCCGCGCGCTTCAGCAACGACGCGGCCGCCGACGAGATGCAGTCCAGCCCGGCCGAGCGGCGGGCCATCGGCCTCGCGCGGGCGCTGCAGGCGGGCGTACTGTCCGCCGTCGCCCAGCCCACTCCCCGGGACCTTTTCGGGATCAAGCCGGTCCTCGCCGCGCACGCCGCCGTCACCAACGGCCGGCAGAGCGCCGCCGCGACGCTGCGCGAGGTGCTCCGCGAGCTGTACCCGGCAGCCCTGCGCGCGTTCCCCGACCCCGCGGAGCCCATCCCGCTGGCCATCCTCGACGCCCTGCCCGAGCCGGGCCCCCTGGGCGGCGGCGGCAACGGGCGTGGGCGGGACGCCCAGGCCATCGCCGAACTGGCCGAGGCGGGCGTCGCCGACCAGGAGACGCTCGCCGAGGCCGTGTCCGCACTGCGGGAGGCGATCGCCGAGACGCCCCGCCGCACCGGCATGAACCGCTCGATCACCAATGCCGTGGCCGAGACCGTGCGCCAGTCCGTCGCCGCCGTTCGCGCCTGTGACGCTGGCGCGGCCGCCCTCGTGTCGGTCCTGTCCGCCCGGATGCCGGCCGCCGGCGCGGCGGGATCCGCGCAGCCGATCCAGACGCGTGGCCGGATGGCGGCGACCGCCGGCGCGGAGCCGGCGGCCACCACGCAGCAGTCATCGGCCGACGAGCCGGGCCGCGCGGCGACCGGGCGCCGTACGCGCACCTCCCCGGCGCGCCCCCGCTCCGCGTCGCCCACGCCGGCGCAGCCGCAGCCGCAGCCCGCCGTCGCGTCGAAGACCACGCCACCGACCGCGACGCCGGCCGTACCGCCGGCAGCGGCCGGTGTCCACCGCTCCGCCGCGGCTGAGCCGGTGGCCGCCGACCAGCCCGCGCCCCGTACCCGTGCCGCCCGGCGCGCTGCCGAGAAGCGAGCCGAGGAGCAGGTCGCGGCGGCGGCACAGGCACCGACGCCGGTGCAGAGCCCGGCTGCCACGCCGGTCCCGGTGACCGTGGCGTCGCCGCCGCCGGTTCCCGTCCAGTCGCCTCCCGCGCCGATCCCGGTCCCCCCGCCGGCCACGGTCCCGACCCCGGTCAACCCGGCCCCGAAGGTGCAGCCGGAGCCGACCGTCGTCCGGTCGCCGCAGGTGCAGCCGGAGCCGACCATCGTCCGGTCCCCGCAGGTCCCGCCGGTGCCGCCGCCCGGCCTGACCCCGGCCTTCCCGACCCGGTCGGCAAGCACCACGCCGTTCCGCGCCGCACCGTCCGAGCCCGCCGCCAACTTCACGGTGGCGCCCGGGCCCGTGCCGACCGGTCCGGTACTCGACGAGCCGGCGGTCGCCGCTCGGTCCGCCGCCGCACCCACCGAGCCGCCGCTGCGGGAGCGCCGCCCCTCGGACCGTCCGCGCCGCGCTGACGCGCCCTCCGGCGAACTGCCCCGGATCGACTTCACCCGGAGCCTGGACCTCCCCGCGGCCGAGCCGCCGCTCGCCGACCGGGGAGAGCAGCGTGAAGGCCGGGTCGTGCCGCCCTGGCAGTCGATCGACCTGCCGGCCGAGCCGCCGGCCCTGCGCCTGGTCGAACCGGCCCCGCTGACCGACCCGGCCCTGTCGCAGGAGCGCTCGCAGTACCGCAGCGAGCTCGGTGAGGACTCGCGCCTCGAGCCGCGTCCGCTCCGGCTCGTGGAGGACGCCAGCGGCGCCGGCAGCACCGCTGGCAGCGTCCCCAACGGGGCGGGCCCTGACCGGGAGGAGCGGGCGTCACGCCGCGCCGGGTCGCGCGCCCGGACCGACGAGCCGTCCGAGCCGCCGGCCAAGGACGAAGCCGACGGCGACCTGTTGATCTTCGCGGAGGCGAGGTCCGCCTGGTTCACCGACTACTTCGGCGAGGACGACACACCGCACACCTTCGACAGCCCGTCCGACGAGGGCTGGCGGGCCGCCAGGCACGCCGCTGAGCCGACGGTGGGCGCGGAGACGCCGTCGGGCCTGCCGCGCCGTGTACCGCAGCAGAACCTCGTACCGGGCTCCCCTGTCGAACTGCCCGAGCGTCCGCTCCGCGTCGTCCGCGACCCCGCAGCGATCGCCGCCCACACCTCCGGGTATTTCCGGGGTTGGCGGCGCGGCCAGGAGGTCGGCGGCTACCGAGTGGGTGGACGGCCCGGGCGAGAGTCGGCGGGCGGCTGGGACTTCAGCCGCGACCAGCAAAGCGACGACGAGCGCGGGTACGAGTACCGCTCCGCCCGACGCTGAGGCCGAAGCGAAACGCGGCCGCTGTCCGGACTCGGACGGCGGCCGCGTTGTCGTACGGGTGTGGTGGTCTCCCCCGGTCGCCGGGTGCTGACCGGTGCGCCCACGTCTTCGTGGCCGCCCGTCGGCGGTGTCACGAAGGCGTGAGCGGCGTCAGGCGAGCGTGGGCGTACGGGTGCGCCGCATGGTCAGCACGTACTCGACCAGCGAGATCAGCACCTGCTTCGTCGACTCGCGGGTACGGGCATCACAGGAGATCACCGGCACATCCGATGAAATCGCCAGCGCCTCGCGCACGTCGTCGGCATTGTGGTACTGCACGCCGTCGAAACAGTTGATGGCGATCAGGTACGGCAGCCGACGGTGCTCGAAGAAGTCGATGGCGGCGAAACAGTCGGCGAGCCGACGGGTGTCCACGAGGACGACCGCGCCGATCGCGCCGCGCACCAGCTCGTCCCACATGAACCAGAACCGCGTCTGGCCCGGAGTGCCGAACAGGTAGAGGATCAGGTCCCGGTCGATCGTGATCCGACCGAAGTCCATCGCAACGGTGGTCGTCGTCTTGCCAGGCACCTGGCGCGTGTCGTCGACGCCCACGCCGGCCGACGTCATGATCGCCTCGGTGGTCAGTGGTGTGATCTCCGAGACCGAGCCCACCAGCGTGGTCTTACCCACGCCGAAGCCACCGGCGATGACAATCTTCGCTGACGTGACCCGCCCGGACGACGAACGGTGCGGCGTCATGTCAGAGCCTCCGAAGTCCACTCAGCACCCTTTCCAGCAGTTCTGTGCCCACCGCGTCGTTGTCGTCGAACGAGGTCGGCTCGTACACGGCGACCAACCCGTCCGCCGCCATGTCCGCGATGAGAACCCGCGCTACGCCGAGCGGCAGTTGCATCCGCGCGGCGATCTCCGCAAGGGACTGCAGCCGGCCATCGCACAACGTGGCGATGTACTGCTGCTCCTGCCCTTGCGCGCCGCCTCTCCCACCGGCGGTACGTCCCCGCACGGTGGTTTCGATCAGCGCCTCGATCGCAATTTCCAGCCTCGGCCGGGTGCGGCCACGGGTGACGGCGTACGGCCGCACCAATGCTCCACTCGGCTCATCACGTTGGGCCATCTTCGCCGCTCACCTCCTCACTCCTCGGGCCGGTTACCACACGCGCGACTGATCTCGGTAACGGCCGGTCAGCCCAGCAGCGACGCGGTCGGCCGCGGCGCGGGGGTCAGCGCGTCACCGACCCGGTCGACCAGCAGCGCCATCTCGTAGCCCACCTGTCCGACGTCACACGCCCGAGCGGCCAGCACCGCGAACGACGAGCCGTCGGAGATCGACATGAGGAAGAGGAACCCGTTGTCCATCTCCACCACGGTCTGCAGCACCGCGCCACCCTCGAAGCAACGGGCCGCCCCCTGGGTCAGGCTGACCAGCCCGGACGCGATGGCGGCGAGCTGATCGGCCCGGTCGCGTGGAAGGTCGCGCGACGAGGCGAGGAGCAATCCGTCAGCGGAGACGGCCACTGCGTGTGCAACACCGGGCACACGGTCGGCAAAGTTGGTCAGCAACCAACTGAGGTCCTGCGTTGTCGTCATGCTTCTTGCTCCTTGCCACCTTGCGAACTTTGTGGTCCGGTCGTGGTGTGCTCCGGGGTCTTCGCATCACCGGGCTTGCTGCCTCTGCCGCGTTGAACGCCCCGGTGATACGCCGACAACAGACCACGAACGGCCTCTGGCGTGCGCTTGTGCGCGCTGACAGTACCCTTCTCAACCCCACCGGGCACAAGCTGGGACATGGGTACGCGCTTGGGCAGCCCCGTCGCGGTGGTGCTGAAGTCGTGCTGCTGGTCGAGCGCTGACGCGGCTTTCCATCCTTCGTCCGCCGCGGTACGCCACATGGACGTCGCCTCCACCGGTGTCGAACGCTCGGTCGTCTCGGCCGGAGCCGCCACGTCATCCGCCTGCGGTGCGGTGTCCTCGGCGACGACCGGCTCCACCGCGGCCACTGAGCCGTTCGGCTCGGGGGCGGCGGACGGAACGACGGCGGACGGAACGGCGGCGGACGGAACGACGGCGGACGGAGCGGCGGCAGCCGGCTCGATGGACTCCGGCACGGCCGGGGCCGCCCCGTTTGTCGGAGCCGGCGTCCTGGATGCGGAGCCGGGCTTGCGGAACCAGGCCGACTCGAGCTCGCGGAAGATCGGCAGCTCCATCGTTTCGTCCGCGAATCGCTGCTCGGCGCCCCCGACCGTGCCGGAGGCCGGCGAGCCGCCGCTGTCCTCCCAGTCGACGCGTACCCGCGGCATCTCCGCCGTCATGTCGAGCGCGGCGGAGAACGCCGCTGGCGCGTGCGGCGGCTGGGCCGGAGCAGCGGGCTCGGGCTGCTTGGGCACCGGCGGCCAAGCGGGCGGAGTGGCGGGCGCGCCGCCGACCAGCCGGTTACCGCCGTTGTCGCCCGGGCGGGCGCCCGTCGACCCGGCGGGGGCCGACGGAACGGCGGGAGCTTGCGGAGCCGCGGGAGGCTCCGGAACGGCGGGCGCCTGCGGAGCCGCGAGAGGCTGCTGCGCCGCTGCCGTGTCGTCGGCCTCGGCGCCGCCCAGCAACGGGCGCTGCCGCGGGATGGCCGTGCCGTCGCCGTCCGGGGTGGCGGGCTCGGCCGGTCGCCGGTGCGGCAGCGGCACGCGATCCTGGGGCGCGACGGCCGGGTGGACCGTGCCGTTGTCCTCGGGCGTGGCGATGAGGTCCGACCAGGCCGGGGCCTGCCCACGGTTGGGCGCGACGGCGGGCGGAACGACATCGCCGGAGGCCGCGGGCGAATCACTGCCCGGCTGGGACCCGCCCGGCTGGGACCCGCCCGGCTGGGACCCGCCGAACAAGCCGGCGGCGCCGGACCCGTCGTTGAGCGGGCGCGGGTTGATCTGGCCGCCAGGGCCGGCGAACGCGGTCCTGGCGGAACCGTTGAGCGCCGGGCCCGACCCGCTCGTGGCCGCACCCTGGTCGGCACCGGCCCACGGACCGGCGCCGACGAGCGGGTAGGCGCCCGTGGTCGGCTCGCGTGACGGGACCTGAGCCCCGCCGGTCGAGGCCGCGCTTTCGAGGGCCAACGGGGCCCCGAACGGTGACCGGTCGGGCCGGGCGATCGGACGTTCGGTGCCGGTGACCTCGCGCGAACCGGCGATCGGCACGCCACCGCGACCGGCGAGGGCGCGCGGCACGAGAACGCTGGCCGGCAGCGTGAGGTCGGCGATGGTCCCGCGCTCACGCGCCGGTCGCAGCTCGACCTTGACGCCGTGCCGGGCGGCCAGCCGCGCGACCACGACGAGGCCCATCATCCGGGAGACGGCGACGTCCACCATGGGTGGGTTGGCGAGCCGCTCGTTGAGCTCTCGCAGCTGATCCGGCGAGATTCCGATGCCCCGGTCCTCGATGATGAGGACGGCCCGGTCGCCGACCCGACGCGCCTCCACGACCACGGCCGAGTCCGGCGGTGAGAAGGCGGTGGCGTTGTCGAGAAGCTCGGCGATCAGATGGACCATGTCGTTGACCGCGTGCGAGGCGATCTCGACATCACGGTCGATCATGCCGAACTCGATCCGGGTGTAGTGCTCCACCTCGGACTGTGACGCCCGCAGCACGTCCATCAGCGGCGCGGGCTCGCGTTGGATACGCGTGGAGTCCGCACCGGCGAGCACCAGCAGGTTCTCGTCGTTACGGCGCATCCGGGTGGCCAGGTGGTCGAGCTGGAACAGCTCGGACAGCCGGTCGGGGTCCTCCTCGCCGCGCTCCAGCCGGTCGAGGTGGCCGATGAGCCGGTCGACCAGGATCTGGCTTCGGCGGGCGAGGTTGACGAACATCGTCGCGACGCTCGACCGCAGCGCCGACTGCTCGGCGGCGGTGCGCACGGCCTCCAGGTGAACGGCGTTGAACGCCTCGGCCACCTGGGCGAACTCGTCGTTTCCGCGGACCGGCAGCGGCTCGGCGATCTGCGCGGCCAACTGCTGTGGGGAGGCCTGCGTGGCCAGCTGTGGATCGCGCAGCCGGGCGACCGCCTGCGGCAGGCCGTACTGCGCGACGGTCAGCGCGCCGTGGCGCAGCTCGCGCAGGGCGCGGGCCATCGACCGGGCCACGATCCACGCGAACAGGATGGAGACCATGAGCAGCGCGAGCAGCAGGCCGACCTGGAGCACCATCTGCCGCTGCAACTGGTCACGCAGGCTCGCCGCGTCGCTGACGGCGTGCTGGTCGAGCGAGACCTCGACCTTGCGGACCAGGTCGGCCTGACCGACCATGGCCCGGTCCCACTGCGCCGGGGTGAAGATGTCGCCGGGCAGCTCGTCGCCGGTGAGGCTGGAGATCGTGCTCTGGAAGTTCTCCGCTTCCCGCCGGTCGGCGCCGGTGACGGTCTTGTCGTAAAGCGCCCGCTGGTCCGCGGTGGCGACCGCCTGGAACTCCCGCAGAGCCTGTTCCTGGCCCTTGAGCGTGCCGATGAAGGCCACCTTCATCTGTACCGGCATCGAGCGCTGCAGGAGCGCCTGGAGCACGACCACGCGCTCCTGCGCCAGGAACTCCTTGCTCTGCGACAGCGCGGCCGAGGCGCGCATGTCGTTGGAGAGGTTCTGGTCGCCGGCCAGCTGGGCCGCCGCGCCCCGGATGGACACCAGGTCGCCGATGAGCGTCTGGTACCGGAAGATGGCGTTGCTCAGCGTCGTGGGCTCGGCCGCGTTCTGCTGGCCGCTGCTCCTGATCTGGTCGCGCTGCTTTGCCAGGTCGGACAGCTGAGTGTCGATGCGGTTGAGCTGTCCGCGGAAGTCGGCGGGCAGGTTGGCGAGAGCCGACCGGCGCAACCGGTACTGCTTGGACGCCTGGTCGGTGGAGGCCGTCTGACGGTCGAACGCCGCCCTCGTGTCGTTGCTCGGACTGCCGAGGAGAAGGGTCGCGGCTGCTCGTTCGTTCTGCAGCTCATGCACCAACGCGCCGCTCTCGGCCGTGAGGCCGGCCAGCAGGCGCGACTGGTCGGCGTCGCTGGCACGGTGGTAGTTGCCGACCAGACCCAGCATGCCGACCACGACGGTGGCGATGGTGGGAACGATCATGATGAGCCCGAGCTTGGACCAGATCGGCGCGTTACGCAGCCAGCCCATCGGCAGGCGTACTTGCGAGAACTTCGAGGTCCCCGCCGTTGGCCGTTTGCTCACCTCACCGCCCTCCGAACCGGCGCCTGACAAGGATCAGGCACCCGCCACCGCCCGACCCGTCTTGAGCCAGACCCCCGAGATTCCACCACGTCCGATGCCAAGAAGAAAGCCCAGCGTGGCCTCCTGATACCAGGCACGTTAACCCGACGGCGGCTGTAGGCAGCGAAATCACTCCTCGGAAGCGGACGCGGAAGAACAGAAAGTGGTAAATGCCCGGGTCGTCCTGCTGATCCTTCGGGGACGACCACCCATCAGCAATGACGAAGACCTCATATCCACCGAACCGGACGAGCGCAGGCGACTACCACCCATCGTCCACCATCAGCGGCCAGAGTCCATCCCCTCAGACCGGACAGGTCGGCCATTCGGATAAGAAGTGGAACCCATCGACCGATCGCACGCACGGACGATCATCCGAGCAGCTTCGCGTACGCCGGTTTGACGACCTCGTTGATGAGCGTGAGCCGCTCGTCGAAGGGGATGAACGCGCTTTTCATCGCATTCACCGTGAACCATTGCAGTTCGGCCCAGCCGTAGCCGAACGCGTCGACCAGCAGCGCCATCTCACGGCTCATGCTGGTGCGGCTCATCAGCCTGTTGTCGGTGTTCACGGTGACCCGGAACCGCAGATCGTGCAGCAGACCGATCGGATGCTCCGCGATCGACGGCACCGCGCCGGTCTGCACGTTCGACGAAGGGCACAGCTCGAGCGGAATCCGCTTGTCCCGCACGTACGCCGCGAGCCGTCCCAGCCGGCCCGTCTCCGGGTCGATGTCGTCGACGATGCGCACCCCGTGGCCCAGCCGGTCCGCGCCGCACCACTGGATCGCCTGCCAGATCGAGGGCAGCCCGAACGCCTCCCCCGCGTGGATGGTGAAGTGGAAGTTCTCCCGCTGCAGGTACTCGAAGGCGTCGAGATGCCGGGTGGGCGGGTAGCCGGCCTCGGCCCCGGCGATGTCGAACCCGACGACGCCCCGGTCCCGGTAGCGGACCGCCAGTTCGGCGATCTCCATCGAGCGCGCCGCGTGGCGCATCGCCGTGAGCAGCGTGCCGACCCGGATCCGTCGACCGGCGGCCGCCGCCTGCCGCGACCCCTCCTCGAAGCCGGCGAGGACGGCCTCGACCACCTCGGGCAGCGCGAGGTCGCGCTCCAGGTGCTGCTCGGGCGCGTACCGGACCTCCGCGTACACCACACCGTCGGCCGCGAGATCGAGCGCGCACTCCGCCGCCACCCGGTGCAGCGCCTCGGCCGTCTGGGTCACCGCGACCGTGTGCGTGAACGTCTCCAGGTAGCGCTCAAGCGATCCCGAATCGGCCGCCTGCGCGAACCATTTCCCGAGCTCACCCGCGTCGGTGCTGGGCAACGGGTGTCCGACGGCGTCGGCCAGCTCGATGATCGTCTCCGGGCGTAGGCCGCCGTCCAGGTGGTCGTGCAGCAGGACTTTGGGAGCGAGCCGGATCTCTTCGTAGGTGGGTGCAGGCATTCCTCGACCTTAAGGCCATGATGGTCGGGTGCGCGCAGACCTCGTCGAGTACCTGTGCTGCCCGGTGTGCAAGGCGGCGCTGGAGGCGACCCCGGCCGCGCTGCGTTGCGCCAACGGGCACAACTTCGACATCGCCCGGCAGGGCTACGTCGACCTGAGCGGCGGGCGGGTGACCCATCCCGGCGACACCCCCGACATGATCTCCGCACGTCAGGCGCTGCTCGCGGCGGGGCATTTCCGGGTACTGACGGACGCGCTCGTCGCGTCGCTCGCCGAGCGGCCGCCCGGGCTGGTGGTGGACGTCGGCGCCGGCACCGGCCAGCACCTGGCCGAGGTGCTCGATGCCCGCCCCGGGGACCTCGGCCTGGCCGTCGACGTGTCGAAACCCGCGCTGCGCCGCGCCGCACGGGCGCACCCGCGGCTGGGCGCGGTACGCGCCGACGCCTGGCGGGGCCTGCCCGTGGCCGACGCCGTGGCCGACGCCGTCCTCGATGTGTTCGCGCCGCGCTCCGGGCTGGAGTTCCATCGCATCCTGCGCCCCGACGGCGTCCTGGTCGTCGCCACGCCGGCGCCCGAGCACCTCGGCGAGCTGGTCGACGCGCTGGACCTGGTACGGGTGGACCCGGCCAAATCTGAGCGGCTGTCGGCCACGCTGGATCCGTGGTTCGTCCGCGTCGACGAGCGGCGGTGCCGCTGGCAGTTGCGGCTGTCGGCGGCGGAGGCGCAGGCCGCCATCGCGATGGGGCCCAGCGCCTGGCACACCGAGCCGGAGCGGCTCGCGCGGCTCATCGCGGGGCCGGTGACGGTCACCGCCGCCGTCGACGTGACCCGCTGGAGGCCTCGCCCCCGAGGTTGACGGGGGCGAGGCCACCCGCGGGGCGGACCGGCCGAAAGCCGGCTACCCCACCAGCTTCCAGCCGCCGAAGCTCGCGGTGGTGGAGGCGGAAACCTGCTTGTTGATGTACAACTTGCCGTCCAAGCCGACGGCGAACAGGTCGAGCAGCCCGCTGGACTCCTGCTCAACCGCGGGATAGTCGACTATGGCGCCGCCGAGATCCTGCCAACCACCGTACGGCTGGTTCGACCCGGTTTGCCGGGTCATGCTCACCCCGCCTCCACCGTTGCGGGTGAAGGCGAAGATCCGTACGTCGTTGAGGCGGGTCTCCACCCCAGCTGTGAAGAGCGTCGGCTCGCCTACGCCGCCCTGGCCACCGATGTTCGTCGGAGTCTTGCGCCAGCCGCCGTCCGGGACGTCCTGGACGATCACCCCGACGCTGCTGTCGGTCTTCCGGTAGTGCACTTCGAGCCGACCATCCGCGTTGGCCGCAACCGCCGGAGGACTGGCTGGGGTGTCCGTCGGGAACGTGTTGTCGTACACGAGGACGTCGTTGGGGCTGTGCTGGAACCAGTGCAAGATCGTTCCCTGGTTCGCGTTGTTCCTCGGGTCGGGAACGGAGCTGGCAAAGATCTCGATCCGGCCCTTGTTGACGATCGCGGCGACCGGGTCCTGTATTCCGGTACCGCCGAAGTCGTGCCAGGGGGTGAACGTACCGTTGGGCGAGGTTTGCCAGGCGCTGCTCATCCCGCCGCCGCCGTTCTTGATGAAGATCTGGATTCGTCCGTCGGCGTTCGTGGTCACGATGGGGGTACCAGCCTGTTCCGGATTGCCCACTTGGTCGTTGGGGTTGCCGAGATTGGTCCAGCCACTGGTCCACACGCCGTTCGGGCTCGTCTGGTACTTGGTGACGATCCGGTGGTCGTAGCTGTGGGCGAAGATTTGCATCCGTCCGTCAGCGTTGTTGACCACGCTGATCGCGGGGTAAACACCCCCTCCGTAGTACCCGAGCGACTGTGGACCGGACCATCCTCCCGATGTCGTCTGCCATCAGGTGAACACCTCGCCGTCCCGCACCGCGAACACCTGTATCCGACCGTCGGCGTTACGCCCCACCCACGAAGTGCCGCGCGCCCAGCGGTAGTACATCCGTTCGGTCCATCCGGAGTTGACGTAGGCCTGAGCAGGTGGATTGAGCGGCATGTACTGGTTGAGGAAAGCGTTCCGCTTCACGTCACGCGCCCAGCTGACAAGGTTCTCGGGCACGTTCTGAATGTTGTAATCGCGGTAGTACACCAGGTTGGCGCGTGTGCCGGAGGCGTCACCGTACCGACGAGTGGCCGCCTCGGCGAACTTCGCTGTGGCCACGTGGTCCTGATGGTCTTCGATGTAGCCACGATTCGGATCCGCCGGCACGGTGTCCTGCAGCCGAATGGTCGTGGGGCCGTAGTAGCCCATGACGGCTGCGAGCGTCTGCAGCAGCCCGTCATGGTTGTACGTGAAGCGCTGCTGTACCAGGGATTGGCAGGAGGAGGAACCACTTTCGTCCTGACAGGGAATTCCCGTCGTGGTGACCGCGGTGCCGGACTCCCAGAGGCTGCGGATCGACACGTCACCTGAGGCCGGGGCGTTGTCCGCGAGGTTCATGAAGACGAGCTTCACGTTCGGACGATCACGCAGGACGTACTCTTCGACCTGCTTGCCGCCGAAGGTGAGCAACCGTCCGGTCCACTCGTCCTGATTGTTGAGGTCGGACACATTGGCCATCAGACGGTAGGCATCTTGGATGCCCCGCTGCCGGTTCCGTATCGTCGGTTCACCCCTGCCGTCCGTCACGAAGACCGTCACGCTGCACTTACCAGCATTGATCTGGTTGTAGATGTCGGGATTCATAAACAGCAGGTCGTCATCTTCGTGCGCGACAACCTGCATGGCTTCACAGGGGCTCACTGCCGCATGGGCGGCCGTGGTAGCAACAGTGGTCGACGACGCCATGACGGCGACCGCTATCGTCCAGACGCACACTCGACGGGCCTTACGCATCGTGATATGCACGCACTCTCCAATCGAGACGGCGCTCCGTGGCGTCGTCGAACCGATGCCCTCCTGTACAGGACTCCGCTACACCAGCAGCGCTCGCGCCTGTCGGCCCAGAGGAATCGGGGCGCATCGGCGGATCGAGGGGCCTGGCTGCGGCGCTTCGAGCTAGACGATCTTAAATCTTGAGATTTATAGATGTCCACAGCCAGTTGCGGGCAGCCACTACGCATCAAGCCCGATTTTGTTCACCCGAAATGCCCCGTCGAGACAGGGTTCAACAGTGAGGCGAATCAGTCGGAATCCCGGTGCGCCAGGTCGGGGCCGAACGCCGGCCGGCACACCGCCACGTACTCGGCGCCCTCGTCCGCCGGCGTCGCGTACCGGATGCGTTCGCCGGCCCGGGTCACCACGGCCTGGCCGGCGCGGACCTCGATGACGCCGTTCGGCGTCTCCACGGTGACCCGGCCGCGCAGGACCAGCGTGTACTCGTCGAACTCCGGGGTCTGGAACGGCTCCGTCCAGCCGGCCGGCGCGACCATGTGCGCGATCGACACCGCTTCCTCGCCGGTGTTGACCCGACCGATGTACTCGTCGATGACCTTCCCACCGGGCACGGGCACCCGGGTCGCCTTCTCGACCAGCTCCGCCATCACTCGCCCTCCCTATCCATGATCACGGAGACTTTTCCGTGTCAGGGCACGGAAAAGTCTCCGTGATCATGGGACGTCTACCGGCTACCGGTTCCACACCCGGTCGATCTGGGCCGGTGGATCGCCGCTGCCCGCCCAGCTCAGCGTGCCGTCCGCCTCGACGACGATGACCCGGGAGGTGCGGGCCCGTCCCCAGGCCACCGCCGACTCCGCGTCCGGCCAGGTCGGCGCCTCCTGGAGGATCCCCGAGGGCTCGTCCGCGTGTGCGGCCCGCTCCCAGTATCCGGTCCACACCGGCTGGCCGCCCACCACGTCGCGGTGCACGAACACCGCGCCGTGCCCCACGTACTCCAGCAGCCGGCTCGGGATTGCGTCGGGTGCCGGCTCGACGGCCTGGTCGCCACGGGCGAGGTCGTGCACGCCGAACGCGTACGGCAGCAGCTCCGCCATCGACACCGCACCGGTGGCCGTCTCGACCAGGCACCGCGGGCCACCGTGCTCCCACAGCAGCTGCCGGCAGCGGCCGCACGGCATCAGCGGTGCGCCGGCCGAGTCCACGCAGGACACCGCGACCAGGCGGCCACCGCCGCTCATCTGCAGCGCCGAGACCATGCCGCACTCGGCGCACAGGCCCACACCGTACGAGGCGTTCTCGACGTTACAGCCGGTCACCACCCGGCCGTCGTCGACGAGCCCGGCGACCCCGACCGGAAACCGGGAGTACGGCGCGTACGCGTGGTGCATCGCCTCCACCGCTGCGGCGCGCAGCGCGTCCCAGTCCACGTCCACGTCGACGCCCCCCTCGATCACGCTCGACGACCTACCGGATTGACCATTTTCCGCAGATCGCGAAGCTTAACCACCCGGTCGGTCAGCTACCGCGCCGGTACCGCTGGCCGTCCGCGGCCGGCATGCGCAGCCGCTGCGACGCCAGCGCGAGCACGACCAGGGTGGTGATGTGGGGAGCCGCCTGCACGAACTCGGAGGGGATGGTGTCGGTGACGGCGTACCAGACGGCTACCAGTACGCCCGCGGCGACCGCCACGACCCCGCTCACCGTCCGCCGGCGCACGAACTGCCACACCCCCACGACGACCAGCATCACCGCCAGGAACAGCAGCAGCGCGTGCACCGACGTGCTGCCGCCGCGCAGCTGGAGCGCGTCGGTGTACCCGAACAGCAGCGCGCCGGAGGCCAGGCCACCCGGCCGCCAGTTACCGAAGATCATGGCGGCGAGACCGATGAAGCCACGCCCGCCGGTCTGGCCCTCCCGGTAGATGCTGGACGCGACCATCGACAGGAACCCGCCGCCCAGCCCGGCGAGGGCGCCGGAGGCGATGACCGCGTAGTACTTGTACCGGTAGACGTTGACGCCCAGCGACTCGGCGGCGTGCGGATTCTCCCCGCACGAGCGCAGCCGCAGCCCGAACGGCGTGCGCCACAGCACCCAGAACGACACCGGCACCAGCACGACCGCGATGACGGTCAGCGCCGAGACCTGCGTCAGCGCGCCGCGCAGGATCCCGACCAGGTCACTGACCAGGAACCAGTGCCTGCGTTCGAGGCCGTCGAGCGCGCCCAGCCCCGGCACGCTCCACCGCGGCAGCTCGGGCACGCTCGGCGACTGCGTGACGCCGCCGCCGGGCAGGCCCTTGAACGCCAACTGGGACAGGTACCGGCCCGCACCGGTGGCCAGGATCGTGATGGCGACACCGGAGACGATGTGGTCGACGCCGAAGGTCACGGTGGCGAGAGCGTGCAGCAGCCCGCCCAGGGCGCCGCCGGCGACCGCGGCGATCACGCCGACCCACGGGCCGGCGTGGTAGCCGGCCCACGCGCCGAACCAGGTACCGAGGATCATCTGGCCTTCCAGGCCGATGTTGACCACACCGGCCCGCTCGGCCCACAGGCCGCCCAGGCCGGCGAGCCCGATCGGCACGGCCGACTGCAGCGCCGCGCGGATCGCCCCGTTCGAGGTCAGGTCGTTGGCGCCGGTGACGGCCCGGACCGCGGCCAGCGCCACCAGGCCGCCCGCGACCACCAGCAGCAGGACGGGCAGGCTCAACCGCCGGCCCCGCTTCGGCGCCGGCGCCGCGGCGCCCGGGGTGGGCGTGAGGACAGCGTCGGCTGCGAGCATTCCGGCTCGCGCGGCTGCGCGTTGCGACCCTGAACGCTCGGTCACTGGTGCACCTCGCTTCTCTCGGCAGCCGGCTCGGTACCCGGTTCGGCGACCACGGTGCCGACCCGGCGCTGCTGCGCCCGCCGGCTCAGCCGCTCCGCCAGCTCGTACGCCACCACGACCGCGAGCACCGTGGTGCCCTGCATGATCGTGATGATCTCCTTCGGGATGTCGTTCAGGTCGAGGATCAGCGCCGACCGGTCCAGGAACGCCCACAGCAGCGAGGCGAGCGCGATGCCGACGGGCGAGTTGCGCCCCAGCAGCGCGATGCCGATGGCGGTGAAGCCGAGGCCGCCGACCGACGAGGTGTACGCGTGCCGCTCACCCAGCAACTGCGACATGCCGACCAGGCCGGCCACGCCGCCGGACAGGAGCATCGCGTAGAGCACCATCCGGCGGGCGTTGACGCCGCTCGCCACGGCCGCGGTCGCGTTCTGGCCGCTGGCGCGCAGGTCGAAGCCGAAGCGGGTACGGCCGAGCACGAACCAGTACCCGGCGCCGACGATCACCGCCACGATCAGGAAGCCGTGGACCTGGGCCGGTGAGCCCGGGATCAGCGGGATTCCGGGTACCCAGGAGTCCTTTGGCAGCAGCGGGGTCGTCACGTCGTTGCTGCCCTTGGCCTGCACGCCGAGGTGGTTGGTGGTCAGCAGGTACGCCACGATCTGCCCGCCGATGTAGTTGAGCATGATCGTCGAGATGACCTCGCTGACCCCTCGCGTGATCTTCAGGACGGCGGCGATGCCGGCCCAGCAGGCGCCGACCGCCATGGCGACCACGACGATCAGCACGATCCGCAGGACGCCCGGCACGCCGTGCAGGAACGACGCGGCGCCGAGCGCGGCCGACAGCAGCGTGGCCAACCGGTACTGGCCGTCGACGCCGATGTTGAACAGGTTCATCCGGAACCCGATGGCGACCGCGACGGCGGCGATGTAGTAGTCGGTCGACTTGTTGAGGATGTCGACGACCGAGTCCGGCTGTGTGCCGTAGTCGACCATCGAGCTGAACGCCGACAGCGGGTCGTCGCCGCTGATGAGTAGCGCGACCGACGAGATCAGGGCGGCCAGCAGCAGGGCGCCGACCGGCGCGATGATCCGCGGCAGCAGCCGTCGCCAGTCCAGCCGCCGCGCCAGACCCGGCGCGGGTACGTCACTCATCTGATTCCTCCGCGCCGGTCATGGCCAGGCCGAGCTGTTCGGGCGTGACGGTCGCGGGATCGGCCTCCGCCACGAACCGCCCCCGGAAGATGACCTTCAGCGTGTCGGACAGGCCGATCAGCTCGTCGAGGTCGGCCGAGATGAGCAGGACGCCCATGCCCTCCCGGCGGGCCCGCTTGATGTGCTCCCAGATGGCGGCCTGGGCGCCGATGTCCACACCCCTGGTCGGGTGGGCGGCGAGCAGCACCTTGGGCGTGTGGCTCATCTCCCGGCCGACGATGAGCTTCTGCTGGTTGCCACCGGACAGCGCGCCGGCCGGCACATCGATCCCGGGGGTGCGTACGTCGTACTCGGCCACGATGCGCGCGGTGTCCCGGCGGGCTCGGGCGTTGCTGAGCAGCCATCCCCGGGCGTTCGGCACCTCGGTCTGGTGGCCGAGCATCCGGTTCTCCCACAGCGGCGCGTCGAGCAGCAGCCCCTGCCGGTGCCGGTCCTCGGGGACGTAGCCGAGCCCGGCCTCGCGGCGGGCGCGGGTGTTCCAGGCGCTGATGTCGGCGCCGTCGAGCGTCACCGTGCCGGTCGACGGCCGCATGCCCATGATGGCTTCGACCAGCTCGGCCTGCCCGTTGCCCTCGACGCCGGCGATGCCCACGACCTCGCCCCGGTGGATGGTGAAGCTGACGTCCTCGACCAGCGGTCGCCCGTCGGCGGTGTGCACGGACAGGTCGGCCACGGACAGCACCGGCACCTCGGTGACCGTCGACTCGCGCGCCTCCGGGCTGGGCAGCTCGCTGCCGACCATCAGCGTCGCCAGCTGCCGGGCGGTCACCTCGCGGGGATCGACCGACGCGACCGTCGTGCCGCGCCTGATCACCGTGATCGCGTCGGCGACGGCGAGCACCTCGTGGAGCTTGTGCGAGATGAAGATGATGGTGAGCCCCTCGCGGGTGAGCTCGCGCAGGTTGTCGAACAGCTCGTCGACCTCCTGGGGCACCAGCACCGCCGTCGGCTCGTCGAGGATGAGCACCCGGGCCCCGCGGTAGAGCACCTTGAGGATCTCGACGCGCTGCCGGTCACCGACGCCGAGGTCCTCCATCAGCGCGTCCGGATCGACGCCCAGCCCGTACTGCTTGGAGATCTCCCGGATCCGGCGCCCGGCCGCCTCGCCGATGCCGTGCAGCTTCTCGGCGCCGAGGACGATGTTCTCCAGCACGGTGAAGTTGTCGGCGAGCATGAAGTGCTGGTGCACCATGCCGATGCCGGCGTTGATGGCCTGCTGCGGAGAGTGGAAGACCACGCGGGCGCCGTCGATGAGGATCTCGCCCTCGTCGGGGCGGTGCATCCCGTACAGCGTCTTCATGAGCGTGGACTTGCCGGCGCCGTTCTCCCCCACGATCGCGTGGATGCTGCCCCGGCGCACCGACAGGTCGATGTCATGGTTGGCGACGACGCCCGGGAACCGCTTGGTGATCCCGCGCAACTGCACCGCGAGGGGCTCGCCCGCCCCCGCCGCGGGCGCCGCCGGTGCCACGTCGGTGCTCATCGCATCCCTCTCCTCCACGGTCGCCGGCGGGTCCGAACCGCGGCCTGCCGGCGATCATGCCACTTGGCGGGGCCCATCCGGACCCCGCCAAGTGCCAATTCGATACGTCGAGTGTCAGCTGGCCGGCTTCGTCGGTACGGTGATCTTGCCGTCGATGATCTGCTGCTTGAAGTCGTCGAGCTTGGCCTTGATGTCGTCGACCTTGCCTCCGGAGGTGGAGTACCCGACGCCGTCGGCCTTCAGGTCGAACACCGTCTCGCCCGGGGTGAACTTGCCGTCACCCATGTCCTTGATGAACGAGTACACGGCGTTGTCGACCCGCTTGAGCATCGACGTCAGGATGACGTCCTTCAGGTCCGGCGTGACCGTGTTGTACTGGTCGGAGTCGACGCCGATCGCCCACTTGCCCTTGTTCTTGGCGGCCTTGAACACGCCCACGCCCGAGCCGCCCGCGGCCTGGTAGACGATGTCCGCACCGCCGTCGTACATGCCCTCGGCGGCCGTCTGGCCCTTGGCCGGGTCGTTGAAGCCGGAGCACTTGTCCGCGACGCTGGACAGGTAGTTGACGTCGACCTTGACGTCCGCCTTGACCGCCTTGGCGCCCGCCACGTACCCGGCCTGGAACTTGTGGATCAGGTCGACGTCGCAGCCGCCGACAAATCCGATGTGGCCGGTCTGGCTCTTCAGCGCCGCCGCCGCACCGACCAGGAAGGAGCCCTGCTCCTCGGCGAAGGTGAGGTTGGCCAGGTTGGGCATCTTGACGCTGGCGTCGTCGATGATCGCGAACTTCGTGTTGGGACAGTCCTTCGTGGCGCGCGCGATCGGACCGGTCTGCGGGTCACCGGCGTACGCGAAGCCGACCGCGATGACCGGGTTGTAGCCCGCGTCGCACAGCAGCTTCAACCGCGAGTACTTGTCGTTGTCGGTCTCGTCCTTGCTGGCCTCGAGCTCCTTCGTCTTGATGTCCAGGTCGCTCCTGGCCTTCTCAAGACCGGCCGCCGCCGCGTCGTTGAAGGACTTGTCCCCGCGCCCGCCGATGTCGTACGCCAGCCCCACCTTGACGGTCTTCTTCGCCCCGTCGCCGGTGCCGCTGCCGGAGTTGTTGCTGTTGCCGTTGCCACCGCAAGCGGCCGTGCCGAGCGCGACGAGCGTCACGCCAGCGGTCGCCAGTAGCTTCATCCCACGCGCTCGGCGCAAGACGATCTCCTTCCGATTGCACCGCCACATCGCGGTGTGAGCCAACGGACCGGAGCGTACGCCGAAACATCATCTATGCAGCGTGGCGTTATCAGCATGTAACGTGACTCGGCCATCGACCCACCCCGACCGTCACACCTGCCGGTATCGACGGTCACCGGCCGCAGGACTTTCGGCCGAGGCGGTCACGGCCGGCACGATTTCGCGACGTGGGCCGCGAGGTCGCCCGGTCAGTGCCAGAACGTGGCGACGGCCGCGTTCGCCAACGTCAGACCGACGACGGCGAGGAAGTGGCCCTTGTTGACCTCGGCCCGCTTTCGCGGGAAGAAGACCATCACGAAGATCATCACCGCGACGATGCCCTTGACGGCCAGCTTGACCGGGTCGGGCTGGTGGTCGCGGGGCAGCGGCGCGGCCAGGGCCAGGCCGGTGACGACCTGGGCGCCCGCGCCGTACAGCATCGCCGGATTGATCCGGATCCGCCCCGACAGGTACTGCGCGACCGAGCCACCCAGCAGGACCGCGAACCCGACCAGGTGCGCGTACCGCAGGACCAGCCGGAGAGCTTCCATCCCCACTCCTTCGCGATGACGAACAACGAGAGCAGCGCTCACTCAAAACCGAGAGCACCGCTCACTGAAAGTGGGATCACCGCCCGCGGGCGGCGAACCAGCCACGCAGCCCGAGTACGCCGACGGTCGTGCCGATCGCGAGCGAAGCCACGATGAGCACCACGTGCACCCACAGGAACGACGTCGGGGCGCCGCCCCGCCAGGCGCGCGGGTCGTCCCAGATGGCAAGGGCGAACCGGGGCCAGATGACCCAGGTCCACACGCCCACCAGCACCAGGAAGGCCGACCACCGCCGCGAAAGCACCACGGCTGCCGAGTATGCCGCACCGGGGCGAATGTCGGACCGCCCGCCCCTCTCCCCCCTCCTCAGGGCAGGGTCCAGACCTCGAACAGGTCGCTGCCGTACACGAGCGCCGCGTCGGCCGGTACGAGCGCCGACGGCGGCCCCGGCGCCCGCCGGGCCAGTACCAGCAGTGCCTCGTCCGCGGTCTCCCGCAGGAATGCCAGCCCGTCGTCGCCGGCACGCACCCAGCGCAGGCCGCCGCTACGCAGCGCCGGATGCGCCCGCCGCAGCGCGATCAGGTCCCGGTAGAAGGGCAGGACCGGCCGGTCCCACGGCATCGGCGTACGCGACGCCTCCCCGGTCTCCCCGGTCAGACCGAACTCGTCCCCGGCGAAGATCATCGGTACGCCGGGGAGCGTCATCAGCAGCCCGACGGCCACCTCGTGCCGGGCCGGATCACCGGTGACGGTGGCGATGCGGGCGGTGTCGTGGGAGCCGAGCAGGTTCCACGAGTGGGTGTACGCGCGCCACGACACGAGCCCGTTCACCGCGCGCATCGTGGCCACCGCCGCCGCGGCGCCCCGCGACGGCACCCCGCCCGGCGCGCCGAGGAAGTCGGCCAGGTCCAGGTCGGGGCCGCGCAGCCAGCTCCACAGCGGACGGGTGAAGCCGGCGTAGTTCATGCTGCCGTGCCAGCCGTCGGAGTCGAGGTCGCCGGTGAAGTCGTGGAAGTGCTCGGCCAGGACGACCGCGTCCGGGCGGGCGCGTACCACCGCCGCCCGCAGCAGGGCCGCGACCTCGTGGGTACGGTCCTCGGCGCCGAGCCGGCCGGTCATGTTGGCCACGTCGATCCGCCAACCGTCCAGCACGTCGAGCCAGCGCACCGCGATGTCGGTGAACCGGCGGCGCAGCTCCGCACTCCCCCAGTTGAACTTCGGCAGCGACGGGACGCCGCGCCAGGACTCGTAGCCGCCGTCGGCGTCCACGTAGAACAGCTCCCGCTCCGGCCCACCCGCGAGCGCGGCCTGAAACCACGGGTGGGCGACACCGCAGTGGTTGGTGGTGAGGTCGCCGAGCAGTCGCATCCCGCGGGCGTGCAGCGTGTCGGCCAGGCGGTGCAGGGCCGCCTCCCCACCGAGCAGCGGGTCGACGGTGTCGAACGCCGTCGCGTCGTAGCGGTGGTTGGAGCGGGCCGGGAACACCGGCGTCAGGTACACGGTGTCGACGCCGAGCCGCTGGAGGTGGTCCAGCCGCGCCCTGATCCCGTCCAGGTCGCCGCCGTAGACCTGGCGCGGCGTCTGCGGGCCCCGCCCGCACACCGGGGTGTCCCAGTCGCAGGGTACGGCCCACTCGGGCAACGGCCGGTCGAATGACCTGGCGAACCGGTCCGGGAAGATCTGGTACACGACGGCGTCGGCCGCCCACGCCGGCGGCGGGTCGTACGCGACGAGCCGGAAGTCGTACGCGTCGGGCACGTCGTGCTCGGCCGTACCCAGGGCGTTGAGCCAGCGCGCCCCGTCGAGCAGCCAGCGGTAGCGCGTCACCGGGTTGTGCACCGGGACCGGAGCCCGCCACCAGTTCTCGCCACCCGTGGTGCGGTCCAGCACGGCGGCCGCGAACTCCGGCTCACCGTCCGATACAGCGCGGAGGTGCACCGTTCGCACCGACGCCGGCGCCCGCAGGAACACCGTCACGGTGTCGCCCAGCCCGGGCGCCGGGTCGCTCACGTACAGCGGCGAGCCGTCGTGATGAGGCTTCATCCCTTCACCGCCCCGGCCGTCAGCCCGGAGACGATGAACCGCTGGAGGAAGCGGAACACCACGACCGTCGGTACCGCGGTGAGCAGCGAACCGGCGCAGAACATGCCGAAGTTCTGGTCCCGGGAGACGCCCTCGGCGATCAGGCCGTACAGGCCCACCGCCAGCGTCTTGGAGTTCGGCTCGTACAGGAACACGTTGGCGAGCAGGAACTCGTTGACGGTGCCGATGAAGACGAGCAGGGCGGTGATCGCCAGGATCGGCCGCACCAGCGGCAGCACGATCTGGAAGAAGACCTGCACATGCGACGCCCCGTCGACGCTCGCCGACTCGTCCAGCTCCCGGGGCACGGTGTCCAGGAAGCCCTTCATCATCCAGGTGTTCACGCCGAGCGCGCCGCCGAGGTACAGCAGGATCAGGCCCCACGGCGAGCTGAAACTCAAACCCGGCCAGTAGTCGCCGATCCGGGCGAACATGAGGTAGATGGCGACCACGGCGAGGAACTGCGGGAACATCTGGATCAGCAGCAGCGACAGCAGCCCGACCCGCCGGCCGGCGAACCGCATCCGGCTGAACGCGAACGCGGCGAGCATCGACAGGAAGACCGCGACCACGGAGGCCACCCCGGCGATCAGGATCGAGTTGGCGTACCAGTGGCCGAACGCGGTGCGCGCGAACAGATTGGCGAAGTTGTCGATGGTGAACGCGGTGGGCACCGCGTCGGTCGACGACAGCGTCCCCAGCGGGTTGAGCGCGGCCGCCACCACGAACACGATCGGGAACAGCGAGAACAGCACGGCGAGCACGCCGACCAGGTGCCGCCAGCCGATCCGGGCGAACCATCCGGTCACGCGTACACCTCCTCCTGGCGTCGGGTACGTCGGAAGCTGATCGCCGAGATCAGCGCGACGATGGCGAAGATGTAGATGGAGACCGCGGCGGCGAACCCGTACCGGGCTCCGGCGGCGCCGAACGCGAGCCGGTACGTGTACGTGATGAGCAGGTCGGTCGCCCCGGCCGTCGGGTCGTCGGCCGGGAACGGGCCGCCCTCGGTGGTCAGGTAGATGGCGTTGAAGTTGTTGAAGTTGAACGCGAACGACGAGATCAGCAGCGGGGCCAGCGCCACCAGCAGCAGCGGCAGGGTCACCCGGCGGAACGCCTGCCAGGGCGTCGCGCCGTCGATCTGCGCGGCCTCGGTCATCTGCCGCGGGATGGCCTGGAGCGCCCCGGTGGTGACCAGGAACATGTACGGGTACCCCAGCCACAGCTGGACCAGAATGACGGCCAGCCGGGCGCTCCACGGGGTGCCCAGCCAGTCCACGGACAGGCCGAACAGCCGGTTGATCAGCCCGAAGTCGGCGTTGAACATGTCCCGCCAGACCAGAAGCATGGCGAACGACGGCATCGCGTACGGCAGGACGAGCAGCATCCGGTACAGCGTGCGTCCGCGTAGCCGGTCGGTGTGCAGCGCGAGCGCGCACAGCATGCCGAGCGCGAACGTGGTCAGCACCGACGCGACGGCGAACACGAGGTTCCAGGCGAGGGTGCGAAAGAACGGGCGGGCGATCCGGGAGTCGGTGGCGACCTGGGTGAAGTTGCGCAGCCCCACGTTGATCCGCCAGCCCTGCGGCAGCCGTTGCCCGGCGGCGTCCACGAAGGAGCCGTCGTGGGCGGTCCAGCGATGGCCGGTGCCGGCCTCGACGACGCAGTCGCAGCCGGCCTGGTAGGTGCGCTGGGCCCGGCCCTCGTACGCACGGGAGATGCCCGACGACCGGATCGCACCCCCGGCGGTCGGCACGGCCAGCTTGGTGATCTCCTGGCTGCGGGCGCCGGCCTCGCCCAGGTTGAGCGGCGTGTAGCCGTCCGGGACGCCGGCCACCGGCTTCAGTCCCTGTGCGTCGCCGAGGAACTGCTTGCCGGCAGGGTCGGTGAGCAGGAAGGCGATCGCGTTGTCGCCCTTCGTGACGACCTTGAGCGCGTACTCCGGCGAGCCGGGCACCTCGACGACGGACGCGGTCTGGATCGCGGTGATGGCGTCCTGTTTGGTACCCCGGTGCCCGTCGCCGAAGTTGGAGAAGGCGGTGCTCATGGTGAGGAACACCGGGACCACCTGGAACGCGACGAGGAACAGGGTGCCGGGCAGGAGGTACTTCAGCGGCAGCCGTCGCGGGGTCAGGTAGGCGTAGAAGACCAGCGCGGATACGGCGGCCTCGACGGCGAGTCCGACCCAGGCGTGTGCCTCGATCAGAGGGAACGCCGCCCATACGGCGAGCGCAGCGACCAGCCCGAGCAGAAGGATCTTGGCGACGAGCCCGAACATGAGATGGCCTTTCCCATGATCCTGAAGGATTCGAGGGCCCAGGGCACCGCGAACCCTTCAGGATCATGACGGTCTCCTATTGGATCTTTTCCTGGATGGCCTTCGCGGCCGCCTGCACGGAGCTCGGCACGTCGGCGCCGCCGACGACCGCCGCCTCGGCCTTGCCGAACGGGTCCCAGATGGACGCCATCTCGGGGATCGCCGGCAGGATCACTCCGTTCTTGCCGGCGTCCAGGAACTTCTGCAGGTCCGGGTCGTCGCCCTTGACCGCGTCCAGCGCCGCGGTCAGCGCCGGCGGGCGGGGCTCGGCCTGGTAGAGCGCCTTGGCCAGATCGGTCCTGGTCACGTAGTTGGCGACGAACTCCTGCGCCACCGCCTTGTTCCTGCCCTTGCTCGCCACGTAGAAGGCCTGCACGCCCACGAACGGTTGGGCCTGCTTGCCGCCCGCGAAGCCCGGTACCGGGGAGACGTCATAGGAGAGGCCGGCCTTCTTCACATCGGTGATCGCCCACGGTCCGGAGATCAGGAACGCGGCCTTGCCGCCGGTGAACGTCGCGATCGCATTGTCCGAGCCGATCGAGCGCTTCAGCGCGCCTTCGCCCTTCTCGCCCAACGCGGCGATCTTCGTGAACGCGGCCTGCGCCTCCGGCTTGGCGACGCCGAGGTCCTTGGGGTCGTAGTCGCCGTTGGGCTTGGCACCGAAGAGGTAGCCGCCGGCCGACGAGTAGAGCGGGTAGATGTGGTACGCGTCGCCGTTCTGCCCGACCTGCAGCGCCATGATCTCGCTGACCTTGCCATCGGCTTTCAACTTCTTTCCGGTCGCCACCAGGTCCTCGATGGTCGCCGGCACCTCGGGCGCGAGCGCGGTGTTGCGGATGAGCGCGAGGTTCTCGACCGCGTACGGCACACCGTAGACCTGATCGTTGAAGGTAACGGCCTTGATGGACTGCGCGGAGAACGCGGCCTTCTGCGCGGCCGACAGCGCGACCGGGTCGATGGCGCCGTTCTGGACCAGGTTGCCGATCCAGTCGTGCGCGCCGACCACGATGTCGGGCGCCTTGCCCGACTGGGAGGCGGTCAGGAAGTTGGTCTGCAACTCCTTGGACACGGCCTGCACCTGCACGGTGAGGCCGTTCTCCTTGCCGAACCGGTCGGCGAACGGCTTGAGGGCCGCCGTCCGCTTGTCGTCGGCCCAGATGACGAGGGTGCCGCCCGACTTCTTGGCGGCCGTCGAAGTGTCTGACTTCTTCTGTGAGCCACAGGCTCCGGCAACCAGCATCAGGGCTGCCGCTGCGACCACACCCGCAGTACGGATGCGCATCGGGTCTCCTCGCTAGGGGCGGTTTGTTGCGGGCACGCTAGCAAGATATTTCTATGAATGAAAGAGCTTGCAATCGCTTTCGCAAGCACCTTGCGGGGTGGGTTAGAGTGCGGCCATGAACCCGCGCACAACCGGCGACCACGCAGCGACAACAGGCCCTGACCGCCCGACACCGTCCACATCGGGTCGGGCGCGCTTGGCCGACATCGCCGTGCAGGCCGGCGTCAGCGAGGCGACCGTCTCCCGCGTCCTCAATGACAAACCGGGCGTGAGCACCGAGACCAGGCAGGCCGTGCTCACCGCCCTGGACGTGCTCGGGTACCAGCGGCCCGAACGGCTCCGCAAACGGAGCGCGGGACTGGTCGGCCTCGTCGTACCGGAGCTGGACAACCCGATCTTCCCGGCCTTCGCCCAGCTCATCGAGTCGTCGCTGGCGCAGTCCGGGTACACGGCCGTCCTGTGCACCCAGACGCCGGGCGGCGTGACCGAGGACGAGTACGTGGAGATGCTGCTCGACCGGCAGGTCGCCGGCATCATGTTCGTCTCCGGCCTCAACGCCGACACCACCGCCGACCCCGACCGGTACCGCAAGCTGATCTCGCGCCCGCTGCCCGTCGCCTTCATCAACGGGTACGTCGAGGGCGTCGAGGCGCCGTTCATCTCCTGCGACGACCGCGCCGCCGGTGAAGCGGCAGTTCGGCACCTCGCCTCGCTCGGGCACCGGCGCATCGGGCTGATCAGCGGGCCCAGCCGGTTCCTGCCGGTGCAGCGCAAGCTCGCCGGCTACCGCGAGACCATGCGGGAACTGTTCGGCGAGTCCGGCGAAGACCTGGTGGAGCTGTCACTGTTCGGCGTGGAGGGCGGCGACGCCGCGGCCGGACGGCTGCTCGACCGGGGCGTCACCGCCATCGTCTGCGGCTCCGACCTGATGGCGCTCGGCGCGATCCGGGCCGCCCGCTCACGCGGGCTCGACGTGCCGGGGGACGTCTCGGTGGTCGGGTACGACGGGTCGCCGCTGATGACGTTCACCGACCCGCCGCTGACCACGATCCGCCAGCCCGTACGGGACATGTCCGTCGCCGCGGTCCGCGCGCTCGTCGACGAGATCGCGGGCGATCCGGCGCCGAACTCCGAGTACATCTTCCGGCCTGAACTCGTCGTACGCGGCTCGACGGCACCGGTGGCAACCTGACGAAGGTGTCACGTCGATAGGCGAGTCGGCCGGCGGTGGGCTATCGACGTTATGCGGCTCGAATAACGTCGATAGCCCACCGCTGGCGCTCTTCACGCACGCGTGAGGCGGGCGGCGATACGGGCGAAGCCGGCGCGGATCTGCTCCGGGGTCGGCGGCGGCGTGGGCTCCTCGACAAGATCCGGCTCGAAGCCGGGCCCGGCGACGAGGTCCGACTCGAAGTCCGGCTCGGCGATGAGGTCCGGCTCGAAGTCCGGCTCGTCGTCCTCAGCGGCGGCGAGCCGCGCGGCGGCGATGTCACCGCGGATCTGGTCGATGGTCAGGTGCGGCGCGATGGGCTCGACGACCGCCATCAACTCCTCGTCGGCGACGACCGACTCGGCGAGCGCCAGCGCGTGCGCGCGCTCGTACGGCCCGCAGACGACGGGCGCCCAGTCCTCGGCGTCGTTCAGCGGACCGAACGTGACGATCCACGGCAGTTCGTGCGCCGGCGAATCCGGCGCGATTTCCAAGGTCACTAGGGCACCCACCGGCCCATCATGGCCCTGGTGACCTTGCTAATCGCGCATATTCCGACAAAATCAACGTAACGGCTGACAGGAGTCCGCCCCGCCGGGCGGCCCGGCCACCCCCTGGTCAGGACCGTCCCACCCGGGCTAGCCACGGTCGGACCCCGCGGCGAGATCGCGTACCCGGCCGTGCCCGCTCGTGGCGGCCAGCGCCGCCGCGAACAGGATGAGCTGGCTGAACAGGTACATGAAGACGAGCAGCCCGATGGCTCCGGCGAACACCTGGTAGGCCGGGTTGTGCTGGGTACGGCCGATGTACCAGCGGCCGAGGGTCTTCAGGGCCAGCATGCCGACCGTGAACACCAGCGCCGACGGCACGAGGCGGCGTACCGGCATGCGCAGGCGGGGTACGAGGGCCAGCAGCGCCGCACCGAGGATGAAGTCGACGACGGCCGCGAACACGGTCGCGGACTGGTTGAGCAGTACCCGCAGAGCGGACTGCCGCGGCTCCCCGGCCAGCGACAGCAGCAGGTCCTGCACCCCGCCCGCGATCGCCACCGACACGGTGAGCAGGACGCCGAGCGTGATCAGGACGGCGACGTCGACCAACCAGCGCACGAACCAGTGGCCGGGATGCTCGGTCACGCGCCACACGGCGCGCTGCGACGAGCGCAGCGTCTCCACCCAGCCGATGCCGGCGAGCGCCAACCCGACCGCCGCCAGCCGGCCCAGGCTCTGCGCGGTACCGATCAGATCCTCGATCTTCACCCTGGGCAGGTTGCCCTGCAGGTAGGTCCGGACCGCCTGGACGACCAGCGGGTTGTCGCGCAGGACGTACCCGAGGATGCCGAACAGCAGCATCGCCATCGCGAAGACGGCGAAGAACCCGTAGTAGGCGTTCGCCGCCGCCAGGCGGACCCCGTTGACGTTGTCGAAGCGCTGGTAGGCCCGGACCACGTGGTCGAACGCGGCCGACCGGCGGCGGGCGCCCGCCCAGCCGTCCACCAGACGCCCGACGAGTCGCCCCACGTCAGCCCCTCTCGCTTGCGGTGCCGGGAGCTAGCCGTCGTCGCCGTCGAACGCCCCGCCGAGCACGTAGTCCCGATGCGGGCGCCACCGCCCACCCGATCCGTGTTCGAAGAGAGTAAATCCCTTGACCTGGAACTGCGCCTCGAACCCGGCGAGATCACGGAACGCCGCGTCCAACTGGTCCGACGGCACGTCCTGAGCCACCGTGACGTGCGGGTGGTACGGGAACCGGCTGGCCCGCTCGATCACGCCGATGTCCTGGATGGCCGCGTTGAGCTGTTCGCACTCGCTGATGCCGGCCGCCACCGCGACGAACACCACCTCGGTGACCGGCCGGAACGTGCCCGTACCCCGCAGATACAGCATGAACGGCGGGTGCGCGGCGGCGATCTCGGCCAGGCGCCGCTCGACCACGCCAAGGTCGTCGGCGTCGATCTCGGTGGGGCCCAGCAGGGTCACGTGGGCCGGCACGTACGCGGCCTGCGGGTCGCCCGCCTCCGCCCGCCGCTGGGTCAGCTGGGGTCCCCAGGGCTCCGGGATGTCGACCGCGATGCCGATCGTGGTACGCACGTCGGCTCAGCCAGTGGTGGCGGGGGCGAGGAAACCGATCCGGTCGTACACCCGCCGCAGCGTCGCCGAGGAGGCCGCGCGAGCCTTCTCCGCGCCGACGGCGAGCAGCTTGTCGAGCTGGGCCGGGTCCTCCAGGTACATCCGGGTGCGCTCCTGGATCGGCCGGATCGCCTCCACCACCACCTCGGCCAGGTCCTTCTTGAGGTCGCCGTAGCCCTTGCCGGCGTACGCGAGCACGAGGTCGTCGAGCGAGCGGCCGGTCAGCGCCGAGTAGATCGACAACAGGTTGGACACGCCCGGCTTGTGCCCGGGGTCGTACACGATCTCCCGACCGGTGTCGGTCACCGCCGACCTGATCTTCTTCGCCACCCGGGCCGGGTCTTCCAGCAGTTCGATCAGGCCGTTGGGTGAGGAGGCCGACTTCGACATCTTGATGGTCGGGTCCTGCAGGTCGGTGATCTTCGCGGTGTCGCGGACGATGAACGGCTCCGGCATGACGAAGGTCGGACCGTACGTGGTGTTGAACCGTTGGGCGAGGTCGCGGGTCAGCTCCAGGTGCTGGCGCTGGTCCTCGCCCACCGGCACCGCGTCGGCCTGGTAGAGCAGGATGTCCGCGGCCATCAGGACCGGGTACGTGAACAGCCCGACGCTGGCGCGCTCGGCGCCCTGCTTGGCCGACTTGTCCTTGAACTGGGTCATCCGGCTGGCCTCGCCGAAGCCGGTGATGCAGTTGAGCACCCAGGCGAGCTGCGCGTGCTCGGGCACGTGGCTCTGTACGAACAGGGTGCTGCGGTCCGGATCGATCCCGATCGCGAGCAGCTGCGCGGCGCTCACCCGGGTCCGCTGGCGCAGCACCTTCGGCTCGTGCCCGGCGGTGATCGCGTGCAGGTCGACCACGCAGTAGAACGCGTCGTGGCTGTCCTGGAACCCCACCCAGTTGCGCAGCGCCCCCAGGTAGTTGCCGAGGTGGAACGAGTCGGCGGTGGGCTGGATGCCGGACAGTACACGCGGTCGGTCGTGTCGAGCCTGGGAGGACATGTCGGCCATTCTGTCACCCCCGTCCGAGGAGCCAACGCCCTCGGGTGGTACCGGACGCCCGCGGTCAGCCGGCCGCACCGGATTCGTCGCCGCCCGCTCCCGTCGGGACCGCCGTCCGCGTCAGCGTCACCCGCGCGACCCGGCGCCCGTCGAGCGCCCGGACGGCCAGCCGCCACCCGGCCAGCGGTACCTCGTCGCCGACCGCGGGCAGCCGGCCCAGGCGGCACATCAGAAAGCCGCCGACGGTCTCGTACGGGCCGGGCGGGAGAACCAGCCCGACCAGCTCGGCGAAGTCGGCGAGGTTGAGGCGGCCGTCGACCTCGGCGGGCGCCGCCCCGCCGACCGGTAGCGGCTCCGGCTCGACGTCGTACTCGTCGTGGATCTCGCCGACCAGCTCCTCGATCAGGTCTTCGAGGGTGACGATGCCGGCGGTGCCGCCGTACTCGTCGACCACCACCGCGAGATGGTGGCCCTCCCGGCGCATCTCCGACAGCGCCGTGAGCACCTTCTTGCTGGTCGGCAGCCGTTTGACCTCGCGGGTGAGCTGCCCGACCGCGACCACGTCGTCGCGCTCGGGGCGGATCGTGAGGTCACGCAGATGGACGAAGCCGACCACGTCGTCGGAGCTGCCCTGGATCACCGGGAACCGGGAGTGCCGGGCGTCGCGTACCAGCTGGAGCGCGTCGGCGATCGGCAGCCCGGCGTCGAGGAACACCACCTCGGTCCGTGGCACCATCAGCTCGCGGACGTGGCGCGCCGCGGCGGTCAGCACGTCGGCGATGAGCTGGCGCTCCTCTCCCCTGAGCACCGTGTTCGCCGCGACCAGGTCGCGCAGCTCCGCCTCGCTGATCTTCTCGCGCCCCGCGGTCGGGCTGGCGCCGAGCAGGCGGGTCACCCACCGCATCCCGGCGTCGGTGCCGCGCACCAGAACGCGGGCGATCGCGCGGCGGATCGGCCCGGGTGCGCGGGGACGGCCGGCGTCCGTGGCTGCGTCCGGCCCGGCGTCCCCGGCCTGCTGCATGCCGGAATTGTAGGTAGGCACGCCAAGGCGCTCCCCGACTTCGGCTAGATTTTTGTTGACCGACCGTTGGGGAGGCACCTGGTGAGACTGCTCGTGACTGGCGGAGCGGGATACATCGGCAGCGTCGTGACCGCTCTGCTGCTCGACTCCGGGCATGACGTCGTTGTACTTGACGATCTTTCTACCGGTCACCAGGTGGCCATACCCAAGGGCGCGCAGTTCGTGCACGGCCGGGTACACGATGTCATCGGTGAGGTGCTGACCCCCGACTTCGACGCGGTACTGCACTTCGCCGCCTTCATCGCCGCCGGCGAGAGCGTGCGGAAGCCCGAGAAGTACTGGGAGAACAACCTGATCGGGTCGCTGCGGCTGCTCGACGCGATGCGCTCGGCCGGCGTGCGCCGGCTGGTCTTCTCGTCGACCGCCAACGTGTACGGCGACCCTGACGCGGTCCCGATCCCCGAGACGGCGGTGACCCGCCCACCCAACCCGTACGCCGCGTCCAAGCTCGCCGTCGACCACGCGCTGGCCGGCGAGGCGACCGCCCACGGCCTGGCCGCGGTCAGCCTGCGCTACTTCAACGTCGCCGGCGCCCACGTACGGGCCGACGGCAGCCTGATGGGCGAGCGCCACGACCCGGAGACCCACCTGATCCCCATCGCGCTGCAGGTGGCGGCCGGCCGGCGGGACAAGCTGGAGCTGTACGGGGACGACTACCCCACGCCCGACGGCACCTGCGTCCGCGACTACATCCACGTCACCGACCTCGCCGCGGCACATCTGCTGGCGCTGTCGACCATGGAACCGGGCACGCACCGCGTCTTCAATCTCGGCAACGGCAACGGCTTCTCCAACCGCCAGGTCGTGGACGTGGTGCGCGAGGTGACCGGGCACCCGGTGCCGACCGAGATCGGCCCCCGCCGCGAGGGCGATCCGGTCACGCTCGTCGCCTCTTCCGAGAAGGCCCAGCGCGAGCTCGGCTGGAAGCCGGCCAAGCCGGCGCTGTCCCAGATGGTCGCGGACGCCTGGGAATTCCTGCGGCGGTAAGACTCCCGACCGTTTCGCTGCGATCACCGCGGGCCCGGGTTAGCCTGCACCGGTGCCACTCCGGTCCGTACCACCCGGACGGTCGGCGCCGTCCCTGAACTCTGCTCCCCCGCCCGCAGGCGAACGACGATGATCTACGTCATCGGCTCCGGCCCGGCGGGCGTCGCGGCGTCCGTCGCGCTGACGCGGCGGGGCCAGCACGTGACCATGCTCGACGCGGGGGTGCGGCTGGAGCCGGAGCGCGAACAGGTGCTGCTGCGGATGTCGGCCGGCGACCCGGGTGACTGGACCACGGCGGACCTCGCCGTGCTCAAGGAGAAAATGAGCTCCGGCGCCGCCGGCATCCCGCTCAAGTACATCGCCGGCTCGGACTTTCCCTACCGGGGCGCCGACGAGTGGCTGCCCCGCGACGCGCGCAACGTCGGGCTCCTGCCGTCGTTCGGCCGGGGCGGCTTCGGCAACGTGTGGGGCGCGGCGATCCTGCCGTACCTGGACAGTGAGCTGACCGGCTGGCCGCTGCACCGGGGCGAACTGGCGCCGCACTACGAGGCGGTCCTCTCGTTCATGGGGATGTCGGCCGAGCGCGACGACCTGGAAGAGCACTTCCCGCTGTACACCGAGAAGTTCGACGCCCCGCGGGTGAGCCGGCAGGCCGAGGCGCTGCTGGCCGACCTCGACCGCAACCGTGGCGCGCTGCGGGCACGCGGGTTCCGGTACGGGCGGTCCCGGCTGGCGATCGCCGCCCGCAACGGCGACGGGCGTGACTGTGTCGCCTGTGGACTGTGCATGTACGGTTGCCCGTACGGGGTGATCTACAACCCGGCGACGACGCTGCGGGAACTGGCGCGGGGACCCCGGTTCACCTACCGGCCCGGTGTCGTGGTCGAGCGGTTCCGGGAGGTCGGCGGCGAGGTACGCATCTCGGCCCGGCCGTGCTCGGGCGGCGAACCGATCGAGTTCGTGGGGTCCCGGCTGTACGTCGCGGCCGGCGTGCTCTCGTCGACGAAGCTGTTCCTGGCGTCCACCGGGGCGTACGGGCGCGAACTGTCCATCAAGGACAGCCAGTACTTTCTGCTGCCGCTGCTGCGCTACCGGGGTACGCCGGGGGTGGCCGACGAGCCGTTGCACACCCTGTCCCAGGCGTTCGTGGAAATCTTCGACGAGAGCCTGTCGACGAACAGCATCCATCTGCAGCTGTACACGTACAACGAGCTGTTTCGCACCGCGATCCGCGCGACGCTGCGCGGCGCGTACCCGCTGTTCCGGCCGGTGTCGGACGCCTTCCTCTCCCGCCTGCTCGCGGTGCAGGGGTACCTGCACTCCGACCTGTCCGGCACGATCACGCTGCGGCTGGACCCGCCGCGCGGCGGGTCGCCGGCGGTGCTGAAGCTCGACGGCAGGTACGGGCCACAGACGCGCCAGGTGCTCAAGCGGTTGGTGGGCAAGCTCTGGGCCAACCGGTCGCTGCTGCGGGCGGTGCCGCTCGGCCCGGCCCTGACCCTCGGCGAACCCGGGCGGGGATTCCATTCCGGCGGTACGCTACCGATGCGGGAACGGCCCGGTCCGTTCGAGACCGACCCACTCGGCCGGCCGCACGGCTTCGACCGGGTGCACATCGTCGATTCCAGCGTCTTTCCAACGGTCAACGCCAGCACCATCACCCTGACGGTGATGGCGAACGCACACCGCATCGCAGCGCACGACGGGAACGCTCGATGAGTGAAGTCGCACCACAGCGGATCGCCGCGGTCACGGGCGCCAACGGCTACCTGGGCTCGCGACTGAACCGGGCGCTGACCGCCGACGGGTGGACGGTGCTCCCGCTGCGCCGCGACGGTTCCTTCTCGCTGGACGACGGCGTGCGGCCCGGGTTCTTCCGCGACAACCAGGTACGGACGCTGGTGCACTGCGCCTGGGACTTCAGCCTGACCGGTTGGGAGGAGATCGTCCGGCGCAACGTGCGGGGGTCGGTCCGGCTGCTGGAACACGCCCGGGCGGAAGACGTGGAAACCGTCATCTTCATCTCGACCATCAGCGCGTACGCCGGCTGTCGCAGCCTGTACGGTCGGGCGAAGCTCGCGGTCGAGACGGACGCCCGGCGGCTGGGCGCGGTGGTCGTCCGCCCCGGTCTCGTGTACGGCGACCGGGCGGGTGGCATGGTCGGCTCGCTGACCAGCGCCGTGCGGAGACTGCCCGTCGTGCCGTTGGTCGGGAACGGGCGGCAGGTGCTGTACCCGGCCCACGAGGACGACGTCGCGCGACTGGTGTGCGCGCTGGCCGACGGCGGGAAGGCCGACGAACCGGTGATCGCCGCCTCGGAGCAGGGCTGGACGCTCCGGGACGTCGTCGCGAGCCTGGCTGCCGCCCAGCACCGTCGCGTACGGGTCCTTCCCGTGCCCTGGCGGGCGGTCTGGCTGCTGCTCAAGGCCGCCGAGACCGCCGGACTGCGCCCGGGGTTCCGCAGCGACAGCGTGGTCAGCATCGTCAACCAGGATCCCCGACCCGACTTCGCGGCGACCCGCGCGACCGGTGTGCGCTTCCGCGTCTTCACCGCGTGAACCACCAGCAGCTCTGAACAACGTACCCGCGAGCGCCGACAGATCACGTCAACGTATCCCCGGAGGGGTGGGACAACCGTGAGCGGCAACGCACGGCCATTGGAAGTCACCGTCGTTCTGCCCTGCCTCAACGAGGCGGAGACGGTCGAGGTCTGCGTCCGGAAGGCGGTCGACTGCCTGCGGCGGCTCGATGTGAAGGGCGAGGTCATCGTCTCCGACAACGGATCGACCGACGGGTCCCAGACGCTCGCCCGCGCGGCCGGGGCCCGCGTCGTGCCCGCGCCGCTGCGCGGTTACGGCGCCGCCCTGATGGCCGGCGTCGAGGCCGCCCGCGGCAGGTACGTCATCATGGGCGACGCCGACGATTCCTACGATCTCGGGAACCTCGAACCGTTCATCACCGAGCTACGCAAAGGCCACGACGTGGTGATGGGAAACCGGTTCCGGGGTGGCATCAAGCGGGGCGCCATGCCCGCGCTGCACAAGTACCTGGGCAATCCCGCGCTTTCCTGGCTCGGCCGGGTCCTGTTCGGACTCCGCGACGTCGGTGACTTCCACTGTGGGCTGCGTGGCTTCAACCGGGACCGGATCCGGGCGCTCGGCCTGTGCATGCCGGGGATGGAGTTCGCGAGCGAACTGGTGATCCGCGCCGCGCTCGCCAGGTACTCGATCGCCGAGGTGCCGACGACGCTGAGCCCGGACGGGCGCAGCCGCTCCCCGCACCTGCGCACCTGGCGCGACGGATGGCGGCATCTACGCTTCCTGCTCGTCTTCGCTCCACAGAAGACACTCATGCTGCCCGGTCTCGTCCTCGCGCTGCTCGGCCTGGCGGGAACGGCCTGGCTGGCGCCGGGACGGCAGAGCGCGGGACACATCTCCTTCGACGTGAGCGCCCTCGTGTACACCTGCCTGGCCGTGCTCGTCGGCGTGCAACTGCTCCTGTTCGGCGGTTTCGCGCGGCTGTACGGGATCCAGGAAGGGCTGACCCGCGAGGACACCCACGCGACGTGGACGCGGCTCTTCCGCCTGGAGACGTGCGCCGCCGTGGCACTCCTCCTGATCGGAGCGGGGCTCACGGGTACGTTCATCGCCATCGGCGCCTGGAGCAGGACCGGATTCGGCGAGTTGGACGCGCACCGCACCCTTCGCCTCGTCGTACCGTCGGCGACCGCGATCGCGCTCGGCATCGTGGTCATCTGCTCGGGATTCTTCGCGAGCCTGCTGACCCTGCGGTCCGTCGACCGCCGTACCCGCATGCCGACCCCCGTGGAGTTCAAATCCCTCGACGGCGCGCCAACGACGAAACCCGCGACCGTGGCCAACCGGCGGCCCTGAACCGGCCCACGCACCCGCGCTACCCGAAACCGCCCCGCGCAGCCGGTGCCAGGCCAGCACCGCCGCGGGCGGCGCGAGCGCCAGCAGCGGCACGGTGAACCGGAAGTCGACCACCGAGAGGACAAGCGACAGCACAAGGGTCGCCAGGCCGAGGCCCGACAGCAGAACGGCGTCGGCCGCTTCCCGTGGCCGCCACGTCCGGGGACGCCAGCACACGGTCGCGCCCGCGAACAACGCCAGGAGCATGAGGACCAGCGGCCACGTGGTGAAGGTCCGCCCGTACGCCCACAGCACACCGTTGAGCGCGGTGATCTTCGGCGCCGCGAAGCCCGCCTCGTACATCCGCGTCGGGTAGAACTCGCGCCCCATGAGCGCGGGGCTGCACCAGCCCGTCGCCTGCCCCGAGGCCCGGTTGCCCGACACCATGCCGAGCTGGTCCGTCCGGCACGCGATGAGGCCGGGCGGCTGCCAGCCCGGCTGTACGAGGTGGACGGTGTCCGTGAGGATCGTCTTCGCGAAGTCGCCGGGCTGGCCGACGATCGCCTTGCGGGCGAACGAGGCGAATACGTGGTCGTCCCGGTAGTCCGGGAACTGGTTGGCGAGCTTGTGCCGGTCGCCGGCGAAGAGGTACAGGTCATTGACCTCGCGCTGCCCGACCGGCTCCACCGGGCAGATCTTCCGCTCGTCGGCGGTGAACCCGTTCTTCGAACAGTCCACGAACGTGGTCGTCCGCTGCCACAGGTAACGGCCGCTCATCTCGTTGAACGCGTAGACCCCGTAGTTGCTGTGGTACCAGACGAGGTATCCGGCCAGCGGCGCCGCCAGCGCGACCGCGAACACAGCGACGTTGCGCCACCCCACCCGCCTGACCAGCAGGTACAGCAGCACGACGACGGCCAGGGGCTGGCCGATGGTACGGGTGACCGACGCCGCCGCGAGGACCAGCCCGGCCAGGGCGCACATCCACGCCGTCAGGCGCTCCCGCCAGCACAGCACCAGCACGGCGGCCAGCAACAGGGCGGTGAACAGCGTCTCGGCCATGACGTAGTGCTCGAGGACGATCTCCCGCGCGTCCAGGATCACCGGTGCCGCCGCGAACGCGGCGCGGTTGGGCGTCACGCCGCGCCGCGCGAGCAGCGCGTACACGCCGACGCCGAGCGCGAGACCGAGCAGGTGCTGGACCACCGCGACGGTGACGATGTGCCCGGTGAACGCGAAGCACTTCAGGAACAGCGAGTAGCCGAACGGCCAGATCCGGCTCGGCGCCATGAACTGCGCGGCCTTCAGGTACGCGAAGGTGTCGCCGAAGTAGCCGAACGCGGGTGGATAGGCGGCCATGACGGCCACCCGGACCGTCGCGCCCACCAGCAGCAGCCCGACCAGTGCCGGATGCGCGCGGAGCGGGTGACGTACGCGTGAGCCCGCCGACTCCTGACCGGCTTCGTCGGGGGCGATCGGCCCCCGCTCCAGGGTGGTGTTGTTCACGCCCGCTAGTAACCCATGGAGCGGGCCCTAAACCTCAGGACGCTTCGATGATCATCCCGGCGCCGACCGTACGGTTGGTCGTCTCGTCGATGATGACGAAACCACCGGTGGTCCGGTTACGCCGGTACTCGTCGGCCAGCAGCGGCACGGTCGTCCGCAGCCGCACCCGGCCGATCTCGTTGAGCGACAGCCCGTCGGCGCACTCGTCGCGGTGCAGCGTGTTCACATCGAGGCGGTACTGGATCCCGCGCACGATCGCCCGGGCCGACCGGGTGGTGTGCTTGATCGCGTACTTGCCGCCGACGGTCAGCGGGCGCGACTCGTCCATCCAGCAGACCATCGCCTCGATGTCCTGCGCCACGGTCGGCTGGTTGTGCGGACGGCAGATCAGGTCGCCCCGGGCGATGTCGATCTCGTCGGCGAGCCGGATCGTCACCGACATCGGCGGGAACGCCTCGTCAACCGGCCCGTCAGCCGTCTCGATCGACGAGATGGTGCTGGTGAAGCCGCTCGGCAGCACCATCACCTCGTCGCCGGGCTTGAGCACGCCGCTGGCCACCTGGCCGGCGTAGCCGCGGTAGTCGGAGACCACGGTGGACTGCGGACGGATCACGTACTGCACCGGGAACCGCACGTCGACGAGGTTGCGGTCGCTGGCGATGTGCACGTGCTCGAGGTGGTGCAGCAGCGACGGGCCGTCGTACCACGGCATGTTCTCCGAGCGGCTGACGATGTTGTCGCCCTTGAGCGCCGAGATCGGAATGACCGTCAGGTCCGGCGCCTCCAGCTTGGCCGCGAACGCCGTGAACTCATCGGCGATCTTCTCGAAGACCTCCTGCGAGTAGTCGACGAGGTCCATCTTGTTGACACACAGCACGAGGTGCGGCACCCGCAGCAGCGAGCACAGGAAGGCGTGCCGGCGGGACTGCTCCAGCAGGCCCTTGCGGGCGTCGACCAGGATCAGCGCCAGGTCGGCGGTGCTCGCGCCGGTGACCATGTTGCGCGTGTACTGGATGTGCCCGGGGGTGTCGGCGATGATGAACTTCCGCCGCGGGGTGGCGAAGTACCGGTACGCCACATCGATGGTGATGCCCTGCTCCCGTTCGGCGCGCAGGCCGTCGGTGAGCAGCGCCAGGTTGGTGTACTCGTCGCCGCGCGAGCGCGAGGTCGCCTCGACCGCCTCCAGCTGATCCTCGAAGATCGCCTTGGAGTCGTAGAGCAGCCGCCCGATCAGGGTGGACTTGCCGTCGTCGACACTGCCGGCGGTGGCGAACCGAAGGAGGTCCATGCCCCGCGCCGGGGCCTCCGGGGAGATGGTCATTTAGAAGTACCCCTCACGCTTGCGGTCTTCCATCGCCGCCTCGCTGACCTTGTCATCGCCGCGCGTGGCGCCCCGCTCGGTGATCCGGGTCGAGGCGACCTCCTCGATGACCTTCTCGATCGTGTCGGCGTCCGACTTCACCGCAGCGGTGCAGGACGCGTCGCCGACGGTCCGGTAGCGCACCTTCTCCACGAACGGCGTCTCGCCGGCGCGCAGCGGCAGGAACTCGTTCACCGCGTACAGCATGCCGCCGCGGTCGACGACCTCCCGGTCGTGCGCGAAGTAGATCTCGGGAAGCGCGATCCGCTCCCGCGCGATGTAGTGCCAGATGTCCAGCTCGGTCCAGTTGGACAGCGGGAACACCCGGATCGACTCGCCGGGGTGCACGCGCGCGTTGTACAGCGACCACAGCTCGGGTCGCTGGTTGCGCGGGTCCCACTGGCCGAACTCGTCGCGGAAGCTGAACACCCGCTCCTTGGCGCGCGCCTTCTCCTCGTCGCGGCGGGCGCCGCCGAACAGCGCGTCGAACCGGTACTTCTCCACCGCATCGAGCAGCACCGGCGTCTGGATCCGGTTGCGCATGCCGTCGGCCGGCTCGCGGACCAGCCCCGACGCGATGGCCTCCGGCACGCTGGCGACGATCAGCTGGACGCCCAGCTCCTCGACCCGGGCGTCGCGGAACGCGAGCACCTCGGGGAAGTTGTGCCCGGTGTCGACGTGCATCACCGGGAACGGGATGCGGGCCGGCGCGAACGCCTTCTCGGCCAGCCGCAGCATCACGATCGAGTCTTTACCGCCGGAGAACAGCAGCACGGGTCGCTCGAACTCGGCGACCACCTCGCGCATGATGAAGATGCTCTCGGCCTCGAGAGCATCCAGGTGCGAAACCCGGTAGGCAGCCGTCATCGCGTCGAGACCCTTCAGTGGGTGTGCCTCAACTGGTGCACCGCTCCAGTGCGGCGAGCAGCCGGGGCGCCAGATCCTTGCGGCAGACCACAAGATCAGGCAACAAGGGGTTCGGACGATTGTATTCCAATCCCGACCCATTCAGTCGGGATGCATGCAGACCCGTGGCCAGCGCCACAGCGACCGGTGCGGCCGAATCCCACTCGTACTGGCCGCCGGCGTGCACGTACGCGTCGACCTCGCCGTCGACCACAGCCGCGATCTTCGCCCCGGCCGACCCCATGGGCACCAGTTCGGCGCCCAGCCGTTCGGCCACGTCGGCCAGGAACGCCGCCGGCCGGCTCCGGCTGACGGCCAGCCGCAGCGGTCCGCCGGCGGCGGCCTGACCCGACAGCGGCGGGTACGACGGCGCCGCGCTGGTCGCGAGGACGCGGTGCTGGGCCGGTAGCGCCACGGCGCCCGCGGTGAGCCGGCCCGGCCCCGGAGCCGCGCGCTGCCACAGGCCGATGTGGACAGCCCAGTCGGCGCGCCCCTCCTCACCGAACTCACGGGTGCCGTCGAGCGGGTCGACGATCCAGACCCGGTCGGCGTCGAGCCGGGCGGGGCTGTCCTTCCCCTCCTCCGACAGCACGGCGTCGGCGGGACGGTGGCGCGCCAGCTCGGTAGCGATCAGCTCGTGCGACCGGGCGTCCCCGGCGGCGCGCAGCGCGTCCGGGTCCCCGTGCCCGAGCTCGGCGCGCAGGTCGAGCAGCAGCTCCGCGGCCCGCGCCGCGAGCCACCGGGCGAACGCGGAATCAGCCGCCGGGGCGCCCTCCCGTTCGGCGCCGTTGACGAGACCTTGCGTCATGTCACCCTCTCGCGCGTGGGCGGTGCGGACGTCAGCTCGTGTGGTACAGGTTCTGGGCCGGCTCCAGCCCGCGCTGCACCACCATTTCCACGGCGTCCGCGGCGCGGTCGACCAGGAAGTCCAGCTCCTTGCGCTCCACTGCGGAGAAATCCGACAGCACGAAGTCCGCGGGATCCTGCCGGCCGGGCGGACGGCCGATACCGAACCGTACTCGGATGTAGTCCTTGGTGCTCAGCGATCGCGACATCGAGCGCAGCCCGTTGTGACCGCCCTCACCGCCGCCGATCTTGAGACGGAGCTGGCCGTACGGGATGTCGAGCTCGTCGTGGACGGCGATGACCTGGGCCGGCGGCACCTTGTAGAACTGCGCCAGGCCGGCGACCGGGCCGCCCGAGAGGTTCATGTACGTCAGCGGCTTGGCCAGCACCAGCCGGGGCGCGTCGACCCCGACGCCCAGGCGGCCCTCGGCGGTGTCCGCGACGACCTTGCGGTTACGCGAGAACCGCGCGCCGATCCGGTCGGCGAGCAGATCGGCCACCATGAACCCGACGTTGTGGCGGTTGCCGGCGTACTGCGGGCCGGGATTACCCAGCCCCACCACCAGCCACGGGGCGGCTTGCGAAGACATCACGCTCCATATGCTGACGCCGATCTCGGCTCGACGCACGGAGTTCGACCGTACGTGGAGCCGAGATCGGCGCAGGAGTAGGACTGGCGGCCGGTCAGGCCTCGGCGGGAGCCTCGGCGGCGGCCTCGCCCTCGGCGGGAGCCTCGGCGGGAGCCTCGGCGCCCAGCTGCTCGGCGGTCGGCGCGGCGGTCACGATCGCCACGATCAGCTCCGGGTCGGCCGCGAGCTCGGCACCGGTCGGCAGGGGCACGTCGCCGGCGGTGATCTGGCTGCCGGCCTCCAGGCCCGCGACGGAGACCTCGAGGTGCTCGGGCAGCCGGGTGGCGTCGGCGAGCACGCTCAGCGTGGCGTGCTCGTGCACGATCAGGGTGCCGGCCGCCGCGTCGCCGATCAGCTGGACCGGCACGTCGACGGTGACCTTCTCGCCACGGCGTACGACCAGCAGGTCGATGTGCTCGTAGGTGTCGCGGATCGGGTCACGCTGGATGGCCTTGGGCAGGGCCAGCGCGTTGCCGCCGCCGGTGATCTCGATGTTGAAGAGCTGGTTGGCGCCGCCGTGCCGGATGGCGGCGGCGAACTCCCGCGCGGGCAGGGCGATGTGGCGGGGCTTCTCGCCGTGACCGTACAGCACGGCGGGCACCTTGCCGGCCCGGCGGGTACGACGGGCACCACCCTTGCCAAACTCGGTGCGGAGCTCTGCGCTGATCTTGACCTCGGACACGGAAAGTACTCCTGTTGTGATCTGTTCTGCGGGCGGCGGCGGTGCTCGGGCAAGGGTGCACAGGGCATGGCCCCGGAGCACCGCGTCGATCACGGTGCCCGCTCGGTCATCGCTCGCGTGGGGAACGCGTACGGCCCGCAGGGCACCCTCGCCGTGGCAACCGCACCAGCTTACCCGAGCCCTTCAGCCGCCCTGCGCCGGGGCGGCCATCGCGCCGGCACCGCACCGGAGCCCCGGCCCCATCGCGCCGGCACCGCACCGGACCTTGGTCAGGAGAGCCCGCCGAACAGGGTGGTCACCGAGCCGTCGTCGAAGACCTCCCGGATCGCGCGCGCGATCAGCGGTGCGATGGAGAGCACGGTGATCTTGTCGAGCTGCTTGTCGTCGGCCAGCGGGAGCGTGTTGGTCACCACGACCTCGCTGATCTTGCTGCTGGCGAGCCGCTCAACGGCGGGGTCGGACAGGATCGGGTGGGTGGCCGCCACGACCACGTCCGCGGCCCCCGCGTCGACCAGGATCTCCGCCGCCTTCGCGATGGTGCCACCGGTGTCGATCATGTCGTCGACGATGAGGCAGATCCGGCCCTCGACCTCGCCGACCACCCGGTTCGCCACGACCTGGTTGGGCTTGAGCGGGTCGCGGGTCTTGTGGATGAACGCCAGCGGGCAGCCGCCCAGTCGGTCGGTCCAGCGCTCGGCCACCCGCACCCGGCCCGAGTCCGGCGCGACGACGGTCATCGGCCGTCCGGCGTACTTCTCCTCCACGTAGTCGGCCAGCAGGTTCATGGCGAACAGGTGGTCGACGGGACCGTCGAAGAAGCCCTGGATCTGTGCGGTGTGCAGGTCGACCGTCAGGATCCGGTCGGCACCGGCCGTCTTGAACATGTCGGCGACGAGCCGGGCCGAGATCGGCTCCCGGCCGCGGTGCTTCTTGTCCTGCCGCGCGTACGGGTAGAACGGCAGGACGACCGTTATGCGCTTGGCGGAGCCGCGCTTGAGCGCGTCCACCATGATCAGCGACTCCATGAGCCACTTGTTGACGGGCTGCACGACCGACTGCACCACGAACGCGTCGCTGCCGCGCACCGACTCCCGGTACCGGACGAAGATCTCCCCGTTGGCGAAGTCGTAGGCGTCCATCGGGGTCGGCGCCACGCCGAGCACCGAACCGATCTCCTGGGCGAGAGCCGGGAACGCGCGACCGGAGAAAAGCATGAGGGACTTGCGGTTATCAGCGACGATGCTGCCCATCAGCGATCTGCTTCCGTCTCGTCGGAACTGGTCGAGGTCGCCGTCATTCTTCGCTGGAACGTGACCCGGACTCGGTCGACGCCGCTTCCGGATGACTTTGCTCACTGTCAACCGTAGCGTCACCGTCGACCCGCGCTGCCGCCGCCTCAGCCGCCCCAGCCGCCGCGGTGCCGGGGCGCCGGCGACCGACCCAGCCCTCGACGTTGCGCTGCTGTGCCCGGCTGACACCCAGCGCGCCGGCCGGCACGTCCTTGGTGATGACGCTACCGGCGGCGGTGTACGCGCCATCACCCACCGTCACCGGCGCGACGAACATGTTGTCGGCTCCGGTGCGGGCGTGACTGCCGATCGTCGTGTGGTGCTTGTTGACGCCGTCGTAGTTGACGAACACCGTCGCCGCGCCGATGTTGGTGTGCTCGCCGATCGTCGCGTCACCCACGTACGACAGGTGCGGCACCTTCGCGCCCTCACCGATGTCGGCCTTCTTCGTCTCCACGAACGTGCCGACCTTGGCGCTCGCCGCCAGCCGGGAACCGGGACGCAGGTACGCGTACGGGCCGACCTGCGCGCCCGGTCCGATCTCGGCGCCCAGCACGTGCGCCCGCACGACGGTCGCGCCGTCAGCGATCACGCTGTCGACGACGGTCGTGTCGGGGCCGACGACCGCGTTCTCCCCGACGGTCGTGGCGCCGCGCAGGTGCGTGTTCGGCTCCACGACGGCGTCGCGGCCCAGCGTGACCGTCACGTCGATCCAGGTCGTCGCCGGGTCGATGATGCTGACCCCGGCACGCATCCACGCCGTGTTGATCCGGTCCCGGAGCAGAGCCCGCAGCCCCGCCAACTCCGCCCGGTCGTTGCAGCCCAGGACCTCCGTGTAGTCCACCGCCTGGTGCGCCAGCACGGGGTACCCGTCGGCGACCAGCAGCCCGACCACGTCGGTGAGGTACTCCTCGCCCTGGTCGTTGTCGGTGCCCAGCTTGCCCAGCATCTGCCGGAGCGTCACCGCGTCGAACACGTACGCCCCGGCGTTGATCTCGTGGATCGCGCGCACCTCCGGGGCCGCGTCCCGCTCCTCCACGATCCGCTCCACAGCGCCCGTCTCGCCGCGGACGATCCGGCCGAGCCCGGTCGGATCGGGCACCTGGGCGGTCAGGATCGTCGCCGCGGCGCCCGCGGCCTCGTGCGCCTCGACCAGCCCGGCCAGCGTCGCCGGGCGTACCAGCGGGAAGTCGCCGTTGACGACCACGACGCTGCCCCGCAGCTCGTCCACCGCCTCCATCACCATGCGTACCGCGTGGCCGGTCCCCCGCTGCTCCGACTGGAGCACCGACCGCACCTCGGGCGCGATCTCGGCGAGGTGCGCCCGTACCTGGTCGGCGCCGTGCCCCACGACCGCCAGGACCCGGCTGTCACCGAGACCCTCGCGCGCCGCCGCCAGCACGTGGCCGAGCACCGAGCGGCCGAGCAGCGGGTGCAGCACCTTGGGCAGTGAGGATTTCATCCGCTTGCCCTCGCCGGCGGCGAGAACGATCAACGTCCGCGATCGGGCTGTGTCTGCCTGGCCAGCGCCCACGTGCTGCTCCTTGCGTGGAGATCGGAATCGGTGGAGATCGGGATCGGACACCTCATCGTAAACAGACCCGACCGCCGGGCCGTCAGCTCACCGCCGGGCCGTCAGCTCACCGCCGGGCTGTCAGCTCATCAGCCGCGCGGCGTCGACGTCACCCCTGTGGTCGGCTGCCCGTGATCCGTTCATGCCACACCTGCCCCCTGCGCGGGGTGACGGCTTGCGAGGCGACGCTCGCAGCCAGGGGCCGTCCGGACGAACCATCCGGAAAAACCGTCCGGAGGAAATGGACTTAAAGGGACAGCTCGGCCGCCAGGGTTCGAACCTGGAACATTCGCTCCAAAGGCGAAGGTGATGCCTATTTCACCACGGCCGATCGCTCAACAACCACAGCCTATGAAGACTACCTAACCGGCAATCAGGCGCGCACGCGAGAACCGGCTACCGAAGTATCGCCTCGATCAAACCCTCGATCCTCCAGTAGATGTCGCGGTAGCCGCGCACCGACACAGCGATACACCCGTGGTAAGCAGCGCCCGTGTTCTTGCGAACGACGGGCAGCCGGTGTCTCTTGAGGGACGTGGGTTGAAACCGCTCGCGGCCCACGCCCAACCGATCCATCCACCACTGCTCCGCGGCCCCCACGTCGGCAGTCTCGTGAATGTAGAGCCGAAAGCAGATGCGCTCGTCATCGACGTCCGCCAGGGCCAGGAATCGCAGAAACAGACGGATGAGGCCAGGGTCGGAGTTTGTAAAAATGATCTTGCTTGCGGGACGCCACGGCTTCCCCTTCGCACCCTCACACCAGTAGACAGCAGCACCGAGCAGAAGCACTTCGCGATCCGACAATGAGCCGACCTCGGACGCCGCCGACGCAACCGCCGCCGCATGCCGCTCGTCGCGCTCCCGGCGATGCCTCTCCCATCGGCCATCGGCCATCAGCGCGGCATGCTCCCGCTTGCGCCTGGCCCGCTCCGAGTCCCGATCCAACGGGAGATGCCGCACCCACCGCCAGGCGGTCGAGCGCGCGATCCCCAACTCCAGCGCGAGGTCGTTGACCGACCATCCCTGCGCCCGCAACACCAACGCCCGCTCGCGCAGGTCATCCTTTGCCGTGGGCCGCCTCGTCCACTCCGGCGGCGGCACTCCGCGCAGCCAGTCCCGCAGTCGCTCCTTCGATACGCCGAGCCGCGCCTGGATCTGCGGCACCGACAGCCCTTCGCGGCGCAGCCGCCGCGCCTCCCCCGCCAGGTCATCCACGTCGTTCAACCTAGAACACACGTACGACAGACCAGCATACGTAATCACTCACATACGCAACGTGAAAACGGCTCGGCACCGGTCGACGCACGGCAGTCGATGATGCAGGATCTGCCCGTGCGTGCTTTCCGCCTGGTAGTAGTCAGCCTGTTGGTCGTGGCCGGCGCCACGACCGCCGCTGCCCCGTCCGCGTACGCCGACAGCGAGGCGAGTCTCGGGGTCAGCCCGAACAACGGCAGCCCCGACGCCGCGTTCACGGCCATCGCGCGGTGGCAACCACCCAAGCACGGCCGGAACCGGCAGTGCACGCCCGACCAGGTCACCTTCACGTGGGACGGCGCGGCACTCGGCGAGGCCCCGGCGGCCCGGGCCGGTGACGCCTGTGTCGCGATCCTGCGCGCCACCCCACCGCCCGGCCAGTACGACGGGACCAGCGCGCACGTCATCGGCGTCAGCGGCCTGCGGGCCGCCCGCACCCGGTACGTCGTCGTCGCCGGCGCCACCGCTCCGACCGCGGCGGCCACCGACGCGACGACCACGCCCGACGCCGCGACCCCCACGGACCTCCCGTCGCTCGACCCGCAGTCGACGGGACCGGCGGCGGTCACCGCGCCGACCGGCGCGGCCACCGCCGCGAAGGCGAACAGCACGGGCCTGAGCGGTACCTCCCAGCTGATCATCGCGTTCGGCATCCTGCTCTTCCTCGCCGGTGTCGCGGCGCTCGGCGCGCTGGTGTGGCGGGCCCGCCGGGCGCGCGTCGAGGACGGCACGCAGACGTTCCCCGCCGACCTCACCCAACCGATTCCCATGGACGCCACCCAGCCGCTGGTCGATCCCACCCGACCGATGCCGCTGCCCCGGCAGCCCGGTGACTCCGACACCACGCAGACGTTCCAGTTCTGGCCGCCGCGCTCCGGCGGCCAGCGCGGCGAGTGATCGCAGACCGGACCGACGGAGGACTGCCAGGTACGGTCTCCTGGCGAGCACGGAGGTAGCAATGGGTGTTGATCAGCTCACCGAGGCACAGATCCGGGCGGCCGTGGCCGTCATGGAGTCCTTCCAGCGTCGAGCCGGCCAGCCCGGCATCGCGTACGGGATCATCGCCGGCGGTGAGCTGGTCCATTCGGGCGGTATCGGTGAGCGGCGACTCGGCGGCCCCGCACCGGACGCCGACACGGTGTTCCGGATCGCGTCCATGACCAAGAGCTTCACCGCCGCGGCCGTACTGCTGCTGCGCGACCGGGGCGCGCTGCGCCTCGACGACGCGGTGGCGACCTACGTCCCCGAACTGCCGGGTTGCAACGGCCCGACGGCCGACTCGCCGACGCTGACCATCCGGCACCTGTTGACGATGACCGGCGGGTTCCCCACCGACGACCCGTGGGGCGACCGTCAGCAGGGGCTGCCGCTGCCCGCGTTCTCCGAACTGCTGCGGCGCGGCGTGAGCTTCGCCTGGGCGCCCGGGACCAGGTTCGAGTACTCGAACCTGGGTTACGCGATCCTCGGCCGGGTCGTAGCGGCCGCGTCCGGGATGTCCTACCTGGAGTTCATGACTGATCACTTACTGGTTCCGCTCGGGCTCAAGCGCACCGTGTTCGAGCCCGAGGGCCTGCCCCCGGCCGAGCTCGCCCAGGGTTACCGCCGCGTCGACGAGGAGTGGGTGGAGGTGCCGTTCGAACCGTACGGGGCCTTCGCGCCGATGGGCGGGCTGTTCAGCACCGTCCGGGACCTCGCGCGGTGGGTCGGCGGGATGATCGACGCGTTCCCCGCCCGTGACGACGACGATGATTCGCATCCACTGCACCGGGCCAGCCGGCGGGAGCTTCAGCAGCCGCACCACGGGTACGCGCTGCTGCCGGACGCGGTGCCGTTCGCCGACGTGATCAGGCAGACCTCACGTAGCTACGGGTACGGGCTGATGGTGGAGGACGACCTCCGGCACGGTCGTTTCGTCGCGCACAGCGGCGGCTACCCGGGCTTCGGCAGCTACATGCGCTGGCACCCGGAGACCGGGATCGGCGTGGTCGCCCTGGGCAACAGCACGTACGCGGCGGCGCGGACCGCCGCCACCGACATGCTCACCGCGCTCCTCGACCGGCGGAGCGACCGGCGGAGCAACGGGCGGACCGACGGGCCTGCCGACCGGCGCACCGGCCGGCCAGCCGGGCCGGTGCCCCACGGGAAGCCGGCGTGGCCGGCGACGCTGGAGGCGCGCGCGGACCTGGAGCGCCTGCTGACCGAGTGGGACGACGCCATCGCCGCGCGCTGGTTCGCCGACAACGTCGAGCTCGACGAGCCGCTGTCGCGACGCCGGGCGCAGCTCGAGCGGCTCCGTGAGCAGGTCGGGCCGCTGCAGCCGGAGGACGGGCAGCAGCCGGTACACGATTCGCCGGCGCACTGCGCGTGGTGGCTGCGTGGCCGGGGCGGCAGGGTCCGGGTGGAGATCCGGCTGACGCCGGAGCACCCGCCGCGCGTCCAGACGTTCAACGTGACGGCCGCGATCCGGCCGAACGACCGGCTCAGCGCACTGGTCGACGAGATCGTCGCGGCTCTCAACGAGCCGTCGCCGTCGTTCCCGGCGTCGATCACGACGGCGCCTTCGGTCGACCGCGAGCAGCTCACGCGGCTGATGCGGCTGGCCGCGGCGTGGGCCGGCGGGTGCCGGCTGGCGGAGGTACGGGCCGGCGACGGCGAGACGGCCACCACGATCGCGATCACGGGCCGGTCCGGCGACCTTCTACTGTCGCTCCGGACCGACCGGGAGAGCGTGGTCGAGACGTTCAGCCTCGACATCGCGCTGTAGCTGATCCGCCAGCGGGCGGAGCGGCTCGGCGGCCACGTTTCCGGCCGGTACCGGTGGGAAGGCAGAACGCCGTGTCCGCCGAGGAAAGGCAGCCGCTCGCCGAGTACGAGCTGGATCTGAAGCTCGTCGACACCTTCACCGCCGGCAGGCTGGACGCCGACGGCGAGGCGAGGCTCGCCGACCAGGTGGCCCGCATCCTGCCGCTGCACTGGACCGCGCCGGAAGAGATCGTCCGGTTGACCCAGCGCATCATCGACCACCTCGGCGGAGAGCGTGAACTGCTCGCGTGGCTGGAGCGCCACCCCGGCCGGCCGCGTCTGGTGGCCAGGCTGTACGTGTTGATCGGCCTGCTCGACCAGATCAGTGATGCGGCGGCCCTGGTCGCGGGGCTGGCCAAGTTGCGGGAGAAGGTGCGCTACCCGCCGGGCCTGGGCGGGTACCTGCTACCCGACACCACGGCCGAGACGCTCGCGGACCTGTCCGCGAAGATCGAGGAGTTGCTCGCCGACGACCGGGCCGCGGACGCGTTCGGGTTGGCGGTGGCGGCGGTGGCGATGCTCCAGGAGATCGCACCGGGCGCCGCGCGGTCGGATCCCGAGTTCGGCGCGCTCGGGGATGTTCTCGAGCAGATCCGGCACGATCTCGTCGGCGCGGCGGCGGGCCAGTAGCCATCGATGGCAAGGCGCGGCGACGTCAGTACCAGGCGGGCCGGCAGGACCGGCCGCGTGCCGTCGGTAACCAACGGCGATTCACCACATCGAGGACGTCAGCGCTGATGAATTCTACGCAACCGTAGGTTACGGTGACGTAGGCGTAGGAGCACTCCCCCCCTACCTCTGCGAGGTGCCATGTCCGCTCCCGTACTCGACAAGACCCCTACCTCGACCACGCCGCCCGGCCCCAAGTCGCTGACCGAAGGCAATCAGGGAATCGGCATCCTCATCGCGCTCTGGGCGTTCGTCGTCCTACCCTTCGCGGCGGTTCTCGCCGCTGTGCCGGTCGCCTGGGGCTGGGGCCTGTCGTGGCTGGACGTGGCGATGTTCGTGGTGCTGTACGTCGTCTCCGGCATGGGGATCGGCACCGGCTTCCACCGCTACCTGACCCACGGCTCGTTCAAGGCCAACCGGCCGCTGCGGGTCGCGCTGACGATCGCCGGCTCGCTGGCGATCGAGGGCAACCCCACCCAGTGGGTGGCCGACCACCGGCGTCACCACGCGTTCTCCGACCGTGAGGGCGACCCGCACTCGCCCTGGCGCTACGGCGAGAGCGTCTGGGGCCTGACCAAGGGGCTGCTGTACGCGCACGTCGGCTGGCTGTTCCACCGCGAGTTGTCCAACCGCGCGCGCTTCGCTCCGGACCTCCTCGCCGACAGGGACATCCGCCGGATCGACCGGGCGTTCCCCGCGATCGTGGCCATCTCGGTGCTTCTGCCCGGCGTGATCGGCGGGCTGGCCACCTGGTCCTGGCACGGCGCGCTGTCCGGAGTCTTCTGGGCCGGCCTGGTGCGCATCGCCGTGCTGCACCACGTCACCTGGTCGATCAACTCGATCTGCCACGTGTACGGGGAGCGCCCCTTCGAGACCCGCGACGGTGACAAGGCCAGCAACTTCTGGCCGCTTGCGATCCTGTCGTTCGGCGAAAGCTGGCACAACCTGCACCACGCCGACCCGACGTGCGCCCGCCACGGCGTCGACCGGGGTCAGATCGACCTCAACGCCCGCCTGATCTGGATTTTCGAGAAGCTGGGCTGGGCGACCAACGTCCGCTGGCCCAAGGCTGACCGGCTGGACGCCAAGCGGATCGCCCGCGCTGGCACGATGGGCTCGTGACCGACAAACCGAACAGCGCTCATCCACCGATCCCCGCCGCGCGGCCCCGGGCGCCACGCGGCGGTGACGCCGCCGCCACCGCGAAGCCCCCGTCGCGGGTACGGATGTCGTCGGCGCAGCGGCGCGAGCAGCTCATCGCGATCGGCCGGCAGCTGTTCGCCGAGCGCGGGTTCGACGCCACGTCCATCGAGGAGGTGGCGGCGCGGGCGAAGGTCTCCAAACCCGTCGTGTACGAGCACTTCGGCGGCAAGGAAGGCCTGTACGCGGTGGTCGTCGACCGGGAGGTCCGCGCCCTGCTGGACCGGGTCACCACCGCGCTGACCGCCGGACACCCTCGTGAACTGCTCGAACAGGCCGCGCTCGCGCTCCTCGACTACATCGAGGGCGAGACCGACGGGTTCCGGGTCCTGGTGCGCGAAGCGCCGGTGATGTCCGGGTCGGGCAACTTCATGAGCGTGCTCAACGACGTGGCACATCAGGTCGAGCACATCCTGGGCGCCGAGTTCAAAAGCCGCGGGTACGACCCGAAGCTGGCCGAGCTGTACTCCCAGGCCCTGGTCGGCATGGTGGCCCTGACCGGTCGCTGGTGGCTGGAGGTGCGCAAGCCACGTAAGGACACGGTGGCCGCGCACCTGGTCAACCTCGCCTGGAACGGCCTGTCCCACCTCGAGGCCAAGCCGTCGATGATCACCAGGCGCCGCTAGTCGCGAGCGGGCGGCTGGCCACCGAAACCGGTGGCCAGCGGCGAACGGCGACTCGAACGGCGGCTAGTGGCGCACGGCGGCTAGTGGTTCGTGGCGTGCCGGGTCGTCGGCTGCCGGGTCCGGAACGCCGCCTCGGCCTCTTCGTCCTCGGTCGGCCCCACCTTGCCGTAGAGCCCGGCGGCCAGGAACAGCATGCCGAAGATGAACGACACGACGCAGTTGACCATCGAGAACGACAGGAAGTTCGCGTCGGTCCGCAGAAGCAGCAGCATCACGATCCCGGCGATCAGGAAGATGAAGCCGCCGACCAGGTTGAGGGCGACGAACAGGTTGCGCCCGATCAACGCGCCCGCCAGCACGATCAGGCCAGCGATGATGGACAGCACCGAGAAGGCCGGGTTGGTCAGCAGGCCGAGCACCCAGTCGCCGTGGTTGGCGAAGAAGTCCATGCCGCTGGTGCGGATGAAGCCGATGATGCCGAAGATCAGTATGTACAGCCCCACGAGCCCCGACAGCGCCCGGTAAAGCGGCCGCAGCGGGTGGTTGATCGGGATATGCGCCATGGCTGCATTCTTCCCCATGGCACAGTCGCCTATGCCTCCGGGATCCGCTCCGCGAGCTCCAGCCACGCCTCCTCGGTCGCGGCCCGCTCCGCCTGCAGTTCACGCAGCTCGGCGTCGAGGGCGGCGACCTTCTCGTAGTCGGTGGCGTGGGTGGCGAGCTGCTCGTGCAGGCTCGCCTCCCGCTGCTCCAGCTTGCCCACCAGGCGCTCCAACCGGGCCAGCTCCTTCTTGGCCGCGCGCAGCTCCCCCGCGCTCATGCCGCCGTCGGCCGACTTCACCGGCGCGGGTTGCCGGGCGGCCGCCGGAGCGCCCGGCGTCGCCGGGGCCGCGCCCAGCTTCGCCAGGTACTCGTCCACCCCACCCGGAAGGTCGGTGACCTTGCCGTCGCCGTACATCGCCACGACCGTGTCGCAGACACGTTCGACCAGGTACCGGTCGTGGCTGGCCACGATGACCGTGCCGGGCCAGCTGTCGAGCAGGTCCTCCAGCGCGGCGAGCGTGTCGATGTCGAGGTCGTTGGTCGGCTCGTCGAGCAGCAGCACGTTCGGCTCGGCGGCGAGCAGGCGCAGCAGCTGCAGCCGCCGCTTCTCGCCGCCGGACAGGTCGGCCACCGGGGTCCACACCCGGGCGCCGGAGAAGCCGAACAGCTCGGCGAGCTGGGCGGCCGACAGCTCGCGGTCCCCGAGCGTGACCCGCCGGGCGACCTCCTCGACGGCTTCCAGAACGCGCAGCTGGAGCGGCAGCTCGTGCAGCTCCTGCGACAGGAAGGCCGGCTTGACCGTCTGGCCCGTGCGCACCTGACCCGAGTCGGGGGCGAGCGAGCCGGTGAGCACCCGCAGCAGCGTCGACTTGCCGGCCCCGTTGGCCCCGACCAGGCCGATCCGGTCGCCTGGCCCGATGTTCCAGGTGACGTGGTCGAGGAGGGACCGGGTGCCGAGGTTGACCGAGACATCGTCGAGCTCGTACACCTGCTTGCCGAGCCGGGCCGTGGCCAGGCGCTGGAGCGAGACCTGGTCGCGTACCGGCGGCACGTCGGCGATGAGCGCGTTCGCCGCCTCGATGCGGAAGCGCGGCTTGCTGGTACGCGCCGGCGGGCCCCGCCGCAGCCAGGCGATCTCCTTGCGCAGCAGGTTCTGCCGCCTCGCCTCGGCGGCGGCCTCGATCCGGGCCCGTTCGGCACGCGCCAGCGTCCAGGCGGCGTACCCGCCTTCGTAGGCACGTACGGTGCCCTCGGCGACCTCCCAGGTCGTGGTCGCGACCGCGTCGAGGAACCAGCGGTCGTGCGTGACGACGACGAGCGCGCCGCGTCGGCGCAGCAGGTGCGCGGCCAGCCAGTTGATCCCGGAGATGTCGAGGTGGTTGGTCGGCTCGTCGAGGATCAGCAGGTCGGACTCGCGGATGAGCAGCGCGGCGAGCGCCACCCGGCGCCGCTCGCCACCCGACATCGGCGCGACCGGAGCGTCCAGCCCCAGGTCGGGCATGCCGAGCCCGGCGAGCACCGAACGTACGCCGGCGTCGCCGGCCCATTCGTGTTCCGCGGCGAACGCCTCGGGCAGCCAGGCGGAGCCGACGACGACGTCGCGTACGGTCGCGCCGGGCGGCAGGTCGAGCGTCTGGGGCAGCGCGACGACCCGCAGGTCGCGCCGGTGGGTGACCCGGCCGGTGTCCGGCTCGATGCTCTTGGTGAGCAGCTTGAGCAGGGTCGACTTGCCGGCGCCGTTGAGCCCCACGACACCGACCCGGTCGTTGTCGTCGAGGCCGAGGGAGACCTCGTCGAGGAGCTGGCCGGCCGCGTACCCCTTGCTGACCCGGTCGAGGTTGACGATGTTGGCCACTACACCACCCTCGCACCCGGCACCGGGCCGTGCGCCGGCTGGGCCGACCGGCAGGTGCCGCTGTCGACGAGCTCCTTGGCGAGGGCCTCGGCGTGACGGGCGTCGGTGGCGAGGAACACGCAGGTCGGCCCGGAGCCGGAGACGATGCCGGCGAGCGCGCCGGCGTCGTGACCGGCCTCCAGTGTGCGGCGCAGCTCCGGCCGCAGCGACAGCGCGGCGGGCTGCAGGTCGTTGCCGAGGGCCGCGGCGAGCACCAGCGGGTCGCGCTGCCGGAGCGCGGCCAGCAGCCGGTCCGGCGCGCCGACCGACTCCCGCGCGGCCCCGTACTCGCGCAGGTGGTCCAGCTCCCGGTAGACGGTGGGCGTGGACAGCCCGAGGCCGGCGACGGCCACGACCCAGTGCCAGCTGTGGCTGCTGGCCAGCACCGGGCTGACCCGCTCGCCGCGGCCGGTGCCCAGCGCGGTGCCGCCGAGCACGAGGAACGGCACGTCGGAGCCGAGCGTGCCCGCCACGCTCGCCAGCTCGTCGCGGCTCAGGTTGGTGCCCCACAGCGCGTCGCAGGCCACCAGCGCGGCCGCGGCGTCCGCGCTGCCGCCCGCCAGCCCGGCGGCCACCGGGATCTGCTTGCGCAGGTGCAGTCGGGCCAGCGGCTCGCGCTGGGTGTACCGGGCGAGCGCCCGCGCTGCGCGTAACACCAGGTTGTCGTCGTCTCCGGCGAGCTCGCCGGCCCCCTCCCCCTCCATGGTCAGGGTGAGCCGGTCGCCGCGGCGCACCGACAGCTCGTCGTAGAGCGAGATGGCGTGGTAGACGGTGACCAGTTCGTGGAAGCCGTCACTGCGAACCGGGCCGACATGCAGGTGGAGGTTGATCTTCGCGGGCACGCGGACGCGTACCGGCCCCAGCGTGCCCAGCCGGGGCCGCTCGTACTCCTCCTGGTCGAGCGGTTCGGTCACGCCGCAAACCTTACCCGCGGTCGCGGCCACGGCCGGTCGGTCCGGCCGGGACGGCCCCGCCGGCCGCGGCAGCGATGGCGGCGAACTGCTCGACCGGGAGGGATTCACCGCGCGCGCCCGGGTCGACGCCGGCGGCACGCAGCAGGCGCTCGGCCGCGTCCGGGCCGCCGGCCCACCCGGCGAGAGCCGCGCGCAACGTCTTGCGCCGCTGCGCGAAAGCCGCGTCGATGACGGCGAAGACCCGCTCGCGCTGCGCGCCCGCCGGCGGGTCCCGACGGGTGAACGCGACCAGGCCCGAGTCGACGTTGGGCACCGGCCAGAAGACGCCCGGCGGCACCCGGCCGGCCTGCCGCGCCCGCGCGTACCAGGCGAGCTTCACGCTCGGTACGCCGTAGATCTTGGAACCGGGCCCGGCGGTGAGCCGGTCCGCGACCTCCTTCTGCACCATCACCAGGCCGTGCCGCAGGCCGGGCAGGATCGCCAGCAGGTGCAGCACGACGGGTACGGCCACGTTGTAGGGCAGGTTGGCCACCAGGGCGGTGGGCGGTACGTCGAAGTCGTCCGGGCGCACCTTCAGCGCGTCGCGTTCGATCACCCGCAGCCGGTCGGCGTGCTCGGGCTGGTGGCGCGCGACGGTGCCGGGCAGCGCCGCCGCGAGCGTGGGATCGATCTCGACCGCGCGTACCGCCGCGGCTTCCGGCAGCAGGGCGAGGGTGAGCGAGCCCAGGCCGGGGCCGACCTCGACCACCACGTCGGAGGGGTCGAGGTCGGCCGCGCGGACGATGCGCCGGACGGTGTTGGGATCGTGCACGAAGTTCTGCCCGAGCGTCTTCGTCGGGCGTACGCCGAGCCGCCCCGCCAGCTCGCGTACCTCTGCGGGTCCCAAGAGCGTCACTATCTCAGTCTGACATCCCCATGATCACGGAACATCGTCCGTGCCCGGACGCGGAAAATGTTCCGTGATCATGAGAGCCAGGGGCCGAAAATTCGGTCGCCGGTCGCCGAGATCGCCGCACACAGCTCGTCCAGGTCGACGTTCTTGACCTCGGCGAGCGCCCGCACGGTCAACGGGATCAGGTACGAGGCGTTGGGCCGCCCCCGGTGCGGCGTCGGAGTCAGGTACGGCGCGTCGGTCTCCACGAGCAGCTGGTCGGTCGGCGTGACCGTCGCCGCCTCCCGGAGGTTGCCGGCGTTGCCGAAGGTGACGGTGCCGGCGAAGCTCAACACGTACCCTCGTCGCACGCACTCGCGGGCGAACTCGACGTCGCCGGAGAAGCAGTGCAGCACGACGGTCTCCGGCGCGCCTTCGGAGTCGAGCACCCGCAGCACGTCGGCGTGGGCGTCCCGGTCGTGGATGACCAGCGGCTTGCCGTAACGCTTGGCGATCGCGATGTGCGCCCGGAAGCTCGCCTCCTGCGCCGCCCGGCCGCCGGAGCCGGTACGGAAGGTGTCCAGCCCGGTCTCCCCGATGCCGCGGACCCGGGGATCGGCGGCGAGCGCCTCGATCTCGCGCAGCGCGCCGTCCAGGTCGGCCAGCAGCGGGGCCTCGTTGGGGTGCAGTGCCACGATCGCCACCACCGCGGAGTGCGTGTGGGCCACCTCGACGCCCCAGCGCGAGGAGTCGACGTCCACGCCCACCTGCACGAGCCGGTCCACGCCGGCGTCGCGGGCCAGCGCGATGGCGGCCTCGACGCTGTCCGGCCCACCGGTGCCGCCCTCGGTCAACGTGATGTCGAGGTGGGTGTGGCTGTCGATCACGGGCGTCGGCAGCGGCGCGGGCGGTGGCGGGAACTCGCCGGCCCGGCGCGCCGCACGGTCCTTACGGCTTTCGGATGGACTGTCGTTGCTCACGCCCGCCAGCATCACATATCTCGAACTCCTCCTTTCGGCCACCAACACCGTGATGGGCTGTTTACACACAGTTCACGCTTCTCCCCTAGGGTTCGGGCCGTGGCGCTGACCGAGCGAGCGGAGAATCGGCATATGTCGATGCCAACGCCGCTGCGGGTACTCCACGAGGGCCGCTGGTTCCCCGCCGAGGAGGTGGCCAAGGGCGCGGCGTACGAACTGTTCGCCGACGAGCGCCTACCCGGGTTCCTGCCCAACCCCCGACCCGGCGCCCGCCACCGGTTCCGGCGGTTCGTCCACGCGACCGACGTCCTCGCCGCGACCGGGATCGAGGTTCACCATCCGGCGGAACAGCCGTTGCGGATGCCGGTCAGCCGCAGCCTGGACTGGGCCGGCCTACACCGGCTCAGCCAGCAGCCGGCGGCCGCCTCCGAGCTCCTGGCCGCGATCCGCAGCAGCGCCGCGGTCCGGCGCGGAACCCGCATGATGAAGGTGCTCTCGCCCCGCCAGCTCCTGGCCTGCCTGCACGGCTGGTTGCCGAGCGGGTTCTGCTACCGCGAGTACGACGTGGCCCACCTGCGTACCCCGGCCGACCTGGGCGTGCTGCGCGGCGACGGCGCCGACCCCGGTGACGTGGTGTTCGCGCTGCGCTGGCGGGCCGTCGACGCCCGCGACTACACGGTGCCGTCGGCCGACACCCATCCGGGGCTGGTGGACATGCCACCGCGCGACCGGATCGGTCCGCCGATCATCGGCAGCGGGTTCGCTCCCGCCGACCGTCACCTGATCCCGGAGTTCGTGACGGCCGACCTGGCCGACCTGCCGCTGACGGCCAACGCCTCACTGCTGGCGTACACCGCCGACGGCACCGAGGTGACGCTCTACACGTACCTGGCCGAGCAGCACACGTGGACGCGGATGTGGGGGCCGCAGTGGCGCGACCTGCTGGCCGGGGTGACCGGCAACTTCCCCGGCGACCAGGAGTACTTTCCGGTGCCGCCGGGGATCACGCGCTTCGTGGGAACGTACCGGGGGCGGCTCTACGACGCGATCGCCGATCCACCGGACGACTTCCGGCTCGCGGCGAAGGTCCGCGCGGCGCGCTATCCGGTCGAGTCGGTCGCCCGGCGCACCGTGTACGCCCACTGGCGCGGCGTGCGGTGCACCGTGGTCCGCAACGAGGCCGGCTGGCTGCGGGTACGGCCCTGCCACCCGGACGCCGAGGCGATCGAGCAGCTCGGCGCGCAGTGCGTCGAGCGGGGAGTGTACGAAGCCTGGGCGCCGGCGGCGGAGGTGGTCGACGCGCGCGAGGTCGACGTCGAATACCCGCTGGATCTTGGACACTCAGCGGGCCCATAGCACCGCCAAGTGTCCAAGATCGTCAGGATTCGAGCCGCGCCAGCTCCTCGTCGATGACCGACGGGTCGAGCTTGCGGAACACCGGCGTCGGGGCCGCGAGAGCCCGGCCGGCCGGTAGCGGCCTGGACTCCCAGCGCGCACCGACGGTGTAGTCGCCGGTCAGGATCGGGTAGGTGGACCCGTTGTCGAGATCCTCCACCTCGACGATCGACGGCATCGGCGCGTGCACACCCTCCCCGCCGAGCAGCTCGTGGATCTTCTGCGCGGCGTGCGGCAGGAACGGGGTCAGCATCGTGTTGAGGTCACTGACCGCCTGGAGCGTCACGTACAGGATCGTGCCCATCCGCTCCTTGTCGTCCTTGAGCTTCCAGGGTGCCGACTCCGACATGTACTTGTTGACCTCGGCGACGATGCGCATCGCCTCGCCGATCGCGGCCTTCTGCCGGTGCTTGCCGATCAGCTCCCCGACCGTGTCGAACCCGGCGCGGACCGCCGCCAGCAGCGCCTCGTCCGCCTCGGTCAGCGGTCCCGGGGTCGGCACCGTCCCGAAGTTCTTCGCCGCCATGGAGATCGACCGGTTGACCAGGTTGCCCCAGCCTGCGACCAGCTCGTCGTTGTTACGACGGACGAACTCCGCCCAGGTGAAGTCGGTGTCGTTCGACTCGGGGCCGGCGACGGCGATGAAGTAGCGCAGGGCGTCGGCGTCGTAGCGCTCCAGGAAGTCCCGCACGTAGATCACGACGCGGCGCGAGGAGGAGAACTTGCGCCCCTCCATCGTCAGGTACTCGCTGGAGACCACCTCGGTGGGCAGTTCGAGCCGGCCGAACTCGCCCGGCTTGCCGTCCCGGGAGCCCTCGCCGTCGTACCCGAGCAGGATCGCCGGCCAGATCACCGAGTGGAAGACGATGTTGTCCTTGCCCATGAAGTAGTAGCTGCGGGAGTCCGGGTTCTGCCACCACTTGCGCCAGGCCTCCGGGTCACCGGAGCGGCGGGCCCACTCGATCGACGCCGACAGGTAGCCGATGACCGCGTCGAACCACACGTAGATCCGCTTGTCGGAGCGGTTCCGCCAGCCTTCCAGCGGCACCGGCACGCCCCACTCCAGGTCCCGGGTGATCGCGCGGGGGTGCAGGTCGTCGATCAGGTTCTTGGAGAAGCGCAGGACGTTGGGGCGCCACCCCTCGCGGCGGTCGAGCCACTCGTTCAGCGCCTCGGCGAGCGCGGGCAGGTCGAGGAAGAAGTGCTCGGTCTCCACGAACTCCGGCGTCTCACCGTTGATCTTGCTGCGTGGGTTGATGAGCTGCTCGGGGTCGAGCTGGTTGCCGCAGTTGTCGCACTGGTCACCGCGGGCGCTGTCGTACCCGCAGATCGGGCAGGTGCCCTCGATGTAGCGGTCGGGCAGCGTACGCCCGGTCGACGGCGAGATCGCGCCCAGCGTGGTCTTGGCCACGATGTACCCGTTGCGGTGCAGGGTCTCGAACATCTCCTGCACCACGGTGTAGTGGTTGCCGGTCGTGGTCCGCGTGAACAGGTCGTAGGACAGGCCCAACCCGTGCAGGTCCTCGACGATCACCCGGTTGTACCGGTCGACCAGCTCCCGCGGGGTGACCCCTTCGGCGTCGGCCTGGACCTGGATGGGCGTGCCGTGCTCGTCCGTGCCGGACACCATGAGCACGTCGTGCCCGGCCATCCGCATGTACCGGCTGAAGACGTCGGAAGGCACTCCGAAGCCGGAGACGTGGCCGATGTGACGCGGGCCATTGGCGTAGGGCCAGGCGACCGCCGCGAGAACGTGACTCATGGCGTTCAAGCGTAGTGACTCCCGCCCCGACCGCATGAACCGGCACTTTCCCCGCCGACACGCGCGCCGGTTACATGGTGATAAGCACCCGGACGGTGTGCAATGACGATTGTGACCGATCCCGTGCCGAATGCGACACCACGGCCGCTCCCCGAGCCGGACGCCACCGACGGCCCCCAGGGCCGCCCAGAGCCGGCCGCGGGTGGACCGCAGGGCCGCTCCGAGCCGATCCCACCGACCGGCGGCCGCCCGTGGCCCGCGCCCAGCCCGAACAGTGACTGGTGGCGCGGCGGCGGCGACCCGGCGGCCGGGCGCTCAGGACGCCTGGACGGCGACACCGAGCCGATCAGTATCGAGCGGGTGCTCCGGCGAGCGGCCCCGCAGGCCGCCACCTCGGAGCCCGAACGCGGACGCCGGCAAGCGCCCGAGACCCCGACGCCCGACGGTACCGGCGGGTATCGGGCCGAGACGCCCACCCGGGTCGGCCGGCACGCGGCCCGGTCCGACCGACCCACGATCACGTTCACCCAGCCGGCCGCGAAGGCCGCGGACACACCGACCACCAGGGACACCGCAGCCGCCGGACCGACCGTGTCCGCACGACCCGCGCAGGCGCCGCCCGCGGGTTCCGCGCTTGACGACCCGGCCGAGCCGCGCACCTTCGAGTTCACCGCGCCGATCCGCGCCTCCGACGAAGATCCCGAGCCGAACACCGCGAAGTTCGTCACGCCGCTCAGCGCCGCTCGCAAGACGGCTCCCTCGCCGTCGCCACAGGCAACGCCAGGTCCGCAGGCCGCACCGACCGCCCAGGCCACGCCGACCGCCCAGGCCACGCCGACCGCGCAGGCCGCACCGACCGCGCAGGCCGCACCGGCCCCGCTGGTCGCCACCGGTCGGGTAGTCGCTCCGGGCCCGGTCGACGACGAGGACACCAGGCCGATCAGGGTCCGCTCGAAGGCCGCCAGACCCGCCCCGGCCAGCGCCGAGTCGGCGGGTGCGTCCGGTGGGTCACCCGCCCGACCGGACACCGCCGACGAGGACACCAGGCCCATCCCCGTGCCCACCGCGGCGAAGACCCCTGGCCGGCCGACCGCGTCCGCGGAACGTACCGAACCGCCAGCGGAACGTACCGAACCGTCCGCGCCTGCGGCCGAAGCCACTGCGGCCGAAGCCGCTGCACCCGCCGCCACTGCGCCTGCCGCCACTGCACCTGCCGCCACTGCTCCGCCGGACCGCGACGCGCCCCCAGACAGCCGCGAGGACGGATTCCCGCTCTGGCCGAGTACCGAGGGGCCGACCGTCCCGATCCCGGCCAAGCCCCGGCGCGAACCCGCGGCCGAGAAGGCGACCGGCGGGGACAACGCCTGGCAGGCCAGCGAGATCCGGATGATGCGCGGCGGCCGGCGGCCGGCGCCCGTCAACCGGGCGCCGAAGCGGCCGCCGAAGCGGGTCACGAGGAAGTCCCGCCGGCCGGCGGTCGGCCTCACCGCGCTGGTGGTGCTGGCGCTGCTGGCCGGGTTCTTCGGATGGGTCAGCGCGGATCCGTTCTGGCTCGCCATCGGCCACGCCCAACGCGGCACGGCGACCGTGACGAAGTGCGCCGGCAGCGGCCTGGAAGCCCGCTGCGTCGGTACCTTCACCGCGGCGAGCTTCACCCGGGACGGGGTCGCGGTGAGCGCGCTCCCGCAGAGTCAGCAGCGGCCGGGCACCAAGATTCCGGCACGGATGGTCTCGGCCAAGGGGCGGGTCGCGTACGCCGGATCCGTCTCCTCGCTGCACCTGTGGTGGATCGTCGGCATCGTGCTGGTCCTGCTGTGCGGGCTCGGCATCAGCTGGGCGACCGGCGTCGGGCGGCTGGAGACCCGGCGGGCCAGGCTCGTCGCGTTCGCCATGAGCATGGGCGGCCCGCTCGTCCTCGTCGCCGGGACGCTCGCGCTCACCTGGTGAGTGCCCGGCCGGGCACTCACCTGGTGAGCGTCCCGGCCAGGCACTCAGCTGGTGAGCGTCACGGCCAGGCACTCAGCTGGTGAGCGTCACGGCCGGGCGTGCACGGCGTTGTACAGCTCACGCCGGGGCACGCCGCGCTCCGCGGCGACCGCCGCGATCGCGTCCTTGCGGGGAGTACCCGCCGCTTCCCGGGCAGCCACCTCGGCGACCAGGTCCGCGGCGGTGGGGCGGGCGGCCGGCGCGGCCGGCGCGCCCGCGACCACGAGGGTGATCTCGCCGCGCGGCGGGTCCTCGACCGCCGACGACGCCAGCTCGCCGAGCGGGGCGCGGCGGATCTCCTCGTGCAGTTTGGTCAGCTCCCGGCACAGCGCGGCCGGGCGGTCCGGGCCGAACGCGGCGGCAAGGTCGGCCAGGGTGTCCTGTACCCGGTGCGGAGCCTCGAAGAAGACCAGCGTGCGCGGCTCGGCCGAGAGCCGGGTGAACAGCGCCCGCCGCTCGCCGGGCCGGCGGGGCGGGAAGCCCTCGAAGCAGAACCGGTCGGACGGCAGGCCCGACAGCGCCAGCGCGGTGGTGACGGCGCTCGGGCCGGGCGCCGCCGTGACCGGTACCCCGGCGTCGAGCGCCGCGCGTACCAGCCGGAATCCCGGGTCCGACACGCTCGGCATCCCGCCGTCGGTGATCAGCGCCACGGTCGCGCCGCCGGTCAGGGCGTCGACGAGCTCAGGAGTACGGCGCTGCTCGTTTCCCTCGAAGTAGGACACGATCCGGCCGGGGACGGTGACGTCCAGTTCGCGGGCGAGCCGGATGAGCCGGCGGGTGTCCTCGGCGGCGACGACGTCGGCGCTCGCCAGGATTTCGCGCAGCCTGGTGGAGGCGTCGCCGACGTTACCCAGCGGTGCGCCGAGCAGGATCAGGGCCACTCGGCGTCTCCTTTGTCGCGATCGGGGTGCACATGTGTCGCAAGGGCAGCCTACGATCGCCAAGTGAGCGCGCGTGCAGCGACCGACGATGGATCGACCGGCATTGCGATGACGATAGAACCGTCGACAGCGGATACGGCCAGGCCGGCCGTGCCACCGGACGACGCGGTCCCCGCGGTGCCGGAGGCGGTGCGGCGCCGGCTGCTGCCCCGGGTCGGCCCGGATCCGAGATCGTGGGTGGCGACCGGCGTGATCGTGCTCATCGCGCTCGCGCTGCGCCTGATCGGGCTCGCCCACCCGCGCGGCAAGATCTTCGACGAGACCTACTACGCCACCGAGGGTCAGGAGCTGTTCGACCACAATGTCGAATGGAAGCCCGAGACCAGCAGCGGCGACTTCGTCGTCCACCCACCGCTCGGTAAATGGATCATCGGCGTGGGCGAGTGGCTCTTCGGCCGGGACGGCCACGGCCACTGGCTGACCAACGGCGAGTTCGGCTGGCGGATCTCGGCGGTGGTGTTCGGCACGCTGTCGGTGCTGATGCTGGTACGGGTAGCCAGGCGGCTGTTCGGCTCCACGGTCCTCGGCTGCGCCGCCGGCCTGCTCATGGCCCTCGACGGGATGCACTTCGTGCTGTCCCGGTCGGCGCTGCTCGACATCTTCCTGATGACGTTCATCCTGGCCGGGTTCGCCTGCCTGGTCATGGACCGCGATCAGCGGCGGGCGCGCTGGCTCGCCGCCATGGAATCCGGCGTCGACCCGACCCGTCCCGGCCGGGCGGGCCGCCCGCACCTGGGGGTCCCCTGGTGGCGGCTGGCGGCGGCGGTGATGCTCGGCTGCGCCGCGTCGGTCAAGTGGAGCGCTCTGTGGGACATCCTGGCGTTCCTGGTGCTGCTGGTCGCCTGGGAGATCGGCGCGCGCCGGGCGGCCGGCGCCCCGCACCCGTGGCGGGACACCGCCCTCGACGAGCTCGGCTGGGTGCTGGCGTTCCTCGGCATCATCGGCGCGGTCTACCTCACCTCGTGGACCGGCTGGTTCCTCAGCGACGACGGCTGGGACCGGCACTACCTGGCCCAGCAACTGCACCAGCGCGAACTGCCGGTGATCGGGGCGCTGCAGAACCTGTACCACTACCACATGGAGGCGCTGCACTTCCACGACAACCTGCACGATCCGCACCGGTACCAGTCCTGGCCGTGGCAGTGGCTACTGCTGGGGCGGCCGGTGGCGTTCTACTACAGCCAGGACGGTCCGTGCGGGGCGGCGAACTGCTCGGCCGAGGTGCTGATGCTCGGCACGCCGCTGCTGTGGTGGTCGTTCCTGCCGGCGCTCGCGGGGCTGGTGTGGTTCGGCACGAGCCGGCGCGACTGGCGGGCCTTCGCGATCGGCCTGTGCGCCGCCGCCGGCATCGTGCCGTGGTTCTGGTACGAGATCAAAGACCGCACCATGTTCGCCTTCTACGCGCTGCCGTCGCTGCCGTTCCTGGTCCTCGCGGTGGTGTACGTGCTGGGCGCCATCATCGGACCGGCGCCGGCGGCCGGCGCGGCGCCCGCTTCCGGGCGCCGCAGACCCGTGCCCGACCGGCGGCTGTTCGGCACTATCTTCGCGGCGGTGTACGTGGGGCTGGTGGCGCTGTGCTTCGCGTACTTCTACCCCATCTACACCGGCAAGATCATTACGTACGCCCAGTGGAGCGCCCGCATGTGGCTCGGCGGCCGCTGGATCTGACCCCGGTCAGCCGACGACTTCGTGCGTGATCTCGATGTTGCCGCGGGTCGCGTTCGAGTACGGGCACACCTCGTCCGCCTCCGCGATCAGGTCGCGGGCTGCCTCCTCGGCGAGGCCCGGCAACGCGACGGAGAGGTCGACGCGCAGGCCGTACCCGGTGCCTTCGGTGAGCCGGCCGATGCCTACCCGGGCGGTGACCGACGAGCCGGTGACGTCCTGGCGGGTGCGCCGCGCCGCGACCATGAGCGCACTGTGGAAGCAGGCGGCGTACCCGGCTGCGAACAGCTGCTCGGGGTTGGTCGCCCCGCCCGGGCCACCGAGCTCCTTCGGTGCTGCCACGCGCAGGTCGAGCTGGCCGTCGTCGCTGGCGATGCGGCCGTCACGGCCGCCCTCGGCGGTCGCGGCGGCGGTGTAGAGAACGGACCGGAGGGTCATCGGCTCTCTCCCCCGGGGCGCAGGATGAGCTTGCCGGTGGTCCGGCGGGCGAGCAGGTCCTCGTGGGCGCGGCGGGCGTCGGTGAGCGGGTACTCGCCGCCGACGACCGGACGTACCCGACCGGCGGCGACCAGCTCGAACAGCTCGGTCAGCGCGGGGGCGAACATGCCGGGCACGGCGAGTGCGGGGCTGAGCCAGAAGCCGACGACGGACGCGTTGCGCTTCATCAGGCGTCCGGGCTCGATCGGTGTGGCGATCTCCCGGGAGGCCGCGCCGAACGTCACGAGCCGCCCGAACTGCCCGAGGGCGTCGAACGCGGCGTCGAACACCCGGCCACCGACCGCGTCGAGGATCACGTCGACGCGCTTGCCGCGGTTGGCTTCGACGACGCGCTCGGCGTACCCGTCGGCGGCGCCGGAGACGGCGACGTCGGCGCCGAGGTCGAGCGCCATCTGCTGCTTCTCGGGCGCGGACGCGGTGGCGATGACCCGGCCGGCGCCGAACGCCTTGGCCAGCTGCACGGCGAGCGATCCGACCCCGCCCGCGGCGGCGTTGACCACGACGGTCTCCCCGGCGACCAGGCGGGCACTGGTGCGCAGCAGGTGCCACGCGGACAGCCCTTGGACCAGTAGGGCGAGCGCAGCGCCGTCGCCGATCGACTCCGGCACCTCGACGGCAAGCGCGGCGGGCAGCAGCACCTTCTCCGCGTACCCTCCGCCGGTGGTCAGGCCCATCACCCGGCGGCCGTCGGCCGTCCGGCCGATCACCTCTGAGCCCGGCACGAAGGGCAGCGTGGGGCTGGTCAGGTAGGACCCGTCAGCAAGGTGGGTATCGGCATAGTTGATGCCGGCCGCGGCCACGTCGATCAGGATCTCGTCGGGGCCGGGCTGCGGGTCGGGCAGCTCGACCAGGTCGAGCACCTCCGGTCCGCCATATCGGGAAATCTGAATGGCACGCATGCGGCCACAGTAACGTACTAAGTACGTTAGCGAGCCTGTGAGGACGACCACCATGACGCAGCGCAGAACCCGCGCTCCCCGCCACACCCTCGACCGGAGCGCGATCGCCGCGGCCGCGCTCGACCTGATGGACGCCGAGGGGGCGCGGGCGCTGACGATCCGGTCCCTGGCGGCCCGGCTGGGCGTGGCGCCGATGGCGCTGTACAACCACGTCCACACCAAGGAGGAGATCCTGGACGCCGCCCTGGAGCACGGCCTCGCGCGCCTACCCGGCGCCGACCCCGGGCGGGCGGCCGGCGGGTGGGTCGACCGCATCCGGTCGATCAACCTCGCCTTCCACCGCGCGCTGCGCGAGCACCCGAGCCTGGTCACCCTGCTGGTCGCCCGGCCGCTGGGCGGGCAGGCGCCGATCGGGGCCGCGGAGGCACAGCTACGCGTACTGGTCGAGGCGGGGTTCGCGCCCGACGAGGCGGCCCGGGCCCACCTGACCCTGCTGCACTACGCCATCGGCTCGGCCGCGTGGACGTCGCCGCGCGTCGAGCCGCCCGCCGTCGGACGGGCCGTCCTGGAACGGCTGCCCGCCGAGCGGTACCCGACCCTCGCCGCCCTCGCCGCTCCGCTGGCCACGGCCAGCTACGACGACGATCAGTACGCGTACGGCCTGGACCTGCTGCTGGCCGGCGTACAACGGATCCCTACTGTGGAGCGTCCCGACTAGCCGGTGGCGTAGGCCGCCTGCTCAGCGGTTTCGTAGATCGGCAGCATGTGGGTCAGATGGGTGGCTTCCAGAACCTGCCGGACGATGGGCTGGACGCCCGCCAACCGCAGCCAGCCGCCGTTCCGGGTGGCCGTCAGGTGCGTCTGCGCCATCATGTTGAGCCCGCTGGAGTCGCACAGGTCGACGCCGCTGAGGTCCAGGATGATCCGGGGCTTGTCCTCGCCGGCGAGCGCCAGGAGCGTCTCCTTCAACGCCGCGTGGGTATCGAAGTAGATGCTCCCGCTCGCGACCACGACCGTATGGTCGCCGACTCGGCGGACGGCGACGTCGATCTTGTCGCTCACGGCTTGGCCCGCTTCCGGATGGCCGGATCCCCGTCGGCGCGTGACCGCTCCACCCCAAGCAGCCTAGTCGCCTACGGCGGTTCCGCAGGCCAGGGCATCCGTGGTTATTGATCTTCACCGGCCCGGGTACGCCGAAGGCCTCGCGACGGCCCCCTCGCCGGCCTCGCCGAAGACCTTGCCGACGGACAAAACGGGGCGAAACAAAGATCACTCGTACCACGTTGGACAGAACGGCCGGCGATCAGCGCACGTGATCCGAGTCAGCGTCGACCGGACGAGCGGGTCTCAACCACCCCCGCCGGGCGTCAATTTCCGTTGACAGCGCGTACGCGCCGCAGCTTAGGATCGCACCGCCAGCCATCAACCTCCGTTAATGGAAGGGCGGGGCGAGCCGTCCCGGGCAGCCCGTCCGCCGGACAGGCGTGAGACAACGGGGGACGCCTCGCCGGTGACGACTGTCCGGGACCACACAGTGGCTGAGCGCCAGCACCGGTGATCGGTACTGGCGCTCAGCTGTGTCCCATTCTTTGATCGCCGTACCGGTTCGGTAGGGTTCGCCGAGACAGGGACTGCGGTGAAGGGAGCCGGCGGTGCGACGCGAGCAGGCACGGTGGCGGCTGTCCGCCGCGCTGCTGTCGCTGCTGCTGGCGTTCGGCGCAGCCACCTGCCAGATCACCGCTGACCGGTCCGTCCCGAACACGGCACCCGATTCGCCGGCCGCCGTCATGGCCGCCGGCGGCACCTCCGCCGCACACACCGCCGCGGAGCGGCAGGGGCATCCACGGCTCACGGTCGGCCGCGGTCACACCGGACTGCTGCTGTTCCTGGCCGCGCTGGCCCCGCTGCTGGCCGGCGTGCGCCGGCCCCGCGCCTGGTCGCTGACGACCATCCCGCCGTGGTCCCCGCCCACCACCTTCGGCGCGTGGACGTCCCGGGGCCGGGCCCCACCCGCTCCGATGCGCCTGGCCTGACCGTCTTCGCCACGCCTGTCGCGTACGGGCAGCCGGTCAGGCACTGGCCGTCACGGCACGGCGCGTCACCGCGCAACGCCGTTCCCGCGCCTCAGCGTGCCGCGCCATTCCCGCGCGTCACCGTGCCATCGCGCGCGTCACCCCGCGCGCGTCACCCCGCGCGCCGTCACCCCGCGCGCCGTCACCGCGCCCTCGCGGCGTCCGACGCGGTCACCCGCCCGGCCCCGCTCGAGGGCGCCCATCACCGTTGTCGCTTCCATCACCATTCAGTGGGGTACATGTGATCGTCCTTCTTGTTCTCACGCTCGCGACCGTGGCCGTCGGCGTCTACCTGATGGTCCGCATGCTCGGCCGCGACGAGCCGGCCCTGGGCATGATCGGCCTTATGGTTCTCCAGGCCGCGGGTGTCATGGGCGCCGCGTACGGCGTCCTCAGCCGGGTCTGATCCGATGAGCCGAGGGTGCGGCCACCAGGCGGTGGCCGCACCTCCCCCGTACACCGTCTCGACACCCTCATGAGGAAGGAATCGCCGTGGACGTCGAACGCACTCCACTGCCCGGCATCGGGCTGCAACACGTGTTCACCACCGAACGGGATCGCCGCATCGGAGTGGTCTCCCATCGTGACGGCCGGCGGCACCTCGTCATCTACCGCCGCGACGACCCCGACAGCGCCTCGGAGGCGGTGGCGCTGACCGCCGAGGAGGCCAACGGACTGGCCGAACTGCTCGGCGCCGCCCGCATCGTCGAGCGCCTGGCCGAACTGCACCGCCAGGTCGAGGGGCTGGTCAGCGAACAGATCCCGATAACGGCCGGCTCTCCGTACGACGGGCGCAGCCTTGGCGATTCCCGTACCCGTACCCGCACCGGCGCCTCCATCGTCGCGGTGGTCCGCGACCGGGAGGTGATCGCGAGCCCGCGACCGGACTTCGTCTTCCGCGCCGGGGACGTGGTGGTAGCGGTGGGCACCGCGGAGGGCACCACCGCCGCAGCCTCGATCTTCGTCGGCGGGTAGCGGCCGATGCACGGAGCTGTCCCGTTGATCGAACTGGGTGCGATCATCCTCGCCCTGGGCCTGCTCGGCGCCGTCTCGGTCCGGTTCTCGATCTCCCCGATCCCGCTGTACCTGCTGGCCGGGCTCGCCTTCGGCCAGGGCGGGATCCTCCCGCTCGGTGCCTCCAAGGAGTTCATCACCACCGGCGCCGAGATCGGCGTGATCCTGCTGCTGTTCACCCTCGGTCTGGAGTACACCGCCGGCGAGCTGGTCGGCACGCTCCGCTCCTCAGCCGTATCCGGACTGGTGGACGTGGTCCTCAACGCGGCACCCGGGGTCGGCGCCGCCCTTCTCCTGGGCTGGGGACCGGTCGCCGCGCTGACGCTGGGCGGCATCACGTACGTCACGTCCTCCGGCATCACCGCCAAGGTTCTCGGCGATCTCGGCTGGCTGGGTAACCGGGAGACCCCGGCCGTACTGTCCCTGCTGGTCTTCGAAGACCTCGCCATGGCCGCGTACCTGCCGATCCTCACCGCCCTGCTCGCCGGCGCCGGCCTGCTGCGCGGGTCGATCACCCTCGCCGTCTCGGCCGCGACCATCGGGCTCATCCTGCTGGTGGCGCTGCGCTTCGGCTGGGCGGTCGAACGGTTCGTCGCCAGCCCGAGCGACGAGGTGGTCCTGCTCAAGGTCCTCGGCCTCACGGTGCTCGTCGCCGGGATCGCCCAGCAGCTCCAGGTGTCCGCCGCGGTCGGTGCGTTCCTGGTCGGCATCGCGCTGTCCGGTCCGCTGGCGCACGCCGCGCGCGAGCTGCTGAGCCCGCTCCGCGACCTGTTCGCCGCGGTGTTCTTCGTCCTCTTCGGCCTGAACACCAACCCGGGCGACCTGCCGCCCGTCGCCGGTATCGCGGCCCTGTTGGCCCTCGCCGGGATCACGACCAAGCTCATCACCGGCTGGGTGGCCGCCCGCCGCGTCGGCAGCGCCACCACCGGGCGGATTCGCGCCGGAGCCGCGCTCCTACCCCGCGGCGAGTTCAACATCGTCATCGCCGGCCTGGCGGTCGCGGCCGGCGTCAACCCGCGGCTCGGTCCGCTCGCCACCGCGTACGTGCTCGTCCTCGCCACCGCCGGACCGCTGCTCGCCCGTGCCGCGGAGCCCGTGGCCCGGCGGCTGCGCCGCCCGCCCCGCACGTCCGATGGCTACCGGTCAGGACGTGACGGAGGCAGCCTCCGACACGTCGACCGCGTCGGTGCTCTTGCGGCTGATCCGCGCCAGCGACCGGTCGACGACGGCCATGACAGCGAAGATCACGGCCGCGACCAGCATGAAAACGGCAAGTTCGTGTAGGCCGGCGGTGTCGGCGCGGTTGCCGAAGAAGGAGCCGCTCGCGGCGGAGGCGAGGATGGCGCCGAGGTACGAGAACGTACGCATGAGCCCGGACGAGGCGCCCATCCGCGCGGGATCCGCCTGGTGGTACAGCGCGTTCTGGTTGGCGAGGCTGTTGAGCCCCTGCGGCAGGCCGAGCACGATCGCGATTCCGACAAGGAACCACACGGCCACGTGAGCGTGCACGATGAGCAGGAGGGCGCACGCGACCACCTGCGCCATCGCGCCGACGATGAGCTTGCCGCGGATCTCGGGGCGGCGCCCGGTCGTCGTCGAGACGAGGATCCCGACGGCGAACGTGGGCAGCAGGATGAGGCCGGCGGCGGAGGCGGACAGCCCCCGGCCGTCTTCGAGCCACTGGGTGAAGCCGTAGATGAAGGCGTAGGACACGATCTGCGCGCAGACGGTCCGCCCGTAGGTGGCCAGCAGCGGCAGGTTTCCGGCGAAGACGCGCACGTCGATGAAGGGGTCGGCGCAGCGTAGCTCGCGCACGGTGAAACCGGCCGCCGCGACGACGGCGACGCCGAGCAGCCACAGGAGGGCGACGCTCGCGTTCATCAGGTACAGCAGGAGCGCGACCAGCGCGGCGGCGAACAGGACGATCCCGGGGTAGTCCAGACGGCGCCCGGCGGCCCTCGTCGGCGCTTCCGTCGGCAGGTACAGCGCGCCGAGCACCAGGCCGACGGCGGCGAGCGGGATGTTGACGGCGAAGGTGGCGCGCCATCCCGCAAGCCCGATCAGAAGGCCGCCGATGGTCGGCCCGATCGCGATGGTGGTCTGGGTGGCGACCGCGAGAGCGGTGAGCACGCCCGCCGGGCTCTTCTGCCCGGTGCGCTCGGCCTCGCTGCGGATGAGGTACATCGAGGCGGGGTAGCCCGCGCAGGTACCGAAGCCGAGCACCACCCGGGCGACGATGAGCGCGCCGATGTTCGGCGCGAGCACGCCCAGGAAGCCGGCGATCCCGGTGAGGGCGGTGCCCACGAGGAAGAGGCGGCGCGGCCCGAAGGTGTCGACGAGGCGGCCGAAGAGCGGCTGTCCGATCGCGGTCGCGAGGTAGAGCGCCGAGACGAGCCAGGCGGTCTGCGACGCCGGCGCGCCAAGGCCTGCGGCGATGGGTACGAGGGCGACGGCGATGATCGACGAGTTGATCGGGTTCAGGATCGCCCCGAGAAACATCGGAGCGAGCAGCTTACGGTCGAACGTGCGAGGGGCGGAGCTTCCCGTGTCGAGACGGGTAGGAGCTGTCATGCGTCAGTGAGCCGTTCCAAAAGTGCCATCGCCGCGATGACGGCCTGGCGTTCGTCTTCCGAGAAGCGCTCGTGCATCGCGCGGGTGAGCCATTCCCGGCGGGCCTGCTGGTTGTCCCGGTCGAGAGCCTTCCCAGCCGCGGTGAGCGTCACGATCTGCCGACGCCCGTCGGTCGGGTCCGGCGCCCGGGAGATCAAGCCGAGCTGCTCGAGCGCGGACAGGATGCTCGCCATCGACTGCGGGCGCACCCCTTCCGCGCTGGCGAGTGCGGAGGCTGTCGATGCCTCTTCCTTGCCGAGGCGGGTGAGGACCGCGACCTGGGACGGCGTCAACCCGTCGCTCGATGCGACCTCGCGCAGCCGCCGGCGTAGCCGGCCGATGGTGGCCCGCAGGGCGAACGAGGCCTGGAGCGCGGAGGACGTGGTCGGCTCCATGATCCCTCATCTCCCAGGCCAATCTGCTCAGTTCAACTGTACAGTCTGAGCTGAATAACGGAGGGCCTGGCCCTCCCCGCTTCGACGGCTGCAAGATTGGCGGACACGACGGGAGCCGCTCTCCACAGTCCTCTCCGGACTGTTTTCGAAGAACAACAGCGGGGTACCACCGGGCTGCACCCCTAGGGACCCGGGCGCTTGGCCGTAGGGGCCGACGGTGTGCGGCGAGAAGTGGAGGTCGCCTGTGCACCGGGTCCTGCAGAACGCACCGTTGGTAGGCGTACTCGCCATCGCCCTCGCGATTTCCGGTCCCGCCGACGCCGCGATTCAACTCCTCACGCCGGCCGGACAAGGGATGCACCGGATGTTCAGCACCCCTCGCGTCAGGCATCGCTCCACGACGTCGACCGCAGCCCCGTCTGCCAGCTCATCCCCGGCTAGCTCCGCCGCGCCTTCGCCCGCCGGCTCCCCGGCCGTGGCCGCGGACGACGTGGTCGCACTGTCTCACCCGAATTCCGGGGCGGCCTCTCCCGCCGACCACCCCGTTTCCACCCCCCTCAACGGGGTTGGCACCGTCGGGGCGTTGTTCAACGACGATGGCGACGGCGATCACTTCTGTACCGCGAGCGTGATCAGCAGCCCCCACGGCAATCTGCTGGTCACCGCCGCGCACTGCATCCATGGGGGGCGCGACGGAGGTTACCGCTCCGACCTGGCGTTCGTACCCGGCTACCACGACGGTGTCCGCCCCTACGGCACCTGGAGCATCACCGCCGCGTTCGTCGATCCACAGTGGGCAGACAGCTCAGACCCGGACCTCGATGTCGGATTCCTCACCGTCGCCCCGCGGCAGGGCCGACAGATCGCGGACGTCGTCGGCGCGAACCGGCTCCTGACCAGCCAGGGGTTCGCGAACATCGTCACGGTGGTCGGCTACCCCGCCGAGCAGGAGACGCCGATCGCCTGCACCAACCACACCGTGATGCACTCCCCCTCACAGCTGCGCTTCGACTGTGCCGGCTACAGCGGCGGTACCAGCGGCGGCCCCTGGTTGGCGAATTACGACCCGCAGACAGGGACCGGTGACGTGATAGGCGTGATCGGCGGCTACGAGAAGGGCGGCGACACCGACGACGTCTCCTACACCGCCTACTTCGACGCGGCCGTCCAACAGCTCTACGCCCAGGCCCGCTAGCCACCGCTCGTCCGATCGGTGTTCAGGAGGCCGCCTCGCTCTCGTACCAGGGATCCGGAGCCGGTTCGGTACGGGTGACGTGCACGGCGAACGGTTCCAGGCCGACCGCGGCGCGCCGCTCGTCCAGCCGCTCGGGATCCACGCACGGCCACGGCACCGGCGCGCCGTCGCGGACACCGGCGATCTGGGTACCGTAGATCTGTTCCTGACCCTCGTTGACCAGCACCCGGTCGCGCAGCAGGGCCAGCTCCCGCGGGCTCGCCTCGCCCGCCGCCACCGCCTCGGCCAGCAACGCGAGCGCCCGCCGCTGCACCTCCAACTGCCGGTCCGCGTGCTGCGCCAGCTTCCACGCGCTGACCGCCGCCGCCGGCCCGACCAGCCGCACGGTCGGCCAGCCGTGCTCGGCCATGATCTCGGCCAGCCGGTCCCCGTGCCCGACGGTCACCCGCCGCCACGCCAACTGCGCGGCGTAGTCGTCCTGGTTCATGGCTTCGCGCGTCGCGCGAAGGTCCACCGTCGCCATCGCGACCAGCTCGTCAGCCAACGCCCGGTACCGCTCGTCCACCACGTTCCGCCCCGTCCTGTCCCTCGCCACGGTCACAGCCGGGACCACGATAGGAGGCGGGCCGCCGAAAAAGATCATCCCGCGGATCGATGACACGCACCGCCACCGCGGGCGACAATGGATTCATCACCGCTCAGGGATACCCCGGCCCAGGGTCGTCCCAGGCGCGTCGCGGGGGCGGCACTCGCTCGTACGAGGTTTCGAGCCGCGCTCATCCTCGACGGGAATCCCGCCACCGGTCTGCCGGCAGACGGGGAGCCGACCCGTGCCCACCACGCCTGAGTTTCACCACGACACGCTTGTAAGGCTCTTCTGACATGGCCGGCGCGCTGTCTGCCGACGTCGCTCACGTCCAGGTCGACCGCCCCTGTCGGTCCGGGCTCGGCTGCGCTCGTCCGACGCGGTTGATGTCAGCGGTAGATGTCAGGAGTGCACTCGGCCGGTGGCCTCGATGATGTCTTCGTCGAGGAGGGCGGCGTGGATGGCGGTGGCCACAGTGCTGGCCTGGCCTGCGGCGCCGATCGCCAGCAGTGCCGGGTTCACGGTGGTGCCGGCTGCCCACACGCCCGGGACACTTGTCCGTCCGACCTCGTCGACGTCGACAGCGCCCGCATTCGGACCGGCTGAAATTAGGCGGCAGCCGAGCCGGGCAGCGAGGTCGCTTTGTTGGTGCTGGCGGGTGACGACGAAGACCGCCCGGCGGGCGATCGCCTCACCGTCGGCCAGTACGAGGTCGAGTCCGTCGGCGTGCCGTTCGACGCTACGGACTCGTTCGGTGCGCACCCGTACCCCGGCGGCGGCCAGGCGCGCCAGACCTTCACCGCCGAGTTCGTCGCCGTCAGTGAACAGCAATACGTCGTTGCTCCAGCGGCTCAACAGCAGCGCACGCTGGACTCCCCGCGCCGGGAGCCCGCGCATTCCGAGCTGGGCAAGCGGTTGGTCGCGGACCTCCCAGCCGTGGCAGTGCGGACAGGCCACCACCTGGTCACCCCACCACTGCGAGACCCCGGGCACCTGCGGCAGCTCATCGGTCAGCCCGGTCGCAAGCACGATCGATCGAGCGGACCAATGGCCCCCTTGACGGGCCGAAACCTCGAACCGCGGCACACCGTCCACGACCGGTCGGATGCTTTCGACCCGATCGGACACCAGGGTGACGTCGTAGGGCGCCAGCATGGAGCGCGCCGACGCCAGCAGTTCCGCAGGGGTCGGCGCAAGCTGGCCCAGGAAGTTGTGAACGTGACGCGCCGGCCGGTTGCGTGGCTGGCCGTCATCGACGAGCACGACCCGACGCCGGGCCCGGCCGAGCGTCAGGGCGGCCTGCAAGCCGGCCACGCTTCCACCCACGATCACCACGTCGCTGTCAGACATGCCGCCAATCATGCCTATGCTGTGCCAAATTCTGGAACGTCGGTCTCACATATTAGGAGGAGACCGCGCTGACCTGCACCTGATATCGGGCAGCCCCAAAGCCATGGGGCACGGTACCGGCGGCGCGCACCCGACCACGGCCACCGCCAAACTCGCTATCGCCTTCGACCGGGCACACCGTGCTGCCGATCCTCAAGCGGGTGCGCTGCCAGCCCGGCTGCGACGAACTCCTCGTCAGGAAGGTCACCGGGCAGATCCCCAACGACTTCGCCCTCAAGCGGCTCGGCGAGAGCTTGGACGGATCATGGCTGTTGCCGTACCGACGCGAAAGGGGCCGTTTCCTGATCTCGGAAACGGCCCCTTTCCTGGGGTGGAGCTGAGGGGATTTGAACCCCTGACCCCCTCGATGCGAACGAGGTGCGCTACCGGACTGCGCCACAGCCCCCCGGCGATCAGCTACCTCTTGGTAGCGGACCGGCGACCAGGTTAGCAGGTCTGGAGCACGTACGGCGAATCGGATCGCCGTCCGCCACGCCAAGATCTTGGTACTTCCCGAAAATCCGGCTCACCAGTCCTGCCCGACGGCGCGAGCCTCGTACGCGCGGCCGCGTACCGCCGACTGCGCCGCCAGCCTGGCGGCCTCCCGCCGGGCCTGCTCGCGCTCCAGCAACTGCTGGCGCAGCAGCTCTCTGCGGGCGGCGGCGCGGCGGGCCTGCTCGCGACGGACGGCGGCCTGGCGGGCGGCGACCCACGCCGCGTACCGCGCCTCTTCCCGGCGCCGCTTCTGCTCCAGCACGGCCCGGTTGCGCAGGTGGAGCACGTACGCGACCAGGAGCGCCCCGGTCACGCCGGCGCTGATCCAGAAGCCGGGGCCGACGACGACCACGCCGATCAGCTCCACCAGGTTGAGCAGGACCAGCGCGGCGAAGACGCGGCGGCGACGGTAGACCGCGCGCGGGTGGCGCAGCCGCTTGGGCACGCGCGTGGGTCGCTGGCGAGGTGTCGCGGCAGCGTGATCAGCGGTGGCTTCAGCGACCGCCGCGGAGGCGGCCACTGCGGAGGCGACCGCCGCGGAGGCGACCGCTGCCGCGGAGGCCACCGCGTCCGCCGATCCGCCGACCGGGACGCCAGCCGTCATCCGGGCCACCACGAAGCGCGGTGGGTTGACCGGCCGTCGTCCGGGCACGGTACGGCGGCGCCGGTGCGTCTGGGCCCCGATGCGGGCCAGTACGCGAGCCGTCGACAGCGCCCGCTCCGCCACCAGTCTCTCGGTGGCGTCGTACCGGCGAACGAGCGCCGGAGCGAGCGCCAACAGACCTGCGGCGGCGAGGACGGCGAGGAGCACCGACGTCGGCACCCTCACCCCTCCCGTCACACCTGGATGACAAAAGAAGAGTTGCTCCGCGGCAACTCAGATACCCGAGGTTACGTCTTCCGACCGAGTATTTTTGGGAGCCACGCTGCGTAACAGCCTTATGGGGTAATTGGTACCTAATAGTCCGTCGAGGAAAAGCCGAAAGGCGGATCAGGCGGCGGCGCGTGACCGATGCCAGCGCGCCAGCAGCCCTCCTTCGTCATACACGTCCTCAACGGTCAGGGCGTATCCGATATGGTCGCGCCACTGCCCGTCGATGTGCAGGTACCGCTCGTGATACGCCTCGCGGCGGAAGCCCAACTTCTCCACCACCCGCCGACTCGGCTGGTTTTCCGGACGAATATTGACTTCGATGCGGTGCAGGCCACCGACGGCGAAGGCGTGGTCGACCGCCAGCGCCAGCGCGGTCGGAATGACACCGCGGCCGGCGACCCTCGAGTCGACCCAGTAGCCGGCGTAGCAGGAACAGAACGCACGCCGCACGATGCTCCCGAGCGTCAACTGCCCGACGAAGCGCTCCCCGTCACGGTCGGCCAGACAGACGGCGAACGGCATCGCGATGCCCTGGCGCGCCGAGCGGCGCAGGTCGGAGTGGACCGACCGGAACGCGGCGGGCGAGTTCAGGTCGAACCAGGAGCCGGACGGCGTGGGCTCCCAAGGCGCCAGCCAGGCCTCATTGGCCCGGCGGGTCTCGGACCAGGCCCGCGCGTCCCCGCGCCGGTACGGCCGCAGCAGCACCGCGCCATCGCGCAGCACCGCTGGCCAGCCCGGCTGCAACATCAGCGTCGCCGATCCAGGAGCAGAACGTCCACGGTGGACCCGGCGGGCGCCGTCGTCACCTTCTCCCCCAACACCATCAGGCCGTTGGCTTCCGCGAGCCCGGACAGCGTGTACGGGCCACCGGCGAGCGGTGCGACGGTGTAGCCGCCGCCCCGGCGCTCGGCCACGAACGCCGGACGGAACTCGCGCAGCCCGGCCGGCGACTTGATCGTCTCCAGCAGGTGAGCCCGTACGCTCGGGCGGAAGATCGGGTCGGCTCCGGCGAGCAGTTGGATCACGGGCCGGGCCAGCACCTCGAACCCGATCATCGCCGCACCGGTGTCACCCGGCAGGCAGACGATGGGTACGCCCTCGGCCCCGGCCATCGACGGTACCCACCCGTACCCCAGCGACGTACATGGATACAGCGACACATCGGTGAACAGTACCGACGACCGGTGCCCCTCCCGGCGGGCGAGTACCCGCCGCACCATGTCCCCGGGTCCGGTGCCCGTCCCACCGGTCGTGACGATCAGGTCGGCGCGCAGCGTCTGGTCCTCCAGCAGCCCGCGCAGCCCTTCCGGGTCGTCATCGCAGATACCCACCCGGTAGGCGTGCGCCCCCGCCTCGGCTGCGGCAGCGGTCAGCGCGTGCGAGTTGGCGTCGACGAGCTGCCCAGGCTGGCTGGCGCGGCCCACGTCGACGAGCTCGTCGCCGGTCGCCACGACCACCACCCGGGGGCTCGGCCGTACGACCACGTGGCCGATGCCGCAGCTGGCCAGCAGCGCGACCATCGCGGGGTTGACGTACGTACCCGCACGGGCCAGCAGCGCCCCGGCCTGCATCTCGTCGCCGGCCCGGCGCACGCCGTACCCGCGCCGCGGCGGCGACCCGTACACCTCGACGGCCGCCATTCCCTGGTCGGTGAGGGCTGCTGGGACCACCACATCGGCGGCCGCCGGCAGCATCGCACCGGCCCCGATCGAGAAGCAGGTGCCCGGGGTCAGCCGGACCGGCCGCCAGCTCGCGGCGCCGAGATCGCCGATCACGTTGAGGCGCACCGGCCGGCCCGCCGAGGCATCCGCGATGTCTTCGAACCGCGCGGCGTACCCGTCGATGGCCGCGTGGTCGAACGCCGGCAACGGGCCCGGCGCGTGGATGTCCTCGGCGAGCACGTTGCCGTGCGCCTGGGTCAGGTCGAGATCCAGCGCCGGCAGTGGCCGCAGCCCTCGCAGTACGCCGGCGAGGTACTCGGCGAGCGGGGTCAGCTCGGCGCCAGCCGGATGGACAGTCATGTCGTAATCGGTCGGGACCGTCGTCATACCGCTCGCCTCCTCTCCAATCTGGAACTTTCCGACCTGTCATATCCCGAATGCGCCGGGACGCTATGACGCGGTGGAACCTTCAGAATTACCGATACCGCCGATAAAGCCACGCAGCCACGTCGTGAAAGCCGGTCCGATATCGGACCGCTGCGCGGCGAGTTGTACGACGGCCTGCAGGTATCCGAGGGGCTGACCGGTGTCGTAACGGATACCCCGGTAGATGATGCCGTGTACCGGTGTCCCCTCGGACAGCAGGAGGGCCATCGCGTCGGTGAGCTGGATTTCGCCGCCGCTGCCCGGCTTGACCCGCTTGATGGCGTCGAAAATGGTGGCGGGAAGGATGTAGCGCCCGACCACGGCGAGGTTGCTGGGCGCCTCTTCCGGCGTCGGCTTCTCCACCAGGCCGGTGACCCGGACCACCTCCTGCCCGACGTCGGGCAGGTCCGCTTCCGCCGGCGAGACGGACGCGATGCCGTACCGGCGCACCTCCTCCGGCTCGACCTCGATGAAGGCGAGCACGATGCCACCGGTGTGCGCCTGCAGCTCGACCATCGCCGGCAGCAGCGGGGACGACTCGTCGACGAACTCGTCACCGAGCAGCACCGCGAACGGCTCCCCCGCGACGTGCGACTCGCCGACGCCGACCGCGTGCCCGAGGCCGAGCGGCTCGTGCTGGCGGCAGGTGTAGATGTCGGCCAGGTCGCTGGGGCGCCGGACAGCGGCGAGCCGCTCCTCGTCGCCCTTTTCGATGAGCCTTGCTTCGAGATCGGGCCGGCGGTCGAAGTGATCGACCATTGAGGTCTTGCCCCGCCCGGTGATGAGCAGGATGTCCTTGATGCCGGCGTCGGAGGCCTCCTTGACGATGTACTCGAGGACCGGCCGGTCCACGACCGGCAGCAGCTCCTTGGGCACGGCCTTGGTCGCTGGTAAGAACCGGGTGGCGAGGCCGGCTGCCGGAATGACAGCCTTGACCGCGCGGTGCTCGGGAGTGGACGGCGTGGATCCGCCGGGAGTTTCCGTGGTTGCGCGCGCACTGTCGACCATGTCCGGAGACTAACCGTCATGGCTCGGTCGTGACGTCTGTGGGCGGGCCGGGTGAGCCGACAGACCCGATCGGGACGGTCTGCGGCCCGCCGGCGGCCACCGCCGCACCCGCGAGTTCGGCGTCCGGGGCAGGCCCGTCGCCGCGGGTACGGGCGACCCGGAAGCCATCGCGGCCGCCGGATTTCGCCTGGTAGAGCGCGTCGTCGGCGGCCTCGAGCACGGCGGCGCCCGTCGTGCCGTGGTCGGGATAGACCGCGATGCCGATCGACACGGTGACCGGGATACGTCGCGGATTGCCCGTACGTGCGGATCGGACCAGTACCGGGGTGCGCCGGATCGCCGCGCCGAGCCGTTCGGCCACGACCGCGCCGCCGGCCGCGTCGGTCTCCGGCAGCAGCACCACGAACTCCTCCCCGCCCTGCCGGAAGGCGAGGTCGACCTCACGGATCTCGACGCGTATCCGGCGGGCGAACTCCGCGAGAACGGCGTCGCCGGCCGCGTGCCCGTACGTGTCGTTGACGTCCTTGAAATGGTCGAGGTCGAGGGCGAGCACGGCGAGCTGGTGGCCGAAGCGGCTGGCCCGCTCGACCTCCCGGCGCAGGGAGTCCTTGAGGTACCGGTAGTTCGACAGGCCGGTGAGCGGATCGGTCAGCGACAGGCGCTGCGCCTCCCGGTGCACGCGTACGTTGTCCAGCGCGACCGCGGCCTGCCCGGCGAAGGTTCGCAAGGTCACCATGTCGGCGTCGTCGAACTCGTCGAAGCCGTGCCGGTCGTACAGCGCCAGCACGCCGCGTGCCGGCGCGGGCGACTCGAAGCCCTGGACCGCGTCGGCGGCCGCCGCGCTGAGCCCGCCGGTCGGGCCGGCCACGCCGTCCGGGCCGGCCGCCGCGAACGGCACCGCGACGTACGTGCGGCAGCGCGGCTCGCCCGCGGCAAGCCGGGGACCGTCCCGCTCGACGAGACCCCGGCGCGCCTCGCCGCTGGCGGCGACCGCGCCCAGCAGGCCCTCTCCCAGCAGTACCCGCAGGTCTTCGATCCGCAGCGGCCCGCCGCCGGGCCCGCGCCCGTCGAGCCCGTCGGCGCACCGTCCGATGAGCACGCCGGAGGTGGGATCGGCCAGGAGCAGCACGCCGGCCTTCGCCCCGGTGGCCGACAGGGCGCTTTCGAGGATCACCTCGAGGATGCGGTTGACGTCATGCGTACTCGACAGGGTGTCGCCGAGCAGTCCGAGGTGCCGGCGGAGCTGGTCCCGGCTGACGGTGAGGGCGCGCAGGTAGTCCTGCGTTTCGCGGGCCATCCGATTGAACGTGGCCGCGAGCCGGCCGACCTCGTCGCCGGTACGCACGGGCACCCGGACCCCGAGGTCGCCGGCTGCCATGCGGTCGACGGCGCGTGACAGTTCGGTGAGCGGGCGGGCGGTCGAGCGGGCGAGCCACCAGGCGGCGGCGAGCGACAGCAGCCCGGTCAGGGCGACGACGGCGGCGAGCACGGCGTACAGGGCCCGTGGCTGCTCGCCGCCGACGGACAGCGCGAGCGGCAGCGGCTGCCCCTCGCCGCGCGCGACGCGGCGTACCCAGCGGCCGCTGCCGGTCTCGCCCACCGCGCCGGCGCGCAGGGTGTCCGCCACCCGGGCCACCCGGTCCCGGTCGGACCCGCGCTCGGTGCTCCAGGCGCCGTCGCCGCCGAGTACGGTCACGGCCGCGCCGGTGGCCGCGGCCAGCCGCTGCGCCAGGGACTGGTCGACCGGCTCGACGGCGTACACGTCGCCGAGCGCGTGACCGTCGGCGTCGACGAGCGCGACGTGCGCGCAGATTCCGGCGAACGCGTCGCCGGCGTCTGCGTCGGCGCAGTCGGCCCAGGGCTTCGCCGGCGGCGTGCCGACGGTGTAGACGACCTCCCCGCGCGGGTCGACCAGTTGCACGCCGCTGGCGAGCGGCTGGTCGACCACCCGCTCGACCGCCGCCGGATCCGCGGCGCCGCCGAGCGTCGCCGCGGCCTGGGCCGCGGTGCGCAGGCGCTGGCAGAGTGCGTTCATGGTGGTGCGTACGCCGGTGGCAGCCAGATCGAGCCGCTCGTTGGCCCGGTTGTTGGTCACGGTTCCGACGGTCGCCGCCACGAAGCCGGCGCCGAGCAACACGGGACCGAGGACGACCGCGAGGAACGCGACCGCCAGCCGCGCGCGCAGCGTCACTCGTCCTCCCAGCCTCGGGGGTCGGCAGACCAGGGACGCGTGATGGTGTCGTACCGTACGGCGTCCAACCGACTGTGGCCGAGGTCCCTAGTGTCCGATTTATCTAATCTGCGTATCTTAGCCGGAAAAGGCGCTGTCCCCGTCGTAGCCGCGCCCGGGCGGACGAAGCCCGAACTACGTTCCGCGCTCCTGTCCGCCCGCCGGGCGACCGCGCCGGAGGTACGCCAGCAGGCCGACCTCGCCATCCGGGCGGCCCTCGCCGCGCTCATCGCCGAGGTCGGCGCGGAAACGGTGTGCGCCTACCGGCCGATGACGGGCGAGCCCGGCGGGGCGCAACTGCCCGACCTGCCGGGGGTTCGCCGGGTCCTCCTGCCCGTACTCCGCCCCGACCTGGATCTCGACTGGGCCGCCTACCCCGCTCCCCTCGTGGCCGGCCGGTACGGGCTTTCCGAGCCGGACGGCCCGCGCCTCGGCCTCGACGCGATTGCCGGCGCCGACCTGGTGGTCGCCCCGGGGCTCGCCGTGTCGGCCGATGGCGTACGGCTCGGACGCGGCGGCGGCTCGTACGATCGGGCGCTCGCCCGGGTGTCGCCGTCCGCCCTCGTGGTCGTACCGCTCTACGAGGGCGAACTCGTCGACCGGCTGCCGGCGGAGCCGCACGACCGGCCGGTGGACGCCGTGGTCACGCCCGCAGGGGTGCGTCTGGTCTCTCACACTGGACGAAACCGACCCCGATGACGCACCATTGGCACTCGAAGACCCTGAGTGCCAGATCCACGGAGGCTGACGTGCCGACCTACCAGTACGCGTGCACCGCGTGCGGCCACCAGCTTGAAGCGGTGCAGTCGTTCAACGACGAGCCGCTGACCGAGTGCCCCGAGTGCGCGGGCAAGCTCCGCAAGCTGTTCTCGGCGGTAGGGATCGTGTTCAAGGGCTCCGGCTTCTACCGCACCGATTCGCGGTCGGGCTCGACGTCGTCGTCATCGTCGTCATCGTCGAGCAGCTCGTCGGCGAGCGCGTCCAACGGCGGCGACAGCACCAAGTCCAAGGCGTCCGAGAGCAAGCCGACCCAGAGCAGCGGCTCGTCCGATAAGACCTCCGCCACCGCCTCCACGGCCAGCTGACGGCCGGCCGCGCCGGCTCAGCCCGGGTGCGGCAGCCTCAGCCCCAGTGCGGCGGCCGATCCGCGAACAGCCGGTCGTCGTTGCTGGCGGCGCGCTCCCCCCAGCCCGCGTCGGTGTCGTCGGCGGTCTGGTCGGGCAGGATCACGAAATCGTCGCTGAGGTCCACCTCCCGCCGGTCCTCGGCAGAGGTAGGCGTGAGATCCAGGTCGTCGGCTCGGCGTGACACACCCGAAGCGTAGTCCGGGCACCACAGCCGACATCAACGACCGGCGGACCTTGGTAGCGTCGAGCGCGTGACCAGTGGGAGCCCCTCGGACAGGTCCGACCCGCAGGGCTTCGCCGGGCAGCCCGGACCTGTCGACGACGAAGCACAGTGGCGGCGGCCCGCCGCGGATGCCCCCTCGTTGCCGCCGCCCGTCCCGCCACCGCCCACGGAACCGGTGGCGTACGCCGGACCGCCCCCTACCGACCCGCCCCCGGCGGGCTGGCGACCGCCCCTCGTCGTCCAGGCGCCGCCGCCCCGGGCGTTACCTGCCCAGGACCTGCTCCGACTCGACGAGGCCGAGCAGCGGGCCCGGACACTCACGTACGGGATCGCGATGGTCGCCGGGGCGGTCATGATCCTTGTGGTGCTCGTCCTGTGCGGCCGAGTGCTGCTGTGACGGGCCGAGCGGGGCCGTCCTCCAATTCAGGACAGGTTCAGGACAGGGCGCTGACCGGGCAGGTCGATCGGACCAACCATCCGGACAGATCCGACGGGGCCGGTACCACCGCACCTTGAGCCCTGTGATGTTGCGTGTTGTGATGGTTTCATGTCCGGCGAAGAGCTGCTGCGGTCACGCGGTCTGCGGGTGACCCGGCAGCGCCTGGCCGTCCTCGACGTGCTCGACACCGAGCGGGCCCACCTGGACGTGGAGCAGATCACGGCCAAGGTCCGCAGCCGGCTGGACTCGGTCTCCGTCCAGGCGGTCTACGACGTGCTGGGCGCGCTGAGCCGCGCCGGCCTGGTCCGGCGGATCGAGCCGGCGGGCGGCCCGGCCCACTTCGAACGCCAGACCGGCGACAACCACCACCACATCGTGTGCCGCGGGTGCGGCGAGATCACCGACGTCGACTGCGCGGTCGGTACGGCTCCGTGCCTGGAACCGGCGCGGGTGCACGGGTACGAGCTCGACGAGGCGGAAGTGACGTTCTGGGGTCTGTGCCCCGCCTGCCAGCGCCGGCGTGCCGAGGACTGACCCACGACGGGCTGGCGGCGGTCGGCCGTGACAGGCTTGCCGGGTGACCAGTGACGACGACCTGGGGCTGTTCGGCCCGGACTCGGTGACCTGGCGGGTACACGCGGAGTCGATCCTGGCGCTGGGCGGGATGCGGGCGCTGTACCTGCAGACCCTGCATCCGCGCGCGATGGCCGGCGTCGCGCAGAACTCCGGGTACCGGGCGGACCCCTGGGGCCGCCTGGAGCGCACCGCGATCTACGTCGCCACCGTGGTGTACGGCACGACCGCCCAGGCCCACCGCGCCGGCGAGCACGTACGCCGCCTGCACGCCCGCATGCGCGCGACCGACCCGGACACCGGCGAGCTGTTCCGCGTCGACGAGCCGGAACTGCTCCGGTGGGTACACGTCACCGAGGTCGACTCGTTCCTGACCACCGCCCGGCGAGCCGGCCTGGCGCTCACCGACGACGAGGCCGACCGGTACGTCGACGAGCAGCGGCGCGCCGCCGAGCTCGTCGGCCTCGACGCCGACCAGGTGCCGCGCTCGGTCGCCGAGGTGAACGACTACTACCGGGAGATTCTCCCCAGCCTGCGGATGACCAGGGAGGCGGCGGAGGGTGCGCTGTTCCTGTCGGCCCCGCCCCTGCCGTGGGGCCTCGGGTACACGCCGGCGCGCGCCGCGTGGCTCGGGCTGTCGGCGCTCGTGGTGAGCCTGCTGCCACCCTGGGCTCGCAAGCTGTACGGGCTGCCGGGACTGCCGACCACCGATCTGACCGCGTCGCTGTCGACGCGCGCGTTACGCCTGTCGCTGCGCGCCCTGCCACGACGGCTGGTCGAAGGCCCGATCTACAGGTCGGCCATGGACCGGGCGGCGCGGGCGGCCCAGGAATCCTCCGGCGCCACCCAGGCGGCTTAGGGCGCGGCGAGCGACTGACGCTCGACGGCCGCCCACGGCTCCCGCTCGGGTGCGGCGGCACCGGCCGGGCAGGATCGGCGGAAGTCGCACCAGGAGCAGATCGGACCCGGCGTGGCGGGGAACGCCTCGTCGGGATCCGCCCCCGCGGCCACCGCCTGCTCGGCGTCCATCGCGTCCTGCGCGGTCTGCTCGGCCCTGCGCACGTGCCTGGCCAGCGACTCCTCGGTGTGCTCGTGGGTGGCCACGGTGCCGGTGGGCAGGTGGTGCAGCTCGACCCGGCGGCAGCGACGCCGGAACACCCGCTCCGCGGCGTACGCGTAGAGGGCCAGCGCCCGGGATCCTCGGGCGTCGTCGCTGGTCAGCTCGCTGCGACCGGTCTTGTAGTCGATGATCACCAGCTCATCGCCGGCCTGGTCGATGCGGTCCACCCGCCCCGACAGCGCCAGCAGCTCGGTGCGCGCGGCGACGACCCGCTCGACCCCGACCGGATCCGCGGCCGGATCGAGGCCGTCGACGTAGGTCTCCAGCCAGCCCAGCGCCCGGTTGAACGCCTGCTGCTCCTGGGCCTCGTCGCGGTAGCCCTCGCTCACCCAGGTGGCGCGCAGGAGCCTCGGCAGCGCGGCCGGGGTGCGCTCCGGGCCGGACAGCGCGTACCAGCTCTTCAACGCGTTGTGCACGCTGGAGCCGAGCGAGTTGTGCGCCCACGGTGGCCCCTTGCGCGGCGAAGGCCGGTCGACGTAGACGAACCGGTAGCGGCGGGGGCAGTCCTCGTAAGTCCCCAGCCGGCTCGGCGTGCAGCTGAACAGCCGCCTGGGAGCGGCGAAAAGTCCCAGCTGTCCGTCTTGCTCGGCGGAAGATGGAGCGGCGGAAGCGCGGCTCGGCCGTTCGATGGGCACGTGACGATCCTGCCACCAGGGTGCGACACTTGTCCGACGCGCCACGTAGGCGCGGCAGATTCGCAGGTGGTGGGCACCAGGAGGTCCGATGGGATTCATGCGATGGTTGCGCGGGGGTGACGAGGACACCAGCGCGACGAGCATGGTCTCCGCCGGCCTTGCCGAGATCGACGGGCTGTTCCGGCCGTCGAAGCACAAGCAGACCGAGCACGTCGAAGAGCAGAAGCGCAAGCGGCTCGACGTTGCCAGCGCCGGCGGGATCGACCTCGAGCGCGGAGTGGCCGTGATCCGGCCCAAGCGTTCCGACAAGCCGGCGGCGCCCGCGGAGGACCAGGCGAGCTGATCGGCGACGACCAGGCGAGTTAATCGGCGACCGGCGTCAGCCCACGCAGGCGAGTTAGTCGGCGACCGGCGTCATCCCCACGCAGGCGCGATGGGCGTCAGCCCACGTAGCCCCGGACGAACGCGGCCACCGCGTCCGCGACCAGCTGCACGGCGATCGCCGCGACCAGCAGGCCGGCGATGCGGGTGAGCACCTCGATGCCGCTGGGGCGCAGCAGCCGGACGATCAGGCCGGAGAACCGCAGCGCCAGCCAGACGAGCAGCAGTACCAGCGCCATCCCGAGCGCGATCGCGACGACGTCGCCCGTCGAGTGGCTGCGCCGGACGAACAGCATCGTGGCCACGATCGCGCCCGGCCCGGCCAGCAGCGGCGTTCCCAACGGCACCAGCGCGATGTTCGACGTCGCCTGCTGCGACGACGGATCGTCGGCCTTGCCGGTCAGCAGTTCCAACGCGACCAGCAGGAGCAGCAGTCCGCCCGCGCCCTGGAGCGCCGGCAGGCCGATGCCGAGATAGTGCAGGACGCCCTGCCCGGCGACCGCGAAGAACGCGATCACCCCGCCCGCGAGGGCGACCGCCTGCCAGGCGGCCCGGTTGCGCTCGCGGGCCGGTGACCTCCCGGTCATCGCCAGAAAGATCGGCACCATGCCGGGCGGATCCATGATCACGAACAGTGTGAGCACAGTCTCACCGAGCAGTTTAGCGTTCATCGCACCGGAGCGTATCCTTTCGCGCTGCTCACGATCCGTTCGTAAACATCAGGCGCGGTGGTGCACGCGCCGAGCTGCACCGTCTTGTTGGACCCGTGGAAGTCGCTCGAACCCGTGACGACGAGTCCGAGGTCGGCGGCGAGCGCCCGGACGTGTGCCCGTTCGGCCGGCGTGTGGTCGCAGTGGTCGGCCTCCAGGCCGAACAGGCCGGCCGCCGCCATCTGCACGATGAGTTCGTCAGGCACGACCGGCCCGCGCCGGGTCGCCTTCGGATGGGCGAACACCGTGACCCCGCCGGCAGCGCGCACCAGCCGCAGCGCGGCGAACACGTCCAGATCGTGCTTGGGCAGGCGGTACCGCTCGCCGAGCAGGTGCGAGGCGAACGCCTCCGAGACGGTCCCCGCGAGTCCCCGCCGGATGAGCGCCTGCGCCAGGTGGGGACGCCCCACCGTGCCGCCGCCCGCGTACCCGCTGACCTCGTCCCAGGTCACGTCGATCCCGTCGGCGCGCAGCAGATCGACCATCCGCTGCGCGCGCCGCACCCGGTCCTCGCGCACCGCCGCGAGCGCCGCCGACAGGGCTGGGTCCGCCGGGTCGAACAGGTACGCGAGCAGGTGCAGCCCGATCGGCCGGTCGGTCGCGTACCAGCGGCAGGACAGTTCGGCACCCGGTACGAGCGTCAACCCGGCCGGCAGGGCCGCCCCGGCCGGCTCCCAGCCGGCCGTGGTGTCGTGATCAGTGATCGCGATCACGTCGAGCCCGGCGGAGGCCGCCGCCCCCATCAGCTCCGCCGGGGTCAGCGTGCCGTCGCTGGCCGTCGAGTGTGTGTGCAGGTCAATTCGCATCACCGCCGACGCTACGACATCGGGCAATCATCCGATCATGCGACCGGCCTCGCGACGACGAGCCAACGCTCCGTTGTGGACGGAGCGGGCAGCTCCTGCGGGTGCTGCGGGTCGGTGACCCTGCCGTAGCGGAGGTGGCTCTCCTCGGCCACGGCGAAGGTGTCCCGGCCGGTCCACACCGGCCCCGCCCACCAGGTGCCCTCGGCCGGCACACTCGTCGCCGTCAACCTGCCGTTCCGGGTGTCCACGACGCCGACGGCGCGGTTGGCCTCGCCCAGAACCCACCGCCCGTCCGGGGACAAGCCGTGCCGGGCGACGCTCAGGTACGGCTGGCCGCAGGCCTTGTCACCGGCGCGGAGTCCGGCGGCCGGGTCGAGCACCGCCGTGCAGAAGGTCCCCGGACGGGCGTCCTTCACCTCGCCGACCACCGACCGGCCGTCCGGCGTGGCGGCGTAGATGGCGACCACGTCGTGGTTCCAGGTCGGCACGTACCCGCCCTGGGACGGATCCCACAGGTCGTAACCGTCGTAGTCGATCCCCTGCCGGTTCCCGATCACCAGGTACGACCCGGCCCAGCCGACCAGCTCCGCGCCGGTACGCCCCTGGGATCTGTCGGAGCCGGGCAGCTGGACGCCCTGCCCGCTCAGGTCCCGGCCGCCGGCGACGGTTGCGACGGTGAGCATGCTCCCCTGCTGGTACGCGATGCGCCGGCCGTCGGGCGAGAACGCGAAGTTGCTCGGAAGCCCGTCGATCACCAGGGTCGGCTCGCCGCTGTCACGAACCAGCCAGAGCTGGTGGGTGGCCTTGTCACCGCGTACGACCAACCAGCCTTCCGGCACCCGCAGCGCGTCGTACACGTCGCCACTGCCGGGAAGGCTGATCGGGGCGTGTCCGGCCGGGCGGAGCTCGCCACCGACCACCAGGTCGAGCGGTGCCGTCGACGTGACGTCGGCGTTCGGCGCGGCGGCCAGCTGGCCGGTCCGCCGCTGGCCCGGCTGGCCGCCGAAGCCGCCGCCCGCCCACAACGTGCCGGAGGTCACCATCGCGATCACCACCGCGAAGGCGGCGCCTACGGTGATCCGCCGGTGTCGGCGGATCACGCGGCCGCGGGCGATGGCCGTACCGGCGACGTCGTGGATCGGCGGCACCTCGGCCACGTTGGCAGCGAAGGTGTTACGCAGTTCATCCTCAAGCCTGGTCACCGGACTGTCTCCTTCGCTGTCTGTGGGGCACGCGCACCGGGTTCGATCCCCTGTTCACCAAGTCGCCGGCGTAGCGTCGCGAGGGCCCGGGAGCACTGGCTCTTGACCGTGCCGACGGACACGCCGAGCAGCGCGGCGGTGTCCACTTCGGACAAGTCTTCGTAGAAGCGCAGGACCAGTACGGCCCGCTGCCGGGCAGGCAGCTCCTTGACGTGGGCCCACAGCGCGTCGCGCTCCAGGCGCGCGTCGAGGCCGTCCGAGATCGCCCGTTCCGGGAGCACCTCGGTCGGCCGTTCACCGTGCCAGCGCCGTCGCCACCAGCTCGTCGCGGTGTTGACCAGCACCTTGCGCGCGTACGGCTCGACCGCCTCGATGCGCTCGATCCGCCGCCACGCCAGATACGTCTTCGTCAGCGATACCTGCAGCAGGTCCTCGGCCGCGCCCCAGTCGCCGGACAGGAGGTAAGCGGTCCGCAAGAGCGCCGTGGAACGCGCCGCGACAAAGTCACGGAACTCCCGCTCCGGGTCGCCTGCCGATGAGACCACGCCTGACTCCTTCCTCGGATGCACCAACCGATACGCGTTGGGGCACGAGAAAGGTTGTCAGGAAAACGGTGGAGATTTCCGGCGGCGCGTCAGGTGCCGTCGTCCTCGTCGAACTCGCCCTCGCTGATCCGTCCCAGCCGGGCTTCGACCGCCTCGGGCTCGTACATCTCCTCGACGATACGCAGGTAGAGCTCGTTGGGGTTGGGCAGGTTGTCGACTTTGCGCAGCGCCTGCTCCTGGCCGGCGGACTCCAGCTCGAACGTCCCGTAGTTGAGGAGCCGGCCGAGCGGCGACTGCACGTACTTCATGTCGGTGACCCGCAGCAGCGGCATCATGGCGACCTTACGGGTGACGATGCCGTTGACGAGCATGACCCGTTTGTTGGTGAGGATGAACCGGTCGTACCACCAGTCGGCGGCCCGCCAGCCGAGTGCGACCAGAATCGCCAGCCACAGCAGGATGACGATGGTCACGCCGCTGGAGATGTTGTGCTTGGCCATGTAGCCGGTGGCGTACCCCATGAGCAGGGTCGCGGCCACGCCGATCAGGATCTCCCTGATGAGCTCGATCCAGTGCCGCCGCCACTCGCCGCGGTACTTCTCGGTCGGGAACAGGTATCGCTGGACGATCGAGCTGGGCTCCTCCTCCAGCGGCAGGACGCGCCGGGAGGGTACGAGCGGGGGCGCCAGCGGCTCGCCCCGTAGCGCCGCCAGCTCCTCGTCGGTGAGCGGAAGAGGCTCGTCGACGACGTAGTAGGCACCCCCCGCGGTGACGCCGGGGTCCCCGCCGCCAGCCGCCTCGGACGGGTCATCGAGCGGCCGGGCGAACTGCTCGGTCTCCTGGTCTTCCCAGCGACGGCCTGGATCTTCGCCGTCGGGCGGCTCCGGCGTCGTCATCGTCAGCTGACGAGCCTCGAGAAGAAGTCACCGAAGCCGGTTCCAATGTCGACGAGTCCGTTTCCCAGCGACTTCACGACCTGCGCCGCCGAGGCGGGGCGGTAGGCGACGAAGAACACCAAAAAAGCGATGGAAGCCCAGGTGAGGACCTTTTTGACCATCTCGGGCCTTCCCTCTCCCCACGGCCTCGGGTGCATCACGCCGCGGCCAACTCACAGTATCAGTGATGTGCCTATCGGTGAACGTTCACTCATCCGTCCAGACAGGACCCGATCCTAGTGGTGCCGGGCTATGCGCAGCTATGCAGATGCGGGGAAGGGGCGCCGAAAACGAGTTCGCTGGGCAACGAGTCGACCAGATCGCACAGCGAGAGATCCTCGGCCACGAGATATCCGGCGGACGCCGGCCAGGCCACCGCGTACAGCCACATGCCCTTGGCTTCACCCACGTACGCCGACCGGTCGTCGGCGGACTTCACCGACCACAACGGGGTCGGCCAGCCCGCCACCCGTACCTTCGCGTGCGCCGGCGCACCGTCCTGCGCGCCCTCGAGGAACGGTCCCGGGTCGGGGCCGGGAATGCCGGCGAACCGGGTACCCAGCCCCACGCCGGGCTCCTCGGCGACCAGGACGAGGTCGGCCGGGCCGCGGTCGATGGGCGCCGGGCCGCTACAGGCCAGTACGGTGGCCCGGACACCGGAGCGCCCGTCGCCGGCCCAGCCGACCCCCGTCACCATCCACCCTGGCGGCAGCGGCCACAGCGCCCACAGCGGTGTCGCGTCGGCGCCGGGCCGGCGTGGGCGTAGCTTCGCGACGACCGCCTCGAGGATCTCGGCGTTGATGTGCTCGGCGACGGAGAACGGCAGGACGGGCCCGTCGACATCGCAACGCCAGTCGCTGTTCATCAGGTCGGGCGCTCGCACCCGACCGCCGCACCTGGGACAGCAAACGGCGATGCCCATACGACTACGGTGCGTCGTCGCCACGAAGCCGTCAAGCGCCGCCACCCGGGCGGGTGGACGGTCCGGCACTCGCCGGGCGCGGCCGGCAGCCGTCAGCCGGCGGGCGGTCCGGCGTGCACACGGACCCAGGCGTGCATCGCGATCCCGCTGGCCACCCCGGCGTTGATCGAGCGCGTCGAGCCGTACTGCGCGATCGAGTACATCCGGTCGCAGGCTTTGCGGGCGCGCTCGGACAGGCCCGGCCCCTCCTGACCGAAGAGCAGGACGCAGCGGCGTGGCAGGACGACCGACTCCAGCGGCGCCGCACCGGGCAGGTTGTCGATGCCCACCACCGGCAGTTCCTCGCCGTGCGCCCAGGTCACCAGGTCCGCGATCGACTCGTGGTACCGCACGTGCTGGTAGCGATCGGTGACCATGGCGCCGCGCCGGTTCCAGCGCCGACGGCCGACGATGTGCACCCCGGCCGCCAGGAACGCGTTGGCGTTGCGCACGACCGTGCCGATGTTCAGATCATGCTGCCAGTTCTCGATCGCCACGTGGAAGTCGTGCCGCCGGAAGTCGAGATCGGCCACGATCGCGTCGAGCCGCCAGTACCGGTACCGGTCGACCACGTTGCGGCGGTCACCGGCCGCCAGCAGTTCCGGGTCGTACCGGGGGTCCGTCGGCCACGGACCGACCCACGGACCGACCCCCACTTCGAGATCAGGTTCGACCTCGACATCCTCGCTCATGACAGGCAAAGGTACGCGCAGCGCGAGGACCGCAGCTTGCGAGGACCGCAGTCGCAAGCCGGTCAGGTACGGGGTCAGACGGTCAACGCGAGCGACAGGTCCGCCAGGAACCGGCGCTCGGCCGGTGTCGCGCACCCTTCGGCCCGGTTGGCCGAGCACACGGTCGCGGCGATGTCGACGAGCCAGTCCCGGTAGGCGGCGGCGTCCTCGCCCGGGGCTCGCCGCGTGAGGGCCCGGGCGCCCACCCGGCAGTCGGCCAGCACGCTCGCGATTCCCGACCGTGGTTCGGCGAACTCGTGCGGGTCGCCGTCCCCGACCTGTTCGGCGTAGATCGCGGCCACCACGTCCCGCAGCAGCCGACTGGGTGACGCTCTGCCGGCCGCGATCGCCTCGATCCCGGCGATGCCCTCCGCCACGGTATGCCCGATGTTGTCCCGCTCGACCGCCGTGGCGGCGATCAACACCCGGCCGGGGAGTCGGACGATGAGATCCCACTCCGCAGGCGGGAAGGACAACGCGACGGTTGACCGGCTCCCTCGTTGGTGCGGCATGACGACCCTCCAGCGCTCAGCATAGGCGCGCCGGTAACCGTGATCGTTAGCCGTCCCTGACAGGTCACGGGGCAAGTCGCGGGCCCCGACCGCCGGGGTGCGACCGCCGGGCGCCGGACGCCGGATCAGGCCGGTCGGCGTCGCGGGATCACGCGGAGGGCTTGGGCTCCGGGAAGCTCGGCTGCTCGGGCCCCGCGAACTCCTTCTTCGGCACCATCACCTTGCGCCGGAACACGCAGACCAGCGTGCCGTCCTGCTTGTAGCCGCGGGTCTCGACGCTCACCACACCCCGGTCCGGCTTGGATTCGGACTCCCGCTTGTCGAGCACGGTCGTCTCGCCGTAGATGGTGTCGCCGTGGAACGTGGGCGCGACATGGCGCAGCGACTCGACTTCGAGGTTGGCGATCGCCTTGCCGGAGACGTCCGGCACCGACATGCCCAGCAGGATCGAGTAGATGTAGTTCCCGACCACCACGTTGCGCTTGAAGTGTGTCGATGTCTCCGCGTAGTGGGCGTCGATGTGCAGCGGGTGGTGGTTCATCGTCAACAGGCAGAACAGGTGGTCGTCATATTCCGTGACCGTCTTGCCGGGCCAGTGCCGGTAGACCGCGCCGACCTCGAAATCCTCGAAATACCGCCCGAACTGCATCGCGACCCCTTCCCATCGACCGGCCTGACATTACCCGCAGGTAACCAACCGGAACATGGAGATGTCGACCACAGAACGCAGTGAGCGGCGGGGCCCTCCCCGGCACCCGCCGCCCACGCTCTGTGATCGAGAATTTTGCCGTAAAGCGCAACTCACGGTGTAGAGACGCAGGTCACAGTTACCAAACTGTGAGGTTTATTCTGGCCCGACACCGCCGCTCACAGAAACACGACTACACAGCGTGAACGCCATAGCACCACAACCCGGCGACACTACGGTGAGCCACGACACCCTCTCGCCGTCCGGCCGCCGGCTACGCCTCGCCGCCACCCTGATCGGCGCCGTCCTGCTGCTCGCGGGCACGATCGCCGGCACCGACGACGACTTCCCCTTCGGCCCGTTCAGCATGTACGCCAGCGCCCAGCGGCTCGACGCGCCGGTGGCGGATACCCGCATCGAGGCCGTCGACACCGGCGGGCGCCGGTGGATCCTGACCCAGACCGACACCGGCATCCGCCGGGCGGAGATCGAAGGCCAGCTCGACCACTTCACCGCCCGGCCGGCCACACTGTCGGCCCTCGCGAGCGCCTACGAACGGCGCCACCCCGGCGCACCGGCGCTGACGACGATCGAGATCGTGGTGCGCTGGCACGAGGTACGCGGCGGCCACCCGACCGGGCGCTACAACGACCAGACCCGGGCGGTGTGGCACCCGTGAGCGAGCACCTGGGCCGGGCGACCGCCTGGCTGACGGAGGCGGTACCGCGTGCCCGCCTCGCCTGGTTCCGCACCGTGGCCTACCTGTTCATCGCGGCGGACCTCGTCTGGTTCACGCCGTGGGTACGCCACCACGGACAGCTGCCCGCCGACTTCTACCGTCCGCTGCTGGTCGGCCGCCTGGCGCACCTGCCAATACCCACCGGGCCGCTGGTCGAAGCGGTGTACTGGCTGCTCCTGACCGCCGCCCTCGCGGCGGCGACCGGGCGGGCTCCCCGCCTGTTGGGATGGACCGTCTTCGTCCTGTACGCGGAGTGGATGGTCGTGGCCATGAGCTACGGCAAGGTCGACCACGACCGCTTCGCGTTACTGGTCGCCCTCGCCGCGCTGCCGACGGCCGGGCCGGCAGCGTACGGCGACCGTATCCGCACCGAGCGCGGCGGCTGGGCGCTACGGGTCACCCAGCTCGCCGCCGTCGCCACGTACTTCCTGTCCGCCTGGGCGAAGCTCCGCTTCGGCGGCCCGCAATGGCTCACCAGCGCGACCCTGACGTGGGCGCTGCTGCGCCGGGGCACCCCGCTCGGCCAGCCGCTCACCGACGTACCCGGACTGCTGGTCGCCGCACAGTTCGGCATCATGGCCTTCGAACTTCTCAGCCCGCTCGTCTTCGTCCTGCCGCGCCGGTGGCGCCACCTCGGCGTCGCGTTCTTCTACGCGTTCCACCTCTGCGTGTTCGCCACCACCACCATCTCGTTCATCCCTCAACTGGTGGCGCTCACGAGCTTCCTTCCGCTCGAACGGCTCGGCGACCCGCGACGGCGTCGCGCCCTACGGCTCGAGGTCGCCGGCGAGCGGGCGCGGGAGCGCGCAGGCGGGCGTGCCGCCGGGTAGCCGATGCCGGTTGCGCGCCACCCACCGGTACGCGGGCCACGCCATCGCCAGTACCGGGCGGGCGGCGAGCGCCGTACCGACCGGACGCCACAGCAGGCGCCCGCTCGCTCCGGACGCCTGACGCAGCAGCCGCGCGATCGCCGCCGGCCCGGAGGCGACCTCGCCGTCGGCACCGACCCACTGCACGGCCTCGGCGCAGCCGTCAGCCGTCAGCCCGAGCGCGGCGAGGTCGAGCCGCTGCCACGCCTCGACCCGGGCCGGCGTACGGATATGACGCTCGATGAAGCCGGCGCACGACGAGCAGAAGGCGCAGTCACCGTCGTAGACGAAGGTCGGTCGCACGGATCCATTGTGGGGCGGTTTAGCCGGTCGGGTGGGGGTACGGCTGACGTGACGATCCGCACGCTGAGGAATCACACCGACCAGACGGTTGTTGCCGATGAACAGACCCGCAGGACGCAGATCGGAGACGAGACAATGGCGACCGTAGCGCTCACCGCTGAAAACTTCGCCGAGACGGTATCGGGCGAGGGCATCGTGCTCGTCGACTTCTGGGCCAGCTGGTGTGGACCGTGCCGTACGTTCGCGCCGGTGTACGAGCGCGCCGCGGAGAAGCACCCCGACATCACCTTCGCGAAGGTCGATACGGAAGCCGAGCAGCTGCTCGCGAGCGAGTTCGAGATCCGTTCCATCCCGACGGTGATGGCGATCCGTGACGGAATCATGGTGTTCGCGCAGCCCGGCGCGCTGCCCGAGTCGGCGCTGGAGTCGCTCATCAGCCAGGTACGCGCGCTCGACATGGACGAGGTACGCCGCCAGGTCGCCGCGAACACCTCCGCGCCCTCGTCCTGACCCGCCCACGCTCCCGCCACCGGCGCGCCCACTGGACGCGCGCGTCGAACTGATGTTCGAATAGGCGGGTGCGTTGGGACAATCTTTCGACAGGCGAGGCCACCGAGGGAGCACCGGCACTGCCGATCCGGGTGGCCGGCGCCGTCGAGCGCACCTTCGACACCCCCGAGTTCCGGGGCATGACGTTCTACGAGGTGCGCGCCAAGTCCATCATCAACCGGGTGCCGGGCACCTCACGGGTGCCGTTCGAGTGGACGGTTAACCCGTACAGAGGGTGCAGTCACGCATGTAACTACTGTTATGCCCGCATAACGCACAAATACCTCGATTTGGACACCGGCCGGGACTTCGACACCCGCGTCGTCGTCAAGGTCAACGCCGGTGCGCTGCTGCGCAAGGAGTTGGCCTCCCCACGCTGGCGCGGCGACCAGATCGCGATGGGCACCAACGTCGACTGCTACCAGCGGGCCGAGGGCCGGTACCGGTTGATGCGTGACATCATCGCGGCCCTGCGGGACTTCGCGAACCCGTTCTCCATCCTCACCAAGGGCACCCTGATCCTGCGCGACCTCGACCTGCTCACGCAGGCCGCCGAGGTCACCCGGGTCGGCCTGTCCGTGTCGGTCGGCTTCGTCGACGAGGCGCTGTGGCGGTCGGTGGAGCCGGGCGCCCCGAGCCCGCGTCGGCGCCTGGACGCGGTGCGGCGCCTGTCCGACGCCGGGTTCGCCGTCGGGGTGCTGATGGCCCCGATCCTGCCGGGCATCACGGACACGGCCGAGTCCATCGACGAGACGGTCCACGCCATCGCGCAGGCGGGCGCGGCGAGCCTGGTCCCGCTGGGCCTGCATCTGCGACCGGGCGCCCGGGAGTGGTACCTGTCCTGGCTCGCCCGGGAGCGGCCGGACCTGCTGCCCCGCTATCGCGAGCTCTACGGGGACGGGTCCTACCTGGGCGCGGGCTACCAGCGGGAGCTGACCGCCCGGGTGCGCCAGGCGGCCCGCCGGTACGGACTGACCGCGGGCGGGGTCAACACCGCCCGGCAGGTGGTGGCCAGCCCGCAGGAGTCCCGGGTTCTCGGCACTCCCCCGGTGCGCAGCCGGCCGGCCGAGCCGGAGCAGCTTACGCTGCTGTAACCACCTATGACTCCATAGTGGAGCCTCGGCGATCGTGGGCGAATCGCGCTAACCTTTCCCTGGTGAGGAGCCCACGGCAGATTCTCGAGGAGTCGGTCACCATCGCGGTGGTCGGCGCCTCCCGCAACCCCGGCAAGCCGGCGCACAGCGTGCCGGCGCAGATGCTGCGACACGGCTGGCGTGTCATCCCGGTCAACCCCTACAGCGACGAACTCTGGGAGCAGCGCGCCTACCCGGTGCTCGCGGAGATTCCGGAGCCCGTCGACCTGGTCAATGTGTTCCGGCCGGCCGAGGAGGCCGCCGAGGTGGTCCGGGAGGCCGTCGAGATCGGCGCCCGGGCGGTGTGGCTGCAGTTGGGCATCGCCTCGCCGGAGGCGCGGGCGATCGCCGAGGAGGCCGGCATCGACTACGTGGAGGACGAGTGCATCGCCGTCGTCCGGGCCTCCGCCGGGCTGACCCGCAAGATCCAGGCGTCCTGATCAGGACTGCGGGCGGTGGTCAGCTCCGCCGCCCGCAGCCGCGACAAGCCGTTAACGCTGCTTGTACTCCTTGAGCAGCCCCCGCGAGATGATCGTCTTCTGGATCTCCGAGGTGCCCTCGCCGATGAGCAGGAACGGCGCCTCGCGCATGAGGCGCTCGATCTCGTACTCCTTGGAGTAGCCGTAACCGCCGTGGATGCGGAACGCCTCCTGCACCACCTCGGCGCAGTACTCGCTGGCCAGTAGCTTCGCCATGCCGGCCTCGACGTCGTTGCGCTTGCCCGAGTCCTTCAGGCGCGCGGCGTTGACCATGAGGGCGTGCGCCGCCTCGATCTTCGTACCCATCTCGGCGAGCTTGAAGGCGATGGCCTGGTGGCCGGTGAGCGGCTTGCCGAACGTCTGCCGCTGCTGCGCGTACGCCACGGCCAGTTCGAAGGCCCGGATCGAGATGCCGCAGGCGCGGGCGGCGACGTTGACCCGCCCGACCTCGATGCCGTCCATCATCTGGTAGAAGCCGCGCCCGAGACCGGCGTCCACGCCGCCGAGGACCGCCGAGGCCGGGACAGTGTGGCCCTCGAGCACCATCTCGGTCGTCTCGACGCCCTTGTACCCCATCTTTTCGATCTTGCCGGGGATGGTCAGGCCGGGCGCGGTCTCGCCGAAGCCGGGCTCCTTCTCCAGCAGGAACGTCGTCATGTTGCCGTACACGGTGTCGGCGCCGACGTCGGTCTTGACCAGCGTGGCAACGACCGACGAGTACCCGCCGTTGGTCAGCCACATCTTCTGGCCGTCGATGGTGAACTGGTCGCCGTTGCGGACGGCCTTCGTACGGATCGCCGAGACGTCCGATCCGCAGCCGGGCTCGGACATCGAGAAGGCGCCCCGGATGCTCCCCTCGGCCATCTTGGGCAGGAAGTGCTGCTTCTGCTCGGGCGAGCCGTGGTGGGAGATGAGGTAGGCGACGATGAAGTGCGTGTTGACGATCCCGGAGATCGACATCCAACCGCGCGAAAGCTCCTCGACGACCAGGGCGTACGTCAGCAGCGACTCGCCGAGACCGCCGTACTCCTCGCTGATCGTGAGCCCGAACAGGCCCATCTCCCGCATCCCGTCGACGATGTCGGCCGGGTACTCGTCGGCGTGCTCGAGGTGCTGAGCGTGCGGGATGACCTCCTTGTCCACGAACTCCCGGACGGTCTCCAGGATCGATTGCTGGACGTCGGTCAGGCCGGGCGTCTGGGCAAGGCGTGCCATGGTGACCTCCGAGGCGTTATAGGTAAACGCAGATTAAGTTACTGACGAGTACCCTGCGACCGCATGCGGTGTGAAAACCCTCACCGGAAAGACCGTCACCCGCAATGATGCGCCGCCACAGCGGTGCCGCTCAGCGGTACTGCGCCTCCTGCACGCTGTTGCCGCCGTCGACGACGAGCATCTGCCCGGTGATGTACGACGCGGCCGGCGAACACAGGAACGCGATGGTCGCGGCGACCTCGTCGGGAGTGCCCGGCCGCCCCATCGGGGTGCTGTACCCCTGCTTGAGCTCCACGAGCGTGGACGCCCCGGTATGGATGATCCCCGGAGCCACCGCGTTGACGGTGATCCCGTCGGCCACCAGTTCCATGGCCAGCGCCCGGGTGAGCCCCACGACGCCCGCCTTCGCGGCCGCGTAACCGGCCTCGGCCGGCAGCGCGTTCACCGGCCCGGCGGTCGCGGCGAGGTTGACGATGCGCCCCCAGCCGTGCTCGGCCATCCCACCGACGAAGGCGCGGCTGACCAGGAACGCCGTGCTGAGGTTGCGGTCGATCTCCGCGCGCCACTCGTCGTAGGTCAGCTGGGCCACCGGCCGCAGCACCTCCGGGCTCGCCTTGCTCGCGAGCCCGGCATTGTTGACGACGATGTCCACCGGGCCCAGCTGGTCACCGATGGCGTCGGCCAGCGCGCCGACCTCCGCCTCCACCGTGAGATCCGCGACGAACCCGGTGACGCCGAGCTCGCTCGCCCGCTCGTGGATACGGCGCGTGGTGGACACGATCGCGACGCTCGCGCCGAGCGCGCGCAGCCGCCGGGCCGTCGCGTATCCGATCCCGTCCGGGCTGCCGGCGCCGGTGACCAACGCGACCCTGCCGTCGAGGCGGTCGTCACTGAGCGGGGAGGACTGCTCGGACACGATCGGCTCACCGTCGGGTAGCTCGCCGCTCGGGACCGCCCGGAGGGTACGCCGGACGTGACCGGGTCGGCTCGTGTCTCGTCGACTGCTCTTCGCGCCGGCCGCGGCGCCGCGTCGCGACTCAGGTGCCATGCAAGCGATCCTGCCTGTTGGCGATGTGGCGGGCAACGACAACGCGAATGTTGGCCGGGAAATAGGTCCTGATTGCCGACACCGGAGCCGGACCTTGATCGCTACCCTGGTGAAGCCGTCGTCGACGGACGATGGGCCGCGGCCGTTCGCCGCGCCATGTGACCGTACGGAGCGCACACGATGACCAACCCGCCGCAGCAGCCAGACAGTTGGCAGCAGCCATCCTGGCCGCCGGCCGAGCAGCAGCCGCAGCAGCCGTCCTACCCGGATCCGTACGCGAGCACGTCCGCGCCTCCCGGCTACCCCGCGCCGCCCGGCTATCCGGTGCCCACCGGCTACACCGTCCCGCCCGGTAGCCAGGCCGGCTACCCCGGGTACGGCTACGGCACCCCGCCGCCGGCTGCCGCCCCCAACAACGGCATGGCCATCGCCTCGCTGGTCGTGTCGATCGTCGGCGCGCTCGGCCTGTGCGGGTACGGCCTCGGCGGCTACATCGGCATCGTCGGCGCGATCCTCGGCCACGTGGCGCGCCGGCAGATCAAGGAGCGGGGCGAGGCCGGCGCGGGCATGGCGCTCGCCGGCGTCATCGTCGGCTGGATCGCCGGCGCCATCGCCGTGATCGCCACGATCATCATCGTCATCGTCATCGTCGCCGCCGTCCAGCACAGCAACACGACGACGTTCTGACGCCCGCTTCGAAGACCAGCGAACGCCCGCCGGATCTTCCGGCGGGCGTTCGTCGTCCCCGAGTGGGATCAGCCCTTGTCGGGCGGAGTGAACGTGCTGGTGCGCGACATTCCGGCGGCCCGGCCCTTGCCGGCGACCACCAGCGCCATCTTGCGGGACGCCTCGTCGATCATCTCGTCGCCGAGCATCACCGCGCCGAGCTTGCCGCCGGCCTCCGAGGTGTAGTACTCGTACGCGTCGAGGATCAGCTCGGCGTGGTCGTAGTCGGCCTGACTCGGCGAGTAGACGTCGTTGGCCGCGTCGATCTGGCCGGGGTGCAGCACCCACTTGCCGTCGAAGCCGAGCGCCGCCGACCGCTTCGCGACCTCGGTGAACCCGTCGACGTCGCGGATCTGCAGGAACGGCCCGTCGATGGCCTGCAGGTCGTGCATCCGGGCGGCCATCAGGATGCGCATGAGGATGTAGTGGTACGGATCGGCCGGGTACTCGGGGATCAACTGCCCGACGACGAGGGACTTCATGTTGATCGAGGCCATGAAGTCGGCCGGCCCGAAGATGATGGTCTCCACGCGCGGCGAGGCGGCGGCGATTTCGTCCACATTGACCAGGCCGGCGGCGTTCTCGATCTGCGCCTCGATGCCGATACCGCCGACCGGCAGCCCGACGGTCTTCTCGATCTGGGTGAGCAGGAGATCCAACCAGTGCACCTGGGCCGCGTTCTGCACCTTCGGCAGCATGATCGCGTCGAGGTTGGCGCCCGCCCCCTCGACTACCTCGATCACGTCACGGTAGGTCCACGGCGTGGTGAGGTCGTTGACGCGTACGACCCGTACCTTGCCTTCCCAGCCCCCGTCGTTGAGTGCTGCCACCACGTTCTTGCGCGCGTCCGGCTTGGCCAGCGGGGCGACCGCGTCTTCGAGGTCGAGGAAGACCTGGTCGGCCGGTAGCCCCTGCGCTTTGCCCAGCATCTTGACGCTCGAGCCGGGTACGGCCAGGCAGGACCGCCGAGGCCGTCCGAGAGCACCCATACGAGGCTCCTTAGGAGTCGGTAAGTTGTTTACCCAACGGTAACTGCGCCGCCGGATCGGGGAGAACACAGCTGTGGAAGATCTCACCGTCGTTGTGACAGGTGCCAGTTCGGGTGTCGGCCTCGCGGCCGCGACGGCGTTCGCGCGGGGCGGCGCCCGGGTCGTCCTGGTCGGGCGCGATCCCGGCCGGCTCGACGCCGCGGTCGACCAGGTACGGGCGACCGGCGGCCCGGCGCCGGACAGCTTCCGGGCCGACTTCGCCCGCCTGGCCGAGGTACGGGCGCTGGCTTCCTACCTGCTCGACCGGTACCCGACGATCGACGTGCTGGCCAACAACGCCGGCGGCATCGTCTCGTCGTACGCGCGGACCGTCGACGGCTTCGAGATGACGATCCAGACCAACCACCTCGCTCCGTTCCTGCTGACCAACCTGCTCCGGGACCGGCTGCGGGGCGGTCGGGTCGTCAACACCGCCTCCGACGCCCACCGCCGGGGCCTGGTCGACCCCGACGACCTGGTCGGCGGAGCCGGACGTTACGACCGGTGGTCGGCGTACGGGGCCAGCAAGGGCGCCAACATCCTGTTCGCCGCCGAGGCGGGCCGCCGCTGGCCGGACGTGCTGTCGACCTCCTACCACCCGGGGGTCGTCCGTACCCGCTTCGGCTCGGACTCCCCACTGCTCGCGGCGTTCTACCGGGTCGCGCCGTTCCTCACCACGCCCGAGGGCGGCGCCGACACGATGGTCTGGCTCGCCACCGCTCCGGCCGCCGACATCGCCCAGGGCGGCTACTACGTGAAGCGGCGGCCGCGCCGGCCGGCCCCCAAGGTCGCGGACCCGCAGTTCGCCGCCCGCCTGTGGGAGGCGAGCGCCAAGGCCGTCGGTCTCTAGCGCGATCTTGGACAGTTGTGCGAGCTATAGGTCGCACAACTGTCCAAGATCGTTAGCGTTTCCGCACGCGGTGCAGCCGGAACGGCCGCCGCGGCGTCCGGGCCGCGGGCGTCGGCGGTGGCGGCGCGGCCAGCGACGCGTCGGGCAGGGTCGACCCCGCCTCGGTGGGCGCCCCGGCCGGCGCCAGGCGGCTCACCACACACTCGGCCGCCCACCGGGTCACGATCTCCTCGGTGGCACCCCTCGCGTTGAGCCGCTTGCCGGCCAGCTGAGTCGCTACGGCGTCCCACTCGTCCGTGCCGAACGTGATCCGGGAGACCTCCGCCGGCCAGGTGACGATCCGACCGCCGTGGTCACCGCGCGCCGTCACGTACGCGGTGGTCGCCTCGGCCAGCCCGGGCGCCACCTGCTCACCCGGTCCGCTGACGACGTACAGCGCGCCGTCGATCCACACGCACCAGACGGCGTAGGCCGGCCCGGCGCCCGGCACCGTCAGCCACGCCACGGCGGCCTTCTTCATCGCCTCGTCGACGAGCGGCACCTGCTCCATGCCTGAAATTATGCTGCCGCCGCGGCGTCCACCATCGCGAGCACCTCGGTCAGCGACCCGATCACCGGGCCGCTGAAGTCCGGATCGCCGCGGAAGACCAGGTGGCCGGCGAGGTCGGGGGCGGCCAGCCGGACGGCCGCCATGCCGACCGCGTGGGCGCCGGACAGCTCCCGGCTGCCGCCGTCGCCGACGTAGAGGCACTCGTCCGGGTCGACGCGCAGCTGCCGGCAGGCCTCCAGGTACATGGCCGGGTGCGGCTTGCACCTGCCGACCCGCACCGAGAACACGTGGGCGTCGAGGTACGGCGCGACCGCCAGCCGGGACAGGAACGCCGGCAGCTCGTACCAGCAGTCGCTCACCACGGCGACCGGCAGGCCCCGCCGGCGCAGGCCGGACAGGACGGGTACGGCTTCCGGGCGCAGCACGGTGTCGGCGTACACCGCCTCGATCCGCGCGGCCACCGCCTCGGTGAGCTGGCCGAGGGTCGGCCGGCCACCGGCGGCGTACGCCACCCGCCGCAGCCCGTCGAGCTCCGACCCGTACCCGCCGGCGGCGCGCAGGTAGAAGGTCCGGTCGAGCTCGGCGACGAAGGCGTCCGGGTCGCAGCCGAGCTGGCGCGCGATCTCGGCGTGCCGTGGGCCGCGCCGGACGGCGGCCGTGAGGGTACCGAAGAAGTCGAACACCACCGCGCGCATGAGCTGGTCTCCCGGGAGGAAACGGACCCGAAAGAGCGTAACGAGCCCGACACTGCGGGTAGGTCGGCCGATCGGCCACGCCCCGCATGGCAGCATGATCATCCGTGCGCACGCCAGGCCTACCGACCACCGCGGCACTCGCCGTCGCGCTGCTCGCCGTCTCCTCCTCGGCTCCGCTGATCGCGTACGCGGCGGCCCCGGCCCTGGCGATCGCCTTCTGGCGCAACGCCCTCGCCGTCGGGGCGCTGGCGCCGGTCGCGCTCACCCGGCGCCGCCACGAACTGCGCGGCCTCGACCGGCGTACCGCCGTGACGTGCGTACTGGCCGGCGTCGCGCTCGCCGCGCACTTCGCCACCTGGGTACCGAGCGCGAAACTGACCACGGCCGCCACGGCGACCGCGCTGGTCGCCACCCAGCCGGTGTGGGCCGCGCTGATCGCGGTCGCCACCCGCATCAAGGTCGCGGGCACCACCTGGGCCGGCATCCTCGTCGCGGTGGCCGGCGCGGCCCTTGCGACCGGCGCGGACCTGGCCGCCTCCCGCCGCGCCGTCACCGGCGACCTGCTGGCGATCGTCGGCGGGGCGGCGGCGGCCGTGTACACGACGCTGGGCGAGCGGGCCCGGGCGCGGGCGAGCACGACCGCGTACACGACGGTCTGCTACGCCGTCTGCGCGGTGCTGCTCGGCGCGGTCTGTCTGGTCGGGGGCGTACCCCTGCACGGGTTCGACGGGCGCACCTGGCTCGCGATCGCCGCGCTGACCGTGGGTGCGCAACTGCTCGGCCACTCGCTCGTCTCGTACGCGCTGCACCGGGTGTCGGCGACCACCGTCTCGGTGCTGTTGCTGATGGAGGTACCGGGCGCCGCGCTGCTGGCGTGGGGCTGGCTGGGGCAGACGCCGCCGGTGCGCAGCCTGCCCGGGTTGGCGCTGCTGGTCGCCGGGGTCTTCGTGGTCGTCATCGGCGCGGCCCGCCGCGGCGCGGCGACGACGGCGGCGGACGCCGCGGTCGGCCCCTGACTCCCACCTGAAGAAGCGCGCTCCCCCCGGAAGAAGCGCGGTCAGCCGACGAAGGGCGGGACGGCGATCTCGCCGGCCGCGACCGGAACGACGTGTCCGCTGACGGTCGCGGACACGGCCGCCCCCGCGGCAGCGGTCACCGTGCAGTCCATGCGCGACGGCCGGTGGATCTCGGCGCCCTGCAGCACCCGGTACGCCGATTCGCCGTCGCCGGGCAGCAGTCCCGCGGCGACCAGCCACACCCCCAGCCCGAGCGCGGCGGACCCGGTCGCGGGATCCTCGGGAATGCCCATACCGGGACCGAACATCCGGGCGTGCGCCGTCGCCGTGCCGGGATCCCAGGCGAAGACCTCCACGTCGGTGAAGCCGGCCGCCGCCAGCGCGCTCGCGTCACAGGCCGCCCGGGCGACCGCCGACGGCTTCACCGACAGGTACGGGAACTCCAGCCCGCAGCCCGCCACCCGGGGCGCCGGACCCGCGAAGTCGTCCGGCCCGAGCCCGACCGCCGCGAGTAGCGGCCCCGGATCGATCTCGGCGCCGATTGTCGGGGTGCCCCCGGTCACCATCGCGGCCCCGGTCGGCTCGACCACGATGGGCAGCAGGCCCGCGCCGCACTCCTGGACGACCGTGCCGGCCGCGTACCAGCCGGCGCGCTGGAGCGTGACCGCCGCGCCCACGCTGGGATGGCCGGCGAACGGGATCTCACCGCCGGGTGTGAAGATCCGTACCCGGTACGTCGCACCCTCGGCCGTCGGGGGCAGCACGAAGATCGTTTCCGACAGGTTGAACTCACGCGCGATGGTGTGCATCTGCTCGCCGGCGAGATCCTCCGCGCCGTACACTACGGCGAGCGGGTTGCCGGCAAATGGCCGGTCGGTGAACACATCGACAACCTCGTACCGCAACGTGGTCATGACCCTGAGCCTAGAACCGGCGACCGCGCTTTCGAAGGCACCGACTCGGCATGCGGACGATCGAACCCGACTACTCTGCTGTACGTGACAACCGCGACCAGGGTTTACGTCGCCCGCCTCGCCGGTCTGCCCATGTTCGATCCGAACGGCGACCAGGTCGGGCGGGTTCGCGATGCGGTCGTCCGGGTGCGCCCCGGCCAACTGCCGCCCCGGGTGGTGGGGCTGGTCGCGGAGATCCCCATGAGACGACGCATCTTCGTACCCATCACGCGGGTGACGGGTGTCGAGGCCGAAACCGTCATGCTCAACACCGGCACGCTCAACCTGCGGCGCTTCGAAAAGCGCCTGGGCGAGCTGCTCGTGCTGGAGGACCTGCTGGACCGGCGGGTCACGATCCAGCCCACCGGCCGGCAGGGCACCGTGGTGGACCTGGCCATGGAGAGCGACCGCACCGGCGAGTGGTCACTGGCCCGGGTCGCGGTCCGCGAGCTCACCGGCCGGCTGACCCGCCGCGGCCACCTGCATCAGCTCGACTGGAACGAGGTCCGCGGCCTGGTCGGCGCGCCCGACACCCAGGGCACCGCCGGCCTGCTTGCCGTCCTCGACAACATGCGCCCCGCCGACCTGGCCAACGCGCTCCAGGAGCTGTCGGACGCGCGCCGGGTGGAGGTCGCCACGGCCCTGGACGACGAGCGCCTCGCCGACGTGCTGGAGGAGCTGCCCGAGCACGACCAGGTCGAGATCATCGCGGCGCTGGGCCGGGAGCGCGCCGCGGACGTCCTCGAGGAGATGGACCCCGACGACGCCGCCGACCTGCTCGCCGAGCTGCCCAAGCCGGACCAGGAGGCGCTGCTCGACCTGATGGAGCCGGACGAGGCGTCGAAGGTCAGCCAGCTGCTCGACTACAAGCCCGGTACGGCGGGCAGCCTCATGACGTCCGAGCCGATCATTCTGACCCCGGACGCCACGGTCGCCGAGGCCCTGGCGCGCATCCGGGAGCCGCAGCTGTCCCCGGCCGTGGCCGCCGGGGTGTTCGTGACGCGGGCGCCCAACGCGACACCGACCGGGCGATACCTGGGCGTCGTGCACTTCCAGCGGCTGCTGCGCGAGATGCCCTCGGCGCTGCTGGGCGGCGTCGTCGACAACGACATCGACCCGCTCGACCCGGCCACGCCGCTGTCGGAGATCACCCGCCGGATGGCGACGTACAACCTGGTCTGCATGCCGGTCGTCGACAGCAACAACCGGCTGGTGGGCGCGGTCACCGTCGACGACGTGCTCGACCATCTGCTGCCGCCGGACTGGCGCGACCGCGACCAGGCGGAGCCGATCGCGGCCGGGTACGGCCTGTCGCGATCGGGCCAGCTGACCGGGCGGCCGGGCGCGACCACGAGGCGGGAGGGCCGTGGCCATGACTGAACCTCGCCGCGCCGGCCGGCTCGACCAGCCGCGCGAGCCGGGCCGGATCATCCTGCCGCGCCTGGACAAGGAGGCCTTCGGGCGCTTCGCCGAGACGTTCGCGCGGTTCATGGGCACGGCCCGGTTCATCGTGTACATGACGATCTTCGTCATCGTCTGGGTGGCCCTGAACCTGATCGGGCTCTTCGGCCTGCGCTGGGACCCTTACCCGTTCATCCTGCTCAACCTGTTCTTCAGTACCCAGGCGTCGTACGCCGCACCGCTGATCCTGCTCGCGCAGAACCGCCAGGCCGACCGCGACAGGGTGTCTCTGGATGAGGACCGGCGGCGGGCCCAGATGCAGAAGGCCGACACCGAGTACCTGTCCCGCGAGATCGCCTCGCTGCGCATCGCCCTCGGCGAGGTGGCCACCCGCGACTTCATCCGCTCGGAGCTGACCCGGCTCGTCGAGGAGGTCGACGAGGCGACGCACCGCCGCCTCAAGGCCGAACGCGCCGACCGCGCCGAACGCAAGGACGAGCGCAAGGAGCAGCGCAAGGACGCCAAACGCGCCGCCCGCCGGGCGGAGGAGGCCGGGTACGAGTACGAGCTCGAACCCGACGACCAGCCGGAGGCGATCGGCCCGGGTCCGGAGATGCAGGCGCCGCGCGCCTCAAGGGGCTAGGCGCGCGGCGTTACCTGCACCGATGTTCGCACCGGGAAACGCCCAACGTCCACCCCTGATCCGGGGACGACCGGGCAGGACCGTAGCCACCCGGGCACCCGGCCCGCCCGGCCGGCCGGCAGTGGCCAGCCCCACGCCCCCGGCCCCGGTGGGCAATATCGGGTCGGACGTAGCATTGGCACCATGTCTGCCCCCGCCACGACGAGTGAGGCCGCGCTCCAGTCGGCCCTCGCGACCGTCAACGATCCCGAGATCCGCCGCCCGATCACCGAGCTGGGCATGGTCAAGTCCGCGAGCGTGCGCGCCGACGGCATCGCCGAGATCGCGATCCTGCTGACGGTTGCCGGCTGTCCCCTGCGCGACAAGCTCCGCAGCGACATCACCGAAGCGGTGGCCCGGGTGCCCGGCGTACAGGGCGTCGAGATCGACTTTGGCGTGATGTCCGACGAGCAGCGCCGTAACCTCCAGACCAGCCTGCGTGGCGCGGGCGGCGCCGAGCCGGTCATCCCGTTCGCGCAGCCCGGGTCGCGCACCCGGGTGTACGCGGTGGCCAGCGGCAAGGGTGGCGTGGGCAAGTCGAGCGTCACGGTCAACCTGGCGGCGGCCCTCGCCGCCAAGGGGCTGTCGGTCGGCGTGGTCGACGCCGACATCTACGGGCACTCGGTGCCACGCATGCTCGGCGCCGACGGCCGCCCGACCCAGGTCGAGCAGATGATCATGCCGCCGCAGGCGCACGGCGTGAAGGTGATCTCGATCGGGATGTTCACCGCGGGCAACGCGGCGGTCGTGTGGCGCGGTCCGATGCTGCACCGCGCGCTGCAGCAGTTCCTCGCCGACGTGTACTGGGGCGACCTCGACGTGCTGCTGCTCGACCTGCCGCCCGGCACCGGTGACGTGGCGATCTCCCTGGCCCAGCTGCTGCCGAGCGCGGAGATCCTGGTCGTCACGACGCCGCAGGCGGCCGCCGCCGAGGTGGCCGAGCGGGCCGGCGCGATCTCGTTGCAGACGCACCAGCGGCTGGTCGGCGTCGTGGAGAACATGTCCTGGCTGGAGCTGCCGAACGGCGAGCGGATGGAGGTCTTCGGCGCCGGCGGTGGCCAGACGGTCGCCGACTCGCTGACCCGCCTCACCGGCGCCCAGGTGCCGCTGCTCGGGCAGATCCCGCTGGACACCCGGGTACGGGAGGCCGGCGACGCCGGGCATCCGATCGTCCTGGACGCGCCGGAGGCCCCGGCCGCGAAGGCGCTCACGGCGGTGGCGGACCGGCTCGCGGTCCGCCGGGAGAGCCTCGTCGGCAAGCCCCTCAACCTGCGCCCAGCGGGCCGCTGAACGCCCACGGAGCCACCTGGCCGGCCGGCAGCCGGCTCAGGTGGCTTCGTCGTACGTGTGCGGGCTGAGCGCGGGCTTGGCGGCGGGGGCCGCGGGGCCGGGCTGGTGCACGTCGAGGGTGGTCGCCGTCGCGCTCAGATCGCCCTTGATCTCGTCGGCGGTGCCGCGCAGGTCGTCGTAGATGCCCTGCAGCGGCTTGCGGAGGGCGGCCTCGTCCTCCTCGCTGAGCACGTGCTTGCGCAGGAACGTCTTGGGGTTGAGGTCTTCCAGCGCGATGTCGGTGCCCAGTTCGCGGCTGAGGTCACTGGTGGCGTTGCGCGCCATGGCGCGTAGCTGCCGCAGCACGCGGACGCCGTCGCTGATCGCCTTGGGCAGCTTGTCCGGGCCGAAAATGAACAGGCCGACCAGGATTATGACGATCAGCTCCCAGCCGCCGATGTTTTCCAGCCCCATGCCGTCCTCCCTGCGTCAGGGCCAGCGTACTTACCCGGCCGGACCGACCGGGAGGCCCGGCCGGCTGCTTCGTGCCGTCCGCTTGCCTGCCGTCCGGCTGCTTCGTGCCGTCCGCCTACTTGCCGTCCGCCTACTTGCCGTCCGCCGCGAGGACGACCTGCGCGTTCCGCTTGGCGCCGTCGCGCGTGTACTCGACGCTGACCCCGGCACCGGGGGCGTACTTGCGGACGAGGGCGATCAGATCTCCCGGGTCTTCGAGCTGGGCGCCGCCGAACCTGGTCAGCACGTCCCCCGGGCGCAGCCCGGCGTTGGCAGCCGGCCCGCCGTCGGCGACCGTCTGGAACCGGACGCCGCCGCTCGCGCCGTGGTACGTGGTGTCCAGCTCGGCACCGATCACCGTACGCCGTGCCTTGCCGGTACTGATGATGTCCTGGGCGACGCGCTTCGCCTGGTTGATCGGGATCGCGAAGGCGAGCCCCACGTTGCCCGCCTGCTCCTGGTCGGTGGCCAGCGACTTGATCACGGCGTTGATGCCGATGACCCGGCCGGCCGCGTCGACGAGCGGGCCGCCCGAGTTGCCGTGGTTGACCGCCGCGTCGGTCTGGATCGCGGCGTAGTACCTCGTCGGGCCGCCCGCCTCGCCGGCCGCGATCGGGCGGTCGACGGCGCTGACGATCCCGTAGGTCACGGTGTTGGCCAGCGCCAGCGGCGATCCGATCGCCAGCACCGGGTCACCGACCTGTGCGGAGTCGGAGTCGCCGAACTGGATCGGGGTCAGGTTGCCGGCGTCGAGCTTGAGCACCGCCACGTCCGACTCGGGATCGCTGCCGACGACCTTGGCCGACACGGTGTTCCCGTCGCTGAACGTCGCCAGCGCCGATCCGGACGACCCGGCCACGACGTGGTCGTTGGTGATGGCGTACCCGTCGGTGGAGACGATGAAGCCGGAGCCGAGGCTGGTGCCGCCGCTGGCCTGGACCTTGACCGTGATGACGCTGGGCAGCACCTTCTTGACGACACCGGCGAGGGAGTCGGGCGCGCGCTGGGTCAGCGGCGCCGGCTTGTCCGCCCCGAGCGCGGGCCCGCGACCGGCCCCGCTCCGGGTGGCGAAGACGAAGCCGAGCGTGCCGCCGAGCGCACCGGCCAGCAAGGCGGTGATCACCGATACGAGGACGACCAGCCCGAGTCCGCGCCGCACCCCGTCGCCGGCCGATGCGCCGACCTGTTCGAGCGGGGGCGCGCCGGAGGTCGGGGGCGTGATCACGACGGCGGCGGGCGCCGCCGGGTCGCGCCACGGATCGGCAAGCGCATCGGACCACCAGGGAGAACCGGCTCCGTTCACCGCGTTGACGGGGCCTCCCGCGCCCGGCGGAGGCGTCGGCGCGGCAGGTCCGGATTCGGGGCGGACCCACGAGCCGGACGCTCCGGCAGCGGGCGTCTGCCGCCGCGTGCCCCAGTCACTCACGATCGGCTCTCCTTCATTCATCCGTTCCCAAGGATTACACGGACCGACATCCCCCACACCGGCCCGCCGTTCCCTAGGCTCGTACAAGACTTGACATCGAACGCAAGGAGGTGCGCCATCGCCGCGTCCACAAGGATTCCCCAGCAACACGCCGCCCACGCCCACGAGTTCGCCGAGGCGTACGTGGCGGAGGACCCCGTCCTGGCCGTGGCCCGCGCACAGGCGAAGGAGGTAGGGCTCACCCCGGTCGGTCCGGCCGCCGGCGCCGCCCTGCGCTTCATCGCCGCGGCCAGCAACGCCCGCGCGGTGGTCGAGGTGGGGACCGGCACCGGGGTCAGCAGCGTGTGGCTGCTGCGTGGCATGCGGTCGGACGGCGTTCTGACCACGATCGACATCGAGGCCGAGCACCAGCGGGTCGCCCGCCGGATCTTCGCCGAGGCCGGGTTCGCGCCGTCGCGTACCCGCATCATCACCGGGCGCGCCCTCGACGTGCTCCCCCGGCTCGCGGACGGCGTCTACGACCTGGTCTTCGTCGACCATGAGGCCGCCGAGTACGCGTCCGCCGTCGACGCGGCGGCCCGACTGCTGCGCCCCGGCGGGGTCCTCGTGCTCGGCGCCGCGCTCGCCGACGGCAAGGTGGCCGACCCGGCCGCCCGGGACCATGGCACGGTGGCGCTGCGTGAGGTACTCAAGGCCATCCGTGACGCCGAGGAGTGGACACCCGCGCTGCTTCCGACCGGCGGCGGGCTCCTGTGCGCCGTGAAGCGAGGGTGAACCCCGACAGAAGATCGACGATGGGAATTGTCATACCCGGACACGAGGCTTGCCGGCATGACGAACTCCCTTCGCGAACGGCACCGCGCCGTGCTGACCGCCGCCGCTCCCTACGCGCTGTCCCGGACGCTGCGCGCCCTCACCGGCTTCGCCCCGTGCGCCGGCGACCAGACGATCACCGACGGGCGCGTGCGCAAGGCGCTCCTGCGGCCCGGCGCCCGGCCGGACGAGGCGGTCGTGGTCGAGGTCGGACCTCCCCCTGAAGGGCAGCCGGGTGTCAGCCTGATCGTGTACGCGGGGAGCCCGCTGACCCGGCAGGAGGAGGCCGGTGTGCGGCAGGCGGTCAGCCGCTGGCTCGGCCTCGACGACGACCTCAACGGCTTCCTCGCCGCCGCCCGCGCCGACCCGGCGATGGCGGCGGTGCTCGCCGTCACCACCGGCCTGCACCAGGTGCGGTTCGCGTCGCTGGCCGAGGGCGCCGCGTATTTCACACTTACCCAGCGCAGCACCCAGTGGTTCGCCGCCGCCCGCAAGCGCCGGATAGCCGCCGAACTGGGTGCGCGCGGCGAGCTCGACGGCCAGGTTCACGTCGCCTTCCCGTCGATGGCCACCCTGGTCGCGCTCGACGAGGACGCGCTGGTCCGCTTCGCCGGCAACCGCCAGCGGGCCGGGCGCCTGCATGAGGTGCTGACCGGGATCGCCGCGCTGGACGAGGAGTGGCTGCGCACGGCGCCTTACGAGGAGGCCAGGGCGGCGCTGCTGGCGGTGCGCGGCGTGGGGGCGTTCACCGCCGACGCGATCCTGCTGCGGGCGCTCGGCCGCCCCGACGACGTGCCGTTGGAGATGGCGCAGTTCACCCGGATCGCCGAGGCGCTCTACGGCGACCGGCCGCCGACCGCCGCGCAGCTACGCGAGCGCTACGGGCGCCACATCGGCTGGTGGTCCTACCTGAGCCGGATGGGCCTGAGCTGGATCGACAGCGACCGTCAGTCGGGTGAGGCCGCGGCGACGCGATCCAGCCAGCGCACCAGCGTGCGCACTCCCCAGCCGGTGGCTCCCTTCGCCAGCTCCCCGTCGGGCGAGTCCGACCACGCCGGCGCCGACATGTCCACGTGCGCCCAGCGGTCGCGGACGGCTCCGGCAAACTCGCGCAGGTACATCGCGGCCAGCACCGACCCCGCGCCGATCGACGTGGAGTTGACCAGGTCCGCCACCTCGCTGTCGAGCGCATCGCGGTAGTCGTCGGGCATCGGCATCCGCCAGACCCGCTCGCCGGCGGCGTTCGCCGCCTCGGCCAGCCCCCGGGCGAGCGCATCGCTGTCGCTGTAGAGGGCGGCGGTGCGCTTGCCCAGGGCGACGCCCTGGGCACCGGTCAGCGTGGCGAGGTCGACCAGGAGGTCCGGATCGAGCCGGCGCACCGCGTACGCCATGGCGTCCGCCAGCACCAGCCGCCCCTCGGCGTCGGTGTTGAGCACCTCGGTGGTCATCCCGCCGTAGTGCCGCACGACGTCGCCGGGCCGGTACGCGCTGCCGCTGGCCATGTTCTCGGCGAGCGGCGCCAGCGCGGTCACCCGCACCGGCAGGCGCAGCGCCGCGGCCGCGATCGTCGCCGCGGTCACCGCGGCTGCTCCGCCCATGTCCTTGCGCATCAGCTTCATGCCGCTCGTCGGCTTGATGCAGATGCCGCCGGTGTCGAACGTGATGCCCTTGCCGACCAGGACGATGTGGGTCCGCGCGTTCTCCGGCTGCCACGACAGCTCGACCAGCCTGGGTGGACGGGTCGAGCCCCCGCCGACCGCCAGGACGGCGCCGAACCCCTCGCCGGCCAACTCCTCCGGCTCCCGGATCGCGACGGTGAGGCCGGGGCGGCCGGCGGCGGCCTCCCGGATCCGCTCGGCCAGCCAGGCGGGCGACTTCTGGTCGCTCGGCATGTTCGTCAGGTCGCGGGCCAGGATGGTCGCCTCGGCAACGGTGCGGGCGACGTCGAGGCTCGCCGCGTACCGCTCGGGCGCGTCGACCACGATCGTGACGCTCGCCAGCCGGGGTGCCCGGTCGGAGTCGTCGGGGGCCAGCCGGAACCGGTACGCGGCCAGCCACAGCCCCTCGGCCAGGCCGCGGACCGCGTCCGGATCCGCGCCCGCGGGCAGCCCGACCGTCACGTCGCTCTGCATCCGGGCGGACCGGGCGATCGCTGCCCCCGCGGCGCGCCAGCCGGCCTCGTCGGCGGCGCCCACGCCGGCGAGGATCACCCGGCGCGGCGTGGCCAGTGGGCGGGTCAGTGTCTGCACGGCGCCAGCCGTCCCGCTGTGCTGGACGTCGGCGATGAAGGCGAGCGCCTCGTCGCGTACCGCCGCCTCGGCGGCGCATGCGGTCGGCAGCGGTTCGCCGACGGCGCCGCCGGGGCGCGTGCCGTTGCCGGTGGCGGCCCGGGCCGGTTCGGCGCCCGGGTCGGATCCGGCGGCGGGGGTCGGGGATACCAGCGGCAGCGCCAGCGTCTCCGGCGCCGCCCCGTCGACCGCGAGCCGGATCTCGATCACGGCCGCCTCCTCACGTCGTCACCACCCGCCCGCCGCACCGATCGGCGCGGGGCACCCACAGCCGGCTCCACGCGGGGCACGTGGAGCTCTTCACCTGAGGTGCCGAGGCGGGCGTCACCCACTGCCATGCGGGCGCCACCCCATGCTATGAAGGCCGCCAAGGTCGCCGTTCAGCAGCCCGCCGCACGGCTTCGTCGAGCGTGCGGCGGGCGTCGGTGACCCGAAACCGCGATCAGCCCGTGGCCGACTTCAGCGCTTCGCTCAGCGCGTTGGCCTCGTCGGGAGTCATCTCCACGACGAGCCGGCCACCACCCTCAAGCGGGACCCGCATGACGATGCCGCGGCCCTCCTTGGTGACCTCAAGCGGACCGTCACCCGTCCGCGGCTTCATGGCCGCCATGTTGTCTCCCCTCACACTTTATGGTCTTCAGATCCCGGGCACGCCGGCCGCGCCCGGGAGCTGCGCAGGCCCCGCCGGGGCGGCCGCTCGTGTGAACGGACGCCCTGAAACGGCGCCGACCAATGATTTTCCCTGATGATGGCCTCAAGACCCAAACTGGGGCTGATTTGTTGTGACAGCGTCTGGTGGCCGCCACGCAGAACCTGTCACAATATGCGGCCATGCAGGCACGGTCGGCGCTCTTCGACCTGTACGGCGACTACCTCCGGCCGAGAGGTGGGCGGGCGCCCGTTGCTGCGCTCGTACGCCTGCTCGCACCCCTCGGGATCGCCGCCCCGGCCGTACGTACCGCGGTGTCCCGGATGGTGCGGCAGGGCTGGCTGCACCCTCTGCGGCTGGCCGGCGGCCCGGGGTACCTGCTGACCCCCAAGGCCGCCCGCCGGCTCGACGAGGCGGCCAGCCGCATCTACCGCACCCGCACCAACGCCTGGGACGGCCGGTTCGACCTGATTGTGCTGGAGGCGCCGGCGCACCGCGCCGACCGGGGACGACTGTCGGCCAACCTGTCGTTTCTCGGGTACGGGGCGATCGACGCCACCACCTGGGTGGCCACCCGCCCCGCGGACGAGGCCGAGACGCTGCTGACCGAGGCCGGCATCCGGTTCGAGCGGTTCACCGCCAGCCACTCCGGGGGCATCGACGGCGCCGGCGCGATGGTGCGCCGCGCATGGAACCTGGCCGAGATCGGCGCGGCGTACGAGCAGTTCGTACGGGAACTGGAGCCGATCGTCTCGGCCGCCGGCCCCCACAGCGCCGACGAGCAGGCGTACGCGGCGCGCTTCATGCTCGTACACGCGTGGCGGACGTTCCTGTTCCGCGACCCGCAGCTACCCGCCCAGCTGCTGCCCGAGCCGTGGCCGGGCAGTGCCGCCGCGGACTTCTTCGACAGCCACGCCGCCCGGCTGCGCCCGGCCGCCGACCGGTTCGTGGACCGGTGCCTGGAGAGCTCCGCCGCCCGGGTGGCGGTCCCCACGCCCTGACCCGCGCGGCCGGTTGCCGTGCCCGCCCATCCCAGACCGAAAGAGGCCTACCGTGACGGATGTCCTGCTCGTCGAGCGTGTCGACGGGATCGCGACGCTGACCCTCAACCGGCCCGACTCACTCAACTCGCTCGACGTGGCCCTCAAGGTGGCGCTGCGCGAGACCCTCGGCGAGCTCGCCGCCGACCCGTCGTGCCGCGCGATCCTGCTCACCGGCGCCGGCCGGGCCTTCTGCGTCGGGCAGGACCTGCGCCAGCACGTCGAGACCCTCCAGTCCGGTACGAGCGACCCGCTCGGGACCGTGCGCGAGCACTACAACCCCGTCGCGACGCTGCTGGCCGAGATGCCCAAGCCGGTCGTGGCCGCGGTCCGCGGGATGGCGGCCGGCGCCGGCGCGTCGCTGGCGATGCTCGCCGACTTCCGCATCGGCGGCCCGGGCACCGGGTTCCTGATGGCGTTCGCCAACGTCGGCCTCGCCGGTGACACGGGCGCGTCCTGGGCGCTACCCCGGCTGGTCGGCCACGCCAGGGCCACCGAGCTGATGCTGCTCGCCGAGCCGGTGAGGGCCGAGGAGGCGCTGCGGCTCGGGCTGCTGACGAAGCTCGTCGAGGACGACGAGGAGGTGCTGCCGGCCGCGCGGGCGCTGGCCGCCCGGCTGGCCAGCGGCCCGACCGTCGCGTACGCCCAGATCAAGCGCCAGCTGCGGATCGGCGGCACCGGCACGCTGGCGGAGGCCCTGGAGGCCGAGTACGAGGCGCAGAAGGTCTCCGGCGCCACCGCCGACCACCGCAACGCCACGTACGCGTTCGTCAACAAGCAGCGGCCGGTCTTCGAAGGCCGGTAGACCCGCGCCGACGGCCAAGATCCGCACCGACGGCCAAGATCCACGCAATGTCGCGCACATTGCGGTCTCCGCGCGCTCGGAGGCCGCAATGTGCGCGACATTGCGGTCCAGGGAAGCCCTGGTCAGTCCTCGTCGTCGTCTTCCTCGGGGTCGAGGTTGGTGACCTCGCCCAGCACGTACGCCTGCATGGCCAGCTCGTCGCCGAGCGGTGACACGTACGCCGGCAGCTCGCGCGGGCCGAGCTGCTGCACGTAGGTCCAGAACGCCCGCACCGCCTCGCCGGGCGAGGCGGCCTCGATGGGCAGGTACACGCCGACCAGCCACTCCCGGTCGGCAACGGGCACCGCGCCCGCTTTCTCGACGAAGGCGGCGAACCGGTCGGGGTCGATCGGATGAGCTCCGGTCCGGGCGCCGGTTACGCCGTCGGCCGGCAGCGGCGCGTCGAACAGCCGGTGCGTGTACGCGATCTCGAGCGTCGTCCCGGCACCGCCGGCGCCGGGGTCGTCGGGATCCCGCGCGTCGGCGCCGACCGACACCACCCGGCCCAGCGCGAACACCACCGGCTCGGCCTCCGCCACCAGCGCGACCCGGTCGCCGACTGCCGGCAGCGGCTCGTCCAGCCCGGTCAGCTCGAGCGTGTCGTGCCGGAACAGCCGCTCCGCCTCGTACCGCTCGTCGGGTACCACCACAGCCCAGTGCGCCATGCCCTCATCACATCACGGCACCCGGCAGCCGGTACGCGGCCGGGTCAGCGCGGACGGCCGAAGGCGACGTGACAGTCCGTCAGGTGGTCGTCGACCATGCCGGTCGCCTGCATCAGGGCGTACGCGGTGGTGGGGCCGACGAACCGGAAGCCGCGCCGGCGCAGGTCCTTCGCCATCGCGGTCGACTCCGGGGTGACCGCCGGCACCTCGGCGAACGTCCGGGGACGCCGGCTGCGCGGCGGCGGCGCGTACGACCACAACAGGGCGCTCAGGCCCCCGGCGAGGTCGGCGGCGACCCGCGCGTTGTGCACGGCGGCTTCGATCTTCATCCGGTTGCGGACGATCCCCGGATCGGCCAGCAGTCGCGCGACATCCGACTCGTCGAACTCCGCGACCTCGGCGATCACGAAATCCTTGAACGCGGCCCGGAACGCGGGGCGCTTGCGCAGGATGGTCAGCCACGACAGCCCGGACTGGAACGCCTCGAGGGTCAGCCGCTCGTACAGGCCGTCGTCGTCGCGTACGGGCCGGCCCCACTCGTCGTCGTGGTAGGCCATGTAGTCGGGGGTCGTGCCGGCCCACCGGCAGCGGGCCAGGCCGTCGGGCCCGATGACGAGATCGGTCACGGCAGCGTCGGTCACGGGAGTTGCCCCGCTTCCACCAGCCGGGCGAAGCGGCGCAGCGCCTGGGTCAGGCTGACCTTCGAACCGGGCCAGAGCACCGGCCAAGCGATCTTGCCGGTCGCGCCGCCGGGCAGGTGGAACCATTCGTGCCAGACCACCTGGGTGCGCGCTCCGTCCAGCGGCGTGCAGCGCAGGACACCCGGGCCGCGCAGCATCTTGCCGTAGTGGACCACCCGGATCTCGTACGGCCGGTCCACCCTGATCACACGCATCTCGTCGCGCAGCATAGCCGGCCCGACCTGGGTGACGGCCTCGATGGAGCTGCCCTCCCCGCCGTCGCCGTCGACCAGCCGGACCCGCGTGAACGGGATCCAGTCGCTCTGCCGCTCCCAGGCCATGAGCGCGGCGAAGACCCGCGGGGCCGGTGCGTCGACGATGACGGTCGCGGTCACCTCGCCGGCGCCGGGCTGTACCGCGTCGCCCAGGCCCGCGTCGCCCAGGCCCGCCTCGGCCGCGCCCGGCTCTTCGAGCGGATCGGGCTGCGGGGGTGCCGTTTCGGCGGCCCGATCCCCCGGCGACCGGGGCTCCGGGACCGTCACGGCAGCCTCATCTCCTCGGCCCGGTGCGACCGCGTGCGGTCGCCGGTGTCGGCCCGCCCGGCGGCGTCCGGATCCGCCTGCGTCGGCTCCGCCGGCGTCACGGTCACCTCCGTAGCGGCGTCCTCCCGGTCGGGCGTTTCCCGGGCCACACCCGCCGTACCCGGGTCGGTGTCCGCCGCGGGTTCCCCGCTGGCGGCCGGCTGCGCGCCGGGTGAGGTGAGGTTCAGCGCCGCCGCCCGCGCGGCGCGCAGCTTGTCCGCGTCGCCGTGGCGGCCGGCGCGCAGCGCCTCGACCTCCGCCTCGAGTACGCCGACCAGCTCCCCTTTGTACCCGAGGTCGTACGCGGCCCGCCGGAGCGCCGCGTCGACCTGGTCCATCCGGTATCCCCGGACGGCGGTGTCGAAGCGCACGCGGGCGAGATCGCTCTCCACGAGCGGGCGGTCGGCGGGCAGCGGCAGCGCCCGGCCGTCCGGATCAACGGGCGTGAGGCCCGGGTCGGAGCCGGTGACGAGCACCGCGACGCCGAACCCGATCGCGCCGACAATGAGCGCGCCTATCGTCAGGAGCAGGAGCTGACCCATGCCCTGATCGTGGCACGACCGCCGGGACGAGGCGAGCCTGGCACCCCGGAGGCGGTGACAGCCTGCGCAGATGTCCGACCGGGCCGTACCCGGAGTCGATGGGCACGTCGGCGGGCGCGGTCAGCTCCAGCGGAGGACCCGCTTGCGCCACGCGTACAGCAGGCCGAGCGCGAGCAGGCCGATGAACACACCCATCTCGACCACGGTCGCCGCCCCGAAACCGGGCCGGTCGAAGATGACGGCCCACGGGAACAGGAAGACGCTCTCCACCGCGAACAGGACGTATAGGTACGCGTACACGTAGTAGCGGATCTGCGCCTGCGCCCAGTCGCCGCCGACCGGGTCGACCCCGCACTCGTAGCTCTCCCACTTGCCCGGCGCGTCGACGGGGTGTCGGGGCCGCAGCACCCGGTTGGCCCCGAAAGCCCCCACGAACAGCAGCGCGCCGCCGAGGAGGAGCAGCCCGAGCGTCGCGTACGAGCCGAGATAACCGGTCACGCCCGCAGCCTAGTCGCTCACGCTGCGCACGGGGCCCACCGTCGGCAGTGCACGCGTTGGCGGCCCGACCGATAATTGAGTGCCTTTGGCGAGCCTTCTCCTGCCGGCTCAACCAAGGGCGGCCGGCGTGCGTACCACTACATCGGGGACGCGTTACCGACCAGAAACGTGTCTTCACCCACTCATCGACACCAGACGAAGATCCATTACACCCGCCGACGTAGGCTCGGGGTGTATGTAGTAGCGGGTCCTCCAGGGCCCGTCGCCCGATGCTGCGCGACGGCGACTACCCCAACCCGCCGTCACCAAGGAGGTCAGCCACGTGACCAAACAGGTCCGTCAACTGGATCGAGTGGTCATTCGTTTCGCCGGGGACTCCGGGGACGGCATGCAGCTGACCGGCGACCGGTTCACATCGGAGACCGCTCAGCTGGGCAACGACATCTCCACCCTGCCCAACTTCCCGGCCGAGATCCGCGCGCCCGCCGGCACGCTGCCCGGCGTCTCCAGCTTCCAGGTCCACTTCGCGGATTACGACATCCTCACGCCCGGTGACACCCCGGACATCCTGGTGGCGATGAACCCCGCGGCGCTGAAGGCCAACCTGGGCGACCTACGCCCCGGCGCGGACATCATCGTCAACACCGACGAGTTCACCAAGCGCAACCTCACCAAAGTCGGCTACGACGCCAACCCGCTGGAGGACGGCTCGCTGGACGGGTACGTACTGCACCCCGTCGCGCTGACCTCCATGACCGTCCGGGCCCTCGAGAGCTTCGAGATCTCCAAGAAGGACGCCGAGCGGGCCAAGAACATGTTCGCCCTCGGCCTGCTCTCCTGGATGTACTCGCGGCCCAGCGAGTCGACGCTGCGGTTCCTGGAGCGCAAGTTCGCCGCCCGCCCCGAGGTCGCGGCCGCCAACATCGCCGCCTTCAAGGCGGGCTTCAACTTCGGCGAGACCACCGAGGACTTCGTGGTCCGGTACGAGGTGAGCCCGGCGAAGATGGCCCCCGGCGAGTACCGCAACGTCACCGGCAACACCGCCCTGGCGTACGGCGTCGTGGCGGCCGGGGTCCGCTCGGGCCTGCCGGTCTTCCTCGGCGCGTACCCGATCACGCCGGCGAGCGACATCCTGCACGAGCTGTCCAAGCACAAGAAGTTCGGCGTGACGACCGTGCAGGCCGAGGACGAGATCGCCGCCGTCGGGCTGGCGCTCGGCGCCTCGTACGGTGGGGCGCTCGGCGTGACCAGCACGAGCGGGCCCGGCGTAGCGCTCAAGAGCGAGACCATCAGCCTCGCGGTGGCCCTCGAGCTGCCGCTGCTGATCATCGACGTGCAGCGCGCCGGACCCTCCACGGGCATGCCCACCAAGACCGAGCAGGCCGACCTCAACCTGGCGCTGTTCGGCCGGCACGGTGAGGCGCCGGTCGCGGTCATCGCGCCGCGCTCGCCCGCCGACTGCTTCGACGCGGCCCTGGAGGCGGCGCGGATCGCGCTGACCTACCGGACCCCGGTGATCCTGCTCTCCGACGGGTACATCGCCAACGGCTCGGAGCCGTGGCGGCTGCCCGACGTGTCCACGCTGCCGGATCTGCGGGTGGAGTTCGCGTCCGAGCCCAACGGCCCGGACGGCCGGTTCCTGCCCTACCTGCGCGACCCCGAGACGCTCGCCCGGCCGTGGGCGGTGCCGGGCACCCCCGGGCTGGAGCACCGCATCGGCGGCCTGGAGAAGGCCGACAAGACCGGTGACATCTCGTACGACCCGGCCAACCACGACTACATGGTCCGCACCCGCGCCGCCCGCATCGAGGGCATCCAGGTGCCCGACCTCGAGGTGGACGATCCGGACGGCGACGCCCGGGTGCTGGTGCTGGGCTGGGGCTCCACGTACGGGCCGATCGGCGCCGCCTGCCGGGCGCTGCGCCAGCGGGGCCTGCCGGTCGCCCAGGCGCACCTGCGGTATCTCAACCCGATGCCGCGCAACCTCGGCGAGGTGCTGCGCCGCTACGACCGGGTGGTCATCCCCGAGATGAACCTCGGCCAGCTCGCCAGCGTCGTCCGCTCGAAGTACCTGATCGACGCGATCGCCTACAACCAGGTCCGCGGCCTGCCGTTCACGGCCGCCGAGCTGGAGAACATGCTCGAGGATGTGGTCAAGAATGCCTGAGGCAGGTCTCTCCGCTGGCGCGACGCCGCTCAAGCTGACCGCGAAGGACTTCAAGTCCGACCAGGAGGTGCGCTGGTGCCCGGGCTGTGGCGACTACGCGATCCTGGCCGCCATGCAGTCCTTCCTTCCGGACCTGGGCATCCCGCGTGAGCGGATCGCGTTCGTCTCCGGCATCGGCTGCTCGTCGCGCTTCCCGTACTACCTCAACACGTACGGCATGCACTCGATCCACGGGCGCGCGCCGGCGATCGCGACCGGCCTGTCGGTGTCGCGGCCGGACCTGTCCGTGTGGGTGGTCACCGGTGACGGCGACGCCCTCTCGATCGGCGGCAACCACCTCATCCACGCGTTGCGGCGCAACGTCAACCTGAAGATCCTGCTGTTCAACAACAAGATCTACGGGCTGACGAAGGGGCAGTACTCCCCGACCTCGGAGCTCGGCAAGATCACCAAGTCGACGCCGGTCGGGTCCACCGACTCCCCGTTCAACCCGCTGTCGCTGGCGCTGGGCGCGGAGGCGTCGTTCGTCGCCCGTACGATCGACTCCGACCGCAAGCACCTCCAGTCGGTGCTGCGGCAGGCCGCGGAGCACCAGGGCTCGGCGTTCGTGGAGATCTACCAGAACTGCAACATCTTCAACGACGGCGCGTTCGAGGTGCTCAAGGACCCGCAGACCCGGGACGAGTACGTCATCCGCCTCGAGCACGGCCAGCCGATCACGTTCGGCAAGGACGGCGAGTTCTGCGTGACCCACCCGCCGGGCGCGTTCGGCCTGCGGGTACGCCCGACCGCCGAGGTTTCTCCGGACGAGATCGTCGTACACGACGAGACCGTGGCCGAGCCGGCGTACGCGTTCGCCCTGTCCCGCCTGCCCGAGTCGGACCTGCGCCACACTCCGATCGGGGTGTTCCGCGACGTAGCGCGGCCGGTGTACGACGACCTCGTGCGCGCCCAGCTCGACAGCGCCAAGGAGAAGGTCACCCGCAGCGCCGACGAGGAGCTCGCCGCCCTGCTCGGCTCCGGCGACACCTGGACGATCCTGTAAAACGGTTCCGGACACGAGACGAGCCCCGGTGGGTCACCCACCGGGGCTCGTTTACATGTGATTACAAAGCGTCGCCGTTCACAGGGAATCCGTAGCTGGGGCATAGCTGGACGCGCCGGATCCATAGCCGGGGCCGCGACTGTTTAGGCACGGCAACGACGGCCGTACCCCGCGTCTCGCCTGGTAGCCATCGACTCGGCGCACCTGTCGTAACCCCGCCCCGACGCCCCGCAGCGCGTGGGTCGCACCGAACATGGGCCTGCCGATCAGCATCCACCCGCACGGCGCCGACCTCGACGGGTACGAGGCGCTGCCGGTCGCCCCCTGAACGGGTGGACCGATGGTGTGGACCGATGAGTCCTGCGTCCGGCGCGGGTCATGTCTGAGATGAGGACAGCGGAAAGGCAGCTCCGCAGTCACGATCTATATGTCTGACCTTCGATACCGAGCAGAGGACCGCAGATGCCGAAGAGCGTGACGTTCGAGACCACCGTGGCCGCCAACGGCAACAACACCGGGATCGTCGTACCGGACGAGGTCATCGAACAGTTGGCCGCGGGGCGGCGCCCACCAGTGATCGTCGACGTGAACGGTTACGAGTACCGCAACACCGTGGGCGTGATGGGCGGCAAGCACATGATCAGCATCAGCGCCGCCGTCCGGAACGCCACCGGACTGAAAGGCGGGGATCCGATCCGGGTGACGCTGACCGTCGCGGACGCCCCTAGGGAGGTCGACGTCCCGGCCGACTTCGCCGCCGCTCTCGCGGCCGACGAGCAGGTGGAAGCCTTCTTCCAGAAGCTGTCCAACAGCATGCGGCGGTACCACGTCGACAACGTCAACGGCGCCAAGAGCGCCGAGACGCGCCAGCGGCGCATCGAGAAGGCGATCTCCCTGTTCCGGGACGGCAAGCAGCGGTGACCACCGTCAGGACGAGTGGCTGAAGCGGTCCGAGCCGGCCACCAGGTCCGGGTGCTCCACGGTCAGCGCCACGGCCGCCGCGTCCTCCAGCGTCAGCGTCGCGCCCTCGGCGTACGCCGCGTCGAAGACCACGTCGCCGAGCACCGCCCGGGCGACGGCCTGCTGCTCGTGCCAGTAGGCACCGTTCAGGCCGGCCGCCAGCCGCAACCGGGCCCGCACCGCCTGCGCCGCACCGAAGAGCCGGGCCGCGGTCAGCGGATCCTCCGCGGTCAGGCAGCGGACCGCGACGGCGTTGAGGGTCTCGCAGGCGCACGCGTGGAAGCCGAACCCCATCCGGGACCGGAGCGCCACCGTGAGGTGGTCGTGCGCGGCCACGACGTCGCCGCGCCGCAGCGCGACCAGGCCCAGCAGCATGTCGACCGTACGCCGACCGCGCTCGGCCGGCCGGGACGCCTCCAGTGGCCGGGCGGTGGCCAGCAGGTCGGCCGCCTCGTCGAGCGCGCCGCGGCGCATGAGGATGTGCGCGAGCGTGTACACGGCGGACAGCGCGTCGCCCGGCACACCTTCCCGGCGGGCCCAGGCGGCCACCTGCCGGCAGCTCCGCTCCGCGTCGCCCGTCCGCTCCATCGCGACCAGCGGGGCGCCCCGGCCAGCCAGTACCCGTACCAGCAGCCCGACGTCGTCGGCCCGGCGGGCGGCGGCCTCCGCCCGCTGCGCGAAGCGCAACTGCTCGGCGTGGTCCCCGTCGACGCCCGCCGCCAGCGCGTGGACGTGGTACGCCGTCGCCAGCTCCGCGTCGGTGAGCCGCTCGGCGGTGTCCCGGATCCGCCCGTACAGCCGGAGCATCCACACCCGCGCCTCACGCGCCAGGCCGCGCTCGCACCACCACTGGTCCAGCGCGGCGGCGACACCGAGACCGGCGCGCCCGAGGCCGTGGGTGGACGTCCACCGCAGCGCCCCGCGCACCTCCTCCGCGAGCGGGTCGAGGGCGTACAGCGAGAGGGTGACCGCCCGCCCGTTGGGGTCGGTGTGGGCGGCCTGGATCTGCCGCAGGCACCACTCCACGTGCCGGTCGCGGACGACCTCCTCCTCACCGGTGTCGCGCAGCGCCCCCGCCGCGTACGCCCGGACCGGGCCGAGCATCCGGTAGGTCGCCGCGTCCGCCCGCGGCTCGGCCTGGACCAGCGACCTGTCGACAAGGCTGGCCAGCGGGTCGAGTGGATCGCCGCCGCCCAGCCACTCGATGGCCGGCAGCGTGACGGGGCCGGCGAACACCGACATGCGGCGAAGGAGCCGGGCCGCCGGGCGGTCGAGCGCGCGGTACGACCAGTCCAGCGCGGCCCGCAGGGTGCGGTTCCGGTCGGCCGCTTCCGCCTGGCCGGCGGGTGTCGATCGACGGCCGGCGTCGAGGGCCGCGAACAGTCCGGCCGGCCCCGAGCCGTCGTCTACGCGGGCCGCGAGCTCACCGGCCGACAGCGTCCCCAGGACGCTCGCCGCCAGCTCCAGCGCCAGCGGCAACCCGGACAGCGCCCGTGCGATCCGGTCGAGGTACGGCAGCTCTCCGCCGGTCGCCGGCTGCCCGCCGCGCGCCGCCGCGGTCCGGTCGAGCAGCAGCGACACCGCCTCGCTCGGAGCGCCGTCGCCGCCTCCGTCCACGCCCAGCGGCGCGAGCCGCCAGACCAGCTCCCCGGGCAGGCCGAGCGGTTCGCGGGTGGTCGCGATGACCTGCGTGCCGGGCCCGGCGCCCAGCAGCCGGGCGACCAGCCCGGACGCGGCGGTCAGGTGTGCGTCGCAGGTGTCGAGGATGAGCAGCAGCCGGTGCCCGACCGCATGGTCGGCGATGGTCTGTACGAGCGGGCGACCCGGCTCCGGCCGCACCCCCAGCGCGGCGGCGACCGTGGCGCCGACCCGCTGCGTGTCGTCGACGCCGGCGAGGTCGACGAACCAGACCCCGTCCGGGTACTCGCCGGCTAGGTCACGGGCCACCTGTACGGCGAGCCGGGTCTTGCCGGCACCGGCCGCGCCGGCGACGGTGACGAGGCGGTGGGCCTGGAGCAGTTCGCGCAGCCGCTCCTGCTCGCCGACCCGCCCCACGAACGAGGTGACCGGGGTCGGCAGGTTGTGCGGCGGGCAGTCGACCGTACGGGGGCGCGGGAAGTCCCGGTCGAGTCCGGGCGAGACCAGCTGGAACAGCCGCTCCCTGCCGTCGAAGCCACGCAGCCGGTAGAGGCCGAGATCGCAGAGCACGGTGTCGCCGGGCAGGTCGCCGGCGGACGCGGCGGTCGCCGCCGAACACAGGATCTGGCCGCCGTGGGCGGCGGCCGCCACCCTGGCCGCCCGGTGCACCTCGGGGCTGGCGTACTCGCCGGCGACCGGTTCGGCGAAGCCGGTGTGCAGGCCCATCCGTACTCTCGGCCGGACCTGCGGCCGGGGCCAACGGTGCTCCGACAGCGCGCGCTGCGCCGCAGCGCAGGCGCAGAGCGCGGCATTGGCGTCGGCGAACGCGACGAACAGCGAGTCGCCCTCGGTGAACAGCTCGACTCCGTCGCCTGTGGACAGTGCGCGTCGCAGCACCCGCCGGTGCTCCGTGAGTACCGAGCGGTAGTCAGCACCGAGCATCTGGGCCAACCGGGTCGAACCCTCGATGTCGGTGAACAGAAAGGTCACCAGCCCGCCGGGCAGGTGCATCCGTGCCGACACGCGTGAACCTCCGCCCTGCCAGTCGCCCTCATGCTGCCCGCACGCCGGTCGCGTGCACATCGTAGGAACGGCTCGGCTCGGTCCACCCGGGTTGCAGCCCGATACTGCCCGAGCAGGCCAGTGACGCGGCGTCGCCGACTGGGATAGTGGGGAACGCCCGAACCGCGCGACCGACGCCGACCGAGGTCGACCGGTCGCGCGGCGTCGATCAGCAGCCGCAGGCGCCTCCACAGCAGCCACCACCGGCGGCCGGCTGGCCGGACCGGCCGGAAACGGCCACTGTGGACAGAAGTTTGACGGTGTCGTCGTGACCGTCGGGGCACCGTGCGGGGTCGCCCGACTCGCGCATCGGACGGTTCAGCTCGAAAGTGGAGCCGCAGCTGCGGCAGCGGTACTCGTAGCGGGGCATGGCACCAGGTTACCTACCTTCCCCGCAGCCCTTCCGGTACAACAGAGATCTGAGCATGGGCCATACTCGATGGCGTGGCACAGGGGGACCGGGTGGCTAATCCGACGGCAACGCCGCTACGACCGGCGGCCCCCTCCACCGTGCCCGCGGTGGGCGTTTCTCCCGATTCGGGGGTGGCGGCCGCCGGGATGCTGGACGTCCTGACGCCGGCGGACCCGGCGACGGCGCCGGATCCGCCGGCGCCGCCCGAACCGACGCCAGCGCCCGAACCGACGGCAGCGACAACCCCGGTGCCAGCGACCGACCCGGCGACACCGGCGGCCGGACGAAGGGCCGGTTGGCGGGCCCTGCCCACCCGTGCCGTCGGGTGGTCGCGCGCCGCCGCGACCACGATCGCCGGGTGGCCCCGACGCCGCTACGGCCGGGTGGTCACGCCCGGCATCCTGATCTTCGCTGTGGTCGGCGCCGCCCTGCTGGCCGGCACGTACGTGGTGCCGGCGCTGCCGACGACCACGCACCGGACCTTCACGCTGATCGAGCCGACCGGCGAGGGGGTGCCGAGCCCTCCCGCTGACGAGGTTCCCGGCACCGACCCGAGCGCCGCCGCCGACGGCGCGACGGCGGCTCCGACCGCCGATCCAGCGGCGGTGACCAGGCCGTCCGATCTCGCCGCCTGGGCCGGCCCGCTGTCGGCGAAGCTAGGCATCCCCCTGCCCGCGATGGAGGCCTACGGGTACGCCGAACTGGTCACCTCCGCCACGTCACCCGGCTGCCAACTGCGGTGGACGACGCTCGCCGGCATCGGCAAGGTCGAGTCGGCACACGGCCAGGACCACGCGATCCTCGGCGCGGACGGGACCGCGATGCCGCCGATCGTCGGCGCGCCCCTCGACGGCAGGGACGGGCGCATGAAGATCGCAGACACCGACGGCGGCCGACTCGATCACGACCCGACCTGGGACCACGCCGTCGGCCCGATGCAGTTCATCCCGTCCACCTGGGCCACCTACGGGGCCGACGCCGACGGCAACGGCGTACCCGACATCAACAACGTCTACGACGCGGCCCTCGCGGCGGCGCGGTACCTGTGCGCCGGCAACCGCAACCTGTCGCTCCCCGGCGACTGGTGGGCGTCGATCATGTCCTACAACGCGGTGCAGAAGTACGTGCAGGACGTCTTCGGCGCCGCCAACGACTACGGCGTGCGCAGCCGCTGACCGGGCGGCCGACCGGGCGGCAAAAAATTCGAAAAGAAGAAGCTTAGTTAGCACTAAGGCCTTCCGTCGCGCGCGGAACATCGGCAAGCTATGACCCGTGCAGGTGCGCGAGTGGGACCCGGCCGCCGCTCCCGCCGAGGGGCTGAAAGCTCTGCTGCGCGCCGCCAACCTGGCCGTCGCGGCCGACGTGCCCGAAGATCCGCCATGGCGGCCCGACTCGTTCCGGGAGTATCTGTCGGTCACCATGCCCGACGAGCGGCGCGTCTCGTGGCTCGCGCTGGACGGCGACGACCTCCTCGGATACGTGAGCATCCTGCTCGTCGGCGACGTCGCCGTTCTCGAACTGCTGGTGCGGCCGGACGTGCGCCGGACCGGGGTCGGCACCGCCCTGCTCGGCGCGGCCGCGACGCGCGCCCGCGCCGAGGGGTACGGGTCGATCGGGGTCGAGGTCATCGGCGACACCCCGGCCGGCGACTTCTTCGAAGCGCAGGGCTTCCGCTGCGCCTTCGTGGAGATGCGCAACCTGCTCGACCTCTCGACCGTGGACTGGACGCAGCTCGCGACGATGGCCGAAAGCGTCGGCTCCGGGTACCGGCTCGAATACCACCCGGGTGGCCCGGCGGAGTCGATCCTCGACGAGTACGCCAAGGCGAAGGCCACGATGCGCCTCAACCCGGCGTACGACCTGGAGCTGCGCCCCAGCTCGTACGACAGCGAGCGGCTGCGGGCGAGCCTGGCCACCCTGCATGCGCGGGGCCTGAAACCGTACGTCGTGCTGGCGGTCCACGAGCCGTCCGGCACGGTGGCCGGGCTGACCGAGGTGGTCGTCCCGGCGCAGCGGCCGACCCGGGCCGACCAGTACGACACGGTCGTGGTGCAGGCCCATCGCGGCTACGGGCTGGGCCGCGCGCTGAAGGCCCGGATGCTGTCCGAGCTGCGCGCCGCCGAGCCGCAGCTACTCGATGTGCAGACCTGGAACGCGGTCGGCGCGAAGGCAGTGACCCGGATCAACGACGAGCTGGGTTTCCGGCCCAACCGGGAGTGGCGCGAGTACGAGGCCGATGTCGACGAGGTGCTGCGCCGCCTCGGCGCGCCCGCCGACCAGGCTCCCTGATCAGGCGCCGACCTTCTCCCGGCGGCGCACCCGCGGCATGACCTCCTTGGCGTACAGGTCGCACAGCTCGCGGTAGTGCGGGCCGATGTTGGCCACGTACACCTCGTCGTAGCCGGCCTGTTCGTACTTCTCGATCATGGACAGGTGCCGGGCCGGGTCGGGGCCGAGCGCGAACAACTCCTTGAGCATTTCGGGCTGGACCAGCGTGCTCGCCTGTTCGATGTGGCGCGGCGACGGCAGCACCTGGTTCAGCTCACCGGGCACCGCTTCGCTACGCCACTTCTCGTGCGCCAACCGCAGGGCCTCGCCCTCGCTCTGGGCGTAGCAGGCCTTGAAGCCGCCCTGCACGACCTTGTCGCCGCCGCCGCTCTCGCGGAACTGGCGCACCTTGTCGGCGTCGGGCATCACGCACATGAACCCGTCGCCGATGCGGGCGGCGAGCTCGATCGATTTCTTCCCGAAGCCGGAGATATAGATCTTGGGCGGCTGGTCCGGCAGCGTGTAGATCCTGGCCTGCTCGACCTGGTAGTGCTCGCCGTAGTGGTTGACGAACTTCCCGCGCCACAGCTCCCGGATCACCTCGACGGCCTCTTCGAGCATGTCGAGCCGCATGCCGGCCGACGGCCAGGGGTCACCGAGGATGTGCTCGTTGAGGTACTCGCCGGAGCCGACCCCGAGGACGAACTTCCCTCCGGTCAGCACGCCGCTGGTCGCCGCGGCCTGCGCGATGATCGCCGGGTGCATCCGCACGGTGGGGCAGGTCACCGCCGTGGTGATCGGCAGCGAGCAGACCTGGCTGAGCGCGCCGATCATGGACCAGACGAACGCGGACTGGCCCTGCTCCTCCAGCCAGGGGTGGAAATGGTCAGAGATCCACAGCGCCTCGAAGCCCGCCTGCTCGGCCGCCTTGGCCTGCTCGATCAGCTCAGCGGGTGCGTACTCTTCGCATGACAGGAAGTATCCGAGTTTCATACGACTCGAATACCCGGCGACCGGGGTCAGTATCCCCGGCGGAGCAGCTCCGCTGCTCAGTATTCCTGGCGAAGCTGCTCAGTATCCCTGGCGAAGCAGCCGCGCGGCCTCGATCGCCCAGTACGTGAGGATGATCTGCGCCCCGGCCCGGCGGATCGAGGTGAGCTGCTCCAGGATGACCCGCTCCCGGTCGATCCAGCCGTTGGCGGCGGCCGCCTCGACCATCGCGTACTCACCGGAGACCTGGTACGCGGCGACCGGGACGTCCACGTTGGCGGCCACCGACGCGACCACGTCGAGGTACGGCAGCGCGGGCTTGACCATCACCATGTCGGCGCCCTCGGCGAGGTCGAGCGCCACCTCGCGCATCGCCTCCCGCAGGTTGGCCGGGTCCTGCTGGTAGGTCTTGCGGTCGCCCTGCAGGGTCGACTCGACCGCCTCCCGGAACGGGCCGTAGAAGGCCGAGGCGTACTTCGCGGCGTAGGCCAGCAGCGCGGTGTCGGTGTGGCCGGCCTGGTCGAGCGCCTCGCGGATCACGCCGATCTGGCCGTCCATCATCCCGGACGGCCCGAGCACGTGCGCACCGGCTTCCGCCTGCGCGAGCGCCATGTCGGCGTACCTGGCCAGGGTGGCGTCGTTGTCCACGGAGCCGTCGGGCCGCAGCACGCCGCAGTGGCCGTGCGAGGTGAACTCGTCCAGGCAGAGGTCGCTCATCACGACGGTCGCGTCGCCGACCTCGCTGACGACGTCGCGGATGGCGACGTTGAGGATGCCGTCCGGGTCGGTACCGGCGGAGCCGACCTCGTCGCGGGTCAGGGGGACGCCGAAGAGCATGAGGCCCCCGATGCCGGCCTGTACGGCCTCGACGGCGGCCTTGCGCAGTGAGTCACGGGAGTGCTGGACCACGCCGGGCAGCGAGGCGATCGGCCGGGGCTCGGTCAACCCCTCCCGTACGAACATCGGCAGCACGAGTTCGGCGGGGGCGGGCCGGGTCTCGGCGACGAGCCGCCGGATGGCGGGGTTGCGGCGTAGCCGTCGGGGGCGAACAACCGGAAACACGATTCTCCTCCGATCTTGGACAGTTGTGCGACCTATAGCTCGCACAACTGTCCAAGATCCAGGTAGTTAGCGGTAGCGCAGAGCGGTCGGGCCCTGCACCTTGGAGCCGCGGCGCTGCTTGGCCGGCATGGCCGCGAGCTTCTCGCGCAGCTCGACCGCGTACTGTGCGAGCGCCTCGACCAGGTCCGGGACGCTGGCGTGCTGCGGCCGTACGTCGACGCGCAGCCCGAACTCGGTCGCGGTCTCGGCCGTCTTGGGCCCGATCACCGCGACAACGGTGCGGGCGTGCGGCTTGCCGGCGATGCCGACCAGGTTGCGCACGGTCGACGATGACGTGAAGAGCACCGCGTCGAAGCCACCCGACTTGATCGCGTCGCGGATCTCGGCCGGCGGCGGCGCGGCGCGCACCGTCCGGTACGCCGTCACGTCGTCGACCTCCCAACCGAGCTCGGTGAGCCCGGCGGCGAGCGTCTCGGTGGCGATGTCGGCGCGCGGCAGGAGGATCCGGCCAACCGGATCGAGAATCTCGTCGTGCGGCGAGAACTCGGCCAGCAGCCCCTCGGAGGACTGCTCCCCCGACGGGATCAGCTCGGGCTGTACGCCGAACGCGCGGACCGCGTCCGCGGTCGCCTCACCGATGCAGGCGATCTTGACGCCGCCGAAGTGGCGGGCGTCCAGGCCGTGCTCGGCGAACTTCTCCCACACGGCGCGGACCGCGTTGGTCGAGGTGAAGACGACCCAGGCGTACCGGCCGTCGACCAGACCCTTGATCGCCCGCTCCATCTGGGCCGGCGTACGCGGCGGCTCGACCGCGATCGTCGGCACCTCGCACGGGATCGCACCGTAGGCGCGCAGCCGCTCGCTCATCGCGCCGGCCTGCTCCTTGGTACGCGGGACGAGCACCTTCCAGCCGTACAGCGGCCGGTTCTCCCACCAGCCCAGCTTCTCCCGGTGCGCGACGCCCTCGCCGAGGCTGACCACGACCCGGCCGGCGAAGCCGATCACGGCGGTGACCATGCTGTCGACGCTGGACGAGGTCGTGTACTGCGTCTCGCCGGTGCCCTCGCCGGTCACGGCGACCGGCGTGCCCGGGTCGACGCCGGCGGCGAGCAGCCCATCACGTACGGTGGCGAGATCGCCGGCGTCCACCGCGACCGCGGCGGACGAGCCACGACTCAGCGCGGCGGCGAGCAGGTCGAAGTCGAGACTGTGCACGTCGTCGACGTCGGCGACGGTACGGACGCCCGGCAGCGGAACGCCGGCGTAGGTCGCGACGCCGGCGGCGGTGCCGACACCGGGAACGACCTCGAACGGCACGTTGGTGCGGGCGACGGCCTGCACCTCCTTGAGGACCGACTCGTGGCCCAGCGGGTCGCCGCCGACGAGGTGGACGGCCTTCAGCCCGGAACGGGCCGCCGACAGCAGCACCTTCGCCACGTCGCCGGGCACACCCTCGGCCGGCGAGAACTCGGCCTCGGGCGCGGCGTCCGCCCGGATCGCGGCGAGCATCTGCTCGGGTACGTACCGGTCGTACACGACATGGTCGGCCGTCGTCACGGCGTCGTATGCGCGACGGGTGAGCAGGCCGGGGTCACCTGGGCCGGCACCGACGAAAACGATGCGGCCTGCGGTCTTACGGGTACGGGTCATGCTGTACTCCCAGTACAGAGTCAGCGCCTTCGGCGAGCAGGTCGGCGGCCAGCAGCCGCCCCACCTGTACGGCGTCAGCGAGCGTTCCGGTGCGCGACAGCCGGACGCCGAAACGGCCGTCCGGGCTGAGCACCGCACCGCGCAAGTAGATCTCCGGACCGTCGTCGCCTTCGGCGATTTCAGCCAGAGCGGCGACCGGCGCGGAGCAGCCGGCCTCCAGCTTCGCGAGCAGCGCCCGCTCGGCGGTCACCGCGGCACGGGTGGCCGGGTCGTCGAGCACGGCGAGCAGCCCGAGCAGCTCGTCATCGTCTTCCCGGCACTCCACGGCCAGCGCACCCTGTGCAGGGGCGGGCAGCATGAGCATCGGGTCGAGGATCTCGGTTGCCTCGGCCGCCCGACCGAGTCGAGCCAGCCCAGCGCGGGCGAGGACGATGCCGTCCAGCTCACCCTGAGCTACCTTACGCAACCGAGTGTCAACATTACCTCGAATCGGAACACACTCGAGATTTCTTCCCAACGCGGCTATCTGGGCGATTCGCCGCAGCGCCCCGGTGCCCAGCCGGGCGCCCTCGGGCAGCTCGGTCAGGGTCAGGCCGTCCCGGGCGACGAGCACGTCGCGGGGGTCCTCGCGCGGCGGCACGGCCGCGATCCGCAGCCCCTCGCCGAACGTCCGGGGCTGCCCGGCCGCGCCCAGCGGCCCGGGACCCTCGCTGACCGAGGTCGGCAGGTCCTTGTACGAGTGCACCGCGAAGTCGATCTCTTTGGCGTTGAGCGCGTCCCGCAGCGCGGACACGAAGACGCCCACGCCCAGCCGAGCGATGGGGGCGCTGGAGCGGTCACCCGGCGTGGAGATCTCCACGAGCTCGACGTCCCGGCCGGTCTTCTCCCGGACCGCGTCGGCGACCATGCCCGACTGGGCGAGCGCCAGCGCGCTCGCCCGGGTACCCAACCGGAGCTTTCCGTGCACTGTCACGACTCCTCCGGCCCAGGCACCGTGACCTCACAGGCCCCCACAGGGTCGATGTCCTGTGGAACCTCCAGGTCGAACAGGGCGCGCAGCGCCACGGCGTACGCCTCGCCGCCCGGCTCGGCGGCCAGCTGGCGCACCCGCACCGAGGGCTCGTGCAGCAGCCGCTGCACGATCCGGTGCACCGTGCGGGCCACGTCCGAACGCTGGTCGTCGGTCAGATCCGGGCGGCGCTGCCGGAGCCGGCCCAGCTCGGCGACAACGACCTCATCGGCGCGCGCCCGCAGAGCCGCGACGGTCGGCGCCACGTCGGCGCTGCGCTGCCAGGTGCGGAACGCCTCCACCTCGTCGGCCACGATCGCCTCGGCGGCCCGTACGTCGGTGTCGGCCGGCAGCCCGAGGCGCTGCCCCTCCGGCAGGACGACGTCCTCGGCGACGCCGATGACGTCCGCGGCCTCGCCCGCCCGCCGGTCGGCGGCGAGCCCGAGGGTCTCCATGTCGACCACGATCACGCCGGGCAGGTCACCGACGCCGGGAGCCACGTCCCGGGGTACGGCCAGGTCCAGCACCAGCAGCGGGCGCGTACCGGCGCCCGGCCGGCGCGCGGCGGCGATCAGCTCCGTGGTGAGCACCGGCTCCGGCGAGGCCGTGGCGCAGACGACCAGGTCGACGCGGGCGAGCGCGGAGCCCAGCTCGTCGAAGGGCACGGTCTCGGCCTCGTAACCGGCCGCGAGCCGCTCCGCCCGCCCCGCGCTCCGGTTGGCCACGTAGAGCCGGCCGGCACCGGCCCGGCGCAGCGTCGCGAGGGCGAGCGCGCCCATCGCGCCCGCGCCGATGACGAGGGCGTCGGCGGAGGCGTCCGGCGGGAAGGTCTCGGTCTGCTCGCCGTACAGGCTTGACAGCCCCAGCCGCAGGGCGGCGGTGACGACGCTCTGCCCGGCCCGGTCGATCTCGGTCTCGGCGTGGGCGCGCTTGCCCACCCGCAGCGCCTGCTGGGTGAGTTCGTGCAGCAGGCGGCCGGCGGTGCCGTGCTCGATGGCCACGGCGTACGCGTCGCGCAGCTGACCGAGGATCTGGGCCTCACCGACGACCATGGAGTCGAGCCCGGCGGCCACCCGGAACGCGTGCCCGACGGCGTCGACGTCGTAGTTGACGTACAGGTGCGGAGCCAGGTCGGCCACGGAGCACCCGGCGCGCTCGGCGAGCACGGCGCCGATGTCGGCCAGGCCGCCGTGGAAGGCTGACACCGCGGCGTACACCTCCACCCGGTTACAGGTGGACAGCACGAGCGCCTCGCCCACGTACTCCTGGGCGAGCAGCCGGGTCAGCAACTGAGGAGTCTGGTCGGCGGTCACCGCGAGCCGCTCCAGCAGAGAGACTCCAGCGGTGCGGTGCGATACGCCGACGACGAGCAGGTTCACGTAGCGAGCGCCTCCCCGTTCAGGGTTGGACGGATTTTCATTCGCCCGTTGCCGGCAGGCGCGGGCAGGGTGGTCAGCGCCGACTTGCGGTGCTCGTGGAACGACAGTATCTGGAGTTCGATCGCGAGATCGACCTTCCGGACGTCGACGCCGTCGGGCACGCTGAGCACGCACGGCGCGAAGTTGAGAATGCTGGTGACCCCGGCCGCGACGAGCTGGTCGGCGACCAGTTGGGCGGCGTGGGCCGGCGTCGCGATCAGAGCGATGGAGATCGCCTCGGCGGCGACCACCTCGGGCAGGCGCGCGATGTCTTTCACGACCAGGCCGTTGATGCGCTCACCGATCCGGTCGGGATCGGCGTCGAAGAGCGCGGCGATGCGGAATCCGCGGGTGCTGAACCCGCCGTAGCCGGCCAGCGCGTGTCCAAGGTTACCCACGCCGACCAGAGCCACGGCCCGGCGCTGCGTGAGGCCGAGGACGTGTTCGATCTGCGCGATGAGCAGGGCGACGTCGTAGCCGACGCCGCGGGTGCCGTACGAGCCGAGGTGGGACAGGTCTTTGCGCAGCTTGGCCGAGTTGACCCCGGCCGCCGCGGCCAGCCCCTCGCTGGAGACCGTCTCGAACCCGGTCTCCGCGAGATGGTGCAGGGCGCGGAGGTATTCCGGCAGCCGGGCGACGGTGGCTTCGGGAAGGTCCGGGAACACTCCCCCATCGGATACACCGGCGGCTTGCCCGTTGCGCTGCTGACTCATCAGACTCCGAGACGTCGAACGTGTTGTGAACCCCAGGTGCGCAGCCCGTGTGCGGCTGTGCTATCTAGGCTCGACGTCGTAACAGAGTAGGCGTTTGTGAACGTTTGCACAAACTCACGATCTTGAAGAATCGACTCGCCGACACCCATCGCTCGGCCGACTCACGGGCGGTACCCTGCCGTTCATTGTCGGCCCGGGACGCCTCACGAGCGGGACAGCGGCGAAAGATACGACTTAATTCCGAATTGCCCGACCCAGGTCGTCTGAATAGTGGCCGTCCATTCGCATTCTGCCGGATGACCGCTCCCACGCATTCCCCGGCTGGCCGTGTGCGACGTCACGGGCACCGCGCACCGCGGGGTAGGGATAGCCTCACCCCTGAAACGCCAGCCGACCGGATGGGAGCCGACGGGCGCGATGCCTAGCGTTTCCGACATGACGCCGACCGCATCGCTGCCCACAAGCGCCGAACCGCCCGCCGTCCGCAGACTGATCAACCAGCTCGGAATCGACTCGGCGTACCTGCTCACCGGATTCCCGATCGCGCTGGCCGGCTTCGTGGTCTTCGTTACCGGGTTTTCCCTCGGCGTCGGCATGTTCATCACGCTGGCCGGCATCCCCATCCTGACCGCCACCCTCTTCGCGGCCAGGGGCTTCGCCGAGTTGGAACGCTGGCGGATCTCGCGGGTCCTCGACGTGCCGCACGTCGGCGGCACCTACAAGCGCGCGGCCCGGGACGCCGGTGTCTGGCGGCGCCTCTTCGCTCCGATCGCCGACGGCCAGTCCTGGCTGGACCTGCTCCATGGTGTGATCGGGTTCATAGTGGCCACCGTCACCTGGTCCATCGCGGTCGGCTGGTGGGCCGCCGCTGTCGGCGGCACCCTCACCGTCGTCTACGACTGGACGATTCCACACCCGCCCCACAAGGTCGATTCGCTGAACGAGCTGCTCGGAATGGGTGACAGCACGACCGCGCGGGTGACGCTCTACACCGCGATAGGGCTCTTCTTCCTGCTCACCCTTCCGATCGTCACCCGCTTGTGCGCGCAGCTACAGGCGAGCATCGCCAAGGCGCTGCTCACCGGCATGACCGACCTGCGCGCTCGCATCGCCGGGCTGGAGCGGGCGAACGCCGCCGCGGAGGCGGCCACGGCCACCGCCCGGTCGCAGCGCAGCGCCGCCGTATCCGCCGAGTCGACCGCGCTGCGCCGCCTCGAACGCGACATCCACGACGGCCCGCAGCAGCGGCTGGTCCGCCTCGCGATGGACCTCGGCCGCGCCGAGCACCAGCTCGACACCGACCCGGAGGCCGCCCGCCGGACCGTTGCCGAAGCGCTGCTCCAGACCCGCGAAACCCTCGACGAGCTGCGCGCGCTGTCCCGCGGCATCGCCCCGCCGATCCTGGTCGACCGCGGGCTGGTCGCCGCCGTCGCGGCGCTCGCCGGCCGGTCCACCGTCCCGGTCGAGCTGGACGCGCCCGACCCGGGCCGGCTCGATCCGAGCGTCGAGTCGACCGCGTACTTCGTACTGGCCGAGGCGCTGACCAACGTCGCGAAGCACAGCCGGGCCGACGAGTGCCAGGCGATCGTCCGTCGCGACAACGACCACCTGCTCGTGAGCGTCGTCGACAACGGGGTCGGCGGCGCGGAGCTGTCGAAGGGGCACGGCCTGGCCGGGCTGGCCGACCGGGTCCACGCCGCGGGTGGTGAGCTGACCCTGACCAGCCCGCCCGGCGGCCCGACCGTCGTCAGCGCGCGGCTGCCCTGCCAGTGAGGACTCGAAGAGATGCGCGTGGTGGTCGCTGACGACGCGGTACTGCTCCGCGAAGGCCTGGTACGCCTGCTCGCCGAGAACGGCCACGTCGTCGCCGCCGCCGTCGGGGACGGCCCGGCGCTCGTGGAGGCGGTGACGGCGCACCGCCCCGACGTCTCCATCGTCGACGTCCGGATGCCGCCCAGCCACACCGACGAGGGGCTGCGGGCCGCGGTGGAAGCCCGGCAGCGGGTACCCGGCGCTCCGGTCCTCGTGCTCAGCCAGTACGTCGAGGTGTCGTACGCCGAAGACCTGCTGGCCGACCGGCACGGTGCGGTCGGGTACCTGCTCAAGGACCGGGTCGCGGAGGTCGGCGAGTTTCTGGACGCGCTGCGCCGGGTCGCCGCCGGCGCGACCGTGCTCGATCCCGAGGTCGTCGCCCAGCTCCTGGTACGGCGGCGCCGCGACGACCCGCTGCGGGCGCTCACCCCGCGCGAGCGCGAGGTGCTGGCGCTCATGGCCGAAGGGCGGTCCAACGCCGCGATCGCACGCCGGCTCGTCATCAGCGAAGGCGCCGTGGAGAAGCACATCGGAAACGTCTTCGCCAAGCTCGATCTGGCCCCCGACGACGAGCAGCACCGGCGGGTACGCGCCGTGCTGGCCTACCTGGGCGCCTGAGCGCACCCCTGGTCGGGAGCCTCGGCACCGACCGCCTCCCGGGCCAGCGCCACCGCCTCGAGCAGCGTCGAGGCCACCGGCACCCCGGCCGCCAGCAGGCGCTCCGGGTGGGTGAAGCCCCCGCCGTACAGGATGCAGGCGGCGCCGGCCGAGGCCGCGGCGTGCGCGTCGTCGACCGAGTCACCGATCAGGACGGCGTCCGCGCCGGCCACGCCGAGCGCGTCCAGGTGGGCGGCGAGGTGCTCCGCCTTGTGGCCGCCCGCGAGGACACCGGGGCGCAGCCCGTCGATGCGCTCGAACACCGCGTGCAGCCCGCGCCGCGTGACCTCGGGCACCAGCTCCTCGTGGAACCACATCGACAGCAGCGACTGCGTGCCCGGCCAGGCCCGCATCGCGGCCTCGGCATCGGCCGCCAGCGCGCAGTCGAGCAGCCCGTCGCGGTAGAAGTCGTGGTAGACGCGGTCGAGCTGGACGAACTCCTCCTGCGTCACCGACCGGCCGAGCACGTGGCCGTAGTAGTCGGCGACCGGGCGGCGGAAGTCCCGCCGGTGATCGTCAGCCGTGATCGGCGGGCCGTCGACCGCCGCGAGCGAGACGTTCGTCGCCGCAACCACGAGGGTCAGATCGTCGAGCAGCGTTCCGTTCCAGTCCCAGACAAGATGCGCCACGGCCGCAACCTTATCGGCCCAGGTCGCGCAGCAGTCGATCTTCTTCGACCCGCCAGTATCCGTGCTCCCTGCCATCGAGGAGCACGACCGGGATCCGGTCGCCGTACTCACCTTCCAGCTCCCGGTCACCCGAGATGTCGACCTCGTGCCAGGACTCGCCGGACGCCGCGGCGACCCGCGCCATCGCCTCCTTGGCGACCTCGCACAGGTGGCACCCGGGCCTCGTCAACAGTACGAGCCGGTCGCTCATGCGAGCTCCCCCTTACGCACCTTGCCCGTCGCCGACTTGGGCAGCTCGGACACGAACTCCACGGCCGTGGGGCACTTGAACCGGGCGAGGTTGCCCTCGCAGTACGCGATCAGCTCCTCGGCCGTGACGACGGCGTCCGGACGGCGTACGACGTAGGCCTTCACCGTCTGCTGGGTGTACGGGTGCGGCACCCCGACCACCGCGGACTCCACCACCGCCGGGTGGCTGTCGAGCACCAGCTCAACCTCGCGCGGGTACACGTTGAACCCGCTCACGATGATCAAGTCGCCGACCCGGTCGACCAGGAACAGGTCACCGTCGGCGTCGGAGTACGCGATGTCGGCCGTCGAAAACCATCCGTCCGCGTCGGGCCCGCCGTGGCCGTCGGGCCAGTACCCGGAGAACAGGTTGGGTCCGCGGACGACCATCACGCCCGGGTCGGTGCCGGGGCTGCCCGGCGCGTCGTAGTCGATGTCTTCGTCGTCGACGCCCTCGTCGTCGATCTCGCCGACGACGTTGCCGTCCGCGTCCACGAGCTTGATCTCGACGTCGGGCAGCGGGCGGCCGATCGAGCCGGCCTTCGGGCGTTCCTCGCCCATGGTCGTGGTGAGCACCGGTGCGGTCTCGGTCAGCCCGTACCCCTCGTACACCGGCGCGCCGGCCACCTCGCCGAACCGCTGCGCGGTCGCCGCGTCCAGCGGCGCGGCGCCGGAGACCGCCACCCGGACCCCACGGAACGCGGTGGCGAGCCGCTCACCCATGAGTGACCAGGCGACGAACATGGGCGGCACGCCGACGACGACCGTGACGCCGTCGCTGCGGATGCGCGCGAGCGTGTCCGCCGGGTCGAACCGCTCGACGAGGACGCCGCACGCACCGTGGTAGGCGATGGCGCCCAGGCCGGTGTTGAGCCCGTACGAGTGGAACAGCGGCAGCGTGAGCAGGACGACGTCGTCCTCGCCCACCGGCCGGGGCTCGATCGCGGCGAGCTGGGCGTGGTTGGCCAGCAGTGCCCGGTGCGACAGCATCGCGCCCTTGGGCAGACCGGACGTACCAGACGTGTAGAGCAGGACGGCGATGTCCTCGCCGCCGGTCGTCGCCTCGGTCGGGGCGGAGGGGGCGGCCAGGAGCTCGGCGAAGGGTCGCGCGCCGGCGGGGCCGCCGCCGGTGAGCTCACCAAGGCTGTACGCGTGCCGGGGCGCCGGCGCGTCGATGCCCGCCACGGCTTCCAGGACGGCCGGCGTGCCGACGATGATCTCGGCGCCGGTGTCGGCCAGCACGTGTTGCAGCTCACGGGCGGTGTACCCGGGGTTGACCGGCACGACCACGTACCCGGCGCGCAGCGCTCCGAAGTAGGCGGCCGCGAACTCGGGGACGTTGGGCAGCGCGATCGCCATCCGTGGTCCGACGTCGGCGCGGTGCGATTCGCGGTCGTCTGCGGCGTGGACGAGCCCTCGCAGGGCGGCGGCGACGGCATCGACCTGGGTGTCCAGCTCTCCCCAGGTGATCAGCCGATCATGCCAGCGCAGTGCGGGGCGCCCGGCGCCCATACCGGCGGCGCGGCGGACCAGATCCGCCACGTTTCGTACGTCCTGCACGACCGATCACACTAGCGCGCCCCACCGGTTGGAATCAGCCCGAGTCGGGTCCCCGATATGGGCGTTCCCGGTAGGTATCTACCCGATTGGCGGAGTTGTCGGTGCCATAACGGCCATCAATGACTGCCACACAATCGATCTTTCGGACTCTCAAGTACAAAACACAGCCATCTGACCCCGGTGCCGCACACCGTGTGCGACGGAGCGCACCCCGGGCGGGGAAATATTCATGCCCCGAGTAACTGACTGCCCACGCATGAGTGACGAACCCCCGACAAGCCAGCCGAGTCAGCTCACACCATTCAGGGTGGTTGATACCCCTCACCCCCGAGGAGACCGTAGTGCCCCATATTGCGCTGCATGAACGCTTCCCGGGCACGGGCCGGGGCGACGGACATGCCAGGCCGGCGCCCGTGGCTCCGCGGCCCGCCGTCGTGGCCCATCGGCTCGACCGGCTCGGGGATCTCCGCCGATTCGGGGACGCGCCGGCCCGGCGCGGCGAACGGACCGGCCACCGGACCGACGCGCTCGGGGGGTCCGCATGAGCGGGTACGAGCTGAGCTCCGGCCCGGACGTCCTCGCGGGGCACATCGAAGTCAACGACAGCCTGGACGTGATCCGGAAGATGATGGCGACCACGCTTCGCGCCGACGGCGGCGTCCCGCACACCCGGGAACGCCCGTACAGCGGCCCGCCCGCCACGCGCCACAGCCCGGGTACGAACACCCGGCCGGCCGACAACCGGAGCGCACCCGCCGGCCGGGTCTCCCCGGAAGGTCGGTCCGTGTCCCCGGAGGCTCGCGGGGAGGCCGCCGCGCCGGCGACGCACTCCTTCCGACTCCCCGCCGAGTCGGACCAGCAGGCCCACTCCGTGGCGCTCGACGCCGAGTCCGACGAGCGGACCGGAGGGTCCGACGGCCCGCCGCCCGGGTACCCCGACCGCCCCGAGGCGACCGAAGCGGCCACGGCGGTCTGGCTGCTGGTCGAGCGGGCGCAGGCGGGCGACGCCGAGGCGTTCGGCCTGATCTATGACCGGTACTTCGACACCGTCTTCCGGTTCGTGTACTTCCGGGTGGGCAACCGGCAACTGGCCGAGGACCTGACAGCCGACACCTTCCTGCGTGCGCTCAAGCGCATCGGCAGCTTCACCTGGCAGGGCCGCGACCTGGGCGCATGGCTGGTCACGATCGCCCGCAACCTGGTCGCCGACCACTTCAAGTCCGGCCGGTACCGGCTCGAGGTGACCACCGGTGACGTCCTCGACGCCGAACGCGCCGAGAGCGGCCCGGAAGGCAGCCCCGAGAGCGCCGTCGTCGACCACATCACGAACGTGGCGCTGCTGCGGGCCGTCAAGCAGCTCAACCCCGAGCAGCAGGAGTGCATCGTGCTGCGTTTCCTGCAGGGGTTCTCGGTGGCGGAGACCGCACAGGCCATGGGCAAGAACGAAGGTGCGATCAAGGCGCTCCAGTACCGCGCGGTCCGCACCCTCGCCCGACTGCTCCCGGACGGTTTCCAGCCCTAGGACGTGCGCGCACACGTTTTGACAAAAGAGTGTGCGAAATCACGTTTTCGGCGACCGTAACCGGACCGTAAGCGCCTCGTTGGAGGTGGTACGACTGGCGGCCAGGCGCCCGTCAGTCCCGATGGCGACCCGCGCCATCCCGTCGCGCCGCACAGCCGCGACGAGCGAAGGGAGGTGCTCCCGGTGAACCTGTTCCTTTTCCACCGGCGACGCGCCGAGCGCTTCGCGCAACTCCTCGACGAGGCTGCCGGGATCCGTCACCACGCCGCGCGCCCCGCCCCTGACGACGGGGAGCTGACCGACCTCGTCGACCTCGGTCACCGGTTGCGCGGCATCGACCTCACCCCGCAGGCGGACCCCGAGTTCCGGACCGGGCTGCGGGCGATGCTGATGGCGACGATCGAGCGGGAAGGGATCGGCGCCACCGCGCTGCCCGAGGCCAGCCCCGAGCCCGCGCGGCAGCCCGCCAACCGCCGGTTGGCGGCCGCATGGCTTCCGATACGCAGCCGTCGCGCCCGCGGCGCCGTCGCGGTCGGGCTGGCCGTCGGCACCCTCGCCGTCGCCGCATTGTCGACCATCAGCGTCGATGCCAGGCCCGGCGATCCGCTGTACGGGATGAAGCGGTCGGCCGAGCGCGCCCAGCTCGCGCTGTCCAGCTCCCAGCAGGGCCGTGGCGAGCTGTACCTCGAGTTCGCGAAGGCCCGCGGCAACGAGGCGGCCGCGGATCGCCACGACATCCTCGCGGTCCTCACCGACATGGACGACGAGACGCGCCAGGGCGTACGACTGCTCACGGCCGCCGCCGTCGACCGGCGCGATCCCGCCTCGCTGGACACCGTTGACGCGTTCGTGGCCGGGCAGCGCCACACGATCGCCGGCATGCTCGGCGCCCTCAGCGGCGACGCGCGCACCCGTACGGTCGACTCGCTGCAGCTTCTCGACCGCGTTCAGAAGCGCGTCGACGGGCTGCGCAAGAACCTCGACTGCGCCGACGCCGCGAACTGGACCGCTGACGACCTGGGTCCCGTTCCCGGTGCCTGCACGGCGCACAGCCCGGCCGCCGACAGCCTCAAGAAGGGTGCCGGCGGCCCAGCCGTCCGCAGCGAGCCGCCCGCCCGCACCGCCACCGTGACACCACCGGCGACCGGCGCATACGTCCGGCCGACCACCCCGACGCCCGGCGCCCCAGCTGTGACCTCGGGGACGGAGCGGCTCGCGTCCCCGATCAGCGCACCGCCGACCACGGTGCCGCAGGTCACCGGCGGCCTCCTGGACCGACTCGGACGCCTCCTGGGCGGCGGCTGAGGGCGCACCCGACCGGGTGCCCTTTCACCCGTGTTCACCGGTCCGTCGACCGGCCGCCGCACGTGATAGGTCCGTCATCAGCCCACGATCCGGTATTAGGCAGATACCCTCGCATTGGTGCCACCGACGGCCGTCGGGGTGTCCGGACAAGGGGGGCGAGAGCATGGCGGGCCGGATCCAGAGTCGCCGCAAGTCGCGCGCCGGTGGCGCGTCGACGAAGCTGGTGGACCCGCTCGCCGGCTGGGCGGCCGAGGAGGTCGAGGCGGCGCTCACCGTGCCGGCCGATCCCACGGCGGCCGCTTTCTTCGACGTCGACAACACGATGATGCAGGGCGCCTCCATCTACTACCTGGCCCGCGGCCTGGCTTCCCGCAAGTACTTCACCACCGGCGACCTGCTGCGCTTCGGCCTGCAGCAGCTCAAGTTCCGGCTCCTGGCCTCCGAGAACGCCGGGGACATGTCCGCGGCGCGGGACGCCGCCCTCGCGTTCGTGGCCGACTGGCGCGTCGATGAGATGGAGCGGTTGAGCGAGGAGATCTTCGACGAGCTGATGGCCGAGCGCATCTGGGCGGGCAGCCGGGCGTTGGCCCAGATGCACCTGGACGCCGGCCAGCGGGTCTGGCTGGTGACCGCCGCCCCCGTCGAGCTGGGCCGGGTGATCGCCGAGCGGCTCGGCCTCACCGGCGCGATCGGCACCGTCGCCGAGGTACGCGACGGCGTCTACACCGGCCGCCTGGTCGGCGGCCTGATGCACGGCCCGGCCAAGGCCGACGCGATCAGGGCGCTCGCGGACGCCGAGGGGCTGGACCTGGAGCGGTGCTCGGCCTACAGCGACTCGGTCAACGACGTGCCCATGCTGTCGGCCGTCGGACACGCGGTGGCGGTGAATCCGGATTCCGCGCTGCGCGCCGAGGCCCGCCGGCGCGGATGGGAGATCCGGGACTTCCGCACCGGCCGCAAGGCCGCGAAGGTCGCCGTGCCCACCGCGATGGGTACGGCGGTGGCCGCCGGGGCGCTCGTGGCGGGCGTCGCCCTGGCGAAGCGACGCCGCGGCACGCACTCCGCCAGGTGACGCGGCCGTCGGCTAGGCCGACCAGGGGTCGGGACGCAGCTCCAACAGCCGGTGCAGGGTCTGCTGGATCGTCTCGCGTACCTGGTCGGCGAGGTTGAACACGGCCATCGGGTCGTCGGCGGAGTCGGCCATGCCCTCCGTCACGATGGGCTCGCCGAACTCGATCAGCCACTTGCTCGGCAGCGGGACCATGCCCAGCGGCCCGAGCCACGGAAACAGCGGTGTCACCGGAAAGTAGGGCGCGCCCAACAGGCGCGCCAACGGTCGGATGTTGCCGAGCAGCGGATAGGTCTCCTCGGCGCCGACGATCGACACCGGGATGATCGGCGTACCCGTACGCAGGGCGGCGGAGACGAATCCGCCCCGGCCGAAACGCTGCAGCTTGTAGCGCTCGGCGAACGGCTTGCCGACGCCCTTGAACCCCTCCGGGAACACCCCGACCAACTCGCCGCTGCGCAACAGCCGCTCGGCATCGGGGTTGCAGGCGAGGGTACTGCCGGACTTGCGCGCCACCTCCGACAGTCCCGGCATGCGGAAGACGAAGTCGGCGCCGAGCAGGCGGAGAAAACGCCTGGCGGGGTGCTCGTCATGGACCGCGACGCACAGCATCGCCGCGTCGAGCGCGATCGTGCCGGAGTGGTTCGCCACGATCAACGCCGGGCCGTCGTCGGGCAGGTGCTTGATCCCGTACGTCTCGACCCGGAACCAGGTGCGGTAGAACGGCCGCATCAGCGGCAGGAAGACCGACTCGGTGAGCTGCCGGTCGAAACCGAACTCATCGACCTCGTAGTCGCCCGTCAGCCGGTGGCGTAGCAGTGCCAGCAGCCGGGCGACCCGCCCGTCCCAGACATCCGCCTCCGCCGTCTCGTCGGCATCCCCAGCCAGCTGGTGGGCGTCCGCAGCCATCTGGTGGGCGTCCGCAGCCATCTGGTGGGCGTCCCCAGCCTCGAACCGACCGTCGCTCACCGGTCCCCCTCCGCCGTGTCGCGGACCCGCCGAATGCCGTCCAGGATCGCCCGCTCGGCCCTGCGCACGCGGTCTGGGCCCAACGGCCCGAAACCGGCTCCCCGGATGAAGTCGTCGAACGCGGCCGCGGTGGAGCGCGGCTCGAAGCCGAACTCCTCGACCAGGCGGGTGGTGTCGACCACCCGGCCGTGTACGAACAGGTCCAGCTGGTCGAGGGAGAAGTCGAGCGCCCCCGAACTCTTGGCGAACCCCGCCACCGCCGAAAGGCCAGGCTCGATCACGGGCAGCGTGACCCGGCCGGCCCGCCGGATCGCCTGCGACAACGTGAGCACGCCGCGGCCGGCGACGTTGTACGTGCCGGGGTGGCGCTCCACGGTCGCGCGGTGCAGCACCTCGACCGCGTCGTCGACGTGGACGAACTGCAACCGCGGGTCGCGGCCCAGGACGGTAGGCACGACGGGCAGCGAGAAGTACCGCTTGAGCCTCGTGTCGGCGTGCTCCCCGATGAACGGTGCGAACCGCAGCACCGTCGCCACGACGTCGGGGCAGCGACGGCGGAAGCCCCGCACGTACCCCTCGACGTCGAGTACGTCGCGGGCGAAGCCGCCGCGCGGCGTCTCACGCGGCTCGGTGTCCTCGGTGAAGACCGCCGGGTCGCGGAAGGACGCGCCGTAGGCCGCCGTTGACGAGCGGATCACCAGCTTCCGCAGCTCCGGCGCCTGCTGGCAGGCGGCCAGCAGCTGCATCGTGCCGATGACGTTGAGCTCCTTGGTCGCGCCCCGACCGCCCGACTGGTAGTCGACCGCGGTCGTGATCGCCAGGTGCGCCACCGCCTGCACGCCCTCGTCGCCGAGCAGCCGGGCGATCTCCGGGTTGCGCAGGTCGACCCGGTGCAGTTCGACGCCGTCGAGCAGGCGTGCCAGCTCGGTGGACGGCGCGGCGAGATCGACGCCGATGACCCGTTCGACCCGCGGGTCGGCCACGAGCCGGGCGGCCACCTGCGCGCCGAGGCGTCGGGCCACGCCGGTGACCAGGACGACCTTGGGCGCGCTCCCACGAGACGTCGAGCTGCTAGACCGCGCACGACGCGCCGAACTCCCGCTGCGCTCGTCCCGCTGAGCACCCCGCACACGACGCACTGAGCCGCTGGTTCGCTCGCTCATACGATCGCCTCGCTTCGCTCGGCGACGAATGGCCTGGGCCGCCGGGCGAAGCTGCGCGGGCCAAGCCATTCGCAGCATTCGCGACGCACTGAGCCGCTGGTTCGCTCGCTTCGCTCGCTCATACGATCGCCTCGCTTCGCTCGGCGATGCATTCGCGACGCACTGAGCCGCTGGTTCGCTCGCTTCGCTCGCTCACGAGTCCCTCCGGCTGTGCCTGGTGCAGTGGGCCCGCGCCGCGCGGCTCGTGCGGGGGCGGAACGTCTATGACTTACCCACGCGGCGTGGGCACGTACCGAAAGGTTACGCGCCCATGCACCGCACGGAGGTCATTTGCCGAGACGACGACGCTGGACCCTGGTCTTGCGCAGCAGCTTGCGGTGCTTCTTCTTGGCCATGCGCTTGCGGCGCTTCTTGACCACTGAGCCCATACGAGTGTCCCCTTGTCAGGTACGTGATGGTGTCGGCCGCCGCCGGGAGGCGCCGGTGACACGTGGAAATAATGGCGCATCCAGGGTAGCCGGCCTCCGAGGAGATCGGAAAACAGGCTCAAGCTGTCGTTCCCCCGGTCACGGTCGCCCGCGTCTCCCCCGGGTCGGCGGGACGGGTTTCAATCGAGATTCTGGCGCACGTACGCCGCACACTCGTCCGCGACGCTCGCCCACTTGACGCCGAGCTCAATGGTCATGGCGTACTCCGGCGATTGGCCCCGGCGAACGACCGCGTCGAAGAAGCGCAGCATCCGGTCCTCGCCGAACCGCTCGGCCAGCCAGCGCACGGACAGGAACGCCACCCCGTACCGGCCGCTCGCGTCCTCGGTCGACGCGCTCGCCGGCGGCTCGGTCAGCTCCATCACATTGGTGGTGTTTCCGGCCTGTACGTAGCGGCGGGAGGCGGCCAGCAGCTCGTACTCGCTCAGCGGCCGCCCGACCATCCGCACGTACTCTGCGATGCCCTCGACCAGCCACCACTGCTTCGAGTAGTCGCGGCGTACGTCCGCGAGCGTCACCACATGCGTGAACTCGTGACGCAAGGTGTCGACCACCTCGTTGGTGGTGACGCGCTGGCCGTTCAGCACGATCTCGGTGTGGCGGTCGGTGATCGGCATGGCGTACCCGGCGACCCATTCCGCCTGATGCACCCCGTACCAGCGGCCCCACTCCTCCGGGCCGGCGAGGAACACCAGGTACCGGCCGGGCGGTGGGGACCAGCGGGCGTACCGGTCGGCGACCCCGGCGGCCTCCTCGGCCGCGGCGAGCACCTCGGCCACCCGGTCGGCGTACCGGGGCGCCGCGGCGACCACCACCCGCGGGCCCACCGCCACCCGAAGGTCGGTCACCTCCCATGGGCGGGGACCAAGATCGGACGTTCCGGAGGTGCCGAACTCGACCAGGGTCGGCGACCCGGTGTGCTCGGCCCAGCGCGTGCTCACCGGCACCGTCACCGGTTGGCAGCCGGAGACGACGAAGCAGTACCCGAGCCGTACCTGCGCCCGCCAACCACCCTCGACCGGTTCGGGCTCACCGTCGAGCTTCTCCGTCCAGCCCGCCACGCTCATCGCCCGCAGGGTGGTGAACCGCTGGCGCAGGTCGTCGACGAGCGCCATTCTGGCGGGGTCGGCCGGCGCGAGGAACGCCTTCTCGTCACCGCGTAACAGTGCCGCCGCCTGGGTATCGAGGACCGCCTGGATCCGGCCGTACACCCGCGAGGAGCCGGCCCTGGCGGCGACCGTGCCCGACGCCCGCTGGTACCCGGTAGGGCCGCCGTCACCGGAGCCGTCCGACGGCGCCTGCGCGGCCACCGCCGCAGCCCGGTGATCGAGCGGTCGCCGCCAGTCGTGGCCGGCCGTCGGCACAGCCGAACCGCCGAGCAGCCCGGACAGGGCCGCCAGTCCGAGCCCGATCCGGATCAGTCGGGTCCGCGCCGGTCGGCGCGCGGGATCGAGCTCCTCCTCGGTCACGCTTGGACGCTACGCGATACTTACACGTCTCGCTCTGTAGAACGCGAAAGCCGACGCCGTATCAGCCCCGGGAACGCAGCGCCCTGGCGAAGAACGCGAGATTGGCCGGGCGCTCGGCGAGCCGGCGCATCATGTACCCGTACCACTGCGTGCCGTACGGCACGTAGACCCGGACGGTGTACCCCTCCTTGGCCAGCCGTCGCTGCTCTTCCGGGCGCACCCCGTAGAGCATCTGGAATTCGAATTCGTCGCATGACCGGTCGAACCACTTCGCCCGGTCCTCGGCGATGGCCACGACCCGCGGGTCGTGACTTGCGATCATCGGGTAGCCGTCGCCGGCCATCAGGATGTTCATGCAGCGGACGTACGACTTGTCGACGTCGAGGCGGGTCTGGTAGGCGACCGACTCCGGCTCGGCGTACGCGCCCTTGCACAGTCGGATGCGCGACCCGCCTCCGGCCAGCTCACGGCAGTCCGCCTCGGTACGCCGCAGGTACGCCTGGAGCGCGACCCCGACGGTCGGGAAGTCCTCCCGCAGCCGCGCCAGCACCTCCAGGGTCGAATCGGTCGTGGTGTGGTCCTCCATGTCGAGGGTGACCGTGGTGCCGGCCTCGGTCGCCTTGACGCAGATGGCCCGGGCGTACTCCTCGGCGCGCTCGACGTCGAAGGCCTGGCCGAGGGCGGACAGCTTCACGCTCACCTCGGCCGCCGGGGTCAGCTCCGCGGTGGCCAGCCCGTCGAGCAGCCGCAGATACTCGTCCCGCGCCGCCTCCGCGTCGGCCGGCGTCGTGGTGTCCTCGCCGAGATAGTCGAGCGTCACCGCGAGCCCGTCACCGATGAGTTCGCCCGTGACGCGGAGCGCGTCGTCGAGACCGGACCCGGCGATGAACCGGTTGACGACGCCGCGACTGATGGGCGCGCGCTGGACGAGCCGCTCCGCCCGGGAAGACCCGGCAGCGGCGAGGATCACCGATCGGAACATGAGCAGAGCGTATCGCCCACGCCGCTTCGACCGCGCCCGACAGGCTGCCCGTCGCCCGGCCGGATAGCACCCGATACGCCCGTTTTCCGGCGCGGTTGCCGAGGCTGGACTAGGGCTCGACGCTTTTCTTGTCTACCTTTGTCGCGTGGACTTCGACGCGTACGCCCGGACGGCGGTCGACCTCGTCAACGCGCCGCTGACGGAGCTGACCGACCTGACCGAGCTGTTCGGCGAACAGGAATGGATGGCTGCGGAAGCCACCGACCGTGACTTCAACGCGCTCAAGCGAGCCCAGCGCCGGCTGCGGGACGTGTTCGAACACGGCGCGGCCGGCCGGGACGCCGAAGCGGTGGCGGAGCTGAACGCGCTGCTCGAGGCGTACCCGATCCGCCCGCGGATCTCGGGTCACGACGCCCATGACTGGCACATGCACGTGACCGGTCGGGGCTCGGCGGTCAGCTCCGAGTTCCTGGCCGGCGCGGCCTGGGGCCTCGCGGTCTGGCTGTGTGAACACGGCAGTTCGCGGTTCGGCATCTGCGCCGACGAGCGCTGCGGCAACGTGTACCTCGACACCTCGTCGAACTGCTGCCGCCGCTTCTGCTCGGAGCGCTGCGCCACCCGCTCGCACGTCGCCGCCCACCGGGCGCGCAAGCGGGCCGCGGAATCGGAGCCGGCGCCCGTAGCCTGAGGCGTCCCCGCCGGTCTGGCGCCTCAGGCGTCCACGGTGGATGGGGTGCCCAGGTGCTGGCGGGCGAACGCGAGCGACTCGGCGAGGTCCGCTTCCCGCTCGGCGCGGCTGGCCGCTCGACGGGTGGAGACCTCGACCGCGACCGACCCGCGGAAGCCGCGCGGCACGAGCGACTGCAGCAGCTCGGCGCACGGCTGGCCGCCCCGGCCGGGCACCAGATGCTCGTCGCGGCCCTCGCCGGTGCCGTCGCCGAGATGCACGTGGGTCAACCGGCCGGCCATGGCATCGGCCATGGCGAGGGCGTTCGTGTGCGAAGCGGCGCAGTGCGACAGGTCGAGCGTGTAGTCGTCGAACCCGGCGGCGGTCGGGTCCCAGCCCGGCGAGTAGGGCACGAACTCGCGCCCGGCCATCCGCACCGGATACATGTTCTCGACGGCGAACCGGATCTTCGGGTAGCTCTCCGCGATGCGGCTGATCCCCGGCTTGAACCCGCGGGCGTACTCGCGCTGCCACGTGAACGGCGGATGCACGACGACGGTCGGCGCACCGAGGTTCTCGGCCAGGTCGGCGGCCCGGCGCAGCCGCTCCCACGGGTCCGCGCTCCACACCCGCTGGGTGACCAGCAGGCACGGGGCGTGCACGGACAGGACCGGGACCCCGTAGTGCTCGGACAGCCCGCGCAGCGCCCCCGCGTCCTGGCTCACGGCGTCGTTCCACACCATGATCTCCAGCCCGTCGTAGCCGAGCGTCGCCGCGACCTCGAAGGCCGCCGCGGTGGGCTCGGGAAACACGGACGAACTGGAGAGCAGGACGGGCGTCACCGCTTCAGCCTAGCCGCCGTATCGGCGTCGAAGCCCGGACGCACCCACTAATGGCTGACCCCGGACGGGCATCGCGCGCTCAGGTTCCGAGCACGTCGAGCCGGCGTAAAATCACTCCTTCGCGCAGCGCCCACGGGCACACGTCAACCGCTTCGAGGTCCAATCTCCGCATCACGGTCTCGGCGACCACCGCTCCGGCGAGCAGCTGATGCGCCCGACCCGCGCTGACGCCATCCATCTCGGCGAGCGCGGCGGACGGCATCCGGCGGATGAAGCCGAGCATCTGGTGCAGGCCGGTCAGGGTGAGTCGCCTGGGCACCCGCAGCCCGGCGCTCGACGGTGCCGCACCGGCGAGGCGGGCCAGCGTACGGAGCGTCTTGGAGGTCGCGACCGGCCGGTCCCAGCCGTCCCGGAGCATCCCCACCGCCTTGCCGACCTGCTCGTCGACGTATTCGCGCAACTGCTCGACCTGGGCCGCGGACGGCGGATCGGCGCTCAACCGCTCCCGGGTGAGCCGGCCGGCGCCGAGCGGCAGCGAGAGCGCCACGTCGGGCTCCTCGTCGATACCGGCGGCCAGTTCGAGCGAGCCGCCGCCGATGTCGACGACCAGCAGCCGCCCCGCCGACCATCCGAACCAGCGCCGCACGGCCAGAAACGTCATGATCGCCTCGTCCTCGCCGCAGAGCACCTGGAGGTCGACGCCGGTCTCGTCGCGTACCCGTCGCAGGACCGCCGCCGAGTTCGTCGCGTCGCGGACGGCGGAGGTGGCGAAGGCGAGCAGGTCCTCGGTCTCGTGCGCCGCGGCCGAGTCGCGGGCCTTGGCCACGGTCTCCACCAGCGCGTCCGCGCCCGCACGGCTCAGCTTGCCGTCCTCGCCGATCTTCTCGGCGAGCCGCAGCTCCGCCTTCTCGGAGTACGCCGGCCACGGGTGCGCACCGTGATGTGCGTCCACGACGAGCAGGTGGACGGTGTTGGAACCCACGTCAAGTACGCCGAGCCGCATCCGCATACCGTAGATCCCGCCGGGTAGCCGCGTAACGTAGGTGACGTGGTGGTGGAGATCATGATCCAGATGGAAGGCGCCGACGATCCGCGCAGCCGCGAGGTCGGGCTGGACTTCCCGCGCGAATGGATCGAATTCCTGGATCCGGCCGATCCGAAGCATCTGATCCGCGCCGACCTGACCTGGCTGCTGTCGAAGTGGACGTGCATCTTCGCGCGCGGCTGCCACGGCATCGTGGCCGGCCGCGCCGGCGACGGCTGCTGCTCACACGGCGCGTTCTTCACCGATTCGGATGACGAGAAGCGGGTCCGGGCGGCCGCGAAGAAGCTCACGCCGGAGACCTGGCAGCACTTCCGTCGCGGTTTCAAGAACTACACCGAGATGGACACCGTCGACGGCGAGACGCCGGCCCGCCGCACCGCCACCCGCGGGCCGGACCAGCCGTGCGTGTTCCTCAACGACCCGTCGTTCCCGGGCGGCGGCGGTTGCGCGCTGCACGCGCAGGCGCTGCGGGACGGGGTGCACCCACTGGAGTACAAGCCGGACGTGTGCTGGCAGCTGCCGATCCGCCGGGAACAGGAGTGGGTCAAGCGCCCGGACGGGTCGAAGGTGCTGCTGTCGGTGCTGAGCGAGTTCGACCGCCGGGGCTGGGGCGAGGGCGGCCACGACCTGCACTGGTGGTGCACGTCCTCACCGGAGGCGCACGTCGGGACCCAGCCGATGTACCTCGAGTACGGGCCGGAGCTGACCGCGCTGATCGGTAAGGCGGCGTACGAGAAGCTGGCCGAGATCTGTGCCCACCGTCTGGAGCTGGGCCTGGTCGCCAGGCACCCGGCGGACCCGGACCCGTCGGCATGATCCGGTAGAGAAAGGGGGCCTATTGCCCCCTCAACCCTTCAGGATCATGGGAAACCGCGTCACGGCTCGAACTTGTACCCGAGCCCGCGCACGGTGACGATGTAGCGCGGCGTCGACGGCTCCGGCTCGATCTTGGAGCGCAACCGCTTGACGTGCACATCCAGCGTCTTGGTGTCCCCGACGTAGTCGGCGCCCCACACCCGGTCGATGAGCTGGCCGCGGGTGAGCACCCGGCCCGCGTTGCGCAGCAGCAGTTCGAGCAGCTCGAACTCCTTGAGCGGAAGCTGCACCGCCTCGCCGTTGACGGTCACCACGTGACGGTCGACGTCCATGCGTACCGGCCCGGCGGACAGGGACGGCGGGACGAGGTCGGTCGCGTCCCCGGCGTGTCGACGCAGCACCGCGCGGATCCGGGCCACCAGCTCACGGGGCGAGTACGGCTTCGTGACGTAGTCGTCGGCGCCGATCTCCAGCCCGACCACCTTGTCGATCTCGCTGTCCCGGGCGGTCACCATGATGATCGGTACGTGTGACCTCGCGCGCAGCTGCCGGCAGACCTCCGTACCGGACATCTCGGGCAGCATCACGTCCAGCAGCACGATGTCGGCACCGGTGCGGTCGAACTCGGTCATCGCCTCCGTGCCGGTCGCCGCCACGGAGACCTCGAAGCCCTCCTTGCGCAGCATGTAGGAGAGGGCGTCGGAGAACGACTCCTCGTCTTCCACCACAAGCACTCGTGACAACGGCCGGTCCTTCCTAAACAACCGAATTCGGGTTGATCTCAACCGACTGCGGTAGCGGCGTGGAGACCTCCGGTGGACGTCCAGGAAGCCGCAAGGTGAACGTCGATCCAACGCCGACGGTGCTGTGCACCTCGACGCGCCCGGCGTGGTTGGTCGCGATGTGCTTGACGATCGCCAGACCCAGACCGGTACCGCCGGTGGCGCGCGAGCGCGCCTTGTCCGCCCGGTAGAACCGCTCGAAGATCCGGTCCAGGTCCCGCGGCTCGATGCCGATCCCCTGGTCGATGACCGAGATCTCGACACCGTCGTCGGTCCGCTGGGCACGCACCGTGACCCGGGTGTGCTCCGGCGAGTACGCGACGGCGTTCTCGACCAGGTTGGTCACGGCCGTCACCAGCTGACTCTCGCTGCCGTACACGGTCAGCTCCCGCTCACCGTCGAACAGCACCTCGATGTCCTTGGCCGACGCGGGCGTACGCGTACGGTCGACGACCTCCGCGACGATCCGGTCGACCGAGACCGGCTGCGGCTCGGGTAGCGGCTCGGCGCCCTGCAGGCGCGACAGCTCCAGCAGCTCGCTCACCAGCCGTCCGAGCCGGGTCGACTCCTTCTGGATGCGCTCGGCGAAGCGGCGGGCCGCCGCCGGGTCCCGCGCGGCGTCGCCGTCGTCCGGGTCGGTTGCCTCCAGGAGCGCCTCGGCCAGCAGCTGCAGCGCGCCGACCGGCGTCTTCAGCTCGTGGCTGACGTTGGCGACGAAGTCACGGCGCACCCGGGCCACGCGGTGCGCCTCGGTGACGTCGGCGGCCTCCACCACGACGTGGCCCTCGTCGAGGGCGGATGCGCGTACGTGCACGCCGAACTGTCCGCCACCGCCGCCCCCGACGCCGTGCGGCCGCGCGAGATCCAGCTCGACCTCACGGCTCTCACCCGACCGGCGCACCTGCCCGGCCAGGGTGCGGACGATGCTGTGCGCGTCGGTCGCCGCGTCGCCCCGGCCACGCACCAGGCCCATGTCCCGGGCCGCCGGGTTGGCCAGTACGGGGATGTCGTCGGCGTCGAGTACGAGCACGCCCACCCGCAGGGCCTCCATGGCCGCCCTGGCCGGCGGAGCGTCGGCCGCGCGCGCGAGCGAACCAGGGTCGGCGCCGGGTGGGTCCGTCAGTGGTCCGCCGTCTGAACCCGGATAACCCGGGTATCCGCCCTCCGCCGGTGATGACACGACCACGAGGTTACGCCGGGAGCGCATGACCGCCACGACCGCAACGCCTGTGACCAGGCAAAGTAGCGCAGCACACACGGCGAGCAGGTAACCGGACGGCACGTGTCGATCGTAGGTCCCGGCACCCCGCCGGTCAGGACCGATACGGCGAACCGGACACCGTTTCGCCGAGTGTTCACCGGCCGGTCCGACCCAGTTCATTCATCGATACCATCCCCGTGCCCGGGGGTCATAGTCTGGACGGCCAGCCCACTGTCAGGAGTGTCATGCGCGAAGAGTTCCGAGCCGACCTGCTCCAGGTCGGCCGCACGCTGGTGGCGATGGCCGAAGCCATCCAGGCGGCCATGCAGCGTGCCACCCATGCTCTACTCAAGGCCGATCAGACCGATGCCGAGCAGGTCTGCGACCGGGACGCCGAGATCGACGCGCTGTACCGGATCGTCGAGGACAAGGTGTACGACGTCATCGCCCGGCAGGCGCCGGTGGCGTCCGACCTGCGCATGGTGCTGACCGCCCTGCATGTGGCCGGGGACCTGGAGCGGATGGGCGACCTGGCCAAGCACGTGGCCCGGGCCGCGCTGCGGCGGCACCCGGCCCCGGTGATCCCCTCGGAGCTCACCGAGGTCGTGGAGCGCATGGGTGAGGTGGCCGACCAGCTGGCCGGCAAGATCGCGATTGCGCTGATCAACCTGGACGCGGTGGTGGCCGCGCAGCTCGAGCGCGACGACGACGTCATGGACGAGCTGCACCGCCAGCTGCTCAACACGATTCTCAAGCCGGACTGGCCGCACGGCGTGGAGACCGCCGTGGACGCCGCGCTGCTGGGCCGCTTCTACGAGCGGTACGCCGACCACGCGGTGAACGTCAGCCGGCACGTCATCTTCCTGGTGACGGGCGAGAACGCGGCGTAGTTCCTCATCGGATCTTGGACACTTGGCGGGCCCATGACACCGCCAAGTGTCCAAGATCGCCGAAACTTAGCGGCCCTGGTTGGCGACCGCGGCCGCCGCTTCGCGAGCGGCGTCGGGGTCGAGGTAGACGCCGCCGGGCGTGATCGGACGCAGGTCGGAGTCCAGGTCGTAGCGCAGCGGGATGCCGGTCGGGATGTTGAGGCCGGCGATCGCCTCGTCCGAGATCCGGTCGAGGTGCTTGACGAGCGCGCGCAGCGAGTTGCCGTGCGCGGCGACGAGCACGGTCTTGCCGTCGAGCAACTGCGGCACGATGTTGTCGTACCAGTACGGCAGCATCCGCCCCACGACGTCCTTGAGGCACTCGGTCTTCGGCATCAACTCCGGCGGCAGGGTCGCGTACCGGGGGTCGCCGAACTGTGACCACTCGTCGTCGGAGGCGATCGGCGGCGGCGGGGTGTCGTAGGAGCGGCGCCACAGCATGAACTGCTCTTCGCCGTACTGCTCGAGGGTCTGCTTCTTGTTCTTGCCCTGCAGGGCCCCGTAGTGGCGCTCGTTGAGCCGCCAGGTCCGGTGCACCGGGATCCACAGCCGGTCAGCGGCGTTGAGGGCGATCTCAGCCGTACGAATTGCGCGGCGCAGCACCGACGTGTGCACCAGATCGGGCAGCAGGTCGTGTTCGCGCAACAGTTCGCCGCCGCGACGCGCCTCCGCCTCTCCCTTTGCGCTGAGGTCCACGTCGACCCAGCCGGTGAACAGATTCTTGGCGTTCCACTCGCTTTCGCCGTGGCGCAGCAGCACCAGTGTCCCGACTTCGCTCATGCCCCACATCTTCGCGTACGCGCCCGAAGCGCCGCCGGGCACCCGCCATGGTGATCACCAACACCGGTAAATCGCTGTCGGCCACGGATCGGGCCTTCTAAGGTGTAAGGCGCGCGAGCCATTGTGGGCATTACGGGAGGCGGGGGACATGGATCGGTCACGGGCGGTGGGATCAGGACGGGCCGGCCGGCTCCCCGGCCGGTTCTGGGCACTGTGGACCGCGACGCTGATCAACCGGGCTGGCAGCTTCGTCATCCTCTTCCTGGCCTTCTACCTCACCGGCCAGCGACACTTCTCCCCGTCGGCCGCGGGCCTGGTCGTCGGCCTGTACGGGGCCGGCGGCGCGGTCGGCGTCACCGTCGGCGGGTACCTGACCGACCGGTGGGGCCGCCGCCCGACCGCGCTGACGGCGCTCGGCAGCGCCTCGGTCCTCATGCTGCTGCTCGGGCTCGCGACCGCACCCCCGTTGATCGCCGTCGCGGCGGCCGCGCTCGGCCTGGCCGCCGAGTCGGCCCGCCCACCGCTCGGCGCGATGATCGCCGACATCGTTCCCGACGCCGACCGGATGCGCGCCTTCTCCGTCTGGTACTGGGCGGTCAACCTGGGCTTCAGCGCGTCCGCCATCCTCGCCGGGTTCGCCGCGCAGGCGGGTTACCTGCTGCTGTTCGCGCTCGACGCGGCGACCACCGCGGCGGCCGCGGTCCTGATCGCGGTGAAGGTGCCGGAGACGCGGCCCGCCGTACCCGCGGACGCCACCGAGCAGCGCGGCAGCCTCCGGACCGCCCTGAGCGACCGGGTCTTCCTCGGCTTCGTCGTCTGCAACCTGCTGATCGCGCTCATCATGCTGCAGCACATGTCCATGCTGCCGATCGCGATGCGCGCGGACGGCCTGTCGAGCCGGACCTTCGGACTCGTGATCGCGGTCAACGGCATCCTCATCGTCGCCGGCCAGTTCGCCGTCACCCGCCTGCTACGCGACCGTCGCCCGACCCGCGTCATCGCCGGGTCGGCCGTCGTGATCGGCCTCGGGTTCGGCCTGACCGCCTTCGCGCACACCCCGATCTGGTACGCGGCGACGGTCGTGGTCTGGACCCTCGGCGAGATGCTCAACGCGCCCTCCAACTCGGCGCTCCTCGCCTCGCTGTCACCCGTCTCGATGCGCGGGCGCTACCAGGGCCTGTACAGCCTCTCGTGGCAACTGGCGAGCTTCGCGGCGCCCGTACTCGGCGGTTTCGTGCAACAGGAGGCGGGCGGCACGGCGCTCTGGCTGGGCTGCCTCGCGCTCGGCCTGGTGGCGGGTGGCTGGAACCTGCTCGCCGGGCCGGCCCGCGATCGGCGCATCGCCGATCTGAAGCCGGAGTCGGCGCCGGTGACTCCACCCGCGCCGGCGGTTGCCACCGAGCCGGCGGAGGAGAAGCTGGTTAGGATCTAGCTGTTAATAGCCCTAACTGATCGGGAGCGCCGTTGCGGACCTGGTACCGGGCGAACCTGGGCGGCCTACCCGGTGCCTACTGGTACCTGTGGGCCGGGACCCTGATCAACCGGCTCGGCGGCTTCGCGGTGCTGTTCCTGTCGCTGTACCTGACCAGCGCGCGGGGCCTGTCCCCCGCGGCCGCCGGCCTCGTCGTCGGGGCGCACGGCGTCGGCGGGGCGCTCGGCGTGCTGGCCGGCGGCGTCCTCGCCGACCGGTGGGGCCGCCGCTCGACGCTGCTCGCCTGCCACGCCGCCGCGACCGTCCTGATGCTCGCCCTCGCCTTCTCCCCCTGGCTGCCGGTCATCACGGTGGTCACGGCCCTGATCGGGTTCGCGCAACAGATGGCTCCGCCCGCGTTCGTGGCCGCGATCGTCGACGTCGTGCCCGAGCCCGACCGTACCCGCGCGTTCAACCTCCAGTTCTGGGCGGTCAACCTCGGGATGGCCGGCGCCTCGCTGCTCGCCGGCATGGTGGCCGAGGTCAGCTTCACCCTGCTGTTCACGCTCGACGCGACGGCCACGTTCATCACGTTCGTGATCCTGCTGCTGCGGGTGCCGGAGACCGGGGCCGCGCGAGAATCCGGTACCGCGCCGAACGAGCCCCGGGGAGGACTGCACACCGCGCTCACCGACCGGACCTTCCTGACCTTCGTGGGGCTCACGTTCGTCCTGGCCGTGCTGACGCTGCAGACCTCGACGATCCTCCCGCTCGCCATGCGCGCCGACGGGCTGCGCCCGTCGGCGTACGGGCTCGTGACGGCGTTCGCGGGCGTGCTGATCGTCCTGGGGCAGTTGTTCGTGCCCCGCCTGATCACCGGCCGGGTGAAGGGTCGCGTGCTGGCCGTGGCGGTCGCGCTGCTCGGCCTCGGCATCGGGATGGTCGGCGGCGCGGACACGCTGCCGGTGTACCTCGTGGCCGCGGCGGTCTGGACCGCCGGTTCGATGCTCGCCGCCCCGCCGAACGCGGAGATCAACGCCGAACTGTCCCCGCCTGAGCTGCGCGGGCGCTACCAGAGCGTGTTCTACCTGACCTTCCCGGCGGCCGGGTTCGTTGCCCCGGCTGTCGGCGGGTGGAGCCTGGAACACCTGGGCAACTGGCACTGGGCGCTGTGCGGACTGGTCGGCGTCCTGGCCGCGGTGGGCCATCTGCTCGCCTCACCGGCGCGCGAACGCCGCGTCGCCGCCACCATCGCTACCCCGCCCAGGGTATCTGCGGCGAGCGGTAGAAGGTGATGCCCTGGGTCGTCCATCGCGGCCCCTGCGCGCCCAGCCGGACCCGGAACGCGTTCCAGTCGTGGGTCGACGTCGGCGACCACCCCAGTTCGGCGATGGCCGGCAGGCGCGGAAACGCCATGTACTCGATGTCGCGCAACGCCACGATCGTTTCGGTCCAGAGTGGAGCGTCGACGCCCAGCACCGACGACGCGCCGACCCCGTCGAGGTAGGTCCCGGGGTCCCAGTCGTAGGCGTCCTTCACCTCGACGTACCCCGCCCAGTCCTGCCCCAGCGGGGTGCTCGCGTCGTACTTCATGTCGAGGTACGCCTTGTTGGCCGGCGAGAGCAGCAGCTTCGTCCCGCGCCCGGCGGCCGCGGCGACGTCCGGCGCCGAGCGGGTGGTGCCCCAGTACTGCGCGACCGTGGAAGGCAGCGGCGTCGCCGTCACCACCTGATGCCAGGCGAGCACCGCCTTGCCGTGGGCCGCCACGATCTCCTGCACCCGGTTCATGAAGCTGGCGTAGTCGGCCGGCTTGGTGGCGTACGCCTCGTCCCCGCCGATGTGCAGGTACGGCCCCGGCGTCAGCGCGGCCACCTCGCCGATGACGTCGTCGACGAACCGGTATGTGACGTCCCTGGTCATGCACAGGGAGCTGAAGCCCACACCGGTTCCGGTGTACAGCGGCGGCGCCTTGCCGTCGCAGTTCAACTCCGCGTACGAGGCGAGCGCGGCGTTGACGTGGCCCGGCATGTCGACCTCAGGGACGACGGTGATGTAGCGGGCCTCCGCGTACGCGACGATCGCGCGGTAGTCGGCCTTGGTGAAGTATCCGCCCGCACCGCCACCGACCTGGGTGCTGCCGCCGTACGTGGCCAGCCGTGGCCAACTGTCGATCGCGATCCGCCAGCCCTGGTCGTCGGTCAGGTGCAGGTGCAGGTAGTTCACTTTGTACAGAGCGAGCTCGTCGAGGTAACGCTCGACGGTGGCCACGGTGAAGAAGTGCCGGGCCACGTCGAGCATCGCCGCGCGGTACGCCAGGCGCGGACGGTCGACGATCTGCCCGCCGGCGACGGCCCAGGGACCCGGGCGCGCGGTCGGGCTCTCGATCGCCGCGGGGAAGAGTTGACGCAGCGTCTGCACCCCGGCGAAGAGACCGGCCCCGCTCTGCGCCCGGATCACCACGCTCGCCCGCGTGACGTCGAGTCGGTAGCCCTGGTCGCCCACGTCGGGATCGGCGCCGGTGAGCAGCAGCGACACGCCGACGCCGGAGCCCTCGACCACCGGTAGCCGGTAGCCGGTCGAGCGGCGCAGGATGCCCGCGAGATAGCCGGCGACCTCACGGGCACCGGGTGAGGTGAAGATCCTCGTACCGGCCGTCAGCGTGAACGTCGTACCGGCGGCGGGCTTGACCATCAACGGCGCCGGCACCACGTCCCGCATCGATGACACGTCGGTGGCGGCGGTGGCCGCCTGCGGCCCGACCAGAACCGAAGCCGCCGAGGTGACGGCGAGAAGCACTCCGGCAAGCGCCGTGCGCAACCGTGAGCCAGCCATCGCGCCTCCCCAGCCGCCACTGCGAATGACGTGTGCCGGGACGCTATGGGCCGCCGGTCAGAGCAGCAAGCGCTCACACCCTTAGTTGCCACGTGACGCTCAATCACGTCCGAGCGGTGGACACCGTCGGCGGGTGGCGCGCACCCCCACGTGCGTGCCACCCGCCCTGCCCGCCCAGCCCCCGTTTCACCCGGCGCGAGCCGGCCTCCATCGACCCGTCCCCCCGAGATCCCCCCAGCAGGCGGGTCGATCGATGCGGATCACCGCTGGACCGAGCATCCACCGCTTCCCACCACCTGTCTGTCACGCCGCTCACAGCGCACCTGACAGCTAGCGGACACCGTGATGGTGATCACCAACGGTCAGTCGAAGTGCTGGAACGCGGGCCACAGTCGCGGCCACGGCGCGCGCGGATCCCGGCAAACCCGGATCGGGATCCCCTGCTCCTCGTTGTCGACACCGACCCCGTTGTCGAGGTGGCCGACCTGTCGGCACGAGCCGAACCGGGCGTCGAGGAATGCGTCCATCCGGTAGCCGACGACGAGCACGGCGTTCGCCGTGGCGGGCGGTGCGCCCTCGTAGTACAGCTCGTTGTGGCCGCTGTACGTGTGCGGCAGCCCGTACCGCCCCCCGTACCGGTTGAGCGCGCCCGCCTCACCGTAGTTCGCGGCGATGATCACCGCGCCGGCGCGCTCGCCGGCCGGCAGCGCCCGGTACGCGTCGGCCACCTGGCGCACGTACATCTGCCAGCCGACCTGGTCGCGCGCGGTCTGGTTCATGGCCGGGATCGGGGTCTTGCCGAGGACGCCCACGGGCAGAACCGGCAGCGCGATCACCACGGAGCAGGCGATGTTGAACACGACCGCCGCCGCCACCCAGGCCCGCCGCGCGGGTCGGCCGGACAGCCACCGCACGGTGGCGATGCAGCCCGCCGCGTACGGCGCGAGCAGTGCCCCCATCGTGTAGTACGGCTGCCCGGCGGTGCCGAGCACGAGGACACAGATCACCGGGTACGCGACGCCGAGCGCGCGTACGGCGCGCAGGGCAGGGTTGCGCAGCAACGACACCAGGCCCGCGACCCAGATCGGCACGAGCCCCAGTCCGAGCAGGACCAGTTGCAGCGGTACGAACATCACGCGGGCGTCGTCGCCCTTGTTGCGCTGGATCGCCCGCGCCATCTGCAGCTGCGGCCAGTCGTGGCTGACCTGGTAGACGAGGTTGGGTGAGCCGACCAGCAGCGCGATCGCGACGCCCGCCCACAGCCAGCCGGACAGCAGGACCCGGCGCGGCCCGACGAGCAGCAGCCCGACGGCCAGGGCGAGCAGCATCAGCACGATCAGGTGCTTGTTGTACAGGCCCAGGCCGGTGACCAGGCCGGCGGCCAGCCACCAGCGCGGGTGGCCACCGCGCAGGACCCGGATCACGCACAGGATCACCACCGCCCAGACGACGAGATCGACGCTCGACGTGAGCAGGATGTGCCCGCTGATCAGCGGGAACACCGAGACGACGCCGACCGCGGCCAGCGCCTGGGCGCCCCGGCCGCCGCCGAGCGCACGCGCGATCAGAGCCAGCAGGAAGACGGCCGCCACCGCGCTCAGCAGGGCGGGCAGGCGCAGCGCCCAGACCGAGTCGCCGAAGACCGCCGTCGACGCGCGGGCCAGCAACGGGGTCAGCGGCGGCTGGTCGACGTACCCCCAGGCGGGGTGCGCGCCCAGCTCGCGGAAGTACAGCTCGTCACGGTGGTAGTCGTAACGGGTGGAGGTCGCCGCGAGCAGTGCGGCGAGGCCGACGGCCACGGCCGCCACCGGCCGCCAGGCGAAGAGCGGCGCGGCTGTCCCCGTGGTGACCGGGTCGACTCGGGTGGGGGCGTGGACCGTCGACTCGGTCACCGGCACTTACCTCAATCCGTACGTTTGACGAAGTGTTCGAACGCGCGCAGGTTGTCCAGCGGCTCGCCGCGCTTGACCCGCCACTCCCATTCGCGCCGGATCGCCGTGCCGAATCCGATCTCGAGCATCGGGTTGAAGCTCTCGTCCGCGTAGGTGAGCACCGAGCCGAGCAGTCGGTCGAGCTCGTCGGGTGTGATCGCGGTCAGCGGCGCCCGACCGGTCAGGTATACGTCACCGGCGTCGTCGATCGAGAACGCCACGCCAAACATCCGGGCATTTCGCTTCAAAAGCCACGCCCACAGCTGCTCGCGGTTCTCATCCGGCTGGCGCATCACGAACGCCTCGATCCGCAGCGCGTGCTCGCCGACGATGAGGTTGCAGTTCGTCTTCAACTTGTGCGTGCCGGGCAGCGTCACCACGAAGGAGTGGTCGCCCGTACGCTCGACCGGCACCTCCCGGTCGGCGCAGACCGACTCGATCAGCGCGCCGACCCGGTCGCGTTCCTCGCTCATGAGCACGCTCCCGTCGCCGACGCGGCCGCATGGCGCTCCCGGTGCTCGCTCATCGCCTCCCGGTAGACGGCGAGCAGTCCGCAGGCGGTGCGGTTCCAGGAGAAGTTGCGGGCGTGCGCCGCGGCGGCCAGCCGGTATCGGGCCCGCTCGCCCGGAGAGCGCAGCAGGCGCCCGATGGCGCGGGCCCAGTCGACCGGGTCGTGGCCGTCGACCAGCACACCCGACACGCCGTCCCGTACGGCCGTGACCAGACCGCCCACGGCCGCGGCGACGACCGGCGTGCCGCACGCCTGCGCCTCGAGCGCCACCAGGCCGAACGACTCGTTGTGGCTGGGCACCGCCACGAGATCGGCGGCGCGGTACAGGTCGGCGAGCGCGTCGGCCGGCTGCGGCGGGAGGAACCGCACGGAGTCGGAGATGCCAAGCTCGGCGGCGAGCTCGATGAGGGCCGTCGGACGCTCCAAGCCGGTGCCGCTCGGGCCGCCGCAGACCGCGACCACGAGCTTGCGCGCCGTCTCCGGGTCGAGCGCGCGCAGCTCGGCGGCGGCGCGCAGCAGCACGTCAGGGGCCTTGAGGGGCTGGATGCGACCGACGAACGCCACCACATACGCGTCGGGCGGCAGCCCGAACCGGCTGCGGGCGACGAGCTTCACGGCGTCCTCCCGGCCGACCGCCGGAGGACAGAACCGGTCAAGGTCGACACCGGGCTCGACGACGGCGACCCGACGGAGGTCGGCGGCGTACAGGTCGATCAGTTCACGGGCCTCGGTCGGGGTGTTCGCGACCAGCCGGTCGGCCTCGGCGACGACCTGTTCCTCGCCGATCACCCGCGCCTTCGGCTCAGGGGTGTCGCCGGCGGCCAGCATCAGGTTCTTCACCTTCGCCAGGGTGTGCGCGGTGTGCACCAGCGGCACCCCCCAGCGGTCCTTGGCCAGCCAGCCGACCTGCCCGGACAGCCAGTAGTGGGAGTGCACCAGGTCGTACCATCCCGGCGCCTGGGCCGCCTCGGCCCGCAGCACACCGGTCGTGAACGCGCACAGCTGCGCCGGCAGCTCCTCCTTGGCCAGCCCCTCGAAGGGGCCGGAGACCACGTGCCGGACCAGCACGCCGGGCGCCATCTCCACCACGGGCGGCAGGTCGCTCGCTGTCGCGCGGGTGAAGATCTCGACCTCGACACCGGCCTCGGCGACCCGCTTGGCCACCTCGACGATGTAGACGTTCATCCCGCCCGCGTCGCCGGTGCCGGGCTGGTCGAGCGGCGAGGTGTGCACCGACAGCGTCGCGACCCGCCGGGGCAGCCCCGAACGCGCGGGTCGGCGGCATGGACCGAAGTTGTGCAGCGAACCTACCCGCGCCACATTCACTCCCCCTGTCGTCGCCGTGCCGCTCGACACAATTTTCCCGATCAACACGCCGGGCGGGCTCCATCATCCCAGGGTCTGCGGGCGACAAATCTTCGAGTACCCCCGGTGCGGTCGACGATGCGGTCGCCGGGGAGGATCGGTGCATGTCTGTCAGCATCGCCGTGGTCACCGGAGCTTCCAGCGGAATCGGGGCGGCCACCGCCCGCACGCTCGCCGCCGCCGGATTCCATGTCGTGGCGGCCGCCCGCCGCGCCGACCGACTCGACGCGGTCGTGAAACAGATCACAGCAGACGGCCACCGCGCCACCGCCGCGTACGTGGATGTCACCGACGACGCGCAGGTGGCCGCGCTCGCCGAGACGGTCGCCGGCCTACCGGGACGGTTGGAACTGCTGGTCAACAACGCCGGCGGCGCGCTCGGCAGCGACTACGTGGAGGCGGCCGACCTTGCCGACTGGCGGTGGATGTACGAGGTGAACGTCCTCGGCACCGTACGTGTCACGAAGGCGCTCCTGCCGGCCCTCGAGGCGTCCGGCGCCGGCACGATCGTCATCATCAGCTCGACGGCCGGACTCGTCGTGTACGAGGGCGGCGGCGGGTACACCGCCGCCAAGCACGGCACCACCGCCGTCGCCGAGACGCTGCGCCTCGAGCTGTGCGGTCGGCCCGTCCGCGTCATCGAGATCGATCCCGGGATGGTGAAGACCGACGAGTTCGCGCTGGTCCGCTTCGGCGGCGACGCCGAGAAGGCCGCGGCGGTCTACCGCGGCGTCGCCGAGCCCCTGGTGGCCGACGACATCGCCGAGTGCGTCCGGTGGAGCGCCACCCTCCCCCACCACGTCAACGTCGACCGGCTCGTCGTCCGGCCGCTCGCCCAGGCCGCGCAGCACAAGGTGCACCGGGTGGAATGAAGCCGCTGGCGCGCAGCGCGAGGACCGCAGCTTGCGAGGACCGCAGTCGCAAGCCAAGGCCAGTCGGGTCCGTCACGCGGGGCACGACCAACCCCAACCGGCTGCGCCGCGTCGACAACTGGATCGCGGTACACCTGGGCGGTCTGTTGCGCCGCGCCGACGATCCGCTCGTGGTGGATCTGGGGTACGGGGCCACTCCGGTGACGGCGGTCGAACTGCGGTCGCGGCTGGCCGCCGTCCGGCCCGACGTCCGCGTCGTCGGACTGGAGATCGATCCGGCGCGGGTCGCCGCCGCGGCTCCGGCCGCCGATCCGCCCGGACTGGAGTTCCGGCGCGGCGGCTTCGAACTGGCCGGCCTGCGGCCGGTGGTCGTACGCGCGATGAACGTGCTCCGCCAGTACGACGAGTCCGAAGTGGACGAGGCCTGGTCGGTGATGCGGCAGCGGCTGGCGCCGGGCGGGGTGCTGGTCGAGGGTACGTGTGACGAACTGGGGCGCCTGGCCTCCTGGGTGGCGCTTGACGCCGCCGGGCCGCGCAGTCTGACGCTGGCCGCCTCGCTGTCCACGCTGGACACTCCGGGCACCCTCGCCGAACGGTTACCCAAGGCGCTCATCCACCACAACGTGCCCGGCGAGCCGGTGCACGCCCTGCTGGAGGCGCTGGACGAGGCGTGGCGGGCCAACGCCCCGTACTCGACGTTCGGACCTCGGCAGCGGTGGCGGCGCAGCGTGGAGGCGGTACGCGCGGCCGGCTGGCCGGTGCTCGACCGGCCGGCCCGCTGGCGCCTCGGCGAGCTGACGGTCGCCTGGGCCGCGGTATCTCCTCCATGATCCGGAAGGATTTTCCGTGCCCGGGCACGGAAAATCCTTAAGGATCATGAGAGGGAACAGTTGATCAACACCGGCTCGGGGTGCAGGTCGACGCCGAACCGGTCGCGCACGCCGGCCCGGATCTCGCGCGCCAGCGCCAGCAGCGCGGACGTGGTGCCGGTGCCGCGGTTGGTCAGCGCGAGCGTGTGCTTGGTGGAGATGCCGACACCGGCGGCGGGATCCCCGTAGCCGCGCGCGAAGCCCGCGTGCTCGATGAGCCAGGCCGCGCTCACCTTGACGTGGCCGTCGCCGGCCGGGAAGGCGGGCGGCTCGACGCCGCCGGTACGGTCGCGCAGCGCTGCGAACCCGTCAGCGGTCACGACCGGGTTGGTGAAGAACGAGCCGACCGAGTACGTGTCCGGGTCGGCCGCGTCGAGCACCATGCCCTTGCCCGCGCGCAGGGCCAGCACGGCTTCCCGTACCCGGCCGGACTCGACCCGGTCACCCGGCGCGACCCCGAGGCGCCGGGCCAGTTCGGCGTACCGGATCGGCATCGACCGCGTGGAGACGGCGAGCGAGAAATCAACCGAGAGTACGACGAAGCGGTCATTGTGCTTGAACACGCTGGCCCGGTAACCGAAGCGGCACTCGTCGGGCGACATCACCACGGTGTCGCCGGTGCGGCGGTCGTACACCCGCACGGCCGTTATCGTCTCGGCGACCTCCTGCCCGTACGCGCCGACGTTCTGGATCGGCGTGGCGCCGGCCGACCCGGGAATCCCGGAAAGGCACTCCAGCCCGGTCAGGCCCTCGGCGACGGTCGCCGCGACCAGGTCGTCCCAGGGCTGACCGGCCTCGACCCGTACCACCGCGCGCTCACCCTCGCGGCGCACGCTGTAGCCGCGGTTGCGCACGAGCACGACGGTGCCCGGAAATCCGCTGTCGGCGACCACGACGTTGCTGCCGCCGGCGAGCACGAACGCGGATGTGACGGCATCATCATGGGCGGGGCCGGCGGCGTCCACCTTGCGGAGCGCGGCGACGATCTCCTCGGCGCTCGCCGCCTCGATGAGCTCCCCGGCAGGTCCGCCCAGGCGCAGCGTGGTATACGCGTCGAGCATGGCGTGATGGGTACGTTCGGGCACGTGTTTCACCCTAGGCTGGAACCCGCGGGGACATCCCACCGGCGCGGGACGAAACGTTCGTGAGGAGGGGATGGGGATGGGCAAGGCGCACTTCAACAAGGAGTTCTGGGTGGCGGGCCTGCGCGCCGAGGGCGTCGCCTTCCGCGCCGCCGTGGGCCAGGAGGACGTGCTCACGGCACCGGTACCGAGCTGTCCCGATTGGACCGTCGAGGACCTCGTACGCCACCTGGCGAGCCTGTACCGCTGGGTCACCGGCCACGTCGGTCGCGGGGTAACCGACAATCCGGACGCGATGGACAGCAGCGGCTCACCCACCGGCCGTGCCGTGCTGGGCTGGTGGGACGAGCAGTACGCGGAGCTGCTCAAGACGCTCGACTGGCTCGACCCCGCCCTTCCCGCCTGGAACCCGGCGCCACAGAGTAAACGCGCGGAGTTCTGGCACCGCCGGATGGCGCACGAGACCGCCGTACACCGGTGGGACGCCCAGATGGCGGTCGGTCTCGCCGAACCCGTCGAAGCCAAGCTGGCCGCCGACGGCGTCACCGAGGTGCTCGACACACTGCTGCCGATGGGCAGGCGACGCGGTCCAACCGATCGTTACGGCGTGGTCGCGCTGCGCGCCACGGACCTCGGCGGGGTGTGGGACGTGCGGCTGCGCGGCGAGGGCATCGCGCTCCTGGACACCGACACCCTCCTCGACCACGACCACCACAACGAGCGCGTCGTCGCCAGCGGCACCGCCAGCGACCTGCTGCTCGCGCTCTACGGTCGGGTGCCCTTCGACATACTCGACATCGTCGGCGACGAGAGCCTGCTCACAGCCCTCCTCACCGCGTGAGTCGGCCGGACCGGCACCAACCGGCTCAGCCGCCCAGCTCCGCGTACACCTCGTCGGCGATCGTCCGGGTCGCGTCGTCGAACAGCACCAGCCGGACGTCGTCCACGCCCGCGGCCGCCGTGCGGATCGTGTCCAACGCCTGCACCACGGCGTCCCGCTTGGGCCACCGGTAGACCCCGGCCGAGATCAGCGGGAACGCCACCGACCCGGTGCCCAGTTCGGCGGCCACCCGCAGCGAGTTGGCGTAGCAGGCGCGCAACAGCGGTGTCCGGTCGACGCCGGCGGCCCAGACCGGCCCGACGGTGTGGATGACCCACCGGGCGGGCAGCCGTCCGGCCGTGGTCGCGACCGCTTCCCCGGTCGGCAGGCCCTTGCCGTACCGGCTCGCGCGCAGCGCCCGGCACTCCTCGAGAATCGCCGGGCCGCCCCGCCGATGGATCGCGCCGTCCACGCCTCCCCCGCCGAGCAGCGACGAGTTGGCGGCGTTGACGATCGCGTCGACCTCCTGCGCGGTGATGTCGCCGGTGACCAGCGTGATGCGCCTACTCATACGGCTGTCCTAACACCCGGCGGGCCAGCAGGGTCGAGCCGGCCACCGCCCCGGGCATCACGAGTACCGAGACGAAGGGCACCAGAAACACCAGGAACACGGGCACCCCGAAGCCGAGCGCGAGCGCCCGGTTGGCGCGCAGCAGCCGCCGCCGGTCACGCAGGCGCAGGCCACGGCGGTTGAACGGCACCCCGGAGATCTCGACCGCGAGCAGCCAGCCCCCGGTCACCGCGCCGATCACGGGTCCGGCGGTCTGGCCGACCACCGGTACGAGGCCGAGCGCGAACAGCGCCACACTGGTCGCCACCGACAGCGCGAGCAGGCGCAGCGAGTCGACCAGGTTCCAGGCGAAGGTGCGGTGCCACGGGGCGTCGGACTCGCGGGCGCCGCCGGTGGCGTCGTCGATCCGCTTCGAAATGGCCTCGTAGAACGGGTCGCCGATGGTGAGCGTCAGCGCGGTGAACGTCATCACGGCGAGGATCAAAGCCCCCGCCACGACCGCGACGGCGACGACGATCCGCAGCGCCCGGCGGGCGTCCGCCGACCAGCCGTCGGCGAACCAGGTCAGGAACGTGGCGACGTCGGTGCTGAAGACGAGCAGCGTCACCAGCGCGGCCACCACGATGACGAACGAGATGACCCCCGGGACGATGCCGAGCAGCAGGAGGCGGGGGCTGCGCAGCACCAGGCCCGTTCCACGCAGGAGCAGCCCCGTACCGGCGAAGAACTCCGACACCGCGTTGCGCTGCCGATCGATGGTCACCACGGCGGAAGCCTAGTCGGTGAGGCGCACCCGTACCCTCCGGTTGGCCTTGCCCTTGCTCTCCACCTTGACCACCTGGACGCCGCCGATCTGCCGGGTCGAGGCGACGTGCGTGCCGCCGTCGGCCTGCACGTCCAGGCCGACAATGTCGACGATGCGGATCTCGGCCTCGTCGGCCGGAATCAGGTTGGACTGCGTACGGATGATGTCGGGCAGCGCCAGTGCCTCGTCGCGGGACAGCACCCTGGTGACGACCTGCCGGTCGGCGGTCACCTCGGCGTTGACCAGCTCTTCCAGCCGGGCCTTGAAGTCGGGCGGCACCTCGGGCAGGTTGAAGTCCATCCGGGCCTCGCCGGGCTCCATGTTGCCGCCGGTGACGAGCGCGCCGAAGTCCCGGAAGACGACCCCGCACAGTACGTGCAGGCCCGAGTGGGTGCGCATCAGCCTGGTCCGGCGGTCGTCCTCGACCGCTCCGGTGACCTCGGTGCCGACCGGCGGGATCGGGTCGCCCTCGGCCGGGATCAGGTACAGCTCGTCGCCCTTGCGGGTGCCCACGATGCGCGTCTGTACGCCCTGCCAGAGCAGGACGCCGTGGTCCGGCGGCTGACCGCCGCCACCGGGGTAGAAGGCCGACCGGTCGAGCACGATGCCCTGCTCGGCGTCGGCGGCGAGCACCGTGCACGTCCACTCACGCAGCGTCGGGTCGGCCAGGTCCAGCCGGTACGTGCGGCCGTGATGTGTGACACCCATGGCTGGTCAGCCTAGTCGTTTCGCCCTAGTCGTCGAGGAACCCCGCGATGCGTTCACGGACGTCGGCGCGGTCGGTCCACAGCATGCCCGGCCGGTCGTACACGTGCAGGGTCGCGTCGGGGAGCGCGGCCGCGAGGTCCTCGGCGACGGAGACCGGGTGCAGGTCGTCACCCCGGCAGGCGAGTACGAGCGCGGACGCGGTGACCTCCCCCAGCGCGGCGCGGTCGACGATCGCCGTCTGCGCCGGTAGGTCGGCCAGGCCGTCGGCGAGGCCGTCGCGCATGAGCTGCTCGATGCGCTGTCGCAGGTAGGCCCATGCCGCCGGGGTGTTGCGCAGCTGGGCCGGTATCTCCAGGGCGACGACCTCGGCGACCGCGGCCGCGTCCCCGTCCTCGATCGCGGCGAGCAGGTCGGTCAGCCGCTTCGTGGCGATCTGCGGGCGGGGCCGGTCGAGCACGGCGGGCAGGTAGAAGACCGCCTTCTCGAAACGGTTGGGGTTGTCGGCCAGCAGCCGGCACAGCGCACCGGCGCCGAGGCTGACGCCGAGGGCCCGGGTGGCGCCGTACAGGTCGGCGACCGCCCTGAGGTCGCGGGCCAGGTCGAGGTAGGTCCACTGTCCGGGCGGCGCGGCGGAGCGGCCGTGGCCGCGGAACTGGAAGAACACCCGACGGCCGGGTACGCCGCTGCCCAGCGGGCGGGTCTCGGGGATGCCGGCCGCCAGGCCGTGGGCGAACACCGTGACCGGATGGCCCGCGCCGGTGGCCAGGCACTCCAGCTCGACGCCGTGCGGCGTGGCGAGCAGTTCGGTCGGCGGGGTGGGCAACGTCGGACGGCCGGTCTGCGGCCCGCGGTTGACCGGCGGCCGGTATCGCTCGGGGCGCCCATCAGGCGGCGGCGGCCAGCGGAAATCCATCACCAGGATCCGCGGCCGTCGACCACGTCGCGGATCGCCGGACGAACGTCGAGCAGATAGACCAGTCCGATGGTGATGGCGACCAGTCCGAGGATGTAGGTGGGGCCCAACAGCAGCGTCACCAGCACTGAGCCGCCGAGCATCGCCAGCCAGGCGCCCTTGGGGAGCGTGCCGATCGCGGAGAACGCGTCAGGTCGCTGCAGGAGGCAGTGTCCGAAGGCTCCGACCTCGACAAGCAGGGCGAGGATCAGTAACAGCAGATCCAGCCAGGCGATGATCGACTTGTAGAAGAGTGGTGCGGCGATGGCCATGCACTGAGCTTAACTGCGGCGATCCCGTTTCTCGGGCGCACCGGCTCTTCCCGACCGGCCCGACCAGGAGCTCGACCGGGGCCCGGCCAGAAGTCGGCGCCGGTAAACGCCCGGGTCCCCGGCGCCGAGATCGGCGCCGGGGACCCGGCGTGTGAGCTGTTGCTCGCTTACTTGCTGGCGGCCGAGCGGGTCCGCTTGGTGGGCTTCGCCGGCACCGACGGCAGCGGCTGCTGCGCGTCTTCGGCGTGCTTGGCGATCAGGGTCTCCGCCTCGACCTTGGCCTCGGTCTTCTCCGCGTCCTTGATCTCGGCCTTGGCCGTGGCGAGCTGCGCCTTGGCCTGCTCGGTGCGGGCACCGGCCACGATCCGCTCGCCGCGGGCCACCAGCTCCTCGTAGACGGCGGCGGCCTGCCGCTGGGCGACCTGCGCGCTGGCGACGAACACCTGGGCGTTGCGCCGGGCGCTGTCTCGTAGCTTGTCGAGATCGGCGCGTAGGTTGCGCTCCGACACGCGCTCGGTCACCGCCTCGGTCACCACGGGACGCAGCTCGGCCACGCGCCCGCGCAGCTCGGCCACGCGCTCCGGCAGCCGGCGCAGCTGCTCGTAGGCGAGCTCCCCGGCGCCGGCAGCGGCGTACAGCGGGGCGGGAATCTTCCTGGGCTCGGTCTTCGCGTTCATGCTTTCTCCTCGGTCCTTTCCTTCGCGTTCTGCGCGCCGGAGCCCTCCGCGCTGGGGGCCTCGGAGCTCGACTGGGATCGCGTGGTGCGTGGCTGCCGCTTGACGGCCTTGCGCGGCTTGCGGGCCGGGGCGGTCGTTTCGTCCGTGCCGGCGGCCGGCTCAGCCTGACCGGTCGCGGCGGTCTTGCGCGCCGCGGTCGCCCGGCGGGTCGCGGTCTTACGGGTGGTCGCGGCGGTTTCTTCGTGAGTACCCGGCTCCACCGGCGGGTCAAACGTGGACGAATCCACATCATTCACCTCGGCGCTCCGCAGGTTCTCACGCCGGAACGTCTCATAGATCTGCGTCAGCGACTGCTTCTGCGCGATGGTCAGGTCCGGATCCGCGGCGATCGCCGCGAGCACCCCCTCCTGCCCGCCGCTGGCATCGAGCAGGCCCGCACGCAGGTACATCACCGGGGTGGAGACCCGCAGCGCATGGGCCAGTTGCGCGAGCACCTCCGCGCTCGGCTTGCGTAGGCCGCGCTCGATCTGGCTGAGGTACGGGTTGCTGACCCCGGCCTGCTCGGCAAGCTGGCGCAGCGAGATCTGCGCGTTGCGGCGCAGATCGCGGATGAAGCCACCGATGTCGCGTGGAGCGGTCACGATTCGAACGTACGCCGCTCTGCTTGCTCTTGCAAGCAAAGCGCTTGCTGGAGTTAGCGTGACTCCCCGCACACGTCAATTGCAACGCGCCCACGTTCCGGGCGCATTACGACGCGATGTCTGGCGGAAAGAAACCCTCACCTACCAGACGGAACGGACCGCGCCGACGGGTCTGCCACCGCCGAGGACGGGCGCCTGCGCGTACCCGTCCAGGACGTCCGCGCGCACCCCGAGCCGGCGCAGCGCCGACGCGAGGACCGGCATCCGCGCCCGCTGAGCACCATCATCGATCTTGACGGCCACCGCGCCGACGCCGGCCAGCGCCACCGCCTGTACGCCCTCGGCGCCAACCTTCGACAGCAGTCCCGGCACGGCGCGCATGAGCCGGGCGTCCTCCGCCCCGGTACCGGACATCAGCTCCGGGTGGGCGCGCATGGCATCCGCCACCCGCCGCTCGGGGGTGCCCGGGGCCGCCGAGACCAGCCGCAGGAACGCCTCCGCGAGAGCGCGCAGCGACAGCGCGAACACCGGCGCTCCGCAGCCGTCCACCCCGGTCGCCGCGATCTGCTCGCCGGCGAGCTCCGCCACGGTCTCCGCCAGCCGCTGCTGCAACGGATGTCCGGACGAGCGGTAGTCGTCGTACGGCCAGCCGTTGGCCGCACACGTCAGCAACATCCCGGTGTGCTTGCCGGAGCAGTTCATCAGGATCGGCTCGCGGCCGCCGCCGGCCCGGACGATATCGTCGCGCGCCGAATCGGACAGCGGATAGTCCGGCGGGGTCCGCAACTGCGCCTCGTCGATCCCGGCCGCGGCGAGCATCGCACGGGCCCGCGCCACGTGGAACGGCTCACCGTGGTGGCTGGCGCAGACCAGCGCCAGGTCGGCGTCGTCGGCGAGCTCCAGCCCGGCGCGAAGCATCCCGACCGCCTGCATGGGCTTGTTGGACGAGCGCGGGAAAACCGGGCCGGTCACGTCGCCGGCCCAGGTCGTCACCTCCCCGTCCGCCCCGAGCACCACGACGGAGCCGTAGTGGCGGCTCTCCACGAAGCCCGAGCGGGCCACCTCGACGAGCACCTCGCCGCCCGCGTACAGGTCCGTCAACTCTTGACTCCGAGGAGCGCGCGGGCCTCCGCGACCGACATCGGGGGGCGCTGTGCGAGCCGTGCGAACCCGGCCGCACGGGCCACCAGCTGCGCGTTGCTCTCCACCGGCTGACCCTTGGCGTACGTGATCGTGTCCTCCATGCCCACCCGCAGGTGGCCACCGGCCGACAGCGACGCCATCAGCACCGGCAGCGTGCTGCGCCCGATGCCGGTCGCCGAGAACGTGGTGTCCTCCGGCAGGTCGCGCAGCGCGTGCTTGAACGCGACCAGCGTCTCGGTCGTACCCGCCGCCCCTCCCGGCACCCCGAGGACGAAGTCGACGTGCACGTGCCCACCGAAGGGCAGCCCGTGCCGGTCCAGCAGGCGCTGGAGGGAGGTCAGGTGGCCGAGGTCGAAGATCTCGTACTCCGGGACGATCCCCCGGTCACGCATCGACTCGTGCAGCTCGACGATGAACTCCCACCGGTTGAGGAAGACGTCGTCGCCGAAGTTGACCGTACCCATCGTGCAGGAGGCCATGTCGGGCGCCGCCTCCAGCACCCGCAGCCGGTCGGCCTCCGGGTCGGTCACCGCGCCGCCGCTGGAGAGCTGGACGATCAGCCCCGTCTCGGAGCGCAGCGCGTCGACGGTGTCGCGCAGCCGGCCGAGATCGAGTGTGGGCCGGGCGTCGTCGTCGCGGATGTGCACGTGGATGACGCTCGCGCCGACCGCCTCACACTCCTTGGCGGTAGCGACCAGCTCGTCCAGGGTCACCGGCAGCGCCGGTACATCGGTCTTGCTCGACTCGGCTCCGGTCGGCGCGACCGTGATCAACGTCGTTGTCGTCACGCCGGTCATCCTCGCACGCCATGACCAGGTCCCGTACGACCGGCGGCCGGCGATCAGGCGAGTGTCCGCGCCCGCTGCGTGGCGTCCGTATACTCGCGCGACCGGAAGAAGCCGGGCACCAGCAGCGTGGCGGTCGTGGCGAGGTCGCGGGCCAGCGCCTCGTCAGGGGGCAGGAAGACCATCGCCTGCCCCTCGCCGAGCACCACGTCGTCCTGGGTCGCCGCGGTCACCCCGTGGAACGCCCAGACCTCCACGGACGGCGACCCCGGCCGCCGGCCCCGCCAGTACAGATCGAGCCGATCGACCGTCAGGCCGGTCTCCTCCAGCAGCTCGCGGTGCGCGGCGGCCAGCGGCTCCTCGCCCGGCTCGACGTGCCCACCGGGCAGCCCCCACTGGTTGGGCGAGACGGGCGCGTCGGCCGACCGGTGCTGCATCAGCAACCGCCCGTACCGGTCCACCAGCAGGACCACGGCGACCTGGTCAACCGACATCGCTCACTCCCCGGGATCGATGGCCGCCGCCGCCTCGCCCACCCGCAGCGCAGCGTCGTCGGCCACGTTGTGCCGGACGAGCGCGAGCGCGATCATGCCGAGTTCGAAATGGCGCGCCGCCGTACCCACGAACCCCACCTGCCGGCCCTCCGGCGTGGTCACCGCCGTACCCGGTGCCGGCAGCTCCTCGGTGGTGATGCCGTCCAGGTGCAGCAGGACGAGCCGGCGCGGCGGGCGACCGAGGTGGTGCACCCGGGCGATCGTCTCCTGGCCCCGGTAGCAGCCCTTCTCCAGGTGCACCGCCGGGGCGGTCCAGCCGACCTCCGCCGGCAGGGTGCGGTGGTCGGTCTCGAAGCCGAACCGCGGGCGGCGGTCGGCCACCCGGAGCGCCTCGAACGCCCACATCCCCGCCAGCGGCACCCCGGCCGCCGCGACCAGGTCGGCTTCGGCGCCGCGGGGCAGGAGCAGATCCGCTCCGTACGGCATGCGGCGCGCCCAGCCGCCCAGGTCCGGCAGCGCGCCGACCGAGTACCGGGTGGTCGGCCGCGCCGGCACGGAGCCGGCGGCGAACTTCGGACCGGGCACGGCCACCGCGTCGGGCGGCAGCAGCGGGCCGACCCCCAGCGCGATGAGCGCCTCGTCGGCGTCCGGCCCGACCAGCGACAGCAGCGAGAAGTCGGCGCTCACGTCGGTCGGCTCGACCCGCAGCAGGAAGCGCATGCGGGTCAGGAAGTCCAGCAGCGGCTGCGCCTGCCCGGGCTCGACGTCCAGCCAGGTCGTCGCGCCGTCGTCGGTGACCACGGCGTGCTGCTCCACGTGCCCGTGCGGCGACAGCACGAGCAGCTCGGTGCCGGTCATGGGCGGCAGGTCCGTCAGGTACTGGGTGGTGAGGCTGTGCAGCCAGCCCAGCCGGTCCTCGCCCGGCACCGCCAGCACGCCCCGGTTGGACCGGTCGACCAGCCCGACCGAGGTCGCCAACGTGCGCTGCTCGCGCATCGGGTCGCCGTAGTGGGCGACGATCCCGCTGTCGGGACTGTCGGGGTCGAGCGCGGCGACAGGTACCGCGCCGGATGCCATGATCACAGGTTCTCGCTCTCCCTCGCGGGCTGTCCCGCGCACCGCCGGCAGGTGCCGAACAGCGCGACGTGGCCGACGTCGACGCTGAACCCGCGGCTGCTCTCCAGGCCCTGCACCAGCCCGTCCAGTACGGACGGCGACACCTCGTCCACCTCGCCGCACCCCCGGCAGACCAGGTGTACGTGCTGGTCCTCGCCGACCGCGTGGTAGGTGGGCGAGCCGTGTGACAGGTGGGTGTGCCGCACCAGGCCCAGGTCCTCGAGCAGCTCCAGCGTCCGGTACACGGTGGTGATGTTGACGCCGGCCGCGGTGCGGGACACCGCCTCGTGGACCTGGTCCGGGGTCGCGTGGCCGAGCGTGTAGACCGCCTCCAGCACGAGTTGGCGCTGCGCGGTCAGCCGCAGCCCACGCGCGCGCAGCACCTCGGCCAGCGAGGTGTCCGGCCCGCGCGGATCGCTTACCCCAGATGACGGCACAAAGTCGATCCTAGGGGACGTTAGGCTCGCCAACATGGCCCGTGTACTCGCCCTTCTCGGCGTCGGGGTGGTCCCCGCCGACACGCCCGTCCTGCGCGCCGACGACCTCGGCGTCCTGCGCGGCGACGGGGTCTTCGAGACCATGCACGTCCGGGGCGGTCAGCCATGGCTCCTGGACCGGCACCTGGACCGGATGAGCCGCTCAGCGGCGCTGCTGGCGATCCCGTTGCCGGACCGCGCCGCGCTCGTCGAGCTGGCGGGCCAGGCCTGCGCGGCGTGGCCGGCCGCCGACGAGGCGGCGCTGCGGCTGGTCTGCACCCGAGGGCCGGAGGACGGCGGCCCGGTCACCGTGTACGCCACCGTCGCGCCGCTCGCGCCCGCCGCCGTCGAGGCCCGGCACACCGGCGTCAGTGTGGCGACGGCGACCCTGGCGGTGCCGGCCGAGGCCCGCCCGGGCGCGCCGTGGCTGCTCGGCGGCGCCAAGACCCTGTCGTACGCGGTCAACATGGCCAGCCTGCGCTGGGCGGCCGAGCAGGGCGTGAACGAGGTGCTGTGGACCTCCGCCGACGGGTACGCCCTGGAGGCGCCCACGGCGACGCTGGTGTGGCTCGCGGGTGGCGTCCTGTACACGGTCCCCGCCGCCACGACCGGGATCCTGGCCGGCACGACCGCCGCCTACCTGCTGGAGCACGCCGGCGAACTCGGGATGCGGGCGGCCGAGCGGCTGGTCCGCCCGGCGGAGCTGCACAGCGCCGACGGGGTCTGGCTCGCGTCGTCGGTGCGCGGGCTGACCGAGGTCCGCACCCTGGACGGCGTCGCCCTCGGCCCGTCACCGGAGACCGAGCGGATGCAGAAGCTGCTGGGCTACCTGTGATCGCGGCGGCGTACGAGCGGATCAGCGACGCGGTCACGCCCCTGTCCGACGACGACCTGATCCGGCCGACCCGCTGCCGTGGCTGGACGGTCGCGGATCTGCTGTTCCACGTTCTGCTCGACGCGCAGCGGGCCCTGGTCGCCTTCGCGAGCCCGGCGCCCGGGCCGGCCGACGTCGACTTCGCCACGTACTGGCGGCCGTTCCGACCCGGGACCGGCGAGGGCGCCCGGCGGCGGCACGCCCGTTGGACCCGGATTCAGGCGTCGGCGTACGAGGAGCCCAGCGGCGTGGTGCGGCACTGGCTCGACACCGCCCCGGCAGCGGTACGGGCGGCCGCCGCGGCACCGGTCGACGGGTACGTGACGACCCAGGGCCACGTGCTGTCCGTGCCCGACTTCGTCACCACGCTCGCCGTCGAAGCGGCCGTGCACCACCTCGACCTCGTGGTGGACCTGCCGAACGCCCCGCCACCGGCCGCCGAGCCGCTGGCCGCCGCCTGCGCGACGCTGGACGCGCTGCTCGACGGTCCCCGGCCGCCATCCTGGGACGACGAGACGTACGTGCTCAAGGGCACCGGCCGGCTGCCGCTCACGGCTGACGAGCGGTCGGCGCTCGGCCCGGTCGCCGACCGCTTCCCCCTGCTCGGCTGAGGTTTCTACTCGGCTGACGTTTCCGCTCGGCTGAGGTTTCCGCTCAGCCGGCGACCCGCTCCAGGCGCGCCGAGATGTGCGGCGCCATCGGCTGGCCGACGGCGGCCATGTCGTACGCGTACAGCAGCGCGCCCTCGACGATGCCGTACAGGCGCTTGCCCGACCGCACCTCCTTGGCCGTGGCCGTACGCACGATCGCGTCGGTCGCCATCTCCACCCGGGTGCCGCCCGCCTCCACCTTCCCCAGGTAGAGCTCCAGGAAGCCGGTCGGGTGGGTCAGCAGCACCTCGATCTCGTCGCTCTTCGTCGGCACGGCCTCGGCCGCGTGCTCGGCACCCGGGTCGGTCTGGACCGGTCGCCACCAGCCGACCTCGCGGGCGGACGGGCGGATCGCCTTGCCGTCGGGCTCGATGAGCCAGGTCCTCGACTCGTAGAACAGGAACGGCCGGCCGTCGTGGCTGAAGCGGACCTCCTGGGCGAACTCGAAGTCCTGCTCCAGGCTCGGGTAGCCACCCTGGCCACGGCCCCGCCACACGCCCACGAACGGCAGCAGCCCCAGCAGCGCCGGGTGCAGGTCCGGCCCCGTACGCAGGTCGTGGGTCTCCTCGAAGGGGTACGGGTCAACCGGGATCTGGCCCATCCACACCGGGTTGACCTGACTCTCCTCGCTCACTCTTACCAACGTCCCCTCGACACGCGTACCGCCACATAGCCCAGCCCGCCGGCGAGCGCGCCGAAGCCGGCGACCAGCAGGCTGACGAATCCGATCTCGGTCACCACGGCATCGCTACCCTGACACCCGCCGCAGAACCGTGGTCATAACCGAGATCCTATGCTGCCTCCATGGGACGCACTCTCGTCGTCAAGGTCACCGCCGGGCTGGACGCGCCGGAGCGCTGCGCGCAGGCCTTCACCGTCGCCGCGACCGCCGTCACGGCCGGAGTGCCGACCTCGCTGTGGCTCACCGGCGAATCGACCTGGTTCGCCCTGCCCGGCCGGGCGGCCGAGTTCGAACTGCCGCACTCGGCGCCCCTTGAGGTCCTGCTGGCGACCATCCTGGCCGGCGGCCAGGTGACCGCCTGCACCCAGTGCGCGGCGCGCCGGAACATCGGGGAGGCCGACGTCATCGAAGGGGTGCGCATCGCGGGCGCGGCGGTCTTCGTCGAGGAGTGCATGACCGAGGGTGCCCAGGCGCTGGTCTACTGACCGCAGCGCTTGGTCTGCTGATCGCCGCAGCACCGGTCTACTGACCGCCGCAACCGGTCGTCGCGGTCACCGTCGATACGCCGTCCGCGGTACGCACCACGACCCCGGCCGGGCCACTGCGGTACACGTACAGGTCGGGCCGCACCACGACGGCGTCGGGCGCGACCGCGCGCAGCGCGCCGGCCAGCGGCGGCAGGACGGTTCCGGGCGGCCCGTCCGCGCGTACGGTGCGCACCGCGCCGCCGCGCGCGCAGTCGACGCGGTGCGCCTGCCAGCGCACGGCGCTGAGCTTCAGGGCCGACAGCGCCACCTCGACGGGCGCCCGGTCGGCCGCGCTCGGCGTGGGCGCGTGCTCGCTGACCGGACGCGTGAGCGGCCGGCAGCCGGTGTCGGCGGTGAGCCGCACCTCCCCCGGCCCGGAGATGCCACCCTCGAGCGTGACGAAGTCGCCCGCGTCCGCGGTCAGCGCGTGGGCGCCTGACCCACTGACCCGCGCGTCGTAGCCGCGCGGCAGCCGCGCGGCGATCCCGTCGAGCAGCGCGGGCTCCCGACCGACCGGCACGTACAGGTACGCGGCCCGCTGGTACCGGGCGCCCGCGCGCGCGGTGGTGATCATGCAATGGCCGCTCACTTCGCGGTACCCGTCGATCTCGGCAACGGCGCCGGCGGGCCCGGCCGCGGTGACCGCCTCGGCGATCGCCCGATCGACGGTGGGCAGCGCGTGGGCGACGCTCGTCTGTTCCCGTACGGTCGATCCGCCTCGATGGACCGCATAGATCGCGAACGCGATCACGAGTACGGCCCAGACCCCGGCCGCGACCACCAGCCAGCGCCGGCGGACGGCCGGCCGCTGCGGCGCGGGAGCGGGCTGGACTGCAGGACCGTCGGTCGTCACGTGCCACATGGTGGCAGGGCCTTCGAGCGGGGCGCGCACGAGGCCGGGCAAAAGGCGAACGGCCCGCCTCTCGTCAGAGGCGGGCCGTTCAATGATCCTGGGGAGGATCCGAAATCAGGGTAATCAGGCGGCGACAGACACCGCAACCTGGTTGATGCCACGATCCACGGACACCGTGGCATCGCCGTTGCCCGCGCGGGAAAGCGCGCGCAGCGTCCACGTGCCCGGCGCCGCGAAGAAGCGGAACTCGCCGGCCGGCGACGTCACGACCTCGGCGGTGAACTCGCCGGTCGAGTCGAGCAGCCGCACGTACGCTCCTTCGACCGGCGCGTCGCCCGCGCGGACCACGCCACTGATCACGGTCTCCTTCGCCACGTCCACGCTGGCGGGCAGGGGTGCGCCCTGCTCCGGCGCGCCGCAACCGTCAATGCTCATGTCGCGTCTCCTCTCAGCCTGTCAGGCCGCTCAGGCCTCGCCGGGCTCGTCGCCGAGCGCCACCGGGACGCCGACGAGCGAGCCGTACTCGGTCCAGGAACCGTCGTAGTTGCGCACGTCGGAGTAGCCGAGCAGCTCGTGCAGCGCGAACCAGGTGTGCGAGGAGCGCTCACCGATACGGCAGTACGCGATGGTCGGCTTGCTCTCGTCGATGCCCGCGTCGAGGTAGAGCTTGCGCAGCTCCTCGTCGGACTTGAAGGTGCCGTCCTCGTTGGCGGCCTTGCTCCACGGCACGCTGATCGCGGTGGGGACGTGGCCCGGGCGCTGCGACTGCTCCTGCGGCAGGTGGGCCGGGGCGTTCAGCCGGCCGGCGTACTCGTCGGGCGAGCGCACGTCGACCAGGTTGTGCGAGCCGATGGCGGCGAGGACGTCGTCGCGGAAGGCCCGGATCGAGCCGTCCTGCTCCTTGGCGACGTAGTTGGTGGCGGGCCGCGCCGGGACGTCCTTGGTGTACGGACGCCCGTCGAGCTCCCACTTCTTGCGGCCACCGTCGAGCAGCCGGACCTGCTCGTGGCCGTAGAGCTTGAAGTACCAGTACGCGTACGCCGCGAACCAGTTGTTGTTGCCGCCGTACAGGACGACGAGGTCGTCGCCCGCGATGCCCTTGCGGGACAGCAGCGCCTCGAACTGCTGCTTGTTGACGAAGTCCCGGCGGACCGGGTCCTGCAGCTCGGTCTTCCAGTCAATCTTCACCGCGCCGGGGATGTGGCCCCCGTCGTACGCGGTGGTGTCCTCGTCGACCTCGACGAACACCACGTTGTCAGCGCCGATGTTCTTTTCGGCCCAGTCGGCTGTGACGAGTACGGAGTCACGACTCATGTTTGAGCTCCCTCGAATGACAATTCGGGTTGAGAGCCGCCGTACGCGCTGACGTTTCGCACGGCACGCCACGGACGACCCAGAAGGACGGATCACGGGGCGGGTTCGCAAGGCGCGATGCGGGGTCTGGCCCGCGTCAGGCGGTGCCCCCGTCAGCGGCCTGGGCGCAGGAGAGCACGCGCGATCGACCCGCCGTCAGGCGAGGCGACACAGACAGGCGGCCACGCGGCATAGATCAACCGCGCGCCTCTTCGTGAGCAACGTGCCCATGGCCAGGGAGCCTAGCATCACAAAATCCGCGGAGGCAGGGTTGCCCGATTGGCGAGACAGGGCTCACCTGGCCACCGGCCCCGTTACCCCGATAGCTCCTCATTCGACTCATTCTGAGCAATATGCCCGGGCAGGGCTGGTTGAACCATGAACGTCAGGACTGACCCGACAGCACGACGTCGGCGGCGGTGGCGGTGATCAGCACCCCGGTGTCGCTGGTAGCGACCTTGTTGACGACCAGGCTGTACGGCAGGTTCGGTACGGCGATCCGGGCGGCGAGCTGGTCGCGGTACTGGCCGATGAACGAGCTGATGACCGACTGCGGGATCAGCGTGGCCGCCCCGCCCGAATCCGCGGCGCGCACGTCGTCCAACTGCAGGCGCACCTCGCCCTTGTTGACGGCAAGCGTGCCGGTGGCCTGCAACTGCAGCGTGAAGCCGGCGATCGAGATCGGCGCGGTGAGGTTCACGTGATCGTTCTTCACGCCGAGCTTGAGCTGCGAGACGTCCAGACCCGGAATCTGACGCAGCGGCGTCAGGTCGATCAGATCGCGGATCGCGCTCCAGCCGACGGTGGCCGTGCCCTGGACGGCGTCCGCCTTCACCTGTCCGTGACCGGAGGTGATCGCGTCGAGCGGGGCGTGGATGTTCGTGGCGACGAGAGTCATCTTGTCCAACGCCCCCTGGTCGTTACGGGGGTGGTCGACGGTGATCGTCACCTTCTGGTACGTGCCGCCCATCACCTGGGTCAGGAACGGGAATCCCGCGATGTCGGCCGTGGGCTTCCCGTCCGAGGTGATGCCCCGGTTGCGCATCTCGGTGGCGGCCTGGTCCGCGATCCGCTGCTCGGCCATGTTCGCCGCGACCCGGTCGGCCACGACAAACAGACCGGCCAGCACCACCACGACCGTCACCAGTCCGATCAGCGATCGACGTCCGCGAACCGCCACACCATCCTCCTTGACGGGTGTCTTCGAACCGGGCTTGCCGGGTCACCGGGCTACAGGTAGTCCAACAGCAGCAGTGCGCTGGCCGCGTACATGACCGGGGCGGCCAGCGCGAACGCCCCGAGCGGGCCCTGTGCCAACCGGGCTGGAGACGGGGCCGTGGCCATCCCGGCCAACCGGCGGCCGGCCTCGACGTAGCTCACCGACAGGTCGACCACCACCGCGATCAGCGCGGTGGCGAGCCCCGCGGCAGCCACCGCACCGATGGTCACACCGGTGTCGAGCGAGCCCGCGGCGGCCGCCGCGCCGGTTCCTACCAGCACGCCGAGCAGCACGCCGACCCTACCGCGCGGAACGTCCGGCACGAAGCGCGGCCGCGGCGCCACGGCATCCGTGAGCCGCGCCACGGCGACCGCCGCGCCGGCGGCAAGTAGACAGGCCACGATGGCTTGGGTACCCCGCGGATGGCGCGCCAACACCACGAGGCTCGCCAGCGACACCGCGCCGACCACGACCACGAGGGTGGAGCCGAGCGACTCGGTCACCCGGTCCCGGCCGGCCCGCCGCGCGAGCTGGCCCACCACGCCGGCCACGAATCCGGCGGCCACCACGTACGCCAGCGGCGCGAGCGAGGCGGGATCGGCCAGCGTCGCGGCGACGTCGGCGGCGACCGCCGCGGCCAGCCCCACCCCGGCCACGATCCGCGGCGCGGGCGGCCGCGCCGCGGTCGCCCAGGCGGCCACGTACAGGGCCTGCACGGCGAACACCACCGCCGCGTACGCCCCGGCCGGGGCCAGCGCGCCGAGCACCAGGACGAGCGTGAGCAGGGCGGCACAGCCGGCCACCGCGAGCGTCGAGGTCCGCGACACCGGGACGGCCGCCGCCTCGCCGGGACCGTCGTCCATCACCGGAATCTGCCCGGTCGGGTCGTCACCGGCGAGGACGGCAGCGGCCGCGTCGGGCCACCGCTCCGTCGGCCGCGTGTCGCCCGCACCGGCCCGCCGGCGTCCCCGGCGCGTCTCCCGATGCCTCCGCCGGCCCTCGTACCCTGATTGATCATCGGGGTACCCACCCGGACCGCCCACCGACCGCCCAGGTGACGGGTCGTCGAGCGGGTCGTCAGGGGAGAAGGTCGCAGGCACGCCACGAATCGTGCCAGAGGCCCGCTCGTGGGGCGAACCGTGCCACGCATTGATCCACTGCATTCATCAGATGTCTGTTTTTGCAGGTTCTCCGGTATTCTCTGAAACGACCCGCCCGTCAGCGACGCCGGACGATGGCGCAAGAGCCCGTGGCGCCGGAAGCTGGTGCGTCGCGGCGACGGAGGTGACTGCGTGGAGATCCTGTTACTGACCGCGGCCCCTGCCGGCCAACTGGTGCTACCAGGGCTCGACCTGCTGCCGCACACCGTACGGACCGCGCCGCGCGACGTCCGCACCCTGGTCGGCGGCCCCAGCCCCGATGTCGTCCTCGTCGACGCGCGCACCGAGCTCGCCGAGGCCCGCGCCACCTGCCGGATGCTGCGGGCCACCGGCCTGGGCATGCCGCTCATGGCGGTGCTGACCGAGGCCGGGCTGGTGGCGGTGCACGCCGACTGGGGCCTCGACGACCTGTTGCTGGCGACCGCCGGCCCGGCCGAGGTCGAGGCCCGCCTGCGGGTGGCCGTCGGCAGGGCCACCCAGGCCGCCAGCGGCCGGGCGGACGCCCTGGTCAAAGCCGGTGAGCTGACGATCGACCCGGACACGTACGCCGCGAAGCTCAAGGGACGGCCGCTCGACCTGACATACAAGGAGTTCGAGCTGCTGAAGTTCCTGGCGCAGCACCCGGGCCGGGTGTTCACCCGCGACCAGCTGCTGCGCGAGGTGTGGGGCTACGACTACTTCGGCGGCACCCGTACGGTCGACGTCCACGTCCGGCGGCTGCGCGCCAAGCTGGGCTCGGAGTACGAGTCGATGATCGGCACCGTGCGCCAGGTCGGGTACAAGTTCGTCGTCCCGTCGGCGCGCCCGCTCCCCGAGCCGGCGACCGAGAGTGTTGCCGAGTTCACACACAGTCCCCGCGCTTGATCGGTGATCGCTGGCCGCTACCGTAGCGGCGTGGCAGCGGTGGCACGTGTACAGCGAAAAGACCGGCTGACAGCCGGTGAGGTGGCTGAAGTTCTCGATCTGATGCGGGCCGCGGACGACGCCGACGGCGCGTACCCGCTGTCCGAGCACGTCGTGCTGCATCTGCGCGCCGCCGGTGACACCCACGCCGTACACCTGCTGGCACGACACGACGGTGACCTCGTCGGCTATGCGTACGTCGACGTCACCGACCCGGCGGAGGGCGCGACGGCCGAACTGGCCGTCCACCCGCTGCGCCGGCGGCACGGCCTGGGACGGACCCTGATGACCGAGGTGATGGCGGCCGCCGACAAGGGCCCGCTGTGGGTGTGGGCCCACGGTGACCACCCCTCGGCGTCCGCGCTGTCGCTGTCGCTGGGCTTCGAGCGCTCCCGGGTGCTGTTCCAGATGCGCCGGTCGCTGTCCACCCCGGTGCCCGAGCCGACCCTTCCCGACGGGGTGAGCATCCGGCCGTTCCGCCCCGGCACCGATGACACGGCCTGGCTCGCGCTGAACGCCGCCGCGTTCGCCGACCACCCCGAGCAGGGCAGGTGGACGATCGAGGATCTGCGCCTGCGCATGAAGGAGCCGTGGTTCGACCCGGCCGGGTTCCTGCTCGCCCAGCGGGACCCCGACGGCGAGCTGCTCGGCTTCCACTGGACCAAGATCCACGCTGGCGTGGGTGAACCGATCGGCGAGGTGTACGTGCTCGGCGTGGCGCCGGCGGCGCACGGCACCGGGCTCGGCACCACGCTGACCCTGGCGGGCCTGCACCACCTCGGCACTCAGGGCCTCGACCACGTGATGCTGTACGTGGACGAGTCGAACACCAAGGCTGTGCGGCTGTACGAGAAGCTGGGCTTCGCCCGCTGGACGGCCCACGTGTGCTTCCGCCGCCTGGGCTGAGCCACACCGCTCGTCACGCTCCGCTCCACCGACCGTCACGTACGGCTGCATCGATCGTGACGCACAGCTGCATCGATCGTCACGTTTGTCAAGTGACCACCCTTACCCGCCCTCCGTGCGCGATAACCGGACAAGGCGGGCGTGACCTGGGCTGTTCACCTGGGCGCCATCCCGTACCCGACGAGCTGTTATTCGAGTCGGGCCTGGTGTTCACCCTTCGTTCATGTGAGACCGGACGGCCGGCAACCTCGCTCTCCTAACGTTCGGCATCGGTTGATGAGGAACGTCAACTTCGCAAACTCGTTCCGACCAGACCAGGAACGAGACGAACGTACCCCCGAAGGGACAGCAGTGAAGCTGAAGCGTCACGGCATACTGGTCGCGATCGCGGCCTCGACGCTCGCGCTCGCCGCGTGCGGCTCGGACAACACGAGCAAGACTCCGTCAGGTGACACGAGCAGTGCCGCGAAGCCGACCATCGATTGCAAGACCGGCTCGCTGACCGCGCAGGGCTCGACCGCCCAGCAGAACGCCATGGCCGAGTGGGTCAAGCAGTACGGCCAGTCCTGCAACGGTGCGCAGATCAACTACCAGGGCACCGGCTCCGGCGCGGGCATCCAGGCCTTCACCGCCAACACGGCCGACTTCGCCGGCTCCGACTCGGCGCTCAAGGCGGGCGACGAGAAGACCAAGGCGGACGCCCGCTGCACCGGCGGCCAGGCGATCGACCTGCCGATGGTCGTGGGCCCGATCGCCGTGGCGTACAACGTCGACGGCGTCAAGGACCTCCAGCTCAAGCCCGCCACCCTGGCGAAGATCTTCTCGGGCGCCGTCAAGACCTGGGACGACCCGGCGATCAAGGCGGACAACCCGAGCGCCACCCTGCCGTCCGCCCCGATCGCGCCGATCCACCGGTCGGACTCCTCGGGTACGACCGACAACTTCACCAAGTACCTGGCCGCCTCCGCCGCCTCCGACTGGACCTTCGGCAACGACAAGGTCTGGAAGGCCCCGGGTGGACAGGCCGCCAAGGGCTCCGACGGCGTCTCCGCCCTGGTGAAGCAGACCCCTGGCTCGATCGCCTACGTCGAGTACTCGTTCGTGCAGGCCGGCGGCCTCACCGCCGCGAAGGTCCAGAACGGCGCCGGTGAGTACGTGGCGCTCGACCCGACGTCGGCGGGTAAGGCGGTCGCCGGCGCTCAGGTGGTGGGCACCAACGGCGACCTGAGCCTCAAGATCGACTACGCCACCAAGGAGTCGGGCGCCTACCCGATCGTCCTGGTGACCTACGAGATCGCGTGCAGCAAGGGCAACCCGGCCGACAAGCTGTCGCTACTGAAGTCCTTCCTCGGCTTCGTCGCGAGCAAGGACGGGCAGGCCAAGCTCGGCGACATCGGCTACGCGCCGCTGCCCGACACGCTGCAGACCAAGGTCGCGGCGGCCATCAACGACATGGCCTGACAAGACAGGGACACAAACCGTGAGCCACACATCGCTCACCACCACCCCCGTCGACGCCCAGGGCGCCGGCGGGGGTGGTGCGTTGCCAAGGGGCCGGCGTTTCGGCGCTGAGACGGTCTTCCGCGGAGCCGCCACCGCTGCCGGCTCCATGGTTCTCGTCATCATCGTCGCCATCGCGATCTTCCTGATCGTGAAGGCGATCCCGTCGCTGCGCGCTGACCACGAGAGCTTCTTCACCTACCAGCAGTGGTTCGCCGACTCCAGCCCGGCGAAGTTCGGCATCGCGGCGATCGCGTTCGGCACGGTGCTGACGTCCGCGCTGGCCCTGCTGATGGCGGTGCCGGTCGCGCTCGGCATCGCGCTCTGTCTGACCCACTACGCGCACCGCCGGGTGGCCAGCGTCCTCGGCTTCTTCGTCGACCTGCTCGCCGCCGTGCCGAGCGTCGTCTTCGGCCTGTGGGGCCGGGACTACTTCTACCGGCCGGTCTCCGACTTCGCGAAGTGGCTGCACGACAACTTCGGCTGGATCCCGCTGTTCGGCAGCAACGGCCCGTACGGCCGGTCGATTCTGCTTGGGTCGATCGTGCTCGCGATCATGGTCCTGCCGATCGTGACGTCGCTGTCGCGCGAGGTCTTCCTGCAGACCCCCACGCAGAACGAAGAGGCGGCGCTGGCGCTTGGCGCCACGAAGTGGGAGATGATCCGCACCGCGGTCCTGCCGTACGGGCGGCCCGGCATCATCGCCGCGGTCATGCTCGGCCTCGGCCGCGCCCTCGGTGAGACGATCGCGCTGGCGCTGACGCTCGGCGCGGTCTACAACGTCTCCTTCGACCTGCTCGGTCCGGGCGGCAACACGATCGCCGCCAACATCGCCCTCAAGTTCGGCGAAGCCAACCCGACCGGACGCAGCGCACTGATCGCGTCCGGCCTGGTGCTCTTCGCCATCACCCTGGTGGTCAACATGACGGCACGCGCCATCGTCTACCGCCGCCGCGAGTTCACCGGAGGTGCCGCGTGAGCGAGCGAAGCGAGCGAATCGATTGGCTCAGCGCGTTGGAGCCTCATGGCAGCACCGAGCGCAGCGAGGTGCTGTCATGAGTGCGGAAGTTGTTTCGCACGCCGTCGGCGCCCGGTCGAGCCTGAAGACCAGGCGGCTGCCGAAGTGGACGCCGGCCGGTGTCGCCGGCGCCGCCGTCGTGATCGCGCTGCTGGCGGTCTACCTGCCCGGTGCGGGCGGACCGGTGCTCACCGGTATCGCCGCCGCGTTGATCTTCCTCATTGGACTGACCGTGCTGTCCGCCGCAGTCGAGAACGGCCGGGCGGCCCGCAACCGGCTTGCCACCTCCCTGGTGTACGCGGCGTTCGTGCTGGCCCTCGCACCTCTGCTGTCGGTGGCGTACACCCTGCTGGTCAAGGGCTCCGACCGGATGAGCCTGTACTTCCTCCAGGTGTCGATGAACAACGTCAGCGCGTTCGACAACGAGGGCGGCGCGTACCACGCGATCATCGGCACCCTGGAGCAGGCCGGCATCGCCACCCTCATCACGGTCCCGCTGGGTGTCCTCGGCGCGATCTACATCGTCGAGTACGGGCGGGGCCGGCTGTCCATGCTCATCCGCTTCTTCGTCGACGTCATGACCGGCATCCCGTCGATCGTGGCGGGCCTGTTCATCCTGGCGTTCTGGGTGCTGATCGTCTCGCCGTACTTCAACAACGGCCGGCCCCAGTACTCCGGCTTCGCGGCGGCGCTCGCGCTGTCGGTGCTCATGCTGCCGACGGTCGTGCGATCGACGGAGGAGATGCTGCGTCTCGTGCCCGGCGCGCTCCGCGAAGGCGCGTACGCGCTGGGGATACCGAAATGGAGGACGATCCTGCGGATCGTGCTTCCCACCGCGGCGCCCGGCATCGTGACCGGGGTCATGCTCGCGGTGGCCCGCGCCTGCGGCGAGACGGCGCCGGTGATCCTGGTGGCGTTCGGCAACCCGGCCATCAACTTCAACCCGTTCTCGGGCGGCCAGGAGTCCCTGTCGCTGTTCGTCTACGACCAGGCCGGCGCGGCCTCCAAGTACGCGCCCGGCCGGGCCTGGGCGGCGGCGCTGACCCTCGTCGTCCTCGTTCTCGCCCTGACCGTCGCCGCAAAACTGCTGGCCCGACGCAACAAGCTGGGTCGATAGGAGTGCCCACCATGGCCAAGCGCATCGAAGCCGTCAACGTGTCGGCGTACTACGGCTCGTTCCGCGCCATCGACAACATCACGATGGCGATCGAGCCCAAGTCGGTCACGGCCCTGATCGGGCCGTCCGGCTGCGGGAAGTCGACCTTCCTGCGCTCCATCAACCGGATGCACGAGGTGCTGCCGGGTGCGAAGGTCGGCGGCCAGCTGCTCATCGACGGTCAGAACATCTACGACCGCGACATCGACGTGACGGCCGTCCGCCGGATGATCGGCATGGTCTTCCAGCGGCCCAACCCCTTCCCGACCATGTCCATCTACGAGAACGTGGTCGCCGGCCTGCGGCTCAACGGGGTGCGCAAGAAGTCCCTCCTGGACGCGGCGTGCGAGAAGGCGCTCCGTGGCGCCAACCTCTGGAACGAGGTCAAGGACCGCCTCAACCGGCCGGGCGCGGGCCTGTCCGGCGGTCAGCAGCAGCGGCTGTGCATCGCCCGGACCATCGCGGTGGAGCCGCAGGTCGTGCTGATGGACGAGCCCTGCTCGGCGCTCGACCCGATCTCGACCCTGGCCATCGAGGACCTGATCGCCGAGCTCAAGAACGAGTACACGATCGTGATCGTGACCCACAACATGCAGCAGGCGGCGCGGGTCTCCGACCGGACCGGCTTCTTCTCGATCGACAAGACCGGCGAGCCGGGGCGCCTGATCGAGTACGACGACACCGCGAAGATCTTCACCAACCCGTCGGTGAAGCGCACCGAGGACTACATCACCGGCCGCTTCGGCTGACCGGTACGGCCCGGTCCGGCGCGTCCTCAGTCGATGAGCAGCCGGACCGGGTCGCTGTCCAGATCCGCGCGCGGCATGACCGCCGTCGTCACGTCGCGCTCCGCGGCCATGGCCGCGTCGACACTCCGGTACGCGGTGAGCCCGCGTAGCGCCGCGACCGTCGGCGGCAGCATCCGCAGGTTCACCAGGTCTTCCGGCCGCCCCCAGACGACGTGCTCCGCCTCGCCGCCGACGTCGCGGGTCACCTGCCGCTCGGGCAGCCGGGCCAGGAAGAAGTACGTGTCGTAGCGGCGGGGCTCGAACTCGGGCGTCAGCCATCGCGCCCACGGGGTCAGCAGATCGCTCCGTACGACCAGGCCCCGCTCGGCGAGCAGTTCGGCAAAGCCGACCTCCCGGGCGATCAGCGCCAGGCGCGCCGACTCCCACTCCTCGCCGGAGACGTCGCCGACCACGGTGCCGGCGTCGGGGCCGGCCAGCAGCACCCCGCACTCCTCGAACACCTCGCGGACGGCAGCGCTGACCACCGCCCGGGCCAGCGGCTCGGAAAGGCCCAGCCGGGTCGCCCACTCGGCCGGGGTCGGCCCCGTCCATGCGGGCTGCACCTCGGTGTCGCGCGGGTCGACCGTACCGCCGGGGAAGGCGTGCATGCCGGCGGCGAACGCCATCGTGCTGGCCCGGCGGATCAGGTAGACCTCCAGGCCCGGTTCGCCCTCCCGCAGCAGCAGGACGGTGCTCGCGTACTTCGGAGTCACGGGTGCTGCGCCGGAGGCGTAGAACCGCCGGACGTGCTCGAGCAGCCCGTCGGGCATCGGAACGGCCTCAGTCAACGCGCACCACCATCGCGGTCCCCTGGCCGACGCCCACACAGGCGGCGGCGACGGCGTACCCACCACCGCGACGGCGCAGCTCCCGGCAGGCGTCGACGACGACCCGGGGCACCGACGCGCCGAGCGGATGGCCGATCGCGATCGCGCCCCCGTTCGGGTTGACCAGTTCACGGTCGATCTCCGGCAGCTCCTGCAGGCAGGACAGGACCATCGCGGCGAACGCCTCGTTGATCTCCCACACCGCGATGTCGCCGAACGCCAGGCCGGCGCGGGCCAGTACCTTGCGGATCGCGCCGACGGGCGCCAACGTGAACCGGTGCGGCTCGAGCGCGACGGTGGCCGCCGCCACGATCCGGCCGAGCGGCTGGGCCTCCAGCACGGTCGTCTGCGCTTCGGACGCGACGAGGACCGCGATCGCACCGTCGTTGATCGGGGACGCGTTGCCGGCCGTCACCGACCCGGATTCGCTGAACGCCGGTTTGAGTCCGGCGAGCTTGTCGAGCGTCGTGTCCGGCCGGATCGACTCGTCGCGCCTGACGTCGGCGACCGGCATCACGTACTCGTCGTGCAGGCCCGCCTCCCACGCCGCCGCGGCGAGATGGTGCGAGCGCATCGCCCAGTCGTCCTGCTCGTTACGGGTGATGCCGAGGTCGTGCGCGACCGCTTCCGCGCAGGCGCCGAGGCTGGCCGTCCACTCCCGGGGAAAGCGTGGGTTGACCATCCGCCAGCCGACCTGGGTGTGGTACAGCTTCGCCTCGGTCGGGAACGGCACATCCGGCTTGGGCAGCACGAACGGTGCCCGGGTCATGCTCTCCACGCCGCCGGCGATCACCAGGTCCGCGTCGCCGGCCCGGATCGCCCGGGTCGCCTGGACGATGGCCTCGCCGCCGGAGGCGCACAACCGGTTGACGGTGACCGCGGGTACGGACGGCGGCAGGCCGGCGAGCAGGGCTGCCATCCGGGCGACGTTGCGGTTGTCCTCACCGGCGCCATTGGTGTCACCGAGGATCACGTCGTCGATCGTGGCCGGGTTCAGCGCCGGCTGGCGGCGGACCAGCTCCGCCAGCGGCAGGGCGGCGAGGTCATCGGTGCGGATCCCGGCCAGGCCGCCCCGGTGCTTGCCGAACGGAGTCCGTACAGCGTCGATGAGATACGCGTCCACGGAGCCGAGCCTAACCCTCGCGGTGATCAATGCCGACCGGCACACAGATCGGCAAGACGGCGATAGATCGGCAAGATGGCGATCTTGGAGGGCTTAGGGTTGGAACATGACGGACCCGATCCGGTGGGGCATCCTCGCTACCGGCGCCATCGCGCGCTCCTTCGTCGCCGACCTGTCGCTGGTACCCGATGCCGAGGTCCTCGCCGTCGGCTCGCGCAGCCAGGACGCGGCCGACCGGTTCGCGGCAGCGCACGGCATTCCCCGCGCGTACGGCAGCTGGGCGGAGCTCGCCGCGGACCCGGACCTCGACGTCATCTACGTGGCCACGCCGCACGCGGCGCACCACGAGGCCAGCCTGACCTGCCTGCGCGCGGGCAAGGCCGTGCTGTGCGAGAAGCCGCTCACCCTCACCCTCGCCCAGGCCGAAGAGCTGGTCGAGGCCGCCCGTACCGGCGGCGTCTTCCTCATGGAGGCCATGTGGATGCGCTGCTTCCCGGCGCTCCACACGATCTGCGGCCTCGTCGCGGACGGCGCGATCGGCGACGTGACCACCGTGAGCGCGGACTTCGGCCTGTCCGCGCCGCCCGACGTCACGCACCGGCTCCGCGCGCCGGAACTGGGCGGCGGCGCCCTGCTGGACGTCGGCGTCTACCCGGTCACACTCGCGCACCTCATGCTCGGCGCCCCGGACCGGATCGAGGCCTGGGCGCGGCTGACACCCGAGGGCGTCGACGAGAACACAGGCATGATCTTCGGGTACGCCTCCGGCGCACTCGCCGCCCTGACCTGCTCCCTCGTCGGCGACACGCCCCACACGGCGGCCATCACCGGCACCCTGGGCCGCATCGAACTGGCCCGCGACTTCTACCGGCCCAGCGGCTTCACGCTCGTACGGGTCGGGGCGGAGCCGGAGTACGTCCCCACGCCGTTCGAGGGCGTCGGCTACCACTTCGAGGCGGCCGAGGTGCAGCGCTGCCTGCGCGAGGGGCTGCCGGAGAGCCCCGTCGCTCCGCTGGCCGAAACCCTCGCCGTGATGGCGACCCTCGACGCCGTCCGCGAGCGGATCGGCGTCGAGTACCTCAGCTGAGACCTCAGTTGAACAGCGGCCGGATCACGAAGTACGCCACGGCGGCGACCGCGGCCGCCGCCGGGAAGGTCAGCACCCACGCCACCACGATGTTGCCGGCGACGTTCCAGCGCACGGCGGTCACCCGCTTCGTCGAACCGACACCCATGATCGATGACGTGATCGTGTGCGTGGTCGAGATCGGCAGGCCCTTCCAGGCCGCCAGGTACAGGACGGCACTCGCCGTGGCCTCGGCCGCGAAGCCCTGCGGCGGGTCGAGGTCGATGACCTTCCGGCCGAGGGTACGGATGATCCGCCAGCCGCCGCCGTAGGTGCCCAACGCCATCACGCCGGCGGTCAGGAAGTACACCCACACCGGGATCGAGGCGCCCTTGTGAAAGCCGCCGGTCACCAGCGCCAGCACGACGATGCCCATCGTCTTGGCCGCGTCCTGCATGCCGTGGCCGAGCGCCATCGCGGTCGCCGAGAGCGTCTGGGCGTGCCGGAAGCCGCGGCTGAGGATCCCCGGGTTCCCCCGGCGGAACAGCCACATCACCGCGAGCATCACGATGAACCCGAGGATGAGGCCGACGATCGGCGAGACGACCATCGGAACGACGACCTTCTCGTAGATGCCCTTCCAGAAGATCTGGCTGTGCGGCGCGAAGAACGTGGCCCCGACCAGGCCGCCGACGAGGGCGTGCGACGACGAGGAGGGGATACCGAAGTACCAGGTGATCAGGTTCCAGACGATGGCGCCGACGAGGGCCGCGAGCACCACGCCGAGACCCTTCGTACCGGTCGGCGGGTCGATGATCCCCTTGCCGACCGTACTCGCCACCTTGGCGCCGAAGAACGAGCCGACCAGGTTTCCGACCGCCGCGACGCCGAGCGCCACGCGGGGCGTGAGCGCCCGGGTGGAGACCGAGGTCGCGATGGCGTTTGCCGCGTCGTGGAAACCGTTGGTGTAGTTGAAGCCCATCGCGAAGATGATCACGATGGCGACCGCGAGAAATTCCACCTCGGTCAGGACTCCTTGACCGCGATGGTCTCGACGGTGTTGGCCACGTGCTCGAACGCGTCGCAGGCCGCCTCCAGCTCGTCGGCGACCTCCTTCATCTTCAGCACGGTGAGCGCGTCGAACTCACCCGAGAACAGGCGCACCAGCAGCATCCGGTAGGCGCGGTCGCCGTCGTTCTCCAGCCGGTTGCACTCGACCCAGTAGTCGCGCAGGTCCTTCATGCTCTTCAGGCGCGGCATCGCGTCCGCGGTCAGCTTGGCCTGCTGGTCGAGCACGTCGAAGATCTCGTGCATCTCACGGGGCAGCGCCGGCATCTTGGTCAGGCCGTACAGGTAGAGCAGGTTGCCGACCGCCTCGATGTGGTCCATGACGTCGTCGAGCAGGGAGCCGAGCCGGTAGATGTCCTCCCGGTCGAACGGCGTGATGAACGTGGTATTGATCTTGTTGTACAGCTCGTGGGTGACCGCGTCGCTGTCGTGCTCGACCTCGGTCAGCCGCTCGCTGATCGACTGCACGTCGGCGTCGGGCAGGGCAAGCTCGTTGAGCAGCGCGGTACCCCGGACCAGGTTCGCCGCGGCCTTGCTGAAGTACTCGTAGAACGCGTCATCGCTCGGACGCAACTTGAATCGCACGACTGACCTCGTCACGGGGGCTGGGGGATGCAGTAGTTCGCGTTGAACCTGCACGAATGGTAGGCAACGCCGGGGCGGCTCCTGCGCCGGCCTACGCGGATACGCTCCGAAGATTGACGGATTCGGCTGATCGCGTCACATTGCAGGGCGCGAACGCGTCCTGTCGGAGGACGCCGTGACGCCGCGAGGAGGGGGCCCCGTGGACGAGGTCGACGACCGGGCCGGGGCGGCTCGGCCCGCCGGGTACGGGGACGGGTTCGACGCGCACCGCGCCCACCTGGAGGCGGTGGCGTACCGGCTGCTCGGCAGCCGTGCCGAGGCGGAGGACGCCGTCCAGGAGGCGTGGCTGCGCTACGCCGCGGCCGACCGGTCCGACATCGCCGACCTGCGCGGGTGGCTCACCACCGTCACCACCCGGATCTGCCTGGACGTGCTGCGGTCCGCCCGGGTACGCCGGGAGGCGTACGTCGGCTCCTGGCTGCCCGAGCCGATCGTCACCCGGCTGCCGTCGGACTGGCCGGACCCGGCGGACGCGGTCGCCCGTACCGACGAGGTGAGCCTGGCCCTGCTCACCGTCCTCGAACGGCTCAGCCCCGAGCAGCGGGTCGCGTTCGTCCTGCACGACGTGTTCGCGGTGCCGTTCGACGAGATCGCCACCACGCTCGACACCACCGTGGCCGCCGCCCGTCAGCTCGCCTCGCGGGCCCGCCGGGCCGTGGCCGACTCCGGCGTGCGGCGGCACAGCGCGGACCGTGCCGAGCAGCAGCGGGTGCTGGCCGCCTTCATGGCGGCGGCCGGCAGCGGCGACCTCGACGGGCTGCTCGCGGTGCTCGCCCCGGAGGTGGTCGTCACCGGCGACGGCGGCGGGGTGGGCCCGGCCACCCGCACACCGGTCACCGGCCGGCTGCGGGTCGCGCGGTTCCTGCTGGGGCTGTTCCGCCAGGCCGCGCGCAACGAGACGGTGGCCGAGCCCGTGCTCGTCAACGGAGATCTGGGCCTGCTGGCCGAGACGACGTACCCCAACGGGCAGACGCTCCGGCTGGTCATGGCCTTCACGGTCGCGGACGGCCGGATCACGGCCGTCTACGACCAGCTCAACCCGGCGAAGCTGGCTCGGGTACCGCGGACCGAGCCGGCCCGCGCCGCGCTCACGCCCCCGCCGGGGCCGCCCGCCTGATCTGCTCGTCGAACGGCAGCGGGCAGGCGTCGCCGCTGGTGTACCCCTGTGCCGTGAGCCCCAGCGCGTGGTTGGTACGCGCGCGCATGTTCTCCAACGCGATCAGGTACGTCAGCTCGACCAGGCCGGGGTCGCCGACGTGGGCGCGGACGCGTTCGACGAGTTCGTCGGTGACGTCCATGGGCTGGGCGGTCATGGCGTCGGCGTACTCCAGGGCCACCTTCTCCGCCGCGGTGAAAGCCGACGACTCGCGGTAGTGATCCAACTCACGGTGCCGCTCCACGGACAGCCCCCGGTGCAGCGCGAGCATCGTGCCGAAATCGACGCACCACGAGCATCCGACGCGGGTGGCCACGCGGTGCACGACGATGTCGTGCAGGGCCGGATCGAGCCGCCGGGCCACCCGGTCGACCATCAGTTCGTGCACCGCATAGGTCCACATCAGGCCGCGGTGGTTGGCCGCGGCGCGCAGCGGTTCGGGCACCTCGCGGAAGCGGCGACGGGCGGCACGGAAGATGAAGGCGCGGGTGACCCACCCGACCTGCGCGTCGGTCAACAGCGGTATGCGGGGCATCACAGTCCTCCCGGTGGATGGTCTCTCCCTCGGAGGACGCGGACGCACGCCGCAGTGTGACGTGTCCTACGTCACGCCACGTTGATCTGTCCGAAATCTCTCGCCACGACGTCGAGCCAGCGCTGATAGACCGTGTCGAACGGCTCGATGCGATCGGTCAGCGCGGTGGCCAGCCACTCGGCGGCGGCCCACGCCTCGTTGATGACCTCCGGCGGGTATCCGTACCGCACCTGGTGGACGGCGAACTCGTCCTCGTCGAGGATCTGGACCACTCCGGTCCGGCGGCGCCGCACGTCCAGGTCGAGATCGACCATGGTGACCACGTCGGGCGTGGGCCAGGTCGGCACGGTGGTGATGTCGCAGTAGACGTCGGTGCGGTGCGGTGCGGCGTTGAACAGCCCGGTCCACCAGCCGTTGCGCGGGAACAGCATGACGTGGTCGTGCTCGGCCGGATTGACGCGCTGCTCCCCCCGCGACACCGGCGTGCCGGCCGCGCCACCGACCCACACCCCGAACTCGTCCTCACCCAGCAGACGACCCGGCTGGTTCCAGTGCAACGAGCCGTCGTACTTGCGATACACCACCCGTACGAGATCGCCTGTCACGAGTCCACCTTATCGATCAGCATGGCTGGAGGAACATGCCGTGAAGCACACATCGACCGACATCTACGGATTGTGCACGATCCGGTTAACACGCGTTCCGCGAACACGACCGGAAGTCACCATGCCAAGCGTACGCGGAGCGCACAACCTGACACGGAATGTTGATCTGTCCTGTGGATAACTACCGCCACGCTGTGGATAGGCCGGGATCAGTCACAGCAACCGGGTAGCCTGCGTTCCCGTGACCGCCGCGACCGCAAGCCCCTCCGCCCGCCGCACCCGCCGCGACGGGCCCGGCGTAACCGAACTGCTGGCCGCCGCTGTCGGTGCGGTGCCCGGCGGGATCGATCGCCCCGGCCAGCGGTCGATGGCCGAAGCGGTGGCGCGCGCCGCGGAGTCCGGCGAACACCTGCTGGTGCAGGCCGGCACGGGCACCGGCAAGTCCCTGGGCTATCTGGTCCCGGCCCTGCTCGTCGACGGACCGGTGGTCGTGTCCACCGCGACGCTCGCGCTGCAGTCGCAGCTCGTCGACCACGATCTGCCCCGGCTGGCGGAGGCCGTCGAGCCGTTGCTGGGCCGTCGGCCCACGTTCGCGGTCCTCAAGGGCCGTCACCACTACGTGTGCATGGCCCGGTTGGACAACAGTTCGGCCGACGAGCCCGGGGACACCCTCTTCGATTCGGAAGGTGGCGGCACCCGATGGCTCGGCGAGGCGGGCCGGCTGGGCAAACAGATCCAGCGCCTGCGCGAGTGGGCGATGGAGACCGACACCGGCGACCGCGACGAGCTCGATCCGGGCGTCGACGATTCGGCATGGCGACTGGCGTCGATGCCGGCGCGCGAGTGCGTCGGGGCCGCCCGCTGCCCGTACGGGGCGGAGTGCTTCGCCGAGGCGGCCCGGCAGCGGGCGCGGGAAGCCGACATCGTCATCACCAACCACAGCCTGCTCGCCATCGACATGCTGGCCGGTCGCAACATCCTCCCCCCACACAAGCTGCTCGTCATCGACGAGGCTCACGAGCTGGCCGACCGGGTCTCCTCGGCGGCCCAGGCCGAGCTGACGCCCGACGCGCTGGACCGGGCGGCCCGGCGCACCCGGACCCATATCGACGACGCGAGCTACGAGTCGCTGGTCGAAGCGGGCGACGCGCTCACGGTCGGCCTCGCCGACGTGCCCGCGGGGCGGCTCACCGCCGGCCTTCCCACGCCGCTCGCCGAGGCGCTGACGCTGCTCGACCGGGCGACCCGGCGCTGCCTCGACGGCATCGGCGAGGTCAAGGCCGACGATCCGGACCCGGTCCGCAAGCAGCAGGCGAAGACGGTGCTCACCGACCTGTCCAACACCGCACAGCGGCTGCTCGAGTTCTCCCCGCACGACGTCGCGTGGGTCGAGAAGGACGAGCGCGGTCGGCGCGCCGCCGTGGTCGCCCCGCTGTCGGTCGCCGGCACCCTCGCCACGCACCTTTACGACGAGCGGACCGTCGTCGCCGCGTCCGCGACGCTCGCGCTGGGCGGCAAGTTCGACACCGTCGCCAAGTCCCTGGGCCTTGATGAAGAAACCGAGTGGACCTCGCTCGACGTCGGTTCCCCGTTCGACTACGCCCGCCAGGGCATCCTGTACGTCGCCGCCCACCTGCCGCGCCCGACCACCTCCGGCCTGTCGGAGGCGGCGGCCGAGGAGATGGTCGGCCTGGTCGAGGCTCTCGGCGGGCGCACCCTCGGCCTCTTCTCCAGCCGCCGGGCGGCCGAACGGGCGGCGGAGGTCCTGCGCGACCGGACCGACCTGACCGTCCTGTTGCAGGGCGACGAGGCGCTGCCGCTGCTCGTCCGCCGCTTCCGGTCCGACCGCAACAGCTGCCTGCTCGGCGTCATGTCGCTGTGGCAGGGCGTCGACGTGCCGGGGGACGCCTGCCAGCTGGTCATCATCGACCGGCTGCCGTTCCCGCGGCCGGACGAGCCGCTCGCGGCGGCCCGGTCCGCGGCCGTCGACGCGGCCGGCGGCTCGGGCTTCGCGTCGGTCAGCGTGCCGATCGCCGCCGTACGCCTGGCCCAGGGCGCCGGTCGGCTGATCCGGGCGGCGGATGACCGAGGTGTGGTGGCGGTCCTGGACTCCCGCCTGGAGACGGCGAAGGGCTACGGCGGGTTCCTGCGGCGAACGCTCCCCCCGTTCTGGTACACGACCAAGCCGGACGTGGTGCGGGCCGCCCTCAAACGGCTCGGCTCCGCCTAGCGCGCCGCCCCCGGGGCTTATCGGCCGCGCGAGCGTCCGAGCTCCTTACGGTGCCTGCTCACCGTGATGGTGGTGGTGGTGGCCGAGAAGGCTGCGAATGCCGGTGTTGAGAACGGCAACGAGCGGCACCGCCACCAGTGCGCCGATGATGCCGGCGAGGATCAGGCCGGTCGCGATCGCGACGATGACCGCGAGCGGGTGGATCGCCACCGCCCGCCCCATGATCAGCGGCTGGAGCACGTGGCCCTCCAACTGCTGCACGCCCACGACGACGGCCAGCACGACGACGGCGCTCACCCAACCGTCGGTGACCAGGGCCACCAGCACGGCCACCGCACCGGACACGGTCGCGCCGACGATCGGCACGAACGCGCCGAGGAAGACCAGCGCGGCGAGGGGAAACGCCAACTGCACCCGCAGGATGGCCAGTCCGAGGCCGATCCCGACCGCGTCGATGAACGCCACGAGGACGGTGGCGCGCACGTACGACACCAGGGTGCCCCAGCCCGCCTCGCCGGCCGTACCCAGCGAGCTGCGCGCGACCGGGGGCAGCAGGCCGACCACGAACTCCCAGATCCGCCGGCCGTCGCGCAGGAAGAAGAAGGTGCTGAACAGCACCAGCAGCGCGGACGCCAGGACGTCCACCGCGGTGGTGGCCGTCGTCAGCGCCCCGGTCGTCAGCGTGTCCCGGTGGGTGTCCAGCCACCGCTGCGCCGTGTCCGCGATGCCGTTGAACTGGTCGTTGGACAGGTGCAGCGGGCCGTTGCGCAGACTGCTCTGAATGGTCCGGATCCCGGCGGTGGCGCTGCCCGCCAGCGCCGGGAAGGAGCTGACGAACTGCGTCACCACCAGGGTCAGCACACCCCCGACGGCCGCGATGCCGGCGATGAGCACGACGGCGACCGCGAGGGACCGGGGAAGCCGGACAGCCCGGCGCAGCCAGCTCACCGACGGCGCCAGCAGCGCCGACAACAACAGCGCGATGCTCAGCGGGATGAGGACGTCCCTCAGCTGGCTGACCAGCCACAACACCAGCGCCGCCGCGCCGGCCAGGACCAGGAGCCGCCAGGCCCAGGCGGTCGCGATCCGCAGGCCACGGGGCACGTCAGGGGCGCTGTCGGTGCCGACCGGCGTGGCCGGACCCGGCGGTGCGGCCGGGGTCACCGACGTAGCCTCGACCGACGGCGCGGTCCCGGCCGACGGCGCGGCCTCCACACGCTTCGCGGCGCCCGCGCGATGGTCGGCGGACTGCAGCTCACGAGTGGCGCGCATCGCCGTGTACGCCCGACGTACCCGCGCGCGTACGTGATCCATCTGCCCCACCGCAACCTCCTCCCGGTACACGGTAACGGTTGGAGGCACACCTGCCGGGCCGTGAAACACCCGCGGCGAGGTACCGTCCTCTTCGTGACTGCCGCGCCATCATCCACCGACACCGCCAACGGTCTGCCCATTCGACTGCTCCACGACCGCGTCCTCGTCCGCCTGGAAAACGGTGAGGGTGAGCGACGCTCGGCCGCGGGCATCGTCATCCCCGCCACCGCCGCCGTCGGGCGCCGGCTGGCGTGGGCCACGACCGTCGGGGTCGGGCCGCACGTGCGCTCGGTCGTCACCGGGGACCGGGTCCTGTTCGACCCCGACGACCGCTCCGAGGTCGAGCTGCAGGGCCAGGCGTACATGCTGCTGCGCGAGCGCGACGTGCACGCGGTGGCCGCTCGCCGCGTGGAGAACGACGGGACCGGCCTCTACCTGTAGAACGGCGCACCGGACGGACCGTAGCCGGCCGCCCCGGGCCCCGGATGGCCCGGGAGGGGCTGCCCCGGCGGCGGCCCGGCGGGCACGAGCACCACGGGCGCCGGCACGACCGGCTGCTCGGGCGCGTCCAGCGCGCGTACGGTGCCGTCGGGGAAGCTCACGTGATAGCGCCGGCCGTCCCAGACCGCGCGGGGCGCGTACGGGTCCCGGCCGGTGAAGACCCTGCGGTACGCCTCGATGGCGGCGAGCAGGCGGCGCTCTTCGGCCAGGGTCTCGGCGACCTCGTCCGGCTCCAGGCCGACGCCGCGGCGCATGCCGTCGCGCAGCAGTGCCAGCCGGGTCGCGTCGAACTGGTAGGCCCGCATGGCCTTGGCCCCGGCGTCGCCGGCGACCCGTCTGGCCCACCGCCGGGCGGCGAGCCGCCGGCCGAGTGTGCTCAGCGCGGCGGCCTCCGGCGGGGTGAACCAGCCCGCGCGGACGTACTCACCGACCTCCCGCTCGGTCAGCCGCCCCTCGGCGCCGCGCAGCCACAGGGCGAAGCCGACCATCCCGAGGAAGATCGGCATCATCACCGCGAAGTACCCGTACAGCATGATCAGCATCTGCTGCGACTGGGCGGCCAGCGTGGACATCAGGTTCCAGGTGCCGTGGAGCATCATCGCGACGATGAGCCCGGCGAGCGGGGCGAGCCAGCGCACGCGGCGGTCGGGGGCGCGGGAGGCGACGCCGAGCCCGATGCCGGTCATCGAGGTGAACAGCGGATGGGCGAAGCCGCTCATGAGGATCCGGGCGAAGAACACGGCGACGACGGCGGTCGCGCCGGCCAGCGGTCCGTTCTTGGAGGCGGCCTCGGCGTACCCGTGCCCGCCGAGGTACAGGATGTTCTCCACCATCGCGAAGCCGGTGGCTGACAGCCCACAGTAGACGATCGCGTCGATCATCCCCGAGTACGTGCGGCGCCGCACGGCGAACAGCAGGATGGGCCCGAGCGCCTTCATCGTCTCCTCGATGAACGGCGCCACCAGCACGGCGACGACGCCGTCCGGCAGGCCCCAGTGCGCGAACAGCCGGCTCGTCACGGTGTTGACGACGAGGGCGATCGCGGTTGCCACGCAGGCGCCCCAGCCGAAGCAGAAGGCGAGGTACCTGACCGGTTCCGGCTCGTAGCGGTCGAGCCAGAGGAAACAGAAGACCAGCACCGGTACCGGCAGGATCGCCGCCACGATGCCGATCGTGAGGGCGAGCGGGCCGATCTCCCAGCCGACGTACGTCAGCACGCCGAGGCCGCACACCGCGATCAGCGCGATCACGCCGGCGAGCGGCAGGCCACGGCGCCAGTTCAGCCGCCCGGGCGGCGGGGGCGCCGCGGCGAGGACCATTCCCGGATTCGGGTACGCCTGGGTGTGCTGGGGGTTCCCGGCAGGTGGGAGGTCACTCATGCCGTCAGCCTAGCCAGGACGGCTCCGCGTCATCCGCCCCGCGGCGCGAAGGGATCAACCGCCGACCGACCCGGCGGTCAGTCGGCGCCGCCCAGCGCCTCGCCCAGCTCGTCCTCGGTGCGCGGCAGCCCGACAGCGGCCAGCACGTTGAGCAACATGCCCCGGCCCAGGAATGCGACGACCTGTTGCTGGTCGACACCGGAGATCCGCTCGATCTGCTGCCACAGCTCCGACAGGCGCTGGCGGGCCAGCGCCCGCACGTCGGCGTCCTCGCAGGCGGTGGCCCACGTCTGCAGCTGCATCTGCAGGATCTCGCGGTTGTCGAGCAGTGAGTTGTAGGCCTGGCCGAGCGCGTCGAGCGCCTCGTCGCCGGTCCGGTCGTTCGCGGCCCGCTCGAACAGCTCCCGCAGGTAGGCGAAGCAGCGGTCGACGGTCGCCAGGAAGAGCGCCTTCTTCGACGGGAAGAGGCGGAAGAGGTACGGCTGGGAGACCCCGACCCGGCGGGCGATCGTTTCGGTGCTCGTGCCCGCGTACCCGCCGGCGCCGAACTCGATCTGCGCGGCGCGCAGTACCGCTTCGCGCCGTTCGGCGGCGCTCATGCGGCCGTTACCGGGACCCATGATCGTATAACGTAGTAATTGCGTACGAAACGGTCAAGTAGGCACACGGGGACCGGGCTCACACAGCGCCCCCATCAGGTCGCCGTACGTGTCGACGCGCGTGAGCACCGCCGCCGCGGTCAGCGTGGCCGGCACCACCTTCCCGGACTCGACCTCGGCCCAGCGCAGCGGAGCCGACACGGTCGGGGTCGGCTGGGCGCGCAGCGAGTACGGGGTGACCGTCGTCTTCGCCGCGTTGTTCTGGCTCCAGTCGATGAAGACCTTGCCGGGGCGCAGGCTGCGGGTCATCCGCGACACGATCAGTCCGGGCTCGGCGCGCTCCAGCTCCTGCGCGATCCGCCGGGCGTACGCGCTGACCTCGTCGGCCGGCTGCTCACCCGAGATGGGACAGGCCAGCTGCATGCCCTTCTTGCCGGAGGTCTTCGGGTACGCGTCGATGCCGTCGGCGGCCAGGCGCTCGCGCATGAGCAGCGCCACCGCGCAGCACTCCCGGATCCCGGCCGGCGGCCCCGGATCCAGGTCGACCACCAGCAGGTCCGGACCGGTGGCGCCGACCCGCCACTGCGGGGTGTGCAGCTCCAGCGCGGCGAGGTTGGCCAGCCACACCAGCGTCGGCAGGTCGTCGCAGATGACGTAGTCGATCATCGCGCGGCCCTTGCTGGAGCCGGGTGCGGGCAGGCGCTCCAGGTGTACCCAGTCGGGGGTGCCCTCGGGGGCGTTCTTCTCGAAGAATCCTTTGGCGGCGACTCCGTTGGGGTACCGGATGCGGGTCAACGCACGGTCCCGCAGATGCGGCAGGAGCACCGGCGCGATCCGCGTGTAATAGTCGATGATCTCGCCCTTGGTGAAGCCGGCCTCCGGATAGAGCACCTTGTCCAGGTTGGACAGCTCGAGCTCCCGACCGTCCACCTTGACCAGAACCCGCCTACTCATCGACCACATCTTCCGGGGCCTTGTCCGGACGCAGCCGGAGAAACCGGGGGAACCGCAGGCGCCCGTCGAGGGTACGCTGCGCAAACCTGATCTCCACCACCACCTGCGGTCGTACCCACATCGCGCCGCGCGAATCCTCGCGGGGCAGCGCCTGCGCGAACGGCGGATCGGCGACGACCAGGGGCCGCAGCACCTCGAGCAGCTGCCGGTGCGCCCCGTCGGAGATGCCACCGCCCACCCGGCCCCGGAAAATCACGCCATCCCGCCCCGGTACGCCGACCAGCAGGCCACCGATCGCGCGGACCCCCGGACGCCAGCCACCCACGACGAAGTCACCGGTCTGCTCGGCCTTGACCTTGACCCAGTCCGGCGAGCGCAGCCCCGGCCGGTACGGCGCCGCCAGCCGCTTGGCCACCACCCCTTCCAGCCCGTGCTCCCGGCTGGCCGCTTCGGTGGCCGGGCCGTCGTCGAACGCCGGTGGCACCAGCCACCGCTCACCCGCCGGGTCCAGCTCCTCCAGCAGGGCGCGGCGCTCCACGTACGGCACGTCGAGCAGGTCCACACCGCCCAGCCGCAGCACGTCGAAGATCAGAAAGGACACGGGCACCCTCGCGGCGAGCCGGGCGGCCTTGTGGTGGTTACGCACGTGCATCCGCTCCGCCAGGTCGCGGAACGACGGCCGACCGGCGGCGTCCATGACGACGATCTCACCGTCGAGGACCGCGTCGCCGACGTCGGCGAGGCCGGCGAGCTCCGGGTACCCTGCGGTGATGTCGTTGCCGCGGCGGCCGTAGAACCGGGCGGACGCGCCGCCGCAGACGGCGATCGCGCGAACACCGTCCCATTTGAGCTCATATCCCCAGCCCGGCCCCGTGGGCAGCGCCCCGGCGGTCGCGAGCATGGGCGCAAATGGCGAGCTGGACACCCTCAGATGTTACTGCCAACCGTCGATGTAGATCAGTGCGATGAATAGATCGCGCAAGGTGCCTTAACAATGCAATCCTGAACATGTTGCCTGCTCAGGGGACGTATGACGACCCGTCGGCAGGGTAGGTTGCCATCGACGGCCGCCACCGGGGGCGTTGCGGGCGGGTTGAAGGGGGTTTACGGCATGCGGTCCATCTGGAAGGGGGCGGTCTCTTTCGGGTTGGTGTCGATCTCGGTCAAGCTCTACTCGGCCACCGAGGAGAAGGACATCCGCTTCCATCAGGTCCACCGCGAGGACGGCGGCCGGATCCGGTACAAGCGGACCTGCTCGGTGTGCGGCAGGGAGGTCACCTACGACGACATCGCCAAGGGGTACGACCTCGGCGGCGGCGAACTGGTGATCCTGACCGACGAGGACTTCACCGACCTGCCGCTGTCCACCAGCCGCGCGATCGACGTGCTCGAGTTCGTACCCGCCGAGCAGGTCGACCCGATCCTGTACGCCAAGTCGTACTACCTGGAGCCCGACGGCTCCGCCATCAAGCCGTACGTGCTGCTGCGCGACGCCCTGACCCGCACCGACCGGGTGGCGATCGTCAAAGTGGCGCTGCGCCAGCGCGAGCAGCTCGCCACGCTGCGGGTACGCGACGACGTACTGGTCCTCAACACCATGCTGTGGCCCGACGAGGTGCGCAGGCCCGAGTTCGAATTCCTCGACGACGACGTGCAGGCCCGGCCGGCCGAGCTGGCGATGGCCGGCTCGCTGATCGAGTCCATGGCGGCGGACTTCGACCCCGACCAGTACACCGACAACTACCGGGTGGCGCTACAGGAGGTCATCGACGCCAAGGTCGCCGGTCGCGAGGTCGTCGCCCCCGAGGAGGAGGAGCCGGCGCCCAGCGGCGCCATCGACCTGATGGCCGCGCTGCGCGCCTCGGTGGAGCGCGCCCGCAGCGCCCGCGGCGAGACCGGTGCCGGTGCCGGCGAGCCGACCCCGATCAGCTCGGCCCGGTCGGCCACCAAGAAGGCCGCTCCGGCGAAAAAGGCGCCACCGGCAGGGAAGACCGCCGCCAAGAAGGCCGCGCCGGCAAAGCAGGCGGCAGCGAAGAAGGCGGAGCCGGCCAAGAAGGCCGAGCTGGCCAAGAAGGCCGAGCCCGCCGCGAAGAAGACGGCGGCCAAGAAGACCACGCGGGCGAAGAAGACCGCCTGACCCCCGCGCCGTGATCGTGAAGGATTTCCCGTGCTGGGACACGGAAAATCCTTCAGGATCACGAGGGGAGATCACTCGCTCAGCGTGCGCACCTCCAGCGCTCCGTCGGCGTACCGCGCCCGGACGACCTTCTTGTCGAACTTGCCCACGCTGGTCTTCGGCACCGCCTCGATGAACGCCCACCGTTCCGGCAGCTGCCAGCGGGCGACCCGGTCGGCGAGGAAGTCGCGCAGCTCATCGGCGGTCGCCGTGGCGCCCTCGCGGAGCACCACCGTCGCCAGCGGCCGCTCGCTCCACTTCTCGTCGGGTACGCCCACGACGCACGCCTCCAGTACCGCCGGGTGCGCCATCAGGGCGTTCTCCAGATCCACCGAGCTGATCCACTCGCCGCCGGACTTGATGACGTCCTTGGCCCGGTCGGTGAGGGTGAGGTAGCCGTCGGGCGACAGGGTGCCGACGTCACCGGTACGCAGCCAGCCGTCGCGGAACTTCTCCGGATCCGGCTCGCTGTCCCCCAGATACCGCGCGGTGATCCACGGCCCGCGCACCTCCAGCTCACCCACGGCCTTGCCGTCACTGGGCAACGGTTCGCCGAGCGGGTCGACGATGCGGGCCTCGACCGCGGCCGGGACGCGCCCCTGGGTGTACCGGTAGGACCAGCTCTCGTCCGAGTTCGCCCCGGCCGGTGGGCGGGCGACCGAGCCGAGCGGGGACATCTCGGTCATACCCCAGGCATGGATGATCTCGATGCCGTACCGCTCGGAGAACGCGTGCATGAGCGCGGGTGGGCAGGCCGCGCCGCCGACGACGACCTCCTGTATCGACGAGACGTCCGTCTGGTGGGCGTCGAGGTAGGCCAGCAGGTCGTTCCAGATGGTCGGGACGGCGCCGCCATGGGTCGGTCGTACCTGCTCGATCATCGCGGCGAGCGGCGCCGCCTGGAGGAACCGGTCCGGCATCAGCAGCGACGCACCGCCCATGAAGGACGCATACGGCAGGCCCCACGCCATGGCGTGGAACATCGGCACGATGACCAACTCCCGGTCGGCCGGGCCGAGCCCGAACGTCTCGGCCATGCACACCTCCATCGAGTGCAGCCAGATGGAGCGGTGCGAGTACGCGACGCCTTTGGGGTTGCCGGTGGTGCCCGAGGTGTAGCACAGCGCGGCCGCGTCGTCCTCGTCGAGGACCGGCCAGTCGTACCGGTCCGGCTTGCCCGCGAGCAGGTCGTCCCACCGGTGCACGGTCACCTGGGACGCCGACTGCAACGGCGCAGTGTCACCGGCGCCGACCACGACGACGTGCTCGACGGTCGTCAGCTGCGGCAGTACCCGGGCCAGCAGCGGGATCAGCGTGCCGTCCACGATCACGACCTTGTCCTCGGCGTGGCCGGCGATGTAGACGACCTGCTCGGGGAAGAGCCTGATGTTGAGCGTGTGCAGCACCGCCCCCATGCTGGGCACGGCGAAGTAGGCGACGAGGTGCTCGGCGTTGTTCCACATGAAGGTGCCGACCCGCTGGTCGCCGGTGACACCCAGGTCGTCGCGCAGCGCGTGGGCCAGGCGTGCCGCCTGGCGCCCGATCTCGGCGAAGGTGGTCCGGCGGGGACCGGAGTCGGTCCAGGTGATGACTTCAGCGTTGCCGTGAACCGACCGGCCGTGCTCCAGGAGCCGCGACACCAGCAGCGGTGTCGTCATCATCGTGCTCTTCATACCCAGACGCTAGTGGGCCGCGTCACAGTGACGGAAGTGGTGTCCGGCCACATTCTACCGAGCGGTAACCGAACGGCCGATGGGCCGCCCACCTGTGCAATCCCCGGCGGGCGGCCCATCGACCGATGTACAACTATCGTCACATCATGGTCGCGGTCTTGGCCTCCATGTCCGCGGCGTCGGCGTCGTCGCCGGCGCCCGGCTTCCCACCGGCGGCCGGACCGCCCCGCAGCTCGCTGTTGGGCAGCGTCAGGCACAGCACCACGGCGACCAGCGAGACCGCGGCCGACACCAGGAACAGCGGGTGCAGCGCGGCCACGAAGCCGTCCTCGATCGCACGGCGGATCAACTCGGGCAGCGCTTTGATCGACTTCGGGTCGTTGATCGAGATGCCGCCCTTCATGGCCGGGGCCATCTTCTGCTGGAGCAGCGGCGGCAGTTTGTGGAACGCGGCCGCCACCCGGGGCTGCACCTCGGTCGTCAGCCGGTTGGTCATGATCGCGCCGAGCGCCGCCACGCCGAACGAGCCACCGAGCGACCGGAAGAACGTGGACGTCGACGTGCCGGCGCCCATGTCGTGCAGGTCCAGGGCGTTCTGCACGGCGAGGACCAGCGGCTGCATCGCCAGGCCCAGGCCGATGCCGATGACGACCATCGGAATGAACGACTTCCAGAGCGCCGTGTCCACGCCGATCCGGGAGAACAGGAACATGCCGAGCGCCATCACCAGGGTGCCGACGACCGGGAACCACTTGTACCGCCCCAGCCGGCTGATCATCTGGCCGGAAACGATCGAGGTGAAGATGATGCCGACCATCATCGGCAGCATCAGCAGACCCGAACTGGTGGGTGACGCGCCCTTGACGATCTGCAGGTACAGCGGCACGTAGATGATCGAACCGAACATGCCGAAGCCGAGGATGAAGCCGGCGGCGTTGGCGACGGAGAAGGTCGGGCGGCGGAACAGCCGCAGCGGGATGATCGGCTCGGTGGCGCGCGCCTCGATGAACACGAACACGACGCTCAGCACGGCGCCGACCACGAACAGGCCGATGATGGTGCCCGAGCCCCAGGGGTACTCCTTGCCGCCCCACGACAGGGCCAGCAGGATCGCGCTGACGCCGACGACCAGGAAGAGCGCGCCCAGCCAGTCGATCTTGTGTTCACGCCGGTGGCGCGGCAGCATGCCCAGCACGTGGTTGGACAGGAACAGCGCCACGATGCCGATCGGCAGGTTGATGTAGAAGATCCACCGCCAGTTGTGCTCGGCGAAGTACCCACCCGCCAGCGGGCCGGCCACGGACGACAGGCCGAACACCGCGCCGAACAGGCCCTGGTAGCGGCCCCGGTCCCGAGGCGGGACCGCGTCCGAGATGATCGTGAACGCCAGCGTCATGAGGCCACCGGCGCCCAGGCCCTGGATCGCCCGGAAGGCGATCAGTGGGACCATGCCCCAGGACATGCCGGCCAGCAGCGACCCGACCAGGAACGTCACGATCGAGAACAGGAAGACCGGCCGCCGCCCGTACAGGTCGCTGACCTTGCCGTACAGCGGGGTGGAGGCCGTCGAGGCCAGCAGGTACCCGGTGATCACCCACGAGTAGTGCTCGATACCGCCGAGCTTGCCGACGATCGTCGGCATGGCCGTACCGACGATCGTCTGGTCGAGCGCGGCCAGCAGCATTCCTGCCATCAAACCGCTCATCAGCAGCAGGATCTGCCGATGGGAAAGTCTTGGACGTTCCAAGGTTGTGGTCATTCCTTCTCCATTCCGGCGTGGGCCGGTGCACTTTTGTCCATGGCTTCGTTGAGGCGGGCGAACAGCCGCGCGAACTCCCGCCGCTCCTCGGGAGTCCAGTCCGACAGCAGCTCCTTCAGGGCTCCGAGCCACTGGTTGCGATGCGCGACGAAGATCTCGGTTCCGGCTTCCGTCGCTTCGATGAGGCTCGCGCGGCGATCCTTCGGATCGGGGGTACGCCGTACGAAGCCGGCCGCCTCCAGGGCGGCCACCTGGCGGCTGATGGTCGACAGGTCGACGCACAGATCCGCGGCCAGGGTGGACAGCCGTTCCGGGCCGCCGGCCGCGATGCGCGCGAGCACGCCGTACGCCGCGCGTTCGAGCGGGCGGCCCGGCACATCGAACCGGATGCCGTGGTAGAACCGCTCAGCCCGGCGGAAGAAGAGGCCGAACTGCTTGCCGATCGCGATGTACTCCTCGTCGGACACGGTCCACCCCCCTCGCGCGTTAGTTGGTTGATACAAGCATCGGCAAGAAAGCCGTCGTACGCCAACTCATTTACGTGCGAGCTAGGTCACGGGCTTCTGCGCCGCTACCCACCCCGTGCGCGGTTACCCCAGGTCCCAGGAGCGACCCGCGGCCCAGACCGGCAGGCTGTGCCAGCCGACCTCCGGATAGTCGCGGCGCAGCCGGGCGGCGTCGACATCCAGGCCCGCCCGGGCGAAGTACCGGAACATCGCCGCCAGGTCAGCCGAGTACGCCTCGGCGTACTCGACGGGAAACTCGCGGTACACGATCTCGCGGCCGCAGGCGGCGCCGAGGATCGCGGCGATCTCCTGGCCGGTCCGTACGTCGGAGGCGAGGTCGATCCGCCTGCCGACGAACTCGTCCGGCCGCGTCAGCGCGAGCGCCGTGAACTCGCCGATGTCCGCGGCGGCGATCAGCGCGAGCGGCTTGTCCGCCGGCATGGGCCGGCCGAAGACGCCGTCGCGCAGGCCCCGCAGGGTCCACTCCTGCGCGTACTGGTCCATGAAGGCGGCCGGCGCGATGACCGTCCAGGGCACGCCGAGCGTCGCCAGCCGCCGCTCGATGCGGTACTTGCTGTCGAAGTGCGGTACGCCGGTGTCCCGGTCGGCGTGGGCGGCGGAGGTGTAGACGACGTGCTCGACTGTGCCGGTCGCCGCGGCCGCCTCCAGCAGCGCGAAGCCGTCGCGGACCTCCCGGTCGACATCGGTGCCGAACGGCGTGGTCACCGCGAACAGGGCCATGGCGCCGGCAAGGGCGGGGACCAGCGAGGACCGGTCGGCGAAGTCGGCGCGGACGACCTCTGCGCCGAGCCGCCGCAGCGTCGCCGCGGCGGCGGAGTCCGGCGTACGGGTCAGCGCGCGGACCGGACGGCCGCGCCGCAGCAGCGCACGGACGGTCGCACCGCCCTGCGCACCGGTGGCGCCGGCCACCGCGATGGGTCGGTAATATGTCTGCGTCATGCAGGTAATGTAAGCCGCATAATCTGCGTCGCGCAGATATTTTCGGGAGGACACGATGGCCCACGCCGACCTGCTCGCTCAGTTGGAGGTCGAGTCCCGGCGCTACCTCGCCGCGTACGTACTGTTCAACCAGGCCGTCGCCGACAAGCTCGGCCTGCACCCGACGGACCTGCAGTGCCTCAACCTCCTCACCATCGAGAGCGGCCCGGTGACCACCAGCCAGATCGCCGAGCTCACCGGCCTGACCAGCGGCTCGGCCAGCCGGCTCGTCGAACGGCTGGTCAAGGCGGGGTACGTGACCCGACAGCAGGACGGCCGCGACCGCCGCCGGGTGCTCGTCCAGCCGGTACCCGAAGCCGTCCGGCGGATCGGTGCGGTATGGGACGACCTCGGCAAGGACTGGGAAGGCATCTTCGCCGACTACACCGAGGCCGAGTTGGCGGTGCTCGTACGCCATATGCGGCGTACGACCGAACTCAGCCGCGCTCAGGTGCGCCGGCTACGCGGGTAGCGGCGCCCATCCGGCCGGTCAGAACGCGTAGGTGACGCGGATCGTCGTGTTGGCGCATTTGTTCGCCCACGACGTCAGAGCGGCCTTCTCCGCGCGGTCGACGGTGAGCCGCCAACGGATCTTCACGGCGACCCAGTCGCCGAGGTAGCGACAGCGGGCACCGGCGTACGGCGGCATCCAGGCCGCGGGGTCACGGTCACCTTTCGACTGGTTGACATTGTCGGTGACCGCCGCGAGCGTGCGGCTGTCACCGAGGTCGTTGGCGTAGGCCTGCCGCCGGCTGGTGGTCCACTGGCGCGCACCGGATTCCCACGCTTCGGCCAGCGGCACGACATGGTCGATGTCGAGGTCGGAGGTCCGGGTCCAGTACCGGTTGTCGTAGTACGAGTACCAGCGGCCGCCGGACAGCGCGCAGGTCGAGCTGACCTTCGGCTTGGTCGTCGCCTCCGCGATGAGCACCTCGTTGCGCGTGTTGCACCGGTTGTGGTCGGCGTCGATCCAGTGCGGGAACAGGGCGCGGTTGTAGCCGGTGTGGACCTCTGACGCCACGACGAGGCGGGACACGGCGGTCCGCAGCGGCGCGCTGTAGGTGCTCGCGGCCCAGGCCGGTTGGACGATCAGCGTCGCGGCGGTGGTGGTGGCGACGACGGCGGCCACCCAGCGAAACGAACGAGCCATCGCACTGGTGCGCAGCCGCATCGGTCCTCCATTGGCGCTCGCCGGAAGACCACAGGTTCGGCCGTCCGGGGAGCGCGGGAGGTGCAAAGCGGGTGCAGGTGGGTTGCGAGGTGGGGTGACCGTCCCCTGGCTCGCGTCCGTTCAGGGTCGGTACGCCGCGACTGCCCGCATCGAGGTGCACCTGCCGGACAGATTGCATCGTTTGGCTGGTTTGCGGTTCGGGTAAACGGGTGCGATCACGGCAGACCCGGCGGCAAGGAGGCTGATGTGAGCGCCGCCAAGGTACGGACCGTTCTGATGGTCGACAGCACGCTCATGGTCGAACTGAGCGGCGAGCTGGACCTGGCCTCGGCCGAGGCACTGCGTGACCAGTTGGCGGCGGAGGTGGCCGCCACGAAACCGTTGAGCGTCGTGGTCGATCTCGGACAGGTCACCTTCATGGACAGCACCGCGCTCAGCGCGCTGATCCATGTCCAGCACGCCGCGGCGGATGCCGGCGCCGCGCTGCGGGTGGTCAGCCCGAGCCCGTTCGTCGCGCGACTGCTACACATCACCGGCGTCGCCGAGGCACTCGGCTATCACGCTGAGGCGGACAGCCCCGCCACCCTGGCCGAGGCCTACAGCACGGCCGCCGACGGCCGGCCGAACACCCGCTAGCACACGGCGAGGAAGAGTTACCCCGTGAGCATGGTGTGCCGACTGGCGCTACGTCTGCCCCGGGACGCCTCCACGGTGCCGCTCGTGCGGCACATGCTGGCCCAGATGCTGAGCACGCTGGGCGTGGCCGACGACTGCTGCGACGACCTCGTCCTGATCCTGACCGAAGCGTGCGGCAACGTCGTCCAACACGCATCGGACACTGACGTCTACGAAGTCAGCGCAGAGCTTCGGGATTCGCACTGTGTGATCGCTGTGGCCGACACCGGTACAGCAGACCCGATACCGTTCCTGTCTCCTTCGATCCCGCCGCCATTGGCCGACCGCGGCCGAGGGCTGCACATCATCCGGTCACTCGCCGACGAGGTCGAGCTGGCCGCCGTCGAGGGCGGTGGGCTGGCGCTGCGCGCGGTGGTGGCGCTGCGATGGCCCCCGAACCTCAGCCGGAGCAACTGATCGGGTAACCCGATCGGGTAATCCATGGGTGACGGTTAGCGCCGCAGTGACGCCATTGGGATCGGAGGTGCGCACATGACTCAGACGCGGACACTGCTGGCAGACGTAACAGAACTGCGCCACGTACTTCGGGCCATGGACGACTGGGAGGCTGTATGCGGTGACCTCACCAAGGCCCATGACCTTCGCGGCTTCGTCGACGGACTTGACGAGAAGGCAGTCGAGGAGCTGAACGGCCTGGCATTGGCACGCCTTGCTCGCTTGGTGTGCGAGGCGATGGCTGACGCGACAAGCGTGAACGAGCCGGGCGACCGGTCGACGCCGGCAGGTTCGGAGCCGGTCCGCTTCCCGTCGCAGGGACAGCTACGAGTGGCCGTCCCGCTCGGCGTCGGGTGAGCCGCCGTACGGCGGGCGATCGACCGTGGTTCAGGCGTCACTTGTACTTGAAGTGCACGAACAGGCGGCCGAAGTTCTTGGAGTCCTTCTCCACCCGGTGGTACAGCGCCTTGATCTCCTTCTGATCGAGGAATCGCAGCACCCGCTTCTTGAGCTGACCGGAGCCCTTGCCCGGGATGATCTCCACGAGCGTGGCCTTCTTCTCCACGGCCTCCGCGATGATGCCGTGCAGCGCCCGTTCGATGTCACCGCTGCGGTTGTAGATGTCGTGCAGGTCGAGCTTGAGCTTCACGTGCGTCCCTCTCCGGTCCCGACCCAGCCTACGTGTCGTCCAGTTCACCGGAAATCCGTTGCGGGCGGACCGGACCGCTCCTAAGGTTGGCGGTACACGGGAAAGGAGGTGGTCCAAAGTTGTGTAAGTCTTGGACTCGTGAGGTGGCTGTCCGCTAGTCGCCGTCCTCTGGACTCTCAGTAGTCGAACCGCACGGCGGCTCGGCGAATAACAAGCAGCTACCCGACCCCCGGGGTCCGGCCCTTGTCCAGCCGGCCCACGCAGTTCGCGTGGAACCCCGGGGGTCGCCTTATTTCCCCCGCCTTCTCATTCGATGCCGTCGGCGGCCAGCACCCCGTACACGCCGGTGACCTGGAGGACGTTGCGGACCGTCCCGTGACAGTTGCGCACGCCGAAGCCGATACCCCGCTCCTGGGCGGTGTTGAAGCCGGCGACGAGGGCGGCGATGCCGCTGGAGTCGAGGAACTCCAGCAATCCGAAGTCCAGCAGGAGTCGGCTGATCCCCTTCTCGTCGAGGACCTCGCTGATGGCGTCGCGCAGTTGGCCGACCGTGCCGATGTCCACCTCGCCGCTGACGCTCAGACAGATCCCCTCGCCCGGGATGGTGGACCGCGTCAAGCCCAACCGCCTCGGCTCCCTGAGGTCATCCGCGGCAATCATCGGCACTCCTCGCGTAAGCAGCCGGCCGCCGCCGGTAATACCACCACGCGTGGGAACAGTACCGGTTCACCGCAGCGCTGTTGAGTCGTTCGATCAGGCGGTTCCGGTCCGGTAGCCGAGGGCCGAAGCGTTCAGGCAGGTCAGCGCGGGACCGTGCGGGCGGCAGGGTGCGCGGCGGCACTGACAAGTTTTGGCGGTGCCAAATATGTTGACGAGCTTCGTGGCCACGGAGATCTATGCCGGCCGGCGAGGGCGGCCGCCGACGCGGGTCGCCGGCCGGCGCGGGCGCGCCGTCGTCACGGGCGGGACGGGTGGCGCTGCCGGGAACGGGCCCGCTTGTGCTCGTACATCGCGATGTCGCCGCGCTGTAGCAGTTCGTCGATCGAGCACGGGCTGGCCGGGTCGTAGCGAGCGAAGCCCACGCTGAGTGACAACGGGTGCGGCCGTAACCGGTTGAGCTCGCCGAGCGACTCCACGATCCGCGCCCGTACAGGCTCCTGGTCGATCTCGCCGGTCAGGAGGGCGCAGAACTCGTCACCGCCGAGCCGCGCGATCGGATCATCGGAGCACAGAACCTGCCGCAGCAGGTCGGCGGTGGCGGTGATCGCCGCGTCACCCGCGGCATGACCGAACCGGTCGTTGATCTCCTTCATCCGATCGATGTCGACGAACATCGCGGCGAAAGGCGCACCGTCGCGGTCGGCGGTCTCCAGGATCCGCCCGGCCTGCAGCCAGAAACCGCGACGGTTGTACAGCCCGGTCAGCGGATCCAGTTCGGCGGCGTGCCGCAGGCGGTGACGCGCGCGTTCCAGGCGGAGCGCCGTCCGTCGGTACCCGGCGTTGACCAGGATGCTCACGACGGCGGCACCCACGACGGGAAAGAGCCAGGCCTGGAAGTCGACGCCCCCGGACACGTGGTAGGCCATGATCAGCCAGCCCGTGGCACCGGCGGCCACGAAGCTGAACATGTACGGCAGCGACCGCACCAGGATCGCGAAGCCCATCAGGACGAGGATGACGTTGAAGGTGTCCGACAGGCTGCGGTCGTAGTACATGGCCAGCAGGCAGTTGGCCATGAGCGCGACCCCGTACACCACGGCGACCGGATGGGCCAGCCCCGGCCGGATCGGGCGGCGGCGTAGCCACAGCGCGGCAGCCAGGAAGCCGACGGCCATCACGAAGCAGACCGACGCCATCACCCGCGGGCCGGTGGGCAGATCGCCGCGCAGCAGCCAGCCGACGGTGTACACCGCGTACAGGGCGGCCAGGCCGAACGCGGCGGGCACAAGGGCGTCGCCGGTCATCTCGGCGAGCGCCAGGCGCAGTTCAGCACGGCTGGGCTCGGCGCCCTCACCCGTCTGCAGCACCTTGTCCTCCAGCCCACTGATACCTGGCGTGCCCGATCCGTCCTTTCCTCAGATGCAGTAATCGGTCAGCCGGCAGGCTACTGAACCAATTCATGGCCGGGCAATTACTTCCCACCGATCACGACCTATGTTGTGTACGGCCAGCTCAGCGCGTGAATGGCGCGCGGTGGGAAGCGACCCTACGGACCCGTCCCCGGTCAGAACTCGATCGCTTCGACGTTGTACACGTAGTCGTCGAGGATCATGGCGGTCAGGGTCTTCTCGTCGACGGGTTCGCCGGAACCGGCGTCCGCTCCAACGCCTTCGAGCAACTGGCGCAGCATGGCGCCGGGAACCTCACCGGACGCGCAGGCAACGTCGTACGTCCCCTTGACCTCACCCCGGTGGATGAGATCGACGAGACGGTGAAAGACCGTGGTAGCGGGACCGAACAAGCCACTGTGCAGGGAAAACTGGCTCTCGTCGGCGCGGGAGACGTAAACGTCCACCGTCGTCATGCCATCCTCCTTCCACGGTCGGGATCGCCCGTCTCGTATCGGCTCTCGATAGCACTATCGGCCGACAATGCCGACGATCGGAGCAATTTCGCCGAACGCGACCAGACCGGATTCGGGGGGCCTGGTCGCGCCCGGATTCCCGCCCGGTGGCCGGTTCAGTGGGTCACGTCGACGTAGTTGGCCACGTCAGCCTCGATGCCGGCCCGCTCGAAGAACGCGGCCGGCTCGAACCCGGCGGCCCGATGCGACGCCTCCACGGCGGTCCGCGCCCCAGGTAGGTCGTCAACCGACGACCACCGCACGATCGTGACGGCGTTGAAGCGACCCGGGCCGGAGTGCTGCTCCAGCAGGGTGTCGTCGAGGAAGCCCGGTTGGGCGCGCAAGATCCCGTGGATACGCCGTACGTGCCGCCAGAACTCCTCGCGGGCCGGTTCGGGAACGGCGAACTTGTCAACTCGGTACACGGCGGACATAAATTCCTCCCCGGTGCTGGGTACGGATAAGCCCGCCGACGGTAAAACCTCAACCGCACTTGAGATCAAGAGGTGACCGCCCGGACGCCGCCCGACCGTGATCGTTGCCGCGAATGGTGTGCGTGACGCGAGCAGGATCTACACCGTGCGCATTCGCTTGATCAACGATGGAATCGCCGCGTGGAGGGCGACATTGACGACGGCCGGGCCGAAGTACATGAGCGCACGAATCACCGGCGCCATGCTGTCCAGCGTCTGGGGATCGACGAGCCAGAGCAGCGGCGTCCACGGCAGCCCCAGGCCGAGCAACACCAGCGATACAGCGCCGGCACCGATGTTCGCATCCGCCTGGGGTCCGCTGGCCGTCATCACGTACAACAGAACGAGAAGCAGCGTCACCACGAGCGCGTGCGACCACAGCAACACCCGGCGCACTGAAATGGTGGCCGGCACGGAGGATCCGGGCATCGCCGGATCATAGCGGGGACGCATCGGTCAATGCATCGACACAGATGTACGCAGTACCGTTTCGAAATCCGCGCCGGCACCACCCGTTCCGAAGGCCGCCTCGGCGGTCATCTGGCCCGTCTGGTTGAGCACAACCTGCCCCGTGGTCAGGCGTTGTCAGCCTGCCTGCGGCAGGCGGCGAGGCCGCTAGAGCACCTGGGCGAGGAAGCTCTGGAGGCGGGGTGTCTGCGGGTGTTCGAAGATCTGCTCGGGCGGTCCGGCCTCCACGATGACGCCCTTGTCCATGAACACCACCCGGTCGGCGACCCGCTGCGCGAAGCCCATCTCGTGTGTCACCACCACCATGGTCATACCCGCCCGCGCAAGGTCGGTCATGACGTTGAGCACGCCCTTGACCAACTCGGGGTCCAGCGCCGACGTCGCCTCGTCGAAGAGCATCAGAGTCGGGTCCATCGCCAGCGCGCGAGCGATGGCGACACGTTGCTGCTGACCGCCGGACAGCTGGGACGGCCGGGCCCGAGCCTTGTCCCGCAGCCCCACCGCGGCGAGCCTGTCGAGCGCGATTCGCTCGGCCTCCGCCTTGGGCACCTTCTTCACCTTGCGCAGCCCAACGGAGACGTTGGCCAGGGCGTTCATATGAGGAAACAGGTTGAAGCTCTGGAACACCATGCCGACGCGGCTGCGCACCGCGTTGATGTCCACCTTGCGGTCCGTGATGTCGACGCCGTCGATCACGATCGAGCCGCCGGTGGGCTCCTCCATGCGGTTGATGCAGCGCACGAGGGTGGTCTTGCCCGATCCCGAAGGACCGATAACGCAGACCACCTCACCGTTGGACACGGTCAGGTCGATACCGCGAAGCACCTCGACATGGCCGAACGACTTGCGCAGCCCTCGGATCTCCACGCTGCTGGTGACCGCGATCGCGGTCTCGTCGAGGTTCGTCATGGGGGTTGCCTCCAGTGCGGTCATGATGCGCTCACTGCGGGAACTGGCGCCGCTTCCGGCTCGACGGCGGCAGCGGTCAACTTGGGGCCGGATTTGAGCCGTCGGTCGAGGTGGTTGACCAGATGCGTCAACGGAACAGTGAGGACCAGGTACATGACGCCGGCGGCAACGAGCGGCGACAGGTTGCCCGTCTGCTGCGCGGCGTCCTGTCCGATCCGGTACAGCTCCCGCTGACTGATCGTGAAGCCGAGCAGGTACACGAGGCTCGAGTCCTTGATCGTGCCGATGAACTGGTTGGTGAGCGCCGGCAGCACGTTCCGGATGCCTTGCGGCACCACGACGATCCGCATGGCGCGCAGGTGCGGCATGCCGAGGGCCCGCGCCGCCTCGAGCTGGCCCGGTGGCACAGCCTGAATGCCGGACCGGAAGATCTCCGCGATGTAGGCCGCGGAGATCAACCCGAGGGCCGCGATCCCGTACGGGTACGAGCCGTATCCGAGGGGGTGGAACCCGGCGAACGGTAGGCCCTGCCCGAGCAGGAAGATCGTGAGCACGACCGGGAGACCCCGGAAGAGGTCGAGGTAGACCATGCTGGGGTACCGCAGAACGCGGTGCCGGGAGAGCGCGCCGAGCGCCAGCACGATCCCGACGACGAGGCCGATGACGGTGGCCCCGGCGGCGAGGATCAGCGTGTTCAGCAGGCCAGTCGCGATCAGTTCGGGCAGGACCGCCCTCATCTGGTGCCAGTCGAGAAACGTATGAAGGATCTGCATGGTTACCTCCGTGGCGCTGGCGTGCGACGCTCGGCGCGTCCTCTCCGTACGCGGTGGTCAGGACTGCGGGTAGGTGTCGTTCGGGTGGTCGGCGTAGTACTTGGTCAGGAAGTCGATGACCGGTCCGGAGGGCTCGGCCGGGTCCCACTTCTCCATGAGCGACTTGATGGTCCCGTCCTTGAGTGCGGTACGGAATTCAGCGTTGAGCGCCTGGCGCAGCTTGGGTTCCTTCTTGGAAACGACCCAGGCCGCCCCACGGTTAGCCGGGTCCACCGTGGTGAAGGCGGTGCGCACCGGGTACTGCTTGGCGTAGACCTCAGCGGTCTGCCCGTCGATCAGCATCGCGTCGATGTTCTTGCCCTGCAGCGCCAGCAGCATGGCGTTGTTGTCGGGGAACGTGACGAGGTTCGAACTGGTGAAGTACTTCTGCGCGTACGTGGCACCGAGGCTCGCCGCGATGACGCCCAGCTTCTTGCCGGCGATGTCGGGCTGACCGTTGATGGAGGAGCTGTTGAGCACGACGATGTTGTTCGTGCCGGTGTAGTTGGGGAGCGTGAAGTCGACGGTCTGGCGCCGCTTGTCAGTGTCGGCGATGGAGCCGAGGGTGATGTCAGCCTGGCCGTTCGCCACCAGCGGCAGGAGCGTGTCGAAGCTGTGGTCGGAGAAGGTGACCTTCAGCCCGAGCTTCTCGCCCATCTTCTTGGCCAGCTCGACGTCGAACCCTTGCCACTGCCCGTCCTTGATGTAGGCGAACGGGGTCAGGTCACTGCTGGTGACGACGGTGAGCTCACCGGCGTGGACCGTGCCGTACCTGTTCGCCGCCTTGTCCGACCCCGCGGAGTTGTTACTCCCGCCGGAGCTGCAGGCGGTGGCGCCGATGGCAACAACCAGTAAGGCGGTGGCTGCCGTAAAGGTGGAGCGCATTCTCATAGCGGTTCCTTCTGTCGGTGCGTTGGTTACCCGACCGCGGCGAAGCGGTCGGGAGCGAACGGGCTGAGATCCGTGCTGGTGGTGCCGGTCAAGGCGAGGTCAGCGCCGATGTCGCCGACCGCTGCGGCGTGTTTGAACCCGTGCCCGGAGCACGCCGAAAGAACGATGACGTTGGGGTGGTCGGGAAGGCGGCCGATCACGAATCCCGAGTCGGGCGTCATCGTGATCATGCAGCCGCGGGAGCGCACGACACGTGGTTCGAGAGTCGGCACGTACTCGGCGACGTAATCGGTCACCGCGGCCATCTCGGCCGGCGCGACGACAGATGCGTTCGCCGCGGGATCGTCGATCCGGTACCCCTCGTTGTCCTGCATGCCGACCTTCACCCCGGTGCTGTCGATGCGCGCGGCGCCCCAGCCGGTGGCCGCACCGACGTCGTGGGTGAAGACGGGGAAGGTCTCGGGATCGAAGGCTGCGCGGTACTGCGCGCGCGGCTCGAACCAGGTGAGAATCGCGCGCCGGACCGTGAAGTGCTCCTGGAGTGACGGGAGCAACCGTCCCTGCCACGCTCCCGCGGCGACGACGGCCGTCCGCACCTCGAAGGTCCGCTCGGCGGTGACGATGGTGACGCTGTCGTCACCCGGGACTATCTCCAGGACGGGTGTGTCGGCATACACCCGGCCCCCCGCCGCGGTGGCGGCCGCCGTCGCTGCCGTGATCGCGCGCTCCGACAACAGCACCCCGGTGTTGGGGTCGAGGAGCGCCACGTCCCCCGGGCGGTAGTGGTGCTGTGGGAACCGCCGGGCGAGCTGATCGGCGTCCAACTGCTCCAACGGCAGGTCGAGTTCGTCGGCGACCCTACGGACGGAGGTGAGCAGCTCGCTGTCCGCCTGTCCGATGGAGAGGCCGCCCGTGGTGAGCAGGATCCGGTCGCCGCTGATCCGCTCCAGCTCCATCCAGAGCTCACGGGCCCGGCGCGCCATTGCCGCGTAGTGCGCCCCCTCCGAGGTTGCCAGCCGGAACAGCCGGGACTGGCCGTGCGAGGACCCGCGGGCGTGGCCCGGCGCGAACTGTTCGAAGCCGAGCACGTCGCCACCGCCGGCGGCGATGCGCCACAACGCCATGCTTCCGGCTGCGCCTAGTCCCACCACGCCGATCTGGGCGTCCATCTAGCTTCCTCTCCCGCCGACCTTCGAGTTGCCGCAGTCAAGCACGACTAGTCAAAACTAGGCAAGGGTTTTCGCAGAGAAAGCCAAGGAATACTAGCTGTCCGGATGGTGCGGGTTCTCCGCGTGGGACCGCCTCAACGAAGGGAGTCGGCCGTCACTCGGCGATCAGTACCTGCGGACCGGCCGCCCGCAGCTGGGTGATGTCGCTGGGGTCCGCCCCGGCGTCGGTGATCAGGGTGTGGATGTCGGACACGTTGCCGTAGCGCCACAGCGCAACAGCGCCGATCTTGGAGCTGTCCGCGAGCAGTACCCTGCGGTCCGCGCACTTGATGATGGCCTGCTTGATGTCGGCCTCCGCGGCGTCCGGGGTGGTCAGACCCCGGTGCACGCTGATGCCGTTCGTGCCCAGGAACGCGACCTCGATCGCCAGTTCCTGCAGGCTGCGCAGCGCGAACTTGCCCACCTCTCCCAGGGTCACGCCGCGCACGCGCCCGCCGAGCGTGATGACGGTGAAGTTCGGCTTCGTGGCCAGCGAGAGCGCCGCGGGCAGCGAGTTCGTGATGACGACGAGGCGCCGGTTGTCCGGCAGCATCTCGGCCAGGCGCTGCGTCGTGGATCCCGCCTCGATGAAGATGGCGCCGGTCTCCGGGACCTCGGCGAGAGCGCACCGCGCGATCGCCAGCTTGGCCTCGGCGTGCTCCACCCGTTCCGCCACCGACGTCTCGAGGGACACCCGCTCGACCGGCAGAGCGCCACCGTGGACGCGCCGCACGAAGCCGGCCCGCTCCAGCGACTGGAGATCCTTGCGGATCGTCTCCGGAGTCACCTGGAGTTCCTCGGCGACCTCAGCGACGTCCACCCGCCCTTCGGCGCGCGCCCTGGACAGGATGCGCTCCTGTCGCTCGGGGGCGTAAAGGCGGCGGCCGTCGAGCCCGTCACGTCGGGCCGACACGTCATCGGGCTGCATGCTCACGCGGGAAATGTACCGCACGGCGGGCACTGAGTTGGTTTCATTTTTGATTTGGCTTGACTCTCTGTGCATTGCCATGGTCTGATCGCCTGGTTCATCAGTCACTCCCAAGAACAGGAGAGCTGGATGTCGCAGCCACTTGGCGTGCATTCGCTCGTGTGGACGGGGGAGACGTCGGTCGACGCCCTGCGCGAGGCGATCGGGCGGACCCGCTCCGCGGGCTTCGGGCTGCTGGAGCTGAATCTGTCGGCACCCTCCGACCTCGACGTGGCCGGCATCGCCGAGACGTTCGCCATGGCCCCGGTGGCGCCCGGAGCGTCGCTCGCCCTGCGCGCCGACCACGACGTCTCCTCCACCGACCTCGCGACCGTGCGGCGAGGGGAGGAACTTCTCCTGGCCGCGCTCGACGTGCTCCACGCCGTCGGCGGGACTCTCCTCTGCGGTGTCCTCTACTCTGCGCTGGGCAAGTACACCCGAGCGGCCACCCCGGCGGGCCGGGCCAACGCCGTCGCCGTGGTGCGTCAACTGGCCCAAGCCGCAGCGGAGCGCGGGATGCGACTGGCGCTCGAGGTGGTCAATCGCTATGAGTCGAACCTCTTCAACACCTGCGCGGACGCCCTGCGCTTCATCGACGAGGTCGGCGAGGACAACGTCTCGGTGCACCTGGACACCTACCACATGAACATCGAAGAGGATGACATGTCCGCCCCGGTGCTCCTCGCGGGTGACCGACTCGGCTACGTGCACGTCGGCGAGAGCCATCGCGGCTATCTCGGCTCGGGAACAATCGACTTCCCGACCTTCTTCCGAGCGCTCGACTCCATCGGCTACGACCGCGTCATCACGTTCGAGTCATTCTCCTCGGCCGTGGTCAACGCTTCGTTGTCCGGAACGCTCGCCGTCTGGCGCAACCTGTGGACCGACTCCGACGACCTCGCGCGCCACGCCGTGACGTTCATCCGCGGCCAGCTCACGGCGGCGGGCTCGCACAATGCCTGAATCCCGCGACCCGGCCACCAGTGCCGAGCCTGCCCTGCACGTCGTCGGCGCGAACCCCGCACTCGACCGTCTCCAGGTCGTGCCGACGTTCGCCCCGTTCGGCGTCAACCGCGCACGCCAGGTGATCTCGCGAGCGGGCGGGAAGAGCCTGATCGTCGCGCGCGCGATTCGGCGGCTCGGTGGCGCCGTGACGTTGCACGGGTTCCTCGGCGGGCCGGTGGCGGAGGTGATCGCCGGAGAGTGCCGGTCCGAAGGCATACGGGACCTTCACGTACGCGTACAAGGCGAGACCCGCACGACCGTCGTCATCATCGAGGAAGCGACCGGTCTGACCACCGTCGTCAACGAGCCCGGGCCCGTAATCACCAGCGCCGAGTCACAGCAGATGGAAGCGACGTTGTTCTCCGAACTGCGCGCAGGCGATCTGCTCGTGCTCACCGGCAGCCTCCCGCCAGGGATACCAACGGATTTCTACGCACGGGTCATCACCAGAGCACGTGCCGCCGGCAGTGTCGTACTCGTCGACACGAGCGGGGAACCTCTGGCGCAAGCCATCACCGCCGGACCGGACGTCGTCAAGGTCAACGCCCAGGAGTTCCAGCACCTGTTGCCCGCCCCCGACAGCGTCGACGGCGAGAACCTCTTGCGTGCCATGGACTTCATCCGACAGCAGCACCGGATCGGCACAGTGATCGTGACGCAGGGCAGCAAAGGCTGCGTCGCGATGGACGCAACCCACATCTACGACGTTTCGGCGCCGGTGGTCGACACGGTCAACGCGACCGGCTCCGGTGACGCGTTCTTCGGGGCGCTGGCGCTGACGCTGGCACGCCAGGCGGCACGAGGAGCGTCCTCGCTGGCCGAGGCGCTACGGATAGGCACGGGCGCCGGCGCGGCGAACGCCGTCCAGTTGAGCCCCGAGGTCGGCTCGCTCACCGACGTCCTGCGCTACGCGCAGGACGTGGACGTCCGTGTCACGCAGGCCGGGTCCGGCGCCGTCCCGACCCCGCGGGCCGGCACACAATGATCTACCTGGGCGCCGACATCGGCACCACCCGCATCAAGGCGATCGCGTACTGCGACGATCACCGGCGCGTCCTCGCGACCGCCTCCGTGCAGACCCCGGTCCACCCCACCGCTGACGGCGCGACCCACGATCCCGCGACGATCCGTGAGCAGGTGCTGCACTGTCTGCGCGAAGTCGTCGCGCAGCTCCCCGACCGTTCGGACGTCGCCGCGATCTGCGTGGCGAGCCTCGGCGAGGAGGTCGTGCTCGTGGACGAGGACGGCACCCCGCTCGGCCCGACCCCCACGTGGTACGACTCGCCCGGCCGCGCCTACGCCGCCGCCCACCCCCGGGCGACCAACCCCACGTACTCGCTGTTCCTGCTGCGCTGGTTCGCCGAGCGGCGGGCCCCGCTGGCCGCCGCCACGGTCCGGTTCACCGACCTCGGCAGCTACGTGACGGCCGCCCTGGCCGGCCTCGGCACCGAGCTGATCATGGATCAGTCCCACGCCTCCCGAACCGGCTTTTTCGACCTTCGCAGCCGCCGCTTCGATGCCGACGACCTGAGCTGGGCCGGTGGCTGGGCGGACAAAGCACCGCGGCTCGTACCCTCCGGGACAGTGGTGGGATCGTTGGCCGGGCCGGTCGCACGACAACTCGGCCTGTCCGGTGACATCGCCGTGGTCAGCGGTGCGCACGACCACTTCGCGGCCGCGTTCGCGAGCGGCGTCCGGTCCGCGGGCGACGCGATGCTGTCCGTCGGTACGTCCGAGGCGGTGTTCGTACTCGCGCCACAGGTGCCCGACGAGGCTCCGGCCTCGATCGACATCGGCGCGTTCGTGGACGACCGGACCTGGTACGTGCACCGCAACGTGCGGGGTGGGCAGCTCTTCTCGCACTGGCGACAGCTGCTGAACCTGCCGCCGGAGCCGGCTGCCACCTGGTTCGAACCGGAGACCTGGCCGCAGCCGGGCTCCCCGGTCCCGCTCTGCCTGGTCGACCCTGATCTGTCGACCGCCACGTTCGCCAACCTGCCGTTCACCGCGAGCCCCACCGACGTGATGCGCGCGCTCGCCGAGGGCCTCGCGCTCAACTGCCGCGCGATGCTCGCTGAAACGGAGACCGCCTCCGGCATTCAGGTGCGGTCCCTGACCGTCGCCGGCCCGGCCGGCGACAACGACGCGTGGCTGCGGATGCGCGCGGCGATCCTCGGCCGGCACCTCCGGGTGGTCAGGACGCCCGAACCGACCGCCCTCGGTGCAGCCGTCCTCGCCCAAGGAGCAGTGCGCGGCGAGGCGGACGTACCCGTCGAGACCATCCACGTCCCGCCACCCGACACGGACGAGGCCCAGCGGTACTACACGGGCCTGCTGGATGCCCACGGCCGGGCACGCCGCGAACCGCTCACCCAGCTCAACCGCCTTCCCGTCAGAGAGGATCAACCGTGAGCCTGCCCAGAGTCCCCTTCGGTACGACCGACATGGCGATCACCCGCGTCGGCTTCGGCGCCTTCGCCGTCGGAGGACCCAAATGGTCCTACGGCTGGGGCGCCCAGGACGACGAGGCCTCGATCGCCTCGATCCGACGCGCCGTCGAGCTGGGAGTCAACTGGATCGACACGGCGGCGGTGTACGGGCACGGGCACTCGGAACAGGTCGTGGCCCACGCGCTGAAGGGACTGCCCGAGCAGGATCGTCCGTACATCTTCACCAAGGGCGGTCTGGTCTGGGGCGACGACTGGAGCGCTCCCGAGGCCAAGGTGGGCCGGCCCGACTCGCTCCGGGCAGAGCTCGAGGCCTCGCTACGCCGCCTGGAGGTCGACTGCGTCGACCTGTACCAGATGCACTGGCCGGCCGAGGACGGCACGCCCGTGGAGGAGTACTGGCAGACGCTGCTCGACCTCAAGCAGGAGGGCAAGGCGCGCGCCGTCGGCCTGTCCAACCACTCCCCTGACCAGCTCGACGCAGCCGAGAAGCTCGGCCACGTCGACTCACTCCAGCCGCCGTTCTCCGCGATCGAACGCGGTGCCGCCGCGGACGTCCTGCCGTGGCGCGCCGACCACGGCACTGGGGTGATCGTTTACAGCCCCATGCAGTCGGGTCTGCTGACCGGCTCCTTCAGCCCGGACCGGGTCCGGAGCCTGCCCGCAGATGACTGGCGGGCGCGGCACCCCGACTTCACCGGCGAGCGACTCGAGCGCAACCTGGCGCTCGCGTCCGCCCTCTCCGAGGTCGGGAATGGGCTGGGCGTCAGCGCGGGGGTCGTCGCGATCGCCTGGACGCTGGCCTTCCCGGGCGTGTCGGGGGCCATCGTCGGCGCGCGCTCGGCCCAGCAGGTCGACGGCTGGATCGCCGCGGCGTCCCTGGAGCTGACCGGCGAGCAGCTCGACACCATCGCCGAGGCGATCGTCCGCTCGGGCGCCGGCTCGGGCCCCGTCCGCCCCTGACCGATTCGGCCTTGACTGGGAGTACGAATTCATGGACATGCGCGACGTCCACATCGGAATCCAGGTCCCGGACCTGGACCACGCGCTGAGCGAGCTCAACGCCCTGCTCGGGCTGGACTTCGCCGACCCGCTCGAGCTCCCCGTCACCGTCCAGGTGGGCGGGGAGATCGAGCGTTGCACCGGCAGGTTCACTCTCTCACGCAGCGGGCCACCGTATCTCGAGGTTACCGAGAACGTGCCCGGGTCGAGGATCTGGACCACGCCGGGCGAAGACATGGCGGTACACCATGTCGGTTTCTGGGTCGACGACGTCGCACATGCCGCCGCCCGGTTCACCGAGGCCGGCTACCCGGTCGAGGCGGCGGGGCTCACCGAGGACGGACGGTACCGGTACACCTACCACCGCCTCGGCGACCTCCGGATCGAGCTCTGCGCGGCCGCCGCCCGCGACGCCTTCGAGCGATGGGCGCGTACCGGGAACGCCGGCGGCGTCGGCGAGGAGTTCCTCCAGTCGCACGGCTCCCGGTCGGAGAATCCGTCATGAGCGTCGCGCTGACCGGAGACCTCGTCGCCGACGCGCGCGCCGCCGGGCGCGGCATCGCCGCGTTCAACGTCATCACGCTCGAGCACGCGGAAGCGATCGTCGCCGGCGCGGAGGAGGCCGCGCGTCCGGTGATCCTGCAGGTGAGCGAGAACGCCGTCACGTTCCACGGCGGCCGCCTCGCCCCGCTCGCCGCGGCGCTGCACGCGCTCGTGGTGTCGTCCAGTGTCCCGCTGGCGCTGCACCTCGACCACATCACCCAGCTGTCGCTGGCCGAGCAGGCCGTCGAGTGCGGCTTCTCATCCGTCATGTTCGACGCCGGTGCCCTGCCGTACGCCGAGAACGTGGCGGCAACCGGGCACGCCGTGAAATGGGCGCACGCCAACGGGATCTGGCTCGAAGCGGAGCTGGGGTACGTGGGCGGCAAGCCGGACGCTCCGCAGACCGCTCATGCGCCGGGCGTACGCACCGACCCCGTCGAGGCACGTGAGTACGTGCGTGCCACCGGGGTGGACGCCCTCGCCGTCGCGGTGGGTACGTCCCACGCGATGACGTCCCGGACCGCCGAACTCGATCACGACCTGATCGCCCGGCTGAAGGACGCGGTCGGGGTGCCCCTCGTACTGCACGGATCGTCCGGTGTCTCCGACGAGAACCTCAAGCGAGCCGTCGAGCACGGCATGACGAAGGTGAACATCGGAACGGCCTTGAACATCGCGTTCACGGGTGCGGTTCGGGCCCACCTCGCGCGGAACTCCACGCAGGTCGATCCGAGGCGTTACCTCGCCGGGGCACGAGAGGCCATGGTTCGGGTGGTGCGGCAGGCGACTGAAACGCTCGGTTGTCCCGATGTCGCTTCGGGCGAACCCGATGTCGCTTCGGGCGAATGAGCCGGACCGCTCCCCGGCTCAGGCTGGTGACCGGTCGGCCGTGATGCGGTCCAGGGTTCGTCGGGCCATCTGGCTCATGGCCGGGTTGCTTTCGACGTAGTACCAGAAGGCGCCCATCGCCTGCTCGAACGCCCACGCCTTGCCGCGCTCCCATTCGAGATCGTCGCAGCCGAGGTCCTCGCGGAGCGCCTGCCGTGGCACCGAATCGAGCAGGTGCCAGGCGCTCACAAGGTCGAGCGCGGGGTCAGCCGGTCCCAGCCCGCCGACGTCGAGAACTCCGGCCAGGCGCCCGTTGGACACGAGCACGTTGCCCGGAATGAGGTCACCATGGGTCATCGCGTCCCTGGTCTCTCCGCGCGGCAGGGTCCGCATGTCCGCCCAGATCCGGCGCAGCCGCGCAACGTCCAGAAGCTGTTCGCTACGGCGGAAGCAGGTCTCCATCCACCCGTCGTGGGATCGCAGGTCGCCTCCTCGACCGTGCCCGCGGAACGTCCGGCCGCCCGTGTCGATGGCGCGCACATCGGCGATGAACTCGGCCAGGTCATGTGCGAACGCGACCGATTCCGCCGGGTCCTCGTCGGTGGCGACGATGCCCGGTATCCAGGTCTGCACCGACCACGGAAGCGGATAGCCGGCCCCTGCGTCACCGAGCGCGACCGGCTCGGGGGTGGCGAACCGGGTACGGCCCACCAGCGTGCGGGCCGCTTCCGCTTCGGACTCCAGCCAGCGTCGCGCCGCCTCAACGTCCTGAGGCACCAGCGGGAACCGGGCGGCGAACTGTTCGCCGATACGGAAGATGGCGTTGACCGTCCCCTGTGAAGCGATGCGCCTGACAGGCAGGCTCCGCCACTCGGGAAACTGTTCATCCACCAGTTCACGCACCGTCTCGACCGGGATGGTCAGCTGCTCGGCATGCATCTGCACGTCCGGAGCGTCGCGCGTACCGAACGTCGGTGGCAACGCACTTTCAGTCCCGCGACACAATCCGGTTGCGTCACGCCAGACGGCTGGCACGATGAGAAGCATGAAGGTCACCCGTACGACTGCCGCCGCAGCCGCTCGAGCTTTCAGCTCGACGGTTGCCGCCGTCTGACCTTCTTTCCCGCCGGCGACCGGAAACGGCTCGCCGGTGCGCCACCTGATCCGCTCGAACCTCGCACCAGCGGTCCTTTCCGGGCGCCACCCACCCCGGAAGGACCCCTCCACCATGAACATCCACGACACCCTGACCACGTTCGTCGAGTTCTTCCGCGAGCGTGGTCACCAGCGCATCACCGGCACCTCCCTGATACCCCCGTCCGGGGACCCGGTGCTGTTCACGACCTCCGGCATGCACCCACTGACGCCGTACCTGCAGGGCCGGCCCCATCCGCTCGGCAGGCGCCTGGTCAACGTGCAGCGGTGTCTGCGTACCACCGACCTGGACGAGGTAGGCGACCACACGCACCTGACCGTGTTCCAGATGCTCGGCTCGTGGTCGCTCGGCGACTACCTCGGCTCACAGAGCCTGCGGTGGGGGTACGAGCTCCTGCGCGACGGGTTCGGGATCGAGCCCGGTCGCATGTACACCACGGTGTTCGGCGGCGACCGGCAGCTCGGACCGGACATCGAGTCCCAGCGGGTCTGGTCCGAACTCGGCGTTCCGGTCGAGTTGACCGTCGAGGACAACTGGTGGTCCAACGGCCCTACCGGACCGTGCGGGCCCGACTCGGAGATCTTCGTCTGGACCGGCGACCTGCCGCCGCGGGGAACTCCGACCACCGACGACCGCTGGGTCGAGGTGTGGAACCACGTGATGATGCGCTACCGGCGTTTCGAGGACGGACACCTCGAGCCCCTTGAGCAGCCCAATGTCGACACCGGTATCGGCCTGGAGCGGCTGCTGATGCTCCTGCAGGGCAAGCGGTCGGTGTTCGACTGCGATCTGTTCGAGCCGTGGACCCGTACCCTCACCCGGCTGTGGAGTCTCGACGGGCCGTCCCTGAGAACCGTCTGCGACCACCTGCGGTCCGGCATCGTGGTCCTCGGCGACGGGGTCCGGCCGTCGAACACCGGCCGTGGGTACGTGCTGCGTCGCCTGCTCCGCCGCACGCTGACCACGCTGTGGCACGACGACCCCACCCGTACGCTGGGCGATCTTCCTCCGGAGCTGTACGAGCACACCGTCGACCTGTTCGGTCAGGACATTGACCTTCCGCACGTACGGGATCAGTTGTGCGTGGAGGAACGGCGCTTCCGCCACCTGGTCGAGCGCGGCCGCGTTCTCGTCGACCGGCAACTGTCGCGCGGCCCGCTGACCGACGACGACTTCCGATACCTGCACGACACCCACGGCCTGCCCCGCGATCTGGTCCTCACCCTGCTGACAGGTCAGGTGTAGTGGAGCAGCCGCCGGGGCGGGGCGTACCCACCTGCTTCGCCCGGCCGATTAGCGTCCTGGAAAGCCTACTCAGAAACAGAGAGCATTGCTCTCACTTTTCGAGAGCGGTGCTCTCTGATTTCGTGAGCACCGCTCTCGCGTACCACTGAGCGCCGCTCTGGAACGACCGAAGCGGTCGCGCAGACACGACGCTGCGACACGGCCAATTCGTGCGTCGGTACCGTGGCTACGCGCGGCCGATATCTTCCGCCCAGACCTCGGGATGGCGCTCCTGGAACAGTGTCATTAGACGCACGCAGCGCGGGTCGGAAAGCAACGTCACATTGACGCCGCGGTCGCTCAGCATGGTCAAGTTCCCGGGGAACGTGGTCGCCTCGCCGACGACCACGTTCTTGATGCCAAACAGGAGTATGGCGCCAGAGCACATCTCACAGGGGGACAGAGTTGTGTAGAGGGTCGTCTGCTTGTAGGTCTGACGGCGGCCGGCGTTGCGGAGGCAGGACATCTCGCCATGCGCGATCGGGTCGTCCTTCTGCACGCGTAGGTTGCGCCCGACCGCCAACAATTCCCCGTCCATAGCGAGGGCCGCGCCAATCGGCACCCCGCCCTCCGCAAGCCCCTGTTCCGCCTCACGGAGCGCCGCCTCGAAGAAGGTGTCCGGCTGGCCGTCAAGCAGAATAGGCATATCCCGCTCCTCAGATGATCACGAAGTCGTCGTCGTTGGATACAAATTAGTCGAGACGAGCGAGCAGCGCCGAGATCTACGTGACTATCGATTTTCGGTCCACGGGTCACCAGCTCAATCAACGGCACCCGGGCCGCCTCCGAGTTGCAGCTCGTCAGTGGGCCGCCGATGGTCGGCGGCAACACCCTTCCCTCCCGCCCGGCACGTGCCGAGGCCGCCGGCAGTGGGGTCGCGCCTCCTGTTACTCCTCCCTCGGCTGCTCCAGACGAGGAAAGGCTGGCTGTGGCCGACCGACGCGGGCTCCGGCCAACAACTGGTCGCGTAGGCGCTGCGCACCGGTCGGAAGGAACGGCTGCAACTCGACGGCGAGCACCCGGCACGCGCCAACCAGGCTGGCCAACACCGCATCGAGCCGCTCAGCGGCGGATCCGTCACGGGCGCGCTCCGCCCGTGCGAGCTCCCACGGGCGCGCGGCCTCCACCAGTCGGTTGCCCTCGTCGACCACCGACCACAGGGCGTCGGTGGCGGCTCGGAAGTCGAAGTCGTCGAGGGCTCGGTCGACGCGGCCAGCAAGCGCGGCGCATGCGTCCGCCAGGCGGGCGACTTCACCGGCGTGGAGCGCCTGGGGCACCTGCCCGTCACGGTACTTGTGCACCAGGGTCAGGGTGCGGTTGACCAGGTTGCCGAGCCCGTTGGCCAGGTCGCCGTTGGCGCGGTGCACCAACCGTTCGACGGTGAAGTCGGTGTCACCGACCCGGGCAACGTCGCGGAGCAGCCACCAGCGGACCGCGTCCACGCCGTACCGGTCGACCAGGCCCGTCGGGTCGACGGCGTTGCCGGCACTCTTGGCCAGCTTCACCCGGTCCACGGTCAGGTAGTCGTGGACGAACACGGCGGTGGGCAGCGGTAGGCCGGCCGACAGCAGCAGGGCCAGCCAGTACACCGCGTGGAAGCGGACGATGCCCTTGCCGATGACGTGGACCCGCTCGGCCGACCCCACCCACCACCGCTCGTAGCCGGGCTCGTCGGTGCCGTAGCCGAGCGCGGTGACGTAGTTGGTGAGGGCGTCCCACCACACATAGACCACCTGGCCCGGGTCGCCGGGCACCGGGATGCCCCAGCCGCTGGCCCGCGCGGCCGGGCGCGAGACGCTGAAGTCGGCCAGGCCGGCGCGTACGAACGCGAGCACCTCGTTGCGGCGGACGGCCGGTTCGACGCGCACCTGGCCGGTCTCGAGGATGTCCAGCAGACGGTCGGTGTACCGGGACAGGCGGAAGAACCAGTTCTCCTCGGCGACCGGTTCGGGCGCCACCCGGTGCTCCGGGCAGAGCCCGTCGGGCAGTTCCGCCTCCGGATAGAACTGCTCGCAGCCGGCGCAGTACAGCCCCTCGTAACGTCGGCGGTAGAAGTCGCCGGTGGCGGCGCACTCCCGCCACAGTCGCGCCACCCCAACAGGATGGCGCGGGTCGGCGCTGGTGCGGATGAAGTCGTCAAACGACAGCGACAACGGGTCGCGCAGCGCGGCGAACCGGGCGGCGTTGTCGTCGACGAAGGTGCGCACGTCCACCCCGGCGGCACGGGCGGCGGCGACGTTCTTGAGCGCGTTGTCGTCGGTTCCGGTCAGGAACCGGACCGGCTGCCCGCGCAGCCGGCGATGACGCGCGAGCACGTCCGCCTGCACCAGCTCAAGCGCGTGCCCGAGATGCGGCGCGGCGTTGACATAGGGGATGGCTGTCGTGATGTAGAAGCGCCCGTCAGCGGTCATCGTCTCCCTCATTCGTTCGCCCTGCCATGAGCGGGAGACGACGCAGCAGGCCCCGCGAGACAGGGGCCTGGTCGTTGGTGGTCTTGCTAGCGCACGCCGAGGAGCCCCGAGAAGGGGCGCATCATTCGCTCGCGGTGCGGCTGCATGAACCACATGGTGCCAGAAACTCCTTCCAATCGCATGGGCCTATGGCTCGGCTCGGCTCCTGATCGAGCATGTCCCGGACGGTGCCGCGTGGGTGGGCCGCACGCTTCGCGGCGGACTCGTCGAAAGATGTGGCGTTGGCTGCAACCCCCAAGATGCGCCGGGCGTCGGACCCGTTCACGTTGAACAGGCCGCTCCGCGAAAAGTTGTCGGCATCCATTCCAGACATGCCACTGCGATGGGCGCCAGGCTCGTAGCGGTCCCCGGGCTAGCGACGGTGTCGTAGTTCCTTCGCGTCATCGAGAACCTTCCGGTCTCGCTCGGCTGACGACCGGGGTGTGGCATGGCATGCGACCTGCACGACGAGGTGGCCCACTGCCGGACTCCCGGTAACGGCCACGATGTCCTTGTGGCACTTTCGGCCAGATGAGCTGGACGGCACTCTTCTTGTCCACGCACTACGAGCGCTACCGGTCGGTTTCGAAACAGGCGTCAAGCCGTTCCGGACATGTGCCGCTACCTGCGAATTCTTGATCACCGTACCGGAGATGACGGACAGAGACCGTTCGGCGACCATGGCGAACTGGCCGTGAACGCTTTGCATCCGCGTTACACAAACCTTTTCCTTCGAGAAGAGTTTATTGACGGAAGGGACAACGTGTCACACAATGCTTCTTGTACGAGAAGGGTTGTGTGATGGCGGAGCGGAAGTGGCTTTCAGTACCGCAAGCGGCGGCACAGCTTGGGGTGAGCGTGCCGCGGATCCGTCAGTTGCTCGCCACAGGTGAGTTGGCCTACGAGCAGGTCGGCCGGCACGTCCTGGTGGATGAGGCGAGCGTGCGCCGACGTGCCGCCGACGCGCCGGCGCCAGGACGACCGGCCGGTCCACGGCTGGCGTGGGCCGTGCTGCGAGCATTTGGCAGTGATCTCACCACTGGAGTGCGACAGGTCAGTGATCGTCAACTGCGCCACCGGCTGTCACGGGTGCTGCTCGAGCCACGAACCGGCGAGCAATGGGTGCAGTTGCTACGTCGGCGCGCTGAGCCTCGGCGCTACTGGGCGCATCCTGGCCTGATTGCCGACCTGCTCGCCGACCCGGCGGTTTCCCCGGGCAGGGCCCGAGCCGCTGCGCTGCACGGGCTGGATGTGAGCCCCGGCGACGACGCAGTCGGCTATGTCTCCGCTGCCGAACTCTCCGCACTCGAACGCCGCTACTCCCTGGAACCGGACCCGCACGGACAGGTCGAGCTGCGCATGTACCGACCCGAGGACGCGTCCGCCGTGCTGGAGCCGGGGAGGCCAGTGCCCCTGGCGGTGGCAGCGCTGGACATGGCCGAGTCAGATGACGCTCGAATGCGCGCGCTAGGCCGCCACTGGCTCGAGCGGGCCGGGTCGAAGCTCACGGAGGCGCGACGGTGATACTGCTGGATGGGATGGCACCCCGCAGTACCAGGGGTGGCTGCTGCTGTTCGGGTTGGAGACGCTGAAGGTGCCGTGGGTGCTGGTCGGTGGGCAGCTGATGACGCTGATGGCAGCCGAGCACGGAATGACGCTGCCGAGACCAACATTGGACGCGGACGTGCTCATTGACGTGCGAGCTGCACCCGGCAGCATTCGGCGCGTGTCGACGTGGCTGCTTGAGCAGGGCCTCGCGTTCGATGGCGCGAGCCCCGAACTGGTCGGCCACCGGTTCTCCCGGCCAGCTGACCCGGGACCGGGCACCGTGTCGGTCGACTTGCTCGCTCCGGAAGGTCTCGGCACGTCGACGGACACGACGACGGTGCCCCCGGCACGCACCGTGCAGGTGCCGGCCTCCGGGGCGCTACTGGCGTCGGCGCAATCAGTGGACGTCACCATCCGGGACCTGTACGGCTCGAGCACTGTCGGGCGGGTGAACCGACCAAGCGTGCTGGCCGCGCTGATCGGGAAGGCTGCGGCGACGTCGCTGCCCGTGCGTTCGAACCGGGAGCGGGACTGGCAGGATGCAGCGCTGCTGGCCGCGGTCCTGCCGGATCCTCGGGTCGATCCGACAGCACTGTCGCGGAGCGAGCGCGCGCATATGCGCAGGCTGGCTCCGCTCGCTGATGTTGACCATCCCGCGTGGCGGGTCCTGCCGCCGGACCGGCAACGCGTGGGCCGGACCGTGGTGCGGATGCTGCTCGACGCAGTCAGTTGAGTGTGCCGGAGTAGCGGTACCGCGCCGTGATGGAGGTCCTGGCTGGAGCATCGGCGACGGAGGTCGCCGCCCTTTCGGCATCTCGCATCAGGCGGTTGCACGGGGTTGGGCTGCTCGGCTGGATACTCGAACCACCTGACATGACGGAGGCGCAGGCCAAGATCCCTGATCAGCGTCCTGGCCTGGGCCTCCGGGTGGAGCTGCCTGACGGAATCGAACCGTCGACCTACGCATTACGAGTGTTACCGGTCGGTTTGGAGTCAGGCGTCAAATCTTGCCAACATGGCCGCTACCTGCGGTTTCGTTAATCCAAGTGTACCGGCGCCATCGGACAGGCACCGGTTGACGGCTGGGCAAACCGCTGTGCGCGTGGCATCCAGCGCGTGGAGCCGTTCGTGGAGCAAAATGGTGCGGCCCGCGCTGCTGGGCAGCGACATGCGCGAACGACGATCGATCGGGGTAGCTGATCGACGTGTGATGTGGACGCGGGCGGTCGCAGGGCGCGTCGCGCCTGGCCGGCGTCAGCCGCGTCGAAGGCGATCGGGGTCGTCGGCGGTGCGATCCGTGTCGCCGTCCTCGCGGTCGCGGGAGCCGGCGTCGATGTCCCGCGGCTCGCCGGTCGCCCGGTCAAGGTCTTCTGCCAGTTGCTCGGGGTCGAATTCGAGCAGACGCGCGCCCCCTCCGTTCAGCGCTTCGCGGTAGTGGTCGGACGCGGCGAGCTGCCGCAGGTCGATCGCTCCGCCACGGAGCTGGTCGCCGATTTCGCGGAGGGTCGCGTCATTGGAGGTCGCCAGCGTCTCGAACAGGAAGCGGTTGCCGGCCTCCTCGTCGAGCAGTATGTCGCGGTATCCGACGTCGGCGACCTTCTCCAGGATGGCGCGGATGTTGGGCGGGTACTCGTCGAACGATCCCATCATTGGCCTTTCTCGCACCTCGGTTCAGCGTGGCAGCGCCGGCGTCTCGGGCAGGCCGAAGGGCGTAAACGATCCGTCAATCTTGCCGAAGTCTCCGGAGGTGGAGCCGACGGCGCTGCGGAGCGCGTTGACCCGGGCGGTCATGTCCGCGATGATCTTGATGATGTTGAACACCTCCTTGACGACCCGGTAGACCTTCGTCAGGGTGAACGCGCCCAGGACGAGCGCGGCCGGCACGCCCACGCCGCTGGCCGTCAATGCCCCGGTCGCGGCGCCTGCGACGGCGGCGGCGACCGCGGCGTCGGTGATATCCCCGAGAATCGCACCGATGGTCGAGCTCATGCTGTAGCACGCCTCGGCCGCGCCGTCGTACTCGGCACCAAGCTTGGTAAGAGCCACGCCGGCGTCGAAGAGCGACTTTCTGATCAGGTGGAAGTGCGCGGAAGCGGCGTCTGCCGCGTTGCCGTGCCAGGCGGTGTTCATGCCGAGGATGGCGTGGCCGAGATTGACGTGCAGGTCGATCGTCGCGTTGGCGAGGTTCGTCATCGTCGCACCGGTGGCCTTGATGCCAGCCCAGTCGCCGCAAACGGGCTTCAGGACGACCTCGAAGATGTCGTACTGACGGTCGCAGATACCCAGCATCACGCCGAGCTTGGTGACCGCCCAGATCGCATCCCGCAGCAGTGACGTGGGGCTGGCGAGGTCGGTCCAGGCCGGCTGGTACGGCATCGTGGCGTTGAAGTCCGGCAGGGCCTTGAGCTGATTCGTCGGCTCGGCTACGTCGCTGAACGCCGGCGACGGGTGTAGGTAGTCGGCGGTGACCTGGAGATCGTCCCTGGTCGCCGCGGTGACGTCGGTGCTCGGCATCGAGCCGTCGAGCCGCTCGGCAGCGGCCGCGTCGGTGGACCGGTAGTACTTGCCGGCCCGTGCGACGGCCTCCGCGACCCCGGGCATCGTGTGCCCGGAAAGCGTGTCGAAGTACTTTTCGACGTTACTTTCGATCTTGTCGTCCGTGTCCCGGAAGAGGTTGATGATTCCTTCGCCGGTGAAGTCGACGCCGGCGTTGTTGTGCCAGTAGCTCTTCATCGCGGACGCGTCCTGACTGCCACGTTCGAGCAGTTGCCGTAGCGCGTCGAGCGCGGTCGGATCGACATCGAACGACACGGAGCCCCCTCTCCGGCGACAAGTGCGCGCAGAAGGTAGCACCGCCCACACGGCTCCTGCCACCCGCGCTCGACCCGGTGACACTGCGCGAGGATCGCGGCGCGGTGCGTCGCCTGGGTAACCGGCGCCGGTTGACCGACGTGCCACAATGGCCAGCGTGAACCAGGCCCGCGCACTGTACTCCCGGTTCAATGCGTTCCTTTACGGCGTTGTCGCCGCAGCGTTCGGGGTGGGCGCCGTCGCGGCCGTCGCCTCCGCGTTCCTTTCCGGGGCAACCAATGCCCCGGCCCGTGTCGGCGTCGGCGTCATCGCAGCAGCACTCTCGGCGGCATTCGCGCGCGTCAGCATGCTGCGCGTGGTGATGCACGCCGACCACCTCGAAATCGTCAACCCGCTCCGGACGTACCGCGTTTCCTGGACAGATGTCGACAACATCGACACCGTCGTCTTCTACGGCTGGCGGGTGCGGATCTGGACCGGCGGAGCCACTCGGCTGGCGTTCGGCCTGTCCCAGTTCAGTAAGTACTCCACGAGCCACGGCCCCAAGTACGACGACATAGACCGGGATGCGCCAAGATGGCTCAGCCGTAGCTATGCCGAACTACGGGAGTACTGGCAGTCCCGACGCTGACAGGCGCGACCACCGGACCGCGGGCTGTTACCAGGTTCCTGAGCTTCACCGCTGATTCATTCGTGATGGAGATCCTGGGTCACACGCAGATCAGCGTCACTCTCAACACCTACGCCCACGTAGCTCCGGAGATCGCCCGGGACGCCGCCGACCGGATCGAGGGTGCGCTGTGGAACGAGGCGTAATGGCTGCTCGTTTGGCTGCTTTGGCCTATCCGATCATGACGGAGGCCCAGGTCAAGATCCCTGATCAGGGCTCTGGCCTGGGCCTCCGGTTGGAGCCGCCTGACGGAATCGAACCGTCGACCTACGCATTACGAGTGCGTCGCTCTGCCGACTGAGCTAAGGCGGCAACGGTACGCAAGTGTACGCGACGAATCGCCGGGCTGTGCGCGGGGTTTCCTGACACGCCGAGACATCGACCGTATTCACGCGGTAGCCTCCGCCCGTGGACCCCGATCCGACGCGTCACGCCCCCGGGGAGCTCACCGCCGACCCCGGTGATCCAGCCCCGCTCGAAGTGGCGCAGAAGCCGGCGCCGCCGGTCAGCGACGCCCACCCCCGCCCGACCTCGATGCGGCCCGAGCAGCTCGGCTTCACTCCGCGGCCCGGTGTGCCGTGGTTGAGCCCCACCCTGCTGGCCGGCACGGCCGTACGGGTGGTCCTGGCCAATCTTTTCGGCGCCTACCTCGACAAACGCGAGCTGCAGAACTCCCTGCCCGCGCAGATCTTTTTCGAACGAGTCGGTGAGACCGACACCGACGAGGAGACCGACACCGGCGAGCTGTGGCTGGACTACGTCGCCGACCTGGGCGACGGGTTCAACGCCACCTACTCGATCGCCTACCTGCTGGCCCAGCCGCAGCTCACGGTCGACGGCGAGACGCTGCCCCGGGGCCGGGCCCTCGTGATGGGTGGGGACCAGGTCTACCCGACGGCGAGCGGACAACAGTACGAGGACCGGTTCAAGGGGCCGTACGAGGCCGCGCTGCCCCTGCCACCTCCCAACGGCGACAGGCCCACCATGTACGCCCTGCCGGGCAACCACGACTGGTACGACGGCCTCACCGCCTTCCTGCGCCTGTTCGCCCGCGCGCGGGGCAAGGTCGGGGGCTGGCGTACCCACCAGACCCGGTCCTACTTCGCGATCGGGCTGCCCCACCGGTGGTGGCTGTTCGCGATCGACGCCCAGCTCGACGCGTACATCGATGATCCACAGCTGCGCTACTTCCGCGACGCGGCCAAGAAGCTGCGTCCGGGCGACCGGGTGATCCTGTGCCTGCCCAACCCGACGTGGGTCGAGGCCACCCGTGATCCGCATGCCTACGACACGGTCGACTACTTCATCCGTACGATCATCGACCCGACCCGCGCCCACGTACGCGTCATGTTGTCGGGCGACCTGCACCACTATGCCCGCTACACCCGGCCGGACCGCGAGCTGATCACATGCGGGGGCGGTGGCGCGTACCTGTACGCCACGCACCGCCTGCCGGAGCGGATCGACGCGCCGCCGAAGACCACCCTGGTACGCACGAAGAGCCGCAGCGAGGAGTACCGGCTGGCGGCGACGTACCCGACGAAGAGCCGCTCCCGGCTGCTGGCAGCGGGTGTCTTCGGCCGCCTGCCGCTGCGCAACCCGGGGTTCGTCGGCCTGCTCGGCGCGCTCCACCTGCTCCTGCTGTTCGCGTTCACCGGGGCCGTGCAGCGGATGTCCGGCCCCGAGCAGCGCCTGTTCACGATCCCGTTGGTCGGGATAGCCCTCCTCGTGCTCGGCGCCACGGTGGGGTTCGCGATGCCACCCACCGCGGGCACCCGGCAGCTCAGACACTGGCTACTCGGGCTCGGCCACGGCGCGGCGCAGCTTGCGCTCGGGGTTCTCGGCGCGTGGGCCTGGCTGGCCCTCCCGGCTCATGATCTGCGGTGGCCGCTGCCGCTGATCGTCGGGGTGCTCGTCTACGCGCCGCTGAGCGGGCTGGTGTCCAGCCAGGTGGTCGCCGCGTACCTGCTGGTCGCGAGCGCGTTCGACGTCAACGTCAATGAACTGTTCGCCGCTCAGGGCATCGTCGACTACAAGTCGTTCCTGCGGCTGCACCTGGACGCCGACGGAACGCTGACGATCTACCCGATCGCAGTCGCCCGGGTCGGCCGCAGGTGGCGAGCCACGCCGGAGGCGCCGGCGGAGAAGCCCTGGATCGAACCGGTCGACCCGCTGTCCGTCCACCTCGCGGACAAGCCGATCCGGCTCCGGTGAAGCGGCTCAGCTCAGCCGTAGCGCTCGTCGTGGGCCTTTCGCGGCCCGCACACCGACGCCCGACTGCACGAGCAGCGCGAACCGTCCGCGTCCAGGCGTACGACCACGGCGTCACGGGGCACGCTGTGCCCGACGACCCGGCCGTCGCCCTCCGGGGTGGTCACGCGGCTGCCGACGGGTGGGGCGCTGGCCTGGAACTGCTGGTAGAGCGGATGCTCGTACTTCAGGCAGCACATCAGCCGCCCGCACGCGCCGGAGATCCGCAAGGGGTTGAGCGGCAGGTCCTGGTCCTTGGCCATGCGGATGGTGACCGGCTCGAAGTCGGTGAGGAACGTCGCGCAGCACAGGTCGCGGCCGCACGAACCGATGCCGCCCTGTACCCGCGCGGAGTCGCGTGCGGACAGTTGGCGCAGCTCGACGCGGCAACGGAGGGTGGCGCCGAGGTCGCGGACCAGCGACCGGAAGTCGACCCGGTGCGGTGCGGTGAAGTAGATGGTCGTCCGCGGTCCCTGACCGCCCGCGTCGACGACGTGGTCGACGGCGACCACCTTCATCGGCAACATGTGCTCACGGATCAGCTTCTTCGCCGCGACCTTCGCCTCGGCCTTGCGCTTGCGGATCAGCTCGTCACGGCGCAGGTCGTCCTCGCCGGCGAGCCCGACGAGCTTCGGGAAACCGTCGGTGTCCTCGGAGACCCACTGCGGCGCCCAGACGCATTCGGCAACCTCGGGGCCGTCGTCGGTGGGGACCAGTACGCGGTCACCGACCTGCGGTGAGAAGCCGGCCGGGTCGAGATAGTACAAACGGCCGTACCGGTTGAAGCTCACCGCGCACAGCATTCCCATGCGCCCACCCTACTGACCACGGCCGGCTGCGGTGAAATGTCGCGTGTGCGGTCAACCGGAGAGCCGGATGGCACCCGACGACGGCGCAATCGTCGCGGGCGGGCGGTAGCCGATCTGGTCGAGCCGGCCGGCCCAGCGCCGGGTGAGGTCGTCACCGTCGGCGTACACCTCGCTCGCGGCGGTCAGGACCCGAGCGGCGATGGTCGCCGCGGCGAGCGCGTCGCCACCCGCGTGCAGGGCGACCGCCTCGGCCGAGCCGAGCGCCTCGGCCACGGCGTGGGCCAGGTTGCGCCGTGCGCGCTCCATCCACTCGGCCACGTCGTCGAGGTAATCCCCCGTCGCTCGCAGCCGCCCCGCCAGCGAAGCCTCGGTGGGCTCTCCGGTCTCCCCGATGAACGCGACCAGCGCCGCCCGGTGCGCCGCGAACTCCTCGCCGGCCGCTCCCTCCCAGGGTGCCGGCGCGGCGATGAGGTCGCGCTGCCGCTCGTACCCGGCGGCGGTCCGGCGGAGGTCGGACGCGGTGGCGCGCAGGGCCGTCGGACGCCAGCCGGTGGCCGCGGACAGGACATCGGCCGGCAGCGCTCCGACGCGGCGCATCAACCCGGTCACCGGGTGGTCGGTCGGTATCCCGTGCGCCATGAGCGCGGCGTCCACGCGCTCGATGAGGTCGGCGCCCGGTGCGATCACCTGGTCGAGCACGTCGTTCACGGCGCCTCCCGGTGCCGGCGACCGGCGGCGTCATCAGCCGTCGCGTAGGCGGCGACCGCCCGCGCGAGGAGGTCGGCCGCCTCGGACAGGCGGCCGCCGTGCGCCGCCACCTCACGGACGCGCGAGTCAAGCGCGACCAGGTAAGCCCGGTGCAGCTCATGTCCGAGCGCACCCAGCCGGCCGGTGGCGTCCGCGCCGAACGCGTCGGCGCCCGGGTCGTGGGCCGGCAGCGTCGAGGCGGCCGCGGCCAGCTCCGCGCCGGCGGCGGCGAGGCGGGCGGCGACGTCGTCGAGTGCCATCTCCCCTCCCGTCATGCGAGCGGCTGGTAGGCGCCGAAGGTCTCGGCGTGCAGCTTCTGCCGGGCCCAGATGGCGGCGTCGGCGGCTGCGGTGACCGCGTCGCGCACCGCCCGGGACAGCTCCTCGGTGGAGCGCGCCTGGCCCCGGATGTGGACATCCCGGATGGTGCCGTCGGCGGTGGCGACCACCTCGACGAGCCCGTCCGGGGAGCGGACGGTCACCTCGGTCTGCTTGGCCGCCCGGTCCAGCTCGGCGAGGCGCACCTCGATGCGCTGGTAGCGCTCGATCGCCTCGTCGATCCATGCCTCGTCGAAATCCCGACCCATTCCGCAGCCCCTCCCGCGGAGGAACTTACGGCACCGCTCGGTAGCCGGGGAATGACGAATTGCCACCTGTGGATAACTCGCTGCGCGATCGAGCCGAGACCACCCTCACTTTCGAAGACCGAAAGGATCAGCCCTGCCACAGGGCGAGCATCATCGCCTCCACGGCGATGCGGGGCTTCACGTTGGCCTCGATGGCCGCGCGGCAGGCGAGTACGGACTCGAGCCGGCGCAGCGTGCTCTCCGGACTCCACCGCTGCGCCGCCGTGGCCGCCAGGTCGGCGGTGTCGGCGTGGATCGGCGACACCGGCGCGCCGAGCGACCGGGCCAGCACGTCGCGGTAGAAGCCGGCCAGGTCGACCAGCGCGCGGTCGAGCGCGTCCCGCTGCGCCCGCGTGGCCCGCGACTTCTGCCGCTTCTCCAGGTCTTTCAACTGCCCGGCCACACCGCGCGCCGCGCCTGCCGCGCCGCGGCCGGTGCCGCCCGCGCCCAGGGCGGTCTCCAGCGCGGCGCGCTCAGAGCTGTCCAGCTCGGACACCGTGGCCGCCGCCTCCGCTTCGGCCGCCTCGATGAGCGCGTTGGCCGCGTCGAAACAGGCGGCCACGCCGGTCAACCGGTGCGGTACGGCGAGGACGGCGTCCCGGCGTGACCGGGCCTGCGGATCGCGGGCCAGCCACCGGGCCCGGCCGACGTGCCCCTGCGCGGCAGCCGCCGCCCAGCTGGCCGTCGCGTCGTCGGCGCCGTCCCGTTGACGCAGCACCGTCGCGACCGCCTCGGCCGGAGGTTGGCGCAGCGGCACCACCCGGCACCGCGAGCGGATCGTGACGGAGATGTCGTCGGGGTGCGTCGAGGGGGTGCACAAGAGGAAGACCGTCCGCGGCGGCGGCTCCTCGACCGCTTTGAGTAGCGCGTTGCCGGCGGCTTCGGTGAGCCGGTCCGCGTCCTCGACCAGCAGCACCTGCCAGCGTCCCTGGCTGGGTGAGCTGGCCGCGCGCAGCACCAGCGCGCGCATCTCGCCGACCCCGATCGTCAGGCCCTCAGGTACCACGAACCGCACGTCCGCGTGCGTGCCGCCGAGCGTGGTGTGGCAGGCCTGGCAGGCACCGCACCCGCCGTCGGGGCACTGGAGCGCGGCGGCGAACGCCCGGGCCGCGACCGACCGTCCTGAGCCGGGCGGGCCGGTGAACAGCCAGGCGTGGGTCATCGCGCCCTGCTCGGCGGGGGCGCCGGCGACTGACGCGGCTGCGGCCGCGGCGGCGCGCGCGAGGGTCGCCACCGCCTCGTCCTGGCCGATCAACGCGTCGAACACGGGCGGCGCGGCGCGAAGGCCCACCCCCGCCGGCGACCCGGTCGCCGTGCTCATGCCGATCGCCCGGGGATCGGCTGGGTCGGGCCCTCCAGCTCCGACACGTCGTCGCTGTCGTCGGTGCAGCGGCTCGGCTCGCCGTCCGCCCGCGACCGGGACGGGACGCCCACGGGCGGCAGCAGTTCGCTGATGCGCTCGGCGACCACGGCCGCGATCGCCTCCGGCTGCCGGTTGGCGTCGAGCACCAGGTACCGGCCCGAGTCGGCCGCCGCGAGGTCGAGGAAGGCGTACCGGACCCGCTCGTGGAACGCGTCCGACTCGCCCTCGATCCGGTCTTCGCCGGTGCCGCGCGCGCCGACCCGGTCGAGGCCCACCCGTGGGTCGACGTCGAGCAGCACGGTCAGGTCGGGCTTGAGCCCGCCGGTGGCCCACGACGACAGCCACGACACCTCGTCGACCGGCAGCGTGCGGCCGGCGCCCTGGTAGGCCAGCGAGGAGTCGACGTACCGGTCGGAGATGACCACTTCGCCGCGCGCGAGCGCGGGGCGGATGACCGCGGCCACGTGATGGGCCCGGTCGGCCGCGTACAGCAGCGCCTCGGCGCGCGGGGTGAGCGCGGTGGAGGCGGGCTGCTCGTGCAGGAGCAGGTTGCGGATCCGCTCGCCGACCTCGGTCGCACCCGGCTCCCGGGTGACGAGGACGTGGTGACCCTGCGCGCGCAGCGCGTCGGCGAGGAGCCGTACCTGGGTCGACTTGCCGGCCCCTTCGCCGCCCTCGAAGACGACGAACAGGCCGTGGCGCGGCTTCGGCTCGGCCGGGCTGAGCGGCCGGCCGCGCAGGGAGCCGATCAGGTCGGCGAGGATGGGTACGCCGGCCTTGTCGTCCATCTGGCGCAGCGCCGCGAGGCCCGCGATGACGCCGAGGACACCGGCCACGCCGAGGAGCAGCCGGGTGGTGGAGACCTGGATCTCGAGACCGGGCAGGGACAGCAGGCGCGACCCGCCGGCGCCGACGAGCAGGCCGGACGCCGCGATGGTCAACATCAGCACGACGCTGGTGCCGGTCTGGACCACGGCGAACGCGCGCCCGCGCACCTCGTCGTCGACCTCGCCGCCGAGCAGCGTGGTACCGGACAGGAACGCCATGCCGGCGCCGACGCCGACCAGCAGCGTGCCGGCCACGGCGACGGTCAGGTGCGGCGCGACCGCGAGCAGTGCGACCGAGCCGGCGGCGAGCACGATCGAGACGCCGAACATCCGCCGCCGCGACAGTCCGCCGACCAGTCTCGGCCCGGCCACGATCCCGATGCCGAGGCCGACGAAGAGCATCGCGAACAGCAGGTAGAAGGTGGAGTTGCCACCGCCCAGGGAGACGGCGTACGCCTGGCCGCTGCCGACCACGACACCGCCGCCGGCGAAGGCGCCCAGGATGCCCAGGACGAGGCCGCGGATCAGCGGGGTCCGGCCGACGAACTTCCAGCCGTCGATGAACTCCCGGAGCACGCCGGGCTTGCGCTCCCCGGGCTGTCGGGTGCCGTGGCCGCTGATCTCCTTGATGCCGAACAGCACGGTGAGCGCCGTGGCGAGGAAGGTCAGCGCGTCGAAGTACAGCGCGATGTCGTTGGGCGCGATCCAGGTGTAGCCGATCGTCGCGTAGAGCGCGGTCAGGCCGTTGGTCAGCACGGACAGCACCAGGCCGGCGACGACCGGGGTGATCCCGTACGTGGTCGCCAGGGTGAGCTGGTTGGCCGCCTCGAGCCGGGCCCGGGGCAGCAGGTTGGGCACCGACGCCTCCTTGGCGGGCGCCCACAGCATCTGCGCCGTCTCGATCACGAACGTGGCGATCGCCGCCCACGCGACGATGAGCCTGGCGTCGTGGGTGACGAGCCCCGCGGCGGGGATCGAGGCGAAGAAGACGAACCGGATCAGGTCGCAGACGACCATCGTGTACCGCCGGTCGAACCGGTCGGCGAACACTCCGGCGATGGGGCCGAGGACCAGGGCCGGCAGCAGGCGGACCGCGATGACCGAACTGAACGCCGCGCCCTTGGCCACCGAGCCGCTGACGTGGCCGGCCGCGAAGGTCGACGTGGCGAGCAGGCCGAGCCAGTCGCCCAGGGAGGACAGGCCGAGGACCGCCCACAGCCGGCGGAACGCCCGGATCCGCAGGATCGCCTTGAGCTCGGCGATCCCGGACAGGTCCACCTGGCTGGCCGCGGTCGGTTTCGCGCGTCCGGCCCCGTCGGTGGGTGGCGTTGTCCGACCGGCCGTCCCGGGCTCCGCGGACGCCGCGGGTGTCGGCTGGTGGCCGCTACCGGCCGGCTCTTCGGTAGTGATTCGGCGCTCCTGTCGCCCGTGCCACCCCCGCCGGGTGGCCATCCAACAGGTCACTGTAGCTGCGCCAGCCGGTCGCGACTGCCCGTTGTCGCAGTGTGTTTGCCCGCATCGGCCCCAGTCGGGTGGCCGGCCGGCGCCATCCGAACGCCGTACACGAAAATCTTTCGCATTGGCCTCCGGACCGCTACCGTTCAGATGTGCCAGCAGCACCCCCGCGCGATCCCGACGCCGGCGCGGCCGAGCGCCGCGCCCTCCGCGCCCGCTACGAGGCGGCCACGGCCCACCTCGACCCGCCGTTTGCGCTGGTCGATGTCGACGCGTTCGACACGAACGCCGCCGCGCTGCGCGCCCTCGCCGCCGACAAGCCGCTGCGGGTGGCGAGCAAGTCCGTACGCTGCCGCCACCTGCTGCGCCGGGTGCTGGGCAGCGCCGGCTGGGCCGGCGTCATGGCGTACTCGCTGGCCGAGGCGCTCTGGCTGGTCGAGACGGGGATCACGGACGACGTACTGATCGGGTACCCGACAGCCGACCGCGCCAGCCTGGCCACGCTCGCCACCGACCCGGCCGCCGCCGCGGCGGTCACGCTCATGATCGACGACACGGCACAGCTGGACCTCATCGACGCGGTCGCGCCGCCGGGCCGGCGTGAGACGCTGCGCGTCTGCATCGACCTCGACGCCTCGTGGCGGCCGGTCCGGGGCGTACACGTCGGGGTGCGCCGGTCGCCGGTGCACTCCCCCGCGTCCGCCGCCGCCCTGGCCGGCGCGATCGCCGCCCGCCCCGGCTTCCGGCTGGTCGGGCTCATGTCGTACGAGGCGCACATCGCCGGACTCGGCGACGACCCACCGGGCCGACGGGTACGCGCCGCGCTCATCCGCGCCGTACAGGCCCGCTCGTACGCCGAACTGCTCGCACGCCGGGCCGCCGCGGTGACCGCCGTCCGCGCCCGCGCCGACCTGGAGTTCGTCAACGGCGGCGGTACCGGGAGCGTGGCCGCGACCGCGGCCGACCCGGCCGTGACCGAGGTGACCGCCGGCTCGGGGCTGTACGGGCCGACCCTCTTCGACGCCTACCGCGCCTGGCGGCCGACGCCGGCCGCGTTCTTCGCCCTGTCCGTGGTACGCAAGCCGACCCCACGGACCGCGACCGTCTCCGGCGGCGGCTGGGTCGCCTCCGGAGAGGCGCACCCGAGCCGGCTGCCGACCCCGTGGCTGCCGGGCGGTCTGCGCCTGGTACCGGCCGAGGGCGCGGGCGAGGTGCAGACCCCGCTGGTCGGCCCGGGCGCGGCCGACCTCACCGTGGGCGACCGGGTGTGGTTCCGCCACGCCAAGGCCGGTGAGCTGTGCGAACACGTCGACGCGCTGCACCTGGTGTCCGGCGATTCGATCGTGGAGGCGGCAGCCACCTACCGGGGCGAGGCCAAGGCGTTTCTCGGGTAGTCCGTACCGTGGGCGCATGCGATGGCGTGCGGCGATGGAGTGCGGCCTGTACGGCCCGGACGGGTTCTTCACCCGGCCCGGCCCCGGCCCGGCCGGGCACTTCCGGACCAGCGCGCACGCCGCCCCCGCGTTCGCCGGCGCCGTCGCCACCCTGGTCCGCCGGGTGGACGCCGCCCTCGGCCACCCGGACCGGCTCGACCTCGTCGACGTCGGCGGCGGCCGGGGTGAGCTGCTCACCGCCGTGCTCGCCGCCCTGCCCGACGACGCGACCGCCCGCGTACGGCCGGTCGTGGTCGAGCTGGCGCCCCGCCCCGCCGGGCTGCCGGACGGGATCGGGTGGACCGCCGAGCTGCCCGACGACCTCGAAGGCGTGCTGGTCGCCACCGAATGGCTGGACAACGTACCGCTCGACGTGGTCGAGGTCGACGAGGCCGGCGACGCGCGGTACGTGCTGGTCGACGGGGCCGGCGAGGAGCGGCTCGGGCCCGCGGTCGAGCCGGACGACGCGGCGTGGCTGGCCACCTGGTGGCCCCTTGACCAGGCCCCGCCGGGCGCCCGGGCCGAGATCGGCGCGCCGCGCGACGCCGCCTGGGCGCACGCCGTGGCGACGATGACGCGCGGCCTCGCCCTCGCCGTCGACTACGGGCACCTGCGCGAAGAGCGGCCGGCGTTCGGCACCCTCACCGGCTTCCGGGAGGGCCGGCAGGTTCTGCCCGTACCCGACGGCACGTGCGACCTCACCGCGCACGTCGCGATCGACGCCGTCGCGGCGGCGGGGGCCGCGACCGCGGGGCGGCCCGCCCACCTGTCGAGCCAGCGCGCGTCACTGCGCGCCCTCGGCGTCGACGGCGCGCGGCCGCCGCTCGCGCTGGCACACACCGACCCGCACGGCTACCTGCGCGCGCTGGCGGCGGCCGGCGTCGCCGCCGAGCTCACCGACCCGGCCGGGCTGGGCGGGCACTACTGGCTGCTGCAACCGGTGGGGCTGTCCGTGGAAGGATTCCTATCGTGACGCGTGAGCTGACCATCGGCACCGGCGCCGGCCTGGAAACCAGCGACATGGTGCTCAACATCGGCCCCCAGCACCCGTCCACCCACGGCGTGCTGCGGCTCAAGCTCGTCCTCGACGGCGAGCGGGTGGTCAGCTGCGAGCCGGTCGTCGGGTACATGCACCGCGGCGCGGAGAAGCTGTTCGAGGCGCGCGACTACCGGCAGATCATCGTGCTCGCCAACCGGCACGACTGGCTGTCGGCCTTCAACAACGAACTCGGCGTCGTGCTCGCCGTCGAGCGGCTCATGGGGCTGGAGGTACCCGAGCGCGCGGTCTGGCTGCGCACGGCCCTCGCCGAGCTCAACCGGGTGCTCAACCACCTGATGTTCCTCGGCTCGTACCCGCTGGAGATCGGCGCGATCACGCCGGTGTTCTACGCGTTCCGGGAACGCGAGACGATCCAGGCGGTCATGGAGGAGGCCTCCGGCGGGCGGATGCACTACATGTTCAACCGGGTCGGCGGGCTGAAGGAAGAGGTACCGGCGGGCTGGACGACACGGGCCCGGCTCGCCATCGATGAGGTCCGCCGGCGCCTGCCCGACCTCGACAACATCATCCGGCACAACGAGATCTTCCTGGCCCGCACGAAGGGGGTCGGCGTGCTGACGGCCGCCGAGGCCGCCGCGTTCGGGGCCTCCGGGCCGGTCGCCCGGGCCAGCGGCCTCGACTTCGATCTGCGCCGCGACGAGCCGTACCTCGCGTACGGGGAGCTCGACGTCCCCGTCGTCACGCGTACCGCCGGGGACTGCCACGCCCGGTTCGAGTGCATGCTCGACCAGGTGTACGCCTCGCTGGACCTGGCGCAGACGTGCCTCGACCGGGTCGACCGGACCAGCGGCCCGGTCAACGTCCGGCTACCCAAGGTCGTCAAGGCGCCGGAGGGGCACACGTACGCGTGGACCGAGAACCCGCTGGGCATCAACGGGTACTACCTGGTGTCGCGGGGCGACCGGACGCCGTGGCGGCTGAAGCTGCGCACCGCCTCGTACGCGAACGTCCAGGCGCTCACGACGCTGCTGCCCGGCTGCCTGGTGCCGGACCTGATCGCGATCCTCGGGTCGATGTTCTTCGTGGTCGGCGACATCGACAAGTAGGGGCGGTTACCGCCAGCGCTCCTCGTCGTCGCGCCCGTTCCAGCGGTATCCACCGTCGTCGTGGCGCGGGCGGGCCCGTTCGCTGACCGGATCGGGGCGGGCGTCCCAGCCCTGCATCCAGCTCGAGGCGCTCGGCTCCGACGGCGTGGCGGGGAGCGCGGGCTGCGCACCGCCGCCCCAGCCGTGGCGCGGCGCGCTCCAGCCCGCGGTCGACTCGTCGCGCGGCTCGCCGCCGGCCCAGGTCCGGGGCTCGTACCCGTGCGGCCCTGGCGAATACCCTTGCGGCCCTGCCGAATACTCCTGCGGCCCTGCCGAATACTCCTGCGGTCCTGGCGAATACCCTTGCGGCCCTGCCGAACCGTGCCGGCCGACCGTCCGGTCACCCGGCGCTTCCCGACCCCAACCACCGTCGGCGGCGCGCCCGCGTTCCCACGGCCGCTGGGGGTCCCGGGTCTGGTCCGGCTCGCGGCGCACGGCCGCCCACCGGTCTTCGACCCGAAGCTCCGCGCCGGAGCGGTCGGTGTGCACGGTGGTCCGCCACTCGCCCATCCGAAGCTCCTGGCCGCGGTCGTCGCTGCGCAGGGTCGCCCACCGGTCCCCGGTGTGCACGCCCGTGCCGTCCCCGAGGCCGTCACCGGCCGGGTCGGCGGCGCGCCACCCGCTGTGGCTGTCCGTGCCAGCGGTACGGCCGTCGCCCCAGCCGGACTCCGCACGCCAGCGGCGGGGGTCCGACCGGTCGTCGCCGTAGCGCGGCTCGTCGTGGCGCCCACCGCCGCGGCGCTCCTCGGCGAGGCGTTCGCGCAGGAGCTGCTCGCTCCACGACCCACCGGCGCCGGCCTCACCGCCGAGCGGCTGCGCGGTGGGGCGGTCGGCGGGCCGCTGCGCCGGCACGACCGGGTCCACGGCCGCCCGGCCACCGCCGTACACCGTGCCGGTGGCGCGGCCACCGTCGTTCTGGTCGACGATCGTCTGCCTGGTGACCTTCACGGTCTCGGTGTGCCGGACGACGCCGTGCGACCCGGTCACCGGGGGGATGACGCCCGAGGTGGAGGTCAGCGACGACGCGGGTGCCGCGACCGGCGGGATCGGCGGCGACACCCGCTGTGTCGGTACGCCGCCGCGCTCCACCCGTACCCGAAGCTGCTCGACCTCGCCGCGCAGGGAGTCGACGGACTCCTGGAGGGTGCCCACCCGCTCACCGAACGCCCGGTGCGTGGCGCGCGCTGCCGTCGTGATGTCCTCGCGTACCTCGTCGCGGAAGACGTCCAGCTCTTCGAAGAGGATGTCTTCGAACTGGTCGCGCAGGATGTCGGGCTCACGGCGCAGCACCAGGGAGGCGCCGATGAGCGCCACCGCGGCGACGGCGAGCAGCACGGCAAACCGCATGAAGCCCGTGTTGTCGCCCGCGAGGACGACAAGCAGCGCAGCGACCGGGGCCAGCCCGACGCCGGTCCACAACAGGCCCGGCCCGACGGGCAGCCCGGCGCGTCGTTGCTCGATGTCCGCAGCCGGCATGGCTGTAGACCATACTCAAGAGCGGTGCCGTGCGGAATATCTCAGCGATGACCAGGGACTATGCCGGTTGACCTTGAATCGCTACTTCGACAACCGCCAATGTCTTGAATCGGGTCAACTTGTGGCAAACGCCGCGTCCGAGGAGAACACCAGACCGATCGAGGCGGTACCGCTCGTCAGCGCGGTCTTGGTCTGCGGCCCACCCGCGTCGAGGCTGGCGAAGCTGCCGAACTGGATCCCGTACGTCTTCTCCAGGCCTGGCTGGCAGAACGGCCGCTGCGGGCATTCCGCCGGTCCGCCGAGCACGGTCGCCTTGCCCGAGCACTTGTCGGCGAAGTCCGACAAGGTCTTGACCTTGTACTTGTCGGCGAGCGCCTTCGTGACGGCGAACGCGTTCTGGTCGGTCGCCTGGGACGGCTTGCCGAACTTCAGCCCGACCTTCGAGCCGAGGTCGGTGAGCGCCGCGGCCGTCTTGTCGATGTCACCACTCGCCAGCGGCGCCGCGGACGCCCCGTTGACCTTCTTGTTGAGGAACTCGGTCAGCGTGCCGGCGTACTCGGGCACGACCTGGATCTCGCCCTTCTCCAGGGCGGGCTCGTACAGCTCGCGGTTTCCGATCTGCTGCACGGTGGCCTGGTAGCCGGCGGCCTCCAGCGCGATGCGGTACAGCTCGCCGAGGGTCTGGTTCTCGCTGAAGTTCGCGGCGCCGATGGTGATCTTTCCGCCGGCGCCCTTGGCGATGCCGTCGGTGAGCTTGCTGCTCGTGGCGAAGTCCTGGGCGACGACCTTCGGGGTCTTACGGTCGACGTCCGTCGCCTTGTTGAGCCCGACCAGCTCCTTGGGCCCGACGGCCGCGGAGACCTTGTCCAGCGCGGCGAGGAGCGCCGGGTCGGCCGCCTTGGCGTTGACGGCCGGGATCACGTTGTCGGAGGCCTGCAGCTTCTTGTCGTCGGTGAGCATGACCAACTGCTGCCCGGCGACCGGCGCGCAGCCGGCGCCCTTGACCGAGCTGGCCGCCTTGGTACCCGAGGAGCCGGCCTTACCGCAGCCGGCCGCGAGGCCGACGGCCGCCAGACCGACCGCGACGCCCAGCGCCGCGCGAACGACGATGCGCATATGGAACCCGCCTTCCGTGTCCCGGCTCGGCACTGTCGGCCGGCCGCGTGTCCGACGGGCGGGCAGGGATGCGCTGCCACCCGTTCAAGACCCAGACAACCGAAAAACAATTCAACCGGCAAGCGAATAAGCCCTAAAGGTGGCGTTCGCCACCTAACAAGTTGGCAACGATCAGCCTGAATGCGATCCGGCGCCCGTCAGGCGGAGCGGCGCAGCGCGGCCGGTGTGACCAGCCGCTGCACCCCGGCCAGCAGCGCCTCGGCCAGCAGCGCGAGCGCCGCGATCAGGAGCCCGCCGGCGAGCACCTGACCACCGCCGGTCGCCAAGCCGAGCCCGAAGCCGGCCGCCACGATCATGCCCAGGCCACCGCCGTTGACCAGCGCCGCCAGCCCGGCCGTCGCGAGCACCTGCACCACCGCCGTACGCAGGCCGGCGGCCAGGTACGGCACCGCGAGCGGCAGCTCCACCGTCCGTAGCAGCTGCCACCCGGACAGGCCCATGCCGCGGGCCGCATCACGCACCTCGGGGTCGACCTCGCGCATGCCGGTGTACGCGGTCGCGAGCAGCGGGGGGATCGCGAACAGCGCGAGCGCCACGATGACCGGCGGGGCGCCGAAGCCGAAGCCCGCCAGCGGCAGGATGGTCAGCGGCGCGACGACCGGGATGGCCAGGGTCGCGTTCGACAGCAGCACGACCAGACCGGCCCCGCGGCCACGGCGACCGAGCGAGATCCCGATCGGCCACGCAACGAGGCAGGCCAGCAGCACCGCCGCGGCCGACAGGCGCAGGTGCTCCAGCAGGCGGGTCATGATGCCGTTCGGGTTGGTCCAGTTCAACGGGTCGTTGAGCCACGTGATCATTTGCTGGAAGCTGTTCATGCCCGACCTCCCGATGAGCGGCGCCACGGGGTCAACATCCGACCCAGGCCCACGAGCAGCAGGTCCAGCACGACGGCCAGGCAGACGCAAAGAATGGCGCCGGTCAGGATCTCCGCCTTGTGGTAGTTGTTCCGGAAACCACCGATGATCAGCTGCCCGAACCCGCCCTTGCCGACCAGGACACCCACCGTCACCAGCGCCACCGTCGACACGGTCGCCAGCCGTACGCCGGTCAACAGGCCCGGCAGCGCCAGCGGCAACTCCACCCGCAGCAGGGAACGCAGCCGGCCGTACCCCATCGCCGACGCCGCCTCCTTGACGTCGGCGGGCACCTGCGACAGGCCGGTCAGCGTGTTACGAATGATCAACAGCAGGGCGTACAGCACGAGACCGAGCAGCACGGTGCGCCGGTCGGTTCCCAGGAACGGGGCGAGGAAGGCGAACAGCGCCAGCGACGGGATGGTGTACAGCACGCCGGCCGATGCCAGAATCGGGCCGGTCAGCGGCCGCACCCAGTACGCCAGCACCGCCAACGGCACGCCGACCACCACGGCCAGCGCGACCGCCTCGACGGTGAACGAAAGGTGCTCGATGGCCAGAGCCCGGATAGTGTCGGCGTTCGCATGCAGGTACGCCCATGAGAACCACGGGTTGGCCGCAGCGGACTGGGCGAGGAAGGACATGAATGGACGGTACCCGGCGAAGCGAGAGTGCCGCGCCCATCCGGCTCGAGGCGGTGAGCAAGCGGTACGCCGACGGCACGGTGGCTGTGGAGGATCTCACGCTCGACCTGGCCGCCGGCGAGACGACCGTGCTCATCGGCCCCTCCGGCTGCGGCAAGTCGACCGTGCTGCGCATGGTCAACCGGCTCATCGAGCCGACCTCGGGACGGATCCTCGTCGACGGCGAGGACGTGGCCGCCGCCGACCCGGTCACTCTGCGCCGCCGGATCGGGTACGTGATCCAGCAGGTCGGGCTGTTCCCGCACCAGACCGTACGGGCGAACGTCGGCACCGTGCCGCGCCTGCTCGGCTGGTCGCGGTCGCGGATCCGGGAACGCACCGATGAGCTGCTCGAACTCGTCGGCTTGGAGCCGGGGCGGTTCGGTTCCCGGTACCCCCACGAGCTGTCGGGCGGGCAGCGTCAGCGGGTCGGGGTGGCCCGCGCGCTCGCGGCCGATCCGGTCGTGCTGCTCATGGACGAGCCGTTCTCGGCCGTCGACCCGATCGTGCGGACCCGGTTGCAGGACGAGTTCCGGCGGCTGCAGGAGACCGTTCGCAAGACGATCCTGCTGGTGACCCACGATCTCGACGAGGCGGTCCGGCTGGGCGACCGGATCGCGGTACTCGCCGAACGCGGCCGCCTGCAGCAGTACGAGCGGCCCGCCGCGCTACTGGCGGCGCCCGCCAACGACTTCGTCCGGGAGTTCGTCGGCGCGGACCGCACGATCAAGCGGCTCGGCGTCACCCCGATTCCCCGGCACGCGCTGCGGCCACTGCCGGACGGGAACGACCTCGACGGCGCGGCCGGCGTACCGGTGGAGGCTACGCTCGCCGACGCGCTGGCCGCACTGCTCGGCTCGGACACCGGGTGGGTCGTCGTACGCGACGGGACCAAGCTTCTGGGTGTACTGACGCCCGACGACATCCACCGGGCTCTGCACGCCGCGTGACGGCGGCACCGCCACCAAGATCCGCACAGTTTCGCCGAAATTGCGGTTATCCGAGCGCCGGAGACCGCAGTTTGCCCCAAACTGGGCGGATCCTGGTGGCAGCAGGCGGCGGGCCGGGCTACGGGCGCCGGGCGCTCATCTGGGCCAGCCCGATGATCCAGCCGGTGAGCAGGCCGTATCCGGCGCCCGCGATCGCCCAGGTCAACGCCCCGTACAGGGTGGCGTGGACCGCGAAGAGCGCGGCGACGAAACCGGCCAGCGCACCGGCGAAGATGTACGCGCCCCAACCGGTGATGAAAGCGGCGAAGCTGCCGCGGGCCCGTGCGAGCTCGGCACCCGCCAGCACGGTGAGGAAGACGGCGGCGAAAACGACGACCAGGATCGCCTTCAGGTCTTGCGCCAGCAGGTCCCGGGTGGCAAGAGCCGAGTCGAAGGACCACTGCGGCCAGGTGAGCGTGCGCAGGAACAGCCCACCAGCGGTGTCGCTCCTGGTGTTGCTGTTGACCCAGTCCACGAAGATCGGACTGCCGCACACCAACACGAGAGTCAGCGCGGCGAGCGTACCGATGCCCGTCGCGGTGCGGTAACGCGATCTGGTGATAACCATGAATGCCTGATGCCCGGACCCCGAAAATTCGAAACGAAGGCCGCAGCGTATCCAACCAGCGAAATGTCCGCTATCTGACGCGCGGGGCGCGCCACCAGTTGATCAAATCAGGTAATCGATGAACGCCGCGCGCAGCAGCGGCTCGGCCTCGCCGTATTCGTGGCCGGTCAGCTCCCGGAACAGTGCCACCAGGTCATCCACCGAAGCGCCGACCGCCCCGAGCGATCCGTCCAGCTCCTCCGTGTCGTCAGCGTGCGGAAGATGTTGCAGCACGGACCAGAAGAAGCCGACGTCGTGACGTTCAGCGGCGCGCGCGAAGGCGCGCTTGCGCAGCTCTTCGGTGGGCAGCGACTCGAGTTCGGCAAGGCGATCGGCGGCCATGACTCATCAGCCTAGCCCCGGCCGTCACCGCCTATCCCAGTCGTCGCGCCAGCGGTCGTCGGGCGTCGACGCCGGCAACGGACTGGTCCACCCGGTCGGCCGGGAGCCGCCCCAGGTGTCGTCGGCAGGCGCCGCCGGCATCGTCGTGGTCGTGGTCGTCGGCGCGATGGTTCGCCACCGCTCTGCCGGCTGCTCCGCCGCCGGCTGCGGCCGGCCGAACGCCTCGACCGCCCGGGTCGCGACCAGCCCCGCCCCGATTGCGGCGGCGGCGACCGCGAGCTGCGAGACGCCCGGGTGCGTGATGCGCAGGTACCGGAGCACCTCGGCCAGCAACGCGGCCGCCAACGCTGTTCCCAGCAGGCCGCCGCGGCGCCCGAAGGCGCTGGTGCCCGCGAGCAGTGCCCCGCCCAGCGCGAGCCCGGTCAGCGCCAACGACTGATCCACCGGCTCGATCGTGCGGTCCTGCAGCGCCGTCAGGACGCCGGCCGCCGAGGCGAGCGCCGAGGAGCCGAGCAGCGCGAGCGCGCTGATCCCGGCGGCCGCCCCACCGCGCCGCTGCGCCGAATCGCCCACCGGGCGGAAGCGGCCGACCACGCGACGCACCGGCCTGACCGCTCCCAGCAGCGCGCCGAGGACCGCGAGCGCCGCGAACCCGCCGAACCAGTACGGAGCGTGGGAGACCGGCTGGTACACGCCGCGCCCCAACTCCACGGTGTGATGGTGCCGCTGGATCCACAGCACGACGGCGAGGCTGGCGCCGAAGCTGGCCGCCCACGCCGGCACGTGCAGGCCGACCGTGACGACGGCGATGGCGGCGCCGACAGCGAGCGCGAGGACGACCGCCTGCCCCGCCGAGATGAGCACGCCCCGCCCGGCGTGGTCGGCGAAGTACAGCGCGGACGCGACCGCGACCGGGCCCACCGCGAGGTTGGGCACGGCGGCGCGCAGGCTCAGCCCGGCGGCCAGCACCAGCAGCCCGAGGGTCGTCGCCGAGATCATGAGGGTACGTAGACCGTCGCCGGTCACGGCGAACCGGCTGTCCCGGTAGAGCACGTAACCGAACGCCGCCACCGCGAAGAGCAGCAGTAGCTCCCAGACCAGGTGGACGCCGAAGCGGTCACGCCCCGGCTCGCCCGCCGCCGGATCGTCGAAGACGTCGTCGAGGTTCGGAGGGCTGTACCCACCACGCAGGATGCTGTCCGTGCGCTCACCCGGATACGAGTAGTCACCGCCGTCGGGGTATGTGTCGGCGTAGGGAAAGCCGCCGTCCTCCTGGTCGTGCTCACCCCGGTAACGCGGGTCGTCGTAGGACATGAGCGGGTGCCTCCTGCCGCATCGACCGAACCGGCCGCAACGCCGCGACAGGTTCGGTCGCACGCTACCCGCGCGAGTCCGCGCGCGTCACCCCCCGTGGCGCCGGCCGGCGCGCGCCGGGCTCAGATGCCCCCGGGCCGGCCTCCCGACCGGTCGCCGCCTGGGCGGTCCTCGCCGACGCGGTTGTCGTCCGGCGGAGGCGGCGGAACCCGGCACGCCCGCTCCAGCCACAGGCCGGCGAGCGTGAGCGCGAGCGCGCCGATCACGCCCACGATCGCCTGCGGCAGGTCCTGGCCCACGTGGGTGAGGAATCCCCGCTGCGGCACCAGCCACGTCAGCAGCCCGGCGTACAGGCCGGTGAACAGGGCGCCACCGAGCGCAGAGGCCTTCGCGAGAACGACGTACCAGGCGACGGCGAGCGGGTTGACCGGCGGCGCGCCGTTCCTGCGCTCGATGCGTGCCTTCGTGCCCGGTGCGAGCACGGCCTCGACGAGCGCCAGCCCGAGCATGACGAACGGCGGCAGCCACGGCAATGTGGTGGCGATGTCGCCGTAGAAGCGGCTGATCACCAGCCACGCCACGGCGGCCGCAGCCAGCGCGGCCACGAACAGGGTGGACAGTTTGGTGGGCCGCATCCGCGGCTCTGGCGTCGGCTCCCGGGGCGTGGTCATCGTCATGGCTCCAAGGACAGGTCGGCGCATGGGCGAAGATTCGTCAGGTCGGCGGCGACGGGGTCGGCGCGCACGAGGTCGTAGACCCAGCCCCGCCCGGGCAGTTGCGCGTACGGCTGGATGTCCAGCCAGGGCCGGAGCACGAACGCGCGCTGGTGCGCCCGCGGGTGCGGCAGCACCAGGTCGGGGTCCTCGGACCGGACCGGGGTCCCGTCGTCGGCCCAAACAGTGATCACGTCGACATCCAGCGTACGCGGTGCGTACTGCCAGGACGGGTCGCGCTCGCGGCCGGCCGCCCGCTCCAGTTCGCGGGCCCGGGCCAGCCACGCGTACGGGTCGTCGCCGTCGTCGACGGCCAGCACGACCGCGTTGAGGTACGGAGGCGACTCACGGCCGTCCGGCCCGGGCCCGCCCCACGGCGGCGTCTCGTACACGCCGGAGACCGCGATGACGTGGTCGCCGAGCGCCGCCACCGCGGTCCGCAGGCTCGCCGCGCGGTCGCCGAGGTTGCTGCCGAGAGACAGGACGGCCCGGCTCATGCCCGGTCCTCTGCGCTCCGGCTCAGCGTGACGGCGCTCCGGCTCAGGGTGACGGCCACGTCGGCGAACTCGTGCGGGATCGGCGCCTGCGGCTTGTGGACCGTCACCGTCGCCACCGACACCCGGTCGTCGCGCAGGCACGCCGCCGCCAACCGGTCGGCCAGCGTCTCGATCAGGTTGACCGGCTCGCCCTCGACGATCTTCACCAGCCGCTCGGCCAGCTCCCCGTAGTGCACCGTGTCGGTCACGTCGTCGCTGGCGGCGGCGCGCGACAGGTCCAGCTCCAGGATCACGTCGACCACGAAGTCCTGCCCCTGGGCGCGCTCGAAGTCGTACACGCCGTGGTGGCCGCGGGCGCGCAGTCCGGTCAATTCGATCCGATCAGTCACCGGCACGCCTCCGTAGCCTGCCATACCCGGAGCGCGTCGACGGTCTCCCGGACGTCGTGGACGCGTACGCCCCACGCGCCGGCCGCGACCGCGAGCAGCGCGCTCGCCACCGACGCCGTGGCGCGGTCGTCCACCGGGCGCGGCGTGCCGTCGGGGCCGGCGAGCAGGCGGCCGAGGTAGGACTTGCGGCTGGACCCGAAGAGCACCGGGTAGCCGAGCGCGATGACCGCGTCGAGGTGGGCCGAGAGCCGCCAGTTGTGCTCCGCGGTCTTGGCGAAGCCGAGGCCGGGGTCGAGGACGATCCGATCGGGCGCGACGCCGGCGGCGATCGCGGCGTCCGCGCGCTCCGACAGCTCGGCGCACACCTCTTTCACTACGTCGGCGTAGACGGCAAGCTCGTTCATCCCCCGCGAGTGGCCGCGCCAGTGCATGAGCACCCACGGACAGCCGGCGTCGGCCACGACCCGGCCCATGTCCGGATCGGCCATGCCGCCCGAAACGTCGTTGACGACGCTGACCCCGGCCTCCAACGCCGCCGCCGCCACCGTCGCGCGGGTGGTGTCGATGCTCATCGGCACTCCCGCGGCAGCCAATTCACGGATGACGGGCCGCACGCGGGCCAGTTCGGTCTCCGCGTCGATCCGATCGGAGCCGGGGCGGGTTGACTCACCGCCGATGTCCACCAGGTGGGCGCCGTCGGAGATCATCTGCGTGGCGTGCGCCACCGCCGCGTCGACGTCGTCGTACCGACCTCCGTCAGAGAAGCTGTCCGGGGTCACGTTGAGAATGCCCATCACAACGGGGTGTCGGGCGGCGAGCAGGTCGGTCACAGTGATGACGTTACCTAGCGCTCTTCAGGCACGCCGGGCGGCCACCATGGCAGCCTCGCCGGTAGCAACGTATCGGTCAGCTTGTTGATAAGAGGGCCTTCAACGTACTCTCTGCAAGTGGGCGCTATCCAGTCTGTTAACCACCCTAAACAGGTTCTACCAGCGCAAAAGCCTGCATAGCGCACGCGCGCACCGACCCCGTTTCCTATACAGGCAGTCAGGGTTGATCCAGTGGCGTCCCATCATCGGCAGGGCTGTACACGCGGTGGCCACCGCGTACCGGGAAGGTTGATCGATGATGCTTATCGAGGTTAGCCAGGCGGTGTGGGTCCATACACTCCCTCCACCGGGCGTAGACACCCTCGCAGCGCCCCCCGGCGAGATCAACACCGAAGGTATCCTCACCTTCTTCGCCAGCAAGATCGCGCCGATCCTGCTGGCCGTGCTCGGGGTGATCTTCATCGGCCGGGCCAGCCGGGGCGAAGTCTCACGGGTGTTGACCAGTTCGGCGATCGCCATCATCGGCCTGGCCTTCATCGCGGGCGCAGCCACGCTCCTCGTCGTCGGCGACTCCTTGATCAAGCTGGTGTTCAAGTAGACCGAGACGGACGGAAACGACCTGCGAGACGAGTGGGGCGACCATGCGGCTCCGTACCGACGACGACATCTACCGGGCCAGGCTCGTATACCTGGGCCCGCCCGGATACACCTTGCCGGTCCAGCTCCCGTATGCCCAATATGGACTGTTCATCATACTCGTACCGTTCTATATGTTCCTGCACTGGCTGATTACCCTCCAGGGACCGGACCTGTTTCCAGCGTGGGAGATCGCGCTCGCGATGGTCTCCACCTCGCTGGTGTTCCGCTACGTCGACCCGGACCGGCCCGCCCGGATGGTGATCCGCACCGCGCTCACCGACTGGCGGAACACCCGGGAGCCCCGCCTCGAGCAACGCGATGCGCGGTTCGTCGCACGCCGGATACGCATCCGCGAGGAGCTGACATGACGCGGGGACACAACGACGCCGAAGCGAACGGGATCGAGGACGATTCCGGACACTGGCTCGACTACGACGGCGGCCTCCAGGCCCTGGCGGACGGCGGCCGCATCGCCGTCCTCCAGGGCGACGGCTCGGGCGCCCCGGACGAGACCTGGACCGACCCCGCAGCCGCCCCGGACGGCGACGCGGAACCACCCGCCGACGTCGACTCACCGTTCCTCGGCCTCGTCGAACGCGAGACGCCGGCCGGCGGCGAGACAGACGGTAACCGGAACAACGCGGCGGCGTCGCCCGGCGGCGCCCCCGTCGAAGCGCCGGCCGGCGCCGGCCAGCGCAGCCGGGCCGGTGACAGCCCCAACCGCCCCGACCGGCTCCGCGAGCCGATCAACCGCCCGGTGAACGAGGGCGTTCCGGCGCAACGCGACAAGAAGGCATCGCGCAAGGACGGCGAACCCGGACGAGCGCTCGCACGCACCCGGGAATCCGCCACGCGGCACGACCGCGACCCCCTGCGGAAGGTCCCCAGACCCCGGCACCGGGACCGGGATCCCGCCGTCGAACTGGCCATCACCGAGATCGCCGGCCACCTCACCTTCACCCCCAACTCGGTCACCGCCTGGTACTGGCTGCCCGAGGTGCGGTGGGCGTTCCGCCCCGACGCCGAGCGCGAAGCGCTGCTGCTGGCGATCTCCGAGCAGTACGCGGGCCTGGCCGGCTTCCGCATCCACCTGCGCCGCACCAGCCGCCCCTTCCCGGCCGACCAGTGGGCCAGGGCGATCGACTCGCACACGCCCCACCCGCTTCCGGCGGTGCCCGGGGCGCCGTCCTGGTCCGACCACCTCGTCGCCGCCCAGCAGCACCTGCTGTCGGTCAACCACGCCGAAGGTCAGACCTACCTGGGCATCACCTTCGCCCGGCGCACCCTGGGCGACACCATGTCCGAGCGGATCGGCCGGCTGTTCGGCAAGGGTGTCAGCGGCGGCGAGCGGCGGCGGATGGCGCGCACCATCGAACAGTTCGACGAGGTGCTCGGCGCCTTCGGCATGCGCGGACGGCGGGTGACCTCGAGCGAACTGGAGTGGCTGCTGTACCGGTCGGTCGCGCTCTGCATGCAGCCGCCGGCCGCACTGTCCCCTGTGGAGCACGGCGCGTGGGAACGCGGCGACCTGCTGGCGCTCACCGAACAGATCGAGCGTTACCGCACCCCGTACGGCTCCACGGTGAAGCTCGTCAACCGGATGACCGGCGAGGAGCGCCACGTCGCCGTCCTCACGGTCGGCCGGATGGAGCCGCTCGACATTCCCGAACGCCACGAGCCGTGGCTGCACTTCCACGAGCGGCTGCCGTGGCCCATGGAGCTGTCGTCCAGAGTGGACATACTCGGCCCGTCCGACTCGTTCCGCAACCTCGAACACCGGCTCCGACTCATCCGTTCCCAGCAGAGCGACTACGCCGAGCACGGCATCGACGCCCCGCCCGAGCTCGAACGGCTGGCGAAACGGGCGCTGACCATCGGCGACGACATCACCACCGGGCTGCCGGTCGACTCGTCCCGCGCGCACGGCTGGCACCGCATCGCCGTCAGCGGGCGCACCCGCGAAGAGTGTCTGGAACGGGCCCGGCGGTTGACCCAGCTGTACTCCCGCGAGATGCGTGTCTCGCTGCAGCACCCCAAGAACCAGGACTGGCTGGCCCGTGAGTTCATCCCGGGCGAGCCGCTGGCGAACACCGGATACCTGCGGCGGATGCCCATCAAGCTGTTCGCCGCGGCGCTGCCCCAGGCCGCCTCGACCGTCGGCGACCGCCGCGGCGACCTCATCGGCCGCACCTCGGGTACCTGCCGGCGCCCCGTGTTCCTCGACCTCCACTTCCCGATGGAGGTGCGGGAGCGCTCCGGCCTCGCGGTGTTCGTGGCCGAACCCGGCGGTGGCAAGTCCACGCTGCTGGGCGCGCTGGGGTACCTCGCGGCCCGCCGTGGCGTACAGGTGACGCTGCTCGACCCGTCCGGCCCGCTGGCCCGGTTGTGCGCCATGCCGGAGCTTGCGCCGTACTCGCGGGTGCTCAACCTGACCGGATCCGAGCAGGGCACCCTGGCCCCGTACGCGCTGATCCCCACCCCGCTGCGCTCCCACTTCGCAGCCGGGCCGACCGGCGACCGCGAGTTCGAGATCGCCGTCTCCAACGCCCGGGCCGAGCGGCGGATGCTCGTCCAGGACATCTGCATGATGCTCGTACCGCCACAGGTGGCCCGGGAAGCGTCGACGGCGACCCTGCTGCGGCACGCCGTACGCCAGGTGCCGGCGGAGGAGACCTCCACCCTCGACGACGTGGTCGCGCTGCTGCACAGCGCCGGCGACGACGAGTCACGCGAACTCGGCGACCTGCTGCTGGACACCGCCGAGATGCCGCTCGCGACGCTGTTCTTCGGCTCACCGGCGTCCGGTTCACTGGCGTCGGACACCACGCTGACGGTCATCACGATGGCCGGGCTCCGGCTGCCCGACCTGAAGATCGAGCGTGAGTACTGGTCGGCCGAGGAATCCCTCGCTCTCCCGATGCTGCACACCGCGCACCGCCTCGCCGTACGCCGCTGCTACGGCGGCGAGATGGGGCAGCGCAAGCTGGTCGGCCTCGACGAGGCGCACTTCATGGAAGGCTGGCGCTCCGGTCGTTCCTTCCTGGTCCGGCTCGCCCGCGACAGCCGGAAATGGAACCTCGCCGCGCTGGTCGCCTCGCAGAACCCGCGCGACATCCTCGGTCTGGACGTCCAGAACCTCGTGTCCACCGTCTTCGTCGGCCGGATCGCAGAGGACACTGAGATCGCCGAAGAGGCGCTGCGGCTGCTGCGGGTGCCGACCGGAGTCGGGTACGAGCAGACGCTCGCCGGCTTGTCCCAAGTAGACGCTTCCTCGCAGTCACGGCTCGGCTTCCGGGAGTTCGTGATGCGGGATGTCGACGGGCGCGTGCAGAAGCTGCGCGTCGACGTGTCGTACGTCCCCGACCTGTTGAAGTACCTGGATACGACGCCCGCGGCGGCCGGTCCCGCACCGGCGTTGCCACCTGCACAGCCCGACGAGGCGGAGGACTGATCGGTGGAGGCGAAGCTCCAGCACCGGATGGCGTCGCTGGTGCTGGCCGTGCTCGTGGGCGCCGTGGCGACCCTGTTCGGTGGGGTCCGTCCGGCCGCGGCGGCACCGCTGGCAGACGTGACCGGCTCACTGTGTACCACCGACGAGTGGCGCAACCCCGCCAACTTCGACAAGTGCGTGGGGCAACTCAAGGACCTCAGCCAGTCGCGGATCCAGTGCGTGATGGCACCGACGCCCGAGGCGCCCGACTCCGGAATGGCCGGCTGGTTCGCCTCGCGGCCCGACGCGTACGACCAGCCGGGCCCCAAGGGTCTCTACACCCGGTACGGCTACGCCGGATACGACTACACGACGTACGACATCGGATGCGCGCAGACGCTCATGCATCCGGACTACAAGTTCGAGAACACCGTGGCCAACGGCGAGTTCATGATCGCAACCTCGATCATCGGCGCCTCGAACGCACTGCGGGAACGCGCCTGGAACCCGAAGTCCATGTGGGGTTGGGCAGATCCGCTGGTCGAGCGGGCGACGAAGGCCGTCTACCAGAAGGTCTTCACCGTCTTCGGCGCGATCACCCTGGCGGTCATCGGCCTGTACCTGCTCTGGCGCTCCCGCCAGTCGGACCTGTCCAACGCGATGACGACGGCCGGTTGGGCCGTCCTCGTGATGGTGGTCATCACCGCCATCGCCCACTGGCCGACGTGGTCGGCCAACCTGGCCGACAAGACGCTGATCGGGTCGCTCGGCGTTATCCACGACGCCGTCGGACCGCCGTCGCACGATTCCGCGCCTGGTAACTGCGCATTTACCCCGGAAGCGTGCAAAGACCATCGGCCGCCGGCACTTCGAGCGAGCGACACGGCAACCGATGGGATGTTGTATCGAAACTGGCTCCGCGGAGAACTGGGATCCGCGGACAGTCCGACCGCCATCAAGTACGGGCCGGTTCTGTACGACGCCAAATCATTTACCTGGGGAGAAGTCAAAGACATTCGGGACGATCCAAAGCGCCGTCAGCTCATCATTGACCGTAAGCAGACGAACTGGATGAAGGTCGCCGAGCAGATCAAGAGCGACGACCCGGAGGCGTACCAGTACCTGCAAGGGACGCAGGGCATGGAGCGCATCGGTGCCGGCTTCATCTCGATCCTGGCGTCGCTTTTCTTCGCGATGTTCGACATCACCGCGTCGATCCTGGTGCTTCTCGGGTTCCTCATATTCCGCTGGGCGGTGATCGCCGCGCCGGTTCTGGGCACGGTCGGTCTGCTCCGTCCCGCCAGCGGTGGTCTGCGCCGGCTGGCCAACGCGGTGGTGGCGGCCGTCTTCAATATCGTCATCTTCGGTACGGGCGCGGCGATCTACCTCTTCGCCGTCGATCTCGTCATGAGTACCGCGTCTCTGCCCGGTTGGCTCCAGGTCGTGCTGATCTGGCTGACCGGGGTCGTCGGTTGGCTGCTGCTGCGGCCGTACCGCAGGATCACGCAGCTCGGCGGCAAGGACTCCTCGCGGGCGGTCACCTCGGTCGGGAGTTGGCACCGACTGTTCTTCCGGGATGTCCGGCAAGCTGCGGCGCTGCGCCTCATCGAAGAGGGCGGTACCAACGAGCCGGTCTTCGGCCGGCGCGGCACACCAGCGCAGATCAGCCAACGACCTGAGTCCCGCAGCGAGTCGGTGGTGGCCGCCGGCACCGGTGTCACGGCCGATCCCGCGCAGGCCGAGCGTCCGGAGAGTTCGGTCAGGCCGGAGCCGGCTGCGGCCACGAACACCCCCGCACCCCGTCGCCCCCGGGCCGAATCCAGCCAGCACTGGACGGAGCCGGACGTGGCTGACGCCCCGCCGACCTACACGGTCTACCGGCCCGACGCGGGAGAGGTATCGGTACCCGCGACCTCGATCAGACGGTCGGAGTCAACGAAGACGCCCAGGTGAGATGAGATGCGCCCGGTTCTGCGACTGCTCGGCACACGCTACGGCGTTGCCCTCGTCCTGGCGCTGCTCGTGCTCGCCGTCGTCGGCATCACCCGCGCGGTTGCGGGTCCTTACCAGGCAACGACGTTGGGACCCGCGGTCGAGCCGTCAACCAGCAGCAGCGTCGACCCGACCGCGGGAGATGACAGCCTACTAATTCCCGATAGCCCGGCACCTCCGGTCACCAGCCCAGGTGCGGCCGATCCTGCCACCGTGGCAACCGACTTCGTTCAGGAGTGGCTCAACCACACCGGCGTGACCGCGGAACAGTGGCGTGCGGGCTTCGCCAAGCACGCCACGGCTGCGCTGCGCGACAAGCTCAAGAGCACCGATCCCGCCGGGGTGCCCGCTCAGCGGATCACCGGCCAGGTGACCGTGCAGAACGGGTCCGCCCGGTTCGTAGAGGCGACCGTACCGGTGGACTCCGGGACGGTCATCCTGCGGCTCATCTCGACCAACGGCCGATGGCTGGTCGACGGGGTGGACTGGGAGCGGTCATGACGGCGGAATCGAACGAGCCCAGACGAGCCCGAATCGGCCTGGTCGTCGCGCTGGCCGCGGCGCTCGCCCTCCTGTGCTGCGGCGGCGGCTCGGCGGCGTTCTTCCTGGACGGCTTGAACGGGTCCACCACCTCGCAGGCCTTTGGTGCGGACTGCGGCAAGAAGGGGCTCGTCGTCGACCCGAACCACACGTTCGATCGGATCGGCTCGCTCGACGATGCCCAGATGCGGAACGCGGCGACCATCATCGCCGTCGGCCAGAAGATGAACGTGCCGCCCCGGGGTTGGGTCATCGCCATCGCCACGGCGCTGCAAGAGTCGGTACTGACGAATCTGGGCTACCTGGGCGCGAGAAATGACCACGACTCGCTCGGTCTGTTCCAGCAACGACCGAGTCAGGGTTGGGGATCGCCTGAGCAGATCATGGACCCGCAGTACTCCTCCCGGAAGTTCTACGAACACCTCGTCGCGATTCACGACTGGGACAAGATGCGGCTGACCGACGCGGCACAAGCGGTGCAGCGCAGCGCGTACCCGGACGCGTACGCCAAACACGAGAGCCTCGCGGCGTCGATCGTCAACAAGCTCGCCGACGGCGCCGCGCGTGCGGCGGGATCCCTGGTCAATCTGCGGTGCGTGTTCCCCGGCGAAATCTCGGCGTCGGGCTGGACCGTCCCGGTCAGTGCGCACATAGTCTCGGGCTTCCGCACTCCCGATCGTCCGAGCCACTTCGGCGTCGACCTCGCCGTCGCCAAGGGCACCGAAGTGCACGCCGCGTCGGCCGGAGTGGTCATCACCGCCGAGTGCAACGCACATACGTCCAACGGCGGACCGTGGAGCTGCAACATCGACGGCTCAACAGCGATCGGTGGATGTGGTTGGTACGTCGAGATCCTGCACGCCGGCAACGTCATCACCCGGTACTGCCACATGGTGCGCCGGCCGGAGGTCACGGTGGGGCAGACCGTCACGGCCGGCCAGCTGATCGGCTACTCCGGTTCGAGCGGCAACTCGTCCGGGCCGCATCTTCACTTCGAAGTACACCTCAACGGAGACTCCAGCAACAACGGCGCTATCGACCCGGTGCCGTTCATGCAGCAGATGGGCGTCCCCCTTGGAGTGACGGCACCGAGCGGAGCACCGTCGCCGTGACCGAGCCGCTCCCCAACTGGGATTTCGAGGCCCTGTCCGTACCATCGCCGGCACCGGTCGTGCCGCTGCCCGCCGCGCATCAGCGGTCTGTCCGCGGTCGCCGCGTCATCATCGGCTTTCCCGGATTGGGCTGGCGGGCTGACATGAGAGCCGACTCGCCGGTGGTGCAGGGCAGCCGTACCTACGTGCCGGTGCTTCCCGAGCAGGAGTGGTACCGGGCGGAGGCGGAACAGATCGAGGCGTTCGCTCCGCTGGTACCCGTTGAACGGGTGTGGGTCGAAACGGTGATGAGCGACCCGTCTCCGGGACGGCGAGCGGCGACGGACCTGGTCTCGCGGCTCGTGTCGCTCGATGCGCCGCCTCCTCGCAGTCCGGTCCCCGCACGCGAGGTCGCTTCACTTACCGGTCGACGCATGGTGAGAGCGAACGGCGGCGATCACCAGCGGGACCTACGAGCCGTGACCGAGCCCTACGCAAGCGGCGATGGCGACATCTGTGTCCGGGTGGCGAGGGAGCTCGACTGGTACCGGTGGGCGTGGAGCGGCAAGGTTCCAGAGACCCTCGAGGTGCCCGTCCACCTGCTATGGCTGGAATAGGTCAGTCGGTCCTGCGTGCGTCGCAAACCCGCCAACCTGAGCGGTGGGAGACCGCGAACTGCCAATGCTGGATTTCCTCTTGCGGATTACCCTGAATCGTCGTATTGAGCCGCACGACGCCATTCACAGTGGCCGAATCACCGGCAGTTGACGCCTTCAGCGATTCCCAGCTCACTGCGATATGGACGCCGAACTGCCGCTCCTTCTGCTGGACGTCGTGAAGGAGACTCTGCGCCTCGCTGATTGACTCGGGGGCTTTACAGGTGAACAGCCGGGCTCGACCATCGTCGCGGGCAATGAAGGTCGCGTTCAGGTACTGGTCCACCGCCACGGTTGGAGTGCTGCGGTCAGGCTCGCTGACCTGCCGGTACCAGAAGAAGCCCACACCCGCGCCACCCACACACAGCGCACCGAGCGCGCCGAGCACAACGGCCAGGACGATGCCGACCGTACGCCCACGGCGACGTGGGGATCGCACTTCCGATGCGGTCCCCGGTTCGGTGGACGCGGCAGCCGGAGCATCGGGCGTGTCACCGCCGATCTCCGGCCGGTATGACGGCTCGGGCGGCTTCGGCGCGTCGCTCACGGACCGAGCCTATCGACAAACCGCACTGGTTTCACCGCCTCTGAGTCGGCCACCGCGGAAACGAGCGCTGAGCCGGCGGGGAGTGGACCACCCGCTCCCCGCCGGTACCGGCTACGCCGCGGCGATCGCGAGTTGGCGGTGCGGGGCGAGCTTCGCCGGCGTACTGTCCGGCTTCTCCTTGTAGATGAAGCGGTGCCGGGCGGCCGCGAACCCGTTCCGGTCGTTGAACATGTCGCTGGCCATCTCGGCCAGTTCTCTGATCTCGTAGTAGGACAGCGGTCTGGTCGCCGTCCGGACCCGCTCGGCCTTTGCCTCCAATGTGGACCGCCATGGGCGGGCGTCGCTCTGCTCGACGGCGATGTCGTGCAGCCAGCCGGCGAACTCCTCCGGCTCCCGTGGCCCGACCTCGTCGATCAAACCGATCGAGCGCGCCTGTACCGCGTCCACGGGTAGACGTTGGCTGGTCAGCCGTGCGGCCATGTCGGCGCCCACCCGCAGCGGCAGCGTGTACGTATGCAGTTCGGAGCCGAACAGCCCCATGTCGTAGTACGGATTGAGCACGACACCGGCGCGGGCGACCAGGACATCGGCCCCGAGCCCCAGCATCGCCCCGCCGGCGCCGGCGTTTCCGGCGTACGCGGAGATGACGGTCTGGTTGGACGCGGTGATGATGCGCCGGCAGACCGCATTGATCTCCCGGATGTTGGCCCACGCTTCGCCGGCCGGGTCCGCGGCGGCCTCGATGACGCCCAGGTGGATCCCGTTGCTGTAAACGGAGTCGTCGCTGCGGACCACGAGTACCCGCGTGTCCTGGCTCAACGCGTACCGCAGGCCGGCGGCGAGGTGCCGGCACTGCCGGGTGGACATCGCGCCGTTGTAAAAACAGAACGTCAGGACGCCGATGTCGTCCTGACGTTCGTATCTGACCTGCTGGTACGGCCCTGTCTTCGCCCTGGGTATCCCGCGAAGCCTGCCCCGCAGCACCATCGTCGCGGGTAGTTTGACCCCGCCCGGTCTCTTCAGATGGCCGAGCCAGACGCTGCCGCGTCCGGTACCGACAAGCACGGAACCCTCGTGGTGGGCGAGCACCTCGCCGGGTCGTCCAGCCCGGTCCCCTGGGTAGGCGTCGAAGGCGTTGACCGCAACGCCGGCGACCTCCGTCCGTACCCCGGGGAAGCCGTCGGCGGCACGGATACGCCGCACGATGATCTCCGGGTCGTCGTCCCAGCCGAACGCCCGGTCCTCCAGGCGCAGGAGGGGTTCGAACCCCGTGCCGGGTACCGGCCTGGGCGCGGCGACGAGCGGTGTCGGCGAGAACGCCGGGTCGGCCGCTTTGTCGACGACTTCGCGTACGCACTCCAGCGCCGCGTCCGCGACCGGACCGTTGTAGAGGACCGACTTGCGGGGCGCTTCGGCGGGCATCGGGAAGGTACGGGTGGCCCAGATCGGGCCGGCGTCCATTTCTTCCACGGCCTGGAGCGCGGTGACGCCCCACACGGGTACGCCCTTCATGATCGCGTGGTCCAGTGAGGACGGGCCACGGTCGCCGACCGGGCCGGGGTGGATGATGATGGTTCGCCAGGCCTGCCAGATTCGGGCCGGGACGCGTTGCTTGAGGAAGGTGCAGAGTACGAGATCCGGTTTGGCGGCTTCGACGCCGCTGATCATGGTGGATTCGTCGACGGCCAGTTCGACACCTACGTCGTGGCCGGATTCGCGGAGAGCACACCAGGTACGTTGCGTGAGGCCGTTGAAGCTCGACACGAGCAGCAGGATCTTCATCCGCATTCCTCCCCGAACTACGGAAACAAGCCAGCACCGACAATGTGCCGATCAACAGTGGGAAACCCCGCGCATCACCCCCAAACGTCGAGGCGCTTCGATTCAGCCGGTGGGTAGCTTTCCACACCCGTACCGGATCAAGGCCGTACTGCCGGGTCGCGGTTGCGCTAACCGGCAACAAGAAAGATCTTGGGGAGTTTGACACCGTATTCGGCGTCAAACTCCCCAAGATTGAAAATCGGAGTCAGCGCTGCAGGATCAGGCTCATCGCCTCGGCGCGGGTCTTCGCGTCGTCGCGGAGCAGCCCGCGAACGGCGGACGTGATGGTGCGCGAGCCGCCCTTCTGGACGCCGCGCATCGCCATGCACATGTGCTCGCACTCCAGCACCGCGATCACACCACGCGGTTCGAGCTGCTTCATCAGAAGCTCGGCGATCTGGGTCGTGAGCCGCTCCTGCACCTGCGGCCGCCGGGCGTACACCTCGACCAGCCGGGCCAGCTTCGACAGACCGGTGATCCGCCCATCCGCCCCCGGGATGTAGCCGATGTGGGCCACCCCGTGGAACGGCAGCAGGTGGTGCTCGCAGAGGCTCATCACCTCGATGTCACGGACGAGCACCATTTCTTCGTGATTGGCTTCGAAGGTCGTGGTGAGCACCTGGGCCGGGTCGACCCGCAGCCCGGCGAACAGCTCGGCGTACGCCCGCGCGACCCGGGCCGGCGTGCGCTTGAGGCCGTCCCGATCCGGGTCCTCGCCGACCGCGAGCAAGATCTCCCGGACAGCTGCCTCGATCCGCGGCAGGTCGACAGCCTTTTCCACGCTCGTACCACCCAGCCGCCCGTTGACGAGACGGGCGGCCAGGTAGTCGAGCGATTCGTCGTAATCGACCGAGCTGTCGGACTCGGGCTCAGTGCAGCTGCCCGACGGCGTCGGGCCCGATACGGTGGTCAGTTCGTGCCATCCCCGTTCGATCTATCGGCCGAGAATGGGGAATCCCCACCGGCGGCGCCCGCGCGCGCCTCCTCGGAGTCGTCCCCACCCGTCACGGCCGGCTTGCGCAGGGCGTCCAGCTCGGTGGTCGGCACGGCCGGGAAATCCCGGTGGCGGCGCTTGCCGTTGCCGCTGTACGGGGCCATCGGCGGCCGCTTGACCACGCGGGCGCAGATCCGAGCCATGTCCGTCTGGGAGATCGTTTCCTTCTCCATCAGCTCTTCGACGATGCTGTCGAGAACGTCCCGGTACTCGACCAGGATCTCCCACGCCTCGTCGTGCGCCAGTTCGATCAGCCCGCGGACCTCGGCGTCGATGTCGGCGGCGACCTTCTCCGAGTAGTTGCGCTCGTGGCCCATGGTGCGGCCGAGGAACGGCTCGCCGTCGTTCTGCCCGTACTTCACGGCACCCAGCCGCGAGCTCATGCCGTACTCGGTGACCATCGCGTGGGCGACGCTCGTCGCCTTCTCGATGTCGTTGCCCGCGCCGGTGGTCGGCTCGTGGAAGACGAGCTCCTCGGCGGCCCGGCCGCCCAGCGCGTACGCCAGGGTGTCGATCAGCTCGGACCTGGTCTGGGTGTACTTGTCCTCGGTCGGCAGCACCAGCGTGTGGCCCAGCGACCGGCCGCGGGACAGGATCGTCACCTTGTGCACCGGCGCGGCGTGCGGAAGCGCCCAGGCGACCAGGGCGTGACCGCCCTCGTGGTAGGCGGTGACCTTCTTCTCGTGCTCGCTCATCACGCGGGTACGGCGCTCGGGGCCGGCAATGACGCGGTCGATCGCCTCTTCGAGCAGGTCGTTGCTGATCGCCCGCTTGTCCAGCCGGGCGGCGAGCAGGGCCGCTTCGTTGATGACGTTGGCCAGGTCGGCGCCGGTGAAGCCGGGGGTACGCCGGGCGACCGAGTCGAGGTCGACGTCGGGAGCGAACGGCTTGCCCTTGGCGTGCACCCGCAGGATCGCCTTGCGGCCCTCCATGTCCGGGCGGTCGACCGCGATCTGCCGGTCGAAACGGCCGGGGCGCAGCAGCGCCGGGTCGAGGATGTCGGGCCGGTTGGTGGCGGCGATCAGGATGACCCCGCCCTTGGTGTCGAAGCCGTCCATCTCGACGAGCAGCTGGTTGAGGGTCTGCTCGCGCTCGTCGTGACCACCGCCGAGGCCGGCGCCACGGTGGCGGCCGACCGCGTCGATCTCGTCGACGAAGACGATCGCCGGGGCGTTGGTCTTGGCCTGCTCGAACAGGTCGCGGACCCGGGAGGCGCCGACACCGACGAACATCTCGACGAAGTCCGACCCGGAGATCGAGTAGAACGGCACGCCCGCCTCGCCGGCGACAGCACGGGCCAGCAGCGTCTTACCGGTGCCGGGCGGGCCGTAGAGCAGAACGCCCTTCGGGATCTTCGCGCCGAGCGCCTGGTACTTCGCCGGAGCCTGGAGGAAGTCCTTGATCTCGTGCAGCTCCTCGACCGCCTCGTCGGCGCCCGCCACGTCGGCGAACGTCGTCTTGGGCGTGTCCTTGGAGATCAGCTTCGCCTTGGACTTGCCGAAGTTGAGAACGCGCGAGCCACCGCCCTGCATCTGCGACATGAACAGCAGCAGGAGGACGACGAGCACGCCGATCGGCAGCAGGTTGAACAGCAGGCCGACAACGACGCTGTCCTTGGTCACCTTGGTGTCCCAGCTAGCGATCTTGTCCTGGGACTTCAGGGTGTTCAGCTCGTTGTAGATGGTGCCCATGGCGAGGGCGGGAACCTGCGCCTGGATCTTGTCGGTGTTGTCGACCTTCTGCTTCAGGTCCAGGTCGATGGTCTGTTCCTTGTCCTCGACCAGGACCTTCTTCACGTTGCCCGACTGCAGCTCGGCGAGAGCCCGAGCGGTGTCGACCTTCTTGTAGGTGGCCCCACCGGTGAAGAGTGTGCTCGCCGCAATGGCACCGAGGATCACAATGATGAACCAGACCACTGGCCGGCGGAAGAAACGGGTCCGTTCCATATCGTTGTCGGGCGCGGTGCGGCGCCCGGCACCTCCTGATCCCAGAAGACAGTGCTCACGCCGGGTCGGTATCGACGCGAGGCCGCGCCCGCCACATCAGCGGGACGCTGGTTATTCGACGGTACACCGTGTTAGCAAGCGACGCGGACGAGCACCGTCTCCGCCGGAGAGGTGGTGGGCCGTTCCCTAACCACCGAATCCGGGTTGAAACCAGTTACCTGCGGAGAATTGCGGCGCAAGTCCGAAATGCCGGTTCAGCTCTGGGCGTACACGCTCTTGCGCAGCACCCCGACGTAGGGCACTTCGCGGTACCGCTCGCTGTAGTCCAGCCCGTACCCGACGACGAACTCGTTCGGGATGTCGAAGCCGACGTACTTGACGGGGACCGTCACCTTGACCGCATCCGGCTTGCGCAGGAGCGCCACCACCTCGACGGAGGCCGCCCGCCGACTCTGGAGGTACTTCATCAGCCAGGACAGGGTGAGTCCGGAGTCGACGATGTCCTCCACGACGATGACGTGGCGGCCCGCGATGTCGCTGTCGAGGTCTTTGAGGATGCGCACGACCCCGGACGAGGTCGTGCCCTGGCCGTACGACGAGACGGCCATGAACTCCATCTCCACCGGCGGCCCATGCCGGCCCAGTGCGCGAGCGAAGTCTGCCATGAACATCACGGCACCCTTCAGCACGCCCACCAGTAGCACGGAGTCCGCCGTCGCGTAGTCGGCGGCCACCTGTTTGGCGAGCTCGTCGACCTTGTCGCGAATCTGATCCTCACCGACGATCACCCGGTCGATGTCGGCGGCATGCCAGTTGCCCTCGGCCATGGCGACCAGCCTGCCGCATGCCCGGAAGCCGGCCGAAGCCGGGGTACCACGTAAGCGGACCGACCGCACCGGTCACGCATACCGTCACATAGAGGAACCGGGCGGCTGCCGTCGGCCGTCGACCGTCGCGGCCCAGTCGGCGCCGTCGCGGCTGTCGACCGTCAGGCCCGCGGCCGCGGCGACGGCGAGGAGAAGCAGAAAAGCAAGCAGTACGAGCAGGCTCATGGCGGCCAACACCTTCCATCCGTGGTCTTGGCCGGTGCGCACCGGAGTTATCAGAAGCTTCCCTCGCCGTACGCAGGCCCGACAGTGGCAGAAAAGCCATAGTGCATCGATTTCCTGCCACTACTCGGGTACGCTGACCGCATGCTGAACCGGGTCGCGGTGATCGTGCTCGACGGCGTCGCGCCGTTCGAGCTGGGTGTGCTCTGCGAGGTCTTCGGCACCGACCGGACCGCCGACGGCTTCCCCGGCTACGTGTTCGACACGTGCTCGCCCGACGGCGCGCCGGTGCGCACCCCCTCGGGGTGGCTACTGACCCCCACCGCCGATCTCGGCCCGGTCGACCGGGCCGACCTGGTCGCCGTGCCCGCCCACCCGGTCGGAACCGCCGCGCCGCCGCCGGTGACCGCCGCGCTCCGGCGGGCCGCCGACCGGGGCGCATACGTGCTGTCGGTCTGCTCCGGCGCCTTCCTGCTCGCGGAGGCGGGGCTGCTGGACGGCCGGCGCGCCACGACCCACTGGCGGTTCGCCGACGAGCTCGCCCGGCGCCACCCCAGGGCCCGGATCGACCCGAACGTGCTCTACGTGGCCGAGGACAACATCCTCACCAGCGCCGGTACGGCGGCCGGCATCGACCTGTGCCTGCATCTGGTCCGCCAGGAGCACGGCGCGGGAGTCGCTACGGCGCTGGCCCGGCGCATGGTCGTGCCACCGCACCGCGACGGCGGCCAGGCGCAGTACGTGGAGGCGCCGCTACCGCGTACCGCCGACGCACCGACCCTGGAGCCGCTGCTGTCGTGGTTGGTCACGACGCTCGACGCCGACCACACGATCGAGTCGTTGGCCGCCCGGGCGCACATGTCCACGCGTACGTTCGCCCGCCGCTTCCGGGCCGAGACCGGCGCCACCCCACACGACTGGCTGACCACCCAGCGGGTGCTGCTCGCGCGCCGACTGCTGGAGGACACCGACCTCGGCGTGGACGCGATCGCCACCCGGGCCGGCTTCGGCACCGCCGCGATGCTGCGCCACCACTTCGTCCGCCGGGTCGGCGCCACGCCCCAGGCATACCGGACGACCTTCCGGGACCGGGCCGCCTAGTACTGCCCCTCAGTACCCCACGGCCTGGCCGTCGGCGCGCGGCTCGCTGCCGGCCACGTAGCCGGCGCCGTCGGGCAGCCGCCAGATCGCCTGGCCGAACCCGAAGCCGACCGGGTCGGCCACGGTCACCTCGTGGCCGCGCCGACGCAGCCCGTCGACCGCCGCCCGGCCCTCGTCGTCGGCGACCATCCCCGGCTCGACGCGCACCTCGGTACCGGTGTGCCAGTACCAGCGGGGCCGGCCGAGGGCCTCCTGCGGATCCAGGTGGTCGTCAACGCATCCGAGCACCACCTGTACGTGCCCCTGCGGCTGCATGTGCCCGCCCATCACCCCGAACGGGCCCACCGCCGCGCCCTCGCGGGTAAGGAAGCCCGGAATGATCGTGTGGAACGGCCGCTTGCCCGGCGCGGCGATGTTGGGGTGCCCGGCCTCGAGCGCGAAGCCGGCGCCCCGGTTCTGCAGGGTGAACCCGGTGCCCGGCACCACGACGTGGGAGCCGAACCCCATGTAGTTGGACTGGATGAGGCTGACCATCATGCCGTCGGCGTCGGCAGTGCACAGGTAGACGGTGCCGCCGCGCAGCGGCTCACCGGGCGGTGGCACCGACGCGCGCTCGGAGATCAGGGCGCGCCGCCGCGCCGCGTACGCCTTGTCGAGCAGCGCGCCGACCGGTGCGGGTGCGACGTCGGGGTCGGCCACGTACGCGTGCGCGTCCGCGAAGCCGAGCTTCATCGCCTCGATCTGCCGGTGCAGCCGCTCCTCCAGTGACGCGCCGGCCGGGTCGTACCCTTCGAGAGAGTTGAGCGCCAGCAGCGCCGCGATGCCCTGGCCGTTGGGCGGGATCTCCCACACGTCGTACCCGCGGTAGCTCGTCGAGATCGGCTCCACCCAGGTCGAGGTGTGCTTGGCCAGGTCCTCGGCGGTGAGCAGGCCGCCGGTGGCCGCCGCGAAGCGGTCGATCGCCGCCGCGATCTCACCTGCGTAGAACGCCTCCGCGCGGCTGTCGGCGATCAGCCCCAGCGTGCGGGCGGCATCCGGGTTGCGCCAGCGCTCCCCCGCCCGGGGCGCCCGACCGCCGGGCGCGAACACGCGCGACCATTCGGCGAACTCGGGGCCGTGCAGGCCCGCGTGCAGCAGCCGGACCGCCCGGTCCCAGCCGGCGGCCACCGTCGGCGAAACCGGGTACCCGTGCTCGGCGTACGCGATCGCATCGGTGAACAGGTCCGCGAACGGCAGGGCGCCGAACCGCTCGTGCAGGTCGCGCCAGCCGGCCGGCGCACCGGGCACGGTCACCGGCAGCCAGCCCCGCTCGGGTACGACCTCGGCCGCGACGGCCTGCGCGCCGCCGAGCGCCGAGGACGGGACGGCGCCGGCGCTCCGCGCGCGGATCACCTCCGGGGTGAACGCGGCCGGCGAGCGCCCGGAGGCGTTCAACCCGTGCAGTTCTCGCCCGTCCCATACCAGGGCGAACAGGTCGCTGCCGATGTCGTTGGAGCCGGGCTGCACCACGGTCAGCGCGATGGCCGTGGCGATCGCCGCGTCGACCGCGTTGCCGCCGCGGCGCAGCACCGCGAGCCCCGCGGCGGCAGCTAACGGCTGGCTGGTGGCGACGGCGCCCCGCGGCGCGTACACCGGTTTGCGACCCTGATGCGGCAAGGGCATACCAGCACCCTAGTCCGGCAACGGCACCAGTCGCCCGGCAAGCCGGGACACCCGCCGCCCACCGGGGAGCGCCACCGGCCCCTGGCCGTGCCACCGGGTGATCAGCGCGTCGAGCGCGTCGACGTGGCGGGCGGACAGCGCCGATCCGCTCGCGCCGAGCTGGCGGGCCCAGGCGTGCAGCACCCGGGTACGCAGTGCCGCCGGCCGTCCGGCCAGGACCTCCACCCGCAAGGCCCCCTCACCGTCGGCCGCCTCGGCGGCCAGGTCGGCGGCGAGCGCGTCGAGCACTGCGGTGTCGGCGGCCGCGAGCGACGCGGCGCGGGCGAGGTTGCCCACCAGCCCCGGGCCGAGCGCCTCGGTGAGCGCCGGTAGGAGCGCCCTTACCCGGGCTCGGGCGTACGAGGGGTCGGTGTTGTGCGGGTCCCGCCACGGTTCGAGCCCGAGCGCCTCGCACGCGGCGGCCGTGTCCGCCCGCGGTACGTCGAGCAGGGGCCGCAGCAGCAGTACGCCGGAGACCTCGCGGCGGGCGGGCATCGCGGCCAGCCCCCGCGGGCCGGCGCCGCGCGCCAACGCCAGCAGTACGGTCTCGGCCTGGTCATCGCGGGTGTGGCCGAGCAGGATCGCGCGGGCACCGGTACGGCGCGCGACGTCGATCAGAGCGTCGTAGCGCGCCTCGCGGGCCGCCGCCTCGGGACCTCCCGGTCTCCCACCCACCTCGACCCGCGTCGTCACCACGGGACTGAGATCCAAGGTTTTTCCCCACTTCGCCACGGCCTCGGCGCGGTCGGCGGAGCCCGGCTGAAGCTGGTGGTCGACCGTGACGAGGCCGCAGCGCAGCCGCTGCCGGGGCGCGACGAACGCGGCGGCGGCAGCGAGCGCCAGCGAGTCGGCGCCGCCCGAGCAGGCGACCAGGACCAGTGATCCCGACGGGAGGCAGGCCAGCGCCCGGCGGACGGCGACCCGCAGCGCGGCTACGGGCGGCGCGAGCGCGGCCATCCGATCACGAACCGGAGTCGGCGCCGGTGTCGGTGCCGGATTCGGCGCGGATGCGGGAGATCCAGGCGTCCGGGTCGGTCAGCTCGGACAGCCGCGGCAGGGTGAGCGGGGATTCCCAGACCCGGTTGAACTCGGCCATCCCGACCCGGTCCACCACGGAATGGACGAACTTGCGCCCCTCGGCGTACTGGCGCAGCTTCACCTCGATACCGAGGAGCCTGCGCAGCACCCGCTCCACCGGGTTGGCCGCCTCCCGGCGCTGGTTGAACTTGCTACGGATGGCCTCGACCGACGGCACCACCCGGGGCCCGACGCCGTCCATCACGAACTCGGCGTGGCCCTCCAGCAGCGTCATCAGCGCGGTCAGCCGGTCGAGCACCCGCCGCTGGGCCGGCGTCTGCACCAGGTCGAGCACAGAGGCCCGGCTCTCCGGGTCGCGCACCGACTCCGACAGCGCCGAAACCGCGTTGCGCAGCCGCTCCAGCAGCTGCTCGCGGTCGAGCTGCGCGGCGTCGATGAACGCCTGCACCTCCCCGAGGAAGTGCCCGCGCAGCCACGGTACGGCCGTGAACTGGGTGCGGTGGGTGACCTCGTGCAGGCAGACCCACAGCCGGAAGTCGCGCGGGTCGGCGCCGAGCTTGCGCTCCACGTCGACGATGTTGGGCGCGACGAGCAGCAACTGCCCCGGATCGGCGGAGAAGACCTCGTACTGCCCCAGCACCCGGCCGGACAGGTAGGCGAGCACGGTGCCGGCCTGTACGCCGGTGACCCGGCCGCCGATGGCGGTGGCGAGCGGTCCCGGCGGGCGGCCGTCGATGAGCCGCTCGGCCAGCGGGGTCACCACCTGCTTCAGCCCGTCGATGTTGGTCGCCGCCCAGTCGCGCCGGTCGACCACCCGTACGCCCGGGTCAGGCCCCACCGGGCGCAGCCCGGTGTACTCGAGGACGTGGCCGGCGGCCTCGTCGGTGAGCTTCCGCAGGTCGGCGACGACCTCGAGAGCCTCGTCGTAGGACACCTGTGGACCGGTGCGGCCCAGCGTCGCGGCGGTCGCCGCGGCCAGGTCCCAGTCGACGAACTGCTGCGCCATGTCCACCACCGTACCCGTGCCGCGCCCGTCGCGATCCCGTCCGACGGGGCGGCTTCTGTCGGCCGCGGCAGGCGCGCAGGTCAGTGGCAGCCGCAGCCCGCGAGGGCCGCCGCCACCCGGTCGAGGGCCTGCTGCGGCGGCGAAGGGATGCCGCCGAGGTTCGGTGACGCATCCGCGATCACGGCGAACACCAGGAGCCGGCCGTCGGCGTCGACGACCGTGCCGGCGATCGAGTTGAGCCCGCTCAGGCTGCCGGTCTTGGCGCGGACCAGGCCGGCCGCCGCGGCTCCGTTGGTCGGTTTGCGGTACCGGTCGCGCAGCGTCCCGGAGTAACCGCCGACCGGCATGCCGGAGAAGACCACGCGCAGCTGCGGGTGCGTCGGCTTGACCGCGAGCAGCAGCGCGCCGGCCAGCAGCGTCGGGGTGACCCGGTCGTTGCGGGAGAGCCCGCTGCCGTCGCTCAGCACCAGCTTGTCGACGGGCAGCCCCAGCTCGCCGAGGACGGCGCGCATCGCGGTCGCGGCACCTTCGAAGGTGGCCGGCTGGCTGCGGGCCAGTGCCACCTGCCGGGCCAGGCACTCGGCGATGACGTTGTCACTTTCGACGAGCATCAGCTCGACCAGCCGCTCGAGCGGCGGTGACTCGACCACCCCGAGCTGGGCCGCGCCGGTCGGAGCGGTGCCCGCGGTGACCGCGCTGGCGGGCAGCCCGAGCGCGGCGGCGAACGCCTGCCCGGCGGCGAGGTCCGGCGCGGCCGCGCGCGGGCTGGGGCCGTGCGGGCTGGTCGGCGCGGACCGTCCGCCGTCGATCATCAGCGAGCTGATCACGGAGGAGTTTCCGCTGGAGATGATGTCGCTGTCCCAGCCGGGGCCGGTGGTCGCCGGGCCGAACAGCGAGGCGTCGATGATGACCCGGGTCGGTGCGGTGCCGCCGAGCGCCTTCTTGACCTGCGCCGCCAGCTCGTCGAGCCGGGCCGCCTCGGCGAAGGTACGCCGCTCGCCCCCGGCGAGCGTGGGGTCACCGCCGCCGACCAGCACCACCTCGCCGGGGTTGGCGCCGGCCACCGCCCGGGTGGCCAGCCGGTACGCCGGGCCGCGCGCGGTGAGGACGGCCTCCGCGGTCAGTAGCTTCAGGGTCGAGGCGGGCAGGGCCGCGGTGTCCGGGTTCTCGGCGAACAGTTGCGCGCCGGTCACGGCGTCGGCGACGTACGCGTCGAGATGGCCGCCGAGCACGGGATCGCGCAGCAGCGGGGCCAGGCTGGCGGCGACCGCAGCCGGGTCGGGCGCGGCGGCGGCGCTGCCGGCGCCGGCGAGAACCGGGGGGGCCGGAACGGCCGGTGCGCCGGCGTGCCACGTGCGGCTCGGTGCGCCGATCAGCTGCGCTCCGGCGTCAGGGGCGAACGCCGCGGTGCCGGCGGCGGCCAACACGGCGGAGAGCAGGCATACCACGGTAACGATCAAGCGTCGCAGCAGTTGTGGTCTTTGCCTCGCCATCGCACCCTCCCCTCCACTTGCCAGCCGACGGTAAGGACACTAGTCAACGACTGAAGCGTGGTTATGGTCGTCGCGGGAACTGTCCTGCGGGCGCAACGGGGCAAGCTAGAGGGAGCCGATTATGGAATTCGACGTCACGGTCGAAATCCCCAAGGGACAGCGCAACAAGTACGAGGTGGACCATGCCACCGGGCGAATTCGCCTGGATCGTACTCTTTTCACCGCGACACAGTACCCCGCGGACTACGGGTACATCGAGGGCACGCTCGGCGACGACGGGGACCCGTTGGACGCGCTGGTGCTCCTCCAGGAGCCGACGTTCCCCGGTTGCCTGATCCGGTGCCGGGCCGTCGGCATGTTCCGCATGACCGACGAAAAGGGCGGCGACGACAAGGTGCTCTGCGTGCCGGCCGAGGACCCGCGGCAGGAGCACCTGCGTGACATCCACCACCTGCCCGAGTTCGACCGGCTGGAGATCCAGCACTTCTTCGAGGTCTACAAGGACCTCGAGCCGGGCAAGAGCGTCGAGGGCGCGACCTGGGTCGGCCGCCACGACGCCGAGGCGGAGATCGAAGAGTCGCGGGAGCGCTACCGGCAGGGGATCGAGGACGGCACGTACCACGACCCGGGCGTGCACGTACAGCCGAAGGACCAGGGACAGCCGGCGCACGACTGAGCCTGGCGCGCGCGGATCGGCGCCGTGAGCGCCGGTCCGCGCGTCTCCTGAGGCGCCTGGCGCACAGCGCCTCAGGAGACCGCACAGCGCCTCAGGAGACCAGCGAACGGATCAGGCCGTACAGGCCGAGCACGGCGCAGGCGATCGGGATCACCGACACCACACACACCACGTCGAGCACGTCCGCGGCCCGGCCGAGGTAGGGCGACGGCGCCCGCCGGGCGTACCGCGCACCGGCCGTCGCGACCAGTACCGCCACGACCGCCGCGCTCAGCGCGCCGATCAGCGCCATCCCCGCGCCGCGCGCGACGAAGTACTCGGCGGCCAGCAGCACGAAACCGGCGACCCCGGCCGCGATCAACGACAGCCGCTGGCGGACCGTCGCGAACAGGCGCGCCCGGAGCAGCAGCGCCGCTGACGCGACGCCGATCAGCAGGCTCGCGGCGAGGTCATGGGTGCGCGACAGCATGAACGCCGACGCGACCCCGGTGACGGTCAGCCCCAACAGCATGCCGGTGAGGATCTCGTCGGTACGGGCGACAGCCGCGAACACACGCTGCCGGTCCGGCTGCGGCTCCAGCCCCTGACCACCCGCGGACAGATCGGCCGGCAGCGTGACGGCCGGCATCGGCAGCTTGCCGAGCCGGATCGCCAGCAGCGGCAGCCCGCCGATCCCGGCGACCAGGACGGCCAGCAGCGCGGCCGCGGCGCCCGCCGGCGAGGTCAGCTGGTCGACCAGCGCCGCGACCGCGCCCAGCACACCCGCGGTCACCCCGGCCACGAACAGGCGCAGCGCGTACCCGACGGCGACCGTGCCGAGCAGCGCCACGAGCAGCGTCACCGCGGATCCGACGAGAAGATTCCACGAGTCCGGGCCGCCCCGGTCGTCCCGCAGCACGAGCAGGCCGCCCACGAACCCGAACGGCAGCGCGTACGCCGCGAGCGTCGCGCCGACCGGGCCGTCGCCGTACGCGCGCGCCGCCACCACGCCGACGATCAGCAGCAGGGCACAGGCGCCCAGCGCGACGAACCCGGCGGCGGCCCACGGCGCTCCGGCACGCAGCACAGCGATCAACCCGACCGCCAGGACGAACCCCGCCGCCGCGAGCCCCGTCAGCCGGCTCGCCCGGCTGCTCCACCCCGCCCCGTACCGGCGGGCGCCGGCGGCGATCGCCTCCACGACGTCGTCGTACTCGAGCTCCGGCCACTCGGTGCGGGCCGGCACCAGGTGCAGGACCTCTCCGTCGCGCACGCCCTGTACGGAAAGTGACGAGCCGGGTGACAACGCGGCCCCGTCGGCGCGGCGCAGCAGCCAGCCGCCGTGCCGCTCACCGACGTCGGCCAACCCCTCCCCGGCGTGCGCGAGCAGCTCCGGCAGGAGCTCCGCGACGGGCACGGCGTCGGGCAACGCGACATCGACGCGTCTCTGTGGCGAACTGATCGTCAGCCGGGCTAAACCGGTAGCTTGGGCAGGCACCCGGTACTCCTACCATGAACGACCGGCCAGACGGAACTCGTATCGACCGCCTACCATCCCTCCGTGACCGTGCACAGCGAGCGAACCGGAGGCGAGGTGACGGCATGAGCACCGTCGTCGTCAAGCGCCTACCCCGGCGGCCGGCCCCGGAGATCCCCACGGGCGAGGTAGCCGTCGACGCGCCACCCGAGATTCCCCAGGCGACGAACGCGCGCCTGCAACAGCTCCTGCAGATGGTGCCGATGCTCGCCGGCACGATCGCGACCGCGCTGCTGTTCTCCCGCGGGTCGGGCGGCGGCACGTACTCGTACATCGTCGGCGGCATCTTCGGCGTCTCGACGCTCGGCATGCTCGCCACCTCGTGGTCGAACTCGGGCCCGAAGAAGTCCGAGATGATGGCGGCCCGCCGCGAATACCTGCGCCACCTGGCGGTGCTGCGCAGACAGGTCCGCGAGACGGCGCAGCGGCAGCGGACCGGCCTGTTCTACCGGCACCCGGATCCGAAACAGCTGTGGTCGACCGTCGACAGCCACCGCCTGTGGGAGCGGCGGGCCGGCGACGGCGACTTCGGCATCGTGCGGGTGGGGTTGGGGCCGCAGACCCTGGCCACCCCGCTGGTCCCCCCGATGACGCGGCCGCTGGAGGATCTCGAGCCGATGACGGCGGGGGCGCTGCGGCGCTTCCTCGACGCCTACTCCATCGTTCCCGACCTGCCGGTCGCCGTCTCGGTACGCGGCTTCTGGCGGGTCTATGTGCGCGGCGCGTCGGCCGCCCGGCCCGGCGGTGGCCCGGCGACCTCGGACGCCGCCCGCGGACTCGTACGGGCCATGATCGCCCAGCTGGCCGTGTTCCACGCGCCGGACGACCTGCTGATCGCCGTGTGCACCGCGCCCGAGCGGCGCGCCGAGTGGGAGTGGGTGAAATGGCTCCCGCACAACCTGCACCCCTCCAAGGTGGATGCCATCGGGCCGGTACGCCTGGTCGCGACCACCGCCGCCGAGCTGGAGCAGCGGCTGGACGACCTGCTCGCCAACCGTCCCCGGTTCACCCCCGGTGGCAGCACCGGCCCGCACCTGGTCGTCATCCTCGACGGCGGTGAGCTGGCCGGCAGCGCCCACCTGGCCACCGACGGCGGGGTGGACGGGGTGACCCTGCTCGACCTCGACTCCCCGCCGCCGCGGCTGCTCGACCGGACCATGATCGTGCTCGACCCGACCGGTCCCGGCGGGCGGCTGCAGACCCTCTCCGCCGAGGACTCCGGCGAGGTCGGCACGGCCGACTCGCTCGGGCGGGCGGAAGCGGAGGCGCTCGCCCGACGCCTCGCGCCGCTGCGGTTGGCGGCCGCGGCGCGCTCGAGCGACGCCCCGATGAGCCGCGACCTGGGCCTGGAGGAGCTGCTCGGGCTCGGCGACCCGTACGCGTTCGACCCAGCCCGGGCATGGACGCCGCGGCCGCACCGCGACCGGCTGCGGGTGCCGATCGGCATCGGCCGGGACGGGCAGACCGTCGAGCTGGACCTCAAGGAGTCCGCGCAGGACGGCATGGGCCCGCACGGCCTGCTCATCGGCGCGACCGGCTCCGGCAAGTCGGAGGTGCTGCGCACGCTCGTGCTCGCCCTGGCGGCGACGCACCCCTCCGAGACGCTGAACTTCGTGCTGGTGGACTTCAAGGGCGGCGCGACCTTCACCTCGCTGGACAAGCTGCCCCACGTCGCCGCGGTGATCACCAACCTGGCCGACGAGCTGCCGCTGGTCGACCGGATGGTCGACGCCATCAACGGCGAGCTGGTGCGCCGCCAGGAGCTGCTGCGGCGCGCCGGCAACTTCGCGTCGGTACGTGACTACGAGAAGGCGCGCGCCGGCGGCGCTCCCCTCGCGCCGCTGCCCAGCCTGCTGATCATCTGCGACGAGTTCTCCGAGCTGCTCACCGCGAAGCCGGACTTCATCGACCTGTTCGTGCAGATCGGCCGGGTCGGCCGGAGCCTCGGCGTGCACCTGCTGCTGGCCAGCCAGCGTCTCGAGGAGGGCCGGCTGCGCGGGCTGGAGACCCACCTGTCGTACCGGATCGGCCTGCGGACCTTCTCGGCCCTGGAGTCGCGTACGGTGCTCGGCGTCCCGGACGCGTACGAGCTGCCCCGCTCGCCGGGGCACGGCTACCTCAAGTCCGGCACCGAGCCACTGGTCCGGTTCAAGGCGGCGTACGTGTCCGGACCGTACCGGCGGCCCGGGGAGCACACCACGGCCGACGGGCGCCGGATCGGCAGCCGGGTGCAGGTCTTCAGTACGCACTACGCGCCCGTACCCGAGCTGCCGCAGGCCCCCGCCGCACCGGTGGCCGAAGGCGAGAGCCTGCTCGACATCCTCGCCGGCCGGCTGGCCGGCCAGGGGATCCCGGCCCACCAGGTGTGGCTGCCGCCGCTGGCCACCCCACCGAGCCTCGACGAGGTGGTCGGCCCGGTCGCGGTCGACCCGGCCCGGGGCCTGTCGGTGGCCAACCCGCAGCTGCGCGGCCGTCTCCAGGTGCCGGTCGCGCTGGTCGACAAGCCGTTCGAGCAGCGCCGCGACCTGCTGTGGCTGCAGCTGGACGGCGCCGCCGGCCATGTCGCCGTCGTCGGCGGGCCGCAGAGCGGCAAGTCGACCGCCCTGCGCACCTTGATCACGGGTCTCGCGCTCACCCACACCCCGGCCGAGGCGCAGGTGTACTGCCTGGACTTCGGCGGCGGGCAGCTGTCGGGGCTCCGGGAACTGCCGCACGTCGGCGGCGTGTCGGGGCGGATGGACACCGCCGCGGTGCGGCGCACGGTCGGCGAGGTGGCGACCCTGCTGGCCGACCGGGAGCGGCGCTTCGCGGCCCTCGGCGTGGACAGCATGGCCACCTACCGGCGGACCGCGACCCACGCGGCCGGAGACCAGCCGACCGGTGACGTGTTCCTGGTCGTGGACGGCTGGGGCACGCTGCGCAGCGAGTACGACGACCTCGAGGCGGTCGTCACCGACATCGCCACCCGCGGCCTGTCGTACGGCATCCACGTGGTCGCCGCGGCGTCGCGGTGGATGGACTTCCGGCCAGCGATCCGCGACCTGTTCGGCTCCCGCCTCGAGCTGCGCCTGGGCGACCCGGGCGACTCGTCGGTCTCCCGCAAGGCCGCGGCGAACGTACCCGAGCGCACCCCGGGGCGTGGGATCACCGCCGAGCAGCTGCACTTCCTCACGGCGTTGCCGAAGCTGGCCGGCGGGGAGCCGGCCGACCTGGTCAAGCAGATCGCGGCGGCCTGGACCGGCGCACCGGCGCCACGGGTGCGGATGCTGCCGGCGGTCGTGCCGTACTCGGCGATCGCGCATGTCCGCGACGAACGCGAGCCGCTGTCGCTGCCGATCGGCATCGCCGAGGCCGACCTGCGCCCGGTGCTGGTCGACTTCGATTCCGAGCCGCACTTCCTGCTCTTCGGCGACTCCGAGTCGGGCAAGTCGACGTTCCTGCGCGCGCTCGCGACCACGATCACCAGCCGGTTCACGCCGGAGCAGGCCCGGATCATCCTGGTCGACTACCGGCGCAGCCTGCTGGGCGCGGTGCAGACCGAGCACCTCATCGGGTACGGGACGGCGGCCGCGCACACGCAGGAGTTGACGCAGTCGGTCGCGGCGTACATGGAGACCCGCCTGCCACCCGCTGACGTGACACCGGAGCAGATGCGTACCCGCTCGTGGTGGAGCGGGCCCGAGTGCTTCGTGCTCGTCGACGACTACGACCTGGTCGCCACGGGGCCGAGCAACCCGCTGCTGCCGCTGCTGGACTACCTGGCCCAGGCGCGTGACGTCGGGCTGCACGTGGTCATGACGCGGCGTAGCGGCGGTGCGGGTCGGGCCCTGTTCGAACCGGTGATCCAGCGGCTGCGCGAGCTGTCCTCACCGGGTCTCATCCTGTCCGGTGACCGCGACGAAGGGCCGCTGCTGGGCAACGTCCGCCCCTCGTTGCAGCCACCCGGACGCGGCTGGCTGGTCACCCGGAGGGAAGGCGCCCGGCTCATCCAGGTGGCACACGTTCCGTCGAGCTAAGGAATTCTTAACGTTCGGCGGAGTCTCACACCGGGTGAAGAGCGGCCACAATATAGCCACCATGATCCGACCCCCTCGGACCCTTCGCGCCGTGCCCCGTACGGTCTCCGCAGCCGTCGCCTGCGTCGTGGCCGCCGCGGTCGTGGGCGCGGGCGCACCGGCACCCGCCTACGCCGACGCGATCCGCGACGAGCAGTACCAGCTGCGCGCCCTCGACGTGCCGACGGCATGGCGGACCTCGACCGGCGCGGGGGTGACGGTCGCGGTGCTCGACTCCGGGGTGGATGCCGGCCACCCCGATCTGGCCGGCCAGGTGCTGCCCGGCGCCGACTTCGTCGACGGCACCACCGATGGCAGGCGCGATTTCGTCGGCCACGGCACCACGGTCGCGGCGCTGATCGCGGGCCGGAACGACAAGGACTCGGGTGTGGCCGGCATCGCGCCGGGGGCGAAGATCCTGCCGGTCCGCGTACTGGACAAGGACAACAAGTACGACGACGCGACGGTGGTGGCGAAAGGCCTGCGCTGGGCGGTCGACCACGGCGCCACGGTCGCCAACCTGTCGCTGGGCGGAGGCATCCGCAGCGACGCTCTCGCCGATGCCCTCGCGTACGCGGCCGACCACGACGTGGTCGTCGTCGCCTGTACCGGCAACGTGACGCCCGGCAGCAACCTCACCGAGGTGTGGTATCCGGCGCGCGAACCCGGCGTGCTGGCGGTGGCCGGGCTGACGGACGCGCCACAGGCCGGTGCGGCGCCCGGCGGCGGAGTCGCGGCGGGCGGCGGCGTCGGTGGCAGCGCCGACCAGCTGTGGACCGGGTCCCTGACCGGTCCACCGACCGTCCTGACTGCGCCGGCGGTCAACCTGATCGGCGCCCGCCCCGGCGGGTACTGGCGGGTGCAGGGCACCAGCTTCGCGGCTCCGATGGTCGCCGGCGTCGCGGCCCTGGTGCGCGCGCGCTGGCACGACCTCGACGCCGACAACGTCGTCAACCGCCTGATCCGCACGGCCCGCGACCTCGGCCCGCCGGGCCGCGACGACCGGTACGGCTACGGCGAGGTCGACCCGGTCGCGGCGCTCACCACACAGCTACCGGTCGTGCGCCGCAACCCGCTCCTCCCGCCGCAGGCGCAGCCGTCACCGTCCGCCTCCGGGCGGGCCGACCGTTCCCGGCCGGCGTTCGTCAGCCGCGCCGGCCGCCCGTGGCTGACCCCGCGGCTGGTACTGGTCGGCTTCGCCGTGAGCCTCGTCGTACTCGTCCTGACGCTGGTCGTGGCGGCGACCGTCAATCGGCGCAGTTGCCGGTGCTCGTGGCCTGGGTGCGGCCCTGACCCGCCTGCGCGACCGACGCCGCCTCCTCCGCCGTGATGGCGAAGCCGGTCTCCGGATCGTCGGCGGCAGCGGCGAAGATGACGCCGAGGACGGAGCCATCGGTGCCGAGCATCGGGCCGCCGGAGTTGCCGCTGCGCACCAGCCCCTTGATGGTGTACACCTCGCGGGTGACCTTGCCGGCGTTGTAGATGTCGGGGCCGGTGATCTCGCGCCGGTCACGCACCCGGGCGCTCTGCGCGTCGTACGGCCCGTCGAGCGGGAAGCCGAGCACGATTGCGTCGGATCCGCTGTCGACGGGGCGGCCGAACTTCATGACCGGCCCCCGCAGCCCGGGCACGTAGAGCACGGCGAGGTCCCGCTCGGGGTCGTAGACGACGACCTGGGCGGACCGGCGCACGCCGTTGACCTCGACGGTGTTGCCACGGGTGCCGGCGACGACGTGCGCGTTGGTCATGATGTGGTCGGGCGAGTAGATGAAGCCCGACCCCTCGATGCGCCGGGAACACGAGGGAGCCGTGCCGAGCACCTTGACGACCGAGCTGCGCGCGCTCAGGACGAGCGGCGAGCTGGCCAGGGTGGGGTCGGGCGCCGGGACCTGGCGTACCTGGGTGGGGGTCAGGGCACCGAACACGTCCGGGAAGCCACGGGTGTCGACGGTCTGGCGCAGCCGGCGCGACAGTACGTTGGCTTCCGGCGGCATGACGCCGTTGACGGTGCCCAGGATCGCCGAGTTCTTGACCGATCGCGCCAGCCAGGGCAGCGACGACGAGCCGAGCGGCAAGGCGACCAGCCACGCCACGAGCAGCACGGCGAGTACGGAAACCAACGCGCCGCCCAGATCGTCCAGGCGGCGCGCGGAGGGGCTGCTGACCGCTTCCCGCAGTTTCGCTCCGACAAAGCCGGCGGCCGCCTGCCCGATCGCGGCGATGCCGAAGACGGCCGCCAGTGACACGAGCACCCGGATGGGATCGTCATTGAAGTGCCGGGCGAACATCGGTCCCAGCTGCAGCCCGACGAGGGCGCCGCCGAAGAATCCGACGAAGGACAGCAGTCCGATGAGGAAGCCCTGCCGGTAGCCGTTCAGGGCGAACACGAGCATCAGACCGATGAGTATGAGATCAACTACGGTGCCGGGCACGGCTTCAGCGTACGGGTGCGGATCCAGAACCCGGCAAGCCCTCGACTCGGTCGATCGGCCATGGCACGGACCAACCGCCCATCTCTAGCAAAGTGGACAGGACCCCGGCGGTGAACCCCCAGACCAGCATGCCCCGTACGCGAAACGCCGGGCCGATCCACCCGCTCGGGTGCCGGACCCGCAGCCGGTTGGCCGGATCCACCAGCTCGGCGATCGGCAGGCGCTCCACCCGCGCCACCTCGGCCGGGTCCATGGGCCGCACCGGGTGCGGGCTGTGCCACCAGGCGAGGACAGGCGTGACGTGGAAGTCACTCACCGGTATCCACAGGGTCGGCAGCTGGGTGACGACCCGGGCGCTCGTCGGGTCGAGGCCGACCTCTTCGGTCGCCTCCCGCAGCGCGGTCGCGGCGGCGTCGGTGTCGCCCGGATCGCACGCGCCACCGGGGAAGGCCGGCTGGCCGGCGTGGTTTCGCAGCGTGTCGGCCCGCTGCAGCACCAGCACGTCCGGGCCGCCGCCGGCGCCGTCCTCGCCGAGCAGGATGAGGACCGCGCTCTCCCGACGGGCGCGTTCGGGCGTGGGCAGGCGGGTGAAGTCGCTCGCCTCGGCCAGCGCCAGCCGGTTCAGGAGCGGCCGCCACCACGCCGGCAGGCTGTCACGGTGGCCGTTGTCGTGGGCGGATACCCCCGCCGACGCGTCGCGACGGTCGCTCACGCCGCCACCCCGAGGTGTTGGTGTACGAGGCCGGCGAGCGTCGCGTCGTCCAACGGTCGGCCGCTGTACCGGTAGGCCACCCGACCGTGGGCGTCCACCAGCAGCGTCGTGGGGGTGGCCACCGGTGGACCGATCCGACTCTGAAGCGTGGCCCGCTCGTCGTAGAGCATCGGGAAGGTGAGCCGGAAGTCGTCGATCACCGACTGGGGCTTGCTGCGGATCGGGTCGCGCGTGATCACACCTACCACCTGTACCCGCCCGGCGGCCCGATCGGCGAATCGCTGGATCTGCGGCAGCTCGGTCAGGCACGGCTGACACCAGGAGGCCCACAGGTTGATCACGGCGGGGGTGCCCAGCCGCCCCAGCCGCACCGGCTGCCCACCCACGAAGCACGGCAGCGTCAGGTCGAGCACGGGCCCATCAGCGGCCCTACCGGGCGACGCGCCAGCCGTTCCGGACGACACGCCGGCCGTTCCGGACGGCGCTGGTGACGGCAGGCAGGACGGACCGGACGGCGCCGTAGCGGCGCCGTCCCGCGCGCCGTTCGCGCCACCGCCGGCCGGCTCCGAGGTGCACCCTGCGAGGACAAGCACCGCCAGGACCAGCGCGGTGGCCGCCCCACGCAGCCGGCTCATCGAGCCTTCGCCTCCCGGTGCTGCCGCGCCAACTCGGTCAGCTCCGCCACGCGGGGCCCTTTGAGCAGCTTCGCGGCGGTCTCGAACTCGGTGGGCCCGAGACCGTACGACGGGCAGTCGCCGGCGAGGACACAAGCGCCACAGGCGGGCTTGCGGGCGTGACAGACCCGCCGGCCGTGGAAGATCACCCGATGCGAGAGCATCGTCCAGTCGCGCCGCTCGACGAGCGCGCCGACGGCGTGCTCGATCTTCACCGGATCGGTCTCGGCGGTCCACTTCCAGCGCTGTACGAGGCGGGAGAAGTGGGTGTCGACCGTGATGCCGGGGACGTCGAACGCGTTTCCGAGGATCACGTTGGCGGTCTTGCGGCCGATGCCGGGCAACGTGACGAGCTCGTCGAGCGTACGCGGAACCTCGCCGTCGAACCGTTCGACCAGCGCCTGGCCGAGCTTGATCAATGAGTCGGCCTTGTTCCGGAAGAACCCGGTCGGCTTGATCATCTCTTCCAGCTCGGCACGCTCGGCGCCGGCGTAGTCCGCAGCCGCCCGGTAGCGGGCGAACAGCTTCGGCGTCACCTCGTTGACCCGCTGATCGGTGCACTGCGCGGACAGGATCGTCGCCACGGCCAGCTCGAGCGGGCTGCCATGGTCCAGCTCGCAATGTGCATCGGGGTGCACTTCCGCGAGCACTCGCGCCATCCGCCGGGCACGCCGCTTGCGCCCCAGCTCCGTTTCCTGACCGGCCACGGCTCGCAGCCTACGTCGCCGGTACGACACCGTTGTCGGCACGACACCGTTGTCGGCACGGCAGGTGCGCGGGCGCGTGGACCGGCGAACGAGCCGCGCACGACAAAAGCGGGCTAACTGTCCGAAATCAGTACTGGCTTGACCAGGTGGTGGACAATTGCCGGGCCCACGACCGGATATGCTGCCGATGCCGGGCGCCTACCCTGCGCCGGGTGGATGGCATACCTACTGGTAGGTATGCCTAGACTGGCTCGCAGCAGGCGTTGCCGAACACCCCCACCGGCGACGCACTCTTGAGCGACAGAGGTGACGCATGGACGAGGTACTTGCCCGGAGCGGGATCTTCCAGGGTGTGGACCCGGAGGCAGCGGATGTCCTCGTCAAGGAGATGGACACCGTCGAGGTCCGCAAGGGCGAGGTGGTCTTCAGCGAGGGCGAGCCGGGCGACAGCCTGTACATCGTGCTCTCCGGCAAGATCAAGGTTGGTCGGCGGGCTGCCGACGGTCGGCAGAACCTCATCGCGGTGATGGGCCCGAGCGACATGGTCGGCGAGCTGTCGCTGTTCGACCCCGGTCCGCGGACGGCGACGGCGACCGCGGTCGTCGACACCCGCCTGGCTCGGCTGCGCAAGACGGCCCTGCGGCCGTGGCTGACCAACCGACCGGAGATCGCGGAGCAGTTGCTGCGGGTGCTCGCGCGCCGGCTGCGGCGGACCAACGACGCGCTCGCCGATCTGATCTTCACTGACGTTCCGGGCCGGGTGGCCAAGAACCTGCTGCAGATGGCGGGCCGGTTCGGCACCCGCGACGGCGGCGTGCTGCGGGTGACCCACGACCTGACCCAGGAGGAGCTGGCCCAGCTCGTCGGCGCCTCGCGGGAGACCGTCAACAAGGCCCTCGCCGACTTCGCGTCGCGTGGATGGCTGCGCCTCGACGGCAAGAGCGTGATCATTCTGGACCCCGAGCGCCTCGCGCGCCGGGCCCGCGTCTGACCCGTACCCCGACCAACAGGCGAAGGCCGCCGCGATCGGATCGCGGCGGCCTTCGCATTTTCGGCAAGGGTACGGTTCAGACCGCTTTTCGGCAGTAGCCCGGCTCGGACCGCGGCACCGGTCCGCGCGACTCAGACCGCGGCACCGGCCCGTCCGACTCAGACCGCGGCACCGGTCCGCGAGGCGATCGTCCGGCCGTGCTCGCGCGCCGCCTCGTGCGCGTCGCGCAGCGACTGCTCGGCGAGCCCGCGCAGCTCCGCCATGGCGGGGTTGACGCCGGCAAGGGTCAGCTCGGCCTCCGCCACCTGCAGGTCGAGGCCGAGGACGTCGGCGAAGATGCGCTTCAGGTACGGGGTGGCGTGGTCCCAGCCCTCACGGGGAGTGCCCGGGCCATAGCCGCCGCCCCGGGCGACCACGAGCACCGCGGGGCGCCCGGCGAGGGGCCGGTCTCCGGACGGCCCCAGCCGCGGATCGGTGAGGATCACGTCCATCCACGCCTTCACGTGGTGGGGGACGCCGTAGTTGTACAGCGGGACCGCGAACAGGTAGGCGTCCGCTCCGACCAGCTCGTCGGCGAGCGAGGTGGCCAGCGCGGCGGCCTCTTCCCGCTCCTCAGCGGTCGAGGGGTCGCCGACCAGGCTCATCCATGCGCGCGCGGGTACGGGATCGACCCCCAGGTCACGGCGGATCACCGGGACGTCCGGATGCTCGGCCTGCCAGGCGGCCTGCACGGTGTCCGCGACTTCACGGGAGTACGAGCCGTTGGTGCGGACGCTGGCGTCAAGACGGAACAGGGTCAAGGGAGCTCCTTGGGCGAGAGGTGTGCTGCCTGTTAGATAATCTGTCAGACAGAACATCTGTCTAACAGCCCTTCATTCCCCGATCCGATTAACATGGACGGATGGTGCCCGAGATCACGTCCACCCCCTGCGACGACGCCGCACGCGTGTGCGGCGCTCTCGACGCGGATCTGGGCTGGGCGCTGGGCGTCGTCTTCCGCTCCTACCTGAAGGTCACCAACGCCGTGCTGGCTGACGTGCCCGGCGGGCCCCGGGGTTACCAGGTGCTGGCTTCGGCGGCGGGCGGCCGACCGGGCACCCAGCTCGCCCTTGCCCAGCAGTTGGGGGTCGACCGCACCGTCATGACGTACCTACTGGACGACCTGGAACGGGCCGGCCTGGTCGAGCGCCGACCGGACCCCACCGACCGGCGCGCCCGACGCATCGCGGTGACCGGCCATGGTGAGGAGATCCTGGCCCGGCTGACCGAACGGCTCCGGCAGGCCGAGGAGCACCTGCTGGGGTCGCTGGACGACCCGGACCGGGCGACGTTCCGGACCATCCTGCAACGCCTCGCGACCCGGATCGACGACCTGGATCCCACGCCGGACGCGTGCACGGTCGCTCGGGAGATCACCGAAACGCCGACCCCGCCGCGCCGCGTCTCCGCCTGACCACCACCGCGTCTCCGCCCAGCCGCCACCGCGCCATGACCTGTCCTGAAAAAAATCAGTCTTGACTGTTTGTTTCGCGCTGGCGAGGCTGGTCGGGTGACCGCCACCCGCGCTCCCCAGCAGGAGCGCAGCCGCGTGACCCGGCAGCGCCTGCTCGAGGCGACCGTCGAATGCCTGGTGGAGTTCGGCTGGTCCGGCACGTCGACCGCGGTCGTCGCCGAGCGCGCCGGCGTCTCGCGCGGCGCCCAGCTGCACCACTACCCCACCCGCACGGCGCTCGTGCTGGCCGCCGTTTCGCACCTGGCCGAGCGGCGGGCGGCGGAGATCCGGGCAGAGGCCTCCGCCGCGATGGGAGACAGCGCAGGCGGCCCACACGCCGACGACCTCGAACACCGGGTGGACCGCGTCGTCGACCTGCTCGCGGCCGCGTTCACCGGCCCGCTGTTCGTGGCCGCGCTCGAGGTGTGGATGGCCGGTCGTACCGATCCCGAGCTCAGAGCGGCGCTCGTGCCGCTGGAGGCCCGGGTCGGGCGCGAGATGCACCGGCTCGCCGTGGAACTGCTGGGCGCCGACGAGACCAGACCGGGCGTACGGGAGACCGTGCAGGCGACCCTCGACCTGCTCCGGGGACTCGGAGTCGCCAACCTGCTCAGCGACGACTCGCGCCGCCGCGAGCAGCTACTGGATGTGTGGAAGCGCCAACTGGTCGACGTGATCCGGGAGCCGGCGAAATGACCCGCACCCTGCGCATCGGCAACGCCTCCGGCTTCTACGGCGACCGCTTCACCGCCTGGCGTGACCTGCTCGACGGCGGTGAGCTGGACGTGCTGACCGGCGACTACCTGGCCGAGCTGACCATGCTGATCCTCGGCCGCGACCGCGCGAAGGACGCCCGAACCGGGTACGCGAAGACGTTCCTGCGCCAGATGGAGCAGTGCCTCGGCACGGCGCTCGACCGGGGCGTCAAGGTCGTCACGAACGCCGGCGGCCTCAACCCGTTCGGCCTCGCCGAGGGGCTGAAGGCGCTGAAGGCACTGCGGCCGGATGCAAAGATCGGGATCGTCGACGGCGACGACGTCACGGCGCGCTTTCCCGGTGCGTTGACGGCCAACGCCTACCTCGGCGCCTTCGGGATCGCCGAGTGCCTGGCTGCCGGCGCGGACATCGTGGTGACCGGACGGGTCACCGACGCCTCGCTCGTGGTCGGGCCGGCGATCGCGCACTTCGGCTGGTCCCGCGACGATTTCGACGCGCTGGCCGGCGCGACCGCCGCCGGGCACGTCCTCGAGTGCGGCGCGCAGGCGACCGGCGGCAACTACGCCTTCTTCACCGAACTGCCCGACTCCGGCCGCCGGCCCGGCTTCCCCATCGCCGAACTCCACTCCGACGGCTCCGCCGTCATCACCAAACACCCGGGCACCGGCGGCGCCGTCACGCCTGAGACGATCACCGCCCAACTGCTGTACGAGATCGGGGCGCCGGCGTACGTCGGCCCCGACGTGGTCACGCACTTCGACACGATCCGGCTCCGCGAGGACGGCCCCGATCGGGTACGCATCGAGGGTGTCCGGGGCAGCGCTCCCCCGCCCACGCTGAAGGTGGGCGTGAGCACCCTGGCCGGCTACCGCAACGCCATGACGTTCGTGCTGTGCGGCCTGGCCATCGAGGCCAAGGCGGCGCTGGCCCGCGCCCAGCTGGAGGACGCGGTCGGCCCCGACGGGCTGGAGTTCACCCTCGCCCGTACCGACCACCCGGACGCCGGCACCGAGGAGGCGGCGAGCGCGCTGCTGCACGTACACATCACCGACGGCGACGCCCGCCGGGCCGGACGCGCGTTCTCACAGGCCGCGGTGGAGCTGGCGCTCGCGTCGTACCCGGGTTTCACGCTGACCGGGCCGCCCGGCGACGCCACCCCGGTCGGGGTGTTCACCGCCGAGTTCGTGCCGCAGTCCGACGTGCCGCACACGGCGGTGCTGCCGTCCGGCGAACGGGTGCCGATCGCTCCCCCGCCCATCGTCGGCACGGAGAGCGCCCCGCCCGCCGTCCACGGCGCGGCGGCGGCGCCAACCGGTCCGACGCGCCGGGTGCCGCTCGGCACGGTGGCGGGGGCCCGCTCCGGGGACAAGGGCGGGGACGCGAACCTCGGCGTCTGGGCGCGCACCGACCGGTCGTACGGGTGGCTGCGGGACTTCCTCACCGTCGAGCGGGTGCGCGAACTGCTGCCGGAGACCGACGCGCTCGCCATCGACCGGTACGAGCTGCCCAACCTGCGGGCGCTCAACTTCGTCCTCCACGGGCTGCTCGGGCGCGGGGTGGCGGCGTCCACCCGGTTCGACCCGCAGGCCAAGGCGCTCGGCGAGTGGCTGCGCTCCCGGCTGGTCGACATACCGGAGGAGATCGTGCCCGAGGAACTGCTGTGAACGACCCCTTCGGCACGCCGGAGCGGCGGGCGCTGCGGGACCTGACCCGCCGCTTCGTCGACAACGAAGTCAGCCCGTACCTGGACGACTGGGAGCGGGCCGGCGAGGTTCCCCGCGAACTGCACGGGACAGCGGCGCGGATCGGGCTGCTCGGTATCGGCTTCCCCGAAGAGGTCGGCGGCTCTGGCGGGGACCTGCGCGACCGGATCGTCGTCACCGAGGAGCTGATCCTGGCGGGCGGCTCGTCGGGACTGGTCGCGGCCCTGTTCACGCACGGCATCGCGCTGCCGCACATCGTGGACAGCGGCGACGGGGCGCTGATCGACCAATATGTCCGACCAACGTTACAAGGCGAGAAGATCGGCGCGCTCGCCGTCACCGAGCCCGACGGCGGCTCCGATGTGGCGGCGATCCGCACCCGGGCGGTCCGCACAGGCGACCACTTCGTCGTCAACGGCTCGAAGACGTACATCACCAGCGGCGCCCGGGCCGACTTCGTCACGACTGCCGTGAAGACCGACAACGGGATCTCGCTGCTCGTCATCGACCACCCGACCGTGACCCGCCGGCTGGAGAAGATGGGCTGGCACTGCTCCGACACGGCCGAGCTGGCCTTCACCGACACGACAGTGCCGGCCAGCCACCTCGTGGGCCCGGAGGGCACCGGGTTCGCCCAGCTCATGCGGCACTTCGCGACCGAGCGGATCTCGCTCGCCGTCAGCGCGTACGCGACCGCGCAGCGCTGCCTGGACCTGACGATCCACTGGGTGTCCGACCGACACACGTTCGGCAGACCACTCGCCAGCCGGCAGGTGGTCCGGCACCGGATCGCCGACCTGGCCCGCCGGATCGACGTGGCCCGCACGTACGTCCGGCACGTAGCGGCCCGGATCAACGCAGGCGAGCCACTGGTCGCCGAGGTGGCGATGGCGAAGAACACCGCCGTCGAGGTCTGCGACAGCGCCGTCGACCAGGCCGTACAGCTGCACGGCGGGCTCGGCTACCTGCGCGGCACGGAGGTGGAGCGGCACTACCGCGACGCCCGGATCCTGGGGATCGGCGGCGGCACCACCGAGATCATGAACGAGCTCATCGCGAAGCAACTGGGGGTGTGACGGCATGCCGGTACTCGATTCGCGCCTCGATCCCCGGTCGTCGTCCTACGAGGACAACCGGGCCGCGATGCTGCAGCGCCTCGCCGAGCTGGACACCGCACTCCGGCAGGCGGTACAGGGCGGCGGCGACAAGTACGTCGAAAGACACCGCAAGCGCGGCAAGCTGCTCGCCCGCGAACGCGTCGAGCTGCTGCTGGACCGGGACGCACCGTTTCTGGAGCTGGCCGCGCTCGCCGGCTGGGGCACCGACAGCGGCGTCGGCGCCGGGGTGGTGACCGGAATCGGCGTGGTCGAGGGCGTCACCTGCATGGTCATCGCCAACGACCCGACGGTACGCGGCGGCGCGGTCAACCCGTACTCGTTGAAGAAGACGCGGCGGGCCGCCGAGATCGCGCGCGTCAACCGGCTGCCGCTGATCAACCTCGTCGAGTCGGGCGGCGCCGACCTGCCCAACCAGGCCGAGATCTTCATCCCGGGCGGCGGCGTCTTTCGCGACCTCACCCAACTGTCCGCCGCCGGCATTCCGACGATCGCGGTCGTGTTCGGCAACGCGACGGCCGGTGGCGCGTACATCCCCGGCATGTCCGACTACACGATCTTCGTACGGGACCGGGCGAAGGTGTTCCTGGCCGGTCCGCCGCTGGTCAAGATGGCCACCGGCGAGGACACCGACGACGAGGCGCTGGGCGGCGCGGCCATGCACGCGACGACGTCCGGCCTGGCCGACTTCCTCGCCGAGGACGAGCGGGACGCGATCCGGCTGGCTCGCGCGACGGTCGCCCGCCTCAACCGGCGCCCCACCCTGCCGGGGATCAGCGACCCGCCCAGATACGACGCCGAGGACCTGCTCGGGATCCCGTCGGCCGACCCACGGATCCCGTTCGATCCCCGCGAGATCCTGGCCCGGATCCTCGACGGCAGCGAGTTCGACGAGTTCAAACCGGCGTACGGCACCGCGCTGTGCACCGGCTGGGGCCGAATCCACGGCTGTCCGGTGGGGATCCTCGCCAACGCCCGGGGCATCCTGTTCTCCCAGGAGGCGCAGAAGGCGGCGCAGTTCATCCAGCTCGCCAACCAGTCCCGTACCCCGCTGCTGTTCCTGCAGAACACCACCGGGTACATGGTGGGCACCGAGTACGAGCAGGCCGGCATCATCAAGCACGGCGCCCTGATGATCAACGCGGTGGCCAACTCGACCGTCCCGCACCTGACGGTCACCATCGGCGCCTCGTACGGGGCCGGCAACTACGGCATGTGCGGCCGGGCGTACGACCCCCGGTTCCTGTTCACCTGGCCGAACGCCAAGTCCGCGGTGATGGGCCCGGCGCAGCTCTCCGGCGTGCTGTCGATCATCGCCCGGCAGGCCGCCCAGGCCAGGGGGAAGCCGTACGACGAGGAGCGGGACGCGCAGATGCGGGCCATGGTCGAGCAGCAGATCGAGCAGGAGTCGGCGGCGTTGTTCCTGTCCGGCCGCCTGTACGACGACGGCGTGATCGACCCGCGCGACACCCGTACCGTGCTGGGTCTCTGCCTGTCGGTCGTGCAGCACGAGGCGGACCGCCCCGGCTACGGCGTCTTCCGGATGTGATGACGATGATTGAACGACTTCTGGTCGCCAACCGGGGTGAGATCGCCCGCCGGGTCTTCGCCACCTGCCGCACGGCCGGCATCGAGACGGTGGCCGTGTACGCCGACGCCGACGCGGACTCCCCGCACGCTGTCGAAGCCGATTTCGCGGTGCGCCTGCCGGGAAGCGCCCCCGCCGACACCTATCTGCGCGCCGACCTGCTCATCGAGGCCGCGCGCAAGGCCGGCGCGGACGCGGTGCACCCCGGATACGGGTTCCTGTCGGAGAACGCCGAGTTCGCCCGCGCCGTCCTCGACGCCGGGCTGACCTGGGTCGGCCCGCCGCCCAAGGCGATCGCGGTCATGGGCTCCAAGTTGGAGGCCAAGGCCCTGCTGGCCGAGGCCGGGGTACCGATGCTGCCCACCTGGACCGACCCGGGCGAGGTCACCGACTTCCCCGTCCTCGTGAAGGCGTCCGCGGGAGGCGGCGGCCGGGGCATGCGGATCGTGCGCGACGCGGAGTCGCTCGCCGACGCGGTGGCGGCCGCCCGGCGCGAGGCCGCCGCGGCCTTCGGCGACGGTACGGTCTTCTGCGAGCGGTACGTCGAGGCCGCCCGCCACGTCGAGGTGCAGGTGCTCGCCGACTCGCTCGGCAACGTGGTGACCCTCGGTGAGCGGGAGTGCTCGATCCAGCGCCGCCACCAGAAGATCGTCGAGGAGACCCCGTCGCCGGCGGTGACGCCGGCGCTGCGCGAGAGGCTGTGTGCCGCGGCGACCGCGGCGGCGCGGGCGATCGGCTACGTGGGCGCCGGCACGGTGGAGTTCCTGCTGGCGGACTCCGGCGACTTCTACTTCCTGGAGATGAACACCCGGCTGCAGGTCGAGCACCCGGTGACCGAGTGCGTAGCCGGCGTCGACCTGGTACGTCTGCAACTGCTGATCGCCGAGGGCGGCCCGCTTCCGTTCGACGGTCCACCGCCGATGCGCGGCCACGCGATCGAGGTCCGCCTGTACGCCGAGGATCCCGCAGCCGGTTGGCTGCCGTCGACCGGCACGCTGCACCGGATCGCCGTACCCGGGGTCTCGGGGTCGTTCGGGCCGTTGCCCGCGCCCGGGTTGCGGCTGGACTCGGGCGTGTGCGACGGCTCCCTTGTCGGGGTGCACTACGACCCGATGCTCGCGAAGGTGATCGCCTGGGCGCCGACGCGGACGGAGGCGGCGCGGATGCTGGCCACAGCGCTGGCCGGCAGCCGGATCCACGGTCTGGTCACCAACCGGGATCTGCTGGTACGCGTCCTGCGGCACCCGTCGTTCCGCGCCGGGGACACCGACACCGGCTTCCTGGAGGCGCACCCGGAGGTTTTCGCACCGCTCCTGTCCGACCTCGGCCTGCCGGGCCTCGCGGCTGCGCTCGCCCGAGCAGCGGAACGGTCGTCCCGCTCGTCGCTGCCGTCGGGCTGGCGCAACGTCCCGTCCGCGCCGCAGACCGTCACCTTCGGCGAGATGGAGATCCGCTATCGGCTCGACCGCGACGGGGCCCTGGTGGAGCCGCCGGGAATCGCCCTCGTCTCCGCCACCCCTGATCGGGTCGTGCTCAGCGTCGACGGCGTGCGCCGGTCGTACTCGGTCCACCGGGTCGGCGATGTGTCGTATGTGGACGGACCGGACGGCTCGGTGGCACTCACCGAGGCACCGCGGTTCCCGTTGCCCACTCCGGACGCGACGGAGGGCTCCCTGGTGGCCCCGCTGCCGGGCACCGTGGGCCGGGTCCTCGTCACGCCAGGTCAGCCGGTCGCCGCCGGTGACCTGCTGCTCACGCTCGAGGCGATGAAGCTCGAGCATCCCGTGTACGCGCCAGTCGACGGCGTGGTGGCCGACCTGCGCGTCGAACCCGGCTCGCAGGTGGAGCGCGGCGCCGCACTTCTCATGATCACGGAAACTCTTCCGTGCTCGGACACGGAATAGTTTCCGTGATCACGCCAGGAGGGGAGAACCATGGACTTCGAACCCACCGCCGAGCAGCGGCTGCTCCGCGACTCCGTCGCGGCCCTCGGTAAGCGCTTCGGCCACTCCTACTACGTCGACAAGGCCAAGGCCGGAGAGCACACCGACGAACTGTGGACCGAGGCGGGCAAGCTCGGCTACCTCGGCGTGAGCGTGCCGACCGAGTACGGCGGCGGTGGCAGCGGCATCACCGAACTGGCGATCGTCTGCGAGGAGCTTGCCGCGGCCGGCTGCCCATTGCTCCTGCTCGTGGTCTCGCCGGCCATCGCGGCCACGATCGTCGCCAAGCACGGCACGGGCGCGCAGCGGGCGGCGTACCTGCCCGGCTTCGCGGACGGGACGCTGAAGGTCTGCTTCGCGATCACCGAGCCCGACGCCGGCTCCAACTTCCACCGCCTGGCGACGGTGGCGCACCCCGACGGCGACGGGTACGTGCTGTCCGGCCGCAAGGTCTTCATCTCCGGCGTCGACGAATGCTCGTACGTGCTGGTCGTCGCCCGGATGGCCGACGAGCGGACCGGCCGATTGAGCCCGGCGCTGTTCCTGGTCCCGACGGACGCGCCCGGGCTGACCGTGACGAAGATCGGCATGGAGATCGTGTCACCGGAGAACCAGTTCATGCTGTTCTTCGACGGGGTCCGGGTGCCGGCCGACGCCCTGATCGGCGGGTCGGCCGAGGCGGGCCTGCCCGCGCTGTTCAGCGGCCTCAACCCCGAGCGGATCACGGTCGCCGCGATGAGTATCGGCACCGCCCGGTACGCGCTGGAGCGGGCATCGTCCTATGTGTCCGGACGGTCCGTCTGGGGCCGGCCCGTCGGCGCGCATCAGGGCGTGGCGCACCCGCTGGCCCACGCGGCGATCCAGGTCGAGCTGGCCAGGTTGATGATCGCAAAGGCGGCCTTCCTGTACGACGCCGGCCGCGACCTCGAAGCCGGGGCCGCCGCGAACATGGCCAAGTACGCCTCGGCCGAGGCCGCGGTGCTCGCCGTCGACACGGCGATACAGGTGCACGGCGGCAACGGCATGACCACCGAGTACGGGGTGGCCACGCTGATGGGCGGCGTACGCGCCGGGCGGATCGCTCCGGTGTCCCGCGAGATGATCCTCAACTACGTGGCCCAGCACGTGCTCGGCCAGGAGAAGTCGTACTGACGGCCATCACCCCCGGCGGACCGCCCCGGCTGGGGCGTGCGCTCGGCGTACCTGCGCGACCCGGAGGACAACCTCGTCGAGATACAGACCTACTGACGGCCTGCGCGAGCGGCGCAACGGCAATGCCGGTGGCGATTGCGCGGCGACCTGGGAAATGTTGATGCGGCCAACCGATGGGCGTAGCATATTTGTTACGTTTCCCGAGTGGGAAGTCGAAGGAGATGCTGTGGACCACACGCGTAGCGCGTTCTGGGATGACCTGGCCGAGAACCTCAACGACCCTGAGTTCCTGCGCGCCTACATCGTCGAGTCCATGCAGATCCAGACCGTGGACCGCCTGGTCAACGAACTCGACGCCGCCCGGGCGGCGGCAGGGATGACCAAGGCTGATGTCGCACGGGCGATCCTTGCCAACGACGCCGCGATCCGGCGGTTATTCACCCAAGCGGGTGGCAACCACACCGTGGGGACGATGTCAGCGGTCGCCGCCGTATTCGGACTCCGACTGACTTTCGAGCCGCTGCCGGAGGCAGAGCGCGCCCACATCACCGAGCCCCTGCTTACAGGAATCGCCGACGACCCGCACGCCCTCGCGGAGCACCTGGCCGAGATGCGGCAGTCCGGCCGAAAGGTACCGGCTTCGGTCTGACCCTGATTCAGGCCAGCGACCGGGGGTTGCGGGCCAGGTACTCCTGGCCGAGCATCCGTACACCCTTGTAGTCAGCGTCGGACAACGCTGTCCGAAACGGCTTGTCCAAGCCCGCGACGACCACCAGCAGCGGGCGGGGGACGCCTTTGGCCTCATAATCCAACAGGCAGTAGAGGCGGTAGTGGTGACGCTTCGGGCCATCGGCGCGGACCTCGAACCAGCCCGCCATCTCGCCTTTCATCGCTTCCCAGTAACCGCCGCCCGAAAATCGTTTCGGCGGCGCGGCGGCCACCTCCACAAGGACGGCCATCATCTTCGCGCGCACCGCTGCCGGGCACGCCCTCAGGAACTCCCGGCCAGGAATACTCTCGCTCGGGTCGGCGTCACGATGGCGACGGAAATAGACCACGTCGTGCGCGTCATCGGAGGACGGCGCGACACGCACCGTCGACGGGACGTCCGGCCGATGGCGAGGGGTCCGGCTGCGGCGAGCCCGACGATCAGGCGACATACCGTCGGACCGTAACCGTCACCTCTGACAATCAGCGGGACGCTGAGAGCCTGTCAGCTCGCCGCGTGACCGGGCCGCAGCCAATGCCCAAGGCTGAACCCGGTAGCGGGGCGGGAGGCGCCGCCAGGAGCCTCCAGGTGCGCGGTGTCCCCATCTGACGGCGGCGGGTACGGGCGCGTTTCGTCGTCGTACCGGCGCGTCCGCTCGTCGTCGCCCGCGAAGCCGCTCCCGGCCGACCTGGCGGCGTCGGAGCTCCCGTCCGGGCGACCGCGTCCGGCCCAGGCGGCATAACCGCCGAACTCGCTCGGCCCCCAACTGGGGGCACCGAAGACCGGTCGCCAGTTGCGCGCCGCCGACCGGCTCCCGCCGAGGTCGAAGTCGAGTGCGAGCAGGGAGTCGCGTAGCTCCACCGCCGTCGGCCGCCGGTGCTCGTCGTTCGCCATGCCCGCGCGCAGCAGCGCCATCAGGTCGGCCGGCACGCCCGGCACATCGGGGATCGGCTCACCGAACATGTCCACGATGGCCGCCTGGCCGGGGTTGGCGCCGTCACGCCAGCGGGCCGGACGCCCATACATCAATGCGTACAACGTCGCGCACAGCGCGTACACGTCGACGGCGGGGGACGGTGACTCGCACCGGAACATCTCCGGCGGGGCGTAGGCCGGCGTCAGCACGTCGAGGGCGATCGCGTGGTCGCGGACCTCGGCCAGGACGGCCAGCCCGAAGTCGGCCAGCTGAGGCTCGCCGAAGCGGGAGATCAGCAGATTCGCCGGCTTGACGTCGCGGTGCAGCACGCCGAGGGCGTGGGCGTCGGCCAGCGCATCAGCTATCTTCACCCCGACGTCGCGCGCTTCGACCGGAGACAGCGGATTGGTCTTCATGCGTTCGGCGTACGACGCCTCGCACAGCTCCATGATCAGATAAGGGTGGCCGTTGCCGGTCACCCCCGCGTCGAACAGGTCGATGACGTTCGGGTGGCCCGACATGCGGCCGGCGGCGCGCGCCTCCCGCAGGAACCGGTGCTGATCCCGCTCGTTTTCCAGGCGCCGGTTCTCGACCTTCACCGCCACGTCGCGGCCGACCGACTCCTGCACCGCCCGGTAGACCGTGGCGTAACCGCCCCGGGCCAGCACGGACAGCCCGGTCAGGCCGGGCACCGTGGGCACGGTCGCTCGCGCATCGGTCACGCTAGAAAAATACGCCAGCGGTCGGACGAGCAGCGTCAGATGGTCGTCAGCGTTACAAACGTGACCGTCGTAACAGGTGGGTCACGACAGGGCCGACAGTACGGCCTGGGTCACCGCGCGCTCCGAGACCTGCTGGGTCGCCTGGGCTTCGCGCAGCGCGGCGGAGGCGACCGTCAGCGCCTCGGCGGGCTGCCCCACCGCGGCCAGGGCGCGCGCGAGCGCCCGCCCCGCGTGGACCCGGCTGCGGACGTCCTCGCCGGGCGTCGCGACCGCGCGCCGCGCCCACTCCAGCGCCTCCTCGGGCCGGCCGGCGGCGAGCAGCGCCTCCGCGTAGTACGCGACCGCCTCCCGGCGCGGGTACAACAACGACGGCACATCGGCCAGTGCGGCCACACCCTTGAGGAGCTCGACCGCTCCGGCCGCGTCGCCGGCCGCCAACCGGGCGGCTGCCAGCAGCGCCCGCGGGCCGACGTGCGCCGGCTCCAGCACGTCGTGCGGCTCGACGACGGCGAGGGCCGCCCGGGCATCCACCTCCGCCGCCTCCGCGTCGCCGTGGGAGACGTGTACGAAGCCCCGGATCGTACGGGCCATGCCGATCAGCAGCGGGTGACCGGTCTTCTCCCCGTACTCGAGCGCGTCGCTGAGCAGGTCGGTCGCGTGCGACGACTCGCCGAGCCCGCGCGCGACGACACCCCGTACGACCAGCGCGAGGCCGCGCCCCCAGTCGTCGTCGGCCGCGGCGAAGTCCCGATAGGACCGGCGCGCCTCCCGGTCGGCCTCCGCCAGCTCGCCCAGCTCGGCCGCGGCGAACGCCTCGACCGAGCGCAGGGTGCCCACCGCCCACGCCTCACCCACCCGCTCACCGAACGGCAGGAACACCCGGGCGAGCCGGCGCGCCTCGGTCAGCCGCCCGGCGAGCATGCGCACGAACGCGGTGGTACCGCGCAGCCAGGCCCGTCCGACCGGATCATTGAGTTCGGCGAACTTACGTGCCGACCGGCCGAGGGTGAGATCCGCGCCGGCGAAGTCGCCGCGGGTGGTGGTGACCCACGCCAGGTTCTGCAACGACCAGGCCTGGCTGCGCCGGTCCCCCGTCTCGACGGCGAGCTGGTACGCCGCGGCGAACCGCTCGCCGGCCTCCGCCAGCCGCCCGGCCAGGTAGTCGCCCATGCCGATCCGGCGCATCGCCTCGGCGCGCTCGGCCGGCCGGCCGGCCACGGTCGCCGCCTCGAGCGCCTCCTGCCAGGTGATGTACGCCCGCTCCGGGTCGCCCATCATCCGGTACGCCCGGCCGGCCAGCAGCAGCGCGCCGGACCGGACCGCGGGCTCGTCCGCCGCATTGGCGGCGATCTTCTCGGCGTACCCGAGCGCCTCGGTGACCCGGCCGATCTGCAGCAGCGCGCGGGCGTGGATGAGCCGGTCGGCCGGGGACAGGTTGCCGCCGGCCAGCTTCGCGGCCCGTTCGGCGTGGGCCGACGCCTGGGACGGTTCACCGCTGACGAGCGCCTTGCGGGCCAACCGGCCGAGCACGGCGACGCCGAGCGGCGCCACGGCGCGTACGGCCGCGTCGGAGCGCAGGCCCACGGCGTCGGCGAGGGCGGTCGCCCGCTCGGCGTGCTCGGCGACGAAAGCGTCCGCCGCCTCGGCTGTCATGCCCACCCGTCCGGGCCGCGGCACACCCGGCTGGGGTCGCGCGGAGGGGTCGGGGTCGGCCGCCCACCGGGCGAGCAGCGCGTGCCGCTCGGCCAGGTCGGCCTTGCCGACGCCGGCGTACGCGGCTTCGCGCAGCAACGGCGTCGCGAAGGCGTACCCGCCCTTGACCCGGCGCAGCATCCGGCGTTGCAGCAGCTCCTCGATCGCCCGGTTGAGCTCGACGGCCGCCGCGGCCGACGGCCGGCCGCCGGGCTCACCCGCGCGCAGCGCTTCCAGCGCCCCGGCCGGCACGGTGTCACCGACCACCGCGGCGTCGCGGAGCACCGCGCGGGCCTGGGGCGGCAGGGCGTCGATACGCGCGGCGAGGACCGCGGCGAGGTCGCGGGAGAGCAGGCGGCCGCCGAGCGAACCGGGGGCCAGCTGCCACGTCTGGCCGTTTCTGCTCAGCCGGCCCCGCTCCTGCAGCAGCGTGACGAGTTCGGCGAGGTAGAAGGCGTTGCCCTGGGCGGTGGCCAGCAGCCGGTCCTCGTCGGCCTGCGCCAGCCGGCCGCCGCCGAGGTAGTTGGTGAGCAGGCGGGCGGCGTCCGCACCGCGCAGCGGCGGGAGCGCGCTCACCTCCGCGTCGGCGAACCGGTTGAGGATACCCGCGGTACGCATCAGCTCCGGCCGCCCGAGCAGGAGCGTGAGCACGGGGCCGGACACCCGCGACAGCGTGACGCCGAGCGCGTCGACGGTGTCCGGGGTGGCGTCGTGCAGGTCGTCCACGACGATCAGCAGCGGCTCCTCGGCGGCGAGCGCCGACAGCAGGCCGGCCACGGCTGCCGGGATGGCCTCCAGGTCGAGGTCGTCGACCGGCCCGGCGCTGGCGCCCCAGCCACCCCGCGCGCCGGCCGGCCCGGCCCACGCCGTCCGGCCGGCCGAACCGCCGGGTTCGGAGTGGTCCACCTCGCCGTACCCGATGAGCGTCAGCAGCAGGTCGATCGCCAGCCGCGGCTCCGCACCGGCGGCGGTCGCCACGGCACCGGCCGCGACCTCCTCGCCGACCGGTCCGACCGGTCCGGCCGGTCGCCGGCTGCGCGCCTGCCGCGCCAGCCGCTGGCCGAGCCGGCGCAGCCGCTCCTCGACCTGCTCGCGGGTGGTGGCGGTGTCGTTGGGCAGGCCGATGGCGGCCCGTACGAGGTCGGCGAGGGGCGCGAGGCGGCGGCGCTCACCGAACGCGGCGCAGTGCACCGACAGCACCCGGGCGCCGATGCTGGGGGCGAAGCCGGCGGCCTGGTACCCGGTGGCGAAGCGCTCCACCTCGGCGGCGAACCGGGTCTTACCCAGGCCTGCCTCACCGGTCATGATCAGGATGCGGGCCTCCTGCCGGTCGACGACCTCGGCCAGCCGGCCGGCGACCCGCCCCAGCTCGGTCTCCCGGCCCACGAACGGCGCCTCGTCGCCCAGCCCGGACCGGGTGCCGGGCGCGTCGAGCAGGCCCAGCAGCTCGTACGCCTCGACGGGCTCGCGCTTGCCCTTGAGCCGCAGCGGGCGCAGCGCCCGCCAGGACGCGACGTGCCGGGTCACCGCGGCCGTGACGGAGCCGGCGTAGATGGCACCGACCGCCGCCGCGTCGGCGAGCCTCGCCGCGGTGTTCACGGTGTCGCCGATGACCGTGTACTCCAGCGCGGCCTGCACGCCGGCGACCACGTCACCGGTGTTCAAGCCCACGCGCAGGCCCAGCGGAGCACCACCGCCACGCTCGTCGTCGAGGACCCGGCGGACCGCCTGCTGCATCGACAGCGCGGCGCGGATGGCCCGCTCGGCGTCGTCCTCGTGCGCCACCGGCGCGCCGAAGACGGCCATGATCCCGTCGCCGGTGAGCTTGTCCACGTGTCCGCCGAACGTCTTGACCGAGCCGGCCAGGGCCGCGAGAACCCGGTCGGTGACCGCGCCGACCCGCTCCGGGTCGACGTCCTCGGCCCAGGCGGTGAAGTCGGACAGGTCACCGAACAGGACGGTGACGATGCGGCGCTCGGCGGCGGGGAGGGTGGCCGCGGCCGGCAGGGCCGATCCGCAGTTGTGGCAGAACCGCGCGCCGGGCACGGCGACGGTTCCGCACACAGGACAGGTCACGGCTGGTCCAACTCTGCCGGTGACCCGCTGGATTCCCGCTCCTGCTCGCTTTCGAGATAGGCCAACTGCGCCCGCACGGACAGCTCCGCCGCCGGCCACAGGACCGGGTCGACGTCGGCGTAGACGACCCGTACGACGTCGGGCGCGGTCTGCGCGCCGGCGGTCCACGCCGCGCGTATCTGTTCCAAACGGGCCAGGCGGTGCTCGAGGTAGTACGCGGTGGCGACGGCGCAGTCGGCGAGGGCGGGCCCGTGGCCGGGAAGGACCGGTACCGGGCCCTGCGCCCGGAGCCGGCGCAGGCTGCTGAGGTAGTCGCCGAGGTCGCCGTCGGGCCAGGCCACGACGGTGGTGCCCCGCCCGAGGACCGTGTCGCCGGTGAAGACGACGTCGCGGACGCGGTAGCTGACGGAGTCGTGGGTGTGCCCCGGAGTGAAGATCACCTCGAGCCCGGCGATCTCCTCCCCCGGGTGTTCCCGCAGCGGCGGGGCGGCGACGCAGTGCTGCGGGTCCGAGCCGACCACGGGAACGCCGCCGAGCATCTCCGACAGCCGGGCGGCGCCCTCGACGTGGTCGGCGTGACCGTGGGTGAGCAGGATGAGGTCGATCGGCGCGCTGGCCGCGATCGCGGCCAGGTGACCGTCGTCGGCCGGCCCCGGGTCGATGACGACCCGGTGCTCCGGCAACACCCAGGTGTTGGTGCCGTCGAGCGTCATCGGGCCCGGATTCGGCGCACGCAGCAGCGTGACCCAGGGCGGCAGCGCGTCGAGCGGCGCCGCCGTGGGCGCGGTCACATGCGTCACCATGCTCTGGATGGTACGGCGGCGACCAAACCCGCTGGCGAACGGGAGGTTGAGCCCGCCTGTCAGCTGACCTCGAAGATCGCCTCGACCTCGACGGGCGCGCCGAGCGGCAGCTCGGCGACGCCGACCGCGCTGCGCGCGTGCCGACCGGCCTCGCCGAACACGGCGCCGAACAGCTCGCTGGCACCGTTGATCACACCCGGCTGCCCGGTGAAGCCCTCGGCCGACGCGACGAAACCGACCACCTTGACGACCTTGACGATCCGCTCGAGACCGACGAGTGAGTCGGCCGCGGCGAGGGCGTTGAGGGCGCACTGCCGGGCGAGCTCGGCGGCCCGCTCGGGCGTCACCTCGCGGCCGACCTTGCCGGTTGCCATCAGCTGCCCCTCAGCCATCGGCAGCTGGCCGGAGACGTACACGTGGTTGCCCGACTGCACGGCCGGCACGTAGGCCGCCACCGGCGGCACCACCGCGGGCAGCTTCAGGCCCAGCTCGGCCAGCTTCTCCCTCGCTCCGCTCACTGTCCACCCTCCGCCGCGCGCGGTCGCTTGAGGTACGCGACGAGCTGGTCGGGGTTCGGCCCCGGCACGACGGCGACCAGCTCCCAGCCGTCCTCACCCCAGTTGTCCAGAATCTGCTTGGTCGCGTGGACCAGCAACGGCACTGTGGCGTACTCCCACTTCTGCATCGCTCGAGGGCTCCCTGACTACGGTGGCTACGCCCGACAGCCTACGGGCTGCCGGCGCGGTCCGGCCGCGAAGGTACGGCCGTCAGCCGAACGTACCCCGGAAGGAGCAACCAAGATCGTCACTCCCCGCACCGAACGGCGGTCATCGCTGGATGGCGTCGCCGACTACCCTTGGCACGGCCATATCCCGTCGGCCACCCGGACCCCTTGAAGGGGGGAAATTGAGCCAGCCGCCCGGATACCCACCGTCACCCGGTGAACCGCAGGGCTCCGGTGTGCCGCAGTCGCCGCCGTTCGCGCCGGCCGGCGTCCCGTTCCCATCGGCCGGTGCCCCGTTCCCACCGGCCAGTGGATCTCAGCCACCGTTCATGCCGGTCGTGCCGGCTGGCGGGCCTCAGCCGCCCCGACGGCGCCGGGCGCTGCTGATCACCTCGGTCGTCCTCGGCGTCGTGCTGCTGCTGTGTGGCGGAGGCGGCGTCACGGCGTACTTTCTGGTCAAGAACATCGGCGGCAGTGGCACCGCGACGCCGACGGCGGCGGTCGACGGCTTCCTCACCGCCGTCTTCCGTGACCACGACGTGGACAAGGCCAACCGGTACGTCTGCGCGGAGTCGCGCGACAAGGCGGCCCTGGGCAAGAAGATCGATGAGCTGCGCTCGTACGAGCAGCAGTACAAGTCGCCGCGGTACACCTGGCCGACGCCCAACGTCCAGTCGCGCAAGGACAAGACGGCGACCCTGACCGTACCCATCAAGATCACGACGGCGGACGAGCGGACCGCCGAGAAGCGGCTGAAGTTCGTGGCCGTCGACGAGTCCGGCTGGTGGGTTTGCGAAGTCGGTGACGCGGGGTAGCTACGCTCGGAGCGTGGCTACCCAAGAGCACGCCGGCTGGCCGGCCCGCCTGAACGTGGTGACCGGCAAAGGCGGCACCGGCAAGACCACTGTCGCGGCCGCGCTGGCCATCGCCCTCGCGACCGGCGGCCGCCGGGTGCTCCTCGTCGAGGTCGAGGGCCGGCAGGGCATCGCCCAGCTGTTCGAGCTGCCACCCCTGCCCTACGAGGAGCGGGTCATCGCGGCCGCGCCCGGCGGCGGCGAGGTGAACGCGCTCGCCATCGACGCTGAGCAGGCACTGCTGGAGTACCTGGACATGTTCTACCGGCTCGGCATGGCCGGCCGGGCCCTGCAGAAGATGGGCGCCATCGACTTCGCGACCACCATCGCGCCGGGCATGCGCGACGTTCTGCTCACCGGAAAGCTCAAGGAGGCGGTCACCCGTACGGTCGACGGCCGCCGGGTGTACGACGCCGTCGTCGTCGATGCGCCGCCCACCGGCCGGATCGGCCGCTTCCTCAACGTGACCGCCGAGACGGCGCGACTGGCGAAGGTGGGCCCGATCAAGTCGCAGAGCGAGGGCGTCTCGGCCGTCCTGCGCTCCCCGATGACCGCCGTGCACGTCGTCACCATGCTGGAAGAGATGCCGGTACAGGAGACCACCGACGCGATCGTGGAGCTGCGGGGGCTCGGCATCCCGATCGGGTCGGTGATCGTCAACGCGACCCGCGCGCCCATGCTCGCCGGCGTGCGGGTGAGCCAGGCGGAGATCCGCCGGGGGCTGACCCAGGCCGGAGTGTCGGCCGACCGGGACACCGTTGCCGGCCTGGTGACCGAGGCGAAGGCGTACCAGACCCGCCTCGGGGTGGAGGCCGCGCTCCGCGACGACCTGGCCGCGCTGGGCCGCCCGGTAGTGGAGCTGCCCGCCCTGGTCGACGGGGTGACCCGCGAGGGGCTCGACATCCTCGCCCGCACGCTGCTTCGCGCGAGCTGAGCGTGTGACCCGCTGCAGAGTGTGACAAGGGGCGCTGTGACCGACGGATCGTGTGGCTTCGACGGCGTGGCCGGATACGCTCGCACCGTGATGTCCGACCACGCTGGGCGACTACGCAGCCCTCAACTGGACGTCGACAAGCTCCTGGCCGACCCCGGGATCCGCATCGTCGTCTGCTGCGGCTCCGGCGGCGTGGGCAAGACCACGACGGCGGCCGCGCTGGGGCTGCGGGCGGCTGAGCGGCACGGCCGGCGCACGGTCGTGCTGACCATCGACCCGGCCCGCCGGCTCGCCCAGTCCATGGGTCTGAGCGCGCTCGACAACACTCCCCGGCAGGTCAAGGGCGTCGATGGCGACGGCGGCGGCGAACTGCACGCCATGATGCTGGACATGAAGCGGACCTTCGACGAGGTCGTGCTCGCGCACACCGACGCGCAGAAGGCCGAAGAGATCTTCGCCAACCCCTTCTACCAGGCCATGAGCTCGACCTTCTCCGGCACTCAGGAGTACATGGCGATGGAGAAGCTGGGGCAGTTGCGCGCGCGTGGGGAGTGGGACCTGATCGTGGTCGACACCCCGCCGTCCCGGTCGGCGCTCGACTTCCTCGACGCCCCGGCCCGACTGTCCCGCTTCCTCGACGGCCGGATGATCCGGATGCTGCTCGTACCGGCCCGGGTCAGCGGCCGGAGCATGTTCAAGCTGGCGTCGGCGTCGTTCGGGCTGTTCACCCGGGCGGTGACGAAGGTGCTCGGCACCCAGCTGCTCACCGACGTGTCGACCTTCGTGGCCGCGCTCGACTCGATGTTCGGCGGGTTCCGGGAGCGCGCCGAGCGTACGTACCGGATCCTCCAGAACAAGGAGACGGCGTTCCTGGTCGTCGCGGCTCCCGAGCCGGACGCGATCCGGGAGGCGGCCTACTTCGCCGACCGGCTCGCGCACGAGCAGATGCCGTTGACGGGCCTGGTGCTCAACCGGGTGACGACCGTCGCGGCGCCGGCGATCAGTGCGGAGACCGCGCAAGCGGCGGCCGTACGCCTCGACGGACAGTCCGTGACGGCGGACGTGATGCGGGTGCACTCGGCGCTGGTCGAGCAGCGGGCCCGGCAGCGCGCGGTCACGGAGCGGTTCGTGTCGGCGTATCCGAAGGTCCCCGTGGTGGAGGTGCCGGTGCAGGCGGCCGACGTCCACGATCTCGACGGGCTGCGCGAGATCGGGCGGTCGCTGTCGGGCGCCTGAGGGCGGCAGCGGGGACGACGGCACGGCGGCGCCACGGCACACAGGCATGGCGGCGCAAAGGGCATGGCGGCGCACAGGTACGGCGGCGCACCGGTGCGGCGCCGTGGGGACGGCGCGGCGCGGCCGACCGGCGTCCGGCCGGGCCGCTACGGCGCGTCGCAGGTGAGAACGGTTGGCGCGGCCGGGTCCCGCGGCCGCGCCCGCCGACGATGTCGCAGGTCAGCCCGCGGCCACCAGTTCCTTCTCGACGTCCTTTTCGACTGACGGCAGCTTCCCGGTCTCTTTGACCATCGCGGCTTCGAAAGTCTTGCGCCAGTTGGTGATGTGCGGGTGGCGACGCAGCAGCGCCCGCCGTTCCCGCTCGGTCATGCCGCCCCAGACACCGAACTCGATGCGGTTGTCGAGGGCGTCAGCGAGGCACTCGTTGCGCACCGGGCAGCCCCGGCAGATCCGCTTCGCGACGTTCTGCTCCGCGCCCTGGACAAACAGCGCATCCGGGTCGCCATTTCGGCAAGCCGCCATGCTCGGCCAGTCGACGACCATCGTCATCTCGTATGTCCCCCCTTGAAAAGCCCCCCCGGGCCTATAACACCCAAGCGGTTGTACGGCCACCGCCGGCGCAGATCGCGACCCCACACCGCAACCCGCTAATTCCGACATCAGCCGCCAATCGCCCCCCTCTCGCCGGCGACTACCTCTCCAGGCCCGGAGAGATGGATCGGTCCCCACCGATCATCATCCTCGGTAGTCGCTCGGTTACGCAAAGTCGTTCCGCATCAGACTAGTGTCGCACCTGAGTAGCGCCAAACATGCTAAACAGGACTTTTCTACTTTCCGATCTCATCGGATACCGAAACGGGTCGTCCAAATCGGCACACATTCCAGCCGACCGACGGACGGGGGTCCGACTCACACCGCAATGCTGAGAGTCATCCGTCTATCACAACGAGGCCTGTTTGAGAAAGGACGCGGTCTATTGCGTCGTCCCGTACCCTGTGCGCGTGACATGGATGCGCAAGCGCGATCATGGTGTGTTCGTCAACACCGCATCACTTCTCGTCTGCGGTCTGCTCGCGGGAATCGTGGTTGCCGCGGCCGCCTTCCCGGTCGTTGCTGTCTCCGGCCTGGCCGCCAAGGCCAGCGTCGACGCGTTCGACAATCTTCCGTCAACGCTCACTGAGCTGCCGCCGCCACAGATCTCCTATGTGTACGCCTCGGACGCCAAGACGCTGCTCGCCATGTTCTACGACGAAAACCGCCGCGACGTTCACCTCACCGACATCGCGCCGGTCATGCAGCAGGCGATCGTCGCCGCGGAGGACCAGAGGTTCTACCAGCACCACGGTGTCGACATGAAGGGCGTGGCCCGGGCCGCGGTCGCCAACGGCAACTCCTCCGGGCAGGTCTCGCAGGGCGCATCCACCCTGACCCAGCAGTACGTGCGGCAGGCCCTGACCTACTCGGCGCGCACCAACGAGGAGATCGTCGCCGCGACCGAGCAGACGCCGGCGCGCAAGCTCCGCGAGATGAAGTACGCGCTGGCCATCGAGAAGAAGTACAACAAGCAGCAGATCCTGGAGCGCTACCTCAACATCTCCAGCTTCGGCCACGGCGCGTACGGCGTCTACGCCGCCAGCGAGGTCTACTTCGGCAAGGACCCCAAGGACCTGACGTTGGGAGAGGCCTCCCTGCTCGCCGGTCTGGTCAAGGCGCCGTCGGCGTACGACCCGGCCGACCCCGACAAGCTTACGTTGGCGCTCCAGCGCCGCGACTACGTGCTGCGCCAGATGGTCACGCTGAAGTACATCACCCAGCAGCAGGCGGACGAGGCCAAGGCCGCGAAGCTCACGATCGTCGGGAAGCGGTCACCGGAGGGCTGTGCCTCCATGCCCAGCCAGGACACCGGCGCCGGATTCTTCTGCGACTTCCTGTACCGCTGGTGGTTGGAACAGCCCGACTTCGGCGCCGACGCCTTCGCGCGGGAGAACAAGCTCAAGAGCGGTGGATATAAGATCATCAGCTCGCTCGACGTCGGTACCCAGACGGCGCTGAAGAAGAACGTCGAGAACGCGCTCGCCACGGGCAGCCCGTACGCCGTCATGACGGCGGCGGTCGAGCCGGGCACCGGCAAGGTCCTCGGCCTCGCGACCAACCGCAACTTCAGCAACGACCAGAGCCACAACGGGTCAAACACCAACCCGTACAAGAAGGGGCAGGTCGGCAACTATCCGAACACGACCGCACCCCTGCTGACCGGCGGCGGTGACATCGTCGGTTACCAGGCCGGCTCCACGTTCAAGATGTTCACGATGGTCGCCGCCCTGGAGAAGGGGTACAACCTCGACTACACCATCAACACCACCTCGCCGTACAAGTCGAAGTACCCGGTCCTCAGCGGGGACGCCTGCGGCGGCATGTACTGCCCGGTCAACGCCACCCCGAGCTGGATGAACGGCCCGCGCAACATGTGGACCGGCTTCGGCCGCTCCGTCAACACGTACTTCGTCCCACTGGAAGAGCGGGTGGGCGCCGAGAACGCGGTCGACGTCGCCAAGCGCCTGGGCATCCAGTTCCGGGCCCGCAGCAACGATCCCAAGAATGCCGCCGACTACGAGCTCGCCAACAGCCCCGGTTACGCCAACGGCTGGGGAGCCTTCACCCTCGGCGTGAGCGCCACCACCCCACTGGATCTGGCCAACGCGTACGCGACCCTTGCGGCCGACGGCACCTACTGCGCGCCGACCCCGATCTCCGAGATCCGCGACATGGACGACAAGAAGCTGGATCTGGCGAAACCGCAGTGCCACGAGGTCGTGAAGCCGGACGTGGCGCGGGCGGCCGTCGACGCGGCGCGCTGCCCGCTGGGCGACCAGTCGGCGTTCGGCCGCTGCGACGGGGCGACCGGCCAGGAGGTGCGCGGCATCGTCAAGCGCCCGGTGGCGGGCAAGACCGGTACCACCGACGGCGACAAGACGGCGACGCTCGTCGCGATGACCAAGCAGATCGCGATCGCCGGCATCCTCGGCGATCCCGACTGGCCGCTCACCGACCGGCTCCGGCCCGCCCTCGGCGACCCGCACAAGTACGTCAACAAGGCGGTGGAGTACGCGCTGCGCGACGCGATGGCCGACAAGCCGGCGGTCAACTTCACGGCGCCGAGCAAGGACATGGCGTTCGGCAAGCGCACCAGCGTCCCGGCCGTGGCGTGCAAGTCGGTCGCGGACGCCAAGAGCGCCATACGCCGGGTCGGGTTCGACGTGACGGTCGACCCCGATCCGGTCGCCTCCGACTGTCCGGCCGGCTCCGTGGCCAAGACCGAGCCGGCCGGCGACACGAGCCGTGGCAGCCTTGTCACGATCTATGTGAGCAAGGGTGGCGGCAACCAGGATTCCAACCAGGGCCAGGGTGGGGGCGCCGGTACGGTCCGCGATCCCAACCAGGGCACCGGCCCGCCGCGCAATCAGAATCCGCGCTGCAAACTCTTCCCGGCGCTCTGCGGGACGTTCTGAGCGGATGTGACTCGCAACGACGAAAAAGGGAGTGGGTGGGCCCCGTCGGCCCACCCACTCCCTTTTTCGCAAGCCCCAGCCTGACGCGGCAGGTCAGCCGGCCAACTGGCGGCGCACCTCGGCCGCGACCCGGCCTCCCTCGGCCCGTCCGGCCACCGCGGCCTGAGCGGCCTTCATCGCCGGCCCCATGCTCTTCGGACCCGCAAAGTCCCCCTCGGCCAGCGCCTTCGAGACAATGTCGGCCAACTCCCGGTCCGACAGCTGCGAAGGCAGGTACCGGGAGATGATCTCCTCCTCGGCGCGCTCCTTGTCGGCCTGCTCGGTGCGGCCGGCGTCGGCGAACGCCGTCGCCGCCTCCCGCCGCTTCTTGGCCTCCTTGGTCAGCACCGACAGCACCTCGTCGTCGGACAGCTCGCGGGCGGCGGGTCCGGCCACCTCGGCGGCGCGCACGGCCGCGATCGCCATTCGCAGCGTCGACGTGAGCAGTTCATCGCGCGCCTTCATCGCGGCGTGCAGGTCCTCTTCGAGCCGTCCTTTGAGCGTCATGTCCAAGAAGCTACCGAAACCGCCGGGCCGACACCGCCGGATAATCTGGCAAGCATGGCCAAGCGATCCACTCTCCGTCGCGTGACGGCCGGCGTGACCATGGTCGGCGCCGCCACGCTCGCGTACGCCTCGCTCGTCGAGCGGAACCTGTTCACCCTGCGCCGCTACGACGTGCCGGTGCTCGCCCCCGACGCGGAGCCGCTGCGGATCCTGCACCTGTCCGACCTGCACATGACCCCGGGCCAGCACCGCAAGCAGAGCTGGGTCGCCGAGCTGGCCGCAGTCGACCCCGACCTGGTCATCGTGACCGGCGACAACATGGCGCACGTCGACGCGGTGCCAGCTGTGCTGCGGGCCTACGAGCCGCTCTTCGACCGTCCCGGCGCGTTCGTGTTCGGCTCCAACGACTACCACGGCCCGGTCCTGAAGAACCCCTTCGGGTACTTCCAGAAGGACCGGGAGTATGTGCAGGGCGTGGCCCTGCCGGCCGACGAGTTGCGGGACGCGCTGGTCGGAGCCGGCTGGGCCGACCTGAACAACGCCCGTACCACGATCAAGGCCGGTGGTCGCGTCATCGAGCTGGTCGGCGTCGACGACCCGCACGTGGGCCGCGACGACTACCCCTCGGTGGCCGGGCCGGCCGACCCGACGGCCGACGTGCACCTCGCGCTGGCCCACTCGCCCGAGCCGCCGGTGGTCAACGCGATGGCGGCCGACGGGTTCGATCTGATCCTCGCCGGGCACACGCACGGCGGCCAGGTCTGCGTACCGTTCGTCGGCGCGCTGGTCACCAACTGCGGGCTCGATCGCCGGATGGCCAAGGGGCTGCACCGCTGGCCGGGTTCGGACGCGCTGCTGCACGTGTCGGCCGGGCTGGGCACCCACCCGACCGCGCCCGTACGGTTCGCCTGCCGGCCCGAGGCGTCGGTGCTCACGTTGATCCCGCGATGACTGTCGAACCGGTCGTCGCACCGACGTCCATCCGCCGCTGGCCGCGCTTCACCGCGTACGGGCTGGCGGGCCTCGCCCTGCTGGTCCCGACGAGCACGGCGAGCGCCGGCTGGTACTTCGCCAACCAGGTGCTGGACGCCCGGCCTCGGGAGTACCCGCTCGAGGTCCGGGGCTTCGACGGTGAGCTGGTGACCCTGAACCGCACCGAGGACACCCTGTGCGACGTGCCGTACGCGCTGCTCTGGCCGACCGGCCACGCCCGGCTCGGCTCGGTCGTACGGGCCGACCGGACCGGCGTCGTACGCCGTGTGGAAGAAATCACACGGGGCACCCTGCAGGCCGGTGCACGGGCCGCGCTGAGCAGCGCCGTGTTCGACGGAGACCCGCTGACGAGCAGGGGGCTGAACTTCGACGAGGTGACGGTGCCGGGCGAGCTGGGTCCGCTGCCGGCCTGGCTGGTCCCCGGTACCTCGTCGGCCTGGGTCATCGCGGTACACGGCCGAGGTGGCAGCCGGGCCGAGGCGCTACGGGCCCTGCCGACCCTGGCTGAGCTGGGATTGCCGACCCTGGTGATCACGTACCGCAACGACGAGGGCGCGCCGTCCAGCGCCGACCGCCGCTACCATCTCGGCGCCACGGAGTGGCGAGACGTGGCCGCGGCCGTGTCGTACGCCCGCTCACAGGGCGCCTCGGACGTGATCCTGTTCGGCTGGTCCATGGGTGGCGCGGCAACGATGATGACGCTGCGACAGGCTCCTGAGGCCGCTTTCGTGCGTGCGGTCGTCCTGGACTGCCCCGCCCTCGACTGGAGCGCGACGCTGCGGCTCAACGGCCGGCGCCGCAACCTTCCGGCGCCGCTGACCTGGGCCGCGCTGCGCCTGGTGGAGCAGCGCATCGGGACCACGCTGACGGACCTCAACCAGGTCCGCCATGTCGGGTCACTGCGGGTACCCACGCTGGTCTTCCTCGATCAGGACGACGTCCTCGTCGATCCGGCGCCGACCCGGCTGTTCGCGCGGCTGCGTCCGGACCTGGTACGGCTGGTGGAGACCGCCGGCGGCGGGCACACCCGGTCGTGGAACGTGGATCCGGCCCGGTACGAGGCCGAACTGGCGAGTTTCCTCAGGGCGGTCGCGCCGGGGTGATACCCCCGGTTGCTCTTGGCGTTCCGTAAGCTACTATTGCTCGGCACGCTCGGGGTGTGGCGCAGCTTGGTAGCGCGCTTCGTTCGGGACGAAGAGGTCGTCGGTTCAAATCCGGCCACCCCGACCAGAGAAAGTGCAAGGTCAAGGCCCCTCTCCGGAGGGGCCTTCCTCGTCTTCGGGGCCTTCATCCGTGATCGAAGGCGGAAACCGGCGGGCGGGCCGGTAGGTCACGTCCCGCGAAAAGTGCCTTCCGTCTGGATGTGATGCGAGCTTGGTAAGCCCTGTCATTCCAGTCCGGAAGGCAGCTCGTGGCGGTCGCAATGCTCGTCTCCGGCCTCCTGTAACAGGCGGGTCGAGCGGGGCTCCGCGCCGGGGGACCTGGCCGTACAGCCAGGTAAGCCGGCCAGAGCCGACACCGCCCGAAAGGCATACGGACCGACAAGGGATTTTGCCCTCCCCGGCTCACAACCCGCCGCCACCGCTTTTGAAAACGCCGAACGCGCAGCAAAGCTGACCCAGCAAGATCATTGATCTGACGGTACGGCCCAATTGCGCCGACCGGTGGACACGTCAGTAGCACAGGCGGCGCTACAGTCCACAGTGGTTTTTGTCAAAATGCTGGCTGATTTTGGGTGTTTGATGGCATCAATTGAGTTCGACCGGCGAGACGGAGTCGTTGGCCGGTCGAGGGCGCGGCGATCCCGTGTCGGCTCGTTCGTGGTCGGATTGGCTGTGCTGGCCGCGTCGGGGAGCGTGGTGGTCCAAGCAGCTCAATCCCCGGCCGCCGCCAACCCGCCGCAGTCCGCGACGGTCGCCTACATCGCCAACTCCGACAACACCGTGTCGGTGGTCAACACCGCCAACAACGCCGTTACCGCCACGGTCCCGGTCGGCATGTACCCACAAGGTGTGACGGTCTCCCCGGACGGCGCTCGCGCCTACGTCACGAACATCGGCGGCACCGTTTCGGTGATCTCCACCGCCACCAGTACCGTGACCGGCACGATCTCCGTCGGCGCCAACCCGCTGTCCGGCGTGGCATTCACTCCCGACGGTACCCGTGCGTACGTCACCAGTACCGACGGCACCGTTTCAGTGATCGCCACCGCCACCGGCAAGGTGACCGCCAGGCTCTCCATCGGCCACCCGCTTTACGGTGTGGCAATCACTCCCGACGGCACCCGTGCCTACGTCACCAGAAGTGATGGCACCGTCTCGGTGATCGCCACCGCCAGCAACACGGTGCCCGCCACGATCCCCGTCGGCGCCAACCCGCACGGCGTGGCGATAACCCCCGACGGCGCCCGCGCGTACGTCACCAATGACGGTGGCAACACCGTGTCGGTGATCGCCACCACCAGCAACACGGTGACCGCCACAATCCCCGTCGGCGCCAACCCACGCGGCGTGGCGATAACTCCCAACGGTGCTCGCGCCTACGTTGCCAATATCGGCAACGGCTCCGTGTCGGTGATCGCCACCGCCAGCAACACGGTGACCGCCACGATCTCCGTCGGCGGCAACCCGCACGGCGTGGCGACAACCCCCGACGGCGCCCGCGCGTACGTCACCAACTCGTACTCCAACAGCGTTTCGGTTGTCGCCACCGCTAGTAACACGGTCACGAAGACCACTGCGGTCGGCCCGGCCCCCGTCGCGGTCGCCGTTGCGGCCGTCCCAGAACCCCTCACCCCGTCGTCGAACCCGGTGACGGTGTACAACTCCCACTCCGGCACCACCGAGGTCTACGCCCGCTCGAATACCGGCCACATCGTCTACCGGTACTACGCCAACGGCTGGTCGAACTGGATCGACCTCGGCGGCACCATCACCGGCGACCCGGCGGTGCTGTACAACCCCCGCTTCGGCACCACCGAGGTCTACGCCCGTACCAGCGCCAACCACATCGCCTACCGCTACCATGCCAACGCCTGGTCGAACTGGATCGACCTCGGCGGCACCATCACCGGCGACCCGGCGGTGCTCTACAACCCCCGCTTCGGCACCACCGAGGTCTACGCCAACACCAGCAGCGGCATCAGCTACCGCTACTACGCCAACAGCTGGTCCGGCTGGATCAACCTCGGCGGCACCGTAAGCGGCAACCCCGCGC
>NZ_JAATVY010000029.1 GCF_011947195.1 Planosporangium thailandense | reverse complement strand
GCTCGACTGCGTCCTCATGCACACGCGGCATGCTCGACTCGCCACACGTTACGGGACTTTCCGCCGCGGCCCGTGACCGCCCAGACGCCTGAGATGTTACCCGTCAGTAAGTTCATGTCGTCGCTGAACCGGCGTGACTCGGCTCACCGTTCTGCAGGTAGGAGGCATGATGGACCCCTCACCTGATATGGCATTTTTGTCCGCTCCGGTGCTCCTCCCCGCGCCCACCGGGGAGCCCACCGCCGACACCAGCCACCACCGCATACGCCTCGACGACCGCCGGTGCACCTGCGGCCTACCTCGCGAGGAGTGCGTACGCCGCCGGGTACGTGAGCTGTGGAGCACCTGATCCCCGTGCGTCGCATCGCATACGCGCCGGGGTAGGTCCGCGCGAACGACGCGCCCGGACCGCGCAACCCGGATCGCGCAACCCGGACCGCGCAACCCGGGCCGCGCAATATGTGCAACCTTGCTGCCTCGGCGCGCCGGGAAGCAGCAGTACGTGCAACGTTGCGCGGATCTTGATCTGGTCAGGCCAGGGAGCGCGCAGCCGACTGCCGCTGCTCGACCGGTCGGCGCTGCTCCACGTCCAGCAGGCTGGGAAGTTCACCCACCGACCCGATCACGTGGGTGGCTCCGGCGGCGAGCAGGGTCGGCCGGTCGCACCCGCCGGTGAGCACGCCTGCGACCAGTCCCGCGCCGGCCCGGCCCCCGGCGATCATGTCGAGTGGGGTGTCCCCGACGACCGCCACCCGACGTACGTCGTCGACCCCCAACCGCAGCGCCGCCACGAGCACGAGATCCGGGTACGGTCGCCCGCGGCCCACCTCGGCCGGTGACAGCGCGAGGTCGACAAGGCCCCGCCAGCCGACCGCGTCGATGATGGCTTCCTGGGTGGCCCGCGCGAACCCGGTCATCAGCGCCACCTTCACACCGGCGGCGCGTAGCGTCTCGATCGCTTCGGCGGCGCCGGGGACCGGCGTCACCGCGCCCTCGTCGACGAGCAGTCCGTACGCCTCCTCGAACGTCTCGTTCGCCGCGCGCGCCCGCCGCTCGTCCCCGCCCAGCAGCAGCCGAAATATCTCGATCTTGCTCTGCCCCCTGGTCTTGCGGGCCACGGCCCGCATCCGTTCGTACTCGGCGGTGCCCGGAGCCACCCCCTGACCCGCGACTGCCACCGTGAACGCCTGATCGACCAGGCCGTCGTCACGGATCGTGGTCCCCGCCATGTCGATACAGGCAACCTGCCAGTGCGCCACTATCACACCTCTCGCTGTCGTATCCGGATTCGCTGTCGCAGTTGATCCCGGGGGTGGGGGTCCAGTTGAGCATTCCGATACGGCCCGAATATGAACGGGGCGTGACTTTCAGCACATGTTATGCGGGTTCTCGGTGCCCCGCCGGGTTCCGGCACCGGTACACGACCCGCGTCCGATCCCTCAGATCGACCGGTGACCGGCGGGCAGGGTGCGATGGCCCGCACCCTCGGTGAACAGTAAGGGCCGCTACGCCAGGTTCGACGAGCGCGGGTACGCGTCCTCCGGGTCGGTCAGGACGTTGACCAGGTAGGGCACGCCGGAGTCGAAGGCCCGGCGCAGTGCCGGCCCGAGGTCGGCCGCCTTCTCCACGGTCTCGCCGGCGCCGCCCAGCGCGCGGACCACGTCGTCGTAGCGCAGGCCGGGCTGGAGGTCGGCGGCGACGTCGTAGCCGTACATCATCCGCATCGGGTGCTTCTCCAGCCCCCAGATGCCGTTGTTGCCGACCACGATCACGACCGGCAGGTTCTGCCGTACCAGCGACTCGACGTCCATCAGCGAGAAGCCGGTGGCGCCGTCACCCATCAGAACGCAGACCTGGCGGTCGGGGTAGGTCAGCCGGGCGCCCATCGCGTACCCCATGCCGGTGCCCAGGCACCCGTACGGGCCCGGGTCGAGCCACGTACCCGGCTGGGCCGGCTCCAGGTACTTGCCCGCGTACGACACGAAGTCGCCACCGTCGCCGATGGTGACCGCGTCCCGGTCAAGCACCTTGCGCAGCTCGCCGTACACCCGGCTGGGCTTGATCGGGTCGGTGTCGGCCTCGAGGGCGTCGACCTCCTTGGCCTTGGCGGCGTCCTCGGCCGAGCGCAGCGTGGCGACCCAGTCATCGTGGTCGGCCCGGGTACCGGTGTGGTCGGCGAGCGCCGACAGGATCAGGCGCAGATCACCGGCCGGGGAGACCGCCGTCTGCACGTGCGCGGCCCGCTGCGACGGGGCGTCCACGATGTGTACGACCTGGGCCCCACCGAAGTCGCCGAAGCTGAGCCGGAAGTCGAGCGGGGTGCCGATGACGCAGACGACGTCGGCGCCGGAGAGGGCGACCCGCCGGGCCTTGGCGAACGCGAGCGGGTGCTCGGGCGGCAGCGCGCCCCGTCCCATCCCGTTGGTGAACACCGGTACCCGCAGCGCTTCCGCCGCCTCCCGCAGCGCGGCGACGGCGCCACCGGCGTACACGTCGGACCCGGCGATGATGACCGGCCGCTGGGCCGCGGCGAGCAGCGCGGCAGCCTTGGCGACGTCGTCGGGGTCGGGCTCGATCACCGGCACGTCGACCGGGCCGGGCAGGGCGACCTCGGCCTGGGAGAAGATCACGTCGAGCGGAAGGTCGAGGAAGACGGGGCCGCGGTGCGCGGTGAGCGCCACGGTGACCGCCTCGTGGACCTTCGCCGGGATGTCCTCGGTGGCGAAGATGGTCTCGGCGTGCTTGGTCACCGGCCGCACCAGCGGCAGGTGGTCCATCTCCTGCAGGCTGCCGGAGCCCCACCGGAACTGCGGGGCCCGCCCGCCCAGCACGACGACCGGGGCGGCGTTGAAGTGCGCGCTGGTGAGTCCGGAGACGCCGTTGGTGACGCCGGGGCCGGCGGTGAGGACGGCGAGCGACGCGCGGCGCTGGAGCTTGGCGACCGCTTCGGCGGCGAAGACGGCCGACTGCTCGTGGCGCACGTCGACGAGCCGGACGCCGGCCTTCTGCGCGGCGTCGTACAGCGGGAACACGTGCGCGCCCGAGAGCGTGAACATCTCGGCGACGCCGAAGGCCTTCAGCGCGGTGAGGGCGAGCTCTCCGCCGTGACCTTCGAACTGCTCCGTCATCGTCGTCCTCCTGTCGCGTGCCGTCCGCGCATGTTACCGCCGAGTAAGGAAAACGTGAAGCTTCCTCGCACCACGCCCGTCGCGCCACACCCGCCGCGCCACGCCTGGATCTTGGACACTTGTGCGAGCCATAGGTCGCACAAGTGTCCAAGATCGGGGAGCTCCATGGGCTACCGCCCGCGGAACTCGGGCTTGCGCTTCTCGACGAAGGCCGCCATGCCCTCGGTACGGTCCTCGGTGGCGAACAGCGCCGCGAACAGCTGGGTCTCCCACGCCAGCCCCGACTCCAGGTCCATGTCCAGACCGCGGTCGACCGCCAGCTTCACCGCGCGCAGCGCGTGCAGCGGACCCTTCGTGTACCGGGAGACCATCGCCACGGCCGCGTCGTACACCTCACCCGCCGGCACCACCTTGTCGACCAGCCCCATGCTCAGCGCCTCGTCGGCGTCGACGAACCGCCCCGACATGCACAGGTCCTTGGCCTTGGCCGGGCCGACGAGGCGGGCCAGCCGCTGGGTGCCGCCCGCACCCGGGATGATGCCCAGATTGATCTCGGGCTGCCCGAGCTTCGCGTCGGCTGCGGCGATCCGCCAGTCGCAGGCCAGCGCCAGCTCGCAGCCGCCGCCCAAGGCGTACCCGGTGATGGCCGCGACGACCGGCTTCGGAATCCGGGCGATCGCGTCGATCGCCTTGGAGATCTCCTGCGCGCGCGGCGCCATCTCGGCGTACCCCATGCCGGACATCTCCTTGATGTCGGCGCCCGCGGCGAAGACCTTCTCGCCGCCGTACACGATGACGGCGCGTACGGCGTCGTCCACGCCCACCTGATGCGCGGCTTCGCGCAGCTCGTCCTGCACCTGGATGTTGAGCGCGTTCATCGGCGGCCGGTCCAACCGGATGGTGCCGATGCCGTCCCTGGTCTCCACCCGTACGAACTGTCCCACTGCGCCTGCCTCCCTCACCTCGTCGTGACCTTGAGGCAGCCTATCGGCGGGACGCGGCCACCTGCCCCGGGTACGCCCGCAACTCGTCGGCATCGACGATTTCACGGCCGAGCGGAACGAGCGACACCGGCACCAGCTTGACGTTCGCGATCGCGAGCGGAATGCCGATGATCGTGACCGCCTGCGCGATCGCGGTCAGGATGTGGCCGAGCGCGAGCCACCAGCCGGCGACGATGAACCAGATGACGTTGCCGATGGCCGACGCCACCCCCGCGGTTGGCTTGCGCACCACGGTCCGTCCGAACGGCCACAGGGTGTAGTTGGCGATCCGGAACGAGGCGATGCCGAACGGGATCGTGACGATGAGCAGGCAGCAGATCAGGCCGGCGATCGCGTACCCGAGGGCGAGCAGCAGACCGCCGAAGATCAGCCACAGGACGTTGAGGACGAGCCGCACACCTCAATAGTGCGCGGCGGGCGCAAGACGGTCAGATCGCGCGGGCGGCGTACCGGCCGTCGGTGACGGTCAGGGCCAACGGCAGCCCGAACGTCTTGGACAGGTTCTCCGCGGTGAGGGTCTCGTCCAGCAGCCCGGCGGCCACGACCGTGCCCTCCCGGAGCAGCAGCGCGTGGGTGAAGCCCGGCGGTATCTCCTCGACATGGTGGGTGACCAGCACCATCGCGGGCGCGTCGGGATCCTGGGCGAACTCACCCAGCCGGCGTACCAGGTCCTCGCGCCCGCCCAGGTCGAGCCCGGCCGCCGGCTCGTCGAGCAGCAGCAGCTCAGGGTCGGTCATCAGGGCCCGGGCGATCTGGGTGCGCTTGCGCTCCCCCTCGCTCAGGGTGCCGTACGCGCGGTCGGCCAGCGCCGCCATGCCGAACTGCGCCAGCAGCGCGTCGGCCCGCGCCACGTCCATCCGGTCGTAGCTCTCCCGCCACCGGCCCAGCACCGAGTACGACGCGGTCACCACCACGTCCCGTACGGTCTCGTCCGGCGGGATGCGCCCGGCGAGCGCGGCGCTGGCCAGACCGATGCGGGTCCGCAGCTCGTGCAGGTCGACCCGGCCGAGCCGCTCCCCCAGCACGTGGACGGTGCCCGTGGTCGGGTGCAGCCGCGCCGAGGCCAGGTTGAGCAGGGTGGTCTTGCCCGCCCCGTTGGGGCCGAGCACGACCCAGCGTTCGTCCAGCTCGACGCGCCAGCTGACGTCGTGTACGAGATACGTGCTGCCCCGTCGCACCGTCACCGAGTTGACGGCGATCACGACATCGGGGTCGATTGCGTCCGGTTCTGTTCCAGGGGGCTGAGCAGGCGCTGACACGCCGACCATCCAACCACGTCAGCGACCGCGCACGGCCGGCGGGCGTCAGGTGCCGTTGACCGTCGAACCGAAGACCTCTTCACGGACGACATCCAGCCCGGTCAGCAGCGCGCCGTGCAGCACCGGCTCGGACGCCACCTCGGTGCTCACCACGCGCGGTGAGACGAGCGAGATCGCGGCGACCTCGTGCTGTACCCGCTGCGCCAGCGCCGCGCCGCCGGCCTGGCCGATGTCGCCGGCCAGGACGACCAGCGTCGGGTCGAGGACGACGCCGACCGCGGCGACGCCGAGCGCGAGCCGGCGCGCGATCTCGTCGAGGACCGGGCCGCCCCGGGTACCGGCGGCCACCGCGGCCCGTACCGCCTCCGCGCCGCTGGCCGCCTTGAAGCCGTGCTCACGGGCGACCGCCCGGACCGCGTCGGCGCCGATCAGCTGCTGGAACGACCCCTTGGACCGACGGGAGACGTCACGGGGCACCGGAGCGCCCGGCACCGGGAGGTACCCGATCTCACCGGCGGCGCCGGTCGCGCCCCGGTGCAGCCGACCGCCGAGGATCACCGCGAGGCCGACGCCGCGACCGGCCCAGACGAGCACGAAGTCGGAGACGCCGACGGCGGCGCCGGTGTGCTGCTCGGCGATGGCGGCGAGGTTGACGTCGTTTTCGAACACGACCGGCCGGTCGAGATCGGCGCGCAGCGCGCCCAGCAGACCCGGGTGCCACTTCGGCAGGTCCCAGGCGAACGAGATCTCCCCGGTCGCCGCGTCCACCAGGCCCGGCGTGCCGAGGACGACCCGGCGTACCCGGTCCAGCGGCGCGCCGGCCGCCTCGGCGGCCTGGACGACGGCGGCGTGCACGACCCGTACGGGGTCGTCGGCGTCACCGATGGCGACCTCCACCCGGCCGGCGACCGTGCCGGTGATGTCGGCGGTCGCGGCGACCACGTGCTGCGGGCCCACGTCGACACCGACGACGTACGCGGTGGCCGGCACGACCGCGTACATCTGCGCGTTGGGTCCGCGGCCGCCGGCGAGCTCACCGACGCGGGTGACGAGCCCACGCTCCTCCAGCCGCTCGACCAGCTGGGACGCGGTGACCTTGGACAGGCCGGTGAGCTCACCCAGCTGAGCCCGGGTGAGGGGCCCCTTGGTCAGCAACAGCTCGAGAGCGGCGCGGTCGTTGAGCGCGCGCAGCAGGCGGGGCGTACCGGGTACAGGGGCTGGACTCATGGGAGGAACGACCTTCTACGCTTAAGAAGCTTTACTAAGCCCTTTGATCAGCTAAGAATAGAGTTAGCGTACGGTCACGCGTAACCGCCCGAACACCGCGGTCGACGTCGGCGTCGCGAAAGGGGAGAGCGTGGGGGTGGATCCCGGCCTGCGACGACTGGCCCTACGCACGCTGCTCGCCGCCTTCCCCGGCCCGACCCCGCCCGAGTGGGCCACCGCGCTGCTCGCCGACGGCCTCGCCGGTCACGTGCTGTTCGCGTACAACGTCGCCGACGCGGGCCAGCTCGCCAAGCTGACCGCCGACCTGCGCGCGGCCCGTTCCGACGTACTCATCGGCATCGACGAGGAGGGCGGCGACGTCACCCGGCTCGCCCACGCCACCGGCAGCCCGTACCCCGGCAACGCCGCGCTCGGCGTCGTCGACGACCCCGACCTCACCCGACACATCTACGCCCAGCTCGGCGTCGAACTCGCCGACTCGGGCGTCAACCTCGACCTCGCGCCGACCGTCGACGTCAACACCGACGACGACAACCCCGTCATCGGTACCCGCAGCTTCGGCGCCGACCCCGTACGGGTGGCGGCGCACGCCGCTGCCGCCGTGACGGGGCTGCAGGAAGCCGGGGTCGCCGCCTGCGCGAAGCACTTCCCCGGACACGGCGCCACCGTCGCCGACTCCCACCTGGAACTGCCGACCGTCGACGCGCCCCTCGACGTGCTCCGCGCCCGCGAGCTGCCACCGTTCGCCGCCGCGATCGCCGCCGGCGTACGAGCGATCATGACCGCGCACCTCCGGGTACCGGCGCTGACCGGCGCACTGCCCGCGACCTTCAGCCGGCCGGCCCTGGTCGACCTGCTCCGCCGCGACCTGGGCTTCACCGGCGTCGTCATCACCGACGCGCTCGAGATGCGCGGCTCGACTCTCCACTCCGGTGGCATCCCGCAGGCCGCCGTCGCGGCCCTGGCCGCCGGCTGCGACCTGCTGTGCATCGGCGCCCGGGTGGACGCTGCGCTGGTCGAGGCCACCGCCGCCGGGATCGCGACGGCGATCCGGGACGGCCGGCTGCCGCTCGCCCGCGTGGAGGAGGCCGTCGAGCGGGTCGCGGCGCTGTCCACGTGGACCGGCCACGCGCCGCGCGGCGGCGACGCCGAGCCCGGCATCGGGTACCCCGCCGCGCTGAAAGCCGTACGCGTCGAGGGCCCGCTCGACGGTCTCGGCACTCCCCTCGTGGTCCAACTGGAGTCGGAGTCGTCCATAGCCGTCGGCCGGGTGCCGTGGGGGCTCGGTCCGCACCTCGGGGTGGCCCATCAGCTCCGGGTCGTCGCGGACCGGACCGACCCGGCCACCCTGCTGGCGCTCGCGGCCGGCCGGTCGATCGTCTTCGCCGGGCGGCGGGTGCACCGCCTGCCCGGCGCGGCCGACCTGATCGAATCGGTGGCCGCCGACGCGCCGACCGTGGTGGTGGAGATGGGCTGGCCGTCGTCGTGGCGGCCGAAGAACGTACGGGCCTTCGTGACGACGTACGGCGCGAGCCACGCCAACGGCTGGGCCGCCGCTCAGAGCTTGCACCTCCCATGATCACGGAAATTCGTCCGTGCCAGGGCACGGACGAATTTCCGTGATCATGGGGAAGTCAACATGCAGGACGGGCCGCACCGGCGCGGGGCACCCCGCCAGCCGGCGCACCGGAGCACCGTGGCGACCTGGGCGGCCACGGCGCACGGCTGCCCGGCGACGTCGGCCCAGCCGTACCGCAGCACCCGCCGCCCGCCGACGACCGAGGCGTTGTCGCGGCGCAGGTCGCGCCAGCACGCCTCGTCCGGGTGCGCGACCCGGCCGTCCAGCTCCACCACGACGCCGAACTCGGCGTACCGCACGTCGTCGTAGGACCTGCCGCCGGAGCGCTCGACGGCGTACTGTCGGCTGCCGACCGGCAGCCCGTGCGCCCGCTCGACCTGACGCAGGTAACGCACCTCCAGCGGCGACTGCGCACCGGTTGCGACGTCGCCCACCGCCGCCAGTAACTCCGCCCTCCAACGCACCTTCTTACGCGCGTCGATGGCCGAGGCGATGCGCTCCGGCCGGGTGAGCCGCCGCCCGCACGCCCGAGTGATCCAGCCGATCGCCTCCCCGATCCGGTCGCAGCTCTGCGTCAGGTCGACGACGGTCTCCTCGACCCGGGTCTGCGGTGGCAGCCGGATCGGATGTCTCGCGGCGTCCACCCGGTTCGAGCGATGGATCGCAATGCCAGGGGTCCGGCGGACCTTGCGCTCGGTTGGCACCGTGACGTGAATCGGTGACGCCTGTTCGTCCACGAGACCGACCGCTTCGGCAGCCGACTCGTAGCTGAGCACCGCGCCGTCGCCCGCCCGGAGAACAGCTGCCCACAGCAGACAGTCCCGGCCGACCGGCCCGTTGTGTGCGACGTAGATGGAGCCGAGAACCCGCTGCCACCGGTTGCGTAACCGCGCCCTGATCGCCTCGTCGGTCAGGCCGCATTCCAGGGCTTGCCGGCGTGTGAGGGCACCGCACTGACGGGTGACTATCTCATCGAGCACCGCTCGAGACTGCCGGACGGGAGCGCGTCACCGCTGCCCCCGTCCGTACCCTGTGGACAACTCGCCGCCAGTCCCGTGATCGCGGAAACTTTTCCGTGCTCTCACACGGAAAAGTTTCCGCGATCATGAGACGACGGACCGCTACGCAGCCGTCGTTCGCACCAGCGTGCGGATCTGACGGAGCAGTACTGACAGCGCCGCCAGGTCACCGCGCGACTCGTCGAACTCGTTCAGCGCGTTGCGGATCCGGGTGATCGAGGTCGTGTTGGCCTGCTCCCACTCCAGTACCCGCTTCTCGGCGTCGTTGCCGCTCGGCGTCGCGGCCAGCACCTCGGCGGTCAACCCGGCCAGCGCGGCGTACAGGTCGTAACGCAGCGCCATGCGGGCCATCGTCTGCCAGCGGTCCTCCCGGGGCAGCGCCGAGATCTTCGACAGCAGCGGGTCGACGCGGAACCGCTCGGACAGCGCGAAGTACACGCCGGCCACCTCGTCGATCGAGCAGCCCGTGGCGTGGGTCGTCTCGACGATGTCGAGCAGGCCGAACGAGTAGAACAGCCGCGTCGCGTGCTCGGCGATCTCCTCGGGCAGGCCCAGCTTGACCATGGTCTCGACCTCGGCGCGCAGCGCCTTCCGCTCGAGCCCGCGGAACAGCGTGCCCATCTTCGGCAGCAGCGCGGCGACGCCGGGCTGAAAGCGCGCGATCTCGCCGGGTACGTCCAGTGGCGAGCGGCGGTTGGACACCAGCCACCGGACGGCCCGGTCGAGCAGCCGGCGGATCTCCAGGTACACGGCGGTCTGCGCCTCGGTGTGCACCCGGTTGTCGAGCGCCTCGACCGCCTGCCACAGGTCGGCCAGCCCGAACACCTCGCGGACCACCACGTACGCCCGGATGGCGTCGGCCGCGCTCGCGCCGGTCTCCTCCATCGTGCGGAAGACGAACGACGTGCCGCCCCGGTTGACCGCCTCGTTGACCAACTGGGTCACGACGATCTCCCGGCGCAGCTGATGCCGGACCATCTGGTCGGCGTACCGTTCCCGCAGCGGCGTCGGGAAGTAGTCGACGAGCACGTCGCGGGTCCAGTCCTCGTCGGGCAGGCCCGAGTCGCGCAGCTCGTGTTCGAGCGCGAGCTTGACGTACGACAGCAGCACGGCGAACTCGGGCGAGGCCAGTCCGATCCCCTGCTCCGCCCGGGCGTCGAGCTCCTCGTCGCTCGGCAGCGCCTCCAGCTCCCGGTCGAGCTCGCCGCGCTCCACCAGGTCAGCGATCATGCGCCGGTGTACGGGCAGCAGCGACCGGCTCTGGACGCGGGCGGTGCCCAGGGCGCACGCCTGCGCGTAGTTGTCGCGCAGCACCAGCTCGGCGACCTCGTCGGTCATCTCGGCCAGCAGCGCGTTGCGCTGCTCGAAGTCGAGGTTGACCGCCCCGAGCAGGATCTTGATGTTGACCTCGTGGTCGGAGCAGTCCACACCGGCGGAGTTGTCGATGAAGTCGGTGTAGATGTAGCCGCCGCCCATGGCGTACTCGATGCGGCCGCGCTGGGTGAGGCCGAGGTTGCCGCCCTCGCCGACGACGCGGCAGCGCAGGTCGCGACCGTTGACCCGGACCGGGTCGTTGGTCTTGTCACCGACGTCGGCGTTCGACTCGGTGTGCGCCTTCACGTACGTGCCGATGCCGCCGTTCCACAGCAGGTCGACCGGCGCCGTGAGGATGGCCCGGATCAGCTCGACCGGCGACAGCGCGGTGACGGACGGCTCGATGCCGAGCGCGTCACGCATCTCGGGCGAGATCGGGATCGACTTCGCCGTACGCGGCCAGACGCCGCCGCCCTTCGAGATCAGCGAGGTGTCGTAGTCGTCCCACGACGAGCGGGGCAGGTCGAACAGGCGACGCCGCTCGGCGAAGGAGACGGCGGCGTCCGGCGCGGGGTCGACGAAGATGTGCCGGTGGTCGAACGCGGCCACCAGTCGGGTGTGCTCGGACAGCAGCATACCGTTGCCGAACACATCACCTGACATGTCGCCGACGCCCACGGCGGTGAAATCCTCGGCCTGGATGTCGCGGCCCAGCTCGCGGAAGTGCCGCTTGACCGACTCCCACGCGCCCCGGGCCGTGATGCCCATCTTCTTGTGGTCGTAGCCGGCCGACCCGCCGGAGGCGAACGCGTCGCCGAGCCAGAAGCCGCGGGCGAGCGAGATCTCGTTGGCGAGGTCGGAGAAGCTGGCCGTGCCCTTGTCGGCGGCGACCACCAGGTACGGGTCGTCGCCGTCGTAGCGCACGACCTCGCGCGGCGGTACGACCTCGTCACCGTCGAGGTTGTCGGTGACGTCGAGCAGCGCCGACACGAACAGCTTGTAGCAGTCCACGCCCTCGGCCATGAACGCCTCGCGGTCGGCGGAGGACACCGCCCGCTTGAGGACGAAGCCGCCCTTGGCGCCGGTCGGCACGATCACGGAGTTCTTGACCATCTGCGCCTTGACCAGGCCGAGGACCTCGGTACGGAAGTCCTCGCGCCGGTCGGACCAGCGCAGGCCGCCGCGCGCCACGGCGCCGAAGCGCAGGTGCACACCCTCGAAGCGCGGCGAGTACACGAAGATCTCGTATTTCGGCCGGGGCGCCGGCAGGTCCGGCACCCGCTGCGGGTCGAGCTTGAACGCGACGTACGACTTGGGCCGGCCGTCGTCGGTGCGCTGGAAGAACGAGGTGCGCAGCGTCGCCTCGATGAGGTGCAGATAGCCGCGCAGGATCCGGTCCTGGTCAAGGCTGGTGACCTCGTCGAGCTGCGTGCTGAGCTCCTCGACCAGCTCCTGCGCCTTGGCGATCCGGTCGCCGCCGGACAGGCCGGAGGCGGGGTCGAACCGGGTCTCGAACAGCCCCACCAGGAGGGACGCGATCTGCGGGTACTGCAGGAAGGTCTGCTCCATGTACTCCTGCGAGTACACCGCACCCGCCTGGCGCAGGTACTTGGCGTACGCGCGCAGCACCACGACCTGCCGCCAGGTCAGCCCGGCGCCGAGCACGAGCGCGTTGAACCCGTCCATCTCGGCCTCTTCGCGCCACACCGCCGAGAACGCGTTCTCCATGTGCGGCCGCACGTCGGCCAGGTCACGGGCGTCGGCGGGCAGGCTCAGGCCGAAGTCGTACAGGTAGATGGTGGCGTCGGAGCGGTGCACCTCGTACGGGCGCTCGTCGGTGACGCGCACGCCGAGCGAGTGCAGCACCGGCAGCACCGTGGACAGCATCATCGGCTCGCCGTACCGGAAGACCTTGAACCTGATGTCGCGGTCGTCCTGGCGGTGGCGGTAGACGTGCATCGCCAGCTGGCCGGGCTCGTCGAGCAGCTCCAGCTTGGCGATGTCCTTGGCCGCTTCGCGTGGGGTGTGCTCGTCCTTGTACACGTCCGGCAGCGCCTCGCTGTACACGGTGTACAGCCGCTTGGCCTGCTCCTCGCCGAGCTTGTGCTCGAGCACCAGCCGCAGGTCTCCGTCCCACAGCCGGGTGGCGTCGCTCAGCTCGCGGGTAAGCGCCTCCACGTCGATGTCGCGCGGCGGGTCGGCCGGGTCGGTACGCACGATGAAGTGGATCCGGGCCAGGTGCGACTCCGAGACCCGGGTGGTGAAATCGAGCCCGACGCCGTTGAGCTCGCGTACCAGGATCTCCTGGAGCTTGAGCCGGTTCTGTGTGGTGAACCGGTCCCGGGGCAGGTAGACCAGGCAGGAGATGAACCGCCCGTACGCGTCGCGGCGCACGAACAGCCGAAGCTGTCGCCGGCCGGCGGTGCGCAGCACGCCCATCACCGTGCGGTACAGCTCCTCGGTGTTGATCTGGAACAGCTCGTCGCGCGGGTAGGTCTCCAGGACCTCCAGCAGGTCCTTGCCGGAGTGGCTGCGCGGCGACAGGCCGGAGCGCTGGATGACCTCGTTGACCTTGCGCTTGACCACGGGCAGGTCGCGCACGCTCGTCCGGTAGGCCGAGGACGAGAACAGGCCGAGGAAGCGGCGTTCGCCGACGACGTTGCCGTCGTTGTCGAACGTCTTGAAGCCGATGTAGTCGAGGTAGGCGGCGCGGTGCACGGTGGCCCGCGAGTTGGCCTTCGTGATGATCAGCAGCCGCTTCTCGAGCGCCTTCGCGTACGCCTCGGGGGTCATCGACGACAGTACGCGGGGCGCGGCGGGGTCGGCGCGCAGGATGCCCAGGCCGGTACCGAGCTGGGCCTTCAGCAGCAGCTCGCCGTCGTTGCCGTGCTCCAGCCGGTACTCCCGGTAGCCCAGGAACGTGAAGTGGTCGTCGACGAGCCAGCGCAGCAGCTCGACGGAGTCGGTGATGTCCTTGTCCGGCACCGGGAGCTGGGCGCCGGCCAGCTCGTCGGCGAGCGCGAGGGCCTGCGACCGCATCTTGGGCCAGTCCTCGACGGCCTCCCGCACGTCGGTGAGCACCCGGTTGAGGTCGTTGGTGATCCGGGTGAGGAGCTTCTCGTCGCGGATGCGGTCGACTTCGATGCGCATCCAGCTCTCCACCATGTCGCCGGGCTCGGCGTCGGACGCCTCCACCCCGGCGCGGATCTCCCGCAGCGCGCCGAGCGGCTCACGGCGGACCACGACCAGCGGGTGGGCCAGCAGGTGGATATCGAGGTTCCACGACGACAGCGCGGCGGTCACCGAGTCGACCAGGAACGGCATGTCGTCGGTGACGAGCTCGATGGCGGTGTGCTCGGCCGCGGCGTCCGCCGGGGTGACGCGGAGCTTGAGCTGGCCGCGCAGCCGCTCGCCGGCGAGGTCACGGTGGGAGACGGTCGCCGCGACCAGCTCCGGCGCGGCCCGCCCGGCCAGCTCCTCGTCGGAGACCAGCCGCCAGTAGTGCCCGACCAGCGTGGCGAGCCCCTCGCCGTCCTCGGCGGCGGCCAGCCTCATCGCGTCCGTGACGAGCCGTTCCGCGTTGGGCAGGGAGTGTTCGAAATCCGGGTCGTCGGCGAGCCCGCCCTCCAGGCGGTGCACCGGGGCCGCCTTCGGGACTCGGGCCGCGCCGGCCCGGTCGCTGCCGGGTCTGGGCCATCCGTTGAGGGCGTCCGGGGCTGCGTCGATACCTTCCGCGCCGGCTGTGTCGATACCTCTCGTGTCTGATCCGTCGAGGCCGGCGGAGCCGGTCGTCCGCCCCTCCTGCTTCGTCGCGTCGTCGCCGACCTGGGCCACCCTGGCACCGTAGTCGGACACGTCATCGACACCCGCCGCAGTGTCGCGGTCCATGCGTGTACTCCCCTCGTCCCCCACCACGCTGTGGGGAAGCGTCGCGCCTAGCTTAGGACCTTCTTCGTCCATACCCGATCGGACTGAAGGGATCCCGCCGGCAGGGCAGCCCGGTGTGCCCGATCAGACAATAAACCGCTATCGGAAAGCGGATATCTGCGTGGGATGACCGAAAAGTCCACCTGCGCGGATCACAGCGCATGTCCGACAATGCCGGATCGGGACCCCGACATCGACATCGGGGACCGCTAACGGGGAGGACACCCATGCCACGACCTGCCGGACGCGATCCACGGCGCTGGACCGCCGGCCTCATCTGCCTCACCCTGCTGACCGCGGGGCTCGGCGGCTGCTCGTCGAACGCGCCGGACGACACGCTCAACCGGTTCGCGCGGGGGCTCGCCAGCGGCGACTTCGGCAGTCTGAACGTGCTCACCTCATCGGGGCAGCCGGTCACGAAGGACATGCTCACCAAGCTCGAAGGAGACCTCGCCGGCCAGAAGCCGACCGTCAAGGTGGGCAAGCCGACCGTCAACGGCGACTCCGCCACCGCGCCACTCACCTACTCGTGGCCGGTCGGAACCGGCGTGAAGTGGGAGTACAAGAGTCTCGCGAAGGCCCAGAAGAACAAGGACGACAAGTGGCAGGTCTACTTCGACCCGACCACGCTGCACCCTGACCTCACCGCGGGCGACACCATCGCCGTGAAGCACACCGCCGCCGATCGCGGCAGCATCCTCGACGGCTCGGGCGCGCCGATCACCACCAAACAAAAGATCATCACGGTACGGGTACAGCCCAACGAGGTACACGACGCCGACGGCACGGTGAAGGTCATCGACGCGGCCCTCAAGTCGATCAAGAGTGACATCGGCGACATCGACCTCGGTACGCTGGCGCAGCAGATCAAGGCGGGCGGCACGGCGCCGATCGACGTCATCTCCCTGCGCGACCCCGTGTACCAGAAGATCCGCAGCACCATCCACGACCTGGCGGGGCTGTACTTCGGTGAGAGCTACCGGATGCTCGCGCCGACGCCCACGTTCGCGAAGGCCCTCCTCGGCCAGGTCGGCGACGTCACCAAAGAGATCATGGACAAGAACCCCGGCAAGTACCAGATCGGGGACCAGGTCGGCCTCGGCGGTCTGCAGCAGCAGTACGACAGCCTGCTCGGCGGCTCGCCCGGCGTGTCGGTCGTCATCCGGTCCGCCAAGGACGGCGACGGCTCGTCGGGCAAGGAGCTGTTCCGCGCAGACCCCAAGCCGGGCGGGAACGTCAAGACCACCCTCGACCAGAAGGTGCAGAACGCGGCGGACGCGGCCCTCGCGGGCCAGCCGAACCGGTCAGCGCTGGTCGCGGTACGGGTCAGCGACGGGTCGATCCTCGCGGTGGCCAACGGTCCGAACGGGGGCGATCTCGACCTGGCGCTGACCGCGCAGGTGCCGCCCGGCTCCACCTTCAAGACCGTCACGGCCCTCGGGGTACTCGACAACGGCTCGGCCAAACCCGACACCACCGTGTCCTGCCCCAAGGAGTACACCGCGCCCGGCGGTACCCCGATCCACAACGCGCACGACTTCGTGCTCGGCGACGTACCGCTGCACGTGGACTTCGCCCAGTCCTGCAACACGGCGTTCGCGCAACTGGGGGCGAAGCTGGGACCGGACGGCCTCGCCGCGACGGCCAAGACGGTCGGCATCGGGGTTCCGTGGGACCTCGGCACCCCGGTCTTCTCGGGCAGCGTGGCCAGCGGTGCCGACCAGGCCGAACAGGCCGCGGCCGCCTTCGGGCAGGGCAAGACGCTGGTGTCGCCGGCGGCGCTGGCCGGCGCGGCGGCGGCGGTCGCCCGGGGCCAGTGGCAGCAGCCGAAACTCGTCACCGAGCCGGCGCCCGCCAAGCCGGCCGCGGCCGGGGCGCAGCTGAAGGCCGAGTCCGTGGCGGCGCTCAAGCAGATGATGCGCGAGGTCGTCACCGACGGCACGGCCAAGTCGATCAACGGGACACCGGGGGCGCCGATCTACGGCAAGACCGGGACCGCCGAGTTCGACAACAACGACCCGAACAAGACGCACTCGTGGTTCATGGGCTTCCGCGGTGACGTCGCGTTCGCCGTGTTCGTGGAGAACGGCGGGCTGAGTACCGACAACGCGGTGCCGATCGCCGGGAGGTTCTGCGCGGCGCTCGGCTAGGTTCTCCCCACGATCTTGGACACTTGGCGGGCCTATAACCCCGCCAGGTGTCCAAGATCGCAGAAGAGATCAGGCGGTCTCCGCGGGCGGCTCGACCGGAGTACGCGCGGTGGGTACCTGGCCGTTGCCGGCCGCGCGTACCTGCTCGGCCAGGCCGGCGAACGGACGGGCCGGGTCGACTGAGCCGGACCCGGTCGCCTCGGCGTCGCGATCCACCGCCGGGGTCGTCTCCTCGGTGTTTTCGCCGCGCCGCCGCAACGGGACACCTCCGCCGCGTCTCCGCGCCAGCGCGGCCCGGTCGGCGTTGAACGTGTCGGAGAAGGCGAGACGGTCGAGCGCCGAGCGGCGCGGCGTGGGCGCCCCCAGCGGCCGTCGCGGGCCGGTGACCTCCTGACCGGCAGCAGCCGCCGCAGGCTCGACAGCCTCGGCCGGCTCCTCGGCCGGCTCCTCGGCCGGCTCCTCGGCCGGCGTAGGCACGGCGACCACCATCGGCGCGGGCTCGGCGACCACCATCGGCGCGGGCTCGGCGACCACCATCGGCGCAGGCTCGGCAACCGCCGCCACCGCAGGCTTGGCCACCGCGCGATCGGCAACCGCCGCCACCGCGGGCTCGGCCACCTCGGCCGGCGCAGGTCCGACAGCCTCGGCCGGTATCACCGTCACGCCGTCGTCGACCGTGGTGGCCACGGGCGCGAGCGGGCGCGGGAACGGCTGCACCGACGGTTGCCGGGGCACCCGAGGTAGCTCCGGTGGAGCGGCCGGCGCCAGCGCGCCCCAGTCCAGCGGGGCGACACCGGTCGCCGGGGACAGCCCGGCCACGAGCGAGTCGACGAGGTCGGCGGCGTACACGCCGTTCGGGTCGTAGTCCGGGTCGAACACGGTGATCTCCACGCCCAGGCAGTGCGGCGTCGCGACCAGCCCGGACAGCAGCAGTTCCAGCTCGGCGTACGCGATTCCGCCCGGATCGGGGGCGTCGACCGCCGGCATCACGGCCGGGTCGAGCACGTCCACGTCGAGGTGCACCCAGTAGCCGATACAGTCGCCGAGCAGCCGGCGGGCCCACTGCGCGGAACGGGCCGCGCCCTCGGCGCGCAGTTGCGGCGCGGCACGGTGCGCGATGCCGGCCGCGTGCAGGTCGGGTCGGTGTTCGTCGTGGCTGCGGATGCCGAGCACGACGACGTCGCGGTCGCGGAAGTACGGGCAGCGGTTCTCGATGTCGGTCAGGTCGGCCTGCCCGCGCCCGGTCGCCAGGGCCAGGTCCTCACCGGCGGCGGCGCCCACGTACGAGGCGTTGCCGGGGTGCCGGAAGTCGGCGTGCCCGTCGACGTAGACGAGTCCCACGCGGCCGTCCACAGCGGATGCTCGCCGGCGGGCCGCGAGCGCGCTGCCGAGCAGGATCGAGCAGTCGCCGCCGAGCACGACGGGGAACTCCCCGGCGTCCAGCAGCGCGCCGATCCGGTCGGCTAATCGCCGCGAGTACCAGGCGATCTGGCCGGCGTGCGCCACCCCGTCGCCCGGGCGCCAGTCGCCCGGGTCGAAGCGGGGTGGCGTGACACAGCCGGCGTCACGCGCGGACAGCCGCGCCACGAGGCCCTGATCGCGAAGCGCGCCGGGTGCTTTCGCACAGCCCGGTACGGAGGTTGCGGTCGGTGGCCGCAGCCCTAAGTTGGACGGCGCGTCGAGGACTGCGATCCGGCGCATCGCGACCGTGCCCGCTAGAACAGCGCGTTCGCCAGCGCGCGCCGCGCCGCGGCGACCGCGGGATCGTCGGGACCGGCCATGGAGAACAGCGACAGCAGGTGCTTGCGTACCCGCTCGCGCTCGTCTCCGGACGTGCGTCGTACCAGGTCGACCAGGCGGTTGTAGGCCTTCTCGGCGTGGCCGCTCAGGACCTCGATGTCGGCCGCGAGGGTCTGCGCGTCGACGTCGTCGGGCCTGGCCTGGGCCGCCGCGATGGCCGCCGGCGCGTCGACCCCGGAGACCCGCCGCAGCAGCCCGACCTGGGCCAGACCCGCCTCGGCCGCCGCATCGGCGGGGCTTTCGGCAAGGATCTTCCGGTAGGCCTGCTCGGCCGCGTCGAGATCCCCGTTGACCAGGGCTTCGTCGGCCGCGTCGAGGCGCGGGTCGGCCGGTGTCTCCACCTCGACCCCGCCCGCTTTCAGGACCGCGTCGATCCATTGCCGCAGCTGGGTCTCCGGCACGACGCCGGTGAACGCGTCGATCGGCTGGCCGCCGACGACGGCGTAGACCATCGGGATGCCCTGCACCCGGAACATCTGGGCGAGCCGGGGGTTGGCGTCGACGTCGACCTTGGCGAGCACCCACGTGCCGCCACCCTCGACCGCCAGCTTCTCCAGCACCGGTGACAGCTGCTTGCACGGGCCGCACCACTCGGCCCAGAAGTCGACCACGACGGGCGTGGTGAGCGAACGCTCGAGCACCTCGCTCTGGAAGGTCGCCTCGGTCACGTCGATGACGGTCACGCCCCCACCGCCGGGCGCGGCCGGTGCCTGGCCGCCGTGGGACACCGACCCCGGCGAGCCGGCGCCTGCAGCGGCTGGGCCACCCGCCGTGGCCGGGCGCTGCGCAGCCGCCGAACTGGCGCGCAGCGCTCCGAGGTCCACCGCCCCGCGGGTGAAGATCGAGGAACTGGTCCGTGGATCGCTCATGGTCTCTAGTCTGGCACGATGCCCTGTCGGGTGTTCAATGCTGGCGGGAATGATCTCCCTGACGGGTTGCGGACGTTTAGAAGCGGGCCGGTTCGCGGTACACCCCCCAGACGCCCCGCAGCGCGTCGCAGATCTCACCCAGCGTCGCCTCCGCGCGGGCCGCGTCGAGAATTGCGGGGATCATGTTCGCGTCGGTGCCCGCCGCCTCCACCATGCGGCTCAACGCGACCTTTACGGCGTCGTTGTCGCGGGACGCGCGTCGCTGCGCGAGTACCCTCCGCTGTTCTATCTCGACCTCGTGCGAGATCCGCAGGATCTCCAGGTCGCGCGCGACGGTACCGGTGTGGCAGTTGACCCCGACGATCTTCTTGTCGCCCTTTTCGAGCGCCCGCTGGTAGGCGAAGGCGCTGTCGGCGATCTCGGAGGTGAACCAGCCGTCCTCGATCCCGCGCAGCAGCCCTGCGGTGATGCTCCCGTCGGAGCCCATCTCCCGGATCCGGGCGAAGATCTTCTCCGCCTCGGCCTCCAGCCGGTCGGTGAGGGCCTCCACGTACCAGGAGCCGCCGAGCGGGTCGGCGACGTTCCCGACGCCGGTCTCCTCCATGAGCACCTGCTGGGTGCGCAGGGCGATCTCGGCGGCCTCGTCGGTCGGCAGCGCGAGTGTCTCGTCGAGGGCGTTGGTGTGCAGTGAGTTGGTGCCGCCGAGGACGGCGGCGAGCGCCTCGACCGCGGTGCGGACGACGTTGTTGACCGGCTGCTGCGCCGTGAGCGACACCCCCGCGGTCTGGGTGTGGAACCTCAGCCACAGCGCGTTGGCATCGGCGGCGCCGTAGACGTCGCGCATCCAGCGTGCCCAGATCCGCCGGGCGGCCCGGAACTTGGCGATCTCCTCGAAGAAGTCGATGTGCGCGTCGAAGAAGAAGCTCAGACCGGGGGCGAAGACGTTGACGTCCAGCCCGCGCGACCGGCCCAGTTCCACGTACCCGAACCCGTCGGCGAGCGTGAAGGCGAGCTCCTGCGCGGCGGTCGCGCCCGCCTCCCGGATGTGGTAGCCGGACACCGACAGCGGCTTGTAGCGGGGGATCTCGTCGACGCAGTACTCCATCAGGTCGCCGATGAGACGCAGGTGCGGCTGCGGGGCGAACAGCCACTCCTTCTGCGCGATGTACTCCTTGAAGATGTCGGTCTGCAGCGTGCCGTCCAGCTGTGACCGGTCCGCGCCCTGACGCTCCGCGGCGACCAGGTACATGCAGAAGATCGGCACGGCCGGGCCGGAGATCGTCATGCTCGTCGTGACGTCCTGCAGGGGGATGCCGTCGAAGAGCACGTCCATGTCGGCGGCCGAGTCGATCGCGACGCCGCAGTGGCCGACCTCGCCGACCGACTGGGGGTCGTCGGAGTCGCGGCCCATGAGCGTCGGCATGTCGAACGCGACCGACAGGCCACCTCCGCCGGCGCCCAGCAGCATCTTGTACCGGGCGTTGGTCGCACTCGCGTTGCCGAAACCGGAGAACTGCCGGATCGTCCAGGCACGGCCGCGATAGCCGGTCGGGTACAGGCCGCGGGTGTACGGGTACTCCCCCGGCCAGCCGATCCGCTCGAAGCCGGGGACGTCGGCGCCGGGCGGCGGCCCGTACACCGGGTCGACGGTCCTCCCCGACAGCGTGGTGAAGTCCGCGTCGCGCTTGCGGGCCGCGTCGTACCGGCGCTGCCAGCGCTCACGTCCGGCCTCGATCTCCTGGGCGTCCATGCGGAACCCCCTCGTCGCGAACGCTCGTGACGTCCCTCTGTAGCCGATGGTAAGGGCTACCCCTGAACGATCGCTAAGCCTCGAGGGTGTCGAGAAGCTCCTTCGCGGCGGCGTACGGGTCGAGCTTGCCGGCCGCGACCCGGGCGGCGAGCGCCGGCAGCGCCTCGCCGTCGCGGAGCGACCCGATGCGGGCGCGCAGCGCGCCGAGGGCGATCGCCTCGACCTCGGCCGCGGCCCGCGTCTCCCGCCGGCGGGTCAGCTCGTCGTGTTCGACCATCCACCGGTGGTGCTTGTCGATCGCGGCGAGCACGTCGTCGATGCCTTCGCCCCGGTTCGCGACCGCCCGTACGACCTGCGGCCGCCACTCGCCGGGCCCGCGCTCCCCCAGCCCGATCATGCCCTGGATGTCCCGGTAGGTCGCATCGGCACCGTCGCGGTCGGCCTTGTTGACGACGAACACGTCGGCGATCTCGAGGATGCCCGCCTTGACCGCCTGGATGGCGTCGCCCATTCCGGGGGCGAGCAGCACCAGTGTGGTGTCGGCCAGGCTCGCGATCTCGACCTCCGCCTGTCCCACGCCGACGGTTTCGATAAGCACCACGTCGCAGCCGGCGCCTTCGAGTACCCGGACCGCCTGCGGGGTCGCCGCGGCGAGGCCGCCGAGGTGGCCCCGGCTCGACATGGAGCGGATGTACACGCCGGAGTCGGTGGCGTGGTCCTGCATGCGTACCCGGTCGCCGAGGATCGCCCCGCCGCTGAACGGGCTCGACGGGTCGACGGCCAGGACGCCCACCCGCCGGCCGCGCGCGCGGAACGCGCGTACCAGCTCGTTGGTGGTGGTCGACTTGCCCACGCCCGGCGAGCCGGTCAGCCCGATCACCTGCGCCGAGCCGGTGTGGGGGGCGAGGGCCGCCGCGACCTCGGGCAGGACCGGGTCGTCGTTCTCGACCAGGCTCACCAGCCGGGCGACCGCGCGGTGGTCACCCTCCCGCGCGGCCGCCACCAGCGTGGGTACGTCGCGGCTGCGCCGGATCGACGTGGCGGCCGGTGCGTTCACGCCCGGGGTACCCGCAGCAGCAGCGCGTCGCCCTGTCCACCGCCGCCGCACAGGGCGGCGGCGCCGAGGCCACCGCCGCGGCGCTTGAGCTCCAGCGCGAGCGTGAGGGCCAGCCGGGCGCCGGACATGCCGATCGGATGGCCGAGCGCGATCGCGCCGCCGTTGACGTTGACCTTGTCGGCGTCCACGCCCAGCTCCTTGGTGGAGTGGATGCCGACCGCCGCGAACGCCTCGTTGATCTCGATGAGGTCGAGGTCGTCGACGGTCCGGCCCTCCTTGGCGAGGGCGTGCTTGATGGCGTTGGCCGGCTGGGCGAGCAGCGAGTTGTCCGGGCCGGCGACGTTGCCGTGCGCGCCGATCTCGGCGAGCCACGAAAGGCCCAGCTCCTCGGCCTTGGCCTTGCTCATGACGACCACGGCGCAGGCGCCGTCGGAGATCGGCGACGAGGTGGCGGCCGTGATCGTGCCGTCCTTGGTGAAGGCCGGCCGCAGCTTGGCCAGCGACTCGACCGTGGTCTCCGGGCGGATCTGCTCGTCGTCGGTGACGACGATCGGGTCACCCTTCCGCTGCGGGATCTCGACGGGGACGATCTCCTCGGCGAAGTGGCCGTTCTTCTGCGCGGCCGCCGCGCGCTGGTGGCTGGCGGCGCCGAAGGCGTCCTGGTCGGCCCGGGCGATGCCGGCCTTGGCGGCGTGCCGGTCGGTCGACTCGCCCATCGACACGCGGTCGTACGCGTCGGTGAGGCCGTCGAGCGCCATGTGGTCGGAGATCGTCACGTCGCCGTACTTGTACCCCTGCCGCTGCCCCGTGAGCAGGTGCGGCGCGTTGGTCATCGACTCCATGCCACCGGCCACGACGATGTCGAACTCGCCGAGCCGGATGAGCTGGTCGGCGAGCGCGATCGCGTCGAGGCCGGACAGGCAGACCTTGTTGACGGTCAGCGCCGGCACGCTCATCGGGATGCCGGCCTCGACCGCCGCCTGCCGGGCCGGCATCTGGCCGGCACCGGCCTGCAGCACCTGACCCATGATCACGTACTGCACCTGCTCGGGAGCCACGCCGGAGCGCTCCAGAGCCGCCTTGATGGCGATGCCGCCCAGCTTCGTGGCCGGGAAGTCCTTGAGGGCGCCGAGCAGTCGTCCCATCGGGGTGCGCGCGCCGTTGACGATCACCGAGCTCATGGATACAGGCCCTTCGCGAGGTATCTCACAGGGAATACTTAACGAGGATTAGGTCAGACTAACGCCATGACGGACCAGTCTTCGACGTTGTCTATCTCACCCGAGCCGATCGGCCTGCTGCGGATCGATCATGTCGGCGTGGCCGTGCCCGACCTTGACGCCGCAATTGAATTCTACGGCCGGGTATTCGGCATGACCTGCGTGCACATGGAGACGAACGAAGAACAGGGCGTACGCGAGGCGATGCTGTCCGTGGGCCCGGACCCGTCCGGCGGCTGCATCCAACTGCTGGCCCCGCTGTCGCCGGAGTCGACGATCGCCAAGTTCCTCGACCGCAACGGCCAGGGGGTGCAGCAGGTCGCGTACACCGTGCGCGACGTCGACGCGGCCTGCGAGGCCCTGCGGGACCGGGGGGTGCGCCTGCTCTACGACCAGCCCAAACGGGGTACGGCCGACTCCCGGATCAACTTCGTGCACCCCAAGGACGCCGGCGGTGTCCTCGTCGAACTCGTCGAGCCGGCGGTCTCGCACGCCTGACCATCGGCCACCGCCGGAGCCCGGTCCGCGGGCGGCGGGCCGGGCCGGCCCGGCCCGCCGCCCGCCCATCCGTTGAAAGTTGTGCCCCGCCCCGGGTCTGAGACCGCCCCTTCCGGGAAGTCGTAACGGGGACGAACGCCAGTTCGTGCACTTTTTCACACCACGGTTCCAGACGGAGGCTACTGGGCAGTAACATCGAAGATCACGCGAGACGCTCGACGGTGTCGTCACGTCTCGTCGCGGCCGCGACCGTCACCACGCGCCACGCAGCCACCGCCCGGGCACCCCGCGGGCGAAACATCGCAGCTTGACCCCATATAGCGGCACCACATATACCCGGCGGGCTCGAACCGGCGCAGGCTGGTGGCGTCGCCGACCTATCCACGACCACCTCTTGCGAAAGGTAGCGCCGTGAAGGACATTCTCGAGGCGATCATGGCTGCGGAGAATGCGGCGGATCCCGCCCGGGAACTCGCCTCGATCTCCGGTCTCCCGGTTCCGGACAGTTATCGCGGCGTGGTCGTACGCGCCGACGAGTCGACCATGTTCGAGGGCCTGCCCACCCGGGACAAGGACCCGCGCAAGGCGCTGCACGTCCAGGAGGTGCCGACCCCGGAACTCGGCCCGGGCGAGGCGATCGTGGCGGTCATGGCCAGCGCGGTCAACTACAACACCGTGTGGACCTCGATCTTCGAACCCGTGTCGACGTTCAAGTTCCTGCACCGCTACGGCAAGGTCTCGCCGCTGACCAAGCGCCACGACCTGCCGTACCACGTGGTCGGCTCGGACCTGGCGGGCGTCGTGCTGCGCGTCGGCCCGGGCGTGACGAAGTGGAAGCCCGGCGACGAAGTGGTCGCGCACTGCCTGAGCGTCGAGCTCGAGGACGCCGAGGGGCACGACGACACGATGCTGGACCCCCAGCAGCGGATCTGGGGCTTCGAGACGAACTTCGGCGGCCTTGCCGAGCTCTCCCTGGTCAAGGCCAACCAGCTGATGCCGAAGCCGAAGCACCTGTCGTGGGAGGAGGCGGCCTGCCCCGGCCTGGTCAACTCCACCGCGTACCGGCAACTGGTCTCGCACCACGGCGCCCAGATGAAGCAGGGCGACACCGTCCTGATCTGGGGCGCCTCCGGCGGCCTGGGCAGCTACGCCACCCAGTTCGCCCTCAACGGTGGCGCGCAGCCCGTCTGCGTGGTGTCCAGCCCGGAGAAGGCGGAGCTGTGCCGGCGGATGGGCGCGGAGCTGATCATCGACCGCAACGCCGAGGGCTACAAGTTCTGGAAGGACGAGCAGACCCAGGACCCCTCGGAGTGGCGCCGCTTCGGCGAGCGCATCCGCGAGCTGACCGGCGGCGAGGACCCTGACATCGTGTTCGAGCACCCGGGCCGGGAGACGTTCGGCGCGAGCGTCTACGTCGCCAAGAAGGGCGGCACGATCGTCACCTGCGCATCCACCTCCGGCTACATGCACCAATACGACAACCGGTACCTGTGGATGAGCCTCAAGCGCATCATCGGCAGCCACTTCGCCAACTATCGCGAGGCCTGGGAGGCCAACCGCCTCATCGCGCGCGGTGCGATCCACCCGACACTGTCGAAGGTGTACAGCCTGGAGCAGACCGGGCAGGCGGCGTACGACGTGCACCGCAACGCCCACCAGGGCAAGGTGGGCGTGCTCTGCCTGTCGCCCGAGGAAGGTCTGGGCGTCCGCGACCGGGAAAAGCGCGCCCGCTTCGAGACAGAGATCAACCGTTTCCGCGGACACTGAGTTTCGGCGGACACTGAGTTCCCTCGGACACTGACCGTCGGTCACCGGCAACAGGAGTGACCGATCGGCGAGCCCGGAATAAGCTCCGCGTCGGGCGGGCCACAACGTTGTGGCCCGCCCGACGCGGCCGGCATTTCAACGCGCTCCGTAACGGCAGTCGGACGCCCGTTCGTGCGCACCCGGCAGCCGAATGATCATGTTGCGTGCGTAATAGCGCACATTGGATATCCGACGCGCAAACACACTCTTGCGAAGGTCAGGGGTGAGTCTGCCAGTATGTGCCAATGCCCCAGCAGCAGCAGCAACAGAACATCGCATTCTTCGACAACGCCAACGCCGGCTCCGAGTTCAGCGTTGTCTTGCGCGGTTACGACCGCGCTCAGGTCGATGACTTCATCGGGCGACTGAACGGCGCGCTGACCCAGGCCGAACAGGCACGCGGCGAAGCCGAACAGCGGATGAACGAGGCGCAGCGCCGGCTGCGCCAGACCGAGCAGCGACTCAGCGCGGTGGAGCAGAAGCTCACCGACACCAGCAAGCAGCTCGAGGAGAACAGCCGGCCGACGCTGTCGGGCCTCGGCACCAGGGTCGAGCAGATTCTTCGGCTCGCCGAGGAACAGGCGAACGACCACCGCAGCGAGGCGAAGCGGGAGGCGGAGGGGATCGTCTCCGCCGCGCGGCTGGAGGCCAGGGAGATCACCGACAAGGCCCGCGCCGAGGCCGCCGCGATGAAGGCGACGGCCGAGCGCGAGGCGAGCAACCTGCGTACCGCCGCCGAACGCGAAGCGGCCGAGGTCCGTGTGCAGGCCCGCCGCGAGGCCGACACGCTGCGCACCGACGCCGAGCGCGAGACCAAGCAGCTGCGTACCGCCACCGCGCACGAGGTCGCCGAGCTGAAGGCGACCGTGGAGCGCGAGGTCGCCACGCTGCGGGCCACGGCCGAGCGCGAGATCACCCAGCTTCGCGCCAAGGCCGCGCGCGAGGCGGAAGAGAAGCGCGCCGAAGCGACCAAGCTGCTGACCGACGCCCGGGACAAGCGCGACAAGGACCTGCAGGCGCTGCAGCTGGAGCTGGCGGAGCGGCGCGAGCGGGCCGAGCGCGAGGAGTCGCAGCGCCACGCCGCCGCCGTCGCGCAGACCCAGAAGCTCGTCAGCGAGGCGGAGCAGCGGGCGAACGCCGCGGAGGAGCGGGCCAAGGCGATCGAGCAGCGGGCCGAGGCCCGGCGGGTGGAGTCGGAGCGGACCGCGTCCGAGACGCTCGAGAAGGCCAAGGCACTGGCCGAGAAGACGATCAGCGAGGCTCGGGCCGAAGCCAACCGTCTGCTCACCGAGGCGCGCACCGAGGCCGAGCACACGACAACGGCCGCGCGCCGCGAGGTCGAGGACCTCACCCGTCAGAAGGACGCGGTCACTTCCCAACTCGGTCAGATGCTCTCCGGCCTGGCGGGCATCGTCCCCACGTCCAACCCGGCGCCGGGTGCCGAGAACGCCAAGAAGGCCGACAAGGTCGAGAAGACGGGCGACGGCGCGACGAAGGTGAACCTCTAACGGGAGTACTCCCTGCTGGTGGCTGATGCCTGACCTCGTCGGCAGGCATGGGGGTCCCGTCACGCGGCTTTTGCGCCGAGCGTGACGGGACCCTGCGTGTGAGGATGGGGCCATGTCGCACGGCGGTGAGGTCTTTTCGCTGAGCCAGAGTCCCGTTGCCGAGGCCGGCTTCGACATCGCACTGCGTGGCTACGAACGCCGCCAGGTCGACCGGTACGTCAGCCATGTAGAGGCTGAAGTCGCGGCGCTCAGTGCGGAACGCGACGAAGCCTACGCGCAGGTTCAGCATCTGTCGCTTCAGATCCATGAGCTAAATGGACAGATAAGCGACCTGCGAAAGTTGGCGACATCCGACGTGCGCCGTTCGTTCCGCCACCTCGGCCCCCATGTGGAACAGATCCTCACGCTCGCCGAGGAGCAAGCGGACGCCATCAGGGCCAACGCCATCGACACGGTCGAGCGCAACCGAGCCGAGGCGCACAAGATCCTCGAGGACGCCCGCGAGCGCGCCAACCAGGCTTTCCACGACTTCGAACTGGCCCTCGATACGCGCCGCAAGGAGGAGGACAGGGACGCTGCCGCCCGCCGGGAAGCGCTGGAGGCGGAGGTCGCCGAGGCCGAGGAGTTCGCGCGCGAGGTCCGCGCCCGCGCGGAGGAGCTGTACGGCTCGACGCAGGAGGAGGCCAGGCGCCTTCAGGAAGGCGCGGCCGCCGAGGTCGAGCAGGCCCGGGCCCGGATGGAGGAGGAGTACGCGGAACACCACGCCACCCTGCAGCAGGAACAGCAGAAGATGCTGGAGACCGCTGAGGAGTACGCCCAGCAGGTCCGTGAGCGGGCGGAGGCGCAGGCAACGACGATCGCCAAGCAGGCCGAGCAGCACGCCGCCTCCATCCGCGCCGAGGCCGACAAGGACGCCGAGGAGACGCGCCGCGACGCGAAGCGCGAGGCCGAACAACTCCTCGCCAACGCCCAAGCGACCTTGAAGGCGGCCGAGACCGACGTCCGACAGCTGCGTACCGACGCCGAACGCGAGGCCGACCAGCTACGCAGCCAGGCCCGGGAAGAGCTGGACACCGCCAAGGCCGAGGCCGGCCAGCTGCGCACGGACGCGAAGACAGCCGCCGAACAGCTGCGCACCCGGGCCCAGGAAACGCTCGACGCCGCCACGGCCGAGGCCGAGCAGACGCGCGCCGACGCCCAGAAGAAGGCGGACAAGCTCCTCGCCGATGCGAAGGCGAAGCTGGAAACAGCCGAGACCGACGTCCAACGGCTACGCGCCGACGCCGAACGCGAGGCCGAACAGCTACGCACGCAGGCCCAGGAGAAGCTCGACGCCGCCAAGGCCGAAGCCGAACAGCTACGCGCCCAGGCCCAGGAGAAGCTCGACGCCGCCAAGGCCGAAGCCGAACAGCTACGCACGGACGCGAAGACAGCCGTCGAACAGCTGCGCGCCGAGGCCAAGGCCGCCGCCGAACAGCTACGCACCGACGCCCGGAAGAAGGCGGACAAGCTCACCGCCGACGCCCAGCGCGACGCCGAGCAACTCCTCGCCAGCGCCCAGGCCACACGGGAGGCGGCGCAGGCCGAGGCGCAACAGATACGCGCCGACGCGCGGCGCGCGGCCGAGCAGACGCGCGCCGACGCGAAGAACAAGGCCGGCCAGATCCTCGCGAGCGCGCGGACGGACCTCAAGGCGGCGCAGGCCGACGCGCAGCAGCTACGCGCCGATGCCCAGCGGGCCGCTCAGCAGCTACGTACCGACGCCCGGGCGAAGCTGAAGGCGACCGAGACCGACGCGGGCAAGCTACGCGCCGACGCGGAAGAGGCCGCGCGGCAGCTACGGGCAGGTGCCGAAGCGGACGCCGCACAGCTACGCGCCAGCGCCGGGCGCGAGGCGGAACAGCTTCGGGCGGATGCCGAAGCAGCCCTCGAGCAGCAGCGCGCCAATGCGCAGCGCGAGACCGACCAGCTCCGCGCCGACGCGCGGCGCGCGGCCGAGCAGGTACGGGCCGACGCCAAGGACAAGGCCGGCCAGATCCTCGCGAGCGCGCGGGCGGAGCTGAAGGCAGCCCAGACGGACGCCGCACAGCTACGCGCCGAGGCTGAGCGGCTACGTTCCGACGCCAAGGACAAGGCCGGCCAGATCCTCACCACGGCGAAGGCGAAGCTGGAAGCAGTCGAAGCGGAGGCCGAACAGCTACGGGCGCAGGCTCAGCGCGACGCCGACCAGCTGCGTGCGCGGGCCAAGCGCGAAGGCGAACAGCTCACCGCCCAGCTGGCCAAGCGCGCGGACGAGGCGGAACGTCGGGCGGTCGCCGCCGGCGAGCGCCGCGCCGAGGCGCTCCGGCAGGTCGACGAGGCCGAGCGTCGGCAGGCCGCCGCGCTCACGCAGGCGGAGGAGGCCAAACGGCGCCACGCCGCGGTGCTGGCGCAGATCGAGGACGCCACCGAGCGCCACGCCATGGTGCTGCGCCAGATCGACGATGCCAAGCGGCGTCATGCCGAGCTCGAGCGGCAGGTGGACACGGCGCTGCAGACCCGCGACCAGGCGCAGCATGCGGCCGCGACGGCGCTGCGTGCCGCCGAGGAAGCGGAACGTCAGGCCACCGAGGCGGAGCTCCGCGTCGACGAGGCGCTACGCCTCGCCGAGGAGGCCGAGCGGCTGGCAGCCGAGGCCGAAGAGGAGGCCACCCGGTTGGCCGCGGAGGCCGGCGGCAGCGCCGATCCGGCGCCGGAGGCCGAGCGCGGCGAGGCACAGCAGCGCGCCCGCCGGGTAGACCGGCCCGCTGAGCCCGTCTCCGTCCCGGCGAGCACCGGCGCGGACGCCACGCAGCCCGACGCCCTGCTGGGCGAGGCGAAGGTCAGCGAGGCCGAGGAGTCCGACGACGCGTACGCGGAGCCCGAAGCAGCGGAAGCGAGCCCGGACGCGGCGGACCGGGACGGCGGCGAGGGCGGCGAGGGCGGTGCCCCCGGTTCGTCCAGAGTGGTCGTTGCCGGCCCCCGCCGCAGCCCGGAGAAGGACCTCAGCCGGCGGGGCCCCAAGCGGCGCCCCTCGAAGTGACGGCCCGCCGTCAGCTCGGGCCGGTGCCCGGCCGCGGCACGTCGGAGAACGCGGCGACGGTACGGTCGGCGTACGCGCTCGCGTCGCCGTACTCCATCGGCCCGTCCCACTCCCGCGGCAGCGGGTGCGCGGCCGGGTTGACCCGGCGCACGATCTCGTCGAGTACGGTCTCCGCGTCACCCACCCACAGGTGCTTGGCCCCCGCGATCCCCACGACCTCGGCGTGCGGGATCTCGGCGAAGCGCACCATCGCCTCGTCCGGGCGCAGGTAGTCGTCGAACTCGGGCACCAGCGCGGTGACCGGCTTGTCGGAGCGCGCCCAGACGGCGAGATCCTCGGAGGTCGCCGAGCGCAACGGCGGCGACAGCAGGATGGCGCCGACGACGGCCGGGTCACAGCCGTACCGCAGCGCCAGATCCGTACCGAACGACCAGCCGATCAACCAGACCGCCGGCAGCTCGGCGAACTCCGCGTACTCGATCGCGGCCGCCACGTCGAGCCGCTCGGTCTCTCCGCCGCCGAACTCACCCTCGCTCGTGCCGCGCACGCTGCTGGTACCGCGGGTGTTGAAACGCAGGACGGCCAGGTCGGCGAGGGCCGGCAGCCGCCACGCCGCCTTGCGGAAGACGTGGCTGTCCATCATCCCGCCGTGCGTCGGCAGCGGGTGCAGGCAGAGCAGTGTGGCGACCGGGGGTTTGTCGGCCGGCAACGCGAGTTCGCCGACGAGCGTGAGCCCGTCGGCGGTCTGCAGGGTGATGTCCTCGCGACGGGCGGGCAGGATCGAGTTGGCTCTGATGGGCCGGTTAGACAAGACATTCCTCTCAGCCGTACCGAGGGGCGCTGCGGGAACGCTGGATGTTAGGGGTACGTCGGTCGCGCGCCCGCCAGCAGCCCGTGTGCCAGTGGCGCCGGTCCTCGGCGCCACCGAGCCCGTCGGCCGGCCACGCCACCACGTGCGCCACACCGGCCGCGATCTCCTGATCGCAGCCGGGGCAACGGTAGACCTTGGTCGCCGAGCCGCCGGGGATGGTGCGTACCGCCCACTGGCCGTCACTCCACCGCTGAACACCCTCGACGCCGCGGCGGACCTGAGCCTCATCGAAGGTCCGGGCGGCGTCGGGGCGACGGTGGTGTCGACGTGGGCTCACGCGTCAAGGGTACGGGTGGCCGCCCGCAACGTGATCCTCACCGGGAGTGGTCGCGGAATCCGCGGCCCACCTTGCGCCCCAGATAACCGGCCGTGACCAGCTGTTCCAGCAACGGCGCCGGGGCGAAGCCGGGCTCGCGCAGCTCGTTGTACAGCTCGCGCTCGATGGCCAGCGAGACGTCCAGCCCGACCACGTCGAGCAGCTCGAACGGGCCCATCGGGTAGCCGCAGCCGAGCTTCATCGCGAAGTCGATGTCGTCGGCGGTCGCGTAGCTGGTCTCGAGCATCCGGATCGCGTCGTTGAGGTACGGGAAGAGCAGCGCGTTGACCACGAACCCGGCCCGGTCGGCGCAGACCACCGGGTACTTGCCGAGCTTCTGGCAGAGCGCCCGGGTCGTGGCGACGGTCTCCTCGGAGGTACGGATGGTCCGGACGACCTCGACCAGGCCCATGATCGGAGCCGGGTTGAAGAAGTGCAGGCCGATCACGTCGCCGGGCCGGTTGGTCGCGACCGCGCACTCGACGACGGGCAGGCTGGAGGTGGTGGTGGCGAGGACCGTACCGGGCTTGCAGATCTCGTCGAAGTTGGCGAACAGCGCCTTCTTCACCGACAGCTCCTCGACGACCGCCTCGACGACCAGGTCGACGTCGCCGAGGTCGTCCAGGGAGTTCGACCACGTGACGCGGCCCAGTGCGGCGTCCCGGTCGGCCTCGTCGAGCTTTCCGCGTACGACGGCCTTGGTGAGCGAAGCGGTGATCTTGTCGCGGGCCTTGGTGGACTTCTCGGCGCCCCGGGTGACGGAGACGACGTCGTAGCCGGCCTTGGCGAACACCTCGATGATGCCGGTGGCCATGGTGCCGGAGCCGACCACGCCGACCTTGGCGATCTGCCGGCCGCCGTCGCCCGCCTCGTGCGCGCCCGGCGCGGCCGGCGTCAGCTCGTCGGGTACGACGACGGGCGAGCCGGGCTTCTCGTACGTGTAGAAGCCGCGGCCGGACTTACGGCCGAGCAGACCGGCGGTCACCATCTGCTTGATGAGCGGCACCGGCGCGTGCCGGCGGTCGCGGCCGCCGCGCCGGTACATGGTGTCGAGGATCTCGTACGCGGTGTCCAGGCCGATGAGGTCCATCAGCGCGAGCGGGCCCATCGGCAGGCCGCAGCCCAGCCGCATCGCGGCGTCGATGTCCTCGCGGGTGGCGTACTTCGACTCGTACATCTGCACGGCGTGGTTGAGGTACCCGAACAGCAGCGCGTTGGCGATGAAGCCGGCGCGGTCGTTGATGGTCACGTCGACCTTGCCGAGCCGCGCGCACAGCGCTTCGATGTCGGAGACGACGTCGTCCGCGGTGACGACGGTCTTGATGATCTCGACCAGCTTCATGATCGGCGCCGGGTTGAAGAAGTGCATCCCGACGACCTGGTTGGGCCGGGTCGTCGCGACCGAGATCTCGGTCACCGACAGCGAGGACGTGTTGGTGGCGAGGATGGCCGCGGGCTTGCAGACCTTGTCGAGCTCGGCGAAGATCGCCCGCTTGAGCTCGAGGTGCTCCGGGACGGCCTCGATGACCAGGTCGACGTCGCGCAGCTCGGTGAGGCCGGTGGCGAACCGTACCCGGCTCAGCAGCGCGGCGCGGTCGGCTTCGGTCAGCTTGCCCCGGGCCACCGCCCGGTCGGTGGAGCCGGTGAGCACGGCGCGACCGCGCTCGAGCGCCGACTCGCTGACCTCGACGGCGACGACGTCGACGCCGTTGCGGGCGAAGACCTCGACGATGCCGGCGCCCATGGTGCCCAGCCCGACGACCCCGATCGATGTGAACTCGCGCGCCACCTTGAGACCTCCCACGGATACCTAACGGAAATTAAGGTACGTGTCCGCGCCGCGCCGCGTAACGAGGTGTGACGTATGCCGCCCAACCGCATCTCGATCGATATCTGTGAACCCGGTGGGGCCGGGCGCGTACGCAGCACCCGGGTTCTTCGGGTGGTATCTCCCCCGAGCGGACGCCCCCACGCGACCCGTCGCCGGTGAATTTACTTGACGCTTCAACAATAACTTCGTACATTTCGTTGAAGCTTCAACTAAGAGAGTTATCCGGCGACGATCAAGGAGCGTTGAGCGATGAACGTCTTTCTCTGGATCCTGCAGATCCTCCTCGCACTGGCCTTCCTCGGCGCGGGCGCGTCGAAGTTGCTCCAGCCGAAGGAGAAGCTGCAGAAGAACATGGCGTACGTGGAGGACTTCTCCGCGGGTACGGTCAAGGTCATCGGCGCTGTGGAGGTGCTCGGCGCGCTCGGGCTGATCCTGCCCGCCGCCACGGGGATCGCCCCGGTCCTCACCCCGCTCGCGGCCACCGGCCTGCTGATCGTCATGGCCCTCGCCATCGTCGTCCACCTCCGCCGCGGCGAGGGCAAGATGGTCCCGATCAACGTCGTTCTGCTCGTGATCGCCGCGATCATCGCGTGGGGTCGCTTCGGCCCGTACCACTTCTGAGGGAACCATTGCTCACATGGCTGAGCCACGCTGGTTGGACGAGACGGAACGACGCGCCTGGCTGTCCCTGATGACCCTCGTCATCGTGGGCCTGCCCGAGATCGAGCGAACATTCCGGGCCCACGGCCTCGTCCATGTCGAGTACGGGCTGCTCGCCGCTCTCAGCGAGCAGCCCGACGGCCTGCGACTGTGCGACCTCGCGCAATCCATGAATGTGTCGCCGAGTCGGCTCAGCCACCGGATGCGCAAACTCATCGAGCGCGGCTACGTACAGGTACGTGGCAGCGACGACGACGGCAGGGTGAGCATCGCGGTCATCACCGAGGCCGGCCGCCGCCTGATCGAGGAGGTGGCGCCGCAGCACGCGGCGGACGTCCGCCGGCTGTTGTTCGACCGGCTCTCTCGCGAGCAGACCGCCGCCCTCGCCGACGCCCTGGCAAGCGTCGCCGGGCAACTTGCTCCATGCCCGGGAGCCGAGGTCGAGACCGCGCCGTAGGGTTCCCACTATGCGCTCTGTCGTCCTCACCGGCATCTCCCGCGGGCTCGGCGCCGACCTCTTCGCCCAGTTGCGCGGCGACGGCGACCGGATCTTCGGTATCGGGCGCCGCTTCACCGACGAGCAGGTCAGCCTCGCCACGGCCGAGCCGAGCCGGGTCCGGCTGCACCAGGCCGAACTGGCCGATCCCACTACCCTGCCGAGCGCCGACACCCTGCGCGAGTTCCTCGCGGACGGCTCCGGGCCCGCCGTACTGATCCACAACGCGGGAGTGGTCGAGCCGGTCGGCCCGATCGGGCAGCTTCCGGAGGCGGCGGCGGTCACCGCCGTGGGCGTCAACCTGACCGCGCCGATGCTGCTGACCAACGCGTTCATGAACGCGCTCCCACCTGGCCGGCCGGCACGGGTCCTGTTCATCTCGTCCGGCGCCGCGCACCGGACGATCAAGAACTGGTCGGTGTACTCCGCGACCAAGCGGGGCGCCGAGATGTTCTTCGAGGGGTTGCGGGCCGAGCACCCCGGGCTGTACGTCGCCAACGTCAACCCCGGCGTGATGGACACCGGGATGCAGGCGGCGCTGCGGGCGTCGGAGTTCCCCGACCGGGACCGGTACGTGGAGCTTCACGAACGCGGCGAGCTACCGGACCCGGCCGACGTGGCGCGGCGGATAATCGAGCAACATCTCGATCAGCCTATTACCAGCGAGTAGCTTCACGGCTAAGCTGACGGGCAACCACCACGATGGGAGCCCGGCATGACGGCGACCCGCACCCCCGGCGTACCGGTCGTTGAAGACGGCGTGCTCGTCTCGACCAGCCCAGCCACGGGCGACGAGGTGGGCCGCTTCCCGGTGGCCTCCGCCGCCGAGGTGGACGCCGCCGTCGCCCGCGCCCGTACCGCGTCCTCCTGGTGGGCCTCGCTCGGCTTCGACGGCCGCCGCGAACGCCTCCTGCGCTACCGCAGCCTCCTCGCCAACCGCCTGGCGGAGCTGGCCGATCTGGTCCACCGCGAGGGCGGCAAGCCCGCGGCCGAGGCCGTCGTCGAGGTCACGGCCGCCATCGACCACGTGGCGTGGGCCGCCAGACACGCCCGCCGGGTGCTCGGTCCGCGCCGGGTGCGCGGCTCGCTCCTGGTGGCCGAGCACGCGGCGTACCTGGAGTACCAGCCGTACGGGGTGATCGGTGTGATCGGCCCCTGGAACTACCCGGTCTTCACCCCGATGGGCTCGATCGCCTACGCCCTCGCCGCCGGCAACGCGGTCGTCTTCAAGCCCAGCGAGTACACCCCGGCCGTCGGGCAGTGGCTGGTCGACCGGTTCGCCGAGGTGGTGCCCGAGCAGCCGGTCCTGCAGATCGTCCACGGCACCGGCGAGGTGGGCGGCGCGCTGTGCCGGTCGGGCGTCGGCAAGCTCGCGTTCACCGGCTCGACCGCCACCGGCAAGAAGGTGATGGCCGCGTGCGCGGAGACGCTCACTCCCGTACTCGTGGAGTGCGGCGGGAAGGACGCGATGATCGTCGAGGCGGACGCCGACCTCGACGCGGCGGTCTCGGCCTGCCTGTGGGGCGGCATGACGAACGCCGGCCAGACCTGCATCGGCATCGAGCGGGTCTACGTGGCCGAGCGGGTCTACGACGACTTCCTCGGCAAGCTGGTGGAGCGCGCGGCGAAGCTCACCGTGAGCGACGGCGAGGACGCCGACTTCGGCCCGATCACCATGCCCGGCCAGATCGACGTGATCCGCCGGCACATCGACGACGCGATCGCCCGGGGCGGCCGGGCGGTGCTGGGCGGCCCCGACGCGGTGCAGCCTCCGTACGTGAAGCCGACGATCCTCGTGGACGTGCCCGAGGACAGCGTCGCCGTACGCGAGGAGACGTTCGGCCCGACGCTCACGGTGACCAGGGTGCGCGACGGCGACGAGGCGGTGGAGCGGGCGAACGCGTCCGTCTACGGCCTCGGCGGCTCGGTCTTCTCCCGCTCGCGCGGCATGGAACTGGCCCGGCGGCTGCGCTCGGGCATGACGGCGGTCAACGGGGCGCTCTCCTTCGCCGGGGTGCCGAGCCTTCCGTTCGGCGGCATCGGCGACTCCGGCTTCGGCCGCATCCACGGCGAGGACGGGCTGCGCGAGTTCGCCCGGGCCAAGGCGATCACCCGCCGCCGGATGCCGTCGCCGCTGCCGGCGATGTCGTTCGACCGCTCCCCCAAGGCGGTCGCGATGATCGCCCGCGCCGTCCGGCTGGTGCACGGCCGCAGCCGCTGACTCCGCGATCTTGGACACTTCGCGGGGTTATAGGCCCGCTAACTGTCCAAGATCGCGGGTAGAGGGGTCGGCATGGCCGAGGTGGCGCTGCTGGCCGGACTCCAGGCGTCGGGCAAGTCGACGTTCTACCGGCAGCGCCTGGCGTCCACGCATGCGCACGTCAGCAAGGACAACTGGCCCAACGCCCGGCACCGCGAGCAGCGGCAGCGGCGGGAGATCGCCGCGGCCCTCATCGAAGGCCGCGACGTCGCCGTCGACAACACCAACCCGTCACGCCACGAGCGGGTACCGCTCATCGAGATGGCGCACGCCCACGGCGCGAAGGCCGTCGGGTACTGGTTCCCGCCCGACCCCGCCGTGTCGCTGGCCCGTAACGCCCAGCGTGAGGGCCGCAAACGGGTACCGGACGTCGGACTGTTCTCCACCCTGAAGCGGCTGACCCGGCCCTCCTTCGACGAAGGATTCGACGCGCTGTACACCGTTCGTCAGGACGGGCGGGGCGGCTTCACCGTCACGCCGTGGGCGCGGGAGACCGTCAGAACAGCGTCATCTCGTCGCGGGTGATGCCCCTCAGCGCGTGGTAGTCGAGGACGACGCAGCGGATCCCGCGGTCCTCGGCCAGTACCCTCGCCTGGGGTTTGATCTCCTGGGCGGCAAAGACGCCGGAGACCGGGGCGAGCAGCGGGTCCCGGCCGAGCAGCTCCAGATAACGGGTCAGCTGCTCCACCCCGTCGATCTCGCCGCGCCGCTTGACCTCCACGGCGATGGTCGCGCCGTCCGCGTCGCGGCACAGCAGGTCGACCGGCCCGATCGCGGTCGGGTACTCGCGGCGGATCAGCGTGTAGCCCTCCCCCAGCACGCTCGGGGTCGCCGCGAGCAGCTCCTGCAGGTGCGCCTCCACGCCGTCCTTGATCAGGCCCGGGTCGACACCCAGCTCGTGTGAGGTGTCGTGCAGCACCTCCTCGATGGTGATGCGCAGCTCCTCACCGGCCTTGTTGACCACCCGCCACACGCCGGGGGCCTCCTCGACCCGGCATGGCGGGCTCATCCAGTTGAGTGGTTTGTATGCACGGTCGTCGGCGTGGATGGACACCGACCCGTCGGCCTTGACCATGAGCAGCCGCGTCGCGAGCGGAAGATGGGCTGTGAGCCGGCCGATGTAATCCACCGAACACCGGGCGATGACTAGTCGCACCGGGAGAGGGTACCCACAAGCAGACAGCCGCGTGCTACGACCGGCCGGTTGTCGATGCTGGAGGGAAGTTCGATGAACGTCTGGGGTACCGGTCCGTTCGACAACGACGTCGCCGAGCAGTTCGCGACGGAGCTGGACGACGCCGACCCCGACCAGCGCGTGCTCATGCTCCGCGGGAGCCTGCAGGCGGCGGTCGACGCCGACGAGGCGGTCGACGCCGAGTCCGCCTTCCGCGCGTTCGCCGCGGCCACGGTCGCGGCGGCCGGCTGCCCCGGCGCGCCCCTCATCGAGTCCGACTACGCGCCGGAGTTCCTGACGCTGGACGATCCACCCAAGATCCCTCCGGACCTCCCCTCGCTCGCGCGCGACGCGTTGGAGCGGATCGAGGAGCATGACTCGGGCTGGTACCAGCTGTGGCAGAAGGCGGACAACCTGCGTGAGGCGGTCGAGACGCTGGAGGTCGTCCGCGATTCGCTGTGCTGAGCCGTATTGCCGTGGTGAGCCGTATTCGCTGCGCTGAGCCATCATTGCCGTGCTGAGCCATCATTGCCCGTCGCTGTCATGCTGAAGCGGTGCTGGAAGCGCTGACCGGAGCCGGGCTCGCCACGTCGGCCGGCCTGAACGCCTACATCCCCCTGCTGGCGATGGGGCTGCTCGCGCGGTACACCAGCGTGGTCACCCTCCCGCCGTCCTGGCACTGGCTGGCGGGCGGCTGGATCCTCGCGATCCTCGGCGTGCTGCTGGCGGTCGAGATCGTCGCCGACAAGGTCCCGGTGGTCGACCATGTCAACGACATCGTCCAGACGGCGGTCCGCCCGACCGCCGGCGGACTGGCGTTCGGCGCGGCTTCCGGCGCCCGGACGGTCACGGTCTCCGACCCGGGCCGGTTCTTCTCCGGGCACCAGTGGGTGCCGGTCGTACTCGGCGTGCTGATCTCCCTGACGGTCCACAGCGGGAAGGCGGCAGCGCGGCCGGTCGTCAACGCCAGCACGGCCGGTTTCGGTGCGCCGGTCGTGAGCACCGTCGAAGACCTCGGCAGCATCGCCCTGTCCCTGGCCGCGATCCTGCTTCCGGTACTCGTGCTGGTCGGACTGGTCGCGATGGTCGCCGGGTTCTGGGCCCTGCGTCGGCGCCGGCGCCGGCGCCGACGCAGGGCCACCCCTTCGCTCAGTCGGTGACCACCGCCTGGAAGCGGCGGCGCAGCGACAGGAACCGCTTCTCGAACAGCTGATAGCTGAGCACCGCGAGCACCACCGTGAGCACCAGGGAACACACCAACTGCGCCGGCCCGAACCGCCACCCGAGGGACGCGTCCAACGCCTCCAGTGAGAGCAGAACCGGCCAGTGGTACATGTACAACCCGTAGGTCCGCCGACCCAACCAGCCGAGGACGCGGGCCGGCGGGTTCGCGCAGCGGGCGCGCTGTGCCACCACGATGGCGGCTGCCGCGAGCAGGGAGACCAGCGAGTACGACACGACGCTGAGCCGGCCCGCGTAGATCGCCGGATACTGCAGCCCGGCGAGGGTCATCAGCGCAATCAGGCCCAAGGTGAGGACGACCGGCCCGCGCCGGCCGCCCAACGCCCTGTCGAGGTACCGCCACGCCCGCCCGTGCCGATGGTGCACAGTGGCGAGTACGGCGCCGATGACGATCGCGTCGAGGTGTGAGGTGGTGGCGTTCCAGACCATCGGGTAACGTGCGCCGGCCTCGATGGTGACCAGGCGGGCGATCGGACCGAGCGCCGCCAGCGTGACGAGGACCCGCCAACGGCCGGTGGCGCCGAGCAGCGCAAGGAGCGGCAGCAGCAGGTACGCCTGCTCCTCCACGCCGATCGACCAGGTGTGGCTGAGAAAGCTCACCGGCCCGGGCAGCAGCGGCACCGCCCAGTTGAATGTGAAGGTCAGGTAGTAGGGAACCGCGCTGGTGGGCAACGCTCCCCGGACTCCAACCGCGTCACCGACCCAGGCGATCGCCAGCAGGACGAAGTACAGCGGCCAGATTCGCAGGATGCGACGCCACCAGTAGGCGCCTTGCCGGATCCGACCGGTGGTCGAGCGCTCGATGAGCAACAGCCGGGTGATCAGGTACGAGCTGAGGGTGAAGAAGCCGACCACGCCGAATCCGCCGAACCGGGAGGCGCCGACGAACGCCCGTCCGAGTGACTCGACTGCGGGTAGGCGGCCGACGCTGTGCAGCAGCCACACGCACAGAAAGAGCGCGAACCGCAGGACGTCGAGCCCAGGAGCGTGCCACCGGGTCTGCCGGCGGCCGGTCTGACCGCTCCCCCAGGTTGGACCGATCAGGGTCCCGCTCTCGTGCGCCGTCGGTTGGTGCATCGCAGTCCGAACGCCTCCTATCGCGGCTCGTGGATCCGGCGAACGCACCGTGGCGCTGGTCACCCTCGTTCATGAGCGCCGGCACTCACTCAACGGCGATGGCGTAGGGGCCGATACGGGATGCCATGACTCTGTGCGACGCCCGGCGCCTGGCTGTACCTGGTGGACAGTGCGACGGCGCGCATCACCCGGCGGTCCACTTCGAACGGTTGGTTTCGTCCGTTCCTGAGGGGGCAAGCGCCCTCCGCCACTTCGCACGATTCCCAGCCTGACCGGGCCGGACACTCCCGCCGGTCGGGCCGTCCGCGAACGGGAAGGGAGATGCCGTTGTGAAGTTCCCCCTCAAGATGGCTCTGGTGGCGGCCGGCGCGCTGGTCGTGAGCGCCGTCAGCACCGTCAGCGCCGCCAGCGCCGCCAGCCCGAGCGCCTACGCCGATTCGCCACCGAAGCCGAAGACACCGTTCGTGCAGCCGTTCCACACGGTTTCGACGATCTCCTCGACGGTGCCCGCGAACGGAGACCTCAACCCCTACGGGACCACCGTCGTACCCGTCAGCAAGGACCGGCTGCGCACCGGCGACGTGTTGGTCAGCAACTTCAACAACGCGCAGAACCAGCAGGGCCGAGGGTCGACCATCGTGGAGATCAGCCCCGGCGGTAAGCAGCGGCTGTTCGCTCAGATAAGTCCCGCGAAACTACCCGGCGGCCCCGGCTCGTGCCCGGGCGGGATCGGCCTGACCACCGCGCTCGTCGTCCTGCGGTCCGGCTGGGTCGTCGTCGGAAGCCTGCCCACCACCAACGGCATGGCCGCCACGGCGAAGGCGGGCTGCCTGATCGTGCTCGACAGCAACGGCACGGTGCGCGAGACGATCGCCGGCCACGGCATCAACGGACCGTGGGACATGACCGCACACGACAACGGCACGTCGGCCGAACTGTTCGTCACCAACGTTCTCAACGGCACGGTCGCCGCCGGCGGCAACGTCGTCAAGAAGGGCACCGTGCTGCGGCTGTCCCTGGAGGTCGACAAGCACAAGCCGCCGAAGCTGCGACACGTCACCACGATCGGCTCCGGTTTCGGGGAGCGGACCGACCCGGCCGCGCTGGTCGTCGGCCCCACCGGGGTCGGCCTCGGCGCGGACGGCACGCTGTTCGTGGCCGACACCGTCGGCAACCGGATCACCGCCATCCCCGACGCGGTCAGGCGCGAGAACAGCGCCGGCACCGGACGTACCGTCAGCACGGACGTCCACCTGAACGGGCCGCTCGGACTGGCGATCGCCCCCAACGGAAACATCCTCACCGTCAACGGCGGCGACGGCTTTCTCGTCGAGACCACACGTGACGGCAGGCAGGTGGCGACCCGACTCCTCGACAACACCGGTACGCCGCCCGGCGTCGGCGCCCTCTTCGGTCTCGCCGTGGCGCCCGCTCACATCGGCGTCTACTTCGTCGACGACAACACCAACACGCTCAACCTTCTCCACCGTCCTTAGGACGCGCGACGGGCGCACCGGCCAGCACCGGTGCGCCCGATCTGGAGGAGGGTCCGCGCCCTCAGGAGCGGGCCTGCGCCGTCCTGGCCTGCCAGCGGTTCCAGACCAGCCCACCCAGGTACAGCCCGAGCGCGGAACCGATGGCCGAGATGACCAGCGCGCCGATGATGTCGACGGGCGAGTGCACGTGGGCGACCACCCGGGCCGCGCCGACGAGGACGGCCGCCACCCAGAGCACGGCGGCGATCCGCTTGCGGTACGACCACAGCACATACCCGGCGAGCGAGCCGACGGCGGTGTGGTCGGACGGGAAGCCGTTGTCGGCGGGGTGCGTGAAGTACGGGTGCACGTGCCCGCCGACGAACGGGCGCGGGTCGTAGTAGGCGGCGGCCGCGAGCTTCACGATCATGAGCGTGAAGACCGCCGCGAAGACCGCCTGGACGGCCGACCTCCAGCGATCGCCGGTCGGCAGCGTGAGCCAGACTGCCGCGGCGGCGACCGCGATAAGAAAGATCAGGTACTGGGCCACGTCCGTTACGACTGCGTGCACTGGCGATCCCCCTCAAAACCCCACACGTTGTAGGGTTCGATTAGATCACCCCTGGCTCGCAACCGCCCGTTCGCCCCGCGGCCACCGGTCAGGCCAGGCTGTTCGCCTCCCGTACCACGGTCACCAGCTCGTCCATGATGTCGTTGAGCGCGAAGTCCTTCGGCGTGAACACCCGCGCCACCCCGGCCTTGCGCAGCGTCTCGGCGTCGTCGGCCGGGATGATGCCGCCGACCACGACCGGCAGGTCCGCACGGCCGGCCGCCTTGAGCCCGTCGAGCACCGCCGGCACCGCGTCCAGGTGCGAGCCGGAGAGCACCGACAGGCCGACCAGGTCGACGTCCTCGGCCACCGCCGCCGACACGATCTGCGCCGGGGTCAGCCGGATGCCCTGGTACACGACCTCGAAACCGGCGTCGCGGGCGCGTACCGCGATCTGCTCGGCGCCGTTGGAGTGCCCGTCCAGGCCCGGCTTGCCGACCAGCATGCGCAGCCGCGCGGCGCCCAGGTCGGTCGCGGTCGCCCGGACCCGCTCCCGGACCCTGGCCAGCGGCGAGCCGGCGGCGGCCTCCCCGGCGGAGGCGGCGGCGCTCAGGCCCGTCGGCGGGCGGTACTCGCCGAACACCTCGCGCAGCGCGCCGGCCCACTCCCCCGTCGTCACGCCCGCACGGACGCACTCCAGGGTCGCCGGCATCAGGTTCGCGGTACCCGCGGCGTCGGCGCGCAGCCGGTCCATCGCGGCGGCCACGGCGTCCGGGTCCCGCCGGGCGCGCCACGCTCGCACGCTCTCGACCGCCGCGTGCTCCACCGCCGGGTCGACCTGCTCGATGTGATTGGCGCCGCTGGCCGTCAGTGGGCTCGGCTCGGTCTCGGTGAACCGGTTGACGCCGACCACGACGTCGTTGCCGGCCTCCATCCGCCGGCGGCGCTCGGCCAGCGAGGCGACCAGGGCGCTCTTGAGGTAGCCGGTCTCGACGGCGGCGACCACGCCGCCCATGTCGAGCACGCTCCGTAGCTCCGCGCGGGCACCGTCGACGATCTCACTGACCAGCGCCTCCACCACGTGGGAGCCGTCGAAGAGGTCCGGGTACTGCAGCAGGTCCGACTCGAAGGCGAGGACCTGCTGCATGCGCAGCGACCACTGCTGGTCCCAGGGGCGGGGCAGGCCGAGCGCCTCGTTCCAGGCCGGCAGCTGAACGGCCCGGGCGCGGGCGTCGCGCGACAGGGTCACGCCGAGCATCTCCAGCACGATGCGCTGGACGTTGTTCTCCGGCTGCGCCTCGGTAAGTCCGAGGGAGTTGACCTGTACGCCGTACCGGAAGCGGCGCTGCTTGGCGTCGGTGACGCCGTACCGCTCGCGAGTGATCTCGTCCCACAGCCGGCCGAACGCGCGCATCTTCGCCATCTCCTCGACGAAGCGGACGCCGGCGTTGACGAAGAACGAGATCCGCTCGACGACGCGGCCGATCTGATCTTCCGGCACCTGCCCGGAGTCGCGTACCGCGTCGAGCACCGCGATCGCCGTCGACAGCGCGAAGGCCACCTCCTGGACCGGCGTGGCCCCGGCCTCCTGGAGGTGGTACGAGCAGATGTTGACCGGGTTCCACCGGGGCGTGTTGGCCACGGTCCACGCGATCACGTCGGTGGTCAGGCGCAGCGACGGCCCCGGCGGGAAGATGTACGTCCCGCGGGACAGGTACTCCTTGATGATGTCGTTCTGGGTGGTGCCGGCGAGCTTCTCGCGCGGCGCGCCCTGCTCGTCCGCGACGGTCACGTACAGCGCGAGCAGCCACATGGCCGGCGCGTTGATCGTCATGGACGTATTCGCGGCGGCGAGGTCGATGCCGTCGAAGAGGGCGCGCGCGTCGCCGAGGTGCGCCACCGGCACACCGACCCGGCCGACCTCGCCGCGCGCCATCTCGTCGTCGGGGTCGTACCCGGTCTGGGTGGGCAGGTCGAACGCGACCGACAGGCCGGTCTGCCCCTTGGCGAGGTTGCGGCGGAAGAGCGCGTTGCTGGCCGCTGCGGAGGAGTGACCGGCGTAGGTGCGCATCACCCACGGCCGGTCAGGCTGCTCCAGCCGGCTTGCGTCGGACATGACCAACCTCCGCGGTCCTGGATGCCGTTTGCAGAAGTTTACTAAGTGGTAACTTAGGTTGGTCCCGTGACAATCGTCACCGCTGCGGAGGCCGGCGACAACGGCCCCGGCCAGTGTTCTTGGGCACTGGCGCGACATAGTGGACGCCGTGACGGAAAATCTGGCGATCGAGGTGCGCGGCCTGCGCAAGGCGTACGGCACGACGGTCGCCGTCGACGGCCTCGACCTTGCCGTGCGGCGGGGCGAGGTGTTCGCGCTGCTCGGCCCGAACGGCGCGGGCAAGACCACCACCGTGGAGATCCTGGAGGGCTTCCGGCGGGCCGACGGCGGCGAGATACGGGTACTGGACACCGACCCCCGCGCCGTGACCCCGGCCTGGCGGGCGCGCGTCGGCATCGTGCTGCAGAGCACCGGCGAGTTCGAGGAGTTGACGGTCGCCGAGGTGGTGCACCACTTCGCGACGTACTACCCCGACGCCGACGACCCGGACAAGGTGATCGAGCGGGTCGGGCTGACCGAGAAGCGCGACGCCCGCGCGGAGAAGCTCTCCGGCGGCCAGAAGCGCCGCCTGGACGTCGCCCTCGGCATCATCGGCCGCCCGGAACTGCTGTTCCTCGACGAGCCGACCACCGGCTTCGACCCGGAGGCGCGCCGGCAGTTCTGGGAGCTGATCCGCGACCTGGCCGCCGCCGGCACCACGATCCTGCTCACCACGCACTACCTCGACGAGGCCGAGGCCCTCGCCGACCGGGTCGGCGTCATCGCCGGAGGCCGCATGGTCGCCGTCGCCGCCCCCGCCGATCTCGGCGACCGGCGCAACGCCATGGCGACAGTCCGCTGGCAGGGCCCGGACGGCCCGCGGTCGGAGCGCACGCACACGCCGACGGCCGTGGTGGCCGCACTGGCCGAACGCTTCGGTGGCGAGGTGCCCGGGCTGACGGTGAGCCGGCCCACGCTCGAAGACATCTACCTCAGCATGATCAGTAAGGAGGAAGCGGAATGACCACGGTCGCCGACCGACCGGCCGCCCGCTCGGCAGGTCGGCGCCCCGGCGCGCTGACCATCGGGCTCAGCCGCGGCGCGCTCGAGCTCAAGCAGTTCGTGCGCACCCGGGCGTACCTGGTCTTCACGCTGCTCTTCCCGGTCCTCATCGTGCTGATCTTCGGTGCCGCCTTCCACGGCTCGGCCGGCGGCGGCGTCAGCTACACCCAGTACTTCGTGACCGGCATGATCGCCTCCGGGCTGCTCGCCACCGGCTTCCAGAACCTGGCCATCCAGATCCCGATCGAGCGCGACCGGGGGGTGCTCAAGCGGCTGGTCGGCACGCCGATGCCGCGGTCGGCGTACTTCATCGGCAAGATCGTGATGGTGCTGGTGATGAGCGTCGTCAGTACGGTGATCCTGCTGGCCCTGGCGGTCGCCCTCTACGGGCTGAGGCTGCCCGACACCGGCACGAAGTGGTTCACGCTCGTCTGGGTGGGCCTGCTCGGCGTGATCGCCTGCACCCTGCTCGGCATCGCGTACTCGTCGCTGGCCCGCACCGGGCGCGCGGCGCCGTCGATGACGACGCCGGTGGCGCTGGTGCTCCAGTTCATCTCGGGCGTGTTCTTCGTGTACACCAGCCTGCCGGGCTGGATGCAGCAGATCGCGGCGCTGTTCCCGCTGAAGTGGATGACCCAGGGGCTGCGGTCGGTGTTCCTGCCCGACGCGTACGCCCAGCACGAAGTCGCGCACTCCTGGGAGCTGGGCAAGGTCGCGGTCGTACTGGGCGCCTGGTGCGTCGCCGGCCTGATCCTGTGCCTGCTGACGTTCCGCTGGACGGAGAAGGATTAGTCCCCGATCTTGGACACTTGGCGGGCCTATGACACCGCCAAGTGTCCAAGATCGGCGGGAATCAGTAGCGGTAGAACCCGCGACCCGTCTTGCGGCCCAGGTCGCCGGCGGTGACCATGCGCGCCAGCAGCTCCGGCGGGAAGAACTTCTCGTCCGCGGTGTCGTTGTAGATGTTCTTCGTGGCGTGCAGCAGCACGTCGACGCCGGTGAGGTCGGTGGTCGCCAGCGGCCCCATCGGGTGGCCGAAGCCGAGCTTGCACGCCGTGTCGAGGTCCTCCGGGCTCACCACGCCGCTCTCCACCAGCTTGACCGCCTCGACCACCAGCGCGGAGATGAGCCGGGTGGTCACGAAGCCGGCGATGTCCCGGTTGACGACGATGCAGGTCTTGCCGATCTCTTCGGCGAACGAGCGCGCCCGGGCCAGCGCCTCGTCGGAGGTCTTGTAGCCGCGCACCAGTTCGCAGAGCTTCATCATCGGCACCGGCGAGAAGAAGTGGGTGCCGACGACCGACTCCGGCCGGGAGGTCGCCGCGGCGATCTGGGTCACCGGGATCGCCGAGGTGTTGGTCGCCAGTACGGCGTCCGTCTTGCAGATCCGGTCCAGCTCGCGGAAGACATCCTGCTTGATGTCGAGCCGCTCGAAGACCGCCTCCACCACGATGTCGGCGTCCGCCGCCGCCTCCAGGTCGGTGGTGGGCGTGATCCGGCCCAGCGCCGCCTCGACGTCGTCGGCCGCGATCGAGCCCTTGCTCGCGAACTTCTCCAGCGACTTGCGGATGCCCGACAAGCCGCGCTGCACGGCCGCGTCGTCCAGGTCGCGTAGGACCACCGACCAGCCCGCCGCCGCTGCGACCTGGGCGATTCCGGACCCCATCAGACCGGCACCGATGACCGCCAGTCGACCCGCCATCTGCACATCCTCCTCATCCGTGGTGCCGAGCCGTCCCAGGCGGACAGCCAGCGTTGGCTGGCACCCTACCCGTCACCTGAACGGTCGCTCAGGTGAGGCTAGAAGGAGAACTGCTCCTCGTCGGGGACGGTCGCCCGCTCCACCTGCACGCCCAGTGCCCGCAGGTCGGCGACGAAGTCCGGATAACCGCGGTCGATGTGGAAAACGTCACCTACCTCGGTGACGCCGTCGGCGCACAGGCCGGCGATGACCAGCCCCGCGCCGGCGCGGATGTCGGTCGCCCGTACAGGTGCGCCGGACAGGCGTTCCCGGCCGCGCACGACGGCGTGGTGGCCGTCGGTACGGATGTCGGCACCCAGGCGCACCATCTCGTTGATGAACGAGAACCGGCCGTCGAAGATGTTCTCGGTCACCAGCGACGCCCCCTCGCTGACCGAGGCCAGACCGATCGCCATGGGCAGCAGGTCGGTGGCGAAACCAGGGAACGGCAGGGTGACGATGTCGACCGCCTTGGGGCGCTGCTCCATCCGTACCCGGAACTGCCCCTCACCCGCGTCCACCTGGGCGCCGGCGTTCGTGAGCTTGTCGAGCGCGATCTCGAGGTGGCTTGGTTCGGCGCCGATGACGGTCACGTCGCCCCGGGTCATCGCCGCCCCGAAGGCCCAGGTGCCGGCGACGATCCGGTCGCCGATGGTGCGGTGCGTGACCGGCTCGAGCTGGTCGACGCCCTCGACGACGAGCTGCGACGTACCCGCGCCCTCGATCTTCGCGCCCATCGCGGTGAGCATCGCGCAGATGTCGACGATCTCCGGTTCCCGGGCGGCGTTGTCGATCTCGGTCGTACCCTTCGCCAGCACCGCCGCCATCAGCAGGTTCTCGGTAGCGCCGACGCTCGGGAAGTCGAGCCAGATGGTGGCGCCGTGCAAGCGGGGCGCCGAGGCGATGACGAAGCCGTGCTCGCTGGTGACCTCGGCGCCCATCCGGCGCAGCCCGTCGATGTGCATGTCCAGGCCGCGGGAGCCGATCGCGTCACCACCCGGGTAGGCCACCCGTACGTACCCGCAGCGCGCCACGAGCGGCCCGAGTACACAGATCGATGCGCGCAGCCGGCGCACGAGGTCGTAGTCGGCCTCGCTGCCCGGCGTGTCAGGGGTGTCGATGACGGCCTGGTTTCCCTCGAGCGTCACCTCGCAGCCCAACCGGCGTAAGACCTCCCCCATGATCGCAATGTCGGTGATACGGGGAACGTTCGTCACCACGGTCCGGCCGGGCGCGAGCAACGCCGCCGCCATCAGCTTCAACGCGGAGTTCTTGGCGCCCACCACAGGTACTTCGCCAGCGAGCCGGGCGCCACCGACAACACGGATCAGGTCCACGCCGGCCATCGTATTGTGGTGTCCGTACCCTTGCAGACATGGCCGTCCACCTGACCCGTATCTACACGAAGACCGGCGACGACGGATCGACCGGTCTCGGCGACTTCAGCCGGGTACCGAAGACACACTCGCGGATCGCCGCGTACGCCGACACCGAAGAGTGCAACGCGGCGCTCGGCGTGGCTCTCGCGCTTGGCCAACTCCCCGACGACCTGCGGCGCGTCCTCACGATCGTGCAGAACGACCTGTTCGACGTCGGCGCCGACCTGTGCAACCCGATCGTGCCCGAGCCACAGTACGAGCCACTCCGGGTGACCGAGGAGTACATCACCCGGCTTGAGGGCTGGTGTGACGAGTACAACGCCGGTCTGTCCAAGCTGGACTCGTTCATCCTCCCCGGCGGTACGCCCGGCGCGGCGCTGCTGCACGTCGCCCGCGTCGTGTGCCGGCGGGCCGAGCGTGCGGCCTGGTCGGCGATCTCCGACGACCCGGAGCGTACGAACGTGCTCACGGCCAAGTACCTCAATCGCCTGTCGGATCTGCTGTTCATCCTGTGCCGGGTGGCCAACCCCGACGGCGACGTGAAGTGGATCCCCGGCGGCGAACGGCTCTCCCCATGATCACGGAAACCTTTCCGTGCCCCGACGCGGAGACGTTTCCGCGATCATGAGTGGGATCCACCATGTCGAGCTGTGGGTGCCCGATCTCGGCCGGGCCGAGACGACCTGGGGCTGGCTGCTCGCCGCGCTCGGCTGGCAGCCCTATCAGCGGTGGGACCATGGGCGGTCCTGGCGCCTCGACGGCACTTACCTCGTGGTCGAACAGTCGCCGGGGCTCACGTCACCCGACCACGACCGGTGCCGACCCGGCCTCAACCACCTGGCACTGCATGCCGGCCCGCCCGCGAACGTCGACTCCCTGGCCGCCGAGGCGCCCGCACACGGCTGGTCGCCGCTGTTCGCCGACCGCTACCCGTACGCGGGCGGCCCGGACCATTACGCCGCGTTCCTGGTCGACCGGGACGGCTTCGAGGTGGAGCTTGTGGCCGGCTGAGCGACCCTGCCGACGATCCCCGGCACGCGCCGGCGTGCTCGTCGCCCTGGTCGCCGCCGGTAGCCTGACGGCCTGCTCCCCCGCGCCCTCGCCCACCCCGCGGCTCACGCCGACCTGGCACCCGGTGTCGCTGCCCGTACCGCCGGGCCGGCGGGCCGTGATCGGCGACTTCACGGTCTGCGCGGGCGGGTGGTTCGCGGTCGGTGGCGTCGTGAGCGGCGACGGTACGAGCGCCCCGGCCGCGTGGACCAGTCACGACGGTGGCGACTGGACTCCTTTGCCGGTACGGCCGGCGTCGTACTACGGCGAGCGGGCGGTGTTCTCGTCCGTCGCGTGCCGGGACCGGGGCTCGACCGTCGACGTCGTCGCCGTCGGAGCGGCCAACGGCGGCGCGCACGGCAACCCGCGTACCGCGACGTGGCGGGGCGACGGCAGCGGCATAGCCGAGACGCCGGCGCCGTTCGAGCTGTACGGGGGCCCGGACGCGGTGACCGTCGGCCGGGTGGCGGCGGGCCCGCGGGGGTTCCTCGTCGTCGGCGGCCGGGTGTCACCGGGGACCTCACTGGCCGGCGCGGCCACCTGGTACTCCCGGGACGGCGACACGTTCACGCTCGTCGACTCCGACCCGGTGCTGGGATCGGCTGTGTCGGCGGCGACGAGCGCGGCCGACGCGACCGCCGTACCCGACGGTTGGCTGGTGGTCGGAAGCGTGACCCCCGCCGGGGCGCCCGCGGCGAACCGCGACCCGGGCGCCTGGTACTCGGCCGACGGCGTGTCCTGGCGACGGGAGGCGGTCCCCCGGAACACCGCCGGCGGTACGGCGGCCGACGACGAGACGCTCACGCGCGTCACGCCGTGGCACGGCGGCGCGCTCGCCCTCGGCGTTCACGGCAACCGGTTCGGCGCCTGGCTACGTGCCACGACCGGGGGCGGCTCGTGGCGCTCCGGTGGCCGGTTCGGCGCGTTCACCGGTACCGGCGTACCGGCGATCACCGGCCTCGCCGCCGGTCGCGGGTCGGTCTTCGCCGGGGGCTGCGACGGTGCGACGTACCGGCTGTGGGCCAGTCAGGACGGGATGTCCTGGCGGGAGGTGCGCCTGCCCGCCGCGATGGACCAGGGCGGGTCACGCGTGCTGCTTGTCGCCGCCGGCGGCGGGCGGCTGGCCGTGGCGGCCGGGGGCGACGCGGGCGTACGGATCTGGCTGACGGCCGAGCCCGCCGCACGCTGACGCGGCCGAGCCCGCCGGTTGACCCGAAAAGCTAACGGGCCGCAATACGCGTCGAGACCGTCCCCGGTGGGACGGCCTCGATCCAGGACAGGAATCCGGCGAGCGTCGACTGCGCCATCGCGATCTCGACGGACGTCTCCTTGCTGCGGCAGGAGACGATCACCCAGTCAGGCGCGAGCACGAGACGCTCCGGCCCGTCCGGGGTGCGCCGCCCTTCGACCACGAGCGTCCGCCGCGACAGGGTGCGCCGGGGGCGGGGCGAGAAGCTGAACATCCGGTACCACCGCAGTTCGTCGCCCGCGAACCGGCCGATGCCGGGCGACCAGCCCCGGCCGGGGACAACGGTGGACAGTCGCCAGCTCATCTCGATGGTGCCGACGCTGCGGGCGATGAATCCACGCCGCAGGAAGAGCAGCGCCAACGCGAACAGCAGGACGAACACACCGATGCCGATCCCTTCCAAGATCTCCATCGGTGCCGTCCGGGTCAGTGCGCCGTGGCTGGTGCCGTGGTGGCTGGCGCACAGTCCTCAGCGAGGACCGTGACGCCGTTTTCCGTCACGGACAGGAAGCCGCCGGACACGTCATAGCGTTGCTCACCACCGCCTGGGAGCTTGATGCGCACCTGGCTCGGCTCGGCCAGCTGGCCCAACTGCGGAGCGTGACCGGGCAGTACGCCCAGCTCACCCTCGGTCGTCCGAGCGATCAGCATGTCAGCCTCGCCGGACCACACCATCTCCTCGACGGACACGACCTCGACGTGCACCTGCCTCGCCACGCGGTTCTCCTCAAACGCCAGGACGGGATCGCCCGAGTGTAGTCAATAGCCCGGACGACCAGGTCAGTGGGGCCAACTCTGCGTGAGCGGGCCCATGAACGAACGGGCCGGCCCGCGCAGGGGCCGGCCCGTTCGTCACAGCGGAACTACTTCATCAGGTCGTGCGCCTTGCGCTCGAGGTCCTCGAGCCCACCGCACATGAAGAAGGCCTGCTCGGGGAAGTTGTCGTACTCGCCGTCGCTGATCTTCTTGAAGGCCTCGATCGTCTCCTTCAGCGGGACGGTCGAGCCGGGCGTACCCGTGAACTGCTCGGCGGCGTACGTGTTCTGCGAGAGGAAGCGCTCGATGCGGCGGGCGCGGCCCACCACGATCTTGTCCTCCTCGGACAGCTCGTCCATACCGAGAATGGCGATGATGTCCTGCAGGTCCTTGTAGCGCTGGAGGATCTGCTGGACGCCACGGGCCACGCTGTAGTGCTCCTGGCCGACGTACTCCGGCGCGAGGATCCGCGAGGTCGAGGCCAGCGGGTCCACGGCCGGGTAGATGCCCTTGTCCGAGATCGACCGCTCGAGGTTGGTCGTCGCGTCCAGGTGGGCGAACGTGGTGGCCGGCGCCGGGTCGGTGTAGTCGTCGGCGGGCACGTAGATCGCCTGCATCGACGTGATGGCCTTGCCCCGGACGGAGGTGATCCGCTCCTGCAACTGGCCCATCTCGTCGGCCAGGGTCGGCTGGTAACCCACCGCGGACGGCATCCGGCCGAGCAGGGTGGACACCTCGGAACCGGCCTGGGTGAACCGGAAGATGTTGTCGATGAACAGCAGCACTTCCTGGTTCTTGACGTCCCGGAAGTACTCGGCCATCGTCAGCGCGGCCAGCGCCACCCGCAGTCGGGTGCCCGGCGGCTCGTCCATCTGGCCGAAGACCAGGGCGGTCCGCTCGAGGACGTTGGACTCCTCCATCTCCAGGATCAGGTCGTTACCTTCGCGGGTGCGCTCACCCACGCCGGCGAAGACCGAGGTACCACCGAAGTTACGGGCGACACGGATGATCATCTCCTGGATGAGCACCGTCTTGCCCACGCCGGCGCCACCGAACAGCCCGATCTTGCCGCCCTTGACGTACGGGGCGAGCAGGTCGATGACCTTGATGCCGGTCTCCAGCATCTCGGTCTTCGGCTCGAGGTCGGCGAAGAGCGGCGGGTCCCGGTGGATCGGCCAGCGCTCGGTGATCTCGAGCTTGCTCTCGTCGGCGTTGAGCACCTGACCGAGGGCGTTGAACACGTGGCCCTGGGTCACGTCGCCCACCGGCACGCTGATCGGCGCGCCGGTGTCGGTGACCTCGGTGCCCCGGATCAGGCCGTCGGTCGGCTGCATCGAGATCGCCCGGACCATGTTCTCGCCGAGGTGCTGTGCCACCTCGAGGGTCAGGGTCCGGCGCCCCTCGGCCAGCTCGACGTCCACGTGCAGCGCGTTGAACATGTCGGGCATCGCGTCGCGCGGGAACTCGGCGTCAACGACCGGGCCGATGACTCGGACGACGCGGCCCACGCCGGTCTTGGTGCCTGCGGCATCCTTCTCAATAACAGTCATCACACTTCATCTCCAGCCGCAGCGAGCGCGTTCGCGCCGCCGACGATTTCGCTGATCTCCTGGGTGATCGCCGCCTGGCGCGCCGAGTTCATCTGGCGGGTCAGGGTCCGGATCATCTCTTGCGCGTTGTCCGTGGCGCTCTTCATGGCGCGCCGGCGGGACGCCGACTCGCTCGCCGCAGAGTCCAGCAACGCCGCGTAGATGCGGGTGTTGATGTACTTGGGCAGCAGCGCGTCGAGCAGCTCCTCCGCTGACGGCTCGAACTCGTACGCCGGCAGCAGACCGGCCTCGCGCTCCTCGACCTGCATCGGTGCGAGGATCCGCGCCGTCGGCGTCTGGGTCATCAGGGACACGAACTGCGTGGAGACCACGTGCAGCTCGTCCACGCCCAGAGCACCGTCGCCATCGGCACCGGTCACGAACGCCTCGATCAGCGACTGGCCGATCTCCCGGGCGTCGTCGAAGGTCGGCCGCTCCGAGAAGCCGGTCCAGCTACCGGTGATCTCCCGGTTGCGGAACCGGTAGTACGACACGCCCTTGCGGCCGACGACGTACAGCGCGACCTGCTTGCCCTCCGCCTTCAGCCGGGCGATCAGCTCCTCCGCCGTGCGGATCGCGTTGGCGTTGTAGGCGCCGGCGAGGCCGCGGTCGCTGGTGACCAGCAGAACGCCGGCCCGACGCACCTGCGGCCGTGGCACGAGCAGCGGGTGGTCGATGGAGGCGTTGCTCGCCAGCGCCGTCAGGACACCCGTGATCGCCTCGGCGTAGGGGCGGGCCGCTTCGACCCGCTCCTGCGCCTTGGCGATCCGGCTGGTGGCGACCAGCTCCTGCGCCTTGGTGATCTTCGCGGTCGACCGGGTCGACCTGACCCGCCGACGCAGCGCCTGAATCTGACCGGCCATCGCTACGCCTGAGCCCTCGGCCGCACCTGGCGGGTGACGGTCTCCTGGCTCTCGACGCCGTCAGCCATGGCCTCGGCCGGCGCCTCGTTGACCCGGAAGGTCGCGTCGGTGGCCAGGAACTCCTGCTTGAACCGGTTGACCTCCTCGGTCAGCGCGTTGACCGTGTCGTCGTCGAGGTCGTTGGTCTCGGCGATGTTGGTCAGCAGCTCCGAGCGGTGCCGGCGGAGGTGCTCCAGGAAGCCCTGCTCGAAGCGGCGGACATCGGCGACCGGGATGTCGTCGAACTGGCCGGTGGTGCCGGCCCAGATCGAGACGATCTCCTCGACGACCGAGTACGGCGAGTACTGCGGCTGCTTGAGCAGCTCGACGAGGCGGGCACCGCGCTCCAGCTGGGCCCGCGACGCCTTGTCCAGGTCGGACGCGAACGCGGCGAACGCCTCCAGCTCGCGGTACTGGGCAAGGTCGAGCCGCAGCCGGCCGGAGACCTTACGCATGCCCTTCACCTGGGCCGAGCCACCCACCCGCGACACCGACGTACCGACGTTGATCGCCGGTCGCACGCCCTGGTTGAACAGGTCGGACTCCAGGAAGATCTGGCCGTCGGTGATCGAGATGACGTTGGTCGGGATGTAGGCCGAGATGTCGTTGGCCTTCGTCTCGATGATCGGCAGACCGGTCATCGAGCCACCGCCCAGCTCGTTGGAGAGCTTGGCGCAGCGCTCCAGCAGCCGGGAGTGCAGGTAGAAGACGTCACCCGGGTAGGCCTCGCGGCCCGGCGGGCGGCGCAGCAGCAGCGACACGGCGCGGTAGGCCTCGGCCTGCTTCGACAGGTCGTCGAAGACGATGAGGACGTGCTTGCCGTTGTACATCCAGTGCTGGCCGATGGCCGAACCGGCGTAGGGGGCGATGTACTTGAAGCCGGCCGGGTCGCTGGCCGGGGAGGCCACGATCGTGGTGTACTCCAGCGCGCCCTGCTCCTCCAGCGTCGCCCGGATCGAGGCGATGGTGGAGGCCTTCTGGCCGATGGCGACGTAGACGCAGCGGACCTGCTTCTTCGGGTCGCCGGTCTTCCAGTTCGCCCGCTGGTTGAGGATCGTGTCGATCGCGACCGTGGTCTTACCGGTCTTGCGGTCGCCGATGATCAGCTGGCGCTGGCCGCGGCCGATCGGCGTCATGGCGTCGATCGCCTTGATACCGGTCTGCAGCGGCTCCTTCACGGGCTGGCGCGCCATGACGTTGGGCGCCTGCAGCTCGAGCTCGCGGACACCCTCGGCCTCGATGTCGCCCAGGCCGTCGATCGGCTGGCCCAGCGGGTTGACCACGCGACCGAGGAACGCGTCGCCGATCGGTACCGACAGCACCCGGCCGGTGCGCTTGACCTGCTGGCCTTCCTCGATACCGGTGTAGTCGCCCAGGACCACGACGCCCATCTCGCGGACGTCGAGGTTCAGCGCGACGCCCAGGGTACCGTCGGCGAACTCCAACAACTCGTTAGCCATCGTCGAGGGCAGGCCCTCGACGTGCGCGATGCCGTCGCCCGCGTCGGCAACAATGCCGACCTCCTCACGGGAAAGTTCCGGCGTGTACGACGTGACGTAGCGCTCGAGGGCGCTACGGATCTCGTCGGAGGAGATGGTCAGCTCGGCCATCCTCTGCTTCCTCTAGTCTCAGCTCGGGCTACCCGAGGTAAATAAGAATCGTTCTCGTGGTTACCTGGCGAGCCCGGCTCGGGCGTCCGCCAGCCGCCGCTGCACTGTCCCGTCGTAGAGGTCGGAACCGATCCGAACCCGCATCCCGCCGATGACCTCAGGCTTGACCTCGACTTTCAGGGATACCTGACGACCGTACATCTGGGATAGCTTGTCGGCCAATGTCCGTTCCTCGGCCTCCGTGGGCGCCACCGCCGTGACGACGTAGGCCACAGACGCGTCCCGCCGCGCCGCCGCCAGCTCGACGAGCCGGGTGAGCGAGCTGAGCAGGGAACGCCCGCCGAAGCCGGTCAGCGCCAGCTCGGCCAGACGTACCGTGGTCGGCTTCGCCTTGCCCTCGAGTAGCGAGCGCACCAGCTCGGTGCGCCGCTCGACGGGGACGATCGGGTCACCGAGCGCCAGGGCCAGCTGTTCGTTGCCCTCGACGATCTGCCCGAACCGGAACAGCTCGTCCTCGACGTCGGCCAGCTCGCCGTCGCGCTCCGACGCGGCGAGCAGCAGGTCGACACCGAGCCGCTCGGTCGCGTTGAGCAGCTCGCTCGGCACCGCCCAGCGGCCGCTGACCAGGTCGGTCAGCAGCGCCAGGGTCTCGTTGCCGACCTTGCCGGCCAGCAGGTTCCGCAGCAGGTCGGTCCGCGCGAGGGTCGGCCGGCCGATGTCCGCGAGCGCCCGGCGCAGCCGGGGCTCCCGGGCCAGCAGCCGGGCCACCATCAGGACCTCGTCGGCGATCTCCCGCAGACGCTCGGAGTCAACGGCGGCAGCCAGCTGGTCCAGCCGTTCCTTGACCCGGGCGTACGCCTCGCGTACGGCGGCGGGTTCCATCAGCGTCGCCCTCCCGCCTGCGCGGGGGTGGGACCCTCGCCCAGGTCGGCCAGGAAGCGCTCGACGGTGCCGTGCCGCCGGGCCTCGTCGGCCAGCGACTCACCGACGATGCGACCCGCCAGGTCGACCGCCAGGGTGCCGAGCTCGGCGCGCAGCTCCCGGACGATCGTCGACCGCTCGGCCGCGAGCGACTCCCGACCGGCCGCGATGATCCGCTCGGACTCCTCGCGCGCCTGCGCCAGGATCTCGTCACGGATACCCGCGGCGTCCGCGCGCGCCTCGTCACGGATGCGGGCGGCGTCGCTGCGGGCCTCGGCGAGCTGCTGGCGGTACTGCTCCAGCAGCGCGTTCGCCTCGGCCTGCGCCTCCTCGGCGCGCTTGATGCCGCCCTCGATCGCGTCGACGCGCGCCCGGAACGTCTCCTCCATCCGGGGGAAGACGTACTTCATCAGGATGAAGCAGAGCAGGGCGAAGCCGATGGCCCCGATAACGAGTTCCTGCCAGATCGGCCAGACCGGGTTGGGAGTCTCGTCAGCGGCTAGGTAAAGAAGATGCATGGGGCCCTCCCCTTATCTGAGGTAGATCAGCCCTTGGCCCACACGAAGCCGAGCGCGACACCGATCAGAGCCAGCGCCTCGGAGAGGGCGAAGCCCATGAACAGCCAGGTGCGGTTGAAGCCGGCCGACTCGGGCTGGCGGGCGGACGCCTGGATGTAGGCGGCGAAGACGATGCCGACGCCGATACCGGGGCCGACAGCGGCGAGACCGTAGCCGATGGCGGCGAGGCTACCGGTGATTGCGAGTTCCGTCATTTCCGGGATTTCCTCCTGGGACTGGCGCGTGCTTGTCACGCGTCGTTGGGTTGGCAGCGATTGCCAGGTGGTGCGGAAGTCGGGGGGTCGGGTCGAAAGTCTCTATCAGTGCTCTTCCGCCAGCGCGCCCTGCAGGTAGGCGGCGGTGAGGATGACGAAGACGTATGCCTGCAGCACCGCGATGACCGTCTCGAACAGCGTCAGCACGATAGCCAGCGCCCACGCCACGATCGAGACCGGCTTGATGAAGACCGCGTTCGCACCGAGCAGCGCGAAGCCGGCGAGCGTGAAGACCAACAGGATCAGGTGGCCGGCGAACATGTTGGCGAACAGCCGGATCGCGAGCGTGATCGGCCGCAGGATCAGGTTGGAGAAGAACTCCATCGGAACCAGCAGCGGCGCGATCCACAGCGGCGTTCCCGGCGGGAAACAGTTCAGCTTGATGTACTTGGCGAACCCGTGCTTGCGGATGCCGACGTAGTTGTACATCACCCAGGAGAGAAGGGCGAGGAACGTCGGGAACGCGATGTGCGAGTTCGGCGAGATCTGGGCCACCGGGATGATGCCCCACAGGTTCGTGACCAGGATGAACAGGAACAGCGACGTCAGGTACGGCGCGAACCGGATGCCCTCGTGGCCGATGGTCTCCTTGGCGACGCCGTCCCGGATCATGCCGTACATCGACTCGGCGACCCACTGGCTCTTCGTGGGCACCAGCTTGGGGCTGCGGTACGCGAGCAGGAAGAACAGGATCACCAGCGCGACGCCGATCCAGAGCAGCACGGTGATCTTGGAGATCCACGGCTGCCCACCCAAGCCAGGCAGGAAGAAGTCCTCGACACTCGGTGGGAAAGGCGTCTTGCCTTCCGCGAGCATCGCCGGTAGCTGCTCCACTGCACCACCCTTCGTACGCCGGCGCTACGCGCCCAGCCTCTTGACAATCAGGTAGACCGCCAGCGCGGTGCCGACGACCAAGCCCAGCATCAGTCCGATGTGCGGCAGCCCGAGCCAGCGGTCGAGGAGCCATCCGAGGAAGCCCCAGAGACCGATCCCGGACATGAGGTAGCCGAGCGCCGCGTATCCAGCGTTGGCGCCCTCGGCACCCTGCCGTCGTGGGGACTGGTCATCGGACATGACGCGGGAAACATATCAGCCGGGAATCCGCGCCTGTGACTCGGCCCCCGCGTGTCTGCGCGCGGGGGTGCGTCAGCCATCTCAGGGGACTCAAACCGGCGTGCGCTCACATTACTCCGCGTGGCGCTGCTGTCCAGTGCCTCCGCCCCCGAGCTTCCCGCGACCCCCGCGCCCCGAACCCCGCAACGGACACCGTTTCCGCAGTTCACCGCACCTACGGGGCGGATGGCCCGCGCCAGGGCCACGTTGTCGAGGTCTCAGCGGGCGGCAGGCCTCGACGTCGCGGACCTGGTCGGGATCTCTCGCCGCGCAACCCCTGCCACAGACCCCGTCAAGACGGGTCGATCTGCACGTACGGGATGCGGGCCCGCGCGGCCCACCAGATGTGGCCGGCGTTCCACCCCAGCACCGCGGCGATGATCGCGAACGCCATCGGATGCAGCCCGGGCCAGGTGCTGTCGCCGAAGGCCACCAGCGGAATCGCCAGGAGGGTGAACTTGATGGCGTAGGTGGCCAGGCCGACCGGCATGGTCAACTGAGGGCTGATCGAGTCGGCCCAGGCCACGACCACGCCCGACAAGAGGTAACTGACAGCGACGCCGACGACACCGATGGCCGCGCCGAGCGCACCCGGCGCGCCCTTGACCACGCCGCCGATCACGGTGGCAGCCACGAGCACCACCCCGCAGCCGAGCAGCCCGGCGGGCACATGGTTGAGCCGCCGGCGGATACGGCCCGGACGGCGGACGGTTTCGGTGCTGGTCACCCGCTGAAGTCTACGGTGGCCCCGCCGGGCCGCCCCGGCGCTGCCCGCGCGACGCTGGAGGTATGCGCTGTCTGGTCACCGGTGCCACCGGATACGTCGGCGGACGGCTGGTTCCCCGCCTGCTGGGCGCCGGTCACGACGTACGCTGCCTGACCCGCGACGCCCGCCGGCTTCGCGACGTCCCGTGGGCCGGGCAGGTCGAGATCGTCACCGGTGACGTGAGCGACCCGGCCACCCTTCCCCCGGCGTTCGCCGGCGTCGACGTCGTGTACTACCTCGTCCACTCCCTCGGCCGGGGCGACTTCGAGGACGTCGACCGCGCCAACGCCGCGAACGCGGCCGCGGCGGCCCGCGCCGCCGGGGTGGGCCGGATCGTGTACCTGGGCGGGCCTGTTCCCACGGGCCGAGGCGGCTCCGCGCTGCGCCGCCGCGGCGCCGGCTCGGCGCATCTGCGCTCCCGCACGGAGGTGGCCGACATCCTGCTCGCCAGCGGTGTTCCCACCGTCGTGCTGCGGGCGGCAGTGATCATCGGGTCGGGGTCGGCCTCCTTCGAGATGCTGCGCTACCTGACCGAACGGCTGCCGGTCATGGTCACCCCGAGCTGGGTGCGCAACCGGATCCAGCCGATCGCGATCCGCGACGTGCTCCGCTACCTCGTCGAGGCCGCCGACGCGTTCCCACCCGAGGTCAACCGCGCCTTCGACATCGGAGGGCCGGACGTCCTCACGTACACGGCCCTGATGCGGCGCTACGCCGCCGTCGCCGGGCTACGACGGCGGCTCATCGTCCCGGTACGGCCGCTCACGCCGAAGCTGTCCGCGCTGTGGGTCGGCCTCGTGACGCCCGTACCGAACGCGATCGCCCGGCCCCTGGTCGCCAGCCTGATCCACGAGGCGGTAGCGGCCGAGCACGACATCGCGCGGTACATTCCGGACCCGCCACCGGGGCTGACCGGCTTCGACGACGCCGTCCGGCTGGCGCTACGCCGCGTCCGCGACGCCGAGGTCGAGACCCGCTGGTCGACGGCGGCCTGGGCGGACACGCCGAGCGAACCCTTGCCCACCGACCCGACGTGGTCGGGCGGCACCGCCTACACCGACACCCGCGAACGCCCGGTGCGGGCCCCCGCTGACGACCTGTGGCGGGTCATCGAGTCGATCGGCGGCGAGCACGGCTGGTACTCGTTCCCGCTCGCCTGGTCGGTGCGCGGCTGGCTGGACCGCCTGGTCGGCGGGGTCGGCCTGCGCCGCGGTCGGCGCGACCCGCAGCGGCTGCAGGTCGGCGAGGCCCTCGACTTCTGGCGGGTCGAGGAGATCCTGCCCGGCTCCCTGCTGCGGCTGCGCGCGGAGATGCGGCTGCCCGGCCGGGCCTGGCTGGAGATGCGGGTGTGCCCCGAGCGCGGCGCCCGTCGCGACAGCGACCGCGGGGACGTCGGCGAGGCCGAGCGCAGCCGGTACCGGCAGCGCGCCGTCTTTCTGCCGAAGGGCCTGGCCGGCCACGCGTACTGGGCCTGTGTCTGGCCGTTCCACGCGCTGGTCTTCGGCGGGATGGCCCGCAACATCGCCCGCGCCGCGGAGCGCACGGGCAGCCGGTCATCGCCGGCCCCGGTGTCCCGTTAGACGCCGAGCAGCGCCGCCGCCAGCGGTCGGACGGTCTCCTCGATCTCGTCGGCGACGCGACCGAAGTACGCGTGCCCCCGGCCCCACGGGTCGTCGAGGTCGTCGCCGACCAGCGGCTCCTGTCCGCCCCGTACGGCGGCGGCCGCGGACACGAGCGCCACCCCACGGGCGTACACGGAGTCGGGGGTCGGCGCGGCGGCCGGCAGCGCGGACAGGTCCACCCGGGGCAGCAGCCGGCCGAACTGGCCGAGGACGAAGGTCCGGTCGGCGGCGGCCGGGTCCAGCCCGAGAACGAACTCGTACTGCTCCCCCGTCGCGGTCAGGATCAGGTCGGACGCCTCGATGTGCTCGGCGGCGAGCTGCCGGGCCCGGAAGGTGTCCGGGTCGCCGCCACGGGCGCGCACCTGGCGGGCCGCCGACGGGTCCATCCGGTCGCCGACGTGCCACCTGCCCGTACCGGTGCTGTGGACCAGCAGCAGCTCGTCGGCCTTGTCTCCGACCAGGTCGCGGGCGGCGACCACGAGCAGCCGCTCGGCCATCGGCGAACGGCAGATGTTGCCCATGCACACGTGCAGGATCGAAAACGGCGGCATCGGCGTCAGCGCTGGATGTCCTCGATGTCAGGTACGACCTCGCGCAGCTTCTCGATCGGGATCGCGCCGGCGCGCAACACCCGGGGCCGGTCCGAGGTCAGGTCGACGATCGTGCTCGGCACCCGGTCCGGGCACTCCCCCGCCTCCAGGTAGACGCTCACCGCGTACCCGAGCTGCTCGCGCGCCTCCTCGGCGGTGATCGCGGGCGGCTGGCCGGTCTTGTTCGCGCTGGACACGGCCATCGGACCGGTCTGGCGCAGCACCTCCAGCGCGACGGGGTGCAGCGGCATCCGTACCGCCACCGTCCCGGTGCCGGCGGCGCCCAGGTCCCACTGCAGGCTGGGCGCGTGCTCGACGACGATGGTCAGCGCCCCCGGCCAGAACGCCTCCACCAGGTCGCGGGCGGCCGACGGCAGGGTGTAGACGAGGCCGTCGAGGGTGTGCTTCGAGCCGACCAGTACCGGCGAGGCGTTGTCACGTCCCTTGGCGTCGAGCAGCGAACGCACGGCCCAGGTCTTGAACGCGTCGGCGCCGATGCCGTACACCGTGTCGGTCGGCATGACGACCAGGTCACCGCGCTGGACGGCCTCGATGGCGGCGGCGATCCCCCGCTCGCGCTCCTCGGGCTTCGAGCAGTCGTAGAACATCACGACGAGTAGTCTGCCACGGCCGTCTTCGCCCGTCGGGCGGTGGCGAACCTCGGCCGCCCCGCCAGGTCGCGGTGGTCGCTGACCTCGTCGAAGCGGCCGTCGGCGCGCAGCAGCGCGGGCACGGCTGCGCCGTGGGTGTCGTCGTGCTCCACCCCGAACCAGCCGCCGGGTCGCAGCAGCCGGGCGACCCGGGGCACCAGCTCTCGGATCAGGTCCAGGCCGTCCGGACCCGAAAAAACCGCCGGGTACGGGTCGAAGCGGGCCACCTCGTCGGGTACCGGGGTGCCGGCGGGCACGTACGGCGGGTTGCACAGCACCAGGTCGACGGCGCCGTCCAGGTCGGCGAGCAGGTCGGGGTCGGTGACATCGCCCGCCACGACGCGTACCGAGGTGCTTTCGGCGTTGCGGCGCAGCCACTCCAGCGCAGCGGCGTCGCGCTCGACGGCGTACACCCGCGCGGCGGGCCGCGCCGCGGCGACCGCGAGGGCGATCGCCCCCGAGCCGCTGCACAGGTCGACGACGACCTCGCGGTCGAACACGCTCAGCCCCCACTCGACCAGCAGTTCGGTCTCGGGGCGCGGGACGAACACCCCGGGCCCCACCGCCACGTCGACGTGGTGGAACGGTGCGACGCCGGTGAGGTGCTGCAGCGGTACCCGCCGGGCGCGGTCGGCGACAAGCTCGCGCAGCCGCCCCGCCCGCGCCGGATCAAGAGCCGGCGCGAGGAGCAGCTTCGACCGGGGCACGCCGAGCACGTGGGCGGTCAGGATCTCGGCGTCGACGCGCGGCGAGGGTACGCCCGCCGCCGACAAAACGGCCACCGCTTCACGGATCGCCCGCGATGAATCGATCGGCTGCTCTGCTTCCATGTCGTCAGGGGCCGGGGACACCCCATAATCATGGGGCACCGTTGCGTACACGCGATGGGGGGTCCACGGGTGGCCGTTGGCGTCGGGAGCGCCGCTGAGCTCGAACACGTCCGCAATCTTCTGCTCGCCGGCAGATGCGCCGAGGCGGGCGGGATCCTCCAGCCGATTCTCGCGACGTCCACCGGCCCCGACCTGGCGGACGCGCTGGCCGAGCAGCTCGTCGTGCTGATCAACCTGCGGCGCGGCGACGAGTACAGCGCGACGATGGACGCCGCGTTCGAGGCCGCCCGCGCCTACCCGGAGCCGGCTCGGGTCGGGCTGCTGCACGCCTTCGCCGCCCTGGTCGGCCTGCACAGCGGCTCGCTGGAGACGTGCGTGTGGCACCTGGTGCTGTCGGCCCGCACGCTCAACGCCGTCGAACTGACCGACGCCGGGATCGTCCGCGCCTGGCACGACCTCGCCCTGGCCTACTCGTACGCGGGCTTCCACGGCCACGCTCTCGGCGCGCTCGCCCGCGCCCGCACCATCGGCGCCGGGCTCGGCATGCCGCCCGGGTTCTTCGCCGCCCCCGACATCCGGGTCCGGCACGCGGTCTCCCTGGACCAGTTCGGCGACACCGAGGGCTGCTCGCGCATCCTGCGCGACGTCGTGCAGGACCTTCGCCTGCGCCGGCTGGGCGGCGAGCTCGGGCTGCTGCGGCCGGTCAGCCTCCGGGCGTACGGGTACGCGATCGCCCGGTTGGCCGCGCTCGGCCGTCACGGGCCGATGCTCGACTCGGATCCCCGGCCGCTGCTGCAGGCCGCCGACGACTCCGGCACCGCCCACGACCTCGCGGTGCTGGGCGCCGTGTGCCTGGCCATCGCCGAGCACCGGCCGATCGAGGCCCTCGCCCGGCTGGAGACGGCGGAGGTCGCCGATGAGACGCTGGGCGCGGCGGAGGGGCACCGGCTGCGCGCGCTGGCGTACGTGGCCGCCGGCGACCTCGCCGCCGCGTACGACGCCGACCGGCAGGCGTGCCGGATCGCGGGCGCGTCCAACGAGAAGCTGCGCGACCTGTTCGTCGAGGGTATGGCCGCCAGGGTCGACCATGACGAGCTGCGCCGCCGCGCGGACTGGTACGCGGGCGCCGCGAGCACCGACCCGCTGACCGGGCTGCCCAACCGCTGGGCGCTGGAGCACTACGTGAACCAGCTCATGGCCAAGGGCGAGTCCCTCGTGCTCGGCGTGTGCGATCTGGACGGTTTCAAGGCCGTGAACACGGTGCACGGGCACCTGTCCGGCGACCTGGTGCTGCAGCGGGTGGCGGCGGTCCTGAGCCGGGTGATGCGCCGCGACGACTTTGTGGCCCGCTACGGCGGTGACGAGTTCGTGGTGGTGCTGGCGACGACGTCGCAGGAGGAGGCCAGCGAGATCGCCCGCCGGATCGTCACCGCGGTGTCCTGCGAGGACTGGGAGTCGCTCGTGCCCGGTACGCCGGTGAGCGTGACGATCGGCTGGGCCGGAATCTCCGAGGAGGGTCCGATCACCACGGTGGCCGAGGCGTTCGTGGCGGCCGACCACGAGATGCTCAAGGCGAAGGAGATGCCGCGCGCCTGCTGAGGGGGCGCACATACGATGACGGGCAGCCGGTGCTCCGGCTGCCCGTCAGTACGTGAATGTCCGGTTCTTACCGAACCGGCGTGGTGCGGCGCTGTCGGTCGCTGGCGAGCCAGCGCTCCAGCTCAGCCCGGGACTGCGCCCGCTGGCGGTCGGCGCAGACGGCCTCCCAGGCGTTGGCCTGTGCCGTCGGGACCCGGCTCTCGCCGAGCACGGAGCGGCCGACCTTGTAGAGCAGGCCGGCGGTGGCGCTGATGACGGCACGCGGGGCGGCAGTGATATCGACTGGCGCGGTTCGCAACGGCGAAGACATGACTGCGGTTTCCCCCTGGCGGATTCTGATGCCTATCAAACCGTACCGGACACAATGTTGCCCGATACCAGTTTCAGGAGTGTGACGGTGACATCAATCGACAGCGGCGATGACCGTCACCGCTTTGTGCAAGATCTACTTGCGCACCAGCTGGGTTTCTCCCGCAAGACGGGCCTGCCGCTCGGCCTCGGTCAACGCATCGAGAACACCGTCGAGGTCGCCGGCGAGCGCCAGGTCCAGGTTGTACGCGGTGTACCCGATCCGGTGGTCGGTAATCCGGTTCTGCGGGAAGTTGTACGTGCGGATCCGCTCGGACCGGTCGACGGTGCGCACCTGGGCCTTGCGCGCGTCGGACGCCGCCGCGGCGGCCTGCTCCTCCGCCACCTGGGCCAACTTGGCGCGCAGCATCCGCATCGCGCGGTCCTTGTTCTGCAGCTGCGACCGCTCGTTCTGGCAGGAGACGACGATCCCGGTCGGGAGGTGGGTGATCCGTACGGCCGAGTCGGTCGTGTTGACGCTCTGGCCGCCGGGGCCCGACGAGCGGAACACGTCGATCCGCAGGTCGTTCTGGTCGATCTCGACCTCGGTCTCCTCGGCCTCCGGCGTGACCAGCACACCGGCGGCGCTGGTGTGGATGCGCCCCTGCGACTCGGTGACGGGCACCCGCTGGACGCGGTGGACGCCGCCCTCCCACTTCAGCCGGGACCAGACGCCGTAGCCGCCGTCGGGCACCCCGCGCGTCTTGATCGCTACCGCGACGTCCTTGTACCCGCCGAGGTCGGACTCCTGCGAGTCGAGCACCTCGGTGACCCAGCCGCGCCGCTCGGCGTACCGCAGGTACATCCGCAGCAGGTCGCCGGCGAACAGCGCCGACTCCTCGCCACCCTCACCGGCCTTGATCTCCAGGATCACGTCCTTGGCGTCGCTGGGGTCGCGCGGCATGAGCAGCTCGGCGAGCCGCTCCTCCAGCTCCGGCAGCCGCGCTTCGATCTCGGCCGCCTCGGCGGCGAAGTCGGGGTCGGCGTCGGCCAGCTCCCGGGCGGCGTCGAGATCGGCGCGGGCCTGGCTCAGCTCGGTCGCCGTCTTGGCGATCGGCGTCAGCTCGGCGTACCTGCGACCGACCTTGCGGGCCGCGTTCTGGTCGGCGTGGATGGCCGGGTCGGCAAGGCGCTGCTCCAGCTCGGCGAACTCGGCGAGGAGGGACTCCAGGCGCTCGCTGTTCATCGTCTTCCTATCTGTGGACCGGCCCGGACACGTGCGGATACGAAGACGGCGCCCGCCCGCGGCCCCGATGAGGGGCAGCGCGGTACGGGCGCCGTCAGCGCAGCTACTTGCCGGCCTTCTTGGCCTGAACCTTGGCGTACTTCTGCTGGAACTTCGCGACCCGGCCAGCGGTGTCGAGCACGCGCTGCTTGCCGGTGTAGAACGGGTGGCACACGTTGCACGTCTCCACGTGGATCTGCCCGTTCTTGGCGGTGCTGCGGGTCGTGAAGGTGTTGCCGCAGGAGCAGGTGACCTGGGTCACGTCGTACTGCGGGTGAGCGTTGGGCTTCAAAGCAGGTGGTCCTTCCGTGAGTGGTCGCCGGGTCGCCGTCAACACCACCGCCTGGGCGATGCTGCCTTTGCCACCGCCGGTGGCGGATCGGGCGTGAACCGGTACCTGGCCGACGTACCAGTGTGCCATGCCGGCTGCGACCCTGCGGTCGGCCCTACCCGCTTGAGCACACCATCTCCAGATAACGCCGGGGCTGACCCCGGCATTCCCGCGCGGAGGCGGCCGGGTCGTCGCCCGGCCGCCTCCGACGGGTAGGTGCCGCTACTCGCCCGGCGTGGACTGGGCGATCTGCATCAGGAACTCGATGTTGGTCCGGGTCTTCTTGAGCCGGTCCAACAGCAGGTCGAGCGCCTGCTGCGAGTCGAGCGCGTGGAGCACCTTGCGCAGTTTGTGCACGATCACGAGCTCTTCCGGCGCCATCAGGATCTCTTCCTTACGGGTACCGGACGCGTCGATGTCGATCGCCGGGAAGACCCGCTTGTCAGCGATCTTGCGGTCGAGCTTGAGCTCGGCGTTACCCGTGCCCTTGAACTCCTCGAAGATGACCGTGTCCATCATGGAACCGGTCTCGACCAGCGCGGTGGCGATGATCGTCAGCGAGCCGCCGTTCTCGATGTTGCGGGCCGCGCCGAGGAACCGCTTCGGCGGGTACAGCGCCGTCGAGTCGATACCACCGGACAGGATCCGGCCGCTGACCTTGGCTTCGAGGTTGTACGCCCGACCCAGCCGGGTGATCGAGTCGAGCAGCACGATCACGTCGTGGCCCAGCTCGACGAGGCGCTTGGCCCGCTCGATCGCCAGCTCGGCGACCATGGTGTGGTCGCCCGGCGGCCGGTCGAACGTCGAGGCGATGACCTCGCCCTTCACCGACCGCTGCATGTCGGTGACCTCTTCGGGACGCTCGTCGACCAGCACCACCATCAGGTGGCACTCCGGGTTGTTGCGGGTGATCGCGTTCGCGATCGACTGCAGCACCATCGTCTTACCGGCCTTCGGCGGCGAGACGACCAGCGCCCGCTGCCCCTTGCCGATCGGCATCACCAGATCGATGACCCGCGTCGTCAGGATCTGCGGCTCGGTCTCCAGCCGCAGCCGCTCCTGCGGGTACAGCGGCGTCAGCTTGTAGAACTCCGGCCGACGGCGCGCCTCCTCGGGCTCCATCCCGTTGATCGTGTCCAGCCGGACCAGCGGGTTGTACTTGTCCCGGCGCTGCTCACCGTCGCGGGCCTGGCGGACCGCGCCGGTGACCGCGTCACCGCGCCGCAGGCCGTACTTCTTGACCTGCGACATCGAGACGTAGACATCGTTGGGGCCGGCCAGGTAGCCGGTGGTACGGATGAAGCCGTAGTTTTCGAGCACGTCGAGGATGCCGGCGACCGGTACGAGAACGTCGTCCTCGCTGGTCTGCGGCTCGCCGCCCTCACCGCCGCGCTCGCCACGGCCACGCCGCCGGTCACGGAAGCGGCTACGCCGGCCGCGCCGGCCGCCGCCCTCGTCGTCGTCCTCGTCGGAACGGGCGTCGTTGCGGTTGTCGGTGCGGACGTTGCCGTCGCCCCGGCCACCCCGGTCGTCGGTACGCCCGTTGCGCCCGCCGCGATCGCCCCGCTCGGCGCGCTCGCCGCTCTCGGACCGCTCACCGCGGTCGGTGCGCTCACCGCGCTCGCCGCGGTCGGCACGCTCGGCCCGCTCGGCCCGCTCACCCCGGTCGGCACGCTCACCACGGTCGGACCGCTCGGCCCGCTCACCCCGGTCGGCCCGCTCACCCCGGTCGGTGCGCTCGCCGCGGTCGGTGCGCTCGCCGCGCTCGCCGCGGTCGGACCGCTCGGTGCGCTCGCCGCGGTCGGGCCGCTCGGCCCGGTCGGTGCGCTCTCTGCGGTTGGCGCGCTCCGGGCGCTCGCCGGCGTCCTCGCGGCGCTCGGTGAGGTCGGTGCGCTCGGTGGTCTCGACGCGGGCGCCCGTGTCGGCCCGCTCGACGGTGTTCTCGCTGACCGCGCGCGACTCGGGCGGTCCCGCCGGCCGGGTCGCCCGGCGCGGCGCGCGCTCGGCGGTGTCGCCCGACTCGTCGGCGCGCACCTCGGCACGCACGGCGGCACGGGGTGCTTCCGCGCGAGCGGCGACCTCGCCACGGACGCCGGACGTCCGCGCGTCACCGCTCTGCTTTTCCTGAATGGCGGCAACCAGCTCGCTCTTACGCATGCGCGCGATACCGGATATGCCGAGCGACGAGGCCAGGTTCTGCAACTCGGGCAGCAGCATCGCGGACAGTCCGCTGCCGGTGCGTCGACGGCGAGGCGCGGTCGCGCGCTCAGCGGTCTCGGCCACGACCGACGAACGGTCGCCAGAGACGTCCGACGTCACGTCGGTAGTGTCGCTCAATGGATTCCTTCCCTCGATAAGGCCGGGGACTGTCCGGGTCGAGATACAACGGCCGGAACGGTCCGCGGATACACCCGCTTCGCATAGGCGTTACGGGAGTCTTTGCAGCCGTGCGGAGACCGGGCCACCGGTGCGGTCAGGCCCCGCCCAACGCAAGCGATCTGTACAAGCTGCGGTTGGCGGCCGAGGCTTCAGCAAGGGGTGCCACGGGTGAATGTGCGGTACGCCGTCCCGCTCAAGATCGCCGCACTTGAAACGGCTGCTACCCCGGTAGCGTAGTCAACCCGCCCAACCTGCGGCAACAGGGTCCCGCTCGGCGTGTTCCACAGTACCCGATCTCGTGCCGATCGTCACTGTCGCCCCCCTCGTATCGAGGTCAAGGGGCCACACCTGCCAATCGGCGAGCTGCGGCGGTGTCCAGCCGTCGGGCACGAAGGCGAGCACCGTCGGTCCCGCGCCACTCACCACGGCGGCGATGCCGTCGGCGCGCAGCTGCGCCACGAGGGCCGCACTGGCCGGCGCCCCGCTCGCGCGGTACGGCTGGTGCAGACGGTCTTCGGTAGCGGGAAAAAGCAGCTCAGGCGACCTGGTCAGGGCTTGGACCAACAGTGCCGAACGGCCGGCGTTGAACGCCGCGTCGGCGTGCGGAACGGTGGCCGGCAGGGCCGCGCGAGCGACCTCGGTCAGGCCCTGCTCCGACGGCACGAACACCACGGCACGAACCCCGGGTGCCGGGTCCTCACGGACCGCACGCGCCCCGTCGTCCTGCGTCCAGGCGATGGTGAATCCGCCGAGCAGACAGGGCGCGACGTTGTCGGGATGACCCTCCAGCCGGGCGGCGAACCGTAGCACCGCCTCGTCCGGCATCCGCGCTGCACCATCCACAACAAGCGCCCGAGCGGCGAGTATTCCCGCCACGATGGCCGCCGAGGACGACCCGAGCCCGCGCGCCTGCGGAATGCGGTTGAGGCAGTGCAGCTCCAGCCCGGCCGGCCGCTCTCCCAGCTCGTCGAACACGGCCATCATCGAACGCACCACCAGGTGGCTGTCGTCGGTCGGCAGGTGCCCAGCGCCCTCGCCGGTCACCTCCACGCTGACACCGCCCGCGGTCACGCGGGCCGTCACCTCGTCGTAGCGCCCGAGCGCAAGCCCCAGCGCGTCGAAGCCGGGCCCCAGATTCGCGCTGGTCGCGGGCACCCTGACCCATACCGGGTCGCTCAGCAACGCCATGCCGCACATGCTAGGCAACCGCTCCGACAACACCGCTCACCGCGGGTACACCGGCGCGGCGCAGCCCCGCCATCCCCCACGATCCTGAAGGATTTTCCGTGTTCCTGCACGGCAAATCCTTCAGGATCATGGAACCGGGTCAGGCCAGGCCGAGCTCGCGGGCCGCGGCGAGAGCGTCCGCCGGGATGGTCGTCGGGGACGGGGCGGTGGAGATCGCCCACTCCGGGTCCTTGAGGCCGTGACCGGTCACCGTGCACACGATCGTCGAACCGGCCGGTACGAGGCCGGCCTGCGCCGACTGCAGCAGCCCGGCGACGCTCGCCGCGCTCCCCAGCTCGACGAAGACGCCGACCTTGCGCGCCAGCAACCGGTACGCGTTGAGAATGTCCCGGTCGCTGACCGCGTGGATCAGCCCGCCGGACTGGTCACGGGCGTCGACCGCCTTGGTCCACGACGCCGGGTTGCCGATCCGGATCGCGGTGGCGATCGTCGACGGCTCGCGTACCACCGCGCCGTTCACGATCGGTGCGGCGCCGGAGGCCTGGAAGCCGTACATCTTCGGCTTACGCGTCGCCTCGCCGGCGTCGAACGCCTCGTTGTAGCCCATCCAGTACGCCGTGATGTTGCCGGCGTTGCCGACGGGCAGGCAGTGGATGTCGGGGGCGTCGCCGAGCGCCTCGATGATCTCGAACGAGGCGGTCTTCTGCCCGTGTAGCCGGTCCGGGTTGACCGAGTTGACCAGGGCCACGGGATAGTCGATGGACAGCTTCGACGCCAGCGCCAGGCAGTCGTCGAAGTTGCCGTCGACCTGCAGCAGCCGCGCGCCGTGCACGAGGGCCTGGGCCAGCTTGCCCATTGCGATCTTGCCGCTCGGCACGAGAACGGCGCAGGTGAGACCGGCGCGGGCCGCGTACGCCGCCGCCGACGCCGAGGTGTTGCCGGTCGAGGCGCAGATCACGGCCTTCGCCCCAGCCTCGACGGCCTTGGACACAGCCATCGTCATGCCGCGGTCCTTGAACGAACCGGTCGGGTTGGCGCCCTCCACCTTCAGGTACACGTCGCAGCCGGTCCGATCGGACAGCTCCGGCGCGGGCACCAACGGGGTGTTGCCCTCCAACAGGGTCACGACCGGCGTCGACTCGGACACCGGCAGGCGGTCCCGGTAACGCTCGATCAATCCACGCCACATGGCTACTCCCCCTCGACGCGCAGGACGCTGGCGACAGACCGGACGATATCCAGGGCACGCAGCTCTTCGACGGTCGCGGCGAGCGCCGCGTCCGTCGCACGGTGCGTCACGATCACCAGTACGGCCTCGTTGCCGCGCCCCGACTGGTGGACGGTGGCGATGCTCACCCCGTGCGCCGCGAACACGCCGGCCACGGCGGCCAGCACACCGGCGCGGTCGGCGACGTCCAGGCTGATGTGGTAGCGGGTGGTCGCCTCGCCGATCGGGCGGATCCGCAGGTCGGCATAGGCGGACTCGCTGGCGGCACGTACCCCCGCCAGGCGGTTGCGCGCGACGGCCACGATGTCACCGAGCACCGCGCTCGCGGTCGGGGCCCCGCCGGCACCCTGGCCGTAGAACATCAGCTGACCGGCGGCCTGCGCCTCCACGAACACCGCGTTGAACGCGCCGCCGACGCTGGCCAGCGGGTGCGTACGCGGGATCATCGCCGGATGCACGCGGACGCTGACCGCGTCGCCCGAGCTCTCGGTGATGCACAGCAGCTTGATCGTGCAGCCCATCGCCTTCGCGCTGGCCATGTCCGCCGCGCTGACCTCGGTGATGCCCTCACGGTGCACGTCGGCCGCCCGTACCCGGGTGTGGAAGGCCAGCGACGCGAGGATCGCCGCCTTCGCCGCGGCGTCGAAGCCCTCGACGTCGGCGGTGGGGTCGGCCTCGGCGTACCCGAGCGCGGTCGCCTGGTCGAGCGCCTCGGAGAACCCGACGCCGGTCTCGTCCATGGACGAGAGGATGAAGTTGGTGGTGCCGTTGACGATGCCGGTGACCCGGGTGATGCGGTCGCCGTGCAGCGACTCGCGCAGCGGCCGCAGCAGCGGGATGGCGCCGGCGACGGCCGCCTCGTAGTACAGGTCGGCGCGGCCGTCCACGGCCGCCGCGTGCAGCGTGGCGCCGTCCTCGGCGAGCAGCGCCTTGTTGGCGGTCACGACGCTCTTGCCCGCGCGCAGCGCCTCGACCAGCCACGTACGCGCCGGCTCGATGCCGCCCACCACCTCGACCACGATGTCGACGTCGTCGCGCTTGACCAGGCCGAGCGCGTCGGTCGTGAACAGGTCGGGGTCGACGGGCAGGTCACCGCGGTCGCGGCTGAGCCGGCGTACGGCCACCCCCACCAACTGCAGCGGGGCGCCGATGCGGGCTGTCAGGTCGGCGGCCTGTTCGTGCAGCAGGCGCACCACCTCGGTGCCCACGGTGCCGCAACCGAGAACCGCAATCCTGACCGGATTCATGCTCACCCCATGTCCAACGCGAGAAGGTCGTCCTCTGTCTCCCGCCGGACGACCACGCGGGCGGCGCCGTCGGCGACAGCCACCACCGGCGGCCGCGGCACGTGGTTGTAGTTGCTCGCCATACTGCGGCAGTACGCCCCCGTGCCCGGCACGGCGAGAAGATCTCCCGGCCGCACGTCAGCGGGCAGGAATTCATCCTTCACGACGATATCCCCGGCCTCACAATGTTTTCCCACAACACGGGCAAGCATCGGGGGTGCAGTTGAGGTGCGACTCGCGACCGTGGCCGAGTACGACGCGTCGTAGAGGGCCGTACGGATGTTGTCGCTCATCCCGCCGTCGACGCTTACGTAGCTGCGGATCCCGTCCACGTCCTTGACGGTGCCGACCTCGTACAGCGTGAACATCGCCGGGCCCACGATCGCCCGGCCGGGCTCGATCGACAGCCGCGGCACGGCGAGCGTCGCCAGCTCGCACTCGTCCTCGACGATCTTGACAAGACGCTTGGCCAGCTCGCCCGGTTCGCTCGGGTCGTCCTGGCTGGTGTACGCGATACCGAAGCCGCCGCCCAGATCGAGCTCGGGCAGTTCGACCCCGCGCGCGTCCCGGATCTGCGCGTGCAGGCCCAGCACGCGGCGCGCCGACACCTCGAACCCGCCGGTGTCGAAGATCTGCGAGCCGATGTGCGAGTGCAGACCGCGCAGCTCGAGCACGTCCTCGTCAATGATCTTGAGGGCGGCGGCGAGCGCGGCGCCACCGGCGAGCGAGAAGCCGAACTTCTGGTCCTCGTGCGCGGTCGCGATGTACTCGTGGGTGTGCGCCTCCACCCCCACGGTCACCCGGATCAGCACCGAGGGCCGGACGCCGCGCTCGCGCGCGATGGCGGACAACCGGTCGATCTCGTGGAACGAGTCCACGATGATGCGGCCGACCCCGGCCTCGACCGCGCGCGTGAGCTCCGCGACCGACTTGTTGTTGCCGTGGAAGCCCAGGCGCTCGGGCGGCATGCCCGCGGCGAGGGCGACCGCCAGCTCACCGCCGGAGCACACGTCGAGGAAGAGCCCCTCCTCGGCGACGATGCGCACCACCGCCCGGCACAGGAACGACTTGCCGGCGTAGTACACGTCACAGTCTGCGAACGCCGCCGCGAACTCCCGGCAGCGGGCCCGGAAGTCGGCCTCGTCGAGCACGTACGCGGGGGTGCCGTACTCCTCGGCCAGTTCCTGTACGTCGACGCCGCCCACCGTCAGGGCGCCGGTGCCGGCGCGGCGCACCGTCCGCGGCCACAGCTGCGGCATGAGGGCGTTGACGTCCTCCGGTACGTGCAGCCAGGCCGGCCCGCGGTAGCCGATGTCGGCGTGGAGCGCCCCCGCCTCGTGTGCGCGCATGGGTAGTTACATCCGTTCCGGTGCGGTGACACCCAGTAGATCCAGACCGTTGGCGAACACCGTCCGGGTCGCCTCGACCAGCCACAGCCGCGCCCTGGTCAGGTCGGTGGCCTCTTCGTCACCGCGCGGCAGGACCCGGCACGCCTCGTAGAACTTGTGGTAGGCGGTCGCCAGCTCTTCAAGGTAGCGCGCGACCCGGTGGGGTTCGCGCAGCTCAGCGGCGCTCGCCACGATGCCGGGGAACTCGCCCAGCGCCTTGAGGAGATCGTTTTCCCGCTCGTGGCTGAGCAGCCCGGGGTCGAAGTCGTCACCGCGGGTGATGCCCAGCTCGGCGGCGTTGCGCAGCAGGCTCGCGATCCGGGCGTGCGCGTACTGCACGTAGAACACCGGGTTGTCGTTGCTGCGCCGGGTCCACAGGTCGAGGTCGATGTCGATCGGCGAGTCGACCGAGTACCGGGCGAGGGCGTACCGGGCGGCGTCCACACCGATCGCGTCGACCAGGTCCTCCATGGTCACCACCGTGCCGGCGCGCTTGCTCATCCGCACCGGCTGGCCCTCCCGTACGAGGTTGACCATCTGGCCGATCAGGATCTCCAGGTTGCGGTCGGGGTCGTCGCCGAAGCACGCCGCCATCGCCTTCATCCGGCCGATGTAGCCGTGGTGGTCGGCGCCGAGCATGAGCACGGCCCGGTCGAAGCCCCGCTCGCGCTTGTCCAGGTAGTAGGCGCAGTCGGCGGCGAAATACGTCCACGAGCCATCGGACTTGCGCAGTACCCGGTCCTTGTCGTCGCCGAACTCGGTGGTACGCAGCCAGGTGGCGCCCTCGGCCTCGTAGACGTGGCCCTGCTCGCGCAGCCGGTCCAGCGCCGTGTCCAGCTCACCCCGGTCGTGCAGGTCCTTCTCGTTGAAGTACCGGTCGAAGCGCACGCCGAACTCGGCGAGCGACTCCTTGATCTCGTTGAACATCAGCGCGATGCCCTCGACCCGGAAGATCTCCTGCGGGTCGGGCGTGGTCAGCGTGTCGGGGCGCTTGGCCAGGACCGCCCGGGCGATGTCGTTGATGTACGCGCCGCCGTAGCCGTCCTCCGGGGTCGGCTCACCCTTCGCGGCGGCCAGCAGCGACTTCGCGAACCGGTCGATCTGCGCGCCGGCGTCGTTGAAGTAGTACTCGGTGCCCACCTCGGCGCCGACCGCGCGCAGCAGCCGGGCCAGCGCGTCACCCACCGCGGCCCAGCGCACGCCGCCGATGTGGATCGGCCCGGTCGGGTTCGCCGACACGAACTCGAGGTTGATGCGCTCGCCGGCCAGGGTCGTGCTGCGCCCGTACCCGTGACCGGCCTCGACCACGACGCGGGCCAGCCGCCCCGCGGCGGCCGGGTCGAGCCGGATGTTGAGGAAGCCCGGACCGGCGACCTCGGCGGCCTTCACGCCGTCGACGCGCTCGAGCTGACCGGCGATCGCCGTGGCCAGTTCACGCGGATTGGCGCCGACCTTCTTCGCCACCTGGAGAGCGAGCGTCGAGGCGTAGTCGCCGTGCTCTGGGTTACGCGGTCGCTCGACGCTGGTGGAGCCGGGCAGAACGGACGCGTCGAGCCCGCGCTCGGTCAGGACGGCACGGGCGGCGTCGAGGATTGCGGCAGCAAGGTCGGCGGGAGTCACCGAGTAATGCTATCCAGGGTAGACTCGTCGATCTGGCGGCGACCCGAGGTACTGGTCAGAATGCGGGACGCCGGCCCGCCCCGGGACCGATATTCCTGATCACCCTACGTGACGAGGCCCCATGAGCATGAGTACCCAGCACGGCGGCGGGACCCGCCGTCCGTCGAGCACGAAGCCGGGCGGTAAGCCCAAGGACAACCCGGGTGAAAAGTCCGGATCGGCGGCCCGGAGCGGCGGTTCGGCCACGTCGAACGCGGCCAAGTCAGGCGCCGCGAAGTCGGGTGCGACCAAGCCGGCTGCCGCCAAGGCCGGCGCCGCCAAGGCCGGCGCCGCCAAGAAGGGCGGACCGGGCGGCCCCCGCCGACCGGTGACTCCGGTGAAGGTCAACCAGGGGCGCAACTGGGGCCCGATCGCCCTGTTCGGCCTGGTGGGCGTCATCGCGCTGGGCATCGTCGGCTTCGGCGGCTACCAGGTGTACCAGAACGGCCTGACCTGGGAGGATCGGGCGGCGAAGATCCCCGGGATCATCAACTACCGCAAGTCCAACCCCAAGATGCTGGATTACCAGCAGCACGAGAGCGGCCCTCTCAAGTACTCGGTGCTTCCCCCGGTCGGCGGCACCCACAACAACAACTGGCAGCGCTGCCTCGGCGACGTCTACGACGCGCCGATCGCCAACGAGCACGCCGTCCACAGCGAGGAGCACGGGGCCATCTGGGTCACGTACCGTCCTGATCTGCCCAAGTCGCAGGTGGACGAGCTGGCCAAGAAGGTCAAGGGCCACGACTTCATGCTCATGAGCCCGTTCCCGGGGCTGGACAAGCCGATCTCCGTGCAGACGTGGGGCTACCAGCTCAAGGTCGACAAGGCCAGCGACCCGCGTATCGACGACTTCATCAAGGCCCTGCGCGAGGTCTCCGCCCGCGAACCCAACTCGACCTGCTCGTCCGGCGCGTACATCACCGAGACCGGCACCACGCCGCATGACCTCGACCCCAACACCGCATCCGGCGGCCAGGCCGGCATGCCCGGCGGGACGGCTCCCGGCGGGACCGCTCCCGGCGGCACCGGCTGATGCCGGTCTCGTCGATCCTGCCGTCGTCGCGGCGGGTCCGGCTACTGCTGGCCGGGCTCGCCGCGGTGGTGGCGCTGGTTCTCGCGTACGCCGCCGGCGTCGTCTCCGCCGGGCTCTACGCGCCGGGTGAGGACTCCCCCGAGGCCGGCTTCGCCCGGGACATGTCGCTGCACCACGCGCAGGCCGTCGAGATGGGGATGCTCGCGTACCAGCGGGCCACGAACGCCGAGGTGCGCCACGAGGGGTACGACATCGCCCTCACCCAGCAGGGTCAGATCGGCACGATGAAGGCCTGGCTGGACAAGTGGCACGTGAGCCGCTCAGGTGACCAGGCGCCGATGGCCTGGATGCCCGGCGGCGACAAGGAACTGACCCCGGACGGCCGCATGCCGGGCATGGCCTCCGACGCGGAGCTGACCAAGCTCAACACGGTGACGGGCAAGGACTTCGACATCCTGTTCTGCCAGCTGATGATCCGCCACCACCTCGGCGGCATCCACATGGCCGACGCGATCCTGAAGCTCAGCCACAACCCGGACGTGACCTCGCTCGCCGAGTCGATCAAGTCCGGTCAGCAGACCGAGATCACGATCTTCACCAACCTGCTGACCAGCATGGGAGCCAAGCCGCTTCAGTAGACGTTCCCGATCTTGGGGAGTTTGACGCCGTATTCGATGTCGAACTCCCCAAGGTTCACTTCCGTTCCTGGTTCTTGGGAGCTGGCGGCGCCTTGCGCGACTTACGGTCGACCGCCTGCGCGTACAGAAGGTTCGAGAGGGCCGCGTTCGCGCTACTGACCGCCGCGACTGCGGCGATGCGGTAGCTCGTCATGGTTGCCTCCCGGGTGCAGGTTGGTTGCAAGCGAAGATCCTGCCCGTCCCGGGTGGCGCGGCAAAGTCCGCCGAACAGCCAGGATTCGTTGCTGTGAACCGCCCATTCCGGTATATACACGGCACGTGGCGACGCGCCGAGATCCGGCGCGCAGGTCCCTCGGCGTCTCTGCTAGTCTTCTCTGGTCGCAAGGGCCCCCGTAGCTCAGGGGATAGAGCACCGCCCTCCGGAGGCGGGTGCGCAGGTTCGAATCCTGCCGGGGGCACCAAGATCGAATTTCGATCCAAATGCCAAAACAAGGCCGCTGACCAGCACGAAGCCGGTCAGCGGCCTTGTTCGTATGTCCGGTTGTCACCGGCTCGATCCGGCCATGATCGGGCGTCCACGCCCTATACGCGCCCAGGTTCGCAGCGAGATCAGTAGGCGGCGACGTGTGGGCAGAGGACGCGTGTCCGGGAAGCCGACGATGAACGAGCCACCGTGTTCCGGCCGAAACTGACGATCTGCCCAACGACGGTTAGCACGATCAGTGGACAGACTGGCCATCGTCGTGCCCCTACGCTCCCGCAATGCTCTCCGCGATGGCTACCGGGGCGGTCCGGCACCGACGCCTGATACTCAGCATGGCTGTCGCCCTGGCCGTGGGCTGCCCATGGATCGGACTACAGATGCGATCGGCGAGCTTCATCGGGTTTGCGCTGATCGGCGTGCCCACTCTCCTAGCACTGGCCTCGTGGGTGCTCTGCTTGGCCGTGGCTACGTTGCCCCAGCCGGCAACGTTCACCGTTGACCCATGCACGCGCTCGTTCCGCACGTTGCCCAATGTCCGGCAGATCTACTTCGCCATCGGAGCGGTTCTCTTTGCTGGTAGTCAGGTCGCAATGAGACTCGACCCGGCTTCGCGGGGCGCAACGCGCGGCGATCCGATCTTACTGGTCATGAGCGGCATAACGGTCGCAATGACCGGCCTGTACGTCCTGTTGGCGGCGGGATGGCTTGTTGCGGTGTGGCGCAGCGCCTTCTACGTGCAACTGCGCCCTGACGGCCTAATCGACCGATCCCCGTTCGGGAAACTGATTGTGCCGTGGGAAGCGCTGGCACCCGGCTACCCGATGTTGCGTTCGCCGTTTTCGTCGTCGTTCAGTTCACTGTTACTCACCTACGCCCGGCCGGAGCTCGTGCGCCGTCACGGCCTGTTCTTTGGCCGTCGTCGGATCAGCGCAGACGCGGTCGACCCGCGCTTCCTCGGTGCCTCAATTGCCTATTACGTTGCATATCCGCAGTGCCGGGCGGAGATCGGTACCCAGGAAGGACATGATCGTTTGCGCTGGGCGCTCACCGGCGAGCCGCCCTCGGATCAACGGCGCTATGGCTGGCCCGGAAGCCCCGACTTCGCGTAGATCCTGAAGAGGATTTCCACCGACTGCCCGGCCAACTCGGCGACGTCGGTGGGCGGCACTCCCCGGTTGAGCCAGGTGGACACAGCCGCGTGCCGGAGGTCGTACGGCCGCCGAGCATCGTCGTCAGGTACGTCGTGCGAAGTCCCGGGTGCGCCACCGCGGGCGCTGAGCCGCTGGCCCGGAACGGGAGTGGGCCGGTCCGCGCGGACCGGCCCATCCCATCCCCCCCGGGGTGGTGTGCTATCGGATTCTCACGGTGACCGTGTGGGTGGTCGGATCACCGGCGACGGTGAAGGTGAACCGGTGGGTGCCGGCGGCC
>NZ_JAATVY010000028.1 GCF_011947195.1 Planosporangium thailandense | reverse complement strand
ACTCGTCGACACCCCCGAACGACCCGCCGGCTGCGTCGCCCGCCGCCGCGAGGCCTACTACTCGGCCATCGCCGCCCGCGGCGACCTGCGCACCCGCCTGAAGATGACCAGCCAGCTGGGCATGCGCGTCGCGCATACCGCCTGATAGAGACCGGCACATCCGGGGGGAACGGCCGGGGCGCGCACCACGCCCCGGCCGGTGCCGTCAGGAGCGGCTCAACGTCGCTCCGCTGCGTCAGCGGCGCGCGCCGACTCCGACGCCCCTGTGCGTCAGCGGCGCGCGCCGCCGGCGTGAGCGACCGGCCGCAGATGCCGGATGAACCAGTCCCGGGTCAGCCGGGCCACCTCCTCCAGCGCGCCCGGCTCCTCGAACAGGTGCGTCGCGCCCGGGACGATCTCCAACCAGGTCTCGGCGGGGATCTGCTGCATGGCGGTCCGGTTGAGCGCGATGACGGTCGCATCCCGCTCGCCGACGATGAGCAGCGTCGGCTGCTGCACCAGCCGCAGGTACTCGCCGGCGAGGTCCGGCCGTCCACCGCGGGACACCACGGCCTGCACGAGGTTCGGCCGAGCGGCCGCCGCGACGAGCGCGGCCGCCGCGCCGGTACTGGCGCCGAACAGCCCGATGCCCAGCCCGGCGGTGTCGGAGTTGTCGGAGAGCCAGTCGGCCAGCGCGGCCACGCGCGGTGCCAGCAGCCCGATGTCGAACCGCAGCTCGGCGGTGAGGACGTCGACCCGCTCCTCCTCGGCCGTGAGCAGGTCGGCGAGCACGGTGGCCAGGCCCGCGCCCTGAAGCTGACCGGCGACGTACCGGTTGCGCGGGCTGTGCCGGCTGCTGCCGCTGCCGTGGGCGAACAGCACCAGTCCCCGGGGCGCGTCCGGCACCTCGATGTCGGCGTCCAGCAACACTCCGGCAGCGGGGATCTCTGCGCTCTGATGGGTGGTGTCCACGATGCCCTCCGTGGCATTCGGCCCTTACACGGCGACCGGGTAGGTTTCCGGCACCTCGCCGCGCTCCGCCACCACCCGGCCGGCATCTCGCCGGTCCCGGAACATCCGGTCCGACACGTACGCCCTCCCACCGCGTACTGGCCGCTAGGTGACCGGGCTACCCGGCCATGGGTGGGCAAACCTCGGCGGCGGGGGACCGGACCGGTGAGGAGCCGCCAATCTCCTCCGTCGGGAAGGTTAGTTGCTCTTTTTCCCGGCAAGCCGACACAGGGAAGCGCCGGAAGGAGGTTGTCGCCATGGTACGACCATCCGTGTCGATCGAGGACCATCCGGAGATAGCAGAACTGCGTGAACGGTTTGACCGGGTCGCGGAGACCCCGGCCGCCAAGTCGGTCGACAGCATCGCGGTGCTCGCCGGCGTCTGGCTCGCGATCTCGCCGTGGGTGGTCAATTTCCGCGGGTTCAACTTCAACCTGGCGGTCAACGACTTGATCACTGGTATCGCTGTGGCGATCATGGGGCTCGCGTTCGCCACCGTATGGGGCCGCAGCCATGGCCTCTCCTTCACCGTCCCGGTCATCGGCCTCTGGACCATCGCGGCCCCGTGGGCGGTGAGAGGCGGTGCGGTCACCGCCGGAACGCTCGCCAACAACGTGGCGACCGGCCTCGTCATCCTCGCCGTCGGGCTGGCCGCCGCCTCCATGGCCCGCACGATGAAGAGCCCGGTACGGCGCTGAGGTATCCCATCGCGGCAGCGGCCGCGCCACGGTGACCGCCCGACGTGCGGGCACCGGCCCCGGTCGGTGTGCCGACGCGCCGCTGCCATGATGAGACTCATGCGAGACGTGGTCGTCCGCGAGGACGGGATCAGGCTGGGGCAGTTCCTCAAGCTCGCCGGGGTCATCGACTCCGGCGGCGAGACCAAGGAGCGCATCGCCGCGGGCGAGGTCGAGGTCAACGGCCAGGTCGACACCCGGCGCGGCCGCCAACTGCACCGCGGTGACGTCGTCCGGGTGAACGGCGAGGACCTCCGGGTCGCCTGACCCACCTCGGTCGCGGCCACGCCGGGTGGCCGCGACCGGTACGTCCGCCGCGCGCCGTCAGACGGCGTAGTACAGCGCGAACTCGTGGGGCGTCGGCCGCAGCCGGACCGGGTCGATCTCGTTCTCGCGTTTCCACGCGCTCCAGGTCTCGATCAGGTCGGCGGTGAAGACCCCACCGTCGAGCAGGTACTCGTGGTCGGACTCCAACGCCTCGAGCACCTCCGGTAGCGAGCCCGGAGTCTGGCTGACGGTGGCGAACTCGTCGGCCGGCAGATCGTACAGGTCCTTGTCGATCGGGTCCGGCGGCTCGATCTTGCTCTTGATGCCGTCGAGGCCGGCCATCAGCATGGCCGAGAACGCCAGGTACGGGTTGGCCGACGGATCCGGTACGCGGAACTCGACCCGTTTGGCCTTCGGGTTAGTGCCCGTCACCGGGATCCGGACGCAGGCCGAGCGGTTGCGCTGCGAGTACACGAGGTTGACCGGCGCCTCGAAACCCGGCACCAGCCGGCGGTACGAGTTGACCGTCGGGTTGGTGAACGCGCAGAGGCTGGGCGCGTGCCGCAGCAACCCACCGATGTACCAGCGGCCGGCGTCCGACAGCCCCGCGTACCCGGTCTCGTCGTAGAACAGCGGCTCCCCACCGCGCGACAGGCTCTGGTGGGTGTGCATCCCGGAGCCGTTGTCACCGAACAGCGGCTTGGGCATGAACGTCACCGTGCGGCCGGCCGCCCAGGCCGTGTTCTTGACGATGTACTTGTAGAGCTGCAGGTTGTCGGCGCAGTGCAGCAGCGGGCCGTACTGAAAGTTGATCTCGGCCTGGCCGGCGGTGCCGACCTCGTGGTGGGCCTTCTCCACTGTGAACCCGGCGTTGACGAGGTGGCGGACCATCTCGGCGCGCAGGTCGGCGAAGTGGTCGATCGGTGGCACCGGGAAGTAGCCGCCCTTGTACGCGGTCTTGTAACCCCGGTTGCCGCCGGGCTCGTCACGACCAGTGTTCCACCAGCCCTCCACGGAGTCGATGTGGTAGTACGACTCGTGCGTGGCGGTGGCGAACCGCACCGAGTCGAAGATGTAGAACTCGGCCTCCGGCCCGAAGTACGCGGCGTCGGCGATGCCGGTGGCGGTCAGGTACGCCTCGGCTTTTCTGGCCACGTTGCGCGGGTCGCGGCTGTAGGGCTCGCGGGTGAACGGGTCGTGGACGAAGAAGTTGAGCGCGAGCGTCCCCTCGGCGCGGAAGGGATCGACGAACGCTGTCGACGGGTCCGGCAGCAGCAGCATGTCCGACTCGTGGATCTGCTGGAAGCCACGGATGGACGAGCCGTCGAAGGCGACCCCGTCGCTGAAAACGCTCTCGTCGAACGTTTCGGCCGGCATGCTGAAGTGCTGCATCACGCCGAGCAGGTCGCAGAAGCGGATATCGACGGAGCGGATGCCCTCGGTGTCGAGGTATCGCAGAAGCTCCTCGGAGTTGGCGAACACGGATCCTCCCGACTGTGCGCCGCAGGCGAGCTGGTCGGTGAACGGCGGATCTGGCACTCCCGTCAACGCAGACGTTAGGGCCGGGCGGTTGCTCCCGCATGTCGCAGGAGTTTCGGACGTGTTTCCCGCCGGCCGGGCGCCGGGGACCGGCGGGGCGTCCCGCTGCGGGTGGGCGACAGTACGCTGTCGACCGAAAGGCCGGAAGGGAGCGATATGACGTCTGCGCGGAACCGCTCGACCGGGCGGCCCACCCTCGACCAGGTGGCGCTGCGCGCCGGGGTCGGCCGGGGCACGGTGTCCCGGGTCGTCAACGGCTCCGAGCAGGTGAGCAGGCGGGCCCGGCAGGCTGTCGAGCAGGCCATCGCCGAGCTGGGATACGTGCCCAACCGGGCCGCCCGCGCGCTGGTGACCCAGCGGACCGACTCGGTGGCCCTGGTCGTCACCGAGCCAGGGGAGCGGTTCTTCACCGAGCCGTTCTTCGGCCGGGTCGTGCAGGCCGTCGCGGCCGGCCTGGCCAGCAGCGACCTCCAGATGCTGCTCATGATCGCGCAGTCGCCGGCGGAGCGGGAGCGGCTGGAGAGCTATCTGACCCGGCAGCACGTCGACGGGGCGCTGCTGCTGTCCCTGCACGGTGGCGACGACCGGTTGCCGGCCCGGCTGGAGGAGCGCGGGGTGGCGGCCGTCCGGATCGGCCGCCCGCAACACGCCGATCCGGTCTGCTTCGTCGACGCCGACAACCGTGGCGGCGCCCGAAAGGCGGTGTCGTACCTGGTTGAGCGGGGTCGGGAGCGGATCGCCGCCATCGCTGGCACGCTGGACATGACGGCCGGTACGGATCGGCTCGACGGGTACCGGGACGTGCTCGGCGACGGCCCGGTGGCGGTCGGCGACTTCAGCGAGGAGAGCGGCGTGTCGGCGATGCGGTGGCTCCTGGAGCGCCACTCCGATCTCGACGCCGTCTTCGCCTCCTCGGACACCATGGCGGCGGGGGCGATCCGGGTCATCAAGGACAGCGGCCGGCGGATCCCCGACGACGTCGCCGTCATCGGGTTCGACGACTCCGTCATCGCCCGGCACACCGACCCGCCGCTGACCACGGTCCACCAGCCGGTCGAGGCGATGGGCGAGGAGATGGTGCGCCTGCTGCTGGCCAAGATCCGGGGTCAGGCGTTGGACCGTGCCGAGGTCGTCCTCGACACCCGCCTGGTGGTCCGCGACTCCGCCTGAGGTCTGACCTCTCCGCCGGACCCGGTCAGTCGGGGAGGTCGCGGCGCGACAGCCGGAGCTCCTCGGCGTCGAGCTGGGCCTGGATCCGTCGTAGGACGGTGTCGTCGATGTGGTGGGCGTCGCGCAGCTTGACGACCCTGGCGCGTTTGCGGGCGATCAGTGCCAGCCGCAGTCGTCGGAAGTCGGCCTCGGCGCGACGGAGTACCCACGCCGGTCCCCATGGCAGGCCGAACGCGTGCGCGACCACCGCGACGACCCCGGCGACGACGATGACGAACACGGTGACCAGCGGCACGATCAGGCGCAGGTTGCTGCGGATCTCGCGTACCGAGGTGTTCAGGCTCTCCCAGTACAGCAACGCCGGCAGGAACACCAGCAACATCACCTGCGGCGGCAGGTTCGCCGTCCGCAGGGCCGGCGCCAGGCCCAGCAGCCCGCCGCCAGCCAGTAGCACCACCGGTACCGCGACCCGGAACCGTTTCGCGAGCGCGCCACCGACCAGGATGGCGGCGCCCAGCGTGATCACCAGTTCCAGCCCGGCCACGATGTTCCTCCCGGAGCCTGGTGTACGCCGCATACGAGTACGGCGTGCACTCGTTCGACGACCCGTCGTTCCCGGCGAACCTGCCGGCCATCCGGGTCCAGCAGGGGCCAACCCGCCCCGTGCCCTACAGTCTGTGGTTGTGGGGGTGAGGCGCGCCGGACGGGGTCGCAGCGGGCTCCTGGCCGGCTTCGCCGTCGCCCTCCTCGTGCTGGTGGTCGTCGTCGCGGTCATCCAGTTGAGCCGCTCGCCCCGCGGTGTGCAGGCCCCGCCCACCGGCGTGCCCGGCGGCACTCCCGCGTCCGGTGCCCTGCAGGCCACGCCCGTCACCGGCCGCGTCACGGGGCGGGTACCGACCGACTGCCACGAGCGCAGGGCGCGCGACGGGCAGCCGCTGCCGGATCCGGTCTGCACCCCCGGTGTGGTCAGCACGGCGGTCACCCAGGACAACCTGAGCGCGACGATCTGCAGGTCCGGCTACACGAAGACCGTCCGGCCGCCCGCCTCCGACACCGGGGCGTACAAGCGGAAGGTCATGGGGGCCTACCACGACTCCGGGCCGCCCGGCGACTACGAGTTCGACCACCTCGTCAGCCTGGAGCTCGGCGGCAGCAACGACGTCGGCAACCTGTGGCCGGAGCGCAACGACCACCCACCCGATGGCGCCATCAACAGCAAGGACCCGGTGGAGAACGCGCTGCACCGCGCGGTCTGCGCGCACCAGGTCTCCCTCGCCGCCGCGCAGACGGCGATCGCCACGGACTGGACCATGGCGCTGGCGACCCTCGGCCTGCCGCCGGTGCGCTGACCCGCCCGCGAGCGCGGGGAGTCAGCGGTCGCGGCGCTCCCGGCGTACCGTCGCCTTCCGGCCCTTGATGGTGGTGCCGCGCAGCGCGGCGATCACGTCGTTCGCCGCGTACTCCGGCACCTCGACCAGCGAGAAGCGGTCGGCGATCTCGATCGAGCCGATGTCGCGCCCGCTCAGCCCGGACTCGCCGGCGATCGCCCCGACCAGATCCTGGGGCCGGATGCCGGCGCTGCGGCCGGCGCTGACGAAAAGGCGGGTCATTCCGCTCGTCGGGCCGCGGCCGCGCCGTTCGTCGCGCCCGCCGGCGTGGCGCACCGACTCACGACGGTCCCGCCGTTCCCGATCCGTACGGGTCGCCACCTGCGGGATCTCTTCCTCGTCCGCGGCCGCGCCGCCCGCCTCGTGCGCCAGCTTCACCGCGGCGAGCGCGATGTCCATGATGTCGAACTCGTCGGCGAGGGTCTCCACGACGACCCGGAAGCGCTCCAGATCGCCGTCCAGCAGACTCTCCTCGAGCGCGGCGCGGGTCAGTTCGAGCCGCCGGGCCCGCAGGTCGGCGACTGTCGGCACCTTCTCCGTCGGAATCCGGCGCTTGGTCACCCGCTCGATCGTCTGCAGCAGCCGGTGCTCGCGGGGCTCGGCCAGGGTGATCGCCACGCCCTCCCGGCCCGCGCGGCCCACCCGCCCGACGCGGTGCACGTACGACTCCGGCGCGGAGGGCACGTTGTAGTTGACCACGTGCGTGAGGTGCTCGATGTCGAGGCCACGCGCGGCCACGTCGGTCGCGACGAGCAGGTCCGCCGTACCGCTACGCAGCCGGCCCATGACCCGGTCGCGCTGTTCCTGGCTCATCCCGCCGTGCAGCGCCTCGGCGCGGTAGCCGCGCCCGTTGAGCGTCTCGGTCAGGTGGTCGACCTCTTCGCGGGTACGGCAGAACACGATCGCGGCCCCGGGCGCCTCCACGTCGAGGATCCGCCCGAGCGCGGCGGGTTTGTAGGCCCGCGGCACCAGGTACGCGCTCTGCCGTACGCGGGGCGCCTCACCCGGCGCGGCGACCGGACGGGCGATCTCGATGCGGACCGGGTCGTGCAGGTGCCGGCGGGCGATCCCTTCGATGCGCGGCGGCATGGTGGCCGAGAAGAGCATGGTCTGGCGCTGCTCCGGCGCCTGCTCCAGGATCGCGTCGATGTCCTCGGCGAAGCCCATGTCGAGCATCTCGTCCGCCTCGTCGAGCACGACCATCTCCAGGTCGTCCAGCCGCAGGGTCGCGCGGCTGATGTGGTCCATCGCCCGTCCCGGTGTCGCGACGACCACGTCGACCCCGCGGTCGAGTTCCCGCAGCTGACGGCCGATCGGCTGCCCGCCGTAGATCGGCAGGACCCGGGCGCCCAGGTCGTGGCCGTACCGGTGGATCGCCTCCGACACCTGCATGGCCAGCTCGCGCGTCGGCACCAGGATCAGCGCCTTCGGCTCCCGGCGCCCGTCGTCGGGGGTCAACCGCTGCAGGACCGGAAGCGCGAACGCGGCCGTCTTCCCCGTGCCGGTCGCCGCCTGTCCCAGCAGGTCATGGCCGGCCAGCAGCGGCGGGATCGCCTCGCGCTGGATCGGCGTCGGCTCCTCGTAGCCGAGCCCGGCGAGGGTGTGCACGAGTTCGGGGCGCAGCCCCAGCTCCGCGAAGCCGTTCGCGTCGTCGGTGGGTACCCCGGCCCGGTCGGGCATGGTCTGGTCGGCTGCGGTCGGGCCGGCTGCCGTCGGGTCCATCATCGGCTCCTCGTTCTTCGAACGGTTACGCTCCGCGCGCACCCTCAACGCCTCAACACTTCCACTTCCGCCGCTCGACCGTCGCCGCGACGCCAGCGTACAGACCCGGGTACGGGAAGAAACCAGCGCCGGGGCCGGTTGAAGATCTTGTGATCGATGTACCCCTGTCTGTGCTTGACCTCGCGCCGGTCGCCGCCGGCGCCTCATCGGGCGACGCGCTGCGCGCCACCACCGCGCTCGCCCGCCGTACCGAGGAGCTGGGCTACCACCGGTTCTGGGTGGCCGAGCACCACAACATGCCCGGCATCGCGAGCTCGGCCCCGGCGGTCCTCATCGCCCACCTCGCCGCCAACACCGCCACGATCCGGGTCGGCTCCGGCGGAGTCATGCTGCCCAACCACGCGCCGTTGGTGGTCGCCGAGCAGTTCGGCACCCTGGAGGCGCTGCACCCGGGCCGGATCGACCTGGGGATCGGCCGCGCTCCCGGCACCGATCAGCTGACCGCGCTGGCTCTGCGGCGCACCATGGAGGGCCTGTCGGCCGAAGCCTTCCCGCAGGAGCTGCAGGCCCTGATCGGGTACTTCGCCGGCGACGAGTCGCTGCGGATCACCGCCACGCCCGGCCGGGGCGACATGCCGGCCATCTGGCTGCTCGGGTCCAGCGGCTTCAGCGCCCAGCTGGCCGGCCTGCTCGGGCTGCCGTTCTCGTTCGCCCACCACTTCAGCGCCGCGAACACCGATGCCGCGCTGGCGCTCTACCGCACGCACTTCCGGCCCTCGCAGTGGCTCGCGAAGCCGTACGTGATGGTGGCGGTCAACGCGATCTGCGCGGAAACCGACGAGCGCGCGGAAGCGCTGTCGTGGCCGGGCATCCTGTCGTTCCTGCGGCTGCGCCAGGGGCGCCCCGGACCGCTCCCCACGCCCGACGAGGCGGCCGCGTACCCGTACAGCGACCTGGAGCTGGAGTTCGCGCGGGAGCGGCGGGTCGGGCAGGCGATGGGCTCGCCGGAGACGGTCCGCCGGCTGCTCGAGCAGCTGCTGGAGCGCACCGGCGCCGATGAGCTGATGCTCACGACCCAGGTGTACGACCTCGCCGACCGGATCCGCTCGTTCGAGCTGATCGCCGAGCAGGTGGCCGGCGGGCTTCGCCGGGACGGCTGAGGGCCGCCCACCGCTGGCGGCGGCCCGGTATCGCTGGTAGACAGGCGGGTGAGCCCGTTTGTCCAGCCAGCCGTTGCGGGGCGGTCGCAAGATGTGCGGAATCGTAGGCTGGGTCGACTTTGGTCGCAGCCTTGCCCAGGAGCAGTCGACGATGCGGGCCATGGCCGCGACCATGGCCCAGCGCGGTCCCGATGCCGAAGGCCTGTGGCTGGGCGAGCACGTCGCGTTCGGCCACCGGCGGCTGGCCATCATCGACCTGCCCGGTGGCGGCCAGCCGATGACCGTCGGGCCCGACGGGGCGCTGGGCCGCGGCTCGCTTGCCCGCGAAGGCGTGATCCGCGACGGCTCCGCGGTCGCCGCCCTCACGTACAGCGGCGAGGTGTACAACTACCGCGAGCTGCGCGAGGAGCTGCAGGCACTCGGCCACGAGTTCGCCACCACCAGCGACACCGAGGTGGTCTTGCGGGCGTACCTGGAGTGGGGGGACGGGTTCGCCGAGCGGCTCAACGGCATGTACGCCTTCGGCGTGTGGGACGGCCGCCGGCAGCGGCTGGTGCTCGTACGCGACCGGATGGGCATCAAGCCGCTGTACTACCACCCGACGCGGGACGGGGTGCTGTTCGCCTCGGAGCTCAAGGGCATCCTGGCGCACCCCGAGGTCGAAGCGGTCGTGGACGCCGACGGGCTGCGCGCGCTGCTGTCGTTCGTCAAGTCCCCGGGCCAGGGCGTCTACCGGGGCGTCCACGAGGTGCGGCCCGGCCACCTCGTCATCGTCGACCGCGACGGCGTGCGCCCGCGCCGGTACTGGGGGCTGCACGCCCGGCGGCACACCGATGACCTCGACACCACCGTACGCACCGTGCGCGAGCTCCTCGAAGACATCGTCGACCGCCAGTTGATCACCGATGTGCCGCTGTGCGCGCTGCTGTCCGGCGGGCTGGACTCGTCGGCGATCACCGCCCTGGCGGCGGTCGCGCTGCGCCGCAGCGGCGGCGGACCGGTGCGGTCGTTCTCGGTCGACTTCGTTGGCCAGGCCGAGCACTTCCGGCCCGACGCGCTGCGCCCCACGCCGGACGCCCCGTACGTGCACGAGGTCGCCGACCACGTGGGCGCCGCGCACACCGACATCGTGCTCGACACCGCGGCGCTGACCGATCCGCTCTACCGCACCTCGGTACTCGTCGCCAACGACCTGCCCAACAGCATGGGCGACCTGTACACCTCGCTCTACCTGCTGTTTCGAGCCGTCCGGGAACACTCGACCGTGGCCCTTTCGGGCGAGTCCGCCGACGAGGTGTTCGGCGGCTACGCCTGGTTCCACGACCAGCGCGCGGTGAACGCCGACACCTTCCCTTGGGTGGCCGCGCTGCGGCCGTCGGCCGCCGACGCCCCCGAAGCCGACACCTGCGCCGTGGACGCCGCGAAGACCCGCAACATCGTCGACCTGCTCGACCCCGATCTGGCCGCCGCCCTGCGCATCGACGAGCACCGGCGGGCCGAGTACCACAGCGCGCTGGCCGAGGTCGAGCACCTGCCGGACGAGGATCCGCGGGAGCACCGCATGCGGGAGATCTGCTACCTGCATCTGACCCGCTTCGTGCAGATCCTGCTCGACCGCAAGGACCGCATGAGCATGGCGCACGGCCTGGAGGTACGGGTGCCGTTCTGCGACCACCGCCTCGTCGAGTACGTCTACAACACCCCGTGGTCGATGAAGACCTTCGACGGCCGGGAGAAGAGCCTGCTGCGGGCGGCCACGGCCGACCTGCTGCCGGAGTCGGTCGTGCAGCGGCGCAAGAGCCCGTACCCGTCGACCCAGGACCCGGCGTACGAGCGGGCGCTGCGCGACCGGCTGGCCGAGATCCTGGCCGACGCCGACGCGCCCGTGGCGGCGCTGCTCAACCCGAAGCGGATCCACGAGGTGCTGCACACCCCGGTGGACGACACCGGCGGCTTCGGGCCGGCCCGCCGCGCCGTCGAGCTGGCACTCGGGCTGGACCAGTGGCTGCGCCGCTACCCGGTGCGGCTGGTGGTCGGCGCCTGACCGGCCCGCGCGTCCCTGGCCGCGCGGCGGCCCGCGACGACGTCGGCCACCGCGGCGGCCAGCGTCACCACGACGAGCGCGATCGCGACGAAGAGGGCGTCCCGGAACGCCACCGACCAGTGGCCGCCGCTGGCGGCCAGGCGCGCGAAGAACACCGAACCCACCGTCGCGATGCCGATGGCCGCCCCGATCCGCTGCCCGGTCTGGATCACCGCGCCCGCGCTGCCGCCCTTGCTGGGCGGGACCTGCGACAGGGTGATCGTCTGGTTGGGGGTGATGACCAGGCCGCTGCCGAGGCCGGCGACGAGCAGGGGAGCGGCGGCGGCCAGCGGTGCCGTGTGGCCGGGCGCGAAGTGCAGCGCGACGACGGTGCCGGCCAGCCCGAGCGCGACCAGCGTCAGCCCGATGGCGACGAGCGGGCGGCCGAAGCGGTTGACCGTGCGCCCGCCGAGCGCGGCAGCGGCGGCCGAGCCGAGGGCGAACGGCGTCATCGCCAGCCCGGCGAGCAGCGCGCTGTAGCCGAGTCCGCTCTGCAGGTACAGGGTGTAGATGAAGAAGATGGCGGTGAAACCGGCGAAGTAGATCAGCCCGATCAGCGCGCCGAGCGCGTACGAGCGCAGCCGGAAGAGCGTGAGATCGACGACGGGTTCGCGGCGCCGGGCGTAGCGACGCTCCCAGCCCACGAAGCCGGCCAGCACTCCGGCTGCCAGCAGCAGCAACAGCCACTTCGCGCGGCTGTGCCACTGCTGCTCCTGCACCAGCGGCAGGAGCAGCAGCACCACGCCGGTACCCAGGAGGGTGACCCCGACCGGGTCGAGGCTCTCGCGAGGCTGAAGCTCGTGCGGGCGCGCCGGGATCAGCCGCCAGCCGAGGACGATCGCGGCGATGCCGATCGGCAGGTTGACGTAGAACACCCAGCGCCAGCCGTCCTGCGGTCCGGCCAGCGCGATCAGCGCGCCGCCCACGAGCGGTCCGATCGCGGTGGAGATGCCGATCGTGGCACCCAGCAGTCCGAACGGCCGGCCCCGTTCGGCCGGCCGGAACAGTTGCTGGATCAGGCCGACGACCTGCGGGTTGAGGACGCCGCCGGCGGCGCCCTGGACGAGCCGGGCGGCGACCAGCCAGGACGCGCTGCGGGCGAGCCCGGCCGCGGCGCTGGACACGGTGAACAGCGCCAGGCCGGCGATGAACACGTTGCGCCGGCCCCTGGCGTCGCCGTACCGGCCGGCCGGCACCAGCGCCAGCCCGAAGGTGAGCGCGTAGCCGGACAGCACCCACTGCAGGTCGCTCTCGGTGGCGTGCAGCCCGTTGCGGATCGACGGGATCGCCACGTTGACGATGCTCACGTCGAGCAGGGTCATGAAGGCCGCGACGAGGCAGACCGAGAAGGCACGCCAGCGCCGGGGCGCCTCCTGCTGATCCGTCCGGGTCCGCTCCGGTGTGCCGGCCCGGGTGCCGCTGTCAGGTGGATCCACGTGTCCCGTGCGGTGTCGATCCGCGTGTCCGCCCGTACCCATGAACTCCCTTTGCCCGCCGCGACTGACCGGCCGATCTGTCCTACCCGGGCGTCGCGGGGCACAAACGGCACGTGCGCCGCCGGCGTCAGCCGCGAGCGCCCGCGTGATCAGCCGGCGTCGGGCGCGAGCGCCCCCATGATCTCCTCGGCACGCCGGACGGCGGCCTCCGGATCGGCGTCGGGGGAGGCGATGAGCGGATCCCAGTTCAGGTCGTAGAACAGCTCGGTGACGCCCAGCTCGCCGAGCCGGCGGGCGTCGGCCTGGATCTGCTCGTACGTTCCGGACAGCGGCTTGCGGTCCGGGCCGGTGGTGGGCTCGCCGACGGCGACCACACCGCGGGAGACGATACGCACGGTCTCCGGGTCGCGGCCCGCCCGCCGGGCCGCCGCGCGTACCTCGCCGATGCTCTCGGTGATCTGCGACAGGTCGGTGGTGCTGCCGCTGACCCATCCGTCGGCGTGCCGGCCGGCGCGCCGCAGCGCGCCCTTGGCGGTGCCGCCGAGCAGCACCGGCGGCCCGGGGCGCTGCACCGGCTTGGGGCGCATGTGGCTGGGCGGGACCGTGTAGAACTCGCCGTCGAACTCGCTCACCTCGTCGGCCCAGAGGGTGCGCAGCACCGCCAGGTACTCGACGGCCCGCGCGCCGCGTCGCCGCGTCGAGGCGCCGGTCGCGGCGAACTCGACCTCCGACCAGCCGGCGCCCAGGCCCAGCTCGTGCCGGCCGCCGGAGAGCACGTCCAGGGTGGCGGCCTGTTTGGCGAGAATGACCGGCGATACGAACGGGAAATTGATCACGGCTACGCCCAGCCGGATGCGGGTGGTGCGGGCGGCCGCGTACGCCAGCGAGACCATCGGGTCGAGCACGCTCTGGTACACCGGAGCCAGCTCCTGCTCGACGCCCACGAGGAGCCGCTGGAAGCTCCACAGCGAGTGGTAGCCGAGCTGTTCGGCCCGTTCGGCGATGTGTGCGATGGTGGCCGGGGTCGCCCACGCGCCGGCGACCGGAAGCCCGAATCCGATCCGCATGAGGTCTACGGTAGGGGACGGGCGGCGGCGGCCTCCAAGCCCGGTTGCCGGGGTCCCGTGCCGCCGGTTGACCCGGTTTGGCCGCTGCGCCGGGGGGCATGATGCCGGGCATGGGCAGACTCGTGGCCACGCTGGAACGGCTGACCATCGTCGATGGGATCGCTGACCAGGCGCGCAAGCTGGTCCGCGGGGCCACCCGGTCCCAGCGGGTACGAGATCTGCTGCACGGCGTCTGGCTGGGGCATCCGCTGCACCCCGCCGTGGTGCTGGCGCCGATCGGCGCCTGGCTCAGCGCGGCGATCCTCGATGCGATGCCCGGTCAGCAGGCCGCCGCCACCACGCTCGTCGCGGCGGGCACGGCAACCGCTGTGCCGGCCGCCGCCACCGGCGCCAACGACTGGGCGTCGCTGTCGCGCGAGCAGCGCCGGGTCGGCTTCGTCCACGCCGCGGCGAACACGGTGGCGCTGGGGCTGTACGGCGCCTCGCTCACGGCCCGGCTGCGCGGTCGACATACGACCGGCCGGCGGTTGGCCTACGTGGGCCTCGCGGTCGCCGGTACCGGCGCCTACATCGGAGGCCACCTGTCGTACGCCCTCGGCGCCGGGGTCAACCAGGCGGTGCCGGCGCTGTGGCTGCTGCGCGGCACCTGGCAGCGGCTCGGCGACGTCGACGACTTCGTCGACGGGGAGCCGACCGTACGCAAGCTGGGCGAGACGCCGGTGCTGGTGTACCGGCAGGCCGACCGGTTCACGGTCATGCTGGAGCGCTGCGCCCACCACAACGGTCCGCTCGGGGACGGCAAGATAGTCGAGATCGATGGTGCTCCGTGCGTGGTCTGTCCCTGGCACGGCAGTACGTACCGGCTGACCGACGGCGTGGTGGTGCACGGCCCGGCCGCCAATGACCAGATCACGTTGCGTACCCGGATCGTCGACGGCCGGCTGGAGGCCGCGCCCGCGTGATGGGCGCACTGGCGTGGACGGACGGTCATTCGTCCGTCCTATCTGGTGGGTCCTGGCCGGCAGCCGCTGACGTACCTCCGATTCGCGCCCGCCGCCGATCTCGCTGACAATGGGGGCGCGTAGTCCGCGACATCGTCGCACCGGGCCGTATCCGGTTCGGTCTCACCATCGACGGTTACCGTCGGTATCGAGGACGACGCATGGCCGTTGTCGGACCCGTCCGGGACCGGCGGCCGGCGGCCGAACCGAGAACAGTTGTGCCGAGAAGAATATTGATTCGACAAGCAGCCTTACGGTGTGGTGACGCTACGCCGTGGGAGGGGGCAGGAGATGGCCAAGAAAGTCATCACTTGGGTCGCCATCGCGTTCCTCGTGTTCTTCGTCGCCTTTCACCCCGACACCGCGGCCCACGTCGCCCACTCCATGGGTCGGGTGATCTCCAACCTGGGCAAGGGGTTCGGCGACTTCTTCACCCGGCTGGCGAGTTGACGCGCGCCGGCACGGCGGTCAGCGCATGACCGGCACGGCGGTCAGCGCATGACCGGCACGCCGGTCAGAGCATGACCAGGCTGACGACGGCGGCGACGGTCATGAGCGCGGTGGTCAGCCAGCCGAGGACCGTGGCCAGCCGACCGTTCGCGTGGTCGCCCATGAGCGTCCGGTTGCCCGAGATGACCATGACCAGCGCCAGGAACGGTGCGGCGGCGACACCGTTGATGAAGGCGCTGATGACCAGCAGCTGCACCGGGTCGACGTGGGTGAGGGTCAGCGCCGTGCCGCCGATGGTGCCGGCGGCGACCAGGCCGTAGAACACGGGTGCCTGGCGGGGGGAGCGGGAGAAGCCGAACTTCTTGCCCAGCAGGCCGGCGAGCCCCGCCGCGCCGGAGCCGGCGAGGACCGGGACGGCGAGCATGCCCGAACCGACGAAGCCGAGGGCGAACAGGGTGCCGGCCCAGTGCCCGGCCACGGGTTCGAGGGCCTTGGCGGCGTCGGCGGCGCTGTTGAGGTTGTGGTTGCCGTGGGCGTGCAGCGTGCTCGCCGTGGCGACGATGATCGAGAACATCACCAGGTTGGAGAAGAGCATGCCGCTCAGGACGTCCAGGCGGGACGCGCGCAGCTTGCGGCGGGCCTGACCGGAGGGGCGCTCGTGGAGCGGCACGGCGTCGCGGCCGTGGATGGGCTCGGCGCGGAGGTCCTCGACGCGGTGGGCGGACTGCCAGAAGAACAGGTACGGGCTGATGGTGGTGCCGAGCACCGCGACCAGCAGCGTCAGGTAGTCGGACGTGAACTCCACGTGCGGTACCAGCAGCCCGTGCAGCAGCCTGCCGGCCGGTGGTCGGGACAGCACGACGACGGCGAAATAGACCAGCAGCGCCAGGCACAGCAGTTTGAAGATGCGCGCGATGCGGTCGAACGATCCGAGGATCACCAGCGCCGTGACCGCGGTACCGGCGAGCAGCGCCCACAGCCAGGTCGGCCCGGCGTGCAGCAGCGTCATTCCGGACCCGACCGCGACCAGGTCCGCGGCGATGTTGAGCGCGTTGGCCGCAATGAGCGCGACCAGCAGGACGCCGACGGCGGCGCGGGCGGTGCGGCCGCGAAAGCGGGCGGTGACCAGCTCGCCGAGGCTCTTGCCGGTCGCCAGCGCGGTGCGGTCGCAGATCTCCTGTACCGCGGTCATCAGCGGGAAGGTCACCAGGCTCGTCCACAGCAGCGAGAAGCCGGTGGTCGCGCCGGCCTGCGAATAGGTGGCGACCCCTGACGGATCGTCGTCGCTGGCTCCGGTGATCAGGCCGGGGCCGATGGCGCGCAGATAGTATCGCCAGCCGCGCGACTCGGTGCTCGGAGTCAGGTCGACATCGCTGGTCGGCTCGGCCGTCCCGGGCCGGTCGACCAGTGTCTGTGCCTGCTGATCATCGGTCACGCCGCTGAGGTACCCCGCCTGGGTCAATTCATAAACGCCGCTGGTTTCGACGGGCCCGGCCCGGCGTCCACATCATTTAGTTGTACTATGCGAAATGTTATATCTGTACAACCATCTGGGGAACCTGTGCCTGAGCTCAGCCGCCGCGGACGGATGCTCGTCCTCGCGATCTGCTGCATGAGCCTGCTGATCGTCAGCCTCGACAACACGATCGTGAACGTCGCGCTGCCGTCCATCCGGCGGGACCTGCACGCGCCGACCTCCGGGCTGCAGTGGATCATAGACGCGTACACGCTGGTCCTGGCGAGCCTGCTGATCCTCGCCGGCGCCACCGGCGACCGGATCGGCCGGCGCCGGACCTTCCAGACCGGACTGGTCGTGTTCACGCTCGGCTCGCTGCTGTGCAGCCTGGCGCCGAGCCTCGGTTGGCTCGTCGCGGCCCGGATGGTGCAGGCCGTCGGCGGCTCGATGCTCAACCCCGTCGCCATGTCGATCATCACCAACACGTTCACCGACCCGAAGGAGCGCGCCCGCGCGATCGGCGTGTGGGGAGCGGTGTTCGGCATCAGCATGGCCCTCGGTCCGGTCGTCGGCGGAACCCTCGTCGCGGCGCTGGCCTGGCGGTCGATCTTCTGGATCAACATTCCGGTCGGGGTCGCCGCGCTCGTGCTGACCGCACGGTTTGTGCCCGAGTCCCGGGCGGAGCACGTCCGCCGCGTCGACCCCGTCGGCCAGGTACTCGTGCTGACCGTCCTGGCGTCACTCACGTACGCGATCATCGAAGGACCGAACGCCGGCTGGTCGTCGACCGAGATCCTGGGCTTCTTCGGGCTCGCCGCCGTCGCACTGGCCGGCCTGCTCGGCTATGAGGCGCGCCGCGCGGAGCCACTGCTGGACCTACGGTTCTTCCGCAGTGCCCCGTTCTCCGGCGCGACCGTCATCGCGGTCTGCGGCTTCGGCGCGCTCGGCGGCTTCCTCTTCCTCAACACGCTGTACCTGCAGGAGGTACGCGGCCTGTCCGCGCTGCACGCCGGGCTGTACACGCTGCCGATGGCGGCGACGGTCGTAGTGTTCGCCCCGCTGTCCGGGCGGCTGGTCGGCCGCCGCGGGCCGCGTCTGCCGTTGCTGATCGCCGGCGTCGCGATCGTCGCGAGCATCCTGCCGTTCACCCGGTTGAGCCCGCACACCCCGGTCGGCTGGCTGTTCGTCACCTACCTCGGGTTCGGGCTCGGCTTCGGAACGGTCAACGCGCCCATCACCAACACGGCCGTCTCCGGCATGCCGCGCTCCCAGGCGGGCGTGGCGGCGGCGGTGGCCTCGACGAGCCGTCAGGTCGGCCAGTCGCTCGGGGTGGCCGTCATCGGGTCGGCGGTGAGCGCCGGCCTGCACGGCTCGGTGTCGGCGCGCTTCGCGCAGGCCAGCCACGTCGGCTGGTGGATCGTCGCCGGTTGCGGGATCGCGGTGCTCGCGCTCGGTGCCCTCACCACCGGGCCCTGGGCGATGCGGACCGCCGATGAGGCCGCCGCCCGGATCGCGGCGGCCGACGCGGGCGGGCAGCCGGCACCGGTCGGTGTCCGGTGAACCGGAAATCGACGGCGACCGCGGCGCGCGGCGGCACGGTGCCCGACGTGGACGAGGCGGCGCGGGCCGAGATCGCGGCGCGGGCCTGGCAGGGGCTGCGGACGCTGGTTCTCGACCGGCACGACCGGCGCCGCGAGGTCTGCGACGCGCTCGGCATGAGCTTCATCCGGGCCAAAGCCCTGCGGCACCTGGTAGCCGGCGAGCTGACGATGCGTCAGTTCGCCGAGCGGCTGGCGATCGACCCGCCGTACGCCACGCTCGTGGTCGACGATCTGCAACGTCGTGGCCTGGTCCTGCGCAGCCCGCACCCGTCCGACCGCCGGCTGCGTATGGTGTCGCTGACGCCGGCCGGGACGCGCGCGGCCGAGTCGGCCGAGCGGATTCTCAACCGACCGCCGGCTGCGGTCGCCGACCTCGACGCCGCCGACCTCGCGGCGCTCGATCGGCTCGTGGCGAAGCTGCTGGGTTGACCGGGGTACCGGGAGATCTTGGTGAATCGGGTGAGCGGCGCGGCCCGGCGTGGTTGAGTCGAGACCGACCGACCGGCCCGACCGACCGGCCCGACCGACCGGGCGGTGCCGACCACCCGTGAGATCACCCCTTGTTTTGCTCGTGTAGTCCTGTTTTTGGGGTAGACGGTTCGACTTGTACCAGCCGGCTTACTTCGGTCACGCGGGGGTGCGTCGCTGCGGTCGGCGGGTTGGGCGACAGGGGGCCGCACGCCATGGCGGCCTCAGGATCTGCGTTCGCAGGTCATCCGGCCTGACAAGGGAGAACGGCAATGGCACAGGGCACGGTGAAGTGGTTCAACGCTGACAAGGGCTACGGATTTATCAGCCAGGACGAGGGTGGCCCCGACGTGTTCGTTCACTTCTCCGCCATCCAGTCCAGCGGTTACCGCTCACTCGAGGAGAATCAGCGGGTCGAGTTCGAGGTCACGCAGGGCCAGAAGGGGCCGCAGGCGGAGCAGGTCCGAATCATCTGAGCATCAGGAGACGGGCCGGGTCCGCGCCGCTCGACGAGCGGGTGTGGCGACGCGTAGCGCGGCGATCGGTGTGCCGGGGTGTTGTCACCCGGCACACCGGCGTCCCCGCCGGGGACTTCAGCCCCGGTCCATCAGCTTCGAGGCGAGGACCGCCGCCTGGGTGCGGCGCTCCATACCGAGCTTCGCCAGCAGGCTGGACACGTAATTCTTGATCGTCTTCTCCGACAGGAACATCCGCTGCGCGATCTCGCGGTTGGTCAGCCCCTCCGCGACCAGGGCGAGGATGCGCCGTTCCTGCTCGGTGAGGTTCTTGAGCTCGTCGGGCTGTTCGGGGCCGCGGCGGATGCGTTCGAGTACTCGGGCGGTGACGGCGGGGTCGAGCAGGGACTGGCCGGCGGCGACGCGGCGGATGGCGTCGACCAGGTCGGTGCCTTTGATCTGTTTGAGCACGTAGCCGGCGGCGCCGGCCATGATCGCGGCGAACAGCGCCTCGTCGTCCTCGTACGACGTGAGGATCAGCGCCTGGATGCGCGGGTCCACCGACCGGACCTGCCGACACACGTCGATGCCGTTGCCGTCGGGCAAGCGGGCGTCCAGGACGGCCACGTCGGGGCGGAGAGCGGGAATCCGGTGCCCCGAGTCGATCGCCGAACTCGACTCGCCGACGACCTCGATGTCGCCCTCGGCTTCGAGCAGATCGCGCAGTCCACGACGGACGACTTCGTGATCGTCGAGGAGGTATACCCGGATCATCTCCTGTTTGTACCCGACCACGGCGCGTCCGCCTCGGGTCTAAGGTCCCGAAACCGGGGATCCCTGGCGCCGTCGACGGACCCACGAGGGGACGCCAGCCCCGCCGGCCGTGGGCCGAATGGCCCTGCGCTCCGGGCGCGGGGTGACGGCACAGTGAGCTTGTGCGCCGGCAGCCGGTGACGTGGCGTCGCTCGTCGGCCCCACCACCCGACGACCGCATCGCCCGGCCGCTCCTACCCGTGACAGAGGTGACAACCATGGCCTGGTTGGACCACGCCGCCTTCGTCGCCGTCGTCGAAGCGGCCACCCGCGCACCGTCGATGCTCAACACCCAACCCTGGCGGTTCCGGCTGGGGCGCGACCAGATCGATGTGCTGGTCGACCCGCAGCGACGGCTGGCCCGGGCGGACCCGACCGGCGTAGCCGCCCGGATCGCCTGCGGCGCCGCCCTGCTCAACCTTCGACTCGCGCTGGCCGTACGCGGAACACCGGGGATCGTCCGGCTGCAGCCGGACCGGACCGACCCGTACCTGGTGGCCCGGTTGACACCCGACACGCCGTGCGCGCCCACCCCCGTCGAGGTCCGGCTGTACCGCGCCATCCCGGCACGGCACAGCAACCGCACCCCGTTCCTCGACCAGCCGGTGCCGGTCACGGCGCGCGGCGACCTGATCGCCGCCGCACGCGCCGAAGACGCGTGGCTGGACCTGCTGATCGGGCCGGCCGCCGTGGAGGCCACCGCGGGCCTCGTGCGGGCCGCGCACGAGGTGCTGGAGCGCGACGCCGGGTACCGCGCCGAGCTGTCGACGTGGGTCCGTGCGGGCACCCCGGCCACCCAGCTCGCCGCCGTGGACGGGGTACCCGTCGGCGCCGGCGGCCCCGCGCCCCGCCCGTACGAACTGCTGCCCCGACGTGACTTCGGCGGCGAGGAGCTGCCCAGCCACCGCCAGTTCGAGCGCGATCCCCTGATCGCCGTGCTCGGTGGCAACGGCGACTGGCCCGCCGACCAGATCCAGGCCGGACAGGCGCTGCAGCGGGTCTGGCTGACCGCCACGGACCTCGGACTCGCCGCGTCACTGTTCTCCCAGCCCATCGAGGTGCCGTCGGTCCGCGAGCAGCTGCGGCTCGCGCTTGGCCGGCACGCCGCGCCCCAGATGGTGATGCGGTTCGGGTACGCCGTCCCGGCGCCCGCCAGCCCGCGCCGCCCCGTCACCGACGTGATCGTCGGCGATCGGGAGTCCGGATGAGGCATCCAGTTCGAGGAGCGAGGTACCGGCTGTGGAAACCCCCAGGGTGAAGGACGTCATGACGACCACCGTGGTGGCCGTCCGGGAAGGCGCCACCTACAAGGAGATCGTGGACGCGCTGGCCGGGTACGGCGTCAGCGCGGTGCCGGTCCTCGATGCCGACGACCGGGTCACCGGCGTGGTGTCCGAGGCGGACCTGCTGCCGAAGGTGGAGCTCAGCGGCGGTGACGACCCGGGGGCGGCGCGGTGGGAGCGGGTACGCCGGCGCTCGGCCCGGGCGAAGGCGGCCGGCGACACCGCCGCGGAGCTGATGAGCCACCCGGCCGTCACGATCACGCCGGAGGCCTCGATCGCGGAGGCGGCGCGGCTGATGGAGGCCGAAGGGGTCAAGCGGCTGCCGGTGGTGGGGGCGGAGGGTCGGCTGGCCGGGATCGTCACGCGACGCGACCTGCTGCGGGTGTACCTGCGACCGGACGCGGCGATCCGCGACGACGTCCTGGCCGAGGTGTTCGGGCACGTGTTCGGCCTCGGGCCCCCTGACATCGGCGTCGAGGTCGCCGACGGCGTGGTGACCGTCACCGGCTCGGTCGCCAGCCGCGGCGCGGCGCGGCTCGCGGTCCGCCTCACCCGCGCGGTGGCCGGTGTCGTGGACGTGGTGGATCGCCTGACCTACGACCGCGACACGGTGGACCGCAGCGGCGGGTACGTGTTCGAGGCGGGGCTGTGACGACGGGGTCAGCCGTCCGGCTCGTGGACCACGGCGACCGGTCCGACGCCGTGGGTGACCATGGCCTGGCCGACCGCCCCGAGCCCCGTCGAACCGGTCAGGGTCGTCGCCGCGCCGTGGCTGCGCGCGCCGACGACCAGCAGTCCGGCCCCGGCGGCGGCCCGGCGTAGTGCCGGCACGGCGCCGCCCCGGTGGACCGCCCGCTTCACCGCCACCTCCGGGTGCTCCCGGGTGTACGGCTCGACCTCCTCGTCGAGCAGCGTCAGCGCCGCGGGCGGCGGGGCGAGATGCGTCTCGGCGTACCGGTCGTCGACCCACACGTCGCCGGGCGCGGTCTCGTGGTGCGGACCGACGGCGTGGACCGCGGCGAGCGGGAGACCGTGCCGCGCGGCGTACGCGAAACCGAAGCACAGCGCGGCCCGCGCGCCGGTACCGCCGTCGACACCGACGACCACGTGTCCGGCGAACAGGCCGCGCGTACCGGCCGCCGGCCGCGCCACGACCACCGGACAGCGGGCACCGGCCGCCACCGACCGCGCCACGGACGGGCGCGGCAGCGCGACCCGCGGCAGTATCGCCCGGGACCGGGGCGCGCCGACGACCAGCAGGTCGCCGCCGGCACCGAGCAGTCGCTGACCCGGATCCCCGGTGGGCGTCGCCACCTCGATCCGGTCGCCGCCCAGCCGGGCCCGCACGGACGACAACGCCTGTGCCAGCGCGGGGTCGGCAAGCTCGACGACGGCGGTCGCGGACCGGGCCGGCGTGCGGGACCGGCCGGCAGCCGGCGACGGGAGGCCGGCCGGGTAGACGCGGTAGACCAGCAGTCGGCCGTCGCATGCGGCGGCCTCGGCGGCCGCCCAGGCCAGCGCCCGCCGGCTCTCCTGCGAGCCGTCGACACCGACGACGATGCGCTGCGCGTTCATCCTGCCTTTCCGCCTGCCTTCGGTCGCACGGTCGGCAGCGTGTCCACGATGGATCACCTCCAGTGTCGGTCCGACCGCGGCCGCGCGCAGCGCCGCGCCGGCCGCTGCCGCGCTCACGTTTGGTGGACCACCGCCACGGGGCAGCAGGCGCGGTGCAGCGCCGCCTGGCTGACCGAACCGAGCAGCAGGGTCGCGAGCGCGCCGCGGCCGTGGCAGCCCACCACGAGCAGTTCCGCGCCGCCCGACTCGTGGATGAGCGCCGCCGACGGGGAGATCGCCTGCACCGCGACCGGACAGACCGCCACCTCCGGGAAGCGCTCCTGGAACGGAGCGATCGCCGCCGCCAGCAGTTCCCGCTCGCTGCCCGCGAGATCGACCCGCTGGTACATGGGGAAGAAGATCTCTCCGGCGCCGGCCGGGACCGGGTAGCGCCAGGCGCGTACGGCGGTGAGGCCGAGCCCGCGCATCGCCGCCTCCTCGAAGGCGAACGCGAGCGCGGCCTGGGAGAGCCGCGAATCGTCGACTCCGACGACGATCCGCCCGATCCCGTGGTGCGGATCGGCGCCGCCGGCCACGGCCGCGACGTGCGGTCGCATCACGACCAGCGGGCAGTGCGCGTGTACGGCGGCCCGGGTACCGACCGATCCGGCGAGCAGCCCGCGGAGCCCGACGAGTCCGCTGCCGCCCAGCACGACGACGGTGGCCCGGTTCGACTCGTCCACCAGCCGGCCGACCGGATCACCGGGCAGGCGCTCGGCGGTGACCTGGAGGTCGGGGACGCAGGCGCGGGCGTACGCCACCGCGGCGGTGATGATCTCGTCCGCCGTCGCCGACCACCGCTCCGTCGGCTCGACCGGTCGGGTGGATTCGTCGGGGTGCTCCGCGACGTGGACGAGGCGCAGCGCCGTGCCGCGCCGCCGCGCCTCGTGCGCCGCCCAGTCCACGGCACCGTACGACGACAGCGAGCCGTTGACGCCGACCACGACGGGTCGGTACCCCTGTCCGGTCATGCCCACCCGCTCGCGCGTCGCGCTCAGTCGTTCGGGTACTTGGCGAGAATCTCCTTGAGCCGGGAAACCAATCGCAGCGAGTCGTCGTGGTCGCGCTGCCAGACGTTGCGGCCGAAGATCAGCCCGGTGGTGCCGGCCTCCATCGCCTCGCGGGCCTTCTCGAGCATGGCCTGGTCGTCGGCCTTCTCGCCGCCGGAGATGAGCACCAGCGTGCGGTTGGCCGACCGCACGACCGCGTCGACGGCCTGCTGCGGGGTGAACTCGGCGGCGTAGCCGCCGGGTACGCCGCTGCGCTTGTCCGGCTGCGGGAAGTTGACCTTGACGACGTCCGCGCCGACTTCGCTCGCGGTACGGGCGGCGTAGTCGACGGCGTAGAAGGAGTCCTTGCCGCCCTTGGTCTCGACCGCCTCGCCGCGCGGGTACGCCCACACGATCAGCGGCATGCCGAGCCGGTGCGCCTCCTCCCGGACCACCCGGAACTGGGCGAAGTCCTCCTCCTGCGCGGGCGACCCGACGTACATGGTGTAGCCGACGGCGTCGGCGCCCAGCCGTACGGCGTCGGCGACGGTCGCGTGCAGCGGTGAAAGCGGTCGCGCGTCGGAGGGGATGTCGGTCTTTCCGTTGAGCTTGAGGATCAGCGGGACCTCGCCGGCGTAGTCCCAGAAGAACTTCTCGGCCAGGCCGATCTGCAGGGCGACGCCGTTGAAGCCGCCCTCGACCGCGAGCTTGACGATGTAGGCGGGGTCGCTCGCCGCCGGGTTGGCGAAGAAGTCGCGCGGGCCGTGTTCGAGCCCTTGGTCGTACGGCAGGAACAGGGCCGTACCGTTGCCCAGGCCGTACGTGTGCAGGATGCGGTGCAGGCGGGCTTTCTTGCCCGTGTTCAGACCGATCTCGCCGAGGCGAGGCCTTCGGGTCATGGTCGCCCTCCGTTCGTGATCAGCGGGTCATATGCCGGCGCGGGCGCGCGCCAGCAGGACCGGACAGTCGGCGTGGCGGATCAGCTGCCGCCCGACCGAACCGGCCGGCAGCCGGCACGCGGGCCGGTGGTCCGGGCCGCCCACGACGACCAGCTGCGCGTACCGCGACCAGGCCGTCAGTACGGCGGCCGGGCTGCCCTTGGCGATCGTGTGTTCGACGGAGACCTCCGGGTACTTGTCGTGCCATCCGGCGACCTCGCCCAGCAGCGCCATCTCCAGCCCCGCCCAGGTCCGGGCCCCGCTGGAGTCGGCCCGGTGCGGCCGCACCCTGGCGTCGTGGGCGCGCACCGCCATGATCGGGCAGTTCCTCCGGGCGGCCTCTTCGAACGCGATACCGGTGGCGAACCCGGCCGACGCGGAGCCGTCCACCCCGACCACGACCGGGTCACCGCTGCGGCCGTCGTGGCCGCGGACGACCACCGTCGCCGGGCAGCAGGTGCGGGCGGCGAGCTGGACGCCCAACGAGCCCGCGCCCGGCCCGGTCTGCGGCGGGGCCACGCCGCCGCCGCAGTGGCTGCCCACGACCACCATGTCGGCCTCGTCGCTCGCGTCGAGCAGCACCGGCGCGGGCTCGCCGAACACCGCCGAGCCACGCACGCGTACCTTTGGCGCGATCGTGCGGACCTCGGCGACCGCCGCGTCCACGATCGCCGTGGCCAGGTCCCGGATGTACTCCCGGAACTCGTAGCCGCCGAGCAGGCGGGTCGTCAGCGCGCGCCAGTTGTAGGCCAGCACCACCACGAGTTCGACGCAGCGGCGCTGCGCCTCGAGGGCGGCCCACCGCAGCGCCGTCAGGCTCGGCGGCGAGCCGTCGGTGCCGACGACCAGTTTCGCTGTACGCATGAGGTCCCCCTCGCGCGGTGCCAGCCGCGTCGGGGAAACGCGGACATGGCGCCCGGCAGCGCCGCGATCGGCCGGCACGGCGTACGAGACGTCGTGCCGGGCCGCTGCCGGTGAATGCTGGCGCCGGAACCGGTGTACGCCCGCCGCCAGCTTTTTCTGTCAACTCCAGCGTCGACCCGCCGCCGCTGCGGTGACGGTGCCGTTGTACCCGCCTCAAACCGGTCTTTGGTCACGGATCGCGCGGTCGGCTCATCGCGGGTCCGCCGCGTGCTGTGACCGGGCGAGCCGAGGCTGCTACGGCGCGATAAGCCAGCGGGAGCGTGGTCGGTGCGGCGATCGGGTGCAAGGGTTGAAGCTGCCGGCGAGGTCGGCGCATCCCGCGGGCGCGAGCGCGGAGGGGGTGGCGCATATGGGCGAGGACGCCCGGCGGCCCTCGACCGGCAGCGGCCCGGGCAGTCCTCAGTCGTCCGACCCCGGCGCGCTGGAGGCGGGGCCCGCGCTCGAGCGGCCGCTGCGGCGGTTGGCGGCGCGGGGCGAGGACGTGCGTGAGACCCGTGGACAGCTGCTCGGGCTCCTGCGGGCGAACCTGGCGGTCTCGCGTGTCCGGGACATGGACCATTTGCTGGGCCGCGTCCTGGACTGCGCGCGGGAACTGGTGCACGCGCGCTACGCGGTCATCCGCCTGGTACGCGACGACCAGCTCGTCTGGTCCGCCTATACGGGGCTGGACGACGAGGACGCCGCCCGAATCGGCCAGTTGGCCGAGTCCGAGGAGGTGTTGTGCCCGCAGGCCGACCGGCCCCGGCAGCTACGGCTGCACGACCTCGCCCACCATTTCGGTGCGGTCGGCTTCCCCCACCTTCACCCGCCGATATCCTCGCTGCTTCGGGTACCGGTGCGGGTGCGCGACCGGCTGTTCGGCAACCTGTATCTGACCGGGAAGCGGGGCGCCGACGAGTTCACCGCCGAGGACGAGGACGTGAGCGCCGCGCTGATGGCCGAGGCCGGGATCGCGATCGACAACGCCCTCGCATTCGCCGAGGCCAGCCGCCGTCAGGAGTGGCAGGCGGCGCTCATCGAGATCACCGCCCAGTTGCTGGCCGGCGCGGATCCGGAACAGGCGTTGCGGCGGATGGTCGGGCGCGCCGCGCACGCCAGCACCGCCGACGGCGCCAGCGTGACCGTACCCACCGACGACCCCGGGCTGCTGCGGGTCGCCGTCGCGGAGGGCATCTTCCGCCCGTGGCAGGGCGAGACCTTCCCGATGCAGGGGTCCGCGTCGGCGATCGCGATGGCCGAGCGGCGACCGGTGCGGTTGGCCGATGTGCGCAGCGACCCGCGGATCAGGCTCGCCGGGCACCGCTTGAACGAGGTGGGCCCGGCGGTGATCGCTCCGATCGCCAGCGGCAAAGGAGTGATCGGCGCGCTGATCGTGTCGAAATCCAAGCAGAGCGGGCCGTTCGACGCCGCTGACGTCGACATGATCGCCGCGTTCGCCGGACAGGCGGCGCTCGCGCTGGAGTTGGCCGAGGCGCGCCGGGACGCCGAGCGGCTGCGGTTGCTCGAAGACCGCCAACGTATCGGCGAGGACCTGCAGCACAGTGTGATCCACCGGCTGTTCGGCGTGGGGCTTTCCATCCAGGCGGTCGCGGGGCGCGTCGGTGACAGCACGGTGAAAGGCATGATCACTGATCGGGTCGAGGAGATCGACGACATCATCCGGGATATCCGCGCCACGGTTTTCGCGTTGCGCGCGTCGGGCGGAGGCGACTAAAGCGAACGCGGCCGGGAACGGGACTTTTAACCCTGTACGGCCGGGCGCGGGCCGGGCGAGGTTGAGATGACGGGAACCGCGCCTGTTGGAGGTGGACCATGTCGACGGCGAAGCGGTGGACGATCGAGGTCCTCGTCGACGAAGAAGGGGGACGCACGTACGCGGAAGCCTGCCTACAGAGCGGCGCGGACACCCGGCTGGTGGGGATCGGCCGGGCCAAGCTGAATCCGAGCGACCGGGACATTCCGGAGATCGGAGACGAGCTCGCCGCGGCGCGGGCCCTGTGTGACCTGGGCCAGCGCCTGCTGGTGTCGGCGGCGCGGGACATCCAGGCGGTCACTCACGAGCCGGTGCGGCTGAGCCGCTGAACCCGGCGAGCCCAACGGCCGGCAACCCCGGGACCATGTGCCCTTGGCCTGTCGAACCCCGACGGCGACTCTCGGGTGGGGGGCAGGAGGATGGACCACCACATACGAGGGACCGGCTGGATCATCGTTGGACTGAGCGGGTACGACAACGATGCGGCGGTGCTCACCGTAGCGTTGCGCCAGGCGGTGCAGAGCGGGTCGTCGCTGTGCGTCGTACGCACGCTCGGCCTGCGTGACGACCCGCCCGGGATCGCGCCGGGAATGGACGGGCCGACGCGGGTGATGCGGGTGCGGTCCGGCCGGGCGACCGCGGTCGGGCAGCAGGTACGGCACGAGGTCGAGCAGGTGGCGGCGGACCTCGCCCCGGGCACCACGATCGAGTACGAGGTCGAGATCGGCGACCCGGCGACGGCGCTGCTCGCCGCCGCCTGGGAGGCCGACCTGATCGTCATGGGAACCCGCTGCGACGGGGCGACCCCGGCGCTGATGCTCGGTCAGGTCAGCCAGGACGTCGCGGTGCACAGCCGCTGCCCGATCCTGCTCGTGCCATCGCCGCCGTAGGGTGTGCGGACCCGCGCAGGCGTCAGGGCTTCACGATCTGGCCTTTGCCGATGACCACGATGCCGTTGTCGGAGACCGTGTAGCGGGACCGGTCACGCTCCAGGTCGACGCCGATCTCGGTGCCTTCCGGAATGACGACGTTCTTGTCGATGATGGCGTTGCGGATCACCGCGTGCCGGCCGACGTCGACGCTCTCCATGAGCACCGAGCCCTCGACGTGCGCCCAGGAGTGGACGTGGACGTTGGGGGAGACGATGGAGTTCTCCACGAGCGAGCCGGAGACCACCGCGCCCGGCGCCACGATGGAGCCGATCGCCCGGCCCACCCGCTCCTGCCAGCCGTGTACGAACTTCGCCGGCGGCCAGGGCCGGTTCTCGGTGTAGATCGGCCAGTCGTAGTTGTACAGGTTGAAGATCGGGTGGATCGCGATCAGGTCCATGTGGGCGTCGTAGAACGAGTCCAGCGTCCCCACGTCGCGCCAGTAGCCGCGATCCCGTTCGGTGCTGCCGGGCACCGTGTTGTCGCGGAAGTCGTACACATTGGCGTCGCCGCGCTCGACGAACATCGGGATGATGTTGCCGCCCATGTCGTGCCGGCTGCTGATGTCCTGCGCGTCGCGGGTCAGGGCGTCGACCAGCGCCTGGGTGGTGAACACGTAGTTGCCCATGGACGCGTAGATCTCGTCAGGGGAGTCCGGCAGCCCCTGGGCGTCCTTCGGCTTCTCCCGGAACGCGCGGATGCGCCGGCCGTCGGAGGCCACGTCGATGACGCCCAACTGGTCGGCCATGGACAGCGGCTGGCGGATCGCGGCGACCGTCGCGCCGGCGCCGGAGGCGATGTGGTCCTCCACCATCTGCCGGGGGTCCATCCGGTAGATGTGGTCGGCCCCGAACACGATCAGATAGTCCGGATTCTCGTCGTATATGAGGTTCAGGTTCTGGTAGATCGCGTCCGCCGAGCCGGCGAACCAGCGCGGGCCGAGCCGCTGCTGTGCCGGCACCGGGGTGATGTAGTTGCCCAGCTGATTGGACATCCGCCAGGTCCGGGTGATGTGCCGGTCGAGCGAGTGCGACTTGTACTGGGTCAGCACGACGACCTTCAGGTAGCCGCCGTTGACGATGTTGGACAGCGCGAAGTCGACCAGCCGGTACACGCCGCCGAACGGCACGGCGGGCTTGGCGCGGTCGGCGGTCAGCGGCATGAGCCGCTTGCCCTCACCACCGGCGAGGACGATAGCGAGGACTTTTCCAGCCATACAATCGACGCTAACGATCAAAGCCGGATAGCACCAGCCGGGAACGATCCCGATCACGCTATGGTGCCAGTGTGGCCGACTTCTCGCCTGCTGCCAGCGGTGTTCGCGTCGATCTGCTCACCCGGGAGTACCCGCCGGAGGTGTACGGCGGCGCCGGGGTGCACGTCGAGTACCTCGCGCGCGAGCTGCGCCGCCTGGCCGACGTCCGGGTGCGCTGTTTCGGCGCGCCGCGCGAGGAGTCCGACGTCACCGCCTACGCCGACCCGCCCGGGCTGGCGGGCGCGAACCCGGCCCTGCGCACGATGGGCGTCGACCTGGAGATGGCGGCCGGCTGCGCCGGCGCGGACGTCGTGCATAGCCACACCTGGTACGCCAACCTCGCCGGGCACGTCGCCAAGCTGCTGTACGGGGTGCCGCACGTGGTCACCACCCATAGCCTGGAGCCGCTGCGGCCGTGGAAGGCGGAGCAGCTCGGGGGTGGGTACGCGCTGTCGTCGTGGGTCGAGCGCACCGCGATCGAGGCGGCCGACGCGGTCATCGCCGTGTCGGAGGGGATGAGGCGCGACGTCCTCGCCGCCTACCCGGCCGTGGACCCGGCCCGGGTCCGGGTCGTGCACAACGGCATCGACACCGGGCAGTACGCGCCCGACCGCGGCACCGACGTCCTGGCGCGGCTGGGCATCGACCCGGGCAAGCCGAGCGTGGTGTACGTCGGGCGGATCACCCGGCAGAAGGGCCTGCCGTACCTGCTACGCGCGGCCCGGTCGTTCCCGGCCGACACGCAGCTGGTCCTGCTGGCCGGCGCCCCGGACACGCCGGAGATCGCCGCCGAGGTGGAGGCGCTCGCCACGCAGCTGCGGGCCACCCGGGAGGGCGTGGTCTGGGTGCAGGCGATGCTGCCCAAGGACGAGGTCATCCAGGTGCTCACGCACGCCACCGTGTTCGTGTGCCCGTCGGTCTACGAGCCGATGGGCATCGTCAACCTGGAGGCGATGGCGTGCGAGACCGCCGTGGTGGCCACCGCGACCGGCGGGATCCCGGAGGTCGTCGAAGACGGGGTGACCGGGCTGCTGGTGCCGATCGACCAGGCGAGCGACGGCAGCGGTACCCCGAACGACCCCGACCGCTTCGTCGCCGACCTGGCCGGGGCGGTCAACGACCTGCTCGCCGACCCGGCCCGGGCCGACGAGATGGGGCGGGCCGGCCGCCGCCGCGCCGTGGAGCACTTCTCCTGGGCGTCGATCGCCGAGCGCACCATGGACGTCTACCGGTCCGTCCTCGAAGACTAGTCAGCCGGGCGCAGCCACAGCGCGCCCAGCGGCGGGACCCGCAGCGCCACCGACGCGGGGAGGCCGTGCCACGGCACCTCCTCGGCCTCGACGGTGCCGAGGTTGCCGACGCCGGAGCCGCCGTAGATCTCGGCGTCGGTGTTGACGACCTCCGACCAGGGGCCGGTCGTGGGCAGCCCGATGCGGTAGTTCTCGTGCGGAACGGCGGCGAAGTTGACCACGCAGGCCAGCGGCGGCACATCGGGCGCGAGGCGCAGGAACGAGAACGTGTTGTTCGCGGAGTCCTCGGCGCAGATCCAGCGGAAGCCGGCCGGTTCGGTGTCGCGCGCCCACAGCGCCGGGGTGTCGCGGTAGACGACGTTCAGGTCGCGGACCAGCCGCTGCATGCCGGCGCGGGCCGGGTCGTCGAGCAGGCCCCAGTCCAGCCCGCGCTCTTCGTTCCACTCCCGGTCGTCACCGAGCTCCGAACCCATGAACAGCAGCTGCTTGCCCGGGTGCGCCCACTGGAACGCCAGCAGGGCGCGCGCGTTGGCGAGCTTCTGCCACATGTCGCCGGGCATCTTGCCGACCAGCGACCCCTTGCCGTGCACCACCTCGTCGTGGCTGATCGGCAGGACGTAGTTCTCGCTCCAGGCGTACACGGTGGAGAACGTCATCTGGTGGTGGTGCCACTGCCGGTGGATCGGCTCCTTGCCCAGGTAGGCGAGGGTGTCGTTCATCCAGCCCATGTTCCATTTGAAGCCGAAGCCGAGGCCCTGGGCGTGCGTCGGGCGGGTCACGCCCGGCCAGGCGGTCGACTCCTCGGCGACCGTGACCACCCCGGGGTTGTGCTTGTACACGGTCGCGTTCATCTCCTGCAGGAACGCGATCGCGTCCAGGTTCTCCCGGCCACCGTACTGGTTGGGGGTCCACTCGCCAGGCTGGCGGGAGTAGTCCAGGTACAGCATCGAGGCGACCGCGTCGACGCGCAGCCCGTCGACGTGGAACTCCTGACACCAGAACAGCGCGTTGGCCACCAGGAAGTTGCGCACCTCGCGGCGGCCGAAGTCGAAGATGAGGGTGCCCCAGTCGGGGTGCTCGCCCCGGCGGGGGTCGGCGTGCTCGTACAGCGGGGTGCCGTCGAACCGGGCGAGGGCCCACTCGTCGCGCGGGAAGTGCGCCGGCACCCAGTCGACGATGACGCCGATGCCGGCGGAGTGCAGCCGGTCGACCAGGTACCGGAACTCGTCGGGGTCGCCGAAGCGCGCGGTCGGCGCGTAGTAGCCGGTGACCTGGTACCCCCACGAGCCGCCGAACGGGTGCTCCATCACCGGCATGAACTCCACGTGGGTGAAGCCCATCTCGGTGACGTAGTCGGTGAGCTGGTCGGCCAGTTCGGTGTACGACAGCCCCGGCCGCCATGAGCCCAGGTGCACCTCGTAGATGCTCATCGGCTCGGCGTACGCCCGGCTGGTCGCCCGGCGGGCCAGCCACTCGGCGTCCTTCCACTCGTACTGCGACCGGTAGATCACCGACGCGGTGCGCGGCGGCACCTCGGTGCGCTGGGCGAGCGGGTCCGCCTTCTCCCGCCAACCGCCGTCGGGGCCGAGGATCCGGTACTTGTAGCGCTGGCCGACCTCGGCCTCGGGCACGAACAGCTCCCACACGCCGGAGGCGCCCAGCGACCGCATCGGCCAGCCGTCGTCGTCGCCCCAGCCGGTGAAGTCGCCGACGACCCGCACCCCGCGGGCGTTGGGCGCCCACACCGCGAACGCGACACCGCCGTCTTTCGGATGCGCGCCGAGGACCTCCCACAGCCGCTCGTGGCGGCCTTCACGGATCAGGTGCAGGTCCAGCTCACCCAGGGCGGGCAGGTGCCGGTACGGGTCGTCGTGCACCTTCCCGTCGACCTCGATGCGGTAGTCGAGGACCCGGCCGGGCACGGTCGCCTCGAAGACCCCGCAGGCGTGGCAGCGCTTCATCGGGTACCGCCGCGCGCCGTCGTCGGCCTCCACCACCACCTGCACCACGGTCGCGTGCCGGCGCAGCGTACGGATAACCGTGTGGTCGTCGGTCGGATGCGCGCCGAGGATGGCGTGCGGGTCGTGAACGTCGCCGCGGATCAGCTGGTCCATTCCACGTCCTTAGGAGGCATTGTCTTCGCCGCTTCGGGGCTAACCCACGATCCGTTCGATCGACTGCAGCGGGATCCGCAGCCAGGTCGGACGGTGGCGGGCTTCGTACGCCACCTCGTAGACGGCCTTGTCCAGTTCGTACGCGCACAGCAGCGCCTGGGCGTCGCGCGGGTCGAAACCGGCGACGCCCGCGTACCCGTCGCAGAACGCCTCGCGGTTGCGCTCGGTCCACTCCCGCGCGCGGTGCGCGAGCTGCGTGTTGTCCGGGTCGGTGACGAGCAGCTGGTGGGCGGCGTACTCGTACGAGCGCAGCATGCCGGCGATGTCGCGCAGCGGGGAGTCCGAGCGGCGACGTTCCTCGATGGGCTGGCCCGGCTCGCCCTCGAAGTCGATCAGCAGCCACGCCTGCGGGGTGCGCAGCACCTGGCCCAGGTGAAGGTCGCCGTGGATGCGCTGCATGGGCGTCTCCCGGGTGCCCACCTCCCGGTACTTCGCCGCGATGGCGGACACGTACGGGGCCAGTTGGGGCGCGCCGGCCGCCGCCTGGGCCAGCCGTTCGATCATCGCGTCGACCGGCGGCGCCGCCGGGACCGTGCCCAGCTCCTTGGCGAGCGTGCGGTGGACCGAGGCGACCGCCTCGCCGAGCCGGCACGACTCGGCCGCGAAGTCGCCGCCGACCTCGTCGGCGTGCAGGTCGGCCTCGGCGAACAGGTCCCGGGTGCTCGCCGTGGCCATCGACCAGCCGTCGGCGGAGTTCACCGCGTACTCGGTGACCATGCCGAGCGAGACCGGCGCACCGTCGACGTCCTGGCTTTCGATCGCGCCCAGCAGCCGGGCCACGTGCGGGCAGCCGGCCCGGGCGAGCACCCGGTTGAGCTCCAGGTCCGGGTTGATCCCGGCGGACACCCGGCGGAAGATCTTCATGATCGCCGCGGTGTCGTAGATGACGCTCGTGTTGGTCTGCTCGGCGTCCGCGACCCGGGCGGGCGCGTCCAGGGGCAGCCGCGCGCCGGGCTCGGGGACGAACCGGAGGGGGCCCACCGTCTCGTCCACCGCGATCATCGCCAGCAGCCGGCGCGCCGCGTCGTCGTCGTACAGGGCGTCGTACGCGGTGCGGTCGTCGTGCGCGCCGATCGTCGCCACCTGGGCGTACTCGGCCGGCGGGACCCGCTCCCAGCCGACGAAGACCTGGTAGCGCTCGACGCCGCCGTCGGCGTACGTGACGTCGAGCAGAACATGGTCGATGTCGTCGCACACCGGCGTCACCACGGCCGGCTCCACGCCGACCAGGGTCCGGTTACGGCCGGCGTACCAGCGTTGCCGCGGCAACCACTCGGCGAAGGGCAGTGCGGTCGCCGCCTCGGCGGTTTTCATTCGTTCTCCTCCGGGCCGCACAGCTGGAACCAGTAGAACCCGTGTCCGGGCAGGGTCAGCAGGTACGGCAGTTGACCGATGCGCGGGAACGGCACCCGTCCGGTCAGCTCGATCGGCCGGTACCCGGCCCACTGCTGCAGGTTCAGCTCGATGGGCTGGGGGAACCGGGACAGGTTGTTCACGCACAGCACCACGTCCTCGCCGTGCTCGCGCAGGAACGCGAGCACGGTCGGGTTGGACCCGCCCAGGTCGGTGAAGCCGCCGAGGGCGAAGGCCTCGTGGCGGCGCCGTACGCCGAGCATCAGGCGGGTCCAGTTGAGCATCGACGTGGAGCTGTCGCGCTGGGCCTCGACGTTGACCGCCTGGTAGCCGTACACCGCGTCCTGGATGACCGGCAGGTAGAGCCGGCCGGGGTTGGCCCGCGAGAACCCCGCGTTGCGGTCGGGGGTCCACTGCATCGGGGTGCGTACGCCGTCGCGGTCGCCGAGCCAGATGTTGTCGCCCATGCCGATCTCGTCGCCGTAGTACAGCACCGGTGATCCGGGCAGCGACAGCAGCAGCGCGGTGAACAGCTCCATCTGGTTGCGGTCGTTCTCCAGCAGCGGGGCCAGCCGCCGGCGGATGCCCACGTTGGCCTTCATCCGCGGATCCTTGGCGTACTCCGCGTACATGTAGTCGCGCTCTTCGTCGGTGACCATCTCGAGCGTCAGCTCGTCGTGGTTGCGCAGGAAGATGCCCCACTGGGCGTTCTCGGGGATGTCCGGGGTGTTGGCGAGGATCTCCGAGATCGGCAGGCGCGACTCGCGGCGCACCGCCATGAAGATGCGCGGCATCAGCGGGAAGTGGAACGCCATGTGGCACTCGTCGCCGCCGGTGGCCGGGTCGCCGAAGTACTCGACCACGTCGGCCGGCCACTGGTTGGCCTCGGCGAGCAGCACCCGGCCCGGGTACTCGTCGTCGATGACCTTGCGGCAGTGCTTGAGGAACGCGTGGGTCTCCGGCAGGTTCTCGCAGTTGGTGCCCTCCGACTCGAACAGGTACGGCACGGCGTCGAGCCGGAACCCGTCGATGCCGAGGTCGAGCCAGAACCGCAGGACGTTGAGCATCTCCTGCTGTACGGCCGGGTTCTCGTAGTTGAGGTCGGGCTGGTGGGAGAAGAACCGGTGCCAGTAGAACTGCCGACGCACCGGGTCGAACGTCCAGTTCGACTCCTCGGTGTCGACGAAGATGATGCGGGCGTCGGCGTACCGGGAGTCGGTGTCGCTCCAGACGTAGTAGTCGCCGTACGGCCCGGTGGGGTCGCGGCGCGACTCCTGGAACCACGGGTGCTGGTCGGAGGTGTGGTTCATCACCAGGTCGGTGATGACGCGGATGCCGCGCTTGTGCGCCGCGTCGAGCAGGTTGACGAAGTCGTCGACGGTGCCGAACTCCGGCAGCACCTTGTAGAAGTCGCGGATGTCGTAGCCGCCGTCGCGCAGCGGCGAGTCGTAGAACGGGGGCAGCCAGACGCAGTCGACCCCGAGCCACTTCAGATAGTCCAGCCGCTCGGTCAGCCCCGGCAGGTCACCGAGGCCGTCGGCGTTGGAGTCCTGGAAGGCGCGGACCAGTACCTCGTAGAAGACGGCCCGCTTGTACCAGCTCGAATCGGTGGGCAGGATCCGCGCATGCCCGAAGTCACTCGCGGTCGGGTGCTCAACCACTCCATCGGAAGCGACGTGGCTGCCTTCTACCGGATCGGGGTTGTGGTCCGTCACTTCCATTTTCTTTTCCTACCCGTGCGTTGCTGACCGCTAAACGTGAATGGGGACTAAATGCGCCGATGCACCGTGAAGACGTGGGCCGGCTGAACGTACGGGTCGAGCCGCACCGCGTTGTGCTGCCCCCAGTCGTACTCCGTACCGGTCAGCTCGTCGCGGACCGTGAACCGTTCGTGCCAGTCCATGCCGAGCGCCGGCATGTCGAGCGTGGTGTTACCCCAGTGCACGCTGGCGGCGTCGAAGGAGCAGACGACCAGCACCGTGTTACCGGAGTCGGGGTCACGCTTGGACCAGCACAGTAGAGCATCGTTGTCGATGTCGTGGAAGTGGAGGTTGCGCAGCCAGTGCAGGGCGGGGTTGGCGCGCCGGATCTCGTTGAGCCGGGCGATGAACGGGGCCAGGGACCGGCCCTCCGCCTCCGCCGCGGCCCAGTCTCGCGGCCGTAGCTGGTATTTCTCGTTGTCGAGGTACTCCTCGGCGCCGGGGCGCGCGAGGTGCTCGTACAGTTCGTAGCCGGCGTACATGCCCCACGACGGCGACAGCATGCTGGCGAGGACCGCCCGGATCTTGAACATCGGCGGGCCGCCGTGCTGGAGGGACTCGTGCAGGATGTCCGGGGTGTTGGGCCAGAAGTTGGGCCGCATGTGGTCGGCGGAGGCGATCAGTTCTTCGCAGTACTCGCGCATCTCCCGGGCGGTCGTGCGCCAGGTGAAGTACGTGTACGACTGGGTGAAGCCGATCCGGCCCAGCCCGTGCATCACCGCCGGCCGGGTGAACGCCTCGGCGAGGAACAGCACGTCCGGGTCGGTCTCCTTGACCTTCCAGATCAGCCAGTGCCAGAAGTCGAACGGCTTGGTGTGCGGGTTGTCGACCCGGAAGATCTTGATGCCCTGCTTCACCCAGTGCAGCACCACCCGCAGGATCTCCTGCCGGATGCCCGCCGGGTCGTTGTCGAAGTTGATCGGGTAGATGTCCTGGTACTTCTTCGGCGGGTTCTCGGCGTACGCGATGCTCCCGTCCGGCTTGCGGGTGAACCACTCGGGATGCTCGCTGACCCACGGGTGGTCCGGCGCGGTCTGCAGCGCGAGGTCCATCGCGACCTCGAGGCCGGCGTCGTTCGCGGCCTTGATGAATCGCCGGAAATCCTTCAGCGTGCCCAGTTCCGGGTGGATCGCGTCGTGGCCGCCCTCGGCCGCGCCGATGGCCCACGGCGAGCCGACGTCACCCTCCTCCGCCACGAGCGCGTTGTTGCGCCCCTTGCGGTTGACCCGCCCGATCGGGTGGATCGGCGGCAGGTAGAGCACGTCGAAGCCCATCCTCGCCACACCGGGCAGTCGGTCGGTCGCGGTGCTGAAGGTGCCGTGGCGGACCGGCCTGCCGTCGGCGTCCACCTCCGCGCCCTCCGAGCGCGGGAAGAACTCGTACCACGACGAGAAGAGTGCCCGCTCGCGGTCGACCCAGATCGGGTACGGGTCGCTCTCGGTGACGAGGTCGCGTACCGGGTACTGCCACAGCAGGGTGGTCAGCGACAGCGCGGGGGAGACCCGCTCGTACAGCGGCGCGTCCTCCTTGCGCAGCGCCGTGACCGCCTCGAGGACCTGTGCCTGCGACTCCTCGGGGACTCCGGTCGCGGCGCGCTCCAGGATCTCGGACCCTTCGGCGAGGTCGTTGCCGAGATCCTCGACGCCCTGGCCGGCGTCGATCTTCTTGATGATCGAATCCCGCCAGTACAGATACGGGTCGCTGAAGGCTTCGATCGTGAAGGTCCAGGAGCCCGTCGCGTCCGGTTTCACCGTCGCGTGCCACATGTCGTTTTCGCCCGGATTCATCCGGGTGAACGGGCCCTGCCGACCGTCCGGGCCCCGCAGCACGACATTGCACCCCAGCGACTGGTGGCCTTCCCGGTAGGACCGGGCCGACACCGGCACCAGTTCGCCGACCACCGCCTTGGCTGGGTAACGCCCGCACGCAAGGGACGGGGTGACATCTTCGATGAGAAACCGTCCGGCCATGATTGTTACGTTAGCCAGCCCCAGCCGATTTGGCTCGGGCGGGATCAGGTCGTCTTGGTCAGGTTCGATTCACCACGATCATGGGAACGTGTCCCGTACCCGGCCCACGACGTCGTCCACGTCATCGCGCCACGAGGAGGCCCATTCCATGTCGGTCCACCCCCGCGCCGGCCAGCCGGCCGAGCCAGGCGACCTCGTCGACGTGCCCCGCCTCGTCACCGCCTACTACGCCGAGCACCCCGACCCGCAGTCGCCGGCGCAGCGGGTGGCCTTCGGCACCTCCGGCCACCGGGGCTCCAGCCTCACCGGGGCCTTCAACGAAGACCACATCGTGGCGATCGCCCAGGCGATCTGCGAGTACCGCCGGGCGCAGGGCACCGACGGGCCGCTGTTCCTCGGCCGGGACACCCACGCCCTGAGCGAACCGGCGACGGTGAGCGCGCTGGAGGTGTTCGCGGCCAACGGCGTCACCGTGCTCATCGACAGCCGCGACGGCTACACGCCCACCCCGGCGCTGTCGCACGCGATCCTCACCCACAACTCCGGCCGTGACACCGGCCTCGCCGACGGCGTCGTGGTCACGCCGTCACACAACCCGCCCTCCGACGGCGGCTTCAAGTACAACCCGCCGGACGGCGGACCCGCCGGCACCGACGCGACCCGGTGGATCCAGGACCGGGCCAACGCCCTGATCGCCGACGGGCTGGCCGACGTCCGGCGCGTCCCGTACGCCCGCGCCCGGTCCGCCGACACGACCCGTCGGTACGACTTCCTGAGCGCGTACGTCGACGACCTTCCCTCGATCGTGGACCTCGACGCGATCCGCGCGGCCGGCGTGCGCATCGGCGCGGACCCGCTCGGCGGCGCCAGCGTGGCGTACTGGGGCGAGATCGCCGACCGCCACCGGCTGGACCTCACCGTGGTCAACCCGACGGTGGACCCGACGTGGCGGTTCATGACGCTGGACTGGGACGGCAAGATCCGTATGGACTGCTCCTCGCCGTACGCCATGGCCTCGCTCATCGACCGCCGCTCGGAGTACCAGGTCGCGACCGGTAACGACGCCGACGCCGACCGGCACGGTATCGTGACCCCTGATGCGGGGCTCATGAACCCCAACCACTACCTGGCCGTCGCGATCGACTACCTGTTCCGCAACCGGGCCGACTGGCCCGCGACCGCCGCCGTCGGCAAGACGCTCGTCTCGTCGTCGATGATCGACCGCGTGGCGGCCGACCTCGGCCGGCCGCTGCTGGAGGTCCCGGTCGGCTTCAAGTGGTTCGTGCCCGGGCTGCTGGACGGGTCGGTCGGCTTCGGTGGCGAGGAGAGCGCGGGCGCGTCGTTCCTGCGCCGCGACGGCAGCGTCTGGACGACCGACAAGGACGGCATCATCCTGTGCCTGCTGGCCTCGGAGATCACGGCGGTCACCGGGCGTACGCCCAGCGAGCACTACCGCGATCTGGTGTCGCGCTTCGGCGACCCCGCGTACGCCCGGATCGACGCGCCGGCGACCCGGGAGGAGAAGGCGGTGCTCGGCCGACTGTCGCCCGACCAGGTGAGCGCGGCGACCCTGGCCGGGGAGCCCATCACGGCCACGCTGACCACGGCGCCCGGCAACGGCGCGCCGATCGGAGGGTTGAAGGTGGGTACGCGGTCGGGCTGGTTCGCCGCGCGCCCGTCCGGTACGGAGGACGTGTACAAGATCTACGCCGAGTCCTTCCGGGGCCCGGAGCACCTGTCGCGCATCCAGGAGGAGGCGCGGGCGCTGGTGTCCGAGGCACTCCGCACTGCCTAACGATCTTGGACACTTGTGCTGGCTATGACTGGCACAAGTGTCCAAGATCGGCGAGAGATCACCTGCGCAGTACGCCGAGCGCGTCGCGGGTGAGGTCGGCCGTCGCGGGCAGCGCCTGGACGATGCGCTGGGTGATCTGCCCGACGATCTTCTCCGCGTCGTCCTCGGTCTTCGCGCAGGCCACGGCGTCCTTGACGGTCGGATCGGCCGCCACCGCGGTCGCCGCCTGCTGGGCGGTGTCCTTGACGTTCTTCACCGCGTCGGCGACCAGTTGGAGGGTGACGCCGTCCTTGCCGAACGCCAGCGACGACGGCCGCAGGTCGAGCAGGCTCACGCCGGTGAGGATCACCCCGACCACGAAGATGCCGCCGATGCCGACCGAGCTGATCGTCTTGTCGTGCACCGCCGCCCAGAACGTCAGCCCGCAGCCCGCCGCGATGACGAGGATCCCGACCGCTGCCCCGATGACTCGACCGACCTTCATCGCCGCCCCCTCACACCGCCGGTGATGTCGAGTATGGACGGTTTCACCGCCGTCGAGGTGTCGGATCGACGACGGTCCCCGGCGGCGGCGCGTGGCCGGTAGGGTCATACGGCGATGATCCTCGGTCTGCTGGGCGCGTTCGCCTCCGCCGTCTGCTACGGAGTGGCGTCGGTGCTGCAGGCCGTCGCCGCGCGGTCCACCCGGCAGACGCGTGACGTTGACCCCCGGCTGCTGCTCCGGCTGCTCGGTCGTGCGCCGTTCGTCGGCGGCGTCCTGCTCGACGGCGCCGGCTTCGCCGGGCAGTTCCTGGCGCTGCGCGTGATGCCGGTGTTCCTCGTCCAGGCGGCCATCGCGTCCAACCTGGCGGTCACCGCCCTGGCGGCGGTGCCCATGCTGGCGGCCCGGCTACGGGCGCGGGAGTGGGCGGCGGTCGGGACGGTCTGCGCCGGCCTGGCGATGCTCGCCCTGGCCACCGGCTCGGAGGGTACGGCGCCGATCAGTCCCGGCTTCCGGCTCGCGCTGCTCGGCTGCGTGGTGGTGCTGTCCGGCGTGGGGTTCGCCGCCGGCCGCGCCCGGGACCCGGCCCGCTCCGCGATGCTCGGGCTGGTCGCCGGGCTCGCGTTCGGAGTCGTCGCCCTGGCCGTACGGGCACTGCCCGACCTCTCGCCGGGGCACCTCATCCGCGATCCGGCCACGTACGCCCTCGTCGCCGGTGGGGTGGTGGCGTTCCTGTTCTTCGCCACCGGCCTGCAGCGCGGCGCGGTGACCGTGACGACCGGGGCGATGGTGATCGGGGAGACGGTCGCGCCGGCCGCCGTGGGCGTGCTGCTGCTCGGCGACCACACCCGGCCGGGGTACGCGCCGGTCGCGGTCGTGGGCTTCGTCATCGCCGTGGCCGGCGCGCTGGCGCTGGCCCGCTTCGGCGAGGCGGAGCCGGGCAACCACCATCCGTGAGGCGGGCCGCGTCGCCTCGCCGGTCACGCCGGGCCGTCGAGACCCAGGTTGTCGCGCCAGCAACCACCTTCCGGCGCGGTGTCGAAGCGGGCCGCGCCGTACGCGTTGCCGTCGAAGTTGTTGTCGGTGGCCCAGCTGTCCCGGCACCTTCCGTGCTCGGTGACCCAGATCCCGTGGGTCTGCCGCTTGCGCTGCTGACTGTCCCAGACCCGGTTGCCCCGTTTCGTGGCGTGGTCGGCCATGGCGGCCACACAGACGCCGGGACGCTCGGCGGGGGAGTCGGGCAGGCGGTAGGCCGAGCCCCGCAGCGGGGTGCAGATCGTCCATGACGTCTTGGCGCCGGGCCGGGTCGGCGCCAGCACAAGTTCGGTCGCGCTGTTGGCGACCACGACGGCGCGCTGCTCGCCGACGGTCACGTCCTTGCCCATGTGCCCGTTCTCCAACCAGTCCGCGGCGGTGTCGACCAGTGTCCGTGCGGTGTAGCTGACCGTGTCGCCGCCACCGGACGCGGCCGGCGCGGCCCGTTGCCCGTTGTCGCGGATCCGGTTGTTGAGCAGCGTCGCGTCGTCGAGTTCAGCGTCCAGGCGGATGCCGGCCAGTGCGTTGGCCCAGATCTCGTTGTCGGTGAGGACGATGTTGCCGGCCGGTCCGCGGTGGCCGCCCCCGACGTTGTGCTGCCAGTACCCATAGCGGCCGTTGCCGCTGATCCGGTTGCCGCTGAACGTGTACGGCCCGGGGGTGTTGCCGATGGCCAGCCCGTCGCGGATGTTGCCGTCGATCACGCAGTTGGCCACCAGACCACCGCGCCCGGCCACCGACGTGGTGCCCATGGACGACAGGTCGTAGCCCGCCTCGTGGTTGGCAATCATGGTGCACGCGTTGACGACCAGACCGTTCGCGCCCCAGTCGGAGATTCCGAACCGGTTGCCTTCGGCGTGGCAGTCGGTGATGCGGATGCCCCGCGGCCGGGACCATGTGCTCTCCTGGAGCTCCACGAAGATCCCGTTGGTGCCGTTGCCGATGGTCGCGCAGCCCCAGATGGTCAGCCGTTCGATGTCGCCCCAGCCGCCGACGCCGATGCCGATACCGGCGCCGCCCATCTGGTCGCCGCGAACCAGGCGTCCGCACCGCATCGCGGTGACGCCGTGGACGATGGCGTCCTGGAGATGATCGCAGCCGAATCCGGTGCCGACGGTGTCGTGGATGTACAGATCATCAAACCGCCCCCGGACCACGTACTGCAGGCCCAACCCCTTGGCCAGCGGGTTGTATTCGGGGAGGTCGACCCGGGAGCCGTCGACCTCGAAAGCGGCGAACGTGCAGTCGGCCAGGTGGTTGTCGCGGCTGGCGCCGTGGTTGATCGCGGTGAACCACGCGAGCGGGACCGGCTCCCTCGGGTTTCCCGAGTTGTCCAGGACGAACCGGGTCACGGCCGGGCCGGAGCCGATCAGGGACACCCCGCTGCGCCAGACCACGGCGGTGTCCCGGATCAGGTAGACGCCGGGTGGGCAGTAGATCGAGCGCGGCCGGCCGTCGGCGGCGACCGCCGCCCCGAGCTCGTCGACCAGCGCCTGGAGCGCCGGCTGGTCGTTGGTGTGGCCATTGCCGGCGATCCGGTGGTCGTGGACGTTGAAGATACCCGACTCCGCCGCATTGCGGGTACGCGTGACGACGTCGGTGACGACGTTCCGCTGGCTCATCTCGGCCTCCCCGACGCCGACGTGCCGAAATCGGCGCCGCTGAGCAGTTGCGTCACCGGTCGCAGTGCCCGCGTTCCCCGTCCCGAAACGTCGATGGCCCCGCACGCGGATGAGCAGCCCCTCGGGCGCCGGATGTGAGGCGGTGACCGCCTCACATCCGGCGACCCGAGGGCGCCTCCTCGCTCAGGTCAGCCAGGGCAGGACCCGCAGCCGGATGGTCTGCGGCATGCCGCGCAGCTTGGTCAGCACCTCTTCGGTGTAGTCCTGGCCGATGTCGGTGAGCAGGTAGCCGACCTCGCCGCGGGTGCCGAGCAGCTGGCCCTCGATGTTGACCGAGTGCGCGGCCAGGATGCTGTTCACCTCGGCGAGCACGCCGGGGACGTTGTGGTGCACGTGCGCCAGCCGGTGGTTGCCGGGCTGGAGCGGGAGCGCCAGCGCGGGCAGGTTGACGCTCAGCGTGGTGGCGCCCTCGACCACGTACCGGTGCAGCTTCTCGGCGACGAAGGAGCCGATGTCGGCCTGGGCCTCCTCGGTCGAGCCGCCGATGTGCGGGGTGAGGATCACGTTCGGCAGGCCGCGCAGCTCGGAGCGGAACTCGTCACCGCGCCCCTTGGGCTCGGCGGGGAACACGTCGACCGCGGCGCCGGCGAGATGGCCGGAGTCGAGGTACCGGCGCAGGGCCACGTGGTCGATGACGAAGCCGCGGCTGAGGTTGAGGAAGATGCTGCCCGGGCGCATCCGGGCGAACTGCTTCTCACCGAAGAAGCCGCTGTTGCCCGGCCGGCCGTCCACGTGCAGCGTGACGACGTCGGACACGTCGAGCAGCTCGTCCAGGGTCGCGCAGCGGTGCGCGTTGCCCAGCGCCAGCTTGTCGGCGGTGTCGTAGAAGACCACCCGCATACCCAGGTTTTCGGCGAGCACGGACAGCTGGGTGCCGATGTTGCCGTACCCGACGATGCCCAGCGTGCGTCCGCGTACCTCGTGGCTGCCCGCGGCGTCCTTGTTCCACACCCCGGCGTGCATGCCTGCGTTCTTCTCGGTCAGCCGCCGGGTGAGCGCGATGATCTCGGCCAGGGCCAGCTCCACCACGCTGCGGGTGTTGGAGAACGGGGCGTTGAACACGGCGATGCCGGCGCGGGTGGCGGCCCCGAGGTCGATCTGGTCGGTGCCGATGCAGAACGCCCCGATCGCCCGCAGTTCGGTGGCGGCGGCCAGCACCTTCGCGGTCACCTGCGTCTTCGACCGGATCCCGAGGAGGTGCACGCCGTCGAGCCGCCTGATCAGCTCGTCCTCGTCCAACGCCCGGGGAACGGTCTCGACCTCGTGGCCCTGCGATTCCAGCAGGGCGACTGCGTCCTTGTGGATGTTCTCGAGCAGCAGGGTGCGTACGGGTTCGTTTTTGAGCACGCAACGAGAATAGTTCAGGCTGCGGAGTACCCGTGGCCGGTCCATATGGTGAGGTGTGGATCTCACAAAGTGAGAAATCATGGCCGGTTGAGCCCGCTCGCGCGCGTTACCGGCCGGCCCATCGGGGGAATGCAGACGGCGAGGGACTAGGGAGGTACATGTGACCATGCAGCCGAATCCCGCACATGACCCGGTGCCGCACCTGCCGGGCGCCGGATCCGCCGACATCCCCACCGGGCCGGCCGGAGTGCCGACCACCCCGGGCGGCGCGGACGCGGTGACGGGCGCGGGGCGCCCGGGTGTCACCGTGGCGACGTACCCCGACTACGAGTCCGCGCAGCGCGCCGTCGACTATCTGTCCGACAACCACTTCCCGGTCGAGCACACCACGATCGTCGGGACCGACCTGCGACTGGTCGAGAAGGTGCTGGGCCGGATGACCACCGGCCGCGCGGCACTGGCCGGCGCAGCCAGCGGTGCCTGGTTCGGCCTGCTGATCGGCCTGCTGCTGGCCATCTTCACCGTCTCGACCTGGTGGCCGCTGCTGGTCGCAGGCCTGATCATCGGGGCCATCTGGGGAGCGATCTTCGGGGCGATCGCCCATGCGATGACCGGGGGCCGACGTGACTTCTCCTCCCGCAGCACGCTGGTGGCGGGTCAGTACGCGGTCCTGGTCTCCACCGACCACGCCGACCCGGCCCGTCAGCTGCTGACCCGCCTCAACTGGCAGGCCAGCGGAGCGGGTACCTCCTGACCGCACCGAGCGCGAGCCGGCCGGCGCCGCGGGCACCCGTGGCGCCGGCCGGGCGCGTCACACCCCGACCGGGTAGGTCTCGGGCTCCACGGTTTCGACGCGGTAGACGTGCAGCGGGTGCACGGCCCGGGTTTCGTCGAACCAGTAGAACGCGTCGTAGCGGTCGCCGAGCTTGGTCGGCACGTAATTGCCCCAGTGCTCCCGGTCGGGGTGGTAGACCACGCCGATGGCCCGGTGGTCGAGCCAGTCGGTGAGCAGGCGGGGCCGGGGTCCGCCGGCGGGCGGGAAGATCAACTGTGCCTGCGGGGGCGCGTCTTCGTGCAGGGCGTCCTCGAGCGTGCCCGGCCGTGCCATCGGCACCCGCATCACCCGCATGGGCGCGCCCCACTCGCGGCCGGCCAGCACGGTGCCGCGGTAGGTGCCGAAGCCGACGAGGACGACGTTGTCGCGGCCGTAGCGCTCGCGGGCGAGCTGCCCGATGTTGAACATGCCGGCCCGGGTCATGTCGGTGGCGCGGGCGTCGCCGACATGGGTGTTGTGCGCCCACACGACGGCCTTGGAGTCCGGCCCGTAGTGCGCCAGCAGCCGGTCGAGAGTGTCCATCATGTGCTGGTCGCGGACGTTCCAGGAGTTGGCGCCGCCGGCCACCATCGCCCGGTAGTAGCGCTCGGCCCCGGCCACGACCTCGGCGTTCTGCCGGACGGTGAACTCGTCGCCGCGGCCCGCCGACGCGTGTTCGCGGGCCGCGCGCAGCAGCTTGACGACCTCCTCCTCGCAGCTCATGGGCACGAACCGGGTCGCCATGGCGTAGCGCTGCGGGTCCTCGCCGAACGGCTCAAAGCACCGGTACGCGTTCACCGCCATCTCGACCTTGCCGGGGTCGTGCTCGGTCAGGTGGAGGATGACCTCGCGCATCGACTCCCACAGCGAGTACACGTCCAGCCCGTGGAACCCGGCCCGCTGCGCGGGCTCCAGCGTGACGTTGCGGTTACGCAGCCAGCAGCAGAAGTCGACGACCTCCTCGTTGGCCCACATCCAGGTGGGCCACCGGTCGAACGCCTCCAGCGCCTCGTACGGGTCGTCCGGCGCGTCGCCGCGGCAGCGCACCGACCGGTCGACCCGGTCGCAGTCGGGCCAGTCGCCCTCCACGCCGACGAACGAGAACCCGCGCTCGGCGATCAGCCGGCGCGTCAGCGCCGCCCGCCACGCGTAGAACTGGTGCGTACCGTGGCTGGCCTCACCCAGCATCACGATCCGGGCCCCGCCGACGCGGTCCAGTACCGCGTCGAAGTCACGCTCGTCGGTGAGCGGCATCGCCAACTGTCTGATCTCGTCCGTGTAACGCCCCACGTCGGGCCACCTCCTCACGGCTGGCCGGCAGGTCTGCCGAATCCCGGCGGGGGCCTCTACCCACAATCGAGCGATTAAACCAACGCCGATGGCAGAGATCCTGCCGGGCCAACCGTGCCGGCCTCAGCGACCGCCCACGCTCGCCTCGACGCGTACCCGCTCGACCTGCGACACGAGCTCGCGGCAGAAGGCCGGAAGGTCGTCGGGCTTGCGGCTGCTGATCAGCGGAAAGTTCCCGCCGGTGCAGACCACCAGCTGCTCGTCGACCCACTCCGCGCCCGCGTTGCGGAAGTCGACGGCCAGGCTGGGCCACGAGGTGATCCGCCGCCCGCGCACCGCGTCGACGTCGATGAGGATCCAGCCGCCGTGGCAGATCACGGCCACCGGTCGGCCGGTGGCCAGGAACCGCCGCACGAAGTCGCGGGCCGGCTGCTGCCAGCGCAGCAGGTCACCGTTGGCGACACCGCCGGGCAGGACCAGCGCGCTGTACTCCTCGGCGCGCGCCTGCGAGGCCGTGACGTCCACGGGGAACGTGTCGGCCGGCGTGAGGTGGTTGAACGCCTGTACCTCGCCGGGCTCCACGGAGATCAGCCGCGGTGTACCGCCGGCCTGCTCGACCGCCTTCCAGGGTTCGGTCAGTTCGGCCTGCTCGATACCTTCCTTCGATACCAGGAACGCTACCGACTTTCCGTTGATATCCATGGTGACCTTTCTCCTGTCGGTACCTTTCTCCTGTCGGTTACCGCCGCTTGCCGGCACTTAAACGCCGGACCGTTTGCGCGCCACGCCGGTGGTGGTGCGACCCGGGTGTCGCATACCACTCGTGTGTTTCGTACTACTCGCCGGCCCCGGTCCGCCGGTGATCGTGACCGGTCGCGAACACGTACCCGCCCACGGTAGTGCGCCGTGCCTCGCGCGGCACCGCTTCACCTGTTCGCGGTGATCGCGCCGGAAGTACCGCCCCGTCGGCGAAAGCCGGCGCGTTCTTGCTAGGTTGGTCAGGTTTTTCGGCGGTGCGTGGTTCGCCTTTCGTGGCCCTTGGCGGTGCGGTGTCGAGTTGCCGGGCTCATAGGCCATGCGATACGGGGCCGCCCGGCCGAGATTGCTTTCGCGGTCCGCGGACGGGGGTCTTCGGGTGACAGGGAGACTTGTTGTGGCACAGGGCATGGTGAAGTGGTTCGACGCCGACAAAGGCTACGGTCCCGGCGCTCCGGACGGTGGCAGTGGCGACCAATTTGTGCACTTCTCCGCGGTCCGGACCGCGGGTTACCGCTCGCCTTACCGTTCGCCTTACCGCTCGCCGGCGCAGAACCGGCGGGTGGAGTTCGAGGTGGGGCAGGGGCAGAAAGGCGCGCAGTCGGAGCAGGTTCGTCCCGGCTGATCGCTGCTGCGCCGCTTTCGGGCTACGGGCCGTCATCGCGGGAAAACGGGCGGCGACCGGCAAACGTGGGCAATGAAAAAGTGGCGGTTCTCGCTGCGAGAATTGGTCGCATTTTTGTCTTTACGTGGTCGCCGATAGGCAGCTATCGTTACTCGACGGTAGTTTGAAGGTTTTTGGAAGGACCACTCTGATGGCGAAGAAAACGATCCACATGCTGATCGACGACCTCGACGGCAGTGAGGCGGACGAGTCCGTCAAGTTTGCTATTGACGGTGTTCAGTACGAGATCGACCTGTCGAAGGAGAACGTCGCGAAATTGCGGGACGCGCTCGCGCCGTATGTCGCGGTGGGAACGAAGGCTGGCCGGTCCGGCGGGATCGTACGTACGGTCGGGGCTCCCCGTAGGCGCGGCGGCGCGGCCGTCGACCGCGACCAGAACCGGGCCATCCGCGAGTGGGCGCAGTCCAAGGGCATCGCCGTTTCCGACCGTGGCCGGATCAAGCAGGAGATCGTCGACCGGTACCACGCCGAAGCCGGCCACTGAGCCGTCCTCGCTGCCGTTACGGCGGGCCGGACGCCGCGATCGCGGCGTCCGGCCCGCTTCGTCGGGTATGACGCCCTACATATTCGCTGACGTCTCTATGGTCTGTTCACGAACGCCGCTGGACCGCACAATGGGTGGCTATGAGCCAGCCGGAGCCGCATGTACGGGCATCGGACCGGGAGCGGCACGCGACCGTCCGGGCGTTACGTGGGCAGTTGCGCGACGGTCGACTGTCGGAGACGACGTTCGTCGGCCGGCTCCTCCTCGCCGTCGACGCCCGCCGCCGCGGCGACCTCGACGCGCTGGTGGCCGACCTTCCAGCGCGCCAGCGGTGGCGTCGCCGGCTCGGGCCGCTGTACGGCCGGCTCGGGCCGCTGTACGGCCGGCTGGCCGCCCTGGCTCGCCGGCTGGCCCTGCCGCCGGTCGCCCGACGGTCGGCGCCCGTGCCCGGTGAACTGGTCCTGCCACCCGTGCCCGGTGAGTACGTCATCGGTCGGGGCGACGACGTGGACCTGCGCCTCGACGACCTCACGGTGTCGCGCCGGCACGCCCTCGTCATGTACGTGCACGGCGGCTGGATCGTCGCCGACCTCGGATCGCGCAACGGGACCTGGCTCAACGGCTGGCGGTTGCCCGGCCCGGCCCCGGTCGGCCCGGGAGACCTGATCGACCTCGGCTCCTGCCGGTTCGTCGTCGTCGCCAGACCCGCCGGTCGGGACCGGACGTTTCGCCCCTTGTCGGCGGGGTAGCGCACCCCCGAACGGAGCCCCGTCGCCATGAGGAGGATCTCATGCCGACCGTGCGTGACGTCATGACCAGTGAACCCGTGACGATGGACGTGAATACGGTCATTGTGGCGGTCGCCAAGCAGATGCGCGATGAGGCGATCGGGGACGTGATCGTGACCGAAGGTGACCGGATCTGCGGCATCGTCACCGACCGCGACATCACGGTACGGGCGGTCGCGGCGGATGCCGACACCCGGGCCACGACCATCGGTGATGTCGTGACCCGCAACCCCGTCACGGTCGCTCCCGACGACGACATCAAAGCCGCCGAGGGGCTGATGCGCACCCACGCGGTCAAGCGGCTGCCCGTCCTCGACGGTGACCGGATCGTCGGGGTCGTCGCCCTCGGCGACATCGAGGTGGAGGAGGCGCCGGACTCGCTGGAGGCGTCGATCGCCGCCGAGGACCCGAACAACTGACACGCTGTCGTCAGGGAGCCGGAGCGCATGCGCATCGGAGTCGTCTTCCCGCAGACCGAGATCGGACCGGACCCGGACGCGATCCGGGCGTACGCCACCGCGGTGCAGGATCTCGGCTTCCGCCACATCCTGGCGTACGAGCACGTCGTCGGCGCCGACCCGGAGCACTACGCCGGCTGGACCGGCCCGTACGACGTCCGCACCCAGTTCCACGAGCCGATGGTGCTGTTCGGCTACCTGGCCGCGTTCACCTCGCTCGAACTGGTCAACGGGATCCTCGTCCTGCCGCAGCGGCAGACGGTGCTGGCCGCCAAACAGGCGGCGGAGGTCGACATCCTGACCCGCGGCCGGTACCGGCTCGGCGTCGGGGTCGGCTGGAACCCGGTGGAGTACGAGGCGCTCGGACAGGAGTTCTCCCTGCGCGGCCGGCGTATCGAGCAGCAGATCGAACTGTTGCGCCGGCTGTGGACCGAGCCGGTGGTCAACTACGTGGGTGCCTTCGACCGGATCACGGCGGCGGGGCTGGCGCCGCAGCCGGTACAGCGGCCGATCCCCATCTGGATGGGCGCCGACTCGCCGCCCGCGTTCCGGCGCGCCGGCCGGCTGGCCGACGGCTGGTTCCCGCAGATGCCGCCCGGGCCCCGGCTGATCGACGCGAAGGGCATCGTCGACGACGCCGCCCGCGAGGCCGGCCGCGACCCCGACCGGATCGGGATGGAGGGCCGGATCTCCTACGGTCCGCGTGGCTCCATCGGCGTCGTCGAGGAGGCGGCCGAGTGGGAACGGATGGGCGCCACCCACGTCTGCATCAACACGATGGGTGCCGGGCTCGGCGGCGTCGATGACCACATCGCGGCGCTGACGGCCGTGTCCACCCACATCCGCAGGCTGGCGCGGGCTCCGGGGTAGGGGATCGCCGTCGTCGGCTCAGGGTGGTTCCGCCCTGATACGGCGTCCTGGTCCGCGGGTACATTGCGATCTATGGCGATCCTGACAGAACAAGACATTGCCCTGCTCAACGAGGCTCAGCTGGCTCACCTGGCCGTGATCGACGCCGACGGCGCCCCGCACGTGACGCCGGTCTGGGTCGACACCGACGGCGAGCACATCCTGGTCAACACGGCCAAGGGCCGGGCCAAGTACAACGCGCTGGTCGGCAACCCCAAGGTCGGGGTGTCGGTCGTGGACAAGGCCAACGACTTCCGCACGCTGTGGGTGAAGGGTACGGCCGAGCTGGTCGAGGAGGGCGCCGACAGCCACATCGACAAGCTGGCGAAGAAGTACACCGGACAGGACAAATACCCATTCGGCAAGCCGGGGGAGCAGCGGGTGATCGTCCGGATCACACCGACGGCTAGGCTGCGCCAGGGCTGACCCTCCGCGGTGGGGAGTAGCCGCGGCTCCGGTCGGCGCTCCCCACGGCGGTTACCCCCAGCGTGCGATGTTTGCAGGGCTCGGCTAACCTACGGGTACGTAACCGTAGGCCCTTTCGGAGGACATGGTGCCGTCCCAGGCTGAGCTGCTCCGTCAGTTGGAACCCGTCGTGGAAGCCAACCTCAACCGGCATCTGACGCAGGCGACCGAGTGGTTCCCGCACGAGTACGTGCCGTGGAGCCAGGGCCGCGACTTCGACGGCGTACTGGGCGGCCAGCCCTGGGAGGAGTCCCAGTCGGCGCTGTCGGACGTGGCGCGCACCTCGCTGATCGTCAACCTGCTCACCGAGGACAACCTGCCCAGCTACCACCACGAGATCGCGACGCTCTTCGGCCGGGACGGCGCGTGGGGCACCTGGGTGCACCGCTGGACCGCCGAAGAGGGCCGGCACGGCATCGTCATCCGCGACTACCTGCTGACCACCCGGGCGGTCGACCCGATCGCGCTGGAGCGGGCCCGGATGGCCCACATGTCCACCGGTTACGTCAACATGCACGACGACGACATGCTGCACTCCATCGCGTACGTGTCGTTCCAGGAGCTGGCGACCCGCATCTCGCACCGCAACACCGGCCGGTTCAGTGACGACCCCGTGTGCGAGCAGATGCTGGCCCGGGTGGCGCAGGACGAGAACCTGCACATGGTCTTCTACCGCAACCTGCTGGCCGGAGCGCTCGACCTGGCGCCCAACGAGACGATGCGCGCCATCGCCGACGTCGTGAAGACGTTCCAGATGCCGGGTACCGGCATCGAGAACTTCGGCCGCAAGGCCGCCCAGATCGCCCTCGCCGGCATCTACGACCTGCGCATCCACCACAACGAGGTGCTCGCGCCGGTGCTGCGCAATCTCAAGGTGTTCGAGCGGACCGGCCTGAGCGGCGACGGCGAGCGGGCCCGCGAGGAGCTGGCCGCCTTCCTGGCGAGCCTGGACGCGAACGCCAGCCGTTTCGAGGAGCGCCGGGAAGCCAACCGGCAGCGCGCGGCCACCCGCGCCGGCTGAGCTGTTCGTTCACGTTCGCCCGGGTGAACACCTGGGTACCGCAACCGCATGGGCGGCGCGAGCGACCCCACCGACTACAAGCAGGATCTGGTACGGCTCGGCGACTACATGGTCCTCGACGAGGGCGACGACGATCCGGTGCTGCTCACCAAGGACGGCAAGCCGGTCGAGACGTGGCGTGAGGGGTACCCGTACCCGGAGCGCATGAGCCGGTCGGAGTACGAGCGGGAGAAGCGCCTGCTGCAGATCGAACTGCTCAAGCTCCAGCGGTGGATCAAGGCTTCAGGGGAGAAGCTGGTGATCCTGTTCGAGGGGCGGGACGCGGCGGGCAAGGGCGGCACCATCAAGCGGTTCATGGAACACCTCAACCCGCGCGGCGCGCGCGTCGTGGCCCTCGAGAAGCCCAGCCCGCGGGAAGCGACGGAGTGGTACTTCCAGCGGTACATCGCACACCTGCCGGCGGCCGGTGAGATCGTGCTCTTCGACCGGTCCTGGTACAACCGTGCCGGCGTCGAGCGCGTGATGAACCTGACCTCCCGTACGGACTACCTGGAGTTCATGCGCCAGGCCCCCGAGCTGGAGCGGATGCTGGTGCGGTCGGGCATCCACCTGGTCAAATTCTGGTTCTCGGTGTCCCGGTCCGAGCAGCGCACCCGGTTCACGATCCGCCAGGTCGACCCGGTACGCCAGTGGAAGCTCTCGCCGATGGATCTCGCCTCCCTCGACAAGTGGAGCGACTACACCGAGGCCAAGGAGGCGATGCTCTTCTACACCGACACCGCCGACGCGCCGTGGACGATAGTCAAGAGCAACGACAAGAAGCGGGCCCGGATCGAGGCGATGCGGTTCGTGCTCCACCAGTTCGAGTACACGGATAGGGACACTGAGGTGGTCGGTACGCCCGATCCCCGGATCGTGGGCCGGGCATCCCAGATCTTCGAGGAGGGCGAGCAGCCCGGCAACCTCCAGGTCCGCCTCTGATGGCCTCTCCGTGATCGTGCAGGGTTCGCGGGGTGATAGCCCCGCGAACGCTGCACGATCACGGGACGAGGACCGTGCAGCCGGGCGCGCAGCGCCGTGGTGCTCCCCGCCACCCGGATGCCCGGAGCACCGTCGCCACCTGTGCCGCCACGGCACATGGTTGCCCGACGACATCGGCCCAGCCGTACCGCAGCACACGGCGGCCGTCGACGACCGAGGCGTTGTCGCGGCGCATATCCCGCCAGCGGGTCTCGTCGGGGTGGGCGGCCCGGCCGTCCAGCTCGACGACCACACCGAACTGGGCGTAGCGAACGTCGTCGTAGCGTCGTCCGCCCCGGCGGACGACGGTGTGTTGGCGGCTGGCGCGCGGCAGTCCGTGCGCCCGTTCCACGTCGCGCAGGTAGCGCAGCTCCAGGATGGAATGCGCGCCGACGGTCACGTCGTCCAGGGCAGCGCTCAGCTCGGCGCGCCATCGCAGCCTTTTCCGGGCGCTCAGCGCCGCGGCGACGCGATCGGGCCGGGTGAGCCGACGCCCGCAGGCTCTCGCGATGACGCTCAGCGCCTGCTCCACCGACGCGGCGGTCTGCGTCAGGTCGACCACGGTCTCCTCGATCCTGGTCTGGGGCGGTAGCCGGAGCGGGTGACGCGCCTCGGCGACGCGGCTCGAGTAGTGGACGACCGTACCGGGGATGGCGGCGATCCGCCGGCTGGACGGCACGCTCACGTGGATGAGCGTCGTTCCCTCATCCAGGAGCCCGACGAGTTCGGCCGCTGACTCGTGACTGAGGACGGCACCGGGTCCGGCGCGAAGGACGGCGGCCCACAGCGCCGACCCGCGCGGCACCGGGCCGGTGAAGGTCGCGTACACGGCGTGTAGCAGCGGTCGCCATCGACCTGCCCGTACCTGCGCCCGGATCGCCTCGACCGTCATGCCGCACGCGAGCGCCTGGGCGCGGGTGACCAAGCCGCACTGGTCGGCACAGAGTTGGTCGAGCACCGGTAAAGCGTGGGGCCACGGCAGCCCCGGCCACCAGAACCAGTTTCCGGCTGTGGATAACCCATCCTCGAACCCATGATCCCGAAGGGTTCGTGGGGCTATGACCCCACGAATCCTTCACGATCATGAGGAGGGCTGGTTGACCTTCAACGGACGCCACCAGTGCCACACCAGGAAGATCCCGCCGAGGACGAGCATGGCCAGCCCGGTCCAGAGATTGATGCGGACCCCGGCCGCCTTGCGGATCTCGTTCGGCCCGTCGAACAGGCCGACCAGGGTGATGACGATCCCGTACACGACGAACAGGCCGCCGATCACCAGCCGGACGTCGAACAGCCGGGCCTTGCTGGTCGGAATCGCCTCATCGGTTTCGCGACCGGTCGCGGTTGCTTTGTCAGCCATCTAGAGCCCCTTACAGGAACGGCAGGTAGAACACGACGGCGAGCGCCACCGCGCCGGCGCCGAGCAGCACCGGATTGCGGTACCAGACGCGGTCGGCGACGGCCACACTGTCGCCGAGGTCGACCGTGCCGACGCCGGACACCAGGCCACGCAGCTCGGACTCGGGCTTGGGCCGGGTGAAGAGGGTGACGACCGCCGCCACGACCGCGACGGTGACGAACGCGATGCCCGCGCCCCAGAAGCTCTCGTCGAGGTCGGAGCCGAAGTGCAGGACCTTGGCAAGGTACAGCACGTACGTGCCGATGGCGGCGAGCGTGCCGATCAGCAGGCCGAGGAAGCCCGCCCAGGCGGTCATCCGCTTCCAGAACATCCCGATGATGAACGTGGCGAACAGCGGCGCGTTGAACATCGAGAACAGCGCCTGGATGTAGTTCATGATGTTGCTGTAGCCGGCGGCGATGAAGGCGGTGCCGATGCCGATGAGCACGCCGATGACCGTCACGATCCGCCCGGTACGCAGGTAGTACGCGTCGTCACGGTCCTTGCGCAGGTACGCCTGCCAGATGTCGTACGTGAAGACGGTGTTGAAGCCGCTGACGTTGGCCGCCATGCCGGCCATGAACGACGCCAGCAGGCCGGTGACGGCGATGCCGAGCACCCCGTTGGGCAGCAGGTCGCGCATGAGCAGCGGGATGGCGTTGTTGTACTGCAGGTCGCCCTTGCCGCCGAGGCCTTTCACGGTGACCAGCGCCACGAGCCCGGGGATGACGGTCACCGCCGGGATGATGATCTTCGGGTATGCGCCGACGATCGGGGTGAGCCGGGCGGCGGTCATGTCCTTGGCCGACAGGGCGCGCTGCACCTCGGCGAAGTTCGTCGTCCAGTACCCGAATGACAGCACGAAGCCCAGGCCGAACACGATGCCGATCCAGTTGGCGCTGAGCGGGTTGTGCGAGCCGCCGGTGTCGGCCCACGTGTGCAGGCCGGCCGAGCCGAGCGCGGAGTGGCTCACCTTGTCGAACAGGCCGGCCAGGCCGCCGGTCTTGACCAGCCCGACCACGGTGATCGGCACCAGGCCGGCGAGGATCACGAAGAACTGCAGCACCTCGTTGTAGATCGCCGACGACAGACCGCCGAGGGTGATGTACACCAGCACGAACGCGGCCGCGACGATGATCGACAGCCACAGCGGCCAGCCGACGAGGGCCTGCATGACCAGCGCCAGCGCGTACAGGTTGACGCCCGCGATGAGCACCTGCGCGACCGCGAACGTGATCGCGTTGAGCAGGTGGGCCGGGGCGTTGAAGCGCCGCCGCAGGTACTCGGGAACGCTGTGCACCTTCGAGCCGTAGTAGAAGGGCATCATCACGATGCCCAGGAACACCATGGCCGGCACCGCGCCGATCCAGTAGTAGTGCGTGGTCATCACGCCGTACTGGGCGCCGTTGGCCGCCATCCCGAGGATCTCGATCGCGCCGAGGTTGGCCGACACGAACGCCAGGCCCGTCACCCACGCCGGCAACGCCCGGCCGGAGAGGAAGAAGTCCGCGCTGGTCGAGATGGCGCGCCGGACGGCGAATCCGATCCCGAGGACGGTGATGAAGTACAGCGCGAGGAGCGCGTAGTCGAGCGGACTGAGATTCAGGCGCAGCCCGCTCTGCGCAAGGGTTTCCACGGATGCCTCCTGTCACCGGGCGCCAGCCCGGTACGACGGAGGTTTCCCCGTGGTTCAAACATTCAATCACGCAAGATTTCACACTGTCCGAGATGCGGGCCCGGCCGTCGACCCCTCGGCAAATCGGGGTGATGTCTACTATCGTCAACTCTCCGTGAGTACCGAGCAGAGCACGCCCTGGTGGCGCGACGCCGTGATCTACCAGATCTATCCGCGATCCTTCGCCGACTCCGACGGCGACGGCATCGGTGACCTGCCGGGGATCACCGCGCGCCTGGACCATCTGGCCGACCTCGGAGTCGACGCGGTCTGGCTGTCTCCGTTCTATCCGTCTCCGCAGGCGGACGCCGGCTACGACGTCGCCGACTACCGCGACGTCGACCCGTTGTTCGGCCGCCTCGCCGACTTCGACGCGCTCGTCGCCCGCGCCCATGAGCTGGGCATCCGCGTCATCGTCGACCTCGTGCCCAACCACACCTCCGACGAGCACCCCTGGTTCAGAGCGGCCCTCGCGGCCGGGCCGGGCAGCCCGGAGCGGGACCGGTACTGCTTTCGCGACGAGCCCAACGAGTGGCCGAGCATCTTCGGCGGCTCCGCCTGGACGCAGGTGCCCGATGGGCAGTGGTACCTGCACCTGTTCGACGTCCGCCAGCCCGACCTCAACTGGAACAACCCGGAGGTCCGCGCGGAGTTCGAAGACGTGCTGCGGTTCTGGCTCGACCGCGGGGTGGACGGCTTCCGGGTCGACGTCGCGCACGGGTTGATCAAGACGTGGGAGCCGAGCCACCACGTCACGCCGCCGCCACCCGCGGTACCCGACGGGCCCGAGCCGATGTGGGACCAGGACGGCGTACACGAGATCTACCGCTCCTGGCGGCGGGTCGTCGACGCGTACCCGGACGACCGGATCCTGGTGGCCGAGGCGTGGGTCGACCCGATCGAGCGGATGGCCCGGTACGTGCGGCCCGACGAGATGCACCAGGCGTTCAACTTCGCCTACCTGCTCGCGCCGTGGTCGGCGGCCGAGCTGCGGAAGGTGGTCGACGCGTCGCTGGCCGCGTGCCGGGTGGTGGGCGCGCCGACGACCTGGGTGCTGTCCAACCATGACGTGGTACGCCACCCGAGCCGCTTCGGGTACGCCGACGGCCACATTCCGCGGAACGGCATCGGCCCGCGCGACCCCCAGCCGGACGAGGAGCTGGGGCTGCGCCGGGGGCGGGCGGCCACCCTGCTGATGCTGGGACTGCCCGGGGCCGCCTACCTGTACCAGGGGGAGGAGCTGGGCCTGCCGGAGCACAGCACCCTGCCCGACGAGGCCCGGCAGGACCCGACCTGGGTGCGCTCGGGGCACACCGCGGTCGGCCGCGACGGCTGCCGGGTACCGATCCCCTGGTCGCCGGGCGGCCCGTCGTACGGCTTCGGTCCCGGCGAGCGTAGCTGGCTGCCGCAGCCGCCGTCCTGGGAGCGGTACGCGCGCGACGTCCAGCGCGGCGTCAAGACCTCGACCTTCGAGCTGTACCGGGAGGCGCTGCGCCTGCGGCGCGTGTACCGGCTCGGGGCCGGCGACCTGGCCTGGTGGCCGGAGGCCGGGCCGGAGGTCGTGGCATTCCGCAACGGCGAGCTGCTCGTGGTCGCCAACCTGGGGGCGACGGTGGCGACGCTGCCGGCCGGCGCGCGGGTGGTGCTCGCCAGCGGGGAGCTCGACGCGGACGGCCGGGTGCCGACCGACACGACGGTGTGGGCGACCCTGTGACGCGCTGAGGGGCGCCCGGACAGTTCCGGGCGCCCCTCACTATCGGCGTACAGGTCAGTGCTTGAACACGTCCTTGACCTTCTCGCCAGCCTGCTTGAGGTCGGACTTCATCTGGTCGCCCTTGCCTTCGGCCTCGAGGCTCTCGTCGTCGGTGGCCTTGCCGACACCTTCCTTGACCTTGCCGGCGACGTTCTCGCCCTGGTTAGAGACCTTGTCGTCGAAACCCATCTCAAGCCTCCTTTTCCGTACTGGCTACCGGTGATGTACCCGCTTCTTCGAATCCGCAATCACGCCGTCGCCGCGTGGGTCGGGCTGTCGCTGGGGCGGCGCATGGCGGGCACCCGGACCGCCGACAGCGGCTTGGCGACGTTTTCCAGGGAGCGACCGTGGGCGGGGACGGCGTAGGCCAGCGCGACGAGCCCGCCGACGGCCATCAGACCGGCGCCCACCAGGTAGCCGATGAACAGCGGCGTCGGGTCCTTGGCGTCGCCGATGAGCCGGGCGAACACGAACGGGGCGACGACCCCGCCGACCACCTGCGAGATCGCGAAGAAGAACGAGATCGCCTGCGCCCGCAGCTCGATCGGGAAGATCTCGCTGACGGTCAGGTACGCGCTCGACGCGCCGGCGGACGCGATGAAGAACACCACGCACCACAGGATCGTCTGGGTGACCGCGTTGAGCGCCCCGATCCAGAACAGGTACCCGCTGACGGCCAGGATCGCCGCCGACACCAGGTACGTTCCAGCGATCATCGGCTTGCGGCCCCAGGTGTCGAACAGGCGCCCCAGCAGCAGCGGGCCGAGCAGGTTACCGAGCGCGAAGGGGAAGAAGTACCAGGGGATGCTCTGGTCGGGGATGTGGTAGAAGCCCGACAGGACCAGCCCGTACGTGAAGAAGATCGCGTTGTACAGGAACGACTGCGTGACCAGCATCGCGAAGCCGAGCACCGAGCGGCTCGGGTACTCCCGCAGCATGACCCGGGCGATCTGCCCGTACGTGACGTTGTCGGTCGGCCGGATCTCCATCGCGGCGTCCTTGTCGAGCTCGGGCAGCTCGCGGCCGTCGCCGCGGACCCGGTCCTCGATCTCGGCGACGGTCCGCTGAGCCTCCTCGGCGCGGCCGTGGGTGAGCAGCCAGCGGGGGCTCTCCGGCACGTGCCGGCGCAGCTGCCAGATCGCGAGGCCGATCACCGGACCGACGAACAGGCTGACCCGCCAGCCGATGTCCTTGGGCAGAATGTTCGGGTTGAGCAGCACCAGCTGGGACGCCGCCCCGATCATGGCGCCCAGCCAGTACGTGCCGTTGATCGCGATGTCGACGCGGCCGCGGTAGCGGGCCGGGATCAGCTCGTCGATCGCCGAGTTGATGGCGGTGTACTCGCCGCCGATACCGGTGCCGGCGATGAACCGCAGGATCAGGAACGACCACAGGTTGAAGGCGAACCCGGACAGGCCGTTGAAGATGAGATAGATGCCCAGCGTGACCAGGAACAGGTTACGCCGGCCGAGCCGGTCGGACAGCCGCCCGAACACGAGCGCGCCGACGACCTCGCCGAGCAGGTAGACCGACGCGGTCAGGCCCACCTGGCCGGAGGTGAGGTGGAGCGTGTGCTGATCCTTGAGGACCGACGCGATCGACGCCGCCATCTGGATCTCGAGGCCGTCGAGGACCCACGCCACCCCGAGCGCCAGGACCACCAGCCAGTGGAACCGGGCCCAGGGCAGCCGGTCGATCCTGGCCGGCACGTCACTGCGGATTGTCTGTTGAGGACTGGTCATTGGGCACCTCCGTTGCACCGGCTTTTCCCACGTCATGGATCACCCAAACGCCGCGCCTTAACGGCCGCTAACCAGTTAGTCGGGGAGGGCGCGTGGGGCAGCTGCGCGCGGTACCGGGCCGCTTGATCCGTGGCGTCGTCGGCGCGCTGCGCGGCCGCGACCTCGCGCTGCACGCCGCGGCCACCACGTTCTACGGCGGGATCGCCGTGGTACCCGCGAGCCTGCTCACGCTGCGCCTGACAGCAGCGATCGTGGGCGCCGACCGGCTCGCCGGCACGGCCGGGCGGGTGGCCGCCGCGTTCCCGGCCGAGCTCGGGGCGAACCTGGCCGCGGCGAAGCTCGTCGCGGCGGGGCTGCACCTGACCGCCGCGCAGGTGGTCGCGGCGCTGCTGCCCGCGACGCTGTACGGCGAGGGGCTGCGTCGCTCGCTGGTGTCGCTCGTCACCGGCTCGACAGGGCGCGAGCGGGCCATCGGGTGGCGCGGCCGGCTGCTGGTGCTCCCGCTGCTCGCCGCCGGCCCCGGCCTGCTGCTGGCGCTGCTGCTCGTACTGCCCTGGGCGGCCGGGCTGCTCGGCCGGGGCGGACTGTCGCGCGTCGGGGCCGTGGTCGTATCGTTCCTCATCGTCTGGATCGTGCTCAGCCCGGTGGTGATCTGGGTGTACCGGGTGGTGGGACCGGCCCGCCCGCGCTGGCCGGTGGCGATCGCCGGCGGGTCGTTCGCGGCGGCGAACCTCTCCGGCTTCCTGCACGGCTTCGTGCTGTTCTGGTCGCTGCCGCTGAACCTGGGCCTGCCGTTCGGCGGCTTCGCCGTGGTCGGCGCGGTGGTGGCGGTCGCGCTGTGGCTGTACGTCTTACACGCGGTCCTCCTGGTCGGGTACGTGTGGACGCTGCAGCTGGACCGGATCGTCGCCGCGGGCGGCCGGCGGATGCCGTAGCATCCGCCACGGCGGCAGTGGAGGAACCCGGTGCGAATCCGGGGCGGTCCCGCCACTGTCACCGGGGAGCGACCCCTCACCGACGCCACGGCCGCATCGCGCGGCGGGAAGGCAGTAGGGCAAGCGTCGATCCGGGAGCCAGGAAACTCCGGCCGCCGGGGGACGAGCAGTCCCCGCCACTGACCCTGCGACCGGGGCGCGGACCCCGACGGGAGTTGCCGTCTCATGACGTTCGTACTGCTGTCCACAGCCGACACCGACCTGCTTGCCGCCCGGGCCAGCGACGCCGACTGGCGCGTGGCCAACCCCACCCGGCTGGACGCTTGCGACGTGCCGGCCCTCCTCGACGGCGCGGCGCTGGTCGTGGTCCGGCTGCTGGGTGGCCGGCGGACCTGGCCGGACGGGCTGGACGCGGTGCTGCGCGCCGGGCTGCCGGTCGTCGCCGTGGGCGGTGAGGCCACCCCGGACGCCGAGCTGACCGCGCTGTCCACGCCGGCCGCCGGCGTCGCGCACGACGCGCAGCGCTACCTGGTCGAGGGCGGCCCGGACAACCTGCGGGAGCTGTACCGCTTCCTGTCGGACACGGTCCTGCTCACCGGCGACGGCTTCGAGCCGCCGGCGGCGACCCCGGCGTTCGGCGGCTACGGTGAACGACCCGTCGATCCGGTTCGCCCGACGGTCGGGATCGTCTTCTACCGGGCCCACGCGCTGGCCGGCAATACCGCGTTCGTCGACACCCTCGCCGCCGCCGTCGAGGACCAGGGCGGCAACGCGCTGCCGGTCTTCGTGTCGTCGCTACGCGTCGTCGACGAAGGGCTCGCAGCGCTACTGGGCCGCTGCGACGCGCTCGTTGTCACGGTGCTCGCGGCGGGCGGCGTGCGGGCCTCCGACGTGACCGCCGGCGGCGATGAGGACGCCTGGTCGGTCGAGGCGCTCGCCGGGTTGGACGTACCGGTGCTCCAGGGGCTGTGCCTGACCTCCTCGCGGGCCCAGTGGGAGGCCTCCGACGCGGCGCTGACGCCGATGGACGCGGCTATGCAGGTGGCGATCCCGGAGTTCGACGGGCGGCTGACCACCGTGCCGTTCTCGTTCAAGGAGACCGGGCCCGATGGAATACCGGTGTACGTCGCCGACCCGGAGCGGGCGGCCCGGGTGGCCGGGATCGCGTTGTCCTACGCCCGGCTGCGGCACATCGACAACTCCGACAAGCGGTTGGCGATCGTGCTGTCGTCGTACCCCACCAGGCACTCCCGCGTGGGCAACGCGGTCGGGCTGGACACCCCGGCGTCCGCCGTGGAGCTGCTGCGGGCGCTGCGCGCAGCCGGGTACGCGACCGGAGAGTTCCCGGAGGACGGCGACGCGCTGATCCACTCGCTGATCGCGGCCGGCGGCCAAGACGTGGAGTGGCTGACCGAGGAGCAGTTGGCGGCCGCGCCGATCCGGGTACCGCTGTCGGACTACCGGCGGTGGTTCGACGCGCTGCCCTCCGACCTGCGGTCGGCGATGCTCAACGCGTGGGGCGAGCCGCCGGGCGAGCTGTACGTCGACGGGTCCGACATCGTGCTCGCCGGCCTCCGGTTCGGCAATGTGACGCTGATGATCCAGCCGCCACGCGGGTTCGGTGAGAACCCGATCGCCATCTACCACGACCCCGACCTGCCCCCGTCGCACCACTATCTGGCCGCGTACCGGTGGCTCGCCGACAACGTCGACGCGGTGGTGCACCTGGGCAAGCACGGCACCCTCGAATGGCTGCCCGGCAAGGGGCTGGGCCTGTCGGCCGCCTGCGCCCCCGACGCGGTGCTGGGGGACCTGCCGCTGGTGTACCCGTTCATCGTCAACGACCCGGGCGAGGGCACCCAGGCCAAGCGCCGGGCCCACTCATGCGTCGTCGACCACCTCGTGCCGCCGATGGCCCGCGCCGACACGTACGGCGACCTGGCCAAGCTGGAGCAGTTGCTCGACGAGTACGCGACCGTGCAGGCGCTCGATCCGGCGAAGCTACCGGCGGTGCGCGCGCAGATCTGGACCCTGATCCAGGCCGCGCAACTGCACCACGACCTGCATCAGGATCAGATGCCGAGTTCGGCGGAGTTCGATGAATTCATCCTGCACGTCGACGGGTACCTCTGCGAGATCAAGGACTCCCAGATCCGCGACGGCCTGCACGTCCTGGGCGCGGCGCCGGCCGGGGAGGCCCGGGTCAACCTGGTCCTCGCCGTACTGCGGGCCCAGCAGGTGTGGGGCGGTCAGGTCGGCGCGCTGCCCGGGCTGCGTACGGCCCTCGCCGCGCACGTCGGCCTGTCCGAGGCCGCGCTGCTCGAAGGCAGCGCGCCCGCCGAGGTCCCGGCGTCGCTGACCGCCCTCGTCGACGGGCCGGCCGCGACCGCCGCCGACCTGGTCGACCTGCTCGAAGCCCTCGCGCGCAAGCTGGTGCTCGGCTGCGAGACCCTCGGCTGGGACCCGGACGCGGTACCGGCCGTGGTCGCCGAGGTCCTGGGCGCGGCCGTACCCGATGTCGAGCGCGTGCTGTGCTTCGCGGCCACCGAGGTGGTGCCCCGCCTGAACGCCACCACCGACGAGGTGACGGCCGTGCTGCACGCCCTCGACGGCGGGTACATCGCCGCCGGGCCCTCCGGTTCACCGACCCGCGGCCTGGTCAACGTGCTGCCGACCGGCCGCAACTTCTACTCGGTCGACCCGAAGGCCATCCCCTCGCGCAACGCCTGGGACGTCGGCCGGGCCCTCGCGGACTCGCTGCTGGCCCGGCACCGGGCGGACACGGGAGAGTGGCCGGCGCTGGTCGGCCTGACGGTGTGGGGCACCAGCGCCATGCGCACCCAGGGCGACGACATCGCCGAGGTGCTCGCCCTGCTGGGCTGCCGGCCCACCTGGGACGACGCGTCCCGCCGGGTCACCGGATTCGAGATCGTGCCGCTGGCGGAGCTGGGCCGGCCCCGCATCGACGTGACCGTGCGCATCTCCGGCTTCTTCCGGGACGCGTTCCCGCACGTGCTGGGGCTGCTCGACGACGCGGTCGCGGCCGTGGCCGGCCTCGACGAGCCGGCCGACCGGAACTTCGTGCGCGCCCACGCGGTCGCCGACGCTGCCGGCCACGGCGACTGGCGGCGGGCCACCACCCGCATCTTCGGGTCCAAGCCGGGCGCGTACGGAGCCGGCCTGCTGCCGCTGATCGACGCCCGTAACTGGCGCGACACCGGCGATCTCGCCGAGGTGTACGCCGTGTGGGGCGGCTACGCGTACGGGCGGAATCTGGATGGCCGCGACGCCAGGGCCGATCTCGAGACGGTCTACCGGCGGATGGCCGTGGCGGCCAAGAACGTCGACACCCGCGAGCACGACATCGCCGACTCCGACGACTACTTCCAGTACCACGGCGGCATGGTGGCGATGGTGCGGTCCTTGCGCGGCAGCGATCCGGCCGCGTACATCGGCGACTCGCATGTGCCGTCGTCGGTAAAGACCCGGACTCTCGCCGAGGAGACCAAGCGCGTCTTCCGGGCCCGGGTGGTGAACCCGCGATGGATCGAGGCGATGCGCCGGCACGGGTACAAGGGCGCGTTCGAGCTGGCGGCGACGGTCGACTACCTGTTCGGCTACGACGCCACGGCCGGCGTGGTCGACGACTGGATGTACGAGCAGCTCGCGGCCTCGTACGTCGGGGATCCCGCGGTGCGGGACTTCCTGGAGAAGTCCAATCCGTGGGCGCTGCGCGGGATCACCGAACGGCTGCTGGAAGCGGCTGATCGGGGGTTGTGGGCCGAGCCGCGCCGGGAAACGCTGGATGAGCTGCGTGCGGCGTACCTCGCGGTGGAGGGCGACCTGGAAGGCGCCTGACTCTTTGCCGGCGGGTCCGGTGAGCGGGTATTGTAGCGCGCTGCGGTCAAGTAATTACCGAGAGTGAGAAGCGCACGGTGCCGGCCCCTCTGTCCTCCGTCATATCGGCAACTGCCCAATGGCTGGTACGCGCCTATCCGGCGCCCGGCGGCGCGCTGAGCGCGACGCTCGCCGAGGTGCAGGCCCGCCAGGCGGCCACGGTCGCGGCCTGGCTGCGCTACCCGACGTCCCTGGATGCCGCGTTGGTCGACATGGTCGGACCGGGCGGATCCGGCCGGCTGGACTGGCTCGCCGGGGCGGACGGCACGCTGCCCTCCGGCGCGGAGTACGCGTGGCGCACCTGGGTGGACGAGGTCGTCGCGAGCTGGGCGGCGTGCCTGCTCGCCGACCCCGAACTGGCGGTCGCGGCGGTGGCGGCCGTCGCGGACTGCGAGCACCTGGCCGGGCTGCACCGCGACTTCCGCCGCCTCACCCGCCCGGACGACCGGGACCGGTACGCGGCGATCCTGCTGCGCCACCCCGATCTGCTGGACCCGGTCGCGGCGCTGCACCGCGAGCAACTGCTCGAACGGCTGGAACGGCGCGAATCCGGCCCGGCGGAGGCGGCGGCCTGAGCCGGGTCGCCCCCGCCGCGCCGGCTCTCATCGTGACGTGGCCGGCGCTACTTCTTCGACTTGGTCGCGTCGCGCATCGCGTCGCGGATCCGGTCGAAGACCGCCAGCGGCGGCCCGGCCAGCAGATTCCCGATCGCCGACTCCGGTGCACCGGGGTGCGGCCGGGTCGGTGCGGTCTTCTCGGCCATCATCACGGCGTTGCCCATCTTCCGCAGCTGCTCTGGGTCGACCGCGGTGCGCAGGGTGGAGAACTCCTCGCGCTCCTCCCGCCCGGCGTGCTCCAGGACCGCCTCCTTTAGCTGCCTGAACTTGGCGCCGAACCCGGGGTTGTCGGGGCCGAGGTCGTACAGCTCCGACAGCAGGCGCTTCTCCTCGTCCTCCTCGCGCAGCCGCGCGTCGATGATCGCGTCACCACCCTGGATCTTCTTGCGGGCGACCGGGTGGACGATCTCCTCCTCGGCGGTCTCATGGACCGCGAGCAGCCGTACGAGGTCCTCGAACAGCTCGCGCCTATGATCGCCGGTCGCCGTCTCCAGCTGGGTGAACATAGCCTTGATCTGGTTATGCTGGTCGATCAGAAGTGCAACCACGTCTTTCTCGCGCGTGGTGGTCATGGAAACGACTCCTCACGTCGCCACCGGTTCGGACCGTTGCGGACTTCCCCGATCCGTGGCGCTCATGCACTGACGATCATGAGCCGTGACGTGCGCCGCGTTGACGCGGGCCGGTGCGATGCGACAGCATGACCACCAAGAACGGCAGTGGAGGAACCCGGTGTGAATCCGGGGCGGTCCCGCCACTGTCACCGGGGAGCGACCCCTCACCGACGCCACGGCCGCATCGCGCGGCGGGAAGGCGGAGGGGCGCGACTGCTCTGGCGACGGGTCAGGGTCGCGGCGCGGCGTCAGACGCGCCGAGCCGGACCCGTCGTAGCGGCGTGGCGGTAGGCGCGCCGAGCCAGAGTGGTCGCGACTGCTCTGGGTCGCGGCGCGGCGATAGACGCGCCGAGCCAGAGTGGTCGTACGCGTCGATCCGGGAGCCAGGAAACTCCGGCCGTTCGTCGATCAGCCGATACGCGGGCGTGGATACCCGCGGAAGGGACTCGCGCATGGCTTCGCGCCTGAGTGGGGGATGACCCCGCCGTACCCGTTCGCCGCCGTCGTCGGCCTGTCCGATCTGCGCCTGGCGCTGCTGCTCACCGCCGTCTCGCCGGCCATCGGCGGCGTGCTCGTCCGCGGCGAGAAGGGCACCGCCAAGTCCACCGTCGTGCGGGCGCTCGCGGCGCTGCTGCCGGAGGTCGACGTCGTCGCCGGCTGCCGCTTCGCGTGCGATCCGGCGACGCCCGACGCCTCCTGCCCGGACGGTCCGCACGACGCGGCCCCGGAGGGGCCCCACGGCTCGGTCGGCCCCGTCCTGCGCCGCCGGGCGCGCCTGGTCGAGCTGCCGGTCGGGGCCACCGAGGACCGGGTGATCGGAGCGCTGGACCTGCAGCGCGCGCTCAGCGACGGCGTCAAGGCCTACGAGCCGGGGCTGCTGGCCGCCGCCCACCGCGGCGTGCTCTACGTCGACGAGGTCAACCTGCTGCCCGACCACCTGGTCGACCTGCTGCTCGACGCCGCCGCCATGGGGCGCGCCCACGTCGAGCGCGACGGCGTGTCGGTGCAGCACGCCGCCCGCTTCCTGCTGGTCGGCACCATGAACCCCGAAGAGGGCGAGCCCCGCCCGCAGCTGGTCGACCGGTTCGGCCTCGTCGTCTCGGTCGCGGCCCCCGACGACCCGGCCCAGCGCGCCGAGGTGGTGCGCCGGCGCCTGGCGTACGAGGCGGATCCACACGCCTTCGCCGCGCGGTGGGCGGCCGACGACGCCGCGATCGCCCGGCGCATCGCCGACGCGCGCGACCGGCTTCCGGGCGTACGGCTGCCCGACGGCGAACTGGACCGCATCGCCCGGATCTGCCTGGCGTACGGCGTCGACGGGCTGCGCGCCGACATCGTGGTCGCCCGGGCGGCGATCGCCCTGGCCGCCTGGCACGGCCGCACCGAGGTGACCGCCGACGACGTGGCCGACGCCGCCCGGCTGGCGCTGCCGCACCGCCGCCGCCGCGACCCGCTCGACCCGCCCGGCACCGACGAGCAGCGCCTCGAGGAGGTGCTCGAGTCCAACCGCCCGGACCCCGACGACGATCCGCCGCCGGGAGGCGGTGGCGGGCCGGGCGGCGGTCCCGACGACGACCGCGGCCCGTCCGACGGCGCCGCCGATCAGCCCGGTGACGCTCCGGAGGACGGCGACGGGTCCGGGGCCGCCGGCCAGCGGTCGCGCCCGGCCCCGGTCGGGGCCGCGTACCGCCCGAAGACGCTGCGGGTCGCCGGCCGCGGGGGCGGGCCGGCCGGCCGCCGCTCGGCGGCGTACGCGCGGACCGGCCGGGTGATCGGCGCGCGCCCGCCGGCCGGCCGGCTGACCAGCGTGCACCTGCCGGCGACGCTGCGGGCCGCCGCCGCGCGGGGATCCCGCCGGGTGCGGGCCGGTGACCTGCGCGAGGCGGTGCACGTGGGCCGGGAGGCCAACCTCGTGCTCTTCGTCGTGGACGCGTCCGGCTCGATGGCCGCACGAGCGCGGATGCGCACGGTCAAGACCGCGGTGCTGTCGCTGCTGCGTGACGCGTACCAGCGGCGCGACAAGATCGGCATGATCACGTTCCGGGGCGCCGGGGCGCAGGCCGTGCTGGAGCCGACCACCAGCCACTCCGTCGGCGTCGCGAGGCTGGCCGACCTGCGTACGGGCGGGCGCACCCCGCTCGCCGAGGGGCTGGCCGCGGCCGTGCGTACCCTCGCCGCGGAGCGTCGCCGCGACCCGCACCGTCGGCCCCTGCTCGTGGTCGTCACCGACGGGCGGGCCACCGCCGGCCCCGATCCGCTGACCGTCGCGCCGGCTCTCGCCGGCACCGCCGCCGTCGTGGTCGACTGCGAGTCCGGCCCCGTACGGCTGGGCCTGGCCCGGCGGCTGGCAGCGGCGCTGGACGCCGACCACATCCCCCTCGACGCGCTCGACGCCACGACGATCACTGCAGCCACGATCCGGAGGGCCGCCTGATGCCGCAGGGAAAGCCCGAGCAGGTGCCGGCCGACGGCCTCACCACCCGCCAGCGGCGCCGCCAACCGGTCCTCGCCGTGCACACCGGTACCGGCAAGGGCAAGTCGACGGCGGCGTTCGGCATGGCGCTGCGCGCCTGGAACGCCGGCTGGCCGATCGCGGTCTTCCAGTTCGTCAAGTCCGAGAAGTGGCGGGTCGGCGAGGAGGCGGCGTTCAAGGCCCTGGGCGACGCGCACCGGCAGACCGGCCTCGGCGCGCCGGTGACCTGGCACAAGATGGGCGAGGGCTGGTCGTGGATCCAGCGCGCCGGCACCGAACGCGACCACGCCGCCGAGGCGGCCGAGGGCTGGGCGCAGATCCGGCGCGACCTTGCCGCCGAGCGGTACCGCTTCTACGTGCTCGACGAGTTCACGTACCCGATGAAGTGGGGCTGGGTCGACGTCGACGACGTGGTGGCGACGCTGCGGGAGCGGCCCGGAAACCAGCACGTCGTGATCACCGGCCGGGACGCGCACCCGGCGCTGGTGGGGGCCGCCGACCTGGTCACCGAGATGGGCAAGGTCAAGCACCCGATGGATGTCGGGCGCAAGGGCCAGCAGGGCATCGAGTGGTAGACATCCCCCGGGTCGTCATCGCCGCGCCCGCCTCCGGGCACGGCAAGACGACCGTCGCCACCGGGCTGCTGGCTGCGTTCGCCGCACGGGGCCGCACCGTCGCCGGATTCAAGGTCGGCCCGGACTACATCGACCCCGGCTACCACGCGCTCGCCGCCGGCCGGCCGGGGCGCAACCTGGACCCGGTGCTGGTCGGCGCGGACCTGATCGGGCCGCTGTTCGCGCACGGGGCGGCCGGCGCCGACCTGGCGATCGTCGAGGGCGTGATGGGCCTGTACGACGGCCGTACCGGCGCCGGTGACCACGGCTCGACCGCGGAGGTGGCCGGGCTGCTGGACGCCCCGGTCATCCTCGTCGTCGACGCAGCCGCCCAGGGCCGCTCGGTTGCCGCGCTCGTGCACGGGTTCCGCAGCTTCGGCTCCGGCGTCCGCATCGCGGGCGTGATTCTCAACCGGGTCGGCTCGCCCCGCCACGAGGACCTGCTGCGCGCCGCGTGCGAGGAGATCGGCGCCCCGGTGCTCGGCGCGCTGCACCGCCACGACGCGGTCGCCGCGCCCTCGCGTCACCTGGGCCTGGTCCCCGCCGTGGAGCGGCGGGCGGAGGCGCTGGCCGCCGTGCGGGCCCTGGCCGACGTGGTCACCGGGTCGATCGACCTCGACGCGGTGCTCGCGGTGGCGCGGTCGGCGCCCGCCCTGTCCACGACGCCGTGGTCGCCGGAGGCGCCGGCGCCGGTCGCGGGGCGGCCGGTGGTCGCGGTCGCCGGCGGCGCGGCCTTCAGCTTCGGGTACGCCGAGACCGTCGAACTGCTGCGCGGCGCCGGGGCCGAGGTGGTGCTGTTCGACCCGCTGCACGACCTGGCGCTGCCGGCGGGCACCCGCGGGCTCGTGGTCGGCGGCGGGTTCCCCGAGGTGTACGCGTCGGAGCTGTCGGCCAACGCGCCGCTGCGCGCGTGCGTGGCCTCGTTGGCGGCGTCGGGCGCGCCGGTCGCGGCCGAGTGCGCCGGGCTGCTGTGGCTGTGCCGTACCCTCGACGGCGCCCCGATGTGCGGCGTGCTCGACGCCGACGCGGCCATGACGCCGAAGCTCACGTTGGGCTACCGCGACGCGGTGGCGGTGTCGCCGAGCTGGCTCGCGCCCGAGGGCACCCGCGTGACCGGGCACGAGTTCCACCGCACGGCGGTGACCCCCGGCGAACGGACCCCGGCGTGGGCGTGGCGCGCCGCGCCGCCCGACGGCTTCATCACCGCCAACGTCCACGCGTCCTACCTGCATCTGCACTGGGCCGCACACCCGGAGTTCGCGACCCGGCTGGTGGCCGCATGCGCCTGATCGGAGTCGGGGTGGGGCCCGGCGACCCGGAACTGGTCACGCTCAAGGCGGTGCGGGTACTCGCCACCGCGGGCCGCGTCTTCGTGCCCGTACTCGACGCGGCCGAGGTCGGCCGGGCCGAGGCCACCGTACGGGCGCACGCCGCGCACGCGCGCATCGAGCGGCTCGTCTTCGCGCTGAACGAGCGTTCCGACACCGCGCGACGGGAGCGGTACTGGGACGCCGCCGGTTCACGGGTGGCGCAGTGGCTGCGCGAGACCGGCGGCACCGCGGCGTTCGCAACCATCGGCGACCCCAACGTGTACTCGACGTTCGGCTACCTCGCGCAGACGGTGCGGGACCTGCTGCCGCACGTCGCCGTCGAGACGGTCCCCGGGATCACCGCGATGCAGGCCATGGCGGCGGCGTCGGGCACGCCGCTGGTGGAGGGTACGGAGCCGCTCATGCTGTTGCCGTTGGCGCGCGGCGTCTCGCCGTTACGGGAAGCGGTGGCCGGGGACGGGACCGTCGTCGTCTACAAGGGTGGCCGGCACCTGCCCGAGATCGGCGCGATCGCGGCGGAGGCCGGCCGGGACGGTCTCTACGGCGAGCATCTCGGCCTGCCCGACGAGCGGGTCGGCCGGTTGTCTGATATGGACGCCAGCGGACCGTACCTGGCGACGGTGCTGTTGCCGGCGCGCCGCGAGCGCCGAGGAGGCAAGCTGTGAGTGCAGGTAGGGCGACGTTCGTCGGGGCCGGGCCGGGCGCGGCCGACCTCATCACCGTACGCGGCGTGCGGGCTCTCGAAAGCGCCGACATCGTGGTGTGGGCGGCGAGCCTGGTCCACCCCGACGTGCTGGGCTACGCCCGGGAGGGAGCCGAGATCGTCGATTCCGCGGAGTTGACGCTCGAGGCCACGGTGGACATCTACCGCCGGGCGGCCGCCTCCGGTCTGCACGTCGTCCGGCTGCACTCGGGCGACCCGGCGCTGTGGGGCGCGATGCAGGAACAGCTCGACCGGTGCGCCGCCCTCGGCCTCGCCGTCGAGGTCGTCCCCGGAGTGTCGTCGTTCTCCGCCGCCGCGGCGGCGGTGCGGCGCGAACTGACCGTTCCCGAAGTGGCGCAGTCGGTCATCCTGACCCGGCTGGAAGGCGGCAAGACGCCGATGCCGACGGGGGAGAGCGTCGCGGAGTTCGCCCGGCACGGTACGACCATGGCGGTCTTCCTGTCGGCCGCGCGGGCCAAGCAGCTCGCCGAGGAGCTTCAGGCCGGTGGTTATCCGGCGGAGACCCCGGTGGTCGTGGGTTACCGGGTCACCTGGCCCGACGAGCTGATGCTGCGCTGCACGGTCGGCACCCTCGCCGAGACGGTACGCGAGCACAAGCTGTGGAAGCACACGCTCTTCCTGGTCGGCCCCGCGCTGGACGCCCACGGCACCCGCAGCCACCTGTACCACCCGGGACACTTCCACGGCCACCGTCGGGCCGACCGTTCGGCGCGGAAAGCGTTGCGGGCCAACGGTGGATGACCTTCCCTCGCTGCGCGAGCCGGACCTGCCGCGCACCGCGAAGGTGCGCCCGAAGGCGTTGCGTACCGGCTGGACCACCGGCACCTGCGCCTCGGCGGCGGCGAAGGCGGCCTCCGTGCTGTTGACGACCGGCGAGCCGCCGGCGTGGGTCGAGGTCGCGCTGCCCAGCGGGCGGCGGGTGACGTTCGCGGTTTCCGAGACCGCCCTCGACGGGGCTGCCGCCACCGCGGTCGTGGTCAAGGACGCCGGCGATGATCCCGACGTGACGCACGGCGCGCACCTGACGGCGACGGTGTCGTGGTGCGCCGGCGACGGCGTCCACCTGGACGGCGGCGAAGGCGTCGGGGTGGTCACGAAGCCCGGTCTCGGGTTGCCGGTCGGCGGGCCGGCCATCAACCCGGTACCCCGCGCGATGATCACGCAGGCGGTGCGGGAGGTCGTCGGCGAGCGCGGCGTCCGGGTCGTCATCAGCGTCCCCGGCGGGGAGAAGATGGCGCGCAAGACGACCAACCGCCGGCTCGGCGTGCTCGGCGGGATCTCCATCCTCGGTACGACCGGGATCGTGCGCCCGTTCTCCACGGCGTCCTGGCGCGCCAGCGTCGAGCAGGCGGTACAGGTCGCGGCCGCGCAGGGCGAGGACACCATTGTGCTGTGCACCGGCGGGCGTACCGAGAAGGGCGCGATGGCGCTGTTGCCGCGGCTCGCCGAGGTGTGCTTCATCGAGGTCGGCGACTTCACCGGAGCGGCGCTGCGCAAGGCCGTCGAGCGGGGCATCACGCGCGTCGTGTTCATCGGCATGGTCGGCAAGCTCACCAAGCTCGCCGCCGGGGTGCTGATGACCCACTACACCCGTTCCGCGGTCGACACCGGACTGCTGGGCCGGCTGACGGCCTCGGCCGGCGGGTCGGCGGAGCTCGTGGCCGACGTGGCCGCGGCCAACACCGCCCGGCACGCGTACGAGCTGTGGGACCGCGCCGGCCTGCTGCGTACCGCCGGGGATCTGCTGTGCCAGCGGGTACGCGACGTGCTGGTCGCGTTCTGCGGCCTGCCCGCCGACGTGGCGATGGTCGACTTCACCGGCCGTACGGTCGTCGCCGCCACCGAACCGGGATGGGTGTCGTGATCACGGTCATCGGGTGCGACGGCGGACCGCTGCCACCGGGCGCGGAGCCGCTGGTCGCCGAGGCGACGCTGGTCGTCGGCGCCGCCCGGCACCTTTCACAGGTCGACACCGGCGCGGAGCGCATCGTGCTGGGTGCCGTGCGCGACGCGGTCACACGACTGTCCACCCACGACGGTCGAGCCGTCGTCCTCGCGAGCGGCGACCCCGGCTTCTTCGGGATCGTCGCCACCCTGCGCCGCGCCGGCCTGCGGCCCGCCGTCATCCCCGCCCCGTCGTCGGTGGCCCACGCGTTCGCCCGGCTCGGCCTGCCCTGGGACGACGCGCTCGTGGTATCCGCCCACGGGCGGGACCTGCGCCGCGCGGTCAACGTCTGCCGGGCCCATCGCAAGGTCGCGGTCCTGACCGCGCCCGGCGCCGGCCCGCGCGAGCTTTCGGCGGCGCTGGACGGCCTGCCGCGCCGGCTCGTGGTGGCGTCCCGGCTCGGCACCCCGGACGAGCGGATCACTGGACCCGAGGGCGACTGGGCCGACCCGAACGTCGTCCTCGTGCTCGGCTCCGCGCCCGAGCCGTCGCCGCGCTGGTTGGCCGGTGCCCGGCCCACCCCGGCCGGCTGGGCGCTGCCGGAGAACGCGTTCGCCCACCGCGACTCCATGATCACCAAAGCCGAGGTACGCGCGCTGGTGCTCGCCCGGCTCGGCCCGCGCCTCGGTGACCTCGTCTGGGACATCGGCGCCGGCAGCGGCTCGGTGGCGGTCGAGTGCGCCCGGCTCGGCGCCGCCGTCGTCGCGGTGGAGCGCGACGCGGACGCCTGCGAGCGGGTACGGCGTAACGCCGACGCGTTCAACGTGGACGTCGGGGTGGTCCACGGTGCCGCCCCGGCCGCGCTCGCGGGGCTGCCCGACCCGGACGCGGTCTTCGTCGGAGGGGGAGGGGTGTCCGTCCTCGCCGCCTGTCTGGAGCGCCGGCCCGTCCGCGTGGTCGCGGCGTACGCGGCGGTGGAGCGGGTGGGGCCGGTGCTGGAGGTGCTGACCGTGGCCGGATACCGCGCCGAGGGCACGCAGTTGCAGGCCAACCGGCTCGCGCCGTTGCCGGGCGGTGTACATCGCCTCGAGGCGACCAATCCGGTGTACGTGGTGTGGGGGGAGCGGTCATGATCGCACTGGTGACCGCGACGGCGGCCGGCCGGGCCCTGGCGGAGCGCCTCGCGGCCGCGTGGCCGGACGAGACGCTCGCGTACGACGGCCCGGTCGCCGACCAGATCCGCGGCGCCTGGCCGGAGTCGAGGGCGCTGGTCTGCTTCCTCGCCACCGGCGCCACGATCCGGCTCATCGCGCCGCTGCTGCGCGACAAGCACACCGACCCCGGCGTGGTCTGCGTCGACGAGGCCGGCCGGTTCGCCGTCGCGTTGGCGGGCGGCCACGGCGGCGGCGCGAACGACCTCGCCGCGCGGGTGGCGGACGTGCTCGGCGCACAACCGGTGGTCACCACCGCGACCGACGCGGTCGGGGTGACGCCGCTCGACACGTACGGCGCGGACCTGGGGTTCCGGCTGGCCGATCCCGCGGCCGTCGCGCGGGTGACGGCCGCGCTGCTCGACGGCGCCCCGCTACGGGTGGAGTCCGACCAGGTGTGGCCCCTCCCAGCGATCTTGGACAGTTGTGATACCTATAGCTCGCACGACTGTCCAAGATCGCTGAGGATCTCCGATCGGGCCGACGCCGACGGCGACCTGATCTACCGGCCGCCGTCGCTCGTCGTCGGCGTGGGCGCGAGCCGCAACGCCCCGGCCGACGAGATCGACGAGCTGATCGCGAAGGCGCTCGCCGAGGCGGGGGTCGTCGCCGAGTCGGTCAGGTGCCTCGCCACCGTCGACCTCAAAGCCGACGAGCCGGGCATCGTCGAGGTCGCGAGACGGCGTGGCTGGCCGATCCGCAGCTACCCGGCGGAGACGCTGAGAGACGTCGACGTACCCAACCCGTCGGAGGTGGTACGCGCCGCCGTCGGCACTGCCAGCGTCGCCGAGGCCGCCGCGCTCATGGCGGCCCGCGAAGCGGGAAAGCACGCTGACCTGATCGCGCCGAAGCGCGCGAGCGCCATGGCCACCGTCGCCGTCGCCCGCCTGACCCCGCGCGGGCGGTTGAGCATCGTCGGCCTCGGCCCCGGCGCCGAGGACCTCCGTACGCCCCGCGCGACGCAGACGCTGCGCCGGGCCGGCGTCGTGGTCGGGCTCGACCAGTACGTCGAACAGGTCCGGCCCGTGCTCACGCCGGGGACCCGGATCATCGCGAGCGGACTCGGCGCGGAGGAGGAGCGGGCGCGCACCGCCGTCGAGCTCGCCACGGCCGGGCACGCCGTCGCGCTCATCGGCTCCGGCGACGCCGGCGTGTACGCCATGGCCTCACCGGCGCTGCAACTGGCCGGCGACGACGTGTACGTCGAGGCGGTGCCGGGCGTCACCGCGGCCCTCGCGGCCAGCGCGCTGCTCGGCGCCCCGCTGGGCCACGACCACGCGTACCTGTCGCTGTCGGACCTGCACACCCCGTGGCCGGTCATCGCCGGCCGGCTGCGCGCCTGCGCCGCCGCCGACCTGGTGGTCTGCCTGTACAACCCGCGCAGCCGCAAGCGCCAGGCACAGTTCGACGAGGCGCTCGCCATCCTGCGCGAGCACCGGCCCGACACCACGCCGGTCGGCCTCGTCCGGCAGGCCAGCCGCCCCGAACAGCGGGTCACCGTCACTACGCTCGCCGACCTCGCCGCCGATCCGTCCAGCGTGGACATGTTCACCGTCGTCATCGTCGGGTCCAGCCGTACCGAGACGCGGGCCGGGCGGATGGTCACGCCGCGGGAGTACCGATGGCTACCGTGACCTTCCTCGGCTGCCAGGGCTGTGGCGCCTGTCTGCTCACCTGTCCGACGCACGCGATCCGGCCGGACGGCGGCCGGCTCTACGCCCGCGCGGACCTGTGCACCGGCTGCGGGGAGTGCGTCGAGATCTGCCCGGTGGATGCCGTTCACCTCAGCGACTCCGAGGAGGAGATGTGAGCGTTCGGGACGTGACCGCACCCGCCGGGCTGTGGACCCGCGCCGAGCGGGTCCGGCTGTCCGGCATCGTGGCGACCGTCGTGCTCCTCAACGTCGCGGGCTGGTCGCTGTACCTGTACTACAGCACCAGCCTCGCCGCGGCCGGCGCGTTCGCCGGGGCCGGCACGCTGGCGTACGTGCTCGGCATCCGGCACGCGTTCGACGCCGACCACATCGCCGCCATCGACGACACCACCCGGCTGATGCTGCTGCGCGGGCGGCGACCGGTCGGCGTCGGGTTCTTCTTCGCGATGGGACACTCTGCCGTCGTCGTCGTCCTGGCCCTGGTCATCGCGTTCGCCGCGCGCAGCCTGCACGTTGAGGAGTTCAAGCACGCCGGCGGCCTCATCGCGACCGGCGTCGCGATCGGCTTCCTGGGCCTCGTGGGCGTCCTCAACGCCACCGTCCTGCATGGACTGGTCGCCCTCTGGCGGCGCTTGAGCGCCGGTGCGGTCGACCAGGCCGCGATCGACCGGGAGATGGTCAACCGGGGCCTGATGAACCGGATGCTCGGCGGTCGGGTCCGCGGGCTGATCCGGTCGAGCTGGCACATGTTCCCGGTCGGGCTGCTGTTCGGTCTCGGCCTGGAGACCGCGAGCGAGGTGACCCTGCTGTCGCTGCAGGCGTCCACCGCGGCGCAGGGTGCCGTGCCGGCGCTGGCGGTCCTCACCCTCCCGCTGCTGTTCGCGGCCGGAATGTCCGCCATGGACACCGCCGACTCGCTGCTGATGACCCGGGCGTACTCGTGGGCGTACCGTCACCCGGCCCGGCGGCTCTACTACAACCTGGCGACGACCGGCATGACGGTCGTCGTCGCGCTGTTCGTGGCGTCGGTGTACCTCGCCAGCCTGGTCGACGATCTCACCGGTGTGGGCGGCCCCATCGGGGCGTACGGGCACATCGCGGACCACTTCGAACTGCTCGGCTACGTCATCGTGGGCGTGTTCCTGCTGGCCTGGGGCGGCGCGGTCGCGGCGTGGAAACTCGGCCGCTTCGACGAGAGATACCGGTCGTGAACCGCATCGTGCACCCGATCGAGGCCGAGTCGTACCGCATCCTGCGCTCGGTCGTCGACACGTCGGCCCTGCCTCCGCGTACCCGGGACGTGGCCGAACGGATCATTCACACCACCGCCGACCCCGGCTGGCTCGATGACCTCGTCGCCGACGAGAAGGCCCTCGAGGCGGGCGCGGCCGCGTTGGACACCGGCGCTCCGCTCGTCGTCGACGTGGCGATGGTGGCCGCCGGCATCACCCGGTACCCGTCGCTGTGCCTGGTGAGCAGCCCGCAGGCGCGCGACCTGGCTACTGCGGCGGGTCTCACCCGGTCGGCGGCGGCCGTCCGGCTCGCGGCCCAGCAGGCGCCCGACGGCGCGGTCTGGGCGGTCGGCAACGCGCCGACGGCCCTGTACGAACTGATCCGCCTCGCGGCGGCCGGTCAGGTGCGCCCCGCGCTCGTCGTCGGCCTTCCCGTCGGCTACGTCGGTGCGGCCGACGCCAAGGCCGCGCTGCGCGACAGCGGCCTGCCCCAACTGTCCAACGTCAGCGCGCGGGGCGGCTCTGCCGTGGCCGCCGCGGCGGTCAACGCCCTGCTGTACGGAGACCCTCTGGCATGAACGCACCCCTGTTGATCGCCGGCCACGGCACCGCCGACGAGGCGGGCGCCGAGCAGTTCCGGCAGTTCGTCAAACGGGTCGACGGCGCGCTCGGCGTACCGGTGGCCGGCGGCTTCATCGAACTGTCCAACCCGCCGATCGCTTCAGCGGTCGATGCGCTGCTCGCGACCGGGGCTCGTCGGGTCGCGGCCGTGCCGCTCATGCTCGTCGCGGCCGGGCACGCCAAGGGCGACATCCCGGCGTCGCTGGCCCGCGAGCGGCAGCGTCACCAGGAACTATCCTTTGTGTACGGCCGCCCGCTCGGCCCACACCCGACGATCCTCGCGCTCCTACGTGAACGCCTGGCGGAGATTTCGCCCACCCCGGCGACCATGGTGCTGCTCGTGGGCCGGGGCTCCACCGACCCGGACGCCAACGCCGAGGTGGCCCGGGCCGCTCGGCTGCTGGCCGAGACGACACCGGTCGCCGGGGTCGAGTACGCGTTCATCTCGCTCGCCGCGCCGGGGGTCCCGGCCGGCCTGGAGCGGTGCCGGCTGCTCGGCGCCGAGCGCATCGCGGTCCTGCCGTACTTCCTGTTCACCGGGGTACTGCCGCGGCGGGTGGCGGCGCAGGCGGCGGCGTGGTCGGCGGAAACGGGTGTACCCGTCGACACCGCCGAGGTGATCGGGGACTGCGACGGGCTGGTGTCGCTGGTCGTCGAGCGGTACGAGGAGGCGCTGCGCGGTGAGGCCCGGGCCAACTGCGACGCGTGCCTGTACCGGATCGCCCTGCCGGGTCACGAGCACCGGGTCGGCGCGCCGCAGACGCCGCACGACCACCCGCACGACCACGCCCATCCGCACAGCCACGCCCATCCACACGGCCACTGATTCGTTCGGCCGACCGGCACCCGGCCATGTCGGACGCGGTCGGACTAGGCGCGCGGTGCCGCCCTGCGCCCTTGCCTCTGGCCGTACGCCCCGATGTCCATGGTGACCTCGCGTACCGCGGCGCGGGCCGTCTGTACCTCGTCGGACACGCGCTCGACCGTGCTCGCGTGCTGCCGCACCAGCGCGAGCGGGAACTGGACCGCTCCACCGTCGGCGCCTGTCGCCATGTCGCTCCAACCCCCGTTCGAATCGACGTCCAGACGGTAGGGGAACGTATCGAAGGTTGGCAACACGCGATACCGTTCGTCCCTCGTTCCCGTACGCGGTGTGCGGATCGCGCTGACGACCCTGGACGTGGCGGGTCGGGCCGCCCCGGGGCGGCCCGACCGCACGTGACGTCAGCCGGCGTACGCGGCCACGATCTTCGAGAACTCGTACGGCTGCTGGTCGACGCTGCTGCAGTACCCTTCGGCCCAGTTGTGGGGCACGCTCGGATCGCAGGCCCGGTCCCGGTTGAGCGACCAGAACGACAGCCAGCCGACGTGCCTGTCACGCGCGTACGCGAGCAACGTCCGGAATGTGTCCTGGGTGAACAGTTCGCTCGGTTGGTCGGTGTGGCCGTTCATGAGCTGCAGCCCCAGGTGCGCGTACGCGGTCGCGTCGGTCCACCCGTACAGTGACGCGAGCTGGGCCGCCGCCTGGTCGGTGACGCTCTCGACGCTGCTGGCCATGGACGCCGCCGGTCCGCCGTAGTCGAACGCCATCAGGTTGACGAGGTCCAGCCGGGCGCCGGCCGCGACCGCCTGCCGGATCTCGTCCTTTCCGGTGTCCGGGAAGCCGACCGTCGTCGCCGGTACCGTCAGCGACACCTTCAGGTTCGGGTTGTGCTGCTGGAGGATCCTGATCGCCGCGAACCGGGTCCCCATGTTGGTGTCGAGATCGTCACCTTCGTAGTCGAGATCGATGCGGGTCAGCCGGTAGGCGTTGATGACCTGTTGGTACGCATTGGCCAGACCGCTCGCACCACCGCAGGTGGCGCCGAGTTCGACGCCGTTGTAGCCGCCGAAGGAGACGGCCACGTCACCGCCGGCTGCCCGTACCGCGTTCACCACCGCGGCGACGGTGGTGTCCGAGGAGACCTTGTGCGCCGGGTCGCCGTTCCACGCCGGCGTGCAGCCGCCCGAGTCGAGGACGAACGCGAGGTTGAAGTACCGGGCGCCGGAGGCGGCCATCGCGTCCGTGATGTTCTGTGGCTGGTTGTCCAGCGGCATGAAGTAGATCGGCGCGGTGAACGGGCCGTTGCCGGGCGGCGGCGATGGGCTCGGGGTCGGGGTCGGGGTCGGGGTCGGGGTGGCCGGCCCGGTCGGGGTG
>NZ_JAATVY010000027.1 GCF_011947195.1 Planosporangium thailandense | reverse complement strand
TTCGGCGCGCATGGCCAGCGCCAGGGCACCGCCGATCATGAACCAGACGAACGACGTGACCAGGTACATCAGCCCGATCTGCTTGGCATCGGTCGTGCGCAGCAGGCGTGTGAAGGCCGATCCTTTGACGGGCTGATGGACCGGCCACGGCCGAGTCACGATCGGCTTCGGGGCGACGGTGGTCACGAATGGCCTCCTGTGCTGGTTACCAGCTACTTCCGGACGCGCGGATGATGATGGCGGCTCCTCCAGACGGAGCATAGTCGCTGCTATCGATGGACATTTCAACGAGGTTGACCACGAGAGACGGCACCGATATCGATCAAGCCGACCCGTGGGCCGTCCCGGTTGCGGAGTTACCCACGAGATGCAGTCGCGCCCGCACGCGGGCCCGCAGCCCGGTCCCGAAGATGCGGGCCGCGCGCATCGGACCCACGGTGTGCGAACCCGATGGGCCGATGCCGATCGAGAACAGATCGGACACGCTGATGCTCATGGGCTCATGCCCCTGCCCGGCGGCGAGGTCGTCGGCCTGCGCGGCCGGGCGGGATCACGACCTGAGCCCCGGGTACAGCGGCCGACGCGCCGCCAGCGCCCCGACGCGGGCCCGCAGCTCCGTGGCAGCGTCCACGGTCAATCCGGGCTGGAGCGTTACCGCGATGATGTCGGCGACCTCACGGAAGTCGTCGGCCGTGAACCCGCGCGTCGCGAGGGCCGGGGTACCGATGCGGAGCCCTGAGGTGACCATCGGCGGGCGCGGATCGTTGGGCACGGCGTTGCGGTTGACGGTGATGCCGACGTCGTGCAGCCGGTCCTCCGCCTGCCGCCCGTCCAGCTCCGAGCGACGCAGATCGACCAGCACCAGGTGGACGTCGGTGCCACCGGTGAGGACGTCCACGCCGGCGGCCACCGCATCGGACCGGGTGAGCCGTTCGGCGAGGATCCGGGCTCCCTCGAGGGTCCTTCGTTGCCGCTCCTTGAACTCCTCACCGGCGGCGATCTTGAACGCCACGGCCTTGGCCGCGATGACATGCTCCAGCGGCCCGCCCTGCAATCCGGGGAAGACCGCCGAGTTGAGCTTCTTGGCGATGTCCTCGTCGTTGGTGAGAATGACCCCGCCGCGCGGACCGCCGAGGGTCTTGTGCGTCGTCGACGTGGTGACGTGCGCGTACGGCACCGGGTTCGGGTGCAGTCCCGCGGCGACGAGGCCGGCGAAGTGCGCCATGTCAACCATGAGGAACGCACCGACCTGGTCGGCGATGGCGCGGAACCGGGCGAAGTCGAGCACCCGCGGATAGGCCGACCAGCCAGCGATGATCATCTTGGGCTGGTGCTCGCGGGCGAGCCGCTCCACCTCGTCCATGTCGACGAGACCGTCGTCCCCGACGTGGTACGGCACGACACGGAAGGTCCTACCTGAGTAGTTCAACCGCATGCCGTGGGTGAGGTGACCGCCGTGTGCCAGGTCGAGGCCGAGGATCGTGTCACCGTGCTGCAACAGCGCGAAGAACACCGCGGTGTTGGCCTGCGCGCCGGAGTGCGGCTGCACGTTGGCGAAGCTCGCACCGAACAGCGCCGTCAACCGCTCGATCGCCAGCGACTCCACCACGTCCACGTGCTCACAGCCGCCGTAGTAGCGGCGGCCGGGGTAGCCCTCGGCGTACTTGTTCGTGGCGACCGACCCCTGCGCCTGCATCACCGACAGCGGGGCGAAGTTCTCCGACGCGATCATCTCCAGGGTGCTCTCCTGGCGATGCCGCTCCGCCTCCAGCGCGGCCGCGATGTCCGGGTCGACCTGCGCCAGGTCACGGTTGAGAAGGTTCATCACGTCAGGCACCGGTCAACTCGCTTCGATCCGTGCGGCGTACGCTTCCGCGTCGAGCAGCTCCACGGTCTCCCGGAACCGCGCCCGGAACAGCCACCCTTCGCCGTACGGGTCTGCGTTGACCAGGCCGGGGTCTGCGGACAGGGCATCGTTGACCTGGAGAACCTCACCGGTCACCGGGGTGTAGAGCTCACTCACGGACTTCGTCGATTCGATCTCGCCGCACACCTCCCCCGCGGTCAGCGCGGCGCCGACCTCGGGCAGCTCAAGGTAGACGATGTCGCCGAGCGCTTCGGCGGCGAAGGCCGAGATGCCGACGGTGGCGATCTCACCGTCGACGCTGAGCCACTCGTGGTCGCCGGTATAGCTCAGGCTGGTCGGGACGTTCATGGTGGTTCTCCTCAGGCTGTACTGGGTCGGCGGAGCGGGCGCGGTCAGCGACCGCGGCGGTAGAAGGGCAGGTCGGTGACGCGAGCCGGTTCCCGCGTGCCACGGACGTCCACCGACACGGCGGTGCCCGGGGCGGCGAGCGCGGCGTCGACGTAGGCCATGGCGACCGGATGTCCGAGAGTCGGCGAGGGCGCGCCGCTGGTGACCTCACCGACGTGGTCGCCCGTCGCCGGATCGAGGACCGCGTAGCCGGCGCGTGGTGACCGCCGCCCGTCGGGCACCAGTCCGACGAGGCGCCGGCGGACCGGAGCCGTCGCCCGGTCGGCGAGCGCCGCACGGCCGATGAAATCCTCGGCCTTGTCCAGCTTCACGACCCGGCCGAGACCGGCCTCGTACGGGGTGATGTCGGCGCTCAACTCGTGCCCGTAGAGCGGCATCCCGGCTTCCAGCCGCAGCGTGTCCCGGCAGGAGAGCCCGGCCGGGACCAGCCCGCGCTCGGATCCGACAGCCAGACACGCCTCCCAGATCCGGGCCGCGTCCGCGGGCGTGGCGAAGACCTCGAACCCGTCCTCGCCGGTGTAGCCGGTCCGGGCCAGCAGCACCTCGGTCCCGGCCACGGTCGCCGCACGGATGGCGTAGTACCGCACATCGTCAAGGCCCGCGTCGGTCAGGTCGGCGAGGATGGCGGCGGCACGCGGGCCCTGGACAGCCACCAGCGCCCAGTCCGCGCAGCGGTCCCGGACCTCCGCCCGGAAGCCGGCCACGCGGGCGCGCAGCGCGTCGAGGACGACGCCGGTGTTGGCGGCGTTGGCGACAACGAGATACCGCTCGTCCGCGAGCCGGTACACGATGAGGTCGTCGAGAATTCCCCCGTCCTCCCGGCAGATCATCGTGTACTTCGCCCTGCTGACCGGGATGGCGCTGATGTCGCTGACGAGCGCGTGGTCGAGCGCCCGTCCGGCTTCCGGCCCGACCACCTCGATCTCCCCCATGTGGCTGAGGTCGAAGATCCCGGCAGCGGTACGGACCGCCCGGTGCTCGGCGCTTTCGCTGCCGTATCGCAGCGGCATGGCCCACCCGGCGAAGTCGGTCATGACCGCGCCCAGGGCGACGTGAATCTCGTGCAACGGTGTCAGCATCGGTGGCCCTTGAGGTCAGGACGCGTAGGCGTCGGGCGGTGGGCAGGAGCACGCGAGATTGCGGTCCCCGTACGACTGGTCGATCCTGGCCACGGGGGGCCAGTACTTGTCGCCGGTCACGCCGGCGGGGTACACCGCCTGCTGTCTCGAATACGGGCGATCCCACTCCCCCACGAGGCACTGCGCGGTGTGCGGCGCGCCACGAAGCGGGCTCGACTCCACGGTCCAGTCCCCGTTGGCGACCTGTTCGATCTCGCTACGAATCGCGATCATCGCCGCGCAGAACCGGTCCAGCTCGGCCAGGTCCTCGGACTCCGTCGGTTCGACCATGAGCGTGCCGGGGACCGGAAAGCTCATGGTGGGCGCGTGGAAGCCGTAGTCGATGAGCCGCTTGGCCACGTCGTCGACGGTGACCCCGGTCGCCTTCGTCAGCGGCCGCAGATCGAGGATGCACTCGTGCGCGACCAGGCCGGCCGCTCCGGTGTAGAGGATCGGGAAATGGGGCGCGAGCCGCGCCGCGATGTAGTTGGCGGACAGGACCGCCGCCCTGGTCGCCGCGACCAGGCCGTCGCCCGACATCAGGCGTACATAGGCCCAGCTGATCGGGAGGATCCCCGCGCTGCCGAACGGCGCGGCGCTCACCGGTCCCACGCCCGCGCGGCGCCCGGGATCCGGGTGCAGCGGGTGCGAGGGCAGGAACGGCGCCAGATGGGCGGCGACCGCCACCGGACCGACCCCGGGGCCACCGCCGCCGTGCGGGATGCAGAACGTCTTGTGCAGGTTGAGGTGCGACACATCGCCGCCGAACCAGCCCGGGCGGGCGAGCCCGAGCAGCGCGTTGAGGTTCGCGCCGTCGACGTACACCTGCCCACCGTGGGCATGCACGATGTCACACAGCTCCGTGATGCCCTCCTCGTACACGCCATGCGTCGAGGGGTACGTCACCATGATCGCGGCCAGGCGATGGGAGTGCTCCTCGCACTTGGCGCGCAGATCGTCCAGGTCGACGGTGCCGTCCGCCCGGGAGGCGACCACGACGACGCGCATACCGGCCAGCACGGCCGAGGCGGCGTTCGTTCCGTGCGCGCTGGCGGGGATGAGGCAGACGTCGCGATCAGCCTCGCCCCGGGACCGGTGGTAGGCACGGATCGCCAGCAGGCCGGCGAACTCCCCCTGACTCCCCGCGTTGGGCTGGATCGACACCTTCGCATACCCGGTGATCTCAGCGAGCCAGCCCTCGAGATCCGCGACGAGGCGGGCGTATCCGTCGGCCGCCGGGGCGAACGGGTGTACGTCTGCGAACCCGGCGAAGCTGATCGGCTCCATCTCCGTCGTGGCATTGAGCTTCATCGTGCAGGAGCCCAACGGGATCATGCCGCGGTCCAGCGCATAGTCGCGATCGGACAGACGCCGCAGGTAGCGCAGCATGGCGGTCTCGGAGCGGTAGCGGTGGAACACCGGATGGGTGAGGAAATCACTGGTACGTGACAGCCCGGCCGGAAGCGCGTCGGGCGCTGACGGGTCGCCCACCCCTGGCGCGACACCGAAGGCGGTGAACACTGTGGACAGATGTGCGCCAGTCGTGGTCTCGGAACACGAGATGCCCACGTGGTCGTCGTCGACCAGGCGTAACAGGACGCCCTGTCGCCGCGCGTCCGCGACGATGGCGCGGGCGCGACCGGGCGCCCGTACCAGAAGCGTGTCGAAGAACGCGTCGTGGACCAGGCCCACCCCGGCAGCGGTTCGCAGGGCGGCGGCGAGCTGTACGGCACGGCGATGTACCCGACGGGCGATGCCGCGCAGCCCGTCCGCCCCGTGATACACGGCGTACATCGAGGCGATCACAGCGAGGAGCACCTGCGCGGTGCAGATGTTGGACGTCGCCTTGTCCCGGCGGATGTGCTGCTCGCGGGTCTGTAGCGCCAACCGGTACGCGGGGGCTCCGGTGGCATCTATCGACACCCCGACGAGGCGCCCGGGCAGGGTGCGCTCCAGCCCCGCGCGCACGGCCATGTAGCCGGCGTGCGGACCGCCGTAGCCGAGCGGAACCCCGAACCGCTGCGTCGACCCCACCGCGATGTCCGCGCCCCATTCCCCGGGCGGGCGGAGCAGCGTGAGCGCGAGCAGGTCGGCCGCCACGGTCACCATCGCCCCTCGGTCGCGCGCGGCCCGGGCGACGTCGGCGTGGTCCCGTACGACCCCGGAGGCTCCCGGGAACTGCAGGACGACCCCGAAGAAGTCGTCGACGGGCAGGCCGCTCGACAGGTCGGCGACGATGACGTCGACACCGACCGCCTCGCAGCGGGTGCGCACCACCGCGATGGTCTGCGGCAGGCAGTCGGCATCGATGACCACCCGGTCGGCGTGGCCCCGGACGGTACGCCGCATGACGGCGACCGCCTCCGCGACCGCCGTACCCTCGTCGAGCAGCGACGCGTTGGCGGTCGGCAGGCCGGTCAGATCCCCCACCATGGTTTGGAAGTTGATGAGCGCCTCGAGCCGACCCTGGCTGATCTCGGACTGATAGGGCGTGTACGCGGTGTACCAGGCGGGGCTTTCCAGGACATTGCGGCGGATGACGCCGGGCGTGATCGTGCCGTGGTAGCCGAGGCCGATCATCGGTTCGCCCCTCGCGTTCAAGGCTGCGAGCTGGCGCAGCTCCGCCAGCACCTCGGCCTCGCTGGCGGCGGCTGGGAGGTTCAACCGGGCCGAGTCACGCAGCGACTTCGGCACCGCCGCGTCGATCAGCTGGTCAAGCGTGGAATACCCGATCTCGGCCAGCATCGTGGCCTGTTCTTCGTCACTGATGCCTATGTGACGACGGGCGAACGAGTCGCCTGCGCAGATGACGGACCGGTTCGCACGGTCCGATGAGCTCAATTCATCGGGCATGTCGGGAGGCTCCCTTGTCGAGGTCCGCTTCGATCGCGAACCAGGTGGGTGACCTCCCCGCTCTGTCATTGGACCTGAGAGCTTCACCGCCCGATACGGCGGCTTGCACCGTGGGTGCAGGACAACGTCCCGCTTTCCAGAGTTCGCCTCACCGAAACGGTCATCGATGCCTGAGAGATTCTGGGGAGAGTTGCTCCTTCGGCGCCGCGCCCTTCGTGAGGCGCAGGCTCTCCCGCTTCGGTTCAAGTGGCGTGATGTGAAATTGTCGAAAAGACTCTAAAGGATCACCGCGAGAAGAGTCAAGGCGGGACCATCCCGCCACATCCACGTGGACTAGGCGCTACGCGAGAATGTCGCCATCGGCATGCCCGGCCCGTCAATCCCCTCGAAACGTGGCGGGTTCCGTCATGCGACCGCGTCCCTGACGGGCGTCGCCGTGAGCAGTTCTTACTCGACGGGTGAGACATGCCATCGCAGGGGCTGTTGTGGGCGGCGAGCGTTGTAGAAGTCGACGATCCAGGTGGCGTTTTTCAGACAGGCCTCGTTTTGGATCCGGAACGAGGGTGTATTCGACCTTGACGGTCGGGTTGAACGCCTCGGCCGCGGCGTTGCCCGAAGCGGACCCAATCCGGCCCATCGACTGCGTGCCGCCCAGGCGCCGGCAGTTTGCCCTGTTGGTGAGGCTGCGTCGGTGTTTCGAGGTGCGACCCGCCGAGGCCGAGGCGCTATACGACGTGCACGTCCACGCCGGCCCGCCGGAGCGCTTGGAGCTCGCGGGGATCGGCGTCATCGTCGGTCACGAGGCAGTCGACCGCCGAACACGGCGCGATCGGGGTGAATCCTCGTCGACCGATCTTGCTCGAGTCAGCGACGACGATGGTCCGTCGCGCCCGCTCGACGAGCACGGACCCGATCTCGGCTACCAGATGGTGCGGAGTGGTCAGGCCTTCGGCCGCCGACAGCCCGTCACAGCCGACAATCGCAACATCTGCGCTGATGGTTCGCAGCGCCGCGACGGCTTGCGGGCCGACGAACGTCATGTAGGCGGGAAGGTAGAGGCCGCCGACGGCGACCAGGTGCGGGTCGTTCCAGGTCGTGACGGTATTGATCACCGGAACCGAAGCGGTCACGACCGTCAGATGGTCGCGCTGTTCCTCTCCCAGAGCCTCGGCGACGCGGGCCACTGTGGATCCGGAGTAGAAGAAGACAGTCGCGGCCGACTCGAACAATGCCGTGGCGGCCCGGGCGATGCGCGCCTTGGCCGCGGCGTTACGGTGCTCACCGTCCTGGTAACGCCGCGGCGTGAGGGCGTTGCGTGGGCGGGTCGCCCCGCCGCGGACCCGGGAGATCTGGCCCGCCTCGGCCAGAGCGTTCAGGTCCCGGCGAAGCGACATCTCGGTCAGGCCGAACTCATCGGCGAGCTCCTTGATCGTGACCGTATCCCGTTCCAGGATGCGGTCAAGGATCAGCTGTCGACGTGCGTGCGGCTTGACCCTGGCATCAGTGGGCACAGTTTCGCCGCTCTGCTTCCGTTCGCTCTGCACGTCCACACTCTCCATCGTCCCTGCGTCCGGCGACGCGGGCCCGTCCTGTTCGTGGTGCCCGTCCACCATAACTATGCGTCGTGTCACCGAGGGCAGCGACTCCGATCGGCCAGGCGCCGGGCGGCGGTGGGCGTAGGGCTTCCGTCTGGTCCGCAGAGTCGATCATTCCAGCGGTCGTGGACGACCGAGCGATCGACACCTGGTGCGCGCCGGACGGCCCGAGGGAAGCCAACTGGTCAGACCGCAGCGGACGGATCGGCCGGCCGGTCGCTCGGCGACGCCGTCAGCGGGGCGTCGATCACCGCGGCAAGATTGGCCGGCGCCGGGTCCGACTGATCGGCCACGGCGGCATGCTGCGCGAGGACCCCGACCTTGTGCCGCTGCACCAGGCGGTAGTAGCCCAGGCCGAGCAGCAGGACGATGCCGACGAACAGCACGGCACCCCACTGAATGGCCCAGTGGAACGGCGGGGCCGGGTTGTAGACCGCCTTGCGGGGCCAGGCAGTGTTGACGACCACGAGCACACCCCAGACCACCGCGGCGATCCCGACCGGAAGGCCCCATCGGCCGAGGTGGAAATACCGGGTGTCCTCGGTCCACTGCCCGCGCAGACGCCGTCCGACGAAGGCGCCGGCAACCAGCGTGTACGCGATGACCGCCAGGATGACCGTCGTACTGGTGACCACCGTGAAGATCTGCGGCTGGCGGATGTTGACAAGCAGGATCACGATCGCGATCACGCCGGTGATGATGGAGGCCAGGACCGGAGCCTTGGTCACGCGGGACACGCGGGCGAGGGCCGCGCTGGCCGGCAGGGCATTGTCCCGGCTCATGGCGAACAGCATCCGCATCGCGCCGGTCTGGTTGGCCAGGACACAGACGAAGATGGCGACGGTGACGGCGGTCAGCGCGATCCGCCCGAGAGTGTGCCCGAGCACGCTGTCCACGATGTAGGGCAGACCGGACACGCTGAGCTGCGGGTCGTGGATGTTCTTCGCGGCCATGAGCGCCCCGATCATCAACAGGGCACCGGTGAGGCCGGCCGCGAAGATGGCGCGCAGGATCGCCCGTGGACTGTTCTTGCGGGGATTGATGGTCTCCTCGCCGAGTGAGCCGGCGGTGTCGAAGCCCCAGAGGATGTAGACGCCGAGCAGGATCGCGACCATCAGCGCGCCGGGCGTGCCCAGACTGTTTCCTGCGGCGTGCCCGTCGGTGTGCAGGACGATCTGCGGTCCTCGCTTGGCTGCCACGAAGAAGAAGATGATCAAGAAGGCCGAGGCCACGAGTTCGACGACCACGCCGATGTTGTTGATGACGGCGACCACCTTGGGCCCGAGCAGGTTGACGATCGTCGTCAGCGCGATGGCGACGGTGCCGAGGATCGCGCCGTTGGTGGCCGCGTCGTACTGCCCGGAGCCGTCGCCGTAGAGCCAGAAGACGTCAGAGATCGTCGGTAGGACGAACTGCATGGCCAGGCCGACGGCAGCGGTCGACACGATCAGAGCGAGCGTCAGCGAGAAGCCGGCCATCCAGGCGGTAGTGGGACGCCCGACCCGCTTCGCCCAGTTGTACACCGATCCGGCCAGGGGGTAATGCACGGAGAGTTCGGCGAAGCACAGCGCGAACAGCGCCTGGCCGCCGAGCGCGATCAACCAGGTCCACCAGAACGACGGTCCGGCAGAGCTGAACGCGAAACCGAACAGCTGGAATGCGCCGGTCAGGATCGAGATGAAGGCGAATCCGGTGGCGAAGGTGGTGAACGCCCCGAGCGTGCGCCCGAGTTCCTGTCGGTAACCGAGCCGCGCGAGGTGTTCTTCATCGGACCGGTAGTCCGGCAGTGCAGGTTGAGCCATTGCAGCCCCCTGAGAGTTCGACATGGCCAGGACGGCGAGGCGAGTTGCTGACGCTGCCCGTGAGTGAACAGCGCGGATCGGCAAAGTGAATCGTCATAGTGTTCGTTAGTCAAGACCTAACTTTTCGAACACGCTATCTTGTTGTTCGTTCGGTCAGAAATATTGTTCGCAAGCGCGCTCTGTGTCAGACTGTCACGGCAGTCGCGCCACGGTCGTGGCGCGCTCGCGTCCGGGTTGCCCCCGTCATGAGCAGGCGTTTACCGCCTTGCGGGGCCGCCCGAGACCAGACATGAAGGAGATAGGGTGACCGGTCCGTCCCACGCTCGCGCCGGCGCCGAGACCGACACAGTCGACGTCGCCATCATCGGCGGTGGTGTGCTCGGCACCGCGGTAGCCGCGCGGCTTTCGACGACGACCGCCTCCGTCTGTCTGCTGGAGGCCGAGAGTGACGTCGCGGAAGGCGCAAGCAAGGGCAACGCCGGTGTGGCCGTGTCCTACTACGGACCACCGGGGACGCTGGAAACCCAGCTGATCACCGCGAGTACGCCTCGCTGGGAGGAGCTCACCGCGCGACTGTCGGTGCCCTATCGCCGACTCGGTGCCGTCATGGTCGCCCTCGACGACGAGCAGGCGCATCACCTGGAAGAGACACGCGAGGAGATTCTGGCGTGCGGCGTGCGCGCGGAGCTGCTCACCTCCGCGCAGACGTGCGCCCAGGAACCACTGGTCACCGACCGGTGCGTCGCCGGGCTGCTCATGCCGGACGAGGGGGTGATCGATCCGATGGCGCTCACTGTCGCCTACGCAAACCTCGCCGCGAGCAACGGCGTCAGCGTTCGCCTGGCGTCACCCGTGACGGCTATCCGCACCGACGACGATGGCCGGCACCTCATCACGACGGCACAGGGAACAGTGCGGTGCCGGTTCATCGTGAATGCCGCCGGAGTCGCCGCCGGGCGCATCAGCCGCATGGCCGGCGGCGAGGACATGCGCTACTGGCCACGGAAGGGCCAGTACGCGGTCCTCGATCGCGCCTTCGCCGGCAGTCTCCGGCGGATCGTGTTCAGCACCCATTCGGCGACCACGAAAGGTATCAACGTCGTCCCGACGACCCATGGCTCCGCTCTGCTGGGGCCCACGGCCAACGATCACGAGGAGCCGGACGACAAGGCAACCGACGCGGACACCGTGGCGATGCTTGTCGCCAGCGCGTCCGGTCTTGTTCCCAGCATCACCGACGACCTGATCATCAAGTACTTCGCCGCGAACCGTCCGGCCAGCGACGAGCCGCACCGTCTGCGCTTCGACGAGCGGATCCCGACCCTGCTGCACTGCACCAACCGGTCCGCGGGTGTGAGCATCTCGCCGGCGGCCGCCGACCACGTGCTCGAACTGCTGAACTCCGCAGGCCTGGATGCGCAGCCGCGCCGCGACGCCGCGCAGGCGCTGCCGCCGGCGCCCCGGTTGCGCGACTACGACGACCCGAGCGAGCTGATCGCCGCCGACCCGCAGTACGGGCAGGTCGTGTGCGCCTGCGAACACGTCAGCGCCGCCGAGATCAACCGGGCGCTGGCGGCGCCGGTGCCCGCCAGTTCCGTCGACGGTGTCCGCAAACGAACCGGCGCCACCTACGGGCGATGCCAAGGATCGCTGTGCTCGGCGGGAATCTCCTTCCTGACCGCGCTGCACACGAACACCGGCCCGGCCACCGTCAAGCAGACCGCCCGCGGGACGGTCGGCTCATGACGGACACGATCGTCGTCGGCGCCGGGCCCAGCGGTCTCGGCTGCGCGACCGCCCTCGCGAGGTCAGTGCAGGTCGTCGTCGTCGACCGCATCCCGGTGGTGGGCGGCACCGCCGGCTGGGACCACCCCGCGATCCAGCGGTACGCCGACCACGCCCGCGAGCTCGGTGTCCATTTCCGCCTCGGCGAGACGGGAATCCGCTGGTCTGATCACCGTTTGCTGGTCACCGGCCCGGGTGCAAGCACCCTGCTGCCCGCAGCGCACCTGTTCTTCGCCGGTGGCCTGCGCCCGGCCACGGCCGCCAACCTCGGTCTGACGGGAGACCGCCCGGCCGGCGTGATCCCGGCCACCGTGGCCGAACACCTGCTCCAGGCCGGAGTACCGCTCTGGCGGTCCGTCGCCGTGCTCGGCGACGGACACTGGGCGCGGACCGTTGCCCACCGGGCGCGCCAACTCGGCGCCCGCATCATCGGCATCGGCGAGAGCACTCAGTGGGCGGATGAGCACCACCCGCGGCCCCGCAGCTGGTCGGTGGCCGGAGCCAGCCGGGTCACCGCGCTCACCCTCAGCTACGCAGACCCGGCTGGTGCGGACACCCACCAGATCACGGTGAACTGCGATGCCATCGTGCTGGCTGACCGACCGCTCCCCAACCGCAACGTCGACGGCGCCGTCCTGTCGTCCGCGGCCGATGTCACCTTCGTCCAGCCGATCGAGCCCTCCGATGTCCAAGGACGGTTCGACCACGCGCGCCATGTCGCCGACACATGGCTGAACTCCCTCCGAAAGGTCGATGCCCCATGAAGGTGAGCTCCCCGATCGGCGACCTGCCTTTTGAGCCGCAACGCATCGCGATCAAGGCGCGCCGCGTCGAGATCAGCGGCGTCATGGGGGCATGGCCGGCTCACGTACAGATCGACGTGAAGGACCTCCCGGCCCTTGTCCGGATCCTGGCGAAGCCCGCTGGAGTCGCGGTCGCTACTGCGGCGCTCCTCGTCGGACTGCGCCGCCTGACGCGACCGCGTCCCTGACCACCCTCCCGTCCTTGACCACACCCGAGAAAGGGACCGAACACATGACCATCGACCACCTAGAGATCCGGCAGAAGGTCATCACCTATGCCAAGAAGCTGCAGTCTGAGCGGCTCGTCTACTCGACGGCCGGCAACATCAGCGTCCGGATCCCCGGTGAGCCGAACCTGTTGGCCTGCACCCCCTCCTCCATGCAGTACGACCTGATCGAGCCGGAGGACATCGCCATCGTCGATCTCGACGGCAACCAGGTCTCCGGGCGACGGTCGCCGACGTCGGAGGTGCAGATGCACACGATGATCTGCAAGCACCGCCCGGAGATCGGCGGCATCGTCCACACCCACGGCAAAGCCGTCATGACCTTCGCCAACCTCGGGTGGACCCTGCCCCCGATCCTGACCGGACTGTGTGAGGCCACCGGCGGCGCCGTCTACACCTCGCCGTACTCGCAGCCTGAGACCGACCAGATGTACACCTACACCATTCCGGCTCTGCGCGATCGCGGCGCCACCTTCCTCCGTTACCACGGTCTGCTCGCCATCGGCGCCGACCTCGAGCACGCCTTCCACACCGCGGCTGTGGTCGAAGGAGCCTGCGAGGTCTACCTGGCCGCGCGCCAGTTCGTTGACGAGGTGCCCGAGCTGCCGGCCCCCCAGGTCGAGTGGATCGCCTCCTACTGGCGCGCCCAGTTCCCCGGGGCCCCCGAGCCGCTGCCGGCCCCCGAGCCGCTGCCCGGTCCGGAGGAGCTGCAGTACACAGCATGAGTTCCTACGTCATCGGCGCCGATGTCGGTTCCTCGGCGCTCAAGGCCGTCCTCGTTCACACCGACCAAGGCGTGCTGGGCGTGGCCGAGCACACGTATCCGATGCACCGACCGCGGCGGGACTGGGCCGAGAACGACCCCGATGACTGGTTCCGCGCGTTGGCCGCGGCGATCCCCGAGCTGTTGAACAGAACGGGGATCGCCGCCGAGCGAGTCGAGGCGCTGTGTCTGGTCGGACAGCGCGACATCGCGGTGCTGCTCGACGAGCGCGGCACCGTGCTCGCACCGTGCATCCACTGGACCGACCGGCGCGACCCGGAAGAAACCACGGCGCTCTACGACTCCCTCGGCCGCTCGACGCTCATCGAGCGAAGCGGGACCTTGCCGATTCCGGGGCTGGTGCTGCCGAACCTCGTCTGGACCAAGCGGCACCAGCCAGAGGTATGGAAACGGGTCGCGCACGCGCTCCAGCCCAAGGACTACCTGGCATACCGGCTCACCGGCGACATCGGGACCGACCCGACCGGTCCCACGCGCAGCATCCTCAACGACTGGCGCAGCGCGGACTGGAGCTCTGCGACCTGCGACGCGGCTGGAATCCCCCGCGAGATACTGCCCGACGTCAAATACCACCCGTGGCAGGTGCGCGGGTCGCTGTCCGCGGCTGCCGCCGAGCAGATCGGGCTCGCCGCGGACACCCTGCTGGTCGCCGGCGGCGGCGACGATCCGGCGGCCGCGCTCGGATCCGGCGTCGTCTCTCCCGGAGACGTCAGTATCGGCACCGGCTCGTCGATGAGCTGGCGGATCGTGGGCGACCAGCCGCGCTTCGATCTCACCGGGGTCATCGGGCTGATGCCCCACGTGGTGCCTGGGCGCTACCTGCACGAGATGGTCGCCACCGGAACCGGCACGACCCTGCGGTGGTTCCGGGCGGCGTTCGGCGACGATCGCAGCTACGCCGACCTCATCGCCGAGACCGCCGGAGTCTCGCGCGGTAGCGACGGCCTGCTGTGCTTCCCGTACGTCGAAGGCGCGACGGTTCCCCTTCAGGACGATGCCGCGCGCGCCGTCTACCACGGCATCAGCGGCCATCACCGCCGACCGCACTTCACCCGCGCCACGCTCGAAGGAATCGCCTATCAGTACCCGGCGCTCCTCGACATCGTGCGGGACCGCGGTCACCAGGTCGGGCCGCTGACGATCTCCGACGGCGAAGCCCGCAGCCATGCGTGGAACCAGATCAAGGCCGACGTCCTCGGCGAACAGATCACGCCATCGCTCCGCGTGGAGGCACCGGCCATCGGCGCCGCCATCCTGGCCGGGCTGGGCGCCGGTGCGTTCAACACCGTCGAAGACGGTCTCGCCGTCGTCCTGGAACTCGCCCCGCCGGTGCGTCCCGACCAGGCCGCGCACGAGGAGTACACCGCGCTGCGCCGGCGCTGGGAGTCCGTGCGCGGCCAGATCTACCCGACCTTCGCGTCCGCCGACGCGGCGCAGTCCTAGAGCAAGTCCTAGAGCCCGACGACTGGAGAACGCACATGACCAGCGCCAGCCAGATCGCCCCATCGCTACCTGACACGATCCGCACCCAGGCGTTCATCGACGGCCACTTCGTGGACGCTCTCGATGGCGCGACCTTCGAGAGCCTGGCACCGGCAACCGGGCAGGTCATCGCCACAATCTCGGCCTGCGGCGAAGCCGACGTCGACCGTGCGGTCAAAGCCGCCCGAGCGGCGTTCAACCGCGGGGACTGGAGCCGCAAGAGCCCCGCCGAGCGCAAAGCCGTGCTGCTGCGGTTCGCCGACCTGATCAAGGCCGCGAGCGACGAGCTGGCCACAACCGAGGCGATCGACGCAGGCAAGCCGATCGCCGACTGCCGCAACTTCGACATCCCCGACGTCCTGAACACCATCCGCTGGTACGCCGAGGCCGCAGACAAGGTCTTCGGAAAGACCTCCCCCACCGGCGACGACCACGTCGGGCTCATCGTTCGGGAACCGGTCGGCGTCGTCGGTGGCGTGCTGCCCTGGAACTTCCCCATGGCGATGCTCGCCTGGAAGATCGGCCCCGCCCTGGCCACCGGCAACTCCGTCGTCATCAAGCCACCGGAGCTGGCCAGCCTGACCACGCTGCGCATGGCCGAACTCGCTCAGCAGGCCGGAGTACCCGACGGCGTGTTCAACGTCGTTCCCGGTCTCGGGCACATCGCCGGCAAGGCCCTGGGTCTGCACCCGGACGTCGACATGATCACGTTCACCGGCTCGACCGAGGTCGGCCGCGAGTTCCTGCGCTACTCCGCGAACAGCAACCTCAAGGGCGTCGTGCTCGAGATGGGCGGCAAGAGCCCGCAGATCGTCATGGCCGACTGCCGTGACTCGCTCGACGAGGTGGCCGCCGACCTCGCCGAGGCCGCGTTCTGGAACGCCGGCCAGAACTGCAGCGCGGGCTCCCGCATCCTGGTGGAAGCGTCCATCAAGGACGACTTCTTGGCCGCACTGGCCCGCGAAGCCGACAAGCGAGTGGTCGGTGAACCCACGGACGACCGGACGGCGATCGGGCCGCTGATCGAGGCCTCCGCGCTCGACCGTGTTCTCGGCTATGTCGAGCAGGCCCGCAGCGACGGAGCGACGATCGTCACCGGCGGCAAGCGTCTGCTTCGCGAAACCGGCGGGTGGTTCATCGGCGCCACCGTGATTTCGGACGTGACACCGCAGATGAGCGTCGCTCGCGAGGAGATCTTCGGGCCGGTCGTGTCCGTCCTCACGTTCAACGACGTGGACGAAGCCCTGACACTGGCCAATGACACCACCTACGGCCTGGCGGCCACCGTGTGGTCGAAGAACATCGACGTCGCGTTGCGCACCGCACGCGGTATCCGGGCCGGCACGGTCGCGGTCAACGGCTACAGCGAGGGTGACATCACCACTCCGTTCGGCGGCTACCGCCAGTCCGGGTTCGGCGGCCGGGACAACGGGCTCGAGGCCCTGGAGCAGTACACCGAGACGAAGACCATCTGGATCACGCTTCACTAGCGTCGCCGGCCGGCGGCGTAGACCCGGGAGACCCGCCTCGAACGGGGGCACTGTCCCCCGACGAGTCAGCCGTGTGGGTCAATCGGATCGTGCCCGCCGAGCCCATGACCTGACCCACACCCGGGTATCAGGCCCACGCGTACGGGTCAGCGTCCCGTCCTCGTCGCTCTGATCAATGAGCCGCTGCGATCAATGAGCCGCTGCGAGCGAGACCTGTCCGTGCTTGCCGATCAACCGTGACCGCCTTGGCCCTGGCGGATGAGCTGCCGGCCACCGCCGGAACATGACGCACAGCCCGTGCGCCATGTTCCGGCACGGCACAGGGCTAGAGGTCGATTCCGGTCAGGACCATGACCCGCTCGTACGTGTAGTCCGCCATCGTGTACCGCACCCCCTCACGACCGACGCCGGAAGCCTTGACGCCGCCGTAGGGCATCTGGTCCGCCCGGTAGGACGGCACGTCACCGATGATCACGCCGCCGACCTCGAGCACGCGGTGGGCCTGGAAGGCCAACTGGATGTCGTGGGTGAAGACACCTGCCTGGAGGCCGAATTTCGAGTCGTTGATGCGGCGAAGAGCATCGTCGGCTCCGTCGACCCGCTGCAGGACGAGGACCGGTCCGAAGATCTCCTCGCACACCACCTTGGCGTCGCCTGGCGCGTCTTCGAGTACGGTCGGCGCGTACGTGGTGCCGGTCCGGACGCCGCCGGTGAGTACTCGCGCCCCCGCCGCGACCGCCTCCGTCACCCAGGTCCCGACGCGTTCGGCCGCCGCCCGGTTGATCAGCGGGCCGACCTGGGTCCGCTCGTCGTTCGGGTCGCCGGTGCGCAACGCCTCGACCGCCGCCACGAGACGCTCCTTCAGGGACTCGTACACGTCTGAGTCGGCATAGACCCGCTGGACGCCGACGCACGACTGGCCAGCCTGGTAGTTGGCGAAGGTGGCGATCCGTTGAGCCGCCCAGTCGAGATCGCCGGGCCGGTCGAAGTCGGCGGCGACGTAGGCCGCGGCGTTTCCACCCAGTTCGAGGACGACGTGCTTGTGCGGTACGGCAGCCGCGATCGCGGCCCCGACCGGACCGGAGCCGGTGAACGAGACGACGGGCAGACGACCGTCAGCAACCAGTTCCGGGGCCCGCTCGTCGGGCACGTTGATCACACTGACCATTCCGGCGGGCAGTCCGACGCCTGCGATGATCTCGCCGAGCAGCAGCGCCGACAGCGGCGTTTTGGGCGCCGGCTTGACCACGACCGGGGCGCCGACCGCGATCGCCGGTGCCACCTTGTGGGCGACCAGGTTCAGCGGGAAGTTGAACGGGGTGATGGCGAGCACCGGCCCCTTGGGGACCCGGCTGATGTAGGCGAGCCGGCCTTCGGCGGCCTTGTCGGTGTCGAGCCGCATCACCTCGCCGGACCAGGTGCGGGTCGCCTCCGCGGCCACCCGGAACACCGATACCGCACGACCGACCTCGGCGCGGGCCCAGACCAGCGGCTTGCCGTTCTCCGCCGTGATCAAGCAGGCGATCTCGTCGCTGCGCTCGTCGATGGCGCGGCCGATCGCGGCCAGCGCCTCGGCACGTACGTGGATGGGCAGTGCGGCGGCCTCGTGGCGGACGGCATCGGCGGCCGCCACCGCCTGTTCCACCTGGGCGTCGGTGGCGTAGGTCGTGGTGGCGACCAGGTGGTCGTCGTACGGGTGGCGTACCTCGAGAGTCGCGTCCCCGTGGACCGGGCTACCAGCGACCCACAACGGCGTCAATTCGATCATGGCTGTCACGGTAGGCAGAACCGAGGAAATCACCACTGTTCGCGGTGGCGCTCACCTGCCTGTCTGGTTGGCCGGAGTGGACAATCGCTGCCGCCGGGCGGTGATCGCGAACCACAGTTCCATCCGGGCGTCGGCGGTCGTCAGGTCGCGGCCGAGCAGCGCCTCGGCCTTCTGCACCCGGTATCTGAGGGTGTGCCGGTGGATCTGCAGGGAAACGGCCGCGGGGTCGTACTGTCCGTGGTGTTCCAGCCAGGCCCCCAGGGACGCCACCAGGTCGATCCCGCTGGCCCGGGCATACTCGTCGAGCGGTCCCAGCAGGCTGTCCGTGTAGGCCGACAGCGCGGGTAGCTCGACCAGGTTGACCGCGCTCATTGTGCGGATCTGGTCGTAGTCGAGCACCGCCGGCACGAAGTGCCGGGCACTCGCGGCGGCCTGACGGGCGTGGCGGATCGCCTCCGCGACCTCAGCGGCCCGGGATGCGCGGCTGGTGCCGACCGCGACGCCACCTCCATCGGGAACCGAGCGCATCAGGAAGTCCTGGCCGTCGCGACTGGCCGTGATGGCGATCAGGTCGCCGTCCACGACGGCTGCCAGCACGTGGTCTCCGAGCCCGGTCAGGAGGTCGCGCAGAAGTTCGCCGATGGCAGCCGCTTCACCGGCGAACGCGGTGACCAGGAGCGGTTGGCTGGCGAGCAGGGAGCCCCCGAGTCCGATGAGGACCTCCTCGGTGAGCTGGATCCCATCCAACAGCAGCCGCAGCAGCGCAGCCGACCGGGCCGCGGTCTGCTCGATCTTCGCCTGCTCCAGGTCGAGGGAGAGCAGCGCGGTCGCGACGTTGATCAAAGAGCGGTCCGTGGCGCCCGGCGCGTGGTCGATGCCCACGACGAGGAACCCGCGGCCGCCCGACGAAGGGGTCAGCGGGTGGACGACCACATGCGAGTCACCCTGTACCAACGCCAGCGCGGCGTGCCGGCGTCCCCGCAACCTGTTCAGCTCGCCGGTCACCGCAGCAGCCGAGGGGCGCGCCGAGGCGGGAGAGGCGTACCGGACCTGGCCGTCGCGTTCCAGGAGGGCGGCCCACCCGTCGAGAGTCGCCGCGAGCCGGCTGACAACCCCGGCCGCCCGGCCGGTGACCGCCGCCCGGGTCAGCGCCTGCTGCCCGGTAAATCCCCGGGTCACCTCGGCGTACTGTTCGGCGGTGAGCAGGTCGGAAACCGCCTTGCTGACCGCGATGAACGGGGTCGGCTGGTCGACCTCGATGAGCGGCAGGCCCCGCTCGCCGGCTACCCGTACGAGCGCGGCCGGTACCGTCGCGGTGACGAGTCCGACCCCGTAGCCGACGCCGACGACGCCGGCGTCGAGGAGCCGGTCCACGTAGGCGGCGACCTGGGCCTTGCCCCGGGGTAGCCGCAGGCCGGTGGTCAGCAGCAGCTCACCACCCTGCAGGTACGGCGTAGGGTCGACGAGCTCGCTGGTGGCCACCCACCGGATCGGCGCCGCGAGCGCGACCGAGTCCGCGCCCGGATCGGTCAGCAGCCGCAAGCCGAGGTGTGGATTGGCCAGCAGGGCGCCGAGAGTCGCAGGCATCGCCACCTCACCGGCTTGCGTTATCCAACATGTACATAGGATACCTGACTATTTGTACACGTCGGCCGAAGCCGCCGATCGTGGTGTCACCTACGGTGTCGGCATGTCAAACCCGATCGTCGGCGGGCCCGAACTGCCCCAGCGGCGCCGCCTCGTCACCGAAATCCCTGGTCCCGTGTCACGGGAACGCTTCGCCCGCCGTCAGCAGTTCGTCGCCGGTGGTGTCGGTACCACCCTGCCGGTATTCATCGAGGCGGCCGGCGGTGGCGTGCTGCGCGACGTGGACGGCAACTCGCTGATCGACCTCGCCTCGGGGATCGCCGTCACGTCCGTCGGTAACGCCGCTCCGCCCGTCGCCGCCCGGGTCTCCGACCAGGTACGGGCGTTCACCCACACCTGCTTCATGGTCACCCCGTACGACAGCTACGTCGACGTCTGCGAAAAGCTCGCGCAACTGACCCCTGGCGACCACGCGAAGAAGTCGGTTCTGCTCAACTCCGGAGCGGAGGCGGTCGAGAACGCCGTGAAGATCGCCCGGGCGTACACCGGCCGGGACGCCGTGGTCGTCTTCGACCACGCCTACCACGGACGCACGAACCTGACCATGGCGATGACCGCGAAGAACATGCCCTACAAGCAGGGCTTCGGCCCCTTCGCCAGCGCAATCTACCGGGCACCGATGTCCTACCCGTTCCGCGAACCGGGCGCCATCTCCGGCAGCGCGGCCGCCGACCGGGCCATCGACCTCATCGACAAGCAGGTCGGCGCGGCCAACGTGGCGTGCATCGTGATCGAACCCATTCTCGGCGAGGGTGGTTTCGTCGTACCCGCCGACGGGTTCCTTCCCCGGCTCGCCGACTGGGCTCGCGACAACGGCGTCGTCTTCGTCGCCGACGAGATCCAGACCGGTTTCTGCCGCACCGGCGCCTGGTTCGCCTGTGACCACGAGGGCGTCGTGCCCGACCTGATCACGACCGCGAAGGGTATCGCCGGCGGGCTACCCCTCGCCGCGGTCACCGGCCGCGCCGAGATCATGGACGCCGTCCACTCCGGCGGGCTCGGTGGAACCTACGGCGGCAACCCGGTCACCTGCGCCGCCGCGCTCGGCGCCATCGAGGTCATGCAGAGCCAGGACCTGAACGCGGCCGCACGCCGCATCGGAGACCTGATGGTCAGCCGGCTGGAGAAGCTGGCCGAAAGCCACCCGACGATCGGCGACATCCGCGGCCGGGGCGCAATGGTCGCCATCGAACTGGTCGGCCCGGACGGCCGCACGCCCGACGCGGCCAGGACGGCAGCCGTCTCGGCGTACTGCCACGCACACGGCGTGGTCACCCTGACCTGCGGCACCTACGGCAACGTCCTTCGGTTCCTGCCGCCGCTGGTGATCGGTGAACAGCTCCTCGCCGAGGGGATGGACGTGCTCGCCGAGGCGTTCGCGGCAACCGCCTGAGCAGGCGGCCGACGACGACCGGGTGCCGGCGGAGCCGCCGGGGCTTCCCGTCGGGCAGGCTCTGCCGGCCCCCGGTCACCGCACCGGCCGGGCGTGGTCGCCCGGCCAGCCTCACCCGAGACGGTCCAGCACCGCTGCGGTGAAGTCGTCGGTGGGCGCTGTCCCGGGAGTAGGGCCGGGTCAACGTTTGATCAGGTCCAACGCTGCCTCGACGATCGATCGGACGTCGATTCCGTGCAGTGCATAGCTATCGTCCAGATCCGCGGACTGGCCGAACTCCGTGACCCCGAGGCAGACGATCTCATCCCCACGAATTGCGCCCAGGAAAGCCAGTGTGTGGGGGTGTCCGTCCAGAACGGTGACCAGCGGAGTTGGTCTGCTCCGGGGAAAGATGGTCTCAAGGATGCTCGAGTCCGGTCCGGTCTTCGAGCCGCGGGTACGCCGTTGGAAGGCGCGGAAAATCAGGTCTGGGCTCGTCAAACACACCACGCCGGCATTCACGCCGAGTTCGACCAGGCGCCTGCGGGCGCTCAGTACTTCGGGCATGATCGCGCCGACACCGACCAGAGTGACATGCTCGGTGGGGTCGTACGGGGTGATGCGGTACCCGCCGGCGACGGCATTGCGCCGCCGCCGCTCGAGGAGCAACTCGTCGTCGGGATGCTCCGCCAGGCCCTGGTCCACGGGTCGGGTCGACAGCCGGAAGTACGCCGACGTGCCACCGGGTTTACCGATGTCGCCCAGTGCCGCGAGCATGCACCATTCGAGGTCCTGCGCGAACGCGGGCTCCCACGCCGTACAACCGGGCTGTTCCAGACCGATGGACGGGGTGGTTATCGACTGGTGCGCGCCGCCCTCGGGAGCCAGGGTCACCCCGGCCGGGGTACCGACCAAAATGGACTGTCCACCGGCGTAGATTCCGAAGGACCAGGGCTCGAGCGCCCGCGAAACGAACGGGTCGTACAGGGTGGCGATAGGAAGCAACGGTTGGCCCGACCGACTCCACGTGGCACCGAGTTCAGCGACGAGCCCAACCAGATTCGTCTCGGCGATTCCAAGTTCGATGTGCTGACCCTGCGTGCCTTCAACCCACCTGAGCAACCGCTCGTTGTCGTCGGCGAACCAGTCATGGCGCTCGCCGACGGACCACACACCGGTCTGGTTGATCCATCCACCAAGGTTCGTTGAGGAGGCCACATCGGGGCTCAAGGTGACCACGCGCCGCGCGACCTCCGGTGCGGCGCGGCGCAGGTCCAGCAGGAAACGCCCCAGGGAAGCCTGCGTCGAGACCGTACCCTTGTGACGACGCCCCAGCGCGGTCGGCAGCGACGGTACCGCTGTCGTCGCAACGACCGGACGGGCAAGGTGGCGGGCGGTCCGGGCGCAGAGCTCGGCCTCCTCCGAGCCGACAGGGAGCGGTGCCCATGGGTCCGCGGGGTCGACCCCAAGGTCACGTGCCAGCTCCAGCATCTGGCTCGGAGACAAGAGAGCAGAGTGATTGTTAGGGTGCCCTTCGGTCGGAAGGCCCCATCCCTTGATGGTGTAGGCGAAGACCACGGTGGGCCGTTCGGCAGAGGCGGCGCGATAGGTGTTCAGCAGCTGCTGCAGGTCATGGCCACCGAGATCGCGGACAGCAGCGGCGAGACCGGCCCCGTCGAGGCCGTCAACCAATCCCTTCAGCGCGGTGCTGTTGACATTGTCGGCCAGAAGTCGAGAGTGAATCTGGTCGTCCGGCGTGCGTAGGAGTCGTTGATACTCCTCGTTGCTCATTGACTCGAGACGTACCCGAAGGTCGTCGCCACCAGGCTCGTTGAAGAGGGCCTGCAGCCGTCGGCCCCATTTGCAGGTGAGCACTTCCCAGCCGGCTGCGGCGAACATACCCTGCAACCGGGCGATCTGAATATCCGGGACCACCCTGTCCAGCGACTGCCGGTTGAGGTCGACAATCCACAGCAGTTCACCGAGGCGCGATACCTGCGGGTCTGCGACCGCCTCCCAGACCGCGCCTTCGTCCAGTTCAGCGTCTCCAAGCAGGCTGATCCAGCGGCCCGGCGCCGGGGTCTGCGGGAAGTGGGACCGTACGTACCTGTGGGCGATGGCCGCCCACAGTGGTGCGGTCGCGCCGATGCCGACGCTGCCCGTGGAGAAGTCGACGGTGTCGGGGTCCTTCGTCCGGCTGGGGTAGCTCTGAAGGCCACCCCTGGCCCGCAACGTCGTCAGGTAGGACCCGTCCAGGTCACCGAGGAGATAGTTGATGGCATGCAACACCGGCGACGCATGAGGTTTCACCGAGATCCGGTCCGCGGCCGTCAGCTCGGCGAACCAGAGCGAAGTCATGATGCTGACCATGGACGCACTGGATGCCTGATGTCCGCCGACCTTGAGGCCCGACGCGTTGGGCCGGCCGTGGTTGGCAGCGTCGACGATTGCAGACGACAGCCACAGTACACGTCGCTGGATGGCGTCCAGTGTTTCGAGATCGACCCGCTCTGGCGCCGCAGCATTCGGCCCCACAGGCGTCGCCGGTGTGGAGCCGGGGTCACGCTCCCCGAGTCGCGCGGTCGCCCAGGACGAAGCGACGGTCGCCGGCTTGGTCAGAATATCGTCCGGAATCATGTTCATCTTGAACCAGTTCTGCTCACTACGGCTGTATCGATGCCACGATTCGGCCGAGTGCGCGCTGTTGTCGAGTCGCCGCAGGCGAGAGGGCACCCCGCGGCGGTGAAAGGGCATGACCCAGGGTGTGGGTCTCTTGGTAGGTGCCCAACGGCACGGGACATCGTGCCCGCTGTCCGATGGGCCGGCTCAGCTGATGAGATCGGAAGAGGCTGTTGTCAGACCGGTGAGGGGCGACCGAGGGCCTGCCGCGTGCTCTCCATCGTGGGGTCCACGTACCGGAACTGAGTCTGGGACGCCTTGATCCGGCCCGCGTCCTTCAGCCCCGTACCGGTTGCGATGTGCACCACGCGGTCGTCCGGCCCAACGAGACCCGCGGCAACCGCCTTGCTCAGTCCGGCGATGCCCGCCGCGGCTCCGGCTTCGGCGAAGATCCCGGAGGCCCCGGCCAACCGTTCGCGCCAGCTCAACATCTCCTCATCGGTAACCGTCTGCAGGCTTCCGCCCGAGGCGCGCACCGCCCGTAGCGCACGTAGTGCATTGCGCGGGCGACCGACCGAGATGCTGTCGGCCGTGCTCGACACCACCTGGGGACGCACCTGGTCGCTGTCCTCCTGGAACGCGAGCGCGATGGGCGAGGCGCCCTCCGGCTGGATCCCCAGGATGCGCGGCAACCTCGGAATCACTCCCAGCCGGACCATCTCGGTGAGTCCTTTGTGTACTGCGGTGACGGTGCAACCGTCGCCGACCGCGACACTCACCCAGTCCGCCGGTTCGGCAGCCATCTGCTCGGCCAGCTCCAGCCCGCACGTCTTCTTGCCCTCGACAAGGTATGGGTTTGTCGCGCAGTTGCGGTCATACCAGCCGAACTCCTTGGCCGCGTCGCGGCACAGGTAGTAGGCGTCGTCGTAGCTGCCACGCACGATCAGCACGTCGGCACCGAACATACGCAACTGGTCGAGCTTGGCAGTCGGGGTGCCATCCGGCACGAAGATGTGCGCGGTCAGCCCGAGGTTGGCGCAGATACCCGCGAGGCTCGAGGCGGCGTTGCCCGTCGATGCGCAGGCCAGGTCTCGTTGCCCGGAGCTCATGGCGTGCAGTGCCGCCAGCGTCGAGCTACGGTCCTTCAATGATCCGGTAGGGTTGCGCCCCTCGTCCTTGATGCGCAGTGATCCGACGCCAAGGGCCTTTGCCATCGCAGGAGCGTCGATGAGCGGGGTGGGAGAGAGCCAGCCCTTGGGCAGTTCGTCGAGTGCCCCAGGTGACAACGGAAGCAGGTCCGCGTAGCGGCGCAGGGTGTCCACCGGGCCGCTCAGCGGCGCCTGCGGAGCGGGCCCGGCGGCCCCCCAGTCGTACTCCACCGACAGGATGCCCTCGAGACCCGGGTGCTCGGTGCACACATCGCCGGTGAAGTCGGCCGGATACACGGCCGCGCACTCCACGCATCTGAGTTGATAGTCGCTCATTCCTTGCCCTCCGAAGTCTGTACGGGAACGCACTCGCCCGCCGCTGTAAACTCCGCCATCGCCGCGGCACGCATGGCGGCATCGTGGAGAAAGTCCGCCGCCGTGGACGCGAGCGCGAAGGCCCCGTCCAGAGCCGCCCGATCGCCCCTCGGACCGCGTGCCTCAGCGGCGAACTCGCGTGAGTGGCAGGCGACCCCCGGGGTCGCCATCGCGACGACCGGGTGGATGCCGGGTACCAGGTGGCTGACGTTGCCGAAGTCGGTGCTCCCGTTGAGGGGAACCTCCAACGCCTGCTGGCCCAGTACGGCGCGTCCGCGCCGCGCCATGTTCACGGCATAGCGCTCCATCAGGACGCGGTTCGTGCGGACCGGCTGTTCCTCCGGGTACGGGTCCCATTCCACGTCGACACTCGTGCCGGTCATGTGCGCCGCGGCCTCGAAGATCTGCTGGACCCGGCTGGACAGTTCGCGCATGGTCTCGGTACGACGGGAACGGACGTAGAAGGAGGCCGCGGTCCTACCTGGCACGATGTTGGGCCGGCGTCCCCCCTCCAGGATGACGCCGTGGATCCGGTCGCTGGGGAGCATGTGCTGCCGAAGCTGCGAGATGCCCGAGTACGCGGCCACCACGGCGTCCAAGGCGTTACGCCCCATGAACGGCATGGCCGCCGCGTGCGCCTCCAGGCCCTGGTACACCACGTTGACGGTGCGCATCCCCTGCGGCGGGTAGGTACCGACGTCATAGACACCGGGATGGATCATCATCGCGGCGTCGATTCCGTCGAATCCGCCGGCCCGCGCTATGAGTACCTTGCCCGATCCGCCCTCCTCTGCGGGAGTGCCGATCAGCTCGACGCTGCCCGGCAGCTCGCTCGCCACCCGAGCCAGGGCGAGAAACGCCCCCACCGCACTCGCGCAGATGACGTTGTGGCCGCAGCCGTGCCCGATGTCAGGCAGCGCGTCGTACTCGGCCAGGATGGCCACCGCCGGCCGGCCGTTGCCGACGCGGGCGCGGAATGAAGTCGGCAGGCCGAACGATCCGACCTCGATGGCGAGGCCGTGCGAGCGAACGAGGCGGGCGACGGCCGCGGCGGCCTCGTGCTCTTCGAAACACAGTTCGGGATGGTCGAAGACCTGGTGCGACAGGCCCACGATGTCTGCGCCCAGGTCGCCCACGTACCGCTCGATCCGATCGGTCAGGTCCTGCGGTGCGCCCGGGTGCGGTGAGACCACCGCCTCCGCCCGGCGCGCCTGCTCGGATGCCTCGTTGAGTAGCGTCGGCAGGAACGCCTCGTACGGACGCGGCATGCTGCGGGGTGTGGCTGTCATTCTGCTGCTCCTTGGTGGGCCGGCGTGGCGGCTTGACGTGTCGCGCGGGTGCAAGCCACGGAGTGCCTCCCGCCGATGTCCATCAGCGGCGGGTCGACCGTCGCGCAGACGGGCGCGACGTCCGGGCAGCGCGAAGCGAATCTGCAACCCGCCGGCACAGCGGTCAGCGGTGGTATCTCGCCTTCGAGCAGCTGCGGGTGGAACGGCGCGAGCGGATCCTTCGGGGGAACCACGGACAGCAGGGCGCGCGTATAGGGATGGACGGGCGAGCGCACGACCTTGTGCGCCGGGCCCTCTTCGACCACCCGCCCGAGGTACATCACCGCGATACGGTCGGCGTAGTGCGCTGCCACGGCCAGGTCGTGGGTAATCATCAAGACAGCCATGTCACCGTCCCGCCGCAATCCGTCGAGCAGCGACAAGACCCCTGCCCGGGCCGACACGTCGAGCATCGAGACGGGTTCATCCGCGATCAGCAGCTCGGGTTCGAGCACCAGGCTCGCCGCGATGGCGACCCGCTGACGTTGGCCCCCCGAGAGCTGGTGCGGAAACCGATTGGCGAATAGCGGCGCCGGCGACAACCCGGTCCGCTCCAGGGCCGCGTGCACCCGTTCCAACCGCTCGGCACGGTTGGCGCCGAGTCCGTGTACGAGCAGTGGCTCCTCGATGATCTGCCGGACCCGGAAGCGGCGATCCAGGGACTCGTAGGGGTCCTGGAAGACCACCTGCATCCGGCGTCGCGTCGGCTTCAGCGCACGTTGGGTCGCGTGCGTGATGTCCTCGCCACCGAAGAACACCCGCCCGGACCGGGGCTCCAAGAGGCGCAGGGCGGTCAACGCCAGCGTGGACTTTCCGCTCCCGGACTCACCGATGACGGCGAGAAGCTCACCCTTCCGCAGGGTCAAGGACACGTCGTCGACCGCACGTACGCCAGCCCCACGACCGTAGGCCGTGACGACGTTTTCGATGCGAAGGAGCTCACGCTGGTCGTCGGTCATGTGCTCTCCCCGGGGTAGTGACAAGCCCACGAGCGCCCCTTGCCGGCCGACTGCGGTTGCGGGACATCAGTCGCGCATCGGGCTTGGCTGTGCGGACAGCGAGGTTCGAACGCGCAGCCTGGAACGACCTGGTCCAGCCGGGGAGGCGCCCCGAGAATGGTCACCGGATCCGGCCCGTCGGAGTGCACGTCCGCGGTCGCTGCGAACAGCAGTCGCGTGTAGGGGTGTTGGGGCTGGTGGTAGATGTCCGCGGGCGTCCCGGACTCAACGACCGTCCCGGCGTACATGACCTGGATGCGGTCGCACGTGCGCGTGACCAACGGCAGATCGTGGGTGACGAGTACCAAAGCGAGGTCCAGCTCGCGGGTGAGCCGGTCGATCAGGGCAAGCACCTGCGCTGCCACCATCATGTCCAACGCGGTCGTGGGTTCGTCTGCCAGCAGCACGCGCGGATCGCACGCCAGGGCCATTGCCAAGGAGACGCGCTGGCGCATGCCCCCGGAGAGTTCGTGGTTGAACTTGCGCAGAACACCTTCCGGCAGCCCGACCAGGCGAACCAGGTCGCTTGCCCGGTGCACGGCTGCCATTCCCGAGGCGACCTCATGCAACTCGAGCGCCTCGACAATCTGCCGCTGCACTCGGATCACCGGATTCAAGGCGTTCATGGCGCCTTGGAACACGATCGCCAGGTCTTTCCATCGGTGGGCGCGGAAGGCCCGTTCGCCCCCAGCAAGCAGGTCCGCGCCCATCACCTCGATTCGTCCGGAGACGCTTGCCGTCGCGGGGAGCAATCCCATGAGCGCCATCAAAAGGGTCGATTTGCCACATCCGGATTCGCCAACGATGCCGAGCTTCTCGCGCGAGTTGACCCTCACATCCGCACCGCGCACGGCGTGCAGCTCGCGTCCGTCCGGGAGGTCGAACCAGACATTGACGTCACGCGCGTCGACCAGGGGTTGGGGTGCAGACGTCATCGCCGGTCCCCCCGCTCGGCGCGCACGCGGAACGTACGGGGTGATACGTGGGCGATGGCAGCTCTGGGATTGGCGGCGTCCTGCAGGGCGTTTCCCAGCAGGCTGCTGCCGAGCACCACAAGCGCCACGCAGACGCCGGGAGGCACGATCGCCCACCAGGCGCCGCTGCTGATCGCCGTACGCTCAAACGCCATCTCGATGAGCCGACCCCAGGAGACGGTGCCCGGATCACCGAGTCCCAGGAAGGACAGCGCCGCCTCGTAGAAGATCGCCACGGATACGGTTAGCACCGTTGTCGCTCCCAGCAGTCCATAGACCTCGGGAACGATGTGCCGGAAGGCAATTCGCCAGTGACCGCAGCCGATCGCCCTCGCACGTCGGACGGACGCGCGCTCCCGGAGGCTCAGCACCTGGGCGCGTAGCAGCCGCGCGGTGGACGTCCACATCAACAGTCCGATGACCAGCACCATGTGCACGACGCTGGGTCCCCACACCGTCGCGACGACGATCATGAGCGGCAGGGCGGGAACGACGATCATGTAGTCCGTCAGGCGCATCAGTGCGCCGTCGACCCAGCCGCCCGCGTAGCCCGCGAGCACCCCGATGCTTCCACCGACGATCACACTCACCACGGATGCGGCGAAGCCGACGAACAACGACACGCGGGTCCCGGCGATCAGCAGGGTGAGCATGTCGACCCCGGCGTCGTCCAGACCCAGCGGGTGAGCCGCGGACGGGTGCGCGTACACCTCGCCCACCCGCTGGTGTACTCCGTAGGGCGTCAGTAACGGACCGACCAGGGCGAGGATCACAAAGGTCGCCAGGATCGTCGCTCCGGCGACAGCGGCCGGGCGACGGCGCACGCTCGCGAGGAGCCGGCGTGGCCGGGTGGGCTGGCTCGTTGGCGCTGCCACGGACGCAAGGGTTGTAGTAGCGCTCATGCGGTGCGAATCCTTGGGTCGAGGCGTAGATAGAGCGTGTCTGCGAGCAGGTTGCACAAGATGACGGAACAGGTCAGCAGCAGGAAGGCTCCCTGCAGCATCGGATAGTCGCGGGCCCGTACCGCTCCGTAGATCGCCAGGCCGACTCCTGGCCAGGAGAACACCGTCTCGATCAGGATCGCCCCTGCCATCAGCGTGCCCAGGGACAGCGCGATGAGCGTCGTGATCGGCAGCATGGCGTTACGCAAGGCGTGCCGACGCACGACTGCCCAGTTGCTGAATCCCTTCGCGCGGGCCGTGAGGACGTAGTCCTCACCGAGCGTCTCAAGCATCGATGATCGAATGATGACCGCGTACTGGCCGTACGAGGCGAGGCCGAAGGTCAACGCGGGAAGCAGGAGGTGCGCGATGCGGTCGCGCATCATCGTCCAGAAGTCGGCGTCGACCAGGAAGACGTCGCTCATGCCCCCGGAGGGGAATAGACCATTGGTCAGAAGGATCAGCATCAGCGCCAGCCACTGGGCCGGCATCGCATAGAACGCCAATGCGGTGCCGAGACCAGCCGCGTCGACAGCGGTTCCCCGCCGCCACGCGCCAAATAGACCCGTCGCGAATCCTATGACCAATGCGATCAGCGTCCCCACGACAACCATTGGCATGGTGTTCACGACGGCCTCGGCCAGGTTCGCCGCCACCGGCTTGCGGTTCTCGAACGAGATACCGAGGTTCCCGTGGGTCAGTTGCCGCAGGTAGCTGAGGTACTGGTTGGGCAGCGGCTTGTCGAGTCCGAACTCCGCGCGGATCTGCTGGCGCTGCTCAGCCGTCATGCCGGGAACTTTGACGACGCTGGCCGCATCGCCGGGAACCGCGCGAAAGAGAAAGAAGTTGGCACTGACGGCCACGAAGACGGTGACTACGGCGACCGCCACACGGCGCAACAGAAATGCCAGAGCTGCGGGCATCATGGCTCCTTTGGACCGACGGGTCAGCCGAGCCGCACGTCGTCGATCTGGTGCCGAGACGTGTGGTCGATGACGAAGGGAGAGCCGTTGAAGCCCTTGACCTTCTTGTTGACGGCGATGATGTTCGGGTTCGCGAACTGCGGGATCCACGGCTTTTCCTTGTCGAGGAATTGCTGCGCCTTCACGACGGCGTCACGTCGCGCGCCAGAGTCCAACGTGGTGGCCTGCTGGTTGTACAGCGCCTCGTAGTCCTGGGAGCAGTAGGCCCCTTCGTTTCGGTTGCCGATCTGTGCGCAGGTAAAGAGCGAGAGCATGAAGTCCGGGTCCCGCTTGGAGACCCAGTCGTCCATCGCCAGGTCGTACGACGGTGCCTTTTCGCTGGGAGTCACGAGCAGCTGGCCGAACGCGTCACCGTCGACGATCTTGGGAGTTACCTTCACACCGATCGCGGCGAGATCCGCCCGCACCAGGTCGACCACACGGTCGTGACCCGTGAGGCCGGTCGGCTGTAGCAGCTCGTAGGCCATCGGGTGACCGTTCGCGATACGAATGCCGTCACTGCCTCGTGCGAACCCCAGGCCATCGAGGATCGAGTTGGCCGAGGCCACGTCGAGGCCCTCTGCCCCCGTCGCCGGGTCGTACCAGGGGGCCAGGGACGGGGGGATGACGGACGTTGCCGCGGCGCCCATGCCGAGCGTCACGACGTCGACGAGCTTCTTGCGGTCGATCGCCAGGTGGAACGCCTCGCGGACCTTTGGCTCGAGCAGTTCTGGGTGCGCGCGCTGCCCGCTGCTCGAGTTGAAGATCAGAAAGTCCTCATCCATGCCGGAGGTGGTGAGTAGGTCCAATGAGGGCTCGGCCTTCAATGTCTTGGCCGCCGTCGCCGGTACGTCGTAGGCAACGTCGATCTGCCCCTGTCGCAGCACGGTGACCATGGCGTCGGCGCTGCCGAAGAACTGAAGCCCGAAGCCTTTGAGCTTCGGCTTGCGGCCATAGAAGTTGGAGTTCGCCTTGAAGAGCGCGAAGGCGCCTTTCTTCTGGTCGGTGAGGATGAACGAACCACCAGAGACCAGGGGTGCGTCGTTCGTGAAGTTCTTCAACTGACTCGCGTCACCCGACAGGGGCTCCTGCCACACCTGACGGGGAAGGATGGGAACCTGACTGATCTGGGAGAGCGCCGTCGCGAGGGGGGCGTCAAGAGTGACCGTCAATTCATCCTTGCCACCGGCCTCGACCTTCGTGACGTGCTGGAGGTAGGAAGCCAGGCGCGCGGTGGGACCGTCCTTGTGGGCCAGGATCTGCTGAAAGGTCCACGCCGCGTCTTCGGCCGTCAGATCTTTGCCGTCGCTCCACTTGGCACCGGGCCGTGTGTGGAAGGTCCAGGTAAGTCCGTCGGCGGACGCGTCGTACGAGCTGGCGAAGTCGCCCTCGATCTCGGACCCGGTGCCGTACTGCACGAGGTGCGGGTACACGTACCTGAAGATCGCGAGTTCGAAGACGTTGGACGCGACGAACGGGTTGAGGGTGCTGATGGTCGACCCTGTGTCCCCGATCCTCAGCACCCCGTCGCTCGCGCGTTCACTGGCGCCGGCGCCCTTACAAGCGCTCAACAGCAGTAGAGCCGTTGCGGCGGCGGTACAGGCGGTCGACCGCTTGCGCTTCATGCGATTCTCCTCAGCGTCGAGGTGGGCTCCGTCGGGACCGCTGGCCCGGCGTCACGTCGTACGATGTCGGCCGGGCCTTGAAAAGTCAATAGCTTTTATGTTTGGATTATTGAAGTTAGCCGGCCCGGCGCGCGACAACTCACTCGGGAGCAAACGTGCAGGTAGTAGTGCAGCGTCAGCTGCCTCCGCAGACAGATCTGGTCGCGGTCGTGATCGACAAGTCGGTGCCCGTAGAGCACCTGGCGAGCGCCTTGCCAGCCGAGATTCAGGCCCTGGCCGCCCATGAGCTCTCCCACCCCAGGGCAGATCAGACCACCGACCTGCTGCGCCTGGCCTCGACGCAGTCAGCCGTTGACGTGCTTCTGGTGTATCCCGATGAGTCCGGACCTGGAGCAGTCCGCGAGGCCCTCTTCTCGGCCGCGGCGAAGGGCCGCCTGCGCGGCAAGGTCGCGGTCATCGTTGGTGCGCACCTCCCAGCCGCTGCCGAGGGCATCCTGCTGGGCGCCTACCGCTTCAACACGGCCGGCCCGGGTACGCCCGACGCGCCGACGCACGCGGTGCTCGTGGCCCCCGCGCTGAGCGAACAGTCGTTGGCGGACACGCGCGCCGAGGTCGAGAGGGCGGCGGCGCTGGCCGAGATGACCAACTGGGCCCGCCGGCTGGTCGATACGCCGCCCGGCGAGAAGACTCCCACGGTCCTGGCGTCGACGATCGTGGAGGCGGCCGCGGCGGTCGGCGTTCAGACCCGCGTGTGGTCACCCGAAACGCTCGCGGAACACGGCTTCGGAGGAACCTTGGGGGTGGGCCGAGGCAGCGCCAACGAGCCCAGGCTCGTCGAACTCACCCTGCGGGCCGGCGAGGGATCGCCGATCGTCCTCATCGGCAAGGGGGTCACGTTCGACGCCGGCGGGCTGTCGATCAAGAACGACCGGACCCAGTCGTGGATGAAAGCCGATATGGGCGGCGCGGCCGCGGTCGCCGCGGCCGTCGTGGGGGCGGCCCGTCGCGGGCTACCGGTGAACGTGACGGCCCTCCTGCTCCTGGTCGAGAACATGCCCAGCGGCACAGCCATCCGCCCAGGCGATGTGGTGCGCCACCCCAACGGGCGCACGACCGAGGTGACCAACACTGATGCCGAAGGACGCCTACTCCTCGCGGACGCCCTCGCCTACGCGGCCACGTTCAACCCGGCCGCGGTGGTCGACGTCGCGACCCTGACCTCAGCCCTGCTCGGCGGAGACCTGTGGATGCTCTTCTCCAACGAAGACGGGCTGGCGAACGAACTACTCGAGGCCGGTGATCGAGCGGGAGAGCCGGGATGGCGCCTGCCTCTCCTGGCAGCCATGACACGCCACCTGGACTCCACCGTTGCCGACCTCAAGAACTACAGTTTCGATCACGCGCGGGTGGACACGCTGGCTGCCGCCGCATATCTCAGTTCCTTCGTGGACGCCTTCCCCTGGGCCCACCTTGACGTCGTGGGCACGGCCTTTCACGCCAGCACGGACCGTTGGCCCGCCGGGGCCACGGGATCGCCGACACGGGCACTGATGAACTTCCTCGTCGGGCGCGGCGAGCGCGGGGGTGTTCAGTGAGGACGTTGCTCGCTCCGGCACTCCCCCAGGGCGGTGTGGTTGGCGTGCCAGCCCCTGCCACCCCGTATCACAACCGGTCTCAGCTACTGCGTGGCATCAAGTTCTGGGAATCCCGTGGCTACCGAGTCAAGGTCGCCGAAGGAATCGCCGCTCGTGACGGGTATCTCGCGGGATCCGCCGAGGGCCGAGCGCGCGATCTCATGGCATGCTTCGAAGACCCGCAGATCGACGCTATCCAGTGCCTTCAGGGTGGCTACGGGTCCAACCATCTACTGCCCTTTCTGGACTACGACGTCATCGCGGCCAACCCCAAGCCGCTCATCGGCTACTCGGACATCACGTCGTTGCACGTGGCCATCCGACAGCGCACGGGCCTTGTAACCTTCTACGGGCCCGGCCTCATCGCCATGAGCGCCCCCGAGGCGACCTCGTTCACGCAGGATCGACTCATCAGCGTTCTGCGCGACGGTGGGCAGGGCCCGGTTCCCGCCGACCCCGACGATCCGTTCCTCTTGACCTTGCACGGAGGCCGGGTGACCGCCCCGTTGGTGGGCGGTGACCTGTGGGAGTTGCGAGAGACGCTCGCCACCCCCTGGGAGGTCGCGACCGACGGCGCGCTGCTCTTCTTCGAGGAGGTCAACGTCCCTACCTGGCAGATCGACGGCATGCTCGCGCAGCTGACTCACGCGGGAAAGCTTCAGCAGGTTGCCGGTGTGGTGGTCGGACAGATGGCGGGCTGCGACTGGGCACGCGACCGCGCATCGTATCCGAGCACCAAGTCCCTCGAGGACGTGCTTGAGCACTATCTGTCGCCGTTGGGAGTGCCCGTCCTCTACGGGTTGCCGTTGGGCCACGGCACCAGCCTTGCCACCATTCCACTGGGGGTGCGGGCCACGCTCGATGCCGGCAAACAGGAGCTTATCATCGAGGAGTCAGGCCTGACTGCGCGGTCAGCACAGGCAGATTAGGAAGCGGGAAATGGCAGTCGACCGGCCCAAGAAGCAACCTCCACACGACGATGTGGTCCGGAGCGTTGAGGACCAGGCGTTCGCTGCGTTCTACCCAATCAACGCTTCGCGCGCCTTCCAGGAAGTCGTCGATCAGCTGACCTACGTGATCCGTGCCGGGATCTATCCGGTGGGTAGCCGTCTGCCCACGGTCGAGGCGCTCGCACGACAGATGAACGTGAGCCGACCGACCGTCGGAGAGGCGCTGGGCGTTCTAGCTACATACGGGGTCGTGGAGACGAGAAGAGGTGCCACCGGTGGCACCAAGGTCATATCTTCCGCCATCCCAACCGATCTGATGCGACTCTCTGGACGCCGCTTCGACGTACCCTTGCGCCAACTCGCTGAGGCTCGCCGCGTTATCGAGATGGAGCTGGCACGATTGGCAGGTCTCCACGCCACCGAGGAGCACTTCGCCGAGCTGCAGCGAGCGATCGACCTGCTCGAGCCGGCACGCGGGCGACCCGCGGACTGGGTACACGCCAATGACCTGTTCCACTACACCATCGCGAAGGCAGCGGACAACGAACCTCTCGCCGTCTATTCGCACGAGCTGATGGAGCAGTTGGCAATCGTGCTTGATGGATTCGACGAGAGCTACACGGACTTCGAGCACACGGTCCACATTCATGAGGCGACGCTCGCGGCTCTTCGCAGCCGGAGCGAGAGCCGCATCAAATCGGTCATGGATGAACACCTCCGGGAAATCGAGGAGGTTGCCACCTGGTTCGACTCGCTCAGTCCGGAGGAGAAGGCGAATCGGCCCACCATTCCGTCGGTCCACCGTCGGCCCGGCGCCAGCGGCCCGACCCGGCACCGCTGAACCACGGCAGCGGAAGTCCCGACCTGCGCTACTCGCCCCGTGGAACGCTGAGCGGACACCGTCCACTTACGCCTCATGGCCGCGACGCGCCCGTGCACCCGTCGCTTGCTCCCATTCCGCTCCCCCACCGATTGACGCCCGCGCGCCGGCAACGGCCAGCCGACAAGGGATAACGAGCCACCACCGAACCGTGGGGCCTGTCCGACATCGGTGCCGCGCGCGAGGTCGAGATGAACGGAGAGCGCATCTCCGCTCCAACCGGTCTGGTGTTCGTGTCGCACGACACGCCCGGCCAGGGCGGGCTCGACGACAAACTCCGCAAGCTGATCATTTCGGAGCTGGACGCCGGACGGCCCGTAGCCGTGATGCGCGCCGCCCCGGCCAAGGACGACAACGGCAACCCGAAGGTTGCCGGGCACGGCAACATCATCGTCGGGTACAACCCGACGAACCGGCGGTTCCTCGCCGTCGACCCGGCGTGGTCGCGCGGCGCCGACGCCCAGGAGGGCGCTGTCAGGCCGGCCATGAACGAGTCCTACAAGGACTGGAAGACTCGATCCTCTATGTGCTCACGTTCGAGAAGTCGTACGGCCGGGCCAGTTACCTGACGCTCGGCGTGCCGGCCCCGACCGGCACCGGCACGCTGCGCACCGCGGCGCCCACCGCCGACTACCACCTCTCCGTCACCCGGCCGGACGGCCGCCGCGCCGGCTGGAACGCCGCGACCCAGGTGTACGACGTGTCCGGCCGGGACTTCTCGTACCGGGCGATGACCGGTGCGTCGCTCACCGGTGACACCCCGATGGGCCGGGACCCCGAGAAGCTGTACGTCGCCGATCCGCGCGCCGGCACCTACCGGTACGAGGTGGACGGCGTGACCGGCGGCGACTTCGCGCTCACGCTCGCCGACGAGGGCGGGAACACCGCCACTCGGCGCGCCACCATAAGCGGCAGCGTGACGGCCGGCGGGACCGTCAAGGTGGAGGCCGTACGCGCCGCCGACGGTACGACGACGACCACCACCGTGCCCCAGTTCACGCCCGAAGCGGTGTTCACCGCCCCCGAACGGATCGTCACCGCCCAGGACCTCCAGGTCGACGCCCCGTCGTCCTTCGACGCCGACGGCCGGATCGTGGACTGGGCGTGGGACTTCGGCGACGGCTCGACGGGACACGGACGCAGAGCGAGCCACGGCTACCAGGCACCGGGCGAGTACGACGTGCGCCTCACGGTCACCGACGACGGCGGGGCGAGTCGGAGTGTCACCCGGCACGTCAGCGTGGCGCCGACCGAGGAGTACCCGCCCACCGTGCAGATCGCACCGGCGGACGGCCCGTTCCACCGGGACGCCTTCGACGTGGCCGTATCGGCCACCGACAGCGACCGTGGCGTGCGGAGCATGACCTACCAGGCAACCGGCGCGACGACCGTGCCGGAGACCACGGTGGACGGCGGTGGGCCGGTGAACCTACGGATCGCCGCCGAGGGTGCGACCACCGTCACCGTGCGGGCCGTCGACCGCGACGGTAACCGGTCGGCCCCGGCCAGCATGGTGGTGGGCGTCGACACGGTACCGCCGGTCTCGCGCGTCACCACCCCACTCGCCGGTGGCTCGACCGCCGGGCTGGGCATCCTGGCCGGTTCGGTGTCCGGCACGACGGCCGGCGCGAAATCGGTCGAGGTGTCGCTGACCCGTACCGCCGACGGCAAAAGTTGGGACGGCTCGGCGTGGGTCGCCGGTGAGCGGTGGCTGCCCGCATCCGTCACGAGCGGGCCGGACGGCCGCTGGAGCATCGCCAATCACCTGCCGTCCGGGGGCGACCTGCCCAAGTGCGGCTACCGGGTGCGCAGCCGGGCCGTCGATGTTGCCGGAAACGCCGAGACGCCGGGCCGGTGGCCGTCGCGGGTGGCCCGTACACGGTGGCCGCCGGCATGCCGTTGCAGCTCGACGACGGCAAGTCGACCTCACCGACCGGGGCGCCCCTGACGTACTCCTGGGACCTGCCCGACGCCCAGAATCCCAACACCGATGTACGCCCGACCATCACCCTCAACCAGCCGGGCCTGTACCTGGTGTCGCTGACGGTGTCGGACGGCGCTCGCCGGTCGGTTCCGGACTGGGCGGTGATCACCGTGGTCGAGCGGCCCATCGCCGAGCAGGGCGGTACGGTCAACGCCGGTCGGGCGATCCCGGTCGTCTTCACGGTCAAGGGCGAATACGGAATGGACGCCTTCTCGGCGCCGCCGGTCAGCGTGCCCAGTAGGGCCGACGGCTCGTCGACCGGGCCGGCCGTCCCGGCGGAGACGCCCGGAAACAGCGCCCTCACCAGAAGCGGAACCGGCCGCTACCAGTGGGTGTGGAAGACCGACAAGGCGTGGGCCGGCACGACCCGCACGTTGGTTCTCAAGCTGAAGGACGGTACCGAGCACCGGGTGGTCTACCAGTTCCGCTGAACGGCGTTGCCGCCGCTGGCTGTCCTTCGACGACGGTCAGCGGCGGCACCGGCCATCGAGCGAAAGCCGCAGTCACAAGCCCAACGTCTCCGCCAGCCCGCATATGCGCAGCACCCGGTCGACGGTCGACTGCGGCCGGGTGACCCGCACCCGACAACCGCCCGCGGATGCGCTGCGGTGGGCACGTACCAGCGCCTTCACACCGCTGGAGTCCATGAACCGGACATCGGCGAGATCAACCTCGATCGCCCTCGGGCGCGTGGCGATCAAGACGGTCAGCACCTCGGACAACGGGGCGATGGTGGCCATGTCGATCTCGCCGCCAACCCGCACGCGAACCATGCCGTCCGAGGTCGTCGCGCTGGTGATGCGCAGCGGCTCGGGTACGAAGAAGTGATCGGGGATCATGCTTTCCGCCTTCCCCGGTGATGGCCGGGATTGAAGTTGCCGCACGGCGGACGCCGCGCGACGCCGGGAAGGCAAGACCCTGGGAAAGCTCCGATTGCTCGGTATGCCGCCTCGACATGGCGCTGTCGCCCACCACGCTACATGCGACCTCGGATACGGCCCAGCCGATCGCGACACGCAATTCATCGGTGACGATGACATCGGCTTCGCGGCCGAGGCCAGGAGCACCAGCCACGTGTGCGGCAGGTCTGGCCCGTCTCGCCGGGCCCACCCGACAGCAATGCAAGAAGGCGGGGCTCGGGAACCGCGCCGTGCTTTCTCCATCGCCATCAGGAGTGGCCGGCAGTACGGACGGCGCGTGTCCGCCCCCGGGAGGGGCGGAGCAGATACGCGTCAGCGTCCGCCTCGGCGGGCGCCGACCCGGCTACGTGCGGAGAACGCCGCAGCGCCCGAGGGCCGGGCGGGCACCACCGTCGCGGTACCGCCGCCACGGCCGTTTGTCGAGTCTGCCGGCGTCGCCGACCTGACGGTGCTCCGCGCCGCGGCGCGTGGCTTCGCGTTGCGACCGACGCGGCCCTGTCGCGGCTTGTCCTTCGGGGTCGCATCATCGGCCGGTGGCGAGACGAACGACCGCTCGCCCGGAGCGAGTTGCGTCAGCAGCGGGTCGCCGGGGCGCAGCCGGGTGGTGGTCGCCGTGATGCCCGCCTTGCGGGTCAGTTGGCCCACCTCGGCGACCTGGTCGTCGGTCATGAGCGTCACGACCGTGCCTTCGGCGCCGGCGCGGGCGGTTCGGCCGGATCGGTGCAGGTACGCCTTATGCTCGACCGGGGGGTCGGCGTGGATGACGAGGCTGACGTCGTCGACGTGGATGCCGCGGGCGGCGATGTCGGTGGCCACCAGCGTGGTCGCGGTGCCGTCGGAGAAGGCCAGCAGGTTGCGGGTGCGCGCGTTCTGGGCCAGGTTGCCGTGCAGCTCCACCGCCGGTACCCCGGCGGCGACCAGTCGGCGCGTCAGGGTCTTCGCCCTGTGTTTGGTGCGGGTGAACACCACCGTGCGACCTGGCGCGGCGGCGAGATCCAGCAGGATTTCGAACCGGTCGTCGTCGTGTACGTGCAGCACGTGGTGTGACATCGCCGCGACCGGGGACTGCGCCGAGTCGACGCTGTGGGTGACCGGGTTGGTGAGGAATCGTCGCACGAGGACGTCGACGCCGGCGTCCAGCGTCGCCGAGAACAGCAGCCGCTGCCCGGATTTCGGGGTCTGGTCGAGCAGCCGCCGGACGACGGGGAGAAAGCCGAGGTCGGCCATGTGGTCAGCTTCGTCGAGCACGGTGATCTCGACGGCGTCGAGACACGCGTGGCCGGTTTTCACGTGGTCGGCGAGCCGGCCGGGGCAGGCCACGAGGATGTCCACGCCCGCGCGTAGGCCGGCGATCTGGGGGTTCGGGCCGACCCCGCCGAAGATGGTCAGCGTCCGCAGTGACAGGGCTTCGGCCAGCGGCGCGATCGACGCCTGGATCTGGGTGGCGAGCTCGCGGGTGGGTGCCAGAATCAGCGCCCGTGGCCGGCCGGGCCGTCGCGGCGAGCCACTGGCCGCCAGCCGGGTCAGCACCGGCAGCACGAACGCGTAGGTCTTGCCCGAGCCGGTCCGGCCCCGGCCGAGCACGTCGCGCCCGGCCAGCGCGTCGGGCAGCGTCGCCGCCTGAATCGGGAACGGCGTGGTGACCCCGGCGGCGGCGAGCGCCTGGGTCAGGACAGCAGGCACGCCGAGGTCGGCGAACGTGGTGGATGAGGGCGAAGGTGTGGTGTGAGGGCGGCGGGCCGCCATGAAATCTCCGAACGTTAAAGGGTCGTCCTGCCCGGCGCAGACCGGAACGGTCGCGGCGCGATGGAGTCGACACCGAAGACGGCTCGAGGCAGAACTGTGCGAACCGTAGATTCATTATACGCGTACCCGGGTAAACGCCCTCGGCGGTCCGTGGACGGCCATCTCCTCCCGGCGAGTCGGAGCCGAACGCCAGCGCCACCCCGGCCAGCGCGCCGCGCCTGCGTCGAAGCGGTAACGGCCAAGCCGGGCCGCCGCCAGATCCCGTGTGGAGGTGCGCCATGGCGTGGATGGAACAACACGGCCCGCACTACCGGGTCCGCTACCGGTACGCCGGCCGCGCAGTCCTGGACGACATCGCCGAACCCCTCAAAAGCCAGCGCCTCGCCCACCAACTGCGCGGCATCCGCGGCGACTACGCCCACGCCACCGAACCCACGCAGGCACCCCTACTGACAGCCCTCCAACAGCGCTGGCTCCACTCCGGCGATCATTGGCCAACCGCGGCGAAGAACTGTTCGATACGCCGTTCGTCGGCACCGGCGAAGATCTCCTCCGGCGGCCCCTGCCGCAGCACCTTGCCGTCCTCCATGAAGACCACCCAGTCGGCGACCTCGCGGGCGAACCGCATCTCATGGGTGACCACTACCATCGTCATCCCCTCGGCCGCCAGGTCCCGCATGACCGCGAGGACCTCGCCGACGAGCTCCGGGTCGAGCGCCGAGGTGGGCTCGTCGAACAACATGACGCTGGGCTCCATGGCCAGCGCACGGGCGATCGCCACCCGCTGTTGCTGTCCACCGGACAGTTGGTGTGGGTACTTGTGCGCGTGCCCTTCGAGACCGACCTTGGCCAGCAGGTCCAGCGCCTGCCGCTCGGCCTTCGCGCGGTCGGCCAGCCGAAGGTACACCGGGGCGAGAGTCACGTTCTGCAGCGCCGTCTTGTGCGGGAACAGGTTGAACCGCTGGAACACCATGCCGATGTGACGGCGCTGGCGAGCGATGTCCCGGTCACCTGCCGGCCGCAGCCTGCCACCCTCGACCCGGTACCCGACCTGCTCTCCGTCGACGTCGATGGTGCCGCTGTCCGGTACCTCCAAGCGGTTGAGCGTGCGGATGAACGTGGTCTTGCCCGACCCGGACGGGCCGATGACCGCGACCACCTCGCCGCGATGCACGTCGAGGTCCACCCCGTCGAGCACCGTGGTGTCGCCGAAGGACTTGCGTACATCGCGGACCCGCACCACGACCTCGCCCGCGTGCGGGTGGCGCTCCCGGTGAGCGCGGGGCGCGTCGACCACGGATACGTCGGACTGCCGGCTGTGGGCGGCCTTCGTCCGCTCGCCGCGCCGCCGCACGTCCAGCCAGCGCTCCGCGAGAGCCCGGATCTGGTCGAAGATGGTCACGAGGAGTACGTAGTACAGCGCGACGGCGAGCAGGGTCTCCAGCACCTTGAAGTTCTGGGTGTAAAGGCGCTGCCCCACCAGGAGGATCTCCGCCAGGGAGATGGCGCTGACCAGGGAGGTCAGCTTGAGGATGGTGACGAACTCGTTGCCCAGCGCGGGGAGCGCCACCCGGAACGCCTGCGGGATGACGACATGCCGTTGCACTCCCCCGTACGGGATACCGAGGGCTTGGGCCGCTTCGCCCTGTCCCCCTTCGACGGACTGCAGGCCGCCCCGGTGGATTTCGGCGATATAGGCGGTTTCGCTCAGCACCATCGCGACGAGCCCGGCGACGAACGGGTTGGACAGCATCGGCTGGAGCGAGGGCACCGCCTGCGGCGCGTTGTACACGAAAATCAGCAGGACCAGCAGCGGCAGGCTGCGGAAGAACCAGACGTACGCCGACGCGATCCACCGGATCCACCGCACCGAGGAGCGCTTCATCAGCGCGACACCCATGCCGAGCACCGTTGCGATCACCCAGGAGAGCACCGCGAGCGCGACGACCACCAGCGCCGCGCGCCACAGGTTGAGGTCGACGAACAGCTTGAGGGTGTACCGCCAGTCGAAGGCGAATCCACTCCGGCTCGGCTTGGTGGGGCCCACGTCACCGAGCACCTGCTTGACCAGGGCGTCGTCCACGGGCCGCAGGTTGTACTGGGCCAGCAGCTTGTCGTACTCGCCGGATGCCTTGAGCTTGTCGAACGCCTTGACCACGGCGGCCTGGAGGTTCGTGTTCCCCTTGGCCACGGCGATACCGACCGAGGTCGGGTAGATCAGGTCGGAACTGGTGATGGCCAGCCGGCCCCCGGACTTGTCGATGACGCCCTTGGCCACGGCCGCATCGGTGGCCTGGGCATCCACCTGGTTGGAGAGCAGCGCCTGGCTCGCTTCGGGGTCGGTGCTGAACTCCCGGACGTCGATCGGGCCGCGGCCCTTGGACTGGCAGTCCGCGCTCGCCTGTCCGCGGAGTTGTTCAACGATCTGGCCGCCCTTGATCACCGCGACCCGTTTCCCGCACAGGTCCTCCACCGTCCGGGGCCCCGGGCCGTCCACCCGGGAGACCAGGGAGTTGCCCGTGGTGAAGTAGGGCACGTAGTCGACCTGCTGCGCCCGTGCCTTGGTGATGTAGAGGGCGGAGACGACCACGTCGAACCGGTGGGACTTGAGCCCGGGGATCAGTTCCTCGAACCGGGTGTCCACGAACTTCGGCTGCAGCCCCATCTGCTTGGCCAGCGCCCGGTCGAACTGCGGGTCGAAGCCCTGCGGTACCCCGTTGTCGAGGTAGTTGTACGGCGGGTACGTCAGGTCGACGCCGATGGTCAGCGCACCCGAAGCGATCACCGGCGCCTGCCCGCTGCCGGACGTGCCGCCATGTCCGCCGGTGGAGCATGAGACGAGTGCGAACAGGGCAGCGACGATGGCCAGCAGGCCCGCGCCGCGCGACAACCTCGTCCAGGGCATGGACGGTCCTCCCGAGGTGAACATCCGGTCACTGACCCACCGGCTTTTGTTGAACAATCACGGTCAGCGCGGAAAGACTGCCATGCGCGCGACGATATGAAAAGACCCACGATCCGCCCGAAACCAAGTGTTAACAGTTCGGGGGACAGACACCGGCGTCCTAGAGACTGTTGAACAAACCTGTTGTACTCTCCTCGTCGTGTCTCTGCCGACCGATCTCCCGGACGGTTCGCCGTTCGACGGCGCACTGCTCGCCGCCGAACGCGCGGCGGCGATCCTGCGCGAGCGCATCCTGGATGGACACCTCCCGCCCGGTTCGCCGTTGCGGGACGTCGCGTTGGCGGCTGAGCTGGGCATGTCACGCAACAGCCTGCGCGAGGGCCTGCGACTGCTCGGCGCGGAAGGTCTCGCGGTGCACCAGAAGCACAAGGGCGCCGTGGTCCGGACACTGTCCACCGTCGACATCCGCGACATCTACCGCGTTCGGCGCGCCCTCGAGCTCGGCGCCATCGAGGAGAGCGCGACGGCCGACCCCTCGATGCTGCGGACGCTCGAGGAAGCCGTCCGAACGGAGGAACGGGCGCTGACGGATGGTCAGCGCGTGGTCGGCACCGCGGGACTGCGCTTCCACCAGGCTCTGGTGGCCCTGCTCGGTAGCGAGCAGATCGATCGTTTCTTCCGGACCATCCTGGCCCAGTTGCGGTTGGCCTTCTTCGCCATGCCCGACGAGGTGGACTCACACCGGCCGTGGATCCCGCAGGACCGGGAGATCTGCGAGCTCGTACTCAGCGGCAGGCGGGAGCAGGCGAAGGCCGCCGCCCGCCGTTACCTGGACGAGTCCGAACTGATGCTGCTCGACGCCGTCCACGCCGCCGAGCGACAGGCGGCCCGCTCAGGGACCGTATCCCCCACATCCCCCGCCCCGACCCGATCCCGAGAGGTATGACGTGCCGGACAACCCCCGAGCCACCAGCCCCGCCGCCGCCTACCAGGCGACCAAGGGCGGAGCGCTCGACGTCGACCGCGAGTTCTACGGAAAGCTCGCCGCGACGCACGAGCAGCACGAACTGGTGGACTCCTTCGTAATCCCGATCCGCTCCGGCAAGGCCTGGACCGTGCCGCAGGGGCACCTCTGCCGCATCGTCACCATCGAAGGCCCGCAGGTCGGCGACTTCAACGTGTGGAACCTCAACGACCCGCGGGAACGGCTGTGGGCCGCCCGGACCCGTCAGCTGCAGCGCGCGCACGTGAGCACGTACGACCGCCTGTGGTCGAATCTCCCGTTCCTGCGGCCGCTGCTGACGATCACCAATGACAGCCTCGCCGACTACGGCGTCGACGAGCAGGGCGGCCGGATCCACGACCTGCTGGGCACCCGCTGCGACCCGTACGTCAACCGGATGCTCAGCGGCGAAGACTTCGACTTCCACTGCCACTCGAACCTCACCCGCGCGATCCTCCCGTACGGTCTCACCGAGTTCGACGTGCACGACGTGCTGAACGTCTTCCAGTGCACCGGGCTCAACGACGAGGACAAGTACTTCATGAAGGACTGCCCGGCGAAGCCGGGGGACTTCTTCGAGTTCTTCGCCGAGATCGATCTGCTGTGCGCGCTGTCCACCTGCCCGGGCGGCGACCTTTCTGTCCCGCTGTGGGGCCCCGACGCCCGCGACCCCATCGACGTCTGCCGCCCGCTCGGCGTGGAGGTCTACCGCCCCGCTCCGGAACTGCTGGAGGGGTGGGAGCCGCCGCAGCGGGCCGCGTACCGGAACCTGCACGGCCTGCGGCAGCCCCAGTGGGGCCAGGCCGGCTGAACTGCTCGAGAGCGTTGAGGGGAACCATGACCGACCAGCCGGTAATCGACCTGAACAGCGACCTCGGAGAGGGCTTCGGCAACTGGCCGCTGGGTGACGACGAAGCGCTGCTGGACATCGTGTCCAGCGCCAACGTGGCCTGCGGCTTCCACGCGGGTGACCCGTCCGTGCTGCGCCGGGTCACCGAGCAGGCCGCGGAGCGGGGCGTGGTGATCGGCGCCCAGGTCGGCTACCGCGACCTGCCCGGCTTCGGCCGCCGGTTCATCGACGTGGACCCGGCCGAACTGGTCAACGACGTCATCTACCAGATCGCGGCGCTGGACGGCTTCGCCCGCATCGCGGGGTCCAGGGTCCGCTACGTCAAGCCGCACGGGGCGCTGTACAACGCGATCGTCACCCATGCCGCGCAGGCGGCTGCGGTCGTGGACGCGGTCAAGCGCTACGACCCGAGCCTGCCCGTGATGGGCCTGCCCGGCTCGGAATGGCTGCGGCAGGCGGAAGCGGCCGGGCTGACCACTGTGAAGGAGGCCTTCGCCGACCGGGCGTACACCCCGGAGGGCACTCTCGTCTCCCGGCGGCTGCCCGGCGCCGTGGTGCACGAGCCCGACGAGGTCGTGAAGCGCAGCGTGCGGATGGCCACCGAAGGGACCGTGGTGGCGACCGATGGCAGCGTGGTCAGCGTCGCGCCCCGGTCGTTGTGCGTGCACGGAGACACCCCGGGGGCGGTCGAGATCGCCCGCCGGGTTCGCGCCGGCCTGTTGGAGGCCGGGGTCACCGTGAGCCCGTTCGCCTAGGTCCTGCGGTCCGACGATCAAGACATGCTGACCATCAAGCCGGCCGGCGACCGGGCCATGCTGGTCGAGTTGGCTGACCTGGACCAGGTCACCAGCCTGTACCAGGCTCTGCTGCACAGGTCGCCGGCCGGGGTACGGGAACTCGTCCCGGCCGCACGGACGGTGCTGGTCGCCTACGACCCCGAGGTGACAACGTTCGACCGGCTGACGCGAAGCATCCGGGAGTACCGGATCGGCGAGACGGCCGCGGTGACGGGACCGCTGGTGGAGATCCCCGTGCGCTATGACGGGGCCGACCTCGACGCGGTCGCCGAACTGACCGGGCTGGGCCGCACCGAGATCATCCGTCGGCACACCACGCCCGAGTACGTCGTGGCGTTCTGCGGGTTCGCGCCGGGATTCGGCTACCTCACCGGTGTCGACCCGCTGCTGCGCCTGCCCCGGCACAGTTCACCACGGACCAGGGTGCCCGCCGGTTCGGTCGCCGTTGCCGGTGAGTTCACCGCCGTCTATCCGCGGGAGTCACCGGGAGGCTGGCAACTGCTCGGCCGTACCGACCTGGTGATGTGGGACGTGGAGCGGAATCCGCCGGCCCTGCTGGCTCCGGGTACCAGGGTGCGGTTCGTGGAGGTGCCCGAGTGATCGAGGTCGTCGCCCCTGGACCGCTCAGCACGGTCCAGGATCTCGGGCGTGCCGGCTACGCCGCCCTCGGCGTCCCCCGCTCCGGAGCTGCGGACGAACGCAGCTTCCGGCTCGCCAACCGGCTGGTCGGCAACCAGGAGACCGCCGCCGGCATCGAGGCCACCTTCGGCGGTCTTCGGCTACGATTCCACGCGCCGACGACGGTCGCTCTCACCGGAGCCCCGGTACCGGTCACAGTGGACAACCGCCAGGTGGGTATGAACGCCCCACTGCGGATCAGAGCGGGCAGCCGACTGGTCATGGGCTCGCCAGCCGAGGGGGTACGCACCTACCTGGCCGTGCGCGGTGGAATCGCCGTGCCGCCGGTACTCGGCTCCCGATCCACCGACGTCCTCTCCGGGCTGGGCCCCGCCGTACTGAGTATCGGCCAGACAATTCCCATCGGGCAGGAGACCGCCCATTGGCCGAATGTGGACCTCGCACCGACGCCGCCGATTCCCGCGGAGGTCACACTGCGGGTTTCATGCGGCCCACGCGAGGAATGGTTTACGCCGGAAGCACTGACGACTCTCGTCTCACAGCCCTACCAGGTCACCACGAACAGCAACCGGATCGGTCTCCGGCTCGCCGGTCCCGTACTGGACCGGGCGCTGATCGATGAACTGCCATCGGAAGGGATGGTCGGAGGCGCTCTGCAGGTTCCGCCGAACGGCCAGCCCGTGCTGTTTCTCGTCGATCACCCCGTCACCGGCGGTTACCCCGTCATCGGAGTCGTCCTCCACGACGACCTGCACTTGGCCGCACAGCTCAGGCCGGCGCAGCAGGTCCGCTTCCGCTACGTTTCCACCTGATCGTGCGGCGCCGCGCCGCATCGCCCCGCCAGACGACTTCGGGCGTCAGCCGCCTACCAGCCAGTTCGACGCCGAAGTCGGCGAATGTTCCGTCTGCCGAGGGTTTCCCCACGTGTTCGCGGAGCACGCAGCGTTCACCAATATGCGGCCATGCCATGACTCAGGCTGTCGTCGGCAGCACCTGCGCCAGGTCGGGGGGGGCCGGCGACGCTTGAGATGTCCGTGGCGGCCGAGGTCCTGCGCTGTTTTCGCCCAGCGTACGTATGTCGGTCCGCAACGTTTGGACCGCCAGCGCCGCACTACGACTGCTTGGCCAGGCGGGCCGGGGTGTGCTCGATGCCGCCGCACCAGACGCGGCTGACCGACCGCACGGCGCGGATGTCGTGCAGCGGGTCGCCGTCGACGAGCACCAGGTCGGCCCGCCGGCCCGGCGCGATGACGCCGCGGTCGGTGAGGCCGAAGTGTTCGGCGGGCAGTACCGTCGCGGCGCGCAGCGCGTCGATGGTGCTGAGGCCGGCGTCGACGAGCAGTTCCAGCTCGTGGTGCAGGCTGTCGCCGAACGTGAAGTTCCCCGGCGCTTCGGCGTCCGTGTTGGTGTCGGTGCCGGCCAGGACCGGTACGCCGGCGCGGTACGCGGCGGCGACGCTCGCCCGCGCGCTGTCGTAGCTTGCGTCGGGCATCGCCCACTCCGCCAACATCTCCGGGGATGTCGACGGCGCCGTCAACGCCTCCATCATGACCAGCGTGGGGATCAGCATCCGGCCCGCGGCCGCCATCCGGTCCGCCGCATTGCGGTCCAGTGGCCGGTCCAGCGGCGTGTGGGTGAGCGCGTCGACCCCGGCCACCTGCGCCACCTCCGCGGCCTCGTACGAGAGGGCGTGCGCCACGACGAGCCGCCCGAGCCTGTGTGCGGTGGCGACGAGCGCGTAGACGGTGGCCCGGTCGAGGCTGGGCCCGGGCAGGTCGATCAGGACCTTCAGGAAGTTGGAGCCCTCGGCGAACCGTTCGGTCACGAACCGCTCCGCTTCGCCGGCGGTACGGATCAGGCCACGCTCGCCGATCTCCGGGATGTGCGAGTGGATGCTGCCCGGGGCGAGCGCAGCGGTGCCGGCGCTGCGGATGTCGGTGAGGCCCCGGATCCCGCGCATCGAGTCGACGAACTCGGGTGGAGCGTTGGCCATGTCCAGGGCGGTGGTCACCCCGAAGCGCACCAGCCGTTCGAGTGCGGGCCGCCCGTCGAGGTGCAGGTGGGCGTCGGTCAGCCCGGGCAGGAGCACCGCCCCCGCGCCGTCGACGACCACCTCGGCGCCCGCGGCGTCGGATCCGATGCGGTCGCCGTCGAGCACCACCGTGCCGGGCTGGAGAAGTTGCCTGCCGTCGAATACGCGGACGTTGCGCAGTGCAGTCTTCATGGGTCCGCAGCTGCCCACTTTCCGCACCTATGAACACCCGTCGGGCGATGGAAGGGCGGCTGCTGTCGCGACGAGGCCTTCGGGCGGATCGCGGCGCGTTTCGGCGCCAAGTTCGGCACCAAGGGAAGTGCCGGGTGAGGTACCGGGTGGGGCACCGGCCCCGCCGTTGACGTTGCGGGGCCGGTGCTGCTGCTACGAAACCGCGGTGATCGACCAGTCGTACCCCAGCTGAGAGCCACAACAAACCCGCGACCAGTCATCGGCGCGCAGGCTTCTGCCGCAAAGCGGGCGTCTCCAGACACGCTTGCAAGGACTCATCACAAGCGCCTTAGCCCGGTGTTGTCGTGCTCCGCTGTCAGCAAGCGGTATAAGGCTCAAGGCAAAGCTGCCGGAAGACCTGACCGAGCAGCGGGTGACGGTCTTCGGTGGGGTCGACCTCTGAACAGGGCCGACCCCGGCGGGGATGGTCAGCGGACGACGTCGTAGACCAACTTCTGGATTCCGTTGGCGTAGGACTCGCTGTCGATGAGCTTGAGGTTCTGCTTGTCCCTGTCGGTGTCGCTGAACAGCCGCTTGCCCGCGCCGAGCAGGACCGGGAAGACCAGCAGGTGGTAGCGGTCGATCATGCGCGCATCCGACAGGTTGCGGTTCAGGGTGGCGCTGCCGTGGATGATGATCGGCCCGCCCTCGGTCTCCTTGAGTGCGGCGACGTCGTCCAGTGAACGGAGGATGCTGATCTCGCCCCAGTTGGACACCAGATCCTTCTCCTGCAGCGTGGTCGACACGACGTACTTCGGCATCGCGTTGTAGCCGGCGAACTCCGCGGTCATGTCCGGCCACACCGGCGAGAATGCCTGGTAGCTGACGCGGCCCAGCATCATAGCCGCGGCCTCGTCCTGCTCTCGGCCTTTGATCTCGTATGCAGCCTCGTCGAACTCGATGTCGTTGAAGGTCCAGCCCGAGTTGCGGTAGCCCGGTTCTCCGCCAGGGGCCTCGATGACGCCGTCGAGCGAGACGAACGCGGTGGCGATCAGGGTACGCATTGGTTGCTCCTTGGTTGGTCTGACGTGCTGTCGTCAGTGCGTCGAACGGGAGCCGCCGAATTCGACACCTCGCGCCGAGAAAATTCTGACGCGCCGATCCTGCCTGCCCTGGGCAGGACTCGTAGACCAGCCCTATCACCATCGGCGGAACCTGCCTGAGCAGATCGAATTCGCCGAGTACCCACAGCTGAGCTACGGGCGGACCAACAGCTCTCCAACCGTACTCTTCTGCCGCGTGCCGCTCGTCCGTACGGAAGGTCATTCCGCTGCGCCCCATCCGCGGGCACTCAAGTCGGGCGCGGACGTGTCGGTCACCGTGCGCTTGGACGCCAAGGTCGAGACCGCGATCTCCTCGAGCCCCGAGGACGCCTGGACCACGATGGAGTGCACCGACGCCGTCTACGACGAACAGACCAGTCGTTTCTCCCGCTCGATGTCACATCCGCGGCCCGGCCGGTGTCTCCATGGCGTGACGACCTACCAACCCGTCGGCACCGCCACCGACACAGGAGGAGACATGGAGCATACGACCCGCATCCCCCCGGCCGAGATCACCGGCGTCAAGGGAGCGCTGATCAAGCGGATGATCGAGAAGAAGCTGGGCAAGGTGCCGACGGCGGTGGGCGTCTACTGGCACAACCCCAAGGTGCTGTTCGCCAGCTTCGGCCTCGGCGGCAAGCTGCAGAAATGGGACGCCTGCGACGAGAACCTGAAGTCGTTCGCCCACATGGCGGTCGCGTCGCTAGTCGGCTGCACGTGGTGCCTGGACTTCAACTACTTCGAGACCCGCAACAAGGGGCTCGACGTGGAGAAGGCGCGCGAGATCCCGCGGTGGCGGGAGGCGGACGTCTTCACTCCGCTGGAGCGGGACGTCCTGGAGTACGCCGAGGCGATGAGCCAGACACCGCCGACCGTGACCGACGAGCTGGTGGACCGGCTGCACGCCGAGCTGGGACCTCCCGCCGTCGTCGAGCTCACCTCGGTGATCGCATTCGCGAACATGAGCACGCGTGGCAACGTGGCGCTCGGCATCGAGTCCGACGGCTTCGCCGCCGCGTGCGGCTTAAAGCCGCTGGCCGAGCGACCGGGAGTAGCGTCCGCGTCATGAGCGAGGACCCCTTCGTCGCCCACCGCAGCCTGCTGTTCACCGTCGCCTACGAGATGCTCGGCTCGGTCGCCGACGCCGAGGACGTGGTGCAGGAGACCTGGCTGCGGTGGGCAGCCTTGGTCGACGCCGAGCGCTGCGAGGTCCGGGACCCCCGGGCGTACCTCGTGCGGATCGTGACCCGGCTCTGCCTCAACCGGCTGCGCACGCTCGCGCGGCAGCGCGAGGATTACGTGGGCGAGTGGCTGCCTGAGCCCCTGCTGACCAGCCCGGACGTCGCCGAGGACGTCGAGCTCGCGGAGAGCGTGTCGATCGCCATGCTGGCGGTACTCGAGACGCTGCTACCGACGGAGCGCGCGGTCTTCGTGCTCCGCGAGGTCTTCGACGTGCCGTACGACGAGATCGCCGAGGCGCTGGACAAGTCGCCGGGGGCGGTGCGTCAGATCGCGACGCGGGCCCGCAAGCACGTGGCGGCGCGCCGGCCGCGGATGTCGGTGAGCCGCACCGAGCAGGAGCAGGTGGTCGAGCGGTTCCTCGCCGTGCTGACCACCGGCGACGTGCCCGGACTGCTCGAGGTGCTGGCTCCCGACGTGCTCGTCGTGGGCGACGGCGGCGGCCTGGCCCCGACAATCCCGAAGCCGGTCCGCGGGGCCGCGAAGCTCGCCCCGGTGATGGCCCGATTCGCCGAGGTCGCGCCCGGTGCCAGGGCTTTCATCGTCGACCTCAACGGTGGCATCGCGGCGCGCATCGACCCCGGCGGCGAGAACGACACGGCCGTGTCGTTCGTCATCGAGGACGGCCGGATCACCCAGATGTATGCGATCCGCAACCCGCACAAGCTCGAACGGCTGGGCGAGGTGGCCGAGCTTCGACGTTGAGTCCAAGCGTACGCCTGCTCGCATCTGCCGCCGAGCGAGCGCCGGTGCGGACAACGCACCGTCGCCGGTGGAGGCGCTGTCGCGAGGTCACGTGCGGCCGCGGGGCGTGCCGAGAGCGGTGTGCCCGCGGGCCGGCGCCAGGGTTGTACACACGTGGTTCCGGAATGGCGGCTGGCATGGCTGCCGCGTGGCCGTACCCTCCCCCGGCTGGCGTGGCGGATTAGGGTGGCCGGCATGCCGGACCGCGACACGCCGCAGGAGATCGTCAATCGCCGCACCGTCGGTGCCGAGGTTGTCCTAGGCGGCATCGATCTCCGCTGGTACCCCTACCGCCACCTCGCAGTCGTCTCGCAGCGCCACTTCACAACAACGGGCATGAGCGAGATCTTGGCGGCCGCTGACGTGTTGGCGCAGTCCGGTTGGGAACTGGTGCAGGTTGGCGAGTTCGGCAAGGGCCCGTTGATGTGTGCCATCATGCGACGGCTGTGATCTGGTTCGCCTTGCTCTTGTCGTCGCTTCGCAGTGTGGCCAATGCGCACGTCAGGCCGACGGTGACCACTCCGGACACGACGAAACCGGCCAGATAGTAGTAGGTCCCGAAGTCGGTGAACGGCGAGTCGAAGGCGTTCTTGAAGGCCCCGAGCTGGGCTGACATCGGGATGCCTGACAGCTTCGCGCTACCGACGACCATGAGCACCGCGTACACCAGGGCAACGGCGACAACCGCGGCAGCTTGTGCGCGCCACACTATCCGCAGAACGCCGACGCGCCAGGCACCGACGGCGAAGACGACCGCCAACGCGACGATGACGCCGTCAAGGCCGACCAGCCCCCAGGCGCTCGTGCGCAGGAACGTGGCTACCGTCGACAGGTACCGGATCTGGTCGGCGACCAGAGCGTCGTGGTGAGGGCCGCAGGCCGCAACGGCCGCACAGTGCTCGTGCGCGGTTTCAACATCGCCGGTGTCCGGCTTGAACACGATCCGCGCGTAGCTGGGAGCGAACAGCAGGCCGTACACCAGTGCGTAGCCGAGCCAGACCAGCGCCTTGAACGTGACGAGGACGGCTTTCACGGTCAGCCTCGAACCGCTTGCGGCCACTGGCCGCCCGGGAACTTGGAGTGGTCGCCTACCTGCGATACCACCGTGCGGACGTTGCCCGCCACATCAACGAAACGGTTCCCCATGTCGAGCAGCAACTTGAGCGTGTCGGAGACGATGCCCGCGATGCCGTCCGACAGTTGTTCGACCGCCCACGGGATACCGACGACCGTGTCGGCATCGGCGAGTGCGGCGACCAGCTTGCCGACCGCACCGGTAAGGCCCTTGGCGAGACTGACCGCGTACTCCACGTTGCTCTTGGCGATCGCGAACAGCCAGTCGCTGGCGAACTTCGCCTTGTTGACGCACTCGTCGACGGCGGCCTTCTGGCTGGCGGCGATATCGCTGTAGGCAGAGGAAGCCGCACCGCTCCAGTTGGTCAGGTTGATGTTTTCCTTGGTGGTCGTCTTCGACGACAGCTCCGACACGGGCGTCATAACTGAGCCGATCCACTCAAAGCTGGTCGTGAACAGTGAGATCACCGGTACCTGGTGCTCCAGTGCGTACTGGACCTTCTGGACGAGCTGTTGGAGTCCCTCGCGTACCTGACCAAGCTTGTTGTGGATGTACCAGATAGTCGCGCCGCCAAGCATCCAAGCCCACTTCTTCACCTGGGCCACCAGGGCGTTGAACTTGGCGACCATGTCCCTGACGCCGGCGTGGATACTGTCCATCGCCGAGTTGAACTGCGCCTTGAGCTGTTCGATGTCGCTGACGGGTTGCGTCACGTCGTAACCCTTCCTAGTGGCCGTAGATCTGAGTCAGGTCGGTCACGGCTTGGCCGTCAGAGGCGTCGTAGAGGTCCGCAGCCTTGTCCAGCGCGGCTCCTAGCTGGTCGAACTCGGTAACTGCGCCGGAGAACAGGTGCACCATGTAGGTCCGGAACTCGTTGTAGGCAGCCGAATGCGCAACGGTGCTGACCAGGTCGCCGATGAAGAACGCCGAGTTCGACAGTTCAAGCCGGCTCGCGTTGCCGCGTACCGCGTCCATGTCTCCGGCCAGTCGTCGCCACTTGGCGGCCTCGGCATGTAACGCGTCGGTGACTACCTGGACTTCCTGGTTACTGCCCATCGTCTGCCTCCTGCGCGGCTCGGAACGCCGCGCGTGCGTCGTCGGCGAGGCCGTTCGCGCTGGCCTCGGTGATCCGTCGGGCGTCGGCCTCCACGCCGACGATATGGCGGCCCTGAAGGTGGACCTTCAGGTATCCGAAGGGACTGGTGACCAACATCTGCCGTTCCTGAGCTGCCCGCGTCCGGGCGTCCGCTTCGGCGTACCGCCGTCGGTCGGCCTCGATCTGGTCCAGTTCTTTCCACACGCGTTGGATCCAGCGGTCGTTGTCCTCTGGTTCGTGGGTTCGAGGCTGTGGCTCCTGGGCCTCATGCCCCGAGCTGTGCAGCGCTGCGATCGCAGTCGCTGCCTGGGCCTTCTGGACGGCCCCCAGGTACGCCTCGTACAGTGCCGCGCCGACATCGGATGGCTTCAGCCGTTGTTGCCAGTGTGTACTGAATCCGACATCGATCACGCGGCCGTGGCCGTCGACGGCGAGGTACACGGCGCCCGTGGAGTCGCTGGCCTCCTGAGGCTGACCAGGGCGAAGGTCGGCTCCCGATGCACGTGCAAGCTCCTGCGCATCTTGCCGTAGCTGCTCCGGATCCCCGAGAAACCCCAGGTCACTAAGGACAAGGTCGTCACCCGGTTCCATCGCTCACCCCCGTCAGGTTGTCGCCGATCCCGGGGCAGTCGAGACACGTCTGAACACCATCTGGCGAGCGAAGTAATACTGACCGTAATCGATTCCCCGTGATCGAGCCGCGCCATAATACCTATCGCCGCACAGTCAGGCGAGTAGCTCAATTGCCACGCTTATCGACACGAGCCAGACCATGAATGTCCCAAAACTCCCGACTTCACAGTACGGCGCTATTCATCCAGAAATGATTGTGCGTCACACCGTGGCTCAGGCTCGTCATCTTCTTCCGGTCAGCTTCCTTAGCCGCCAGCACTCGCTCAACAAGCACCGTCGCTCCAGCCTCGTCACCGAGCGTTCACCGCCACGAATGACCGACGGCTTCGCCCTCGCACGGCTCCAGCCTCAGCCCAGTTCATCCCGACGCGGGATGGAACACGCCCGCGCGTGCGGGGACGACACCTCACCGCTGGCATCCGGCGCGGTTCAGCGCCGTCGAACGCGCCCCGCTGCTCCCATCCTGCTCCCCTGTCGTGTCTCCGAGCCGACCCACGGGCATGGCGCCTAAACTGGCGAACCACCGAAAGGATCCAACTACGAACCGCAGACGACCGGAGCCCTGGATTCCAGCCCAACAGGCACTTCGGCCGCCGCCGGCAGGAGGCCATGACCCCGCCGACCAACCCATCGAGGTGGTCCGCGCCATCCGCGACGACATCCGTGCCCACGTCGAGAAACTCATCAGCGACTTCGCCACCGGCTCGGCGCAGCCCTGACCGACGCCTTCCCTCCCGCCCAGGCAAGAACCCCCGGCCCTCAATCCCATTCACAACCGCGCCGTGAGCACCACACTCTGGGCGAATCGCGACAGCTGGTCGACGCCCCACGGGTGGACGGACACAACGCCGACTGACACCCTGAAGGCACCCGGAACCGCTACCCGACGAGGAGCGCCCATGGCCGAGTCGCGTGAATGGACGTACGACGGGACGCAGGGCAAGCTCGCCGCCAGAACTTGGAGCGGGCCGGACCAGCCTACGCACGTCGTGGTCATCGCCCACGGCTACGGAGAACACATCGGCCGGTACGAACGCCTCGCGGGCGCACTGGTCCAAAACGGCGCGGTCGTCTACGCCGTCGACCATGCAGGCCACGGTAAGAGCGAGGGCGAGCCTGTCGTCGTGAGAGATTTCGAGGACGTCGTCTCCGATCTGCACCTGCTGGACGAGACGGCTCGGCGCGTACATCCCGACCTACCGGTCGTCCTGCTTGGCCACTCGATGGGCGGCCTGATCGCTGCGCGCTACGCCCAACGCTATGGACACACCCTCGCCGCGCTCTTCCTGTCCAGCCCGGTAATCGGCCGCTGGGACGCGGTATCGCAACTGCTCGCCCTCGACGAGATCCCGGACGTGCCGCTCGACGTCACCACGTTGTCGCGCGATCCAGCCGTCGGGCAGACCTATGCGGCCGATCCCTTGGTATGGCACGGCCCGTTCAAGCGGACCACACTTGAAGCCCTTCAGCGCGGGCTGGAGACGATCGCCCGTGGGCCGAGCGTGGGCGACCTGCCACTGATGTGGATCCACGGTGAGGACGACCAACTCGTACCGATCGATGGAAGCCGCCCAGGGATCGAACACCTACGTGGCTCCCGCTTCGTCGAGCGGACCTACCCGGGGGCCCGCCACGAGTTGTTCAACGAACTGAATGCCGACGACGTCGTCCGCGACGTCACCGAGTTCATCCACGCGCAGGTGGCGACTCGCTGACCGGCATGCCCAGCGACATGACCGGCGAACACCGACCGGATCCGCTGTCCGGCGCTACCACGCTGCACGTAGCAAGTCCTGCAGGCTGTCGCGATCGACGTGGCATGGGACCTGGCTGATGGACCGGTCAGCGAGTGCATGCTCGACGATGTCTGGCAGCGCGCCCGCCGGTACGCCGACGTCCCGCAATCGCCGCGGTACCGCACGTACAGTGAGGATCCACCCGATGGCCGCGACCGCATCGTCGGCCGCATCGTCGGACGCGGACGGATATTCGAGTCCGCTGCCACAGCCAGCGCAGACAGTCATCACCGGACACGCCTTCATGCAGAACATTCGCCGCGACCACTACGAACGGCGCCACTGGCGGAGCGGCGCAGGTAGACCGCCCAGGTGACCAGCACGCACAGTGCGTAGAAGCCGATGAACGCCAGGTATGCCGCGTCCGCGCTCCTGGTCGCCAGGAACGACTGGCGGAACACCAGGTTGACCAGCACCCCGCCGAACGCGCCGAGCGCGCCGGCGATGCCGATCACCGCGCCGGCGATCCTGCGGGCCGCGTGCTCGTCGTCGGCGTACTTGGCATTGAAGATCGCTGGGATCATCTTGTACGTCGAACCGTTGCCGATGCCGCTGAACACGAACAGGGCAATGAACCCCACGAGATAGAGCGGCAGCGAGCGCTGCTGCGCGGCGAGCAGCACGATGCCGGCGCCACCGGCCATTGCGACGAAGTTGGCGAAGGTGACCTTGGCCCCTCCCAGCCGGTCGGCCAGGGCGCCGCCGACCGGGCGGATCAGCGAGCCGAGCAGCGGGCCGAGGAAGGTCAGGTAGGCGGCCTTGATCGGGGTGCCGAACTGGTCGTGGAACTGCACCTGCAGCACCTGGCCGAAGGCGAAGCCGAAGCCGATGAACGAGCCGAAGGTACCGATGTAGAGCAGTGACATGATCCAGGTGTGTGGCTCGCGGGCGGCGTCGCGCATGGCGTGCTTCTCGTTTCTGGCCTGGGACAGGTTGTCCATGTAGAACGCCGAGCCGAGCGCGGCCAGCACGATGAGGGGGAGATAGATGCCGGCCACGATGCCGGGGTGACCGACGCCGAAGACCGCGAGCACGAACAGGCCGACCAGCTGCACCACGGCGACGCCGAGGTTGCCACCGCCGGCGTTGACGCCCAACGCCCAGCCCTTCAGCCGGTTCGGGTAGAAAGCGTTGATGTTGGTCATCGAGGAGGCGAAGTTGCCGCCCCCTACACCGGCCAGCGCGGCCAGGATCAGCAGGGTGGAGTAGGCCACGCCGGGCCGGAGCAGGAACGCCGCGCTCATTGACGGGACGAGCAGCAGAGCGGCACTGAAGACGGTCCAGTTGCGCCCGCCGAAGCGGGCCACGGCGAGGCTGTACGGGATGCGCAGCGCCGCGCCGAGCAGCGTGGGAACCGCGGTGAGCAGGAACTTGCCGGCAGGGTCGATGCCGTATGTCGGGCCGAGGAAGAGCACCATCACCGACCACAGCGACCACACCGAGAAGCCGATGTGCTCGGAGAGGACCGAGAAGATCAGGTTGCGACGCGCGACCCGGGCGCCGACGGACTGCCAGAAGCCGTGCTGTTCGGGCCGCCAGTCGTCGATCCAGTGTCCGCGGATGGTGACCGCAGGACGGGTGGCGGGCACGGTAGCGGTCATGTCACTCCCCCAGGAGAATCTGATCGCCATCGAGGCGGACGGGGTAGACGGTCACCTCGGGTTGGCCACTCAGCGAGCAGCCGGTGGTGAGGTCCCAGGCGTTGAGATGCAACGGGCACACCACCTGCCTGAGGTCGATCTGGCCGTCGGCCAGCGGCCCGCCCTTGTGCGGGCAGACCGCGGAGGTGGCGCGCAGCGAGCCGTCGCGCAGCCGGAAGACGGCGACCATCTCGCCGTCGACCGCGTACGCGCGACCCTCGCCGACCGGGATGTCGTGGACCGATCCGAGCGGCCTCATGCGCGCACCGGAACCCGGGGCAGCACGGTCAGCGGCAGGGAGGTGCGAAACTGCCCCGGCGTCACCGGGTCGGTCCGTTCCCGCCACGGGTCACGGTAGGCGGCGATCGCGGCGTCCATCGCGGCGTCGAGATCAGCCGCGATCGCTTGCGCGTCGTCGACGACGATCGCCCTGATCTTGTCGATGCCGACCCGCGGCACGAAGGCATAGGTGCGCTCGAGCCAGTTGCCGTTCTCCCGGTAGTACTGCAGGAACCGCCCGGTGAGCTGGACGACCTCCGCGGCCGAGGAGACCGTGGCGAGCAGGTCCCCCTTGCGGACGTGGGCGCCGGCGGCGCCCCCCACATAGATCTCCCATTTGGCGCCGTCGATCGCGACGACGCCGATATCCTTCACGTATGCCTCGGCGCAGTTGCGCGGGCACCCGGTGACCGCGAGCTTCATCTTGCCCGGACCCTCGATGCCCTGGTAACGCTCCTCGAGCGCGATGCCGAGCGCGGTCGAATCGCCGACGCCGAACCGGCAGAAGTCCGAGCCGACGCAGGTCTTCACCGTGCGGAAGCTCTTCGCGTACGCGTACCCGGACGGCATGTCCAGGTCCGCCCAGATCTGTGGCAGCTTCTCCTTGGGGACGCCGAGCAGGTCGATGCGCTGGCCGCCGGTGAGCTTGACCATCGGTACGTCGTGCTTCTCGGCTACCTCGGCGATCCGCCTGAGCTGGGCCGGGGTGGTGACGCCGCCCTTCATCTGCGGGACCACCGAGAAGGTGCCGTCGCGCTGGATGTTGGCGTGCACCCGGTCGTTGATGAAGCGGGCGTCGCGCTCGTCGATGTACTCGTCGCCCCACATCATCTTCAGCAGCGACGCCAGGCCCATCTTGCTTTTGGCGTCCTCGGTGCCGCCGGGCACCAGCGTGGCGAAGACCGCGGAGACCGACTTGAGTTCGTGCCGGCGGATGGCGGCCATCAGCTCCGGTTTGGGCATCGGCACGCCGGGCACGTACCAGGAGGCGGCCGGATCCTCCTCGACCTCGCCGCCGGTAGCCCACCCGACGATGCGCTGCACCAGCGGCCTGCAGGTGCCGCAGCCCTTGCCGGCCCGAGTCTTGTCCATCACCCCACCGACTGTCTTGCAGCCGGCGGTTACGGTCGCGCAGATCGTGCCCTTGGAGACACCGTTGCAGTTACAGACCTGAGCGTCGTCGGCCATCTCGGCGGGGCTCACCTCGGCCGGCGGTCCACCGAGGTCGAAGAGCAGCTCGGCACGTTCCTCGGGCAGCGGCAGCCCGAGGTCGAACGCCTGCATCAGGAACGCCGCCTTGCGCGTGTCGCCGACCAGGGTGGCGCCGACCAGCCGGCCGTCGCGGATGACGACATTGGAGTAGACGCCCTTCCCCGGCTCGGCGAACTCCAGCAGTTCGTCGTCCTCGCGCTCGGGCAGCTGCAGGCCCATCGAGGCGACGTCGACACCGGCCACCTTGAGCTTGGTGGCCACCCGCGATCCGTGGTACGCGGCGTCGGGGTCGGCGCCGGTGAGGTGGTCGGCGAGCACCTTCGCCTGCTCCCACAGGGGGGCGACCAGGCCGTACACCTGACCGCGGTGCTGCGCGCACTCGCCGACCGCGTAGATGTCGTCCTCGTCCTGGACGCGCATCTGGTCGTCCACCACGATGCCGCGCTCGACGACCAGGCCGCTGTCCGCCGCCACCTGCGAGTTGGGGCGGATTCCTGCGGCCACCACCACGACGTCGCACGCGATGACCCGGCCGTCGGAAAGCCTCACCCCGGTGACCGCGTGCCTGCCGAGGATCTCAGTGGTCGTCGCGTCGACCACCACCTCGATGCCGAGCTTCTGCTCCACGATGCGCTGCAGGGTCTTGCCGGCTCTCTCGTTGAGCTGGGCGTTCATCAGGTGGCTCGCGGCGTGCAGCAGGGTCACGTGGTCCAGGTGGTTCTGCAGGCCGCGGGCGGCCTCGAGGCCGAGCAGACCGCCGCCGATGACCACGGCCCGCTCGTGCTCCCGGGCGTACCGGATCATGGCGCGCGTGTCGTCGAGCGTTCGGAATACGAAGACGCCCTGGTGGTAGCCGCGCCCGGGAAGACGGATGCCCTTGATCGGTGGGACCCATGCGCTGCTGCCGGTAGCGATGATCAGCTTGTCGTACGGGGTGGGCGTCCCGTCGGCCGTGTACACCGTCTTGGCGAACCGGTCGATGCGCTCGATCCGGGTGCCGGCGTGCAGGGTGATGCCGTTGTCGGCGTACCAGGACAGGTCGTTGAGAAAGATCCCCGCCTCGTCCTCCACACCGGCGAGGAGGTTCGAAAGCATGATCCGGTTGTAGTTGCCGTACGGCTCGTCGCCGAACATCGTGATGGCGAAGTCGCCGCCGCGGGCGAGGATCTCCTCGACCGTGCGGGCACCGGCCATCCCGTTTCCGACGACCACCAAGCGCTGCTTCATCAGACCTCCACCAGGCCCGGGTCGACGATCACGGTTGCGGTGGCCCCGGCCGGCGCGGCTTGCGGGAAACAAGGGGTCGAGTTCACCTAGTCGGCTCCTCTCTCGAACAGGGCGATCGAGACCGCGCACACCTTGAAGGCGGGCATCCGGGAGTGCGGGTCGAGGGCCGGGTTGGTCAGTGCGTTCACGCCCGGCCAGTGGAATGGGGCGAAGACGGTGTCCGGGCGGATCCCGTCGCTGAACCGGGCCCGCAGCACCGCCGCGCCGCGGCGGCTGCGCAGCTCGACCAGGTCGCCGTCGGCGATGCCGTGCCGGCGGCCCAGATCCGGGTGGATCTCCGCGCGCGGTTCGGGAAGCGCCACGGTGAGCGCCTTCACCCGGCGGGTCTGAGTGCCGCTCTGGTATTGCTGCATGTTGCGGCCGGTGGTCAACACGTACGGGAACTCGCGATCGGGCAGCTCGGCCGGATCGCGGTGCTCGACGCGGTGGAACATCGCCTTTCCGGTGGAGGTCGGAAAGCCGTCGGTGAACAGCCGTGGCGTACCGGGGTGATCCTCGGACGGGCAGGGCCAGAACACGCCCTGCTCGGCGTCGATCCGCTCGTAGCTGATCCCGGCGTAGTCCGCGATCCCGCCGGCGCTGGCCCGGCGCAGCTCCTCGAAGACCGCACGAGGATCGTCGGTGAAGTACTCCCCGCGCCCGAGCCGGCCGGCCAGCTCGGTGAGCATCTGCAGGTCGGTGCGCACGTCCGGGGGCGGGGGCAGGGCCCGTCGGCGGCGGATGACCCTACCCTCCAGGTTGGTCATCGTGCCTTCCTCCTCCGCCCACTGCGCGGTGGGGAGCACGACGTCGGCGAGCTCGGCGGTCTCCGAGCGGAAAATGTCCGACACGACCAGGAAGTCCAGCGCGCGCAGGCGGTCACGCACCCGGTTGGTGTTCGGCGCGGAGACGGCGATGTTGCTGGCCAGCACGAGCAGCACCCGGACGCCGCCCGGCGTGCCGAGACGATCCAGCATCTCGTACGCGGACAGGCCCGGCCGGGGCAGCTCGTCCGGGTCGATCCCCCACACTCCGGCCACGTGCGCACGGGCGGCGGGGTCGTCTAGCCGCCGGTAGCCGGGCAGTTGGTCGGCCTTCTGCCCGTGCTCGCGGCCGCCCTGCCCGTTGCCCTGCCCGGTGATCGTCCCGTACCCGGCGAAGGGCCGCCCGACCAGGCCGAGCGCCAGCGCCAGGTTGAGGTACGCCTGCGCGGTGTCGGTGCCGTTGCTGTGCTGCTCGGCGCCGCGCGCGGTGAGGATCATCGCCGGGCCGGCGGTGGCGAGCAGCCGGACGGTCTCCCGCAGCCGGACCTCCGGCACCCCGGTCATCCGCTCCACCCGCTCCGGCCAGTACGCATTCGTGGCCGCGTGCACAGCGTCGAAGCCGGTAGTGCGCTCACGGATGTACACCTCGTCGATCAGGTTCTCCCTGATCGCGATGTGCAGCAGGCCGTTGGCGAGCGCCAGGTCCGTGCCGGGCAACGGCTGCAGGTGCAGGTACGCCCCGGCGACCGTACTCGTCCGCCGCGGGTCGACCACGATGTGCTTCGCCCCGGCGGCCCGGCCGGCATCCAGGTACTGCATGGACGGTGGCATGGCATCCGCCGGATTGGCACCGACCAGCAGAAGGGTCTTCGCCCCGGCCACGTCGGCGATCGGGAACGGCAGGCCGCGGTCGACGCCGAGCGACCGGTTCGCCGCGGTGGCCGCGGACGACATGCAGAACCGTCCATTGTAGTCGACAGCTGCCGACCGCAACGCGACCCGGACGAACTTGCCCAGCGCGTACGCCTTCTCATTGGTCAGCCCACCACCGCCGAACGCACCGACGCTGTCCGGCCCGTAATCCTGCTGGCTGCGTCGGATCGCCTCGATGACGAGGGTGAACGCCTCGTGCCAGGTCGCCTCGCGCAGCGGACAGCGCCGGTCACCCGGAACCTCGCGCACCAGCGGGGTGAGCAGCCGGTCCTTGTGGTCGAGCAGGTCGGTCGCGGTGAATCCCTTGGCACACAGGCCGCCGCGGTTTACCGGAAAGCCGAGCGGCTCCAGCTTGACCCGAGGGATCTCCGGGATCAACGTCATGCCGCACTGCAGTGCACAGTAGGGGCAGTGCGTTTCGGTCGCCGTCACACCCCGGATACTCGCGTGCGTTTGTTTACCACCGAGACCGTCGCCGTTGCGTATACGTTCGGGAATCCCTACATCAGGGCCGGAGCCGTTGTGAGGAGGGCGGACTCGTAGCGGCGCAGCACCAGGTCGGCGACGGCCGGCCCCAGACAGAGCGGGGCGTCACGAAATCGGCGCCAGCGCGGTGCAGCGTGCGGTAGAAGAGCCCGTCGGCGAGCAGATGCGCGGCGATCGCAAGGCGCCGCTTCCCATGGGCGACCGCGAGCAGGGTCGGTCGGTGGGTCAGGTGCTGCCTTTCTCACGGTCGGCGGATAATGCTCGTCCCGGCATCGCCGACCGGTCACCATCGTGAGCAGGAGGGTTACGCGGCCGGGTCGTCAACGCGCAGCCGGTAGCCGCGCTTCATCACGGTCTCTATGTGCCGGCCGGAGCCGAGCGCCGTGCGCAGCCGGGCCACCGCCACCTCGACCGCGTGACCGTCGTTGCCCCGCGGCAGGGCGCTGATCAACTGGTCCCTCGACACCACTGCACCGGGGCGGGTGGCGAGCGACTTGAGGATGGCCATCGCGGCCGGGGCGAGAGTGTGCGGGACCTCGTCGATCAGGACGGCGTGGCCACGTACCTCGAGGATGGACCCAGCTACCCGAAGCCGGACCGCCCGGCGGGGCAGTTCGTCGGTCACCGTCCTGATCAACGCGCCCAGCCGGTACCGCTCCGGCATCACCACCGGGACCTTCCGCTCGACGAGCGGGCCCGCGGTAACCGGGCCGACGCACGCGGCAAGCGTGCCAGTGCGGAACCTTTCCAGCACGGCGGCCTCGGCCTCGCCGGCCAACCGCAGGAACGCCTTGACCGCGGGCGCACTGGTGAACGTGACCGCATCGATCTGCCCGGCGGTGATCTGGTCGACCAGCCGGTGCACCGGGACCGGGTCGGGCGGCAGCACCCAGCGGTAGACCGGGACCTCGACCACGACGGCGCCGGCCGCACGCAGCGCCGCGACGAACTCGACCTGCGGTTCGCCGTGCTCCTGCACCACGATCCGCAGCCCGGCGACACCCTGTGCGAGCAGCCGTCGCAACACCTCTTCCGAGGCCTCGGTCGGCGCCGCCCACTCCTCGCTGAGGCCGGCAGCCCGGATCGCGCCGCACGGCTTGGACCCTCGGGCGATCAGCCGCGCCGACCGCAGCACCGAGCGCAGCGCGTCGGCCATCCCCCAGCCCTCGGCCGCTTCGAGCCAGCCGCGGAAACCAAAGCCCGTGGTAGCGATCACCAGGTCGGGGGCCAGCCCGATGCAGGCCACGGTGGCCGCACGCAGGGCGTCGTCATCGGCGAGAGGGACGATCGAGATGGCGGGGGCGGCGACGACCCGGGCGTCGCGGCGCTGCAGAAGCGCACTCATCTCGTCGCGGCGACGCTCGGCGGTCACCGCGACGGTGAAGCCGGTCAGTGCGCCCGCGCCCATCCGCTCCCCATCTCGCGCTGCTACCCGCCAGACTGACGAGGCCCCATTTCCGCGATGTAGATCAGTTGTTTCGCGCCTGAAAAAACGGCCCCACCAACCCCAGTCGGCGAGACGATCCGAGTAGCTCAACCCGGTCGAACACGGTTCAGCGCTGTTCAACGCGCCCCGCTGCTCCCATCCTGCTCGCCCACGAACCGCGTCTCATGTTGCCGCAGTACGGCATGCTCAGCATTCGCTGTTGAGCTTTGGTAGCTGCTCGGGTAGTTCTGCGAGGCTGTCGATGCGTATGTGCGCCTTCTCGACTTCCGGTTGAGTGGCGTAGTAGTAGCCCCACGGCCCACGGCGGATAAACACGGTGGTGAGGCCGGCGTTGAGCGCCGGCAGGATGTCGTTGTCGAGCCGGTCCCCCACGTACGCGATCTCGGCCGGCGCGCACCCGGCCGACTCGATCAGCTTGGCGAAGAAGGCCGGGGTCGGCTTCTCGGCGCCCCAGTCGTCGGAGGTGGCGATCAGGTCGACGCCGAGACTCAGCTCACGCAGCAGCCGGCCGGCGCGGGCGGTCTGGTTGCCGGCGACGCCGACGAAGTAGCCGTCGGCCATGAGCGCCGCCAGGCACTCACGCACGTCCGGATACAGGTCGCGGGCGTTGAAGTGCTCGGCGAGGCCGGCGTCGGCTCGGCGTCGGCGCTCGACGGCGAGGTCGAAGCCGGGTCGGAAGTGCTGGAAGACCTGCCGGTAGTCCTGGCCTTGGGCCGACGGTGGCCCGCCCGCCTCATCCGGCGAGACGCCACCAGGTTCGACGCGTTCAACGACCGCCACCTCGCCGAGTTGCCGATCTGGCGTACCAGCTCCCGACCCTGTTGGAGTCCCGATGACCCACCCCGCGCCCACCGTTACCAGCGGTCTCGGCGCCACCGCCGGGCCGCCCTGCCGGCGGCTGCTGATCACCGCCCCCGGCACCGTCGAGCTGATCGAGCAGATCCTGCCACCGCTCGGCGACCACGACGTGTACGTGCGCACTGTCGTCTCCGGCATCAGCCACGGCACCGAGCTGGCGTGGCTGCACGGAGCCGCAGCGGCGCTGCACCGCACCTGGCACACCGGGCAGCGCATCTACCTCGATGGGCCGGGCCGCGACTACCCGGTCGCCCCCGGCTACGAGTCCATCGGCCGGGTCACACAGGTCGGCCCCGCGGTCACGGCCGTCGCCGTCGGCGACCTCATCGCCGTCGACGCGCCCCACGCCGATGGGCATCGACTCACCGACACCGCCGCAGCCGCAGGCCTACTGCCGGCCGGCGTCGACCCCGAGCAGGCGGTGTTCTTCATCCTCACCCGGGTCGCACTCGGCGGCGTTCACGACGCGGCACTGTCTGTGGGCGACACGGCGGTCGTCGTAGGGCTCGGCACCGTCGGGCTGCAGGCTGCGCAGATCGCCCGTCGCGCCGGCGCCCGGGTGATCGGCGTCGACCGGTACCCGCTGCGGGTGGAGGCCGCGGGCTCCACGAAGCGATCGGCTGCCTACGCGTCGGCGGCCGGGTCGCCACCGTCGCCTCCTACCGCAACGCGCGGCCATCTGGGCCAGGACCAAGCCGACGCCGGTGGCACCTTCCTACAACGCGGGCAGAGTGAGCACTTGCGTTGCCGGTCGTGTTGCTATCCGTGGTCGGCCGTTTCCCAGTAGCCGGGAAGGTTGCGGCGCATCCGTTCGAGGGCTGCCGCAGTGCGGGCGCGTACCCACAGGCAGCCCTGCTGGTCGTCGCGCAGCACCACGTCGGGGCCGGTGAACCAGCGCACCGCCGTACCGCCGACCGGCGGGGTGGGGTAGTCGGGCAGGGCGAGTTGCTCGTAGCGCTGCTCGAGCTGCTCTGCTTCGGCGTCGTCCTGTGCCTTGTTGTCGCCGAGTTCCCCGCGAGCGTAGATCGACTCCGACAGCACCATCTCGATGCACGCCGCGGAGAACGTGCCCAGCCAGGCGTCCCAGGACTCGGCCCGCTCGTTGCGGAGGTTGAGCTTGACCACCACCGGAGGATCGGGCTTGTCCAGGTCGGCGGTCAACACGCCCCAGTGCGCGAAGCCTTGGCTTTCCACGCGGAAGATCAGCGCCTCGCCCGTCGGTTCGAGGTAGAGTTCGGCCGGGTCCAGCAGCGTGTCCTGGTTGCTGGTCAGGTCGCGGCGGCGCCCGAACAGGCCGTACGCCTCCCGCAGTGCCGCTGGCAGCCGTAGCTCCAGCCGGCGCTCGGCATCGTCCAGTTCGGCGTCGCTCCAGCCGTCACTCTCGGCCAGTGGCGTCAGCCAGGTGGCGGCGAAGTGTCGGACGAACTGCCATGCCGCCTGCCGGTCGTCGAGGCCGGTGGCCAATTCCCGGGCGAGGTCGAATCCGGCCCGCATCCTGCCGACTCTACGCGCGCGGCCGTCCGATCTTCAGCTCGGCCGATCGCTCGCCGGCCCGCGTTTCGGACCGGGCAGCGCCAGGCGGAAGACGTTCTTCCAGACGGTGGCGGTCTGGCGCAGCAGCGAGCCGGTGTTGTAGCGCAGCCCGTAGCGTGCGCAGAGGTCGCGGACCTTGGGGGCAATCTGTGCGTAGCGGTTGCTGGGCAGGTCGGGGAACAGGTGGTGTTCGATCTGGTGGCTGAGATTCCCGGTCATCAGGTGCAGCAGCGGACCACCGGTGATGTTGGCCGAACCGAGCAGCTGGCGCACGTACCACTCACCGCGGCTCTCGCCGTCGAGCCGGTCTTCGCCGAAGACCTCGGCGCCGTCGGGAAAGTGGCCGCAGAAGATGACCGTGTGCGCCCAGACGTTGCGGGCGGTGTTCGCGGTGACATTGCCCAGCAGCGCGGGCAGGAACGACGGGCCGGCCAGCAGCGGAAACGCGACGTAGTCCTTGACCACCTGGCGGGCGGCCTTACGTGCGACGCCACGCAGCTGGGTGAGGGCTTCGGCCCAGCTCTTCTCGCCGCGCCAGGCCCGTTCGAGCTCGACGTCGTAGATGGCGATGCCCCACTCGAAGAAGGCGGCCAGCAGCGCGTTGTAGACCGGCTGGGCCAGATAGACCGGGTGCCAGGGCTGCTCGGGGCTGACCCGCAACGCGGCGTAGCCGATGTCGCGGTCCTTGCCGAGGACGTTGGTGTAGGTGTGGTGCACGAAGTTGTGCGAGTGCTTCCACGCCTCAGCCGGCGAGGCGGAGTCCCATTCCCAGGTGGTGGAGTGGATCTCGGGGTCGCGCATCCAGTCCCACTGGCCGTGCAGGACGTTGTGGCCGATCTCCATGTTCTCCAGGATCTTGGAGATGGCTAGCGCCGTGGTGCCGGCCAGCCAGGCCGGCGGCAGGATCGACACGGCCAGCAGGGCGCGGCCGCCCACCTCCAGGCCGCGTTGGACGGCGATGACCCGGCGGATGTAGCGGGCGTCGGCATCGTCGAGGCTGGCGGTGATCTCGTCGCGGAGCCGGTCGAGCTCCCGGCCGATCTCCTTGATGTCGACCTCGGACAGGTGCCCGGTCGTACCGACCGCTTCGGGCACGGTGGCGCTCATCGCATGGCCTCCCACAGTTCGGTCTACAGGTCGATCTCGACGAGGCCGGCGGCCGCCGACACGCAGGTCTGGACCAGCTCTCCCTCGTCGCCGTACTCGCGGCCGGTGCGCAAATCACGCACCCGACCGGCCCGCAGCCGGGCCACACAGCTGTAGCAGATGCCCATCCGGCAGCCGCTGGGCATCAGCACGCCGGCGTTCTCGCCGACCACCAGCAGCGGGGTGACGCCGTCGGCGTCGACCTGCCGACCGCTGGCGACGAACCGGACCCGACCGCCGTCGCCGCCGGCCGTCACAATGGACCGGAACCGCTCCACGTGCAGCCGATCGCCGATCCCGGCCCGCCGCCAGTGCCGCTCCACCTCGTCGAGCATGCCGGCCGGGCCGCACGCCCAGGTGTGGCGCCGCCGCCAGTCCGGGCAGACGCGGCGCAGCTGCGGCACCGTCAGCCGCCCGGCGGTGCGGGTGTGCCGCTCGTATAGCCGCAGGCCGGCACACCGGGCGGCCAGGGCGCGCAGCTCCGCGCCGAAGATGACCTCGGCCGGGGTGGGCGCGGAGTGCACCAGCACCACGTCCGGCATCCACCCGTGCGCCACCAGACCGCGCAGCATCGCCGCCACCGGGGTGATCCCGCTGCCCGCGGTCAGGAACAGCAGCCGGCCCAGTGGGGGCTCGGGCAGCGTGAACTCCCCCTGCGCCGGCCCGAGGTGTACGACGGTTCCCGGTGCGATCTGATGGACCAGGTACCGCGAGACCAGGCCGGTCGGGTCCGCCTTGACCGTGATCGTGATGCGCCCGTCGGCGCGCTCCGGGGGCGAGGACAGCGAGTAACTGCGCCAGTGCCGTACCCCATCGAGGTCGACGCCGACCCGCACGTACTGGCCAGCCCGATGCCCCGCCCAGCCCCGCCCCGGGCGGATCACCAGGGTGGCCGTGTCCACGGTCTCCGCCAGCACCGCCTCGACCCGTCCGCGCAGCTGCCGCGCCGACCAGAGCGGATTGACCAACCCGAGATAGTCGTCGGGCAGCAGCGGCGTGGTCAGCCAGCCGATCGCCTCCAACAGGCGCCGCCGAACCGCCAGCCGGCCTTCGCGCCCGGCCCCCTCCACCACGGCCCCGCTGGACGGGTTGGACGCGACAGCCAACCGACACCCCCCTTCGCGCGGTGCGCTACCTACCCCTACGTAACCGGTGTCTAACCAGATCCCGGTCGACAGGTCAGGGGCTGCGCGGAGAACGGGGTCCGGAACCGATGACTCCGACGGCCCTGTCGTCCGGACGGCGCCACCGGGGTCAGGAACAGGCGGACGCATTCTCGCGGCCGCCTGGTCGCCGTACACCCGGCGCCACGGCCTCGGTGCACTACACCGGCAGCACCATGCCCTCCCCGTCGGCAGGGCGAGTCTCACCGACCCTCGACGCCTGAGCCGATCACCGGGTCGTCGCCGTGCCGGCGATCGCCGGGCGAGCCTGGGGTTGGCGGTTGGGTATGGCGACCGCGTAGCGACACCAGGGCAAGATCAGTCAGAAGCGCCGAGCCGGAGGAAGCGATCGCTGCGCGAGTCAGTACAGCTTCCACGCACGGTCGGAGGGATGATCCTGGCTGGGATGGTCCTGGGCTTCCCGCAATTCCGCCGGAATGGCACTGGATCCGGCGGTCGCACGAATGTGCGCCACGATCTCCCGCTGCGTGGCGTCCAGTTCAGCCCGCGCCTGCTGCCACCGCGTGTACAACGATTCCGGAAGCGCCACGCCCCGCCCATCGTCGACGGGCCGAAGGTGGAGCACCGGGAACTCCTCGTAGCCGCCAACCACATACCGCGTCATGGTGTCCGTCGCTCCGTCCACGGCCTGAACAGGTCGGTTACCGCAGCGTACCGGGCGGTGTCACGCCCGTTGCACGGTGGCTTGCCGCCCAGGCAGGCGTGCGATGGAAGGCGCGGTCCGCCCTCGGCAAGCGGGCGGAAGGTTCTCCTGACGACGGGACATGCGAAGGTACTCGTTCCAGTGGCGTCCAGCTCGCCACCTCCACGTGCCTCGGGGCGCAGCCCCCGGTCGCCGGGTACCCAAGCAACGGCATGAGCCACTTCCGCTCCCCAGCGAGCAAACCGTTTCCTGCCGTACGCCGTCGATGTCAGTGCCGGGTGGCCTCAACTCCCCGCCGGTGTCGAGGGTCCGGGGCGATGCTGAAGTCGGTCGTACGACACGGCCGGTCGGGGCTCTGTAACCATCCGGTGGGACGAGACGAGGCGAGCGGGGCGTCTGGCACCTGACACGACCCCGCGGTGGGAGTCGCGAGGCGGGGAAGCCTCAATGGCATCGATCCCCGCATTGTCGGTGAGACAGATGCGGGGATCGATGCCAGTCGGTTTACGTGGGGCCGACCATCCCGTCGTTCATTCGTGCGACCGCACGGGTCTGAGGTGCCGGCCGCACGCGCGCTTTGATCAGAGCGGGCGGACGTTCTCGGCCTGCGGGCCCTTCTGGCCCTGCGTGATGTCGAACTCGACCCGCTGGTTCTCCTCAAGCGACCGGTAACCGCCGGACTGGATGGCGGAGAAGTGCACGAACACGTCGTCGCCGCCCCCGTCCTGGCTGATGAAACCGAAACCCTTGTCGGCGTTGAACCACTTCACGGTGCCCTGTGCCATTGCCATTCTCCCTTGTCAGGCGAGGATCTGCACCACGCAGATCCGGAAGCCGTTGGTCTAGCGGCCCCACATCGCCCAACCCGCTGGCGACGCGTCTGCGATCTGCCAACCGGCCGGGATAAGGCGAACCACCTATCCAATAACTTCGTTCACTCTAACAGGTATGCCGGCGGCGCGCAGCCGTCGTGTGACTCCTCCGGGTTCGCCGACACTGGCTACTCGTCGGGTCCGCCCCGCCGACGAGTAGCCGCTGGACCGCAGCGCAGGACGCGGCCCCGCCATTGCCGAGCGGCACGGTCAGCGGCGCAGTTCAAGGACGTAAACCTGCCTGATCTGCGCGTCCTCGGGGGCCCCGATCATGGAAACCTGGTAACTCGCGACGACCTCCAGGCTGTCGTGCGGTAGGTAGGCCCGCCCGGGATCGCCGACCAGGACCCGGGCGCCGCGCGCGGCGGCGCGGTGCAGGAACGGCAACATCCGCTCGGCCATGGACCGGCTGTAGAAGACATCTCCGGCGAGCACCACCTGGGCGTCGTCACCGTCACCGCCGAGCAGATCGCCGCGGCTTACCTCGACAGCCACGTCATTGGCATGTGCGTTCAGCGCTATCGCGGCCAGAGCGTAGGGGTCGATGTCGTTGGCGGTGACGGCCGCCGCACCGGCCACCGCCGCCGCGATGGCCACCAGACCTGAACCGGAGGCCACGTCGAGCACCCGCAGACCGGCAACGACGTCGCGGTGGTCCAAGACGTATCGCGCGACCGCCTGACCACCGGCCCAGGCGTCAGCCCAGAACGGCGGCGGCAACGCCGCTCCCACCTGAGCCTCCAGCCTCGCCCGCAGCACGATCGCGTCCTCGGCGAGGTGCAGGCGGACCTCGGGCACGAAGGGCACCTCCGCGAGGCGTAGTCCGTCGTGACCGGCCACGTCGGGCACTACGAAGGGATCGAGGACGGGGCGGTCGTCGGTGGTCAGGGCAGGTGCCGTCCGATTCATCACTTACCCAGCATGCCGCACGAATCGGAAACTCATCGAACTCGTTGCCGACGTCGGGCTTCTCGTACCCCGCGCGCCAGGCCACGCTGCTGGCGTGCGACGGCTGGAACAGCGCCGACCGGGGCAAGTCCGTTACCGCAGCGGTGGGCTCTGCCGCGAATCCGAAATCGGCATTCTTCATTCCGTCACGGCAGGCACGGCCGTGCGCGGTCCCGATCGACGACGCAGACCGGGGGCACTGCCGTGCGGGGTGTTACCGGCAGAGCGTGTACAGTCCGCAGAACGGTTTCTAATTTTGTGGTTGCCTTCCGCCCGGTTTCGGCCCGGATCGGTCTGCTTGCGGACTCGTCTTGGTTCGCCGCTGCTTGAGACGGCCATCCGGCCCTCGCAGCGCGAGGGCCGTGACCGCGCAGAAGGAGATGTCCTTGTCCACTGGCACCGTGAAGTGGTTCAACGCCGACAAGGGTTTCGACTCCATCAGCGTCGGCCGCGACGGGCCCGACGTGCTCGTACACCACGCCGCGATCCAGACTGACGGCTTCCGCGAGCTCCAGGAAAGCCAGCGGGTCGAGTTCGACATCGTCCCGGGCGCCAAGGGCCCGCACGCGGAGGCCGTCCGCCCGATCTGACTCAGACTCCCGGGCCCACTGTGGTCCGGGCGGCGCCCCACGGCGCCACGGTGCTCGGGCCCCGCATTACTGCCCTGTGCTGCGGGGCCCGACCTCACCATCCGCCGACGGTGGGGCCGGGGTCCACCCCACTTCCCTTGCCGAGGAACCGAGTGCCGGGCGCAATGCGGTGCACGACTTCTCCTTCACGCGTGCGGCGCGTTCCCGTGCCGGCACGTTGACCGGCTACGACCGCACGGCGTTGACCGAGCCAGGATGGTGGCACCACCCTGTGCGGGCGGGACTGGACAATCACAGTCGGCGGCGACGGCGGCGTTGTGAGCGGATGCGGCGAGGTCGCGTTCGCTCCGACCTGTCACCGTTGCCTAACCCTGCTGGACCTGTGCTTTCCGAAGCCGGCAGCCGACCCACGACTTCCGCTGGTCGCCCAACTCGCGGCAGTACATCGTCGACGTCATCATGAACCGGACCGGGCCCGGATCCATCATCCGGGACCACGGCGGCGACGGAGACCGCCGGCAGACAGTCGACGCGTTGACCATCGTGCTGCCCCACCCACTGGCCGCCGGGTACCGGTTCACCCAGCCCTGAGCCCCGACTGCCGGACCCGCGCCGACTCAGCCGGGCCCATGGCTTGCGACGGAACCGGGGTCGGGTGGGGTGCCGGGTCAGCCGTCCACGCCGCCGGTCACCGTCGAGTCCCGGCCGTCGACGCCGCTGGTCACCCGCGCCCTCGGGCTCCATGCCGCCGACGTATTCCAAGGTCATTTAGGCTCGTCGGTTCGCACGTAGTGCTATACGGTCGGCAGGTGAGAATCGAGCGTCACTGGTGGAACGGGGACCGGAGTCCGCGGGGGCGTCGCGACGTCTACATCCGCACCGACGGCCAGCGATGGGAGGTCGAGGCGCAGACCGGCGGCATCGCGGGCCGGTCGAAACTGCACCCCTGTCCGAGTCGGGCGTCGGCGGAGATCCTCGCTGACGCGTGGCTGGGCGGCCGTCCGGAGTGGCGGGAACTGACGCCCTGACCGCGGACGTCAGGAACACTCCTGGCAGACCTCCCGGCCGCCGGGCTGCGCGGCGAGCTGGCTGCGGTGATGCACCAGGAAGCAGCGGGAGCAGCGGAACTCGTCCGGCTGCATCGGCACTACCGCCACAGTCAGCTCCTCGTCGGTCAGGTCCGCGCCGGGCAACTCGAAGTTCTCGGCAGCCTCGGCCTCGTCGAGGTCAACCGTCGGTGACTGCGCCGCCGTGCCGCGCGCCGTGAGCTCCTCCAGGCTGTCGTCGTCACCGTCAACCGCGGGCCGGCGCGGTGCGTCATAATCGATGGGCTTACTCATCGTGATGGCCTCTCCGGCTTCATCCATGGGTGCCACGACGGTAGACCGCACAGGGGCGTTACGGCGCGCCAGGTCCGAAATCTACGCCCGCCCAACGCCGCCTGCCCACCACCGGCCGACCTCGCCACGGTCCGCGGCGCGGCCCAGGAAGATCCTTGATGGATTGACCAGCCGATATCCGCAGGCACACAGCCCCGAACCGGATTTCCGAGCGGCACAGGCAGAAGACGCCATTGTCCGATGCCGGCCACGACGGCGGCACGGCCAGCGGGCATTAGGGCACGCCGCAGCAGGGGCAGTACCGGGCTCGCCCGACAACGGCAGGCCGCGCGTCCTGCCCGGCGCAGACCACGATGATCCTCTCGGTTGACTGGGCCGGCCGAAGGACCGACACCGATGCTCGGCCCTGTTCAGGTACACTTATGAAACACGGCTCGCACCGTTCTGCCTCGAGCCGTGTTCCATGTCGACCACCACGCGCCGCGACCGGTCAGGTCTGCGCCGGGCAGGACGACCCTTTTAACGTTCGGAGACTTTATGGCGGCCCGCCGCCCTCACACCACATCTTCGCCTTCATTCACCACGTTCGCCGACCTCGGCGTACCCAGCGCCATCACCGAAGTGCTTGCCGCCGACGGCATCACCACGCCGTTCCCCATCCAGGCGGCGACCCTGCCGGACGCGCTGGCCGGGCGCGACGTGCTCGGCCGGGGCCGGACCGGCTCGGGCAAAACCTATGCGTTCGCACTTCCCGTACTGACCCGGCTGGCCGCCAGCGGCTCACCGCGACGGCCCGGCCGGCCGCGGGCCCTGATTCTGGCACCCACCCGCGAACTCGCCACCCAGATCCAGGCGTCGATCGCGCCGCTGGCCGAAGCCCTGTCACTGCGGACGCTGACCATCTTCGGCGGGGTCGGCCCGAACCCCCAGATCGCCGGCCTACGCGCGGGCGTGGACATCCTCGTGGCCTGCCCCGGCCGGCTCGCCGACCACGTCAAGTCCGGCCACGCCCGCCTGGACGCCGTCGAGATCACCGTGCTCGACGAGGCCGACCACATGGCCGACCTCGGCTTCCTTCCCGGCGTCCGGCGACTGCTCGACCAGACCCCGAAATCCGGGCAGCGGCTGCTGTTCTCGGCGACGCTGGACGCCGGCGTCGACGTCCTCGTGCGACGATTCCTCACCAACCCGGTCACCCACAACGTCGACTCGGCACAGTCCCCGGTCGCGGCGATGTCACACCACGTGCTGCACGTACACGACGACGACCGGTTCGAAATCCTGCTGGATCTCGCCGCCGCGCCCGGCCGCACGGTGGTGTTCACCCGCACCAAACACAGGGCGAAGACCCTGACCCGCCGACTGGTCGCCGCCGGGGTACCGGCCGTGGAACTCCACGGCAACCTGGCCCAGAACGCGCGCAGCCGCAACCTGCTCGCCTTCTCCGACGGCACCGCAACCACGCTGGTGGCCACCGACATCGCCGCCCGCGGCATCCACGTCGACGACGTCAGCCTCGTCATCCACGCCGACCCCCCGGTCGAGCACAAGGCGTACCTGCACCGATCCGGCCGAACCGCCCGCGCCGGCGCCGAAGGCACGGTGGTCACGCTCATGACCGACGACCAGGTTCCCGAGGTACGCGACCTGATCCGGAAAGCGGGCATCACGGCGACCACCACGCGTCTGCGCCCTGGGGATCCGCTGCTGACCGAGATCGCCCCCGGTGAGCGCTCGTTCGTCAAGCCGCCGGCGGACGCCCCGGTTGCGACCGGCACCGCAGGGCGTGGCCGCTCGGGTCGGCACGCCGGGCGGCGCCGGGCGTCGACCCACACCGCGTCCGGGTCGGTTCCACCGACGTCGTCGTCGCGCTCAGGTTCCCGACGTGGCGTCGTCACGGCGGCGGCACCGGCACCGGCCGGGCCAGGCGGCGCGGCGGCCTTCTCCGCCCGGACGCGCGCCGGCAGCAGCCGTGGCGGCCGCTGATGTGCAGGCCCGCTCCCACTGCCGGGGTGGAGCGTTGTCGGCGCGGCAGACTGCGCCGCGGTGGGAGTGCCATCGACAGGAGTCCGGCGTGCGTCGGTCCGAACCCAGGAGGCCGACCATGACGCCGAACGCTGACGACGCGACCGCCTTCGCCGATCTGGCGCTGCGCCCCGAGCTCCTGCGCGCCCTCGCCGGCCTCGGCTATGAAGAACCCACGCCGATCCAGCGCGAAGCGATCCCCCCGCTACTTGGCGGACGCGACCTGCTCGGGCAGGCCGCGACGGGGACGGGAAAGACGGCGGCCTTCGCCCTGCCGGTACTCCAGCGGATGACCGACCTCGGCGGAAGCGCGCAGCCGACGGCGCTGATCCTCGTACCCACCCGCGAGCTCGCCGTCCAGGTGTCGGAAGCGTTCCACCGCTACGGCCGTGACCTGGGCGTACGCGTCCTGCCGATCTACGGCGGGCAGCCGATCGGCCGGCAACTGCGGGCGCTCGAAGGCGGGGTCGACGTCGTGGTGGCCACGCCCGGGCGCGCGCTCGACCACATCGCCCGCGGGACGCTCCGGTTGCACGGCCTCAAGACCGTCGTGCTCGACGAGGCCGACGAGATGCTCGACATGGGGTTCACCGAGGACATCGAGGCGATCCTGCAGGAGACCCCCGAGGATCGCCAGACGGTCCTGTTCTCGGCGACGATGCCGAAGCGCATCGACGGGCTGGCCCGCCGCCACCTGCACGACCCGGTCCGCATTCAGATCGGGCGGGAAACGCCCGCTGCGGGCGAGGCGCCGTTGGTGCGTCAGAGCGCCTACCTGGTTCCGCGGTCGCACAAGCCGGCGGCGCTCGGCCGGGTGCTGGACGTCGAGGCGCCTACCGCGGCGATCGTGTTCTGCCGTACCCGTGAGGAGGTCGACCGGCTCGCGGAGACGATGAACGGACGCGGGTACCGCGCCGAGGCTCTGCACGGCGGGATGAGCCAGGAGCAGCGCGACCGGGTGATGAGCCGGCTGCGCGGCGGCACGGCCGATCTGCTCGTCGCCACCGATGTAGCCGCCCGCGGGCTGGACATCGAACAGCTCACCCACGTGGTCAACTACGACGTCCCGTCGGCACCCGAGTCGTACGTGCACCGGATCGGACGGGTCGGCAGGGCCGGCCGCGAGGGTGTCGCGATCACCCTCGCGGAGCCACGAGAGCACCGCATGCTCAAAACCATCGAGCGGGTGACCAAACAGCGGATCTCCGTCGAGAAGGTACCCACCGTCGCGGACCTGCGTGCCCGGCGACTGGAACTGACCCGCGCGGCGCTGCAGGAAAGCCTCCTGGAGGATGACCTGGAGCGCTTCCGGGTCGTCGTGGAGAGTCTCACCGACGAGTTCGACCTCGTGGAGGTCGCGCTGGCCGCGGTGAAACTCGCGCACGAGGCCACCGGCGGGGCGGCCGACGAGGACGAGATTCCGGAGGTCGGGTCGGCCACCAGTCGGGAGATGCGGGGTGGCCGGGACTCTGGTAACCGCGGCGACCGGCGAGGGCGTGCGGCCGCGGAAGGGATGACCCGCCTGTTCGTCGGCGTCGGACGCAGGGCCGCAATCCGGCCGCAGGATCTGGTCGGCGCGATCACCGGCGAGGCCCGCCTGAGCGCACGCGAGATCGGCCTGATCGAGATCGCCGACCGCTTCTCGCTCGTGGAGGTCCCCGAGTCCGCGGCCACTGACGTGATCGCCGCCCTGCGGGCAAGCACAATCAAGGGGAAGAGGGCGACGGTACGTCGGGAGCGTGGCGGGGCTCGCTAGCCGTCGGGCATTTCGGGCCACTGCGGTCGACCACCCAGCCACTCACCGGCGCGTCACCGACTTTGGCACCCCACACACCAGGTGACGGGCCGCAGCTGGCGACCGTCGCCGGCAGCGGCGCAGGCTGCTGCGGCTGATGACTCAGACCCAAGCGACGCGGGTTTCCGCCGGATCTGACCGGTCCGGCGGGGAACCCGTCTCTCATGGCAGGCGGATGGTCACCGCCCTCGCGGTCACGCAGACCATCGGGCAGCCCGGACACGAGTAGATGCCCCTGAGCGTGGGTAGGTCGGTCGGTTGACCGGAGGACGGCACTCAAACCCCGGAGGGCCAGATGAAGGCTGTCGTCTACGACGGGCCGCGTAACGTCAACGTCAAGGACGTGCCGGACGCCCGGATCGAACGTCCGAGCGATGCTCTCGTGAAGATCACCACGACGAACATCTGCGGTTCGGACCTGCACATGTACGAGGGTCGTACCGACTTCGAGCCCGGCCGGATCTTCGGCCACGAGAACCTCGGCGAGGTGGTCGCCGTCGGCGACGCTGTCGACAAGGTGCGCGTCGGCGACATGGTCGTCCTGCCGTTCAACATCTCGTGCGGGTTCTGCGAGAACTGCGAGCGAGGTCTCACCGCCTTCTGCCTCAACACCAACCCGGATCCCCGGATGGCCGGCGCGGCGTACGGGTTCGCCGACATGGGCCCGTACAACGGCGGCCAGGCCGAACTGCTGCGGGTGCCCTACGCCGACTTCAACTGCCTGGTCCTGCCCGAGGACGCTCGGGACAGGGAGCGGCAGCGCGACTACGTCATGCTCGCGGACATCTTCCCGACCGGCTGGCACGCCACCCGGTTGGCCTGCGTGAGCCCCGGTGAGACCGTCGTCATCTACGGGTCGGGACCGGTCGGGCTGATGGCCTGCCACTCGGCGATGATCCAGGGCGCCAGCAAGGTCTGGCAGGTCGACTGCCACCCCGACCGGCTCGCGCTCGCGGAGCGGGCCGGTGCGATCCCGATCAACTTCGAGCAGACCAATCCGATTGACAAGATCATGGAGGACACCGGCGGGAAGGGCGCCGACCGGGGATGCGAGTGCGTCGGGTACCAGGCGACCGACGCCCAAGGCTCCGAGCACCCGAACATCACGTTGAACAACCTCGTGAACTCGGTGAAGTTCGCTGGCACGATCGGCGTGATCGGCGTGTACGTGGCGCGGGACCCGAAGCACCCCGACCCGCTGTACAAACACCATGACGGCGAGGTCGCCTTCGACTTCGGCGAGTTCTGGATCCGGGGCCAGACCGTGGGGACCGGCCAGTGCAACGTCAAGAACTACAACCGGCAGTTGCTCGCCCTGATCGTGGCGGGCAAGGCGCATCCGTCGTTCGTCGTCTCGCACGACCTTCCGTTGGAGCAGGCGCCCACCGGCTACGAGCACTTCGACAAGCGCGAGCAGGGCTGGACGAAGATCGTCATGCACCCCGACGGCGGTCGCTGACCGGTATCGACGACACGGGCCTGGGTAGCCGGCCCGTGGCACGACCTTCAATCGCAGGAGGCACGACATGGCACGGGAACTGCAGGGCCGGAAGATCGCGATCCTGGCCACGGACGGCGTGGAGCGGGTGGAGCTCGAACAGCCGCGCGGGGCGCTCTACGGCGCCGGCAGAGCGATCTGATCTCGCTGCACCCGGGTGAGATCCAGGCGCGCCAGTTCGACCTGATCTCCGCCGGTACCCTGGCGGTCGACCGGGTGGTCACCGACGCGAAGGTCGACGACTACGACGCGCTGCTCATCCCGGCCGGCACGGTCAACCCGGACAACATGCGGCGGAACAAGGACCCGGTCGCCTTCGTCAAGGAGTTCGTCGCCACCGGCAAGCCGGTCGCGTCGATCTGCCACGGTCCCTGGATGCTGGCCGAGGCCGATGTCGTACGCGGGCGACGGCTCACCTCGTGGCCGAGCACGCGGACGGACCTGCGCAACGCCGGGGCGGAGGTCGTCGACGAGGAGGTGTGCATCGACGGCCAGTTCACGACGAGCCGGTCGCCCGCCGACCTGCCCGCCTTCTGCGCGGCAATCACCGAGCAGTTCGCGAAGGCCCGCCAGCAGCTGCCGGGTTAGGCCCGACGGGGCGGCACCGTCGGCGACGTTCTGCTTGCCGAGGTTCTCCGGGTCGTCGGGGTCCCGGCTGACGGCGGCCGCCTTGTCGATGTACGAGCCCGCGTCCATCGTCCAGCCCAGCAGCGCGGCGAGGAACGCGTTGCGCTGGTCTGGCCGCAGCCGACGATCCTGATCCGCAGCGGTAGCCATGGCATGATCCCATGACGATAGTTACCAATGCCAAGGGCAGCCGGGGCCCGAGGTGCGCCAGCGCGACCACGCCAGCCGCTGCCCGGCGGACGGGTCACCACTACTCACCCGCTCAGCCTGCCAGGTATGCGCGCCGGGCGCCGGCTACGCCAGGGCCTCGCGACGTTGGCGGCGGTCCGCCAACACGATCCCACCCGTACGCGTTCACGCCCCCGCGGCGCCACGCTGAAGCTCAACGCCCTACTGAGCTGCGGGCCGCTCCCCCATAAGCCGCACCACGTAAGCGTCGCCCCTCGGACACAAACCATTACCCCACGGTGGGCGTCCAACATGTGCTTGGACGCTCGCCGTTTGCGTTTCCGGATGGTAGGTCAACCGCACACCGAGCTGCCGACACAGGTCCGCCTTGTCGTCCGGATCGGCCTCCCGGAGTACCGCCGACCACAACGACGAGCCGCACGATCGCGACCGTCCGGATACGCAACCCGACCTCCCGGTGCGGGCGACGGTCGACAACTCCCGCACCCGCGCCCCGACAGCGTACGGGCCCATGTCCACGGCCAACGCAAACCCGGACGCTAGTGTCGTGGCCCGCACTTGTCAGGACGAGAGACGTGACGGTCAGTTTCCCTATCGCCGACGATGTCGCCGAACAGTTCCCGCAGGCATAGATCCGGTTCGTCGTGGCTGGGGCATGCGTGTGGGCTCGGACCGGCCGGGCGTGCCGGCTGCCGTGCGGCGACTGGAGGATCAGCTGGCCGCAGGTACCTGGCAGGCCCTGGGCGAGACCGATCCACCCGTCGCCTCGTGGCACGAGGCCTACCGACGGTTCGGGACCAACCCTCGCCGCTCACGGCGCAGCATGGACACGCTGAGCCGGCGACTGACCAAGAGCGGGAAGCTGCCCCGGGTGCACACGGCGGTCGACGCGTACAACCTGATCTCAGTCAGCTACGGCACGCCGCCACGGTGTCGCTGGCGCTGATCGACGCGGGCACGCCGGCGGCGACGCTGGAGGCGGCCCGGCCCGCCTGACACGGAGCGTCAGTTCTCCAGCGTCACCGGCTGGACCGCGCGGTAGTACAGGTCCAGGCAGAGCAGCAACTCGGTGTGAGCCACCCCGGTGAGCGTGCGGATGTCGGAGTCGACAAGGTGCATCAGGTCGCGCGAGTCGCGGCAGACCGCCTCCACGAAGATGTCGAACCGCCCGGCGCAGGTGACGACGTACTTGATCGACGGCAGCTTGGTCAGGGTGTCCGCGAGATCCGTGATGCTGTGGCCCGGGGCGCATCGGATCGCCATCCAGGCCTGCATGGCGAAGCCGAGACTGCGCGGGTTGGCGATGGCGGTGATGCGGATGGTCTTCTCTTGGAGCATGCGGGTGACCCGCTTGCGCACCTGGGATTCCGAGATCCCGAGCCGCTCGCCAACGAGCCCGAACGGCAGCCGCCCGTCGGTACTCAACTCAGCCACGATCCGCCGGTCCGTGCCGTCGAGCGGCGCGCGCGCCTCAGCCTGGCCGTTCCCGCCATTGCGCTGTCCCACGTCCCAGACCGGTTCCTGGTAGTGCAACTGCAGGTACGGGAAGACCTCGGCCGACCGGACCCCGGGCGCCCGGACGAACGACTCGTCAACCGCGGTCAGCAGCTCGGCGGTGTCCCGACACAGCACCTCGACCAGCGCGTCGTAACGGCCGGTAGTGATCACGGCGTAGTCGACCGCGGGCAGCTTCGCCAACGACTCGATCAACGGTTTGATGCCGCGCCGCCCATCGACGCGGATGCCGACCAGAGCCGCGACGGTGTACCCGAGGACGGCCGGGTCGGCCACCGTCGTGATCTGGATGACCCGGCTCTCCAGCAGCTCGTTCACCCGCCTGCGGATGGTCTTCTCCGGTATCCCCAGCTCGCGCGAGATCGCGGCGAAGGATCGCCTGCCGTCGAGCTGCAACAGCCGGATCAGTGACCGGTCCAGCTCGGAGAGGTGCGCGCGGTTGTCTGCGTCGCCGGGCGACGGGAAGGTCGCGCCCGGGAAGCCGGACACCAGGTACGCCGATCCGTGCATAGCGGTCACCATAGTTGTCGGGTTGTCCCGTGCCGGCGCCGCGCTGGACACCGCGGTCCCCTGGGGCCCGCCCGCGACACGCTCCATACCGGCTGTCCTCCTCGAGTTCGCGACGCGTGGTCGGCCGGGGGTGGTTACGGACCGCCAGCGACTCCCGCGTACCGAACTCTATCGGCCCGATGATGCCATCATTTCATGGAATCGACGATATCCACCCACCAGAGGCGCGTACAGCGGCGGAATTCGGCCGTTTACCCCGACGAGTAGCCGGTCCAGCGCGCAACTGACGCCTTGTTTCGACCGAACGGGCGAGCTAGCGGCCCAGCAGAGACCGATAGCGCCATGAGGCACGCAACCTCCGACGATTTCATCCCTTGACATGCTGTCTTCTGACTGATTACGGTCTGCACGCGGCGCACGTGAGCAGCGTCCCACGCGCGGTCTACAGCACGATCCGACTGCGGAGCAGCCGCGTCGATTCTCAATATGCCTGTGTGGGTGGAGGGATGTTTCGAATGCCATCTGGAGTGCGTCACGCGGAGGTCGCCGGAGGAGGCCTGGCTGGATTGACCGTCGCCACGGCGCTGGCACAACGCGGCTGGAGCGTTCGCGTCCACGAGCGGGGCCGTGAGCTCCGCGAGATCGGCGCAGGCATCTTCATGTGGGAGAACGCGCTGCGCGCGCTGGAGCAGACCGGCGCCTACGAGGAGGCCACCCACCGGGCCGAGCGGATCAACAGCTGGAAGCTGTACGACGAGCGCCAGCGGCTCATCCAGGACGACTGGATGAAGTCCGACGACGTCCGCCTGTACCTGGTGCTCCGCACCGACCTGCACCGCGCCCTCGCCAACGCGGCGCAGCGCGCCGGCGTGGAGATCGTGACCAGCTCCCTGGTGGCGGGCGCCTCCCCGGACGGCGAGCTGTACCTCGAGTCCGGCGAGTCACACAAGGCGGATCTGATCATCGGCGCGGACGGCGTGGGCTCGCCGGTCCGCAACTCGCTCGGCCTCGACCGCGTCGTGCGGGACCTGGAGGACGGCTGCAGCCGTCACCTCATCCCCCGCATGCCACAGGACCCGGTCAACAACGCGCTCGAGTACTGGAACGGCGGCCGCCGCGTCGGCATCTGCCCGGTCACCCCGGACATGGTGTACGTCTACACCTGCTGCCCCGCGTCCGACCTGGCCGGCCGGGAGAAGCCGCTCAACAAGGAGTCCTGGTCGAAGTCGTTCCCTACGCTGCGCCATGTGTTCGACCGGATCCCCGACGTCTCCCGCTGGGCGTCGTTCTCCGACGTGCGAACCCACAGCTGGGTCAAGGGCCGGGTCGCGCTGGTCGGTGATGCCGCGAGCGCGATGTCGCCGAACCTCGGTCAGGCGGCGTGCCTGGCGATGACCAACGGGTACGCGCTCGGCATGATGCTCGACGGCGCCGTCGACGTGCCGACCGCGCTGCGCGGATGGGAGGCCCGGCAGCGGCCAGTGACCGACGCTACGCAGAAGTACTCGCGCCTGTACGGCCGGGTCGGCACGCGCTGGCCGCGCCCGCTGACCGATGTCCGGTCGGCGCTCATCTGGGCGGCCGGCAAGTCGCGGCCGTGGCAGGCCCGGGTCAACGTAGCCGCACACGAGGGCGCGGAGTTGATCGGCAAGCTGGCCAAGTAGTCGACGCTGACGTTGGGGCGGGAGCGGCGTACGCCGCTCCCGCCCCTTTGCCACAACGTGATCGTGAAGGATTCGGGGCGTCATGACGCCCCGAATCCTTCACGAT